>NZ_JBHVVL010000002.1:0-1109383 GCF_042883605.1 Leifsonia sp. NPDC058194 | reverse complement strand
CAGGATCACAATCCGCTCACAATATTCACCCCCCGTTTCCCACACCCCCAAGCATGTCCGCCGTGTACCCCCCCCCTCACGGCCGCGGGGGGGGGGGGGGGGGGGGCGGGGGGGCGAGGAGGGTGGCGCGCGGCCGCGCCGCGGCTCAGAACTCGGAGAGCGTCGGGCGGTCCTCGAGCCACGCGATCATGTTGAGCACCGTGAAGTTCCAGTTCTGGAACCCCTTGGTCATGATCGGTTCGCCGTTGTCCGGGTGGTAGAACTCGTGGAGCGAGCCGGAGGTCTCCAGATCGCGGCCGAACAGCTCCACGGTCTTCTCGGCGAGCTCGATCGCGTCCTCCTCGAAGCCGTACTTCACCAGTCCGCGGAAGACCAGGTAGTTGCTGACGCCCCAGATCGGGCCGAGCCAGTTCGACGGATTGTTGGAGGCGCGCAGGTCGTACATCTTCTCCAGCCGCGACAGCGTCCGCACTCCGTAGGCGGCGTTGAAGGTGCGGTCGTCGCGCAGCCGCTCGACCATCCGCTCGGCCTGCTCGCGCGAGGCGAGACCGGCCCACAGCGGCAGGAAGCTCGACCAGTTGTCGACCCGCAGCAGCAGCGACGACCACGCCCGGGGCGCGCCGCGGTGCAGCCAGTCCTCCGGGTCGATCGGGCGCAGGTCGAGGTCGGCGGAGTAGAAGGTGCCGTCCCGCTCGTCCCACAAGTGCTCGGTCACCGCGTCGGCGAGGTCCTGCGCCTGGCGGCGGCGACGGGTGGCCTCCGGCAGGTCGCCCAGCTCCTCCAGCAGGTATCCGAACGCGAGCAGCTCGCGGTACAGGAGGCTGTTGAGGTAGATCGACGCCGTGGATTTCGCGGGGCGGTAGTAGACGGAGGGGTCGTTGTCCACGCCGACGGCGAAGTCGGTCTGCCAGTAGGCGAGGCCGGTCTCGGCGTGCACATGGCTCTCGAGATAGCGGTCGACGAACCGGCCGATCGTGCCGAGATGCGGGCGCACCCACTCGGCGTCGCGCAGGCGTTGCACCAGCATGGCCGCGTGCTGGGCCAGAACCGGCTTGTGCATGTTCTCGGCGAAGCCGCCGGCGCGTGTCGGGTCGCCGTGGAGCAGCGTCGTGTCGGGGGTGAGCTGGATGGGCATCACGCCGTCCTCGTCCGTGTGGTCGAGGAAGTTCAGGATGCTGCCGCGCTCGTACTCGGCGAAGTGGCCGAGCCGGTCGGTGTCGGCCTCCACCTGGCCGAGGGCGATGCTGGTCGCCCACGAGTCCCAGTCCCAGAGGGCCGTCGAATAGTAGGGGGAGTCGGGGCTCGACGGTACCGTGTACGGGTGGGTGAGCTGGCCAGACGGCTCTCTCACCATCTGCTCGCAGTTGGTACGGATGTGCTCTTCGAGCAGGCGCGTCCGGCGCTCCAGCATCTTCACTCCTCGTTGCGTGTCGGCGATGTGGTCCTATACTAAGAAGCAACAACCGGTTGACCAAATTATGTTGTTTCACCCCCGGAATCACGCCCGAAAACCCCCATCGGGTCAAAATCCGGTCAACCGGTTGCTTGACACCAGCGAAATCCAACAGCTACCGTCTCACTTTGAAACGTCTCACAAGAGAACGTTCACATTTCAAGGAGGAACTGTGACCACAGCAACGCGTCGGCGCCTGCGGCGCCCGATGCTCGGCACCCTCGCGGCTGCCGGCGCCCTCGCCCTCGTTCTCACGGGCTGCTCCGGCAGCGGAGGATCCGGCGGGGACATCACGAAGCTCGAGTTCACCAAGAACGCCGAGAACACCACCACCGAGCCCATCCTGAAGGCGCTGTCGCAGAACCAGTGCGCCGCCGACCAGAAGGCGCTCCCGCTCGAGGTCAGCTCCATCCCCCAGGCCGATCTCGACACGCACATCCAGCTGCTCGCCAGCCAGGGCGGCCTCCCGGCCATGTTCTCCGCCGGCGGCACCCCGGCCGAGGGCACCAAGCTCCTCAAGGCCGGCGTCCTTCCCGACTTCGAGAAGGAGCTCAAGGACCTCGGCGTCCTCGACAAGATCGCCCCCGGTGCGATCTCGACGATCAAGAAGCTCTACGGCGGCACCTTCGACTTCCTGCCGTACCAGTACAACATCGAGGGCATCTTCTACAACAAGAAGATCTTCGCGGACAACGGCTGGCAGGTGCCGACCACGTGGGCCGAGATGCTCGACATCGCGGCCAAGGCCAAGGCCGCCGGCCTCACCGCCTTCTCCGCCTCGGGCGAGCAGGGCTGGCCGCTCACGCGTCTCATCTCGGGCTACCTCTACCGCGACCTCGGACCGGACGCCCTGCAGAAGGTCGCCGACGGCAAGGCCAAGCTGACCGACGCGGACTACGTCAAGGCGGCGCAGCAGATCGCCGACCTCGGCAAGGACGGCTACTTCGGCAGCAACGTCGCCTCGCTCGACTACGACAGCGCGACCAACGAGTTCCTCACCGGCAAGTCGGCCATGATCTACATGGGCTCGTGGCTGCTCGGCAACATCAACAGCGACTCCGACGCCATCGGCGCCGACAACGTCGGGTTCTTCAAGCTCCCGGCCGTCGACGGCGGTGCCGGAAGCATCGACCAGTACCCGTCGAACGTCGGCCTCCCGGCCACGTTCAGCAAGGACGCCCTGTCGAACGACGGCGTGAAGAGCTGGCTCAAGTGCATCGCCACCAACTACGGCAACGAGGCGCTCAAGCAGGGTCAGATCACCGGCTTCGTCGCCACCGACCCGATCGAGCTGCCCGCGATCTCCCAGAACATCTCGGACGAGATCAAGAACAGCACGGACAGCGTGCTGTGGTTCGAGGCGCTGTTCAACGCCAAGGCGAGCACCATCTCCAACAAGAACGCCGCACTGCTGGTCACCGGTCAGATGACCGCCCAGGACTTCATGAAGTCCGTGCAGGACGCGCTCGACGAGGGTTAGGCCCTCCACGCAGGACCCGCGGGGCGACCGCTAGAGTCGCCCCGCGGGCATCCCGCACATCCACCCGCACCTCCCGCGCGCCGCTTCGTGCGCCCCCGCCCTCCCGCACCACCACGAAAGGCCCCGCCATGAGATCGGTCCTCGGCGACCGCAAGACCATCACGATCCTGCTGGGACCGGCGCTGCTGCTGTACTCGGCGATCATGCTGCTCCCCGTGCTCTGGAGCTTCGGCCTCACGTTCTTCAAGGGCAGCGCCCTCGGCGGGTTCGAGTTCGCCGGCTTCGACAACTTCGGACGGCTGTTCCGTGACCCGGCGGTGTGGGACGCGCTCGGGTTCACGCTGAAGTACGCGCTGCTCGTGACGATTCTCCAGGTGATCCTCGGCTACGGCCTGGCCCTCATCTACCACTTCATGCTGAAGCGCTCGTCGGTGCTGATCCGCACCCTCGTGTTCTTCCCGGTCGTGCTCCCGACCGTGGCGGTCTCCCTGCTGTACCAGAAGCTGTTCCAGTCGGCGCCGACGGACGGCCTGGTGAACGAGCTGCTCGTCAACGTCGGCCTGAACCACGTCGACTGGCTCGGCGCCGGCGACACGGCGTTCGTCGTCATCGTGATCATGGACGTCTGGCGCTCGGTCGGCTTCTACGGGGTCCTCGTCTTCTCCGGCCTCCTCGACATCCCCGACGAGATCATCGAGTCGGCTCGAATGGACGGCGCCCGCGGCTGGTCGCTGCTGCGCGGCATCATCCTCCCGATGTCGCTGCCTATCCTCTTCGCGTCGTTCATCTTCAGCATCAACGGCACGATCAAGGTGTTCGACTCGGTCTTCGCCCTCACCGCCGGCGGCCCGGGCACCTCGACGCAGCCGCTGACGCTGTACATGTACCGCACGGCGTTCCAGTACTCCGACTACGGGTACGGCTCGACGATCGCCCTGCTGCTGACGATCATGTGCCTGATCGTGACCCTGCTCATCTTCCGTGCGTCGCGCCGCGACAACACCGTCTGAAACGGAGCCGAACGTGGCACTCACCTCTCTCGACACGGTCGCGACCACCTCCCAGCGGCCGATCCGCCCCAGCGGCAAGGACTCCGTCCCGCTCGGCGTCCGGCTCGTCCGCCGCATCCCGTCGGCGCTCGTCGTGATCTTCCTCGCGGTCATCACCGCGTACCCGCTGTTCTGGATGTTCATCAATTCGCTGAAGTCGAAGTCCGACTTCCTGAACAACCCGTCCTTCGCCCTCCCGCAGGTGTGGGAGTGGGGCAACTACGGCAAGGCGTGGGAGGTCGCGAACCTCAGCACGACCATCGTCAACTCGCTCATCGCGACCGTCCCGTCCCTCATCCTGATCGTCGTGCTCGGCGCCGCGGCCGGCTTCGCGCTCGAGATCATGGTCTGGAAGGGGCGCGGCACCGTGCTGCTGCTGTTCCTGGGCGGCATCATGATCCCGGGGCAGATGATCGTGCTCCCGCTCTTCACGGCCTTCTTCAACCTCCACATCACCGGATCGCTGATCCCGCTGATCGTGATCTACACCGCCTCCGGGCTCCCGCTGACGGTGTTCATGATGGCGACCTACTTCCGCGCCCTGCCGCGGGAGGTGTTCGAGGCGTCGACGATCGACGGCGCCGGGATGCTGCGGTCCTTCTTCCTGGTGGGCCTCCCGATGGCGCGCAACGCGATCGTCACCGTCTCCATCGTGCAGTTCTTCCTCATCTGGAACGACCTGCTCATGGCGCTGATCTTCGCCGCGCCCCGCCAGCTCAACACCATCCAGGTCGGCTTGCTGAACTTCTCGGGCGACTACGGCGCGACCGACTACGGGCCGCTGTTCGCGGCGATCTGCATGACGGTCGGCGGCATCCTGGTCATCTACCTCTTCCTCAACCAGCGCATCATGGCGGGTCTCGCCGCCGGCGCGATCAAGGGCTGACACCGGCCCCGCTCCCGGCGGTGCGGGTCAGGTGCCGGTCGAGGCGGTGCGGCCCTGCGGCCGGACGAAGACCAGCAGCGCCAGGTGCACCACGGCCAGGCCGGTCGCGACCGCGACGGCGGTGAGCCAGCTGCCGGAGGTCGTGCCGCCGCTGAACAGCAGGCCCAGGATGGTCGTCGCCACGATCGCACCCACATAGCGGGAGGTCTGGAAGATGCCCGCCGCGACGCCGCTGTCCTGCGGCCGGGCGGAGGCGTACAGCGCCTGGTTCATCGAGATGCTGACGACGCAGTACGGGAAGCCCAGGGCCGCCGTGAGCAGCAGCACCACCCAGGGGGCCGTGGACGCCGACGCCACGGCGAGGAGCGCCGCGCCGACGATCAGGGACGACGCACCCCAGAGCAGCGTGGTGCGCAGCCCGATCCGCTCGATCGCGCGCGCGGCCAGGGGAGTCGCGACGATCGTGACGGCGGCGAGCGGGAACATCAGCAGCCCCGCGACCCCGGCGGGATACCCGCCGTGGGTCTGCAGGAACTGCGGGAGGCCGAAGAACGCCGAGTAGTACACGACACTGAAGATCGCGAAGCACAGGTAGACCATCATCAGCCGGCGGTTGGCGGCGAGCAGCCGCAGGTCCAGGAAGGGGTGGGCGGTGCGCAGCTCGCGCCAGACGAACAGCGCGCCGGCCGCGACGAACACGGGGATCAGCCACCAGAGCGGCGCAGGGTGGAGGTCGAGCAGGAACACCAGGATCGCGCTCAGCGTCGTGACGAAGAGCAGGATGCCCGGGATGTCCGACTCCGCCAGGGTGCGCGACAGGGGCACGCGCTCCCGCTCCGCGTCCGGCGGCGCGAACAGCCACACTCCCGCGAACGCGAGGAGGGCCAGCGGCACGTTCACCCAGAAGATCGCCTGCCAACCGAGGAAGGTGACGAGCGCCCCGCCGAGCACCGGCCCGATCGCCGCGCCCGAGGTGTTGGCGATCTGCAGGCGGCCGAGCAGGCGCGGGGTGCCCACGTCGCTGTGCGCAGCGAGCGGACGCAGCATCGCGATGGCCGACGGGAAGGCCGTCGCGGTGCCGATCGCGAGGGCGACCCGGCCGGCGCAGACCGCGGCGAAGGACTGCGCGAACGGCGTCGCCGCGCAGGCGAGCGCGACCACGATCATCCCGAAAAGGAACAGGCGCCGCGGGCCGAAGCGGTCTGCGAGGCGGCCCATGAGCGGCTGCCCGGCAGCGGACGCCAGATAGAAGGAGGTGACCACCCAGGTGACCGTCGTCACATCCACGCGGAAGTCGCGCTGCAGCGACACCAGGGCGACCGCGATCATCGAGGAGTTGAGCGGGTTGAGCACCGTGCCGACGCTGAGCGCGGCGACGGCCGCTCCGACCCGGCTCCCGCGCGGTCGGGGAGCAGGGGCGGAGGAGGTCACCCGACCAGCCTAATCAGCGTCGGGGGATCGGTCGGGGCCGGCGGCCGGGTCAGTCGTCCAGATCGGCGGTCGTCACGGGGATGGTGGAACGGTAGGGGTAGGCCGGAACCCCGGCGTACTCCTCCTCGTCCGCCAGCTCGTACACGTCGTACGCGAGAGCACCGGCGAACAGGGTGGCGACGCGGATCTCCCCTGGCGGGCATCCGCCGATGAGGGGCACGATCACGACGCTGTCGAGGGTCTGGCCGTCCTCGTAGAGGAGGGCTGCTTTGATGGTTCGCGTGAGAGCGTCCATGGCCCGGACTTTACGCCGCGCACCGCGGATCACTTGACGGCGCGCCCGCCCGCCGCGAAAGTTGGATCCGGAGGAACCATGGGCACACTGATCTACGACGGAGCGGACGGTTTCGCGTTCGACGACCGCGTGCTGGCGCACCTGCAGGCGGTCATCGCGACCAAGCTCCGCAGGCGCGAGGGCTTCCTCCTGATCTGGACGGACCGCACCACCAGCACGGAGGGCACCCTGCGCTCCATCTGGCTCGACCCGGCCATCAGCCTGCAGTTCGTCTTCTCGCACCCGACGCTTCCCGAGCTCAACCGCGACTGGCTCGGCCTGCTCACCGAGCGCGCCAACGGCAACGGCGGGCTCATGCTGGAGGACGCCCTGCGCGCCGAGATCCGAGCCGAGGTACCCGAGGGCACGTACAAAGCCGCCAAGTCGCAACGCCGGGAGGGGTGAGCGATGGGCAAGCTGCTCTACGGATCCGGTCAGGAGTACGAGTTCGACGACCGCACGCTCTCGCACGTCAAGATCGCCCTGGTCACCAAGCTCCGCCGGCACGAGAGTTTCCTGCTCAACTGGCAGATCCCGGCCGAGCAGGGCGGCGGACGGATGAGCCTCTGGATCAGCCGCGAGATCCCGATGGCGTTCGTCTTCGCCGGCAGCCGCCCGCCGGCCCTCAACGAGCGGTGGATGGAGGCGCTGCTGCACTCCAGTCAGCGCACCGGCGGCATGGTGGTCATGCGCGAGGACGAGGCCGAGGCCGGGCGGATCGAGGAGTAGCGGGCGTCGCCTGAAGGCGGTCTGGCAGTCGGATCGGAATCGGCGCCCGCGCGACGTGGTCGGCCTACCATCCGGAGTATGGAGAAAGTGCACGAACGGCGCGGCCATCGCGCCGAACGGGCGGCGGAGTGGCTCGATACGAAGCTGCTCCCGGTGCTCGGACCGCCTCCGCTCGGCCCCTACGGGCCGGAGGCGCCGAAGGCCGAGACGGCGACGTGTCCGCTTTGCGGCAGCCGGATCGACGAGCACGGGATGCAGCGCGACCACGGTCACGCGTATCTGCTGTGCCCGTACCCGGCCCGTACGCAGCTGCAGGTCGAATGACCGCCCGGTGCTGAACGCTCACCGCCGCGGGCAGCGAGCGCCGGCCGGAGTGCGCCCGAAGCCGGGAGCGGGTCAGGGCAGGAGGGCGATCTTGCCGCCGGGATGACCCTCGGCGAGAAACCGTAGGGCCTCGGGAGCCTCGGCCAGCGGGTAGGTGCGCGCGATCGGCACCTGGAGCCGGCCGCTCCCTGCCAGCTCGAGCAGCGACGCGCGGACGGAGTCCCGGTAGGCCTGGCTCTCGGGCTGCGCGCCGAAGACGGCAGGGAAGCCGTCCTGCTCGGCGCGTGAGGCGGCGACGATCGTGATGATGCGCGAGCGGTCGGTCACGAGCTCCAGCGAGACGTCGATCGCCTCGTCGGTGCCGACCGTGTCGAGCGCGGCCACGATCGGGCCGTGCGCGGCGGCGCGCGCCCGGTCGGCGAGTCCGTCGCCGTAGAGCACCGGTGCGCCCCCGAAGCGCCGGACGCGCGCGAAGCTGGCCTCGCTCGCGGTGCCGACCACGTGGACTCCGAGCTCGCCGGCCTGCTGCAGGATGCTGACGCCCACCGCACCGGACGCCCCGTGCACCAGGATCGTCTCGCCGGCCCGCACCCGGACCGTGTGCAGCATCTGAGCCGCGGTGGTCCCCGCCAGGAGCAGGTTGGCGGCCTCCTCGTCGGGGACGCGTTCCGGCTTGGCGAAGACGTCCTTCGCGGCGACGGTCACTTCCTCCGCGTAGCCGCCCTGGATGCGGAAGGCCACGACGGCGTCGCCGACGGCTGCCGCTCCCGACCCGATCTGCGTGCCGGGACCGATCGCGCTCAGCACGCCCGCGACCTCGTAGCCGATCGGCACGGGCAGCTCGAGCCCCGGCCGCGGCGCGGAGACGTGCTTGTAGTCGGCCGGGTTGACCCCGGCCGCGCGCACCCGGATGGTGACCTCGCCCGGCCCGGGCGCAGCGACCTCCCGATCCACGAACTCCCAGTCGTCCGGTCCACCCCACCGCGTCGCGATCCACTGTCGTGCCATGCGGCTCAGTCAACGCCCGGAGGCTGTGTGCCGGCTCAGCGTTTCGGCAGCGGTGCCCGCGCGGCGGTCAGGCCGAGACGGTGTCCGTGGCGCGGCCGCTGTGGCGGGCGCGGCGGGAGCGCGTGGGGGCCAGTCGCACCATCTGCGCGGTCGAGCTGTCGTCGAGCTCGACGATCGGGCTCCGTGACTTCACGAAGTCGCTGAACGAGCGGAACCCGAGCGCCTTCTCGCTGAAGGAGGGGTCCATCCGCTTCATCTGGCCCTTGACCGTGGAGCTGTGCAGCCACTCGGTGTCGTCCTTCTCGTGACCGAGCTGGAGGGCGCGGGTGAGCAGGCGGGTGGCCTCGGCCTGGAGCTCGGCGTCGGCCTGCTCGCTCTCGGTCGGTGCGGCGGACTCGGCCGACTCCGCGGCCTCGGCCGGCTGCCCGGCGGGTGCGCGCTTGCGACGGGAGCGCGAGCCGCGAGCCGTCGTGGCGGGCTCGGCCTTCGCAGCATCCGCCTCGGGTGCGGCGTCGTCAGCGGGCGTTCCGCCGACGGTGCCGGAGTCCGCGGCGGCGGACGCCCCCTCGGGTGCTGCGAGTTCGCCGGGCTCCTCCGTGCCGTCGTCCGCCACGTCGTCCGCGACCTCGTCGTGGGCGACGCCCGGGATGTCGTCGTAGCTGTCGAACTCGTCGCACGCGGCGGCGAGGGACTTCGCAGTGGAGCCGGCCACGCCGATCCCGATCACGTAGCGGCCGAGTCGCTTGATGCGCTGGGCGAGCGGAACGTAGTCGGAGTCGCCGGCGACGACCACCACATGGGTGAGCTCGGGCAGGCGGAAGAGGTCTTCGACGGCGTCGACCGCGAGCCGGATGTCGGCGCCGTTCTTCGCGTAGGCGGCGGCCGGGAAGAGCTGGACGAGGTCGACGGCGCGGCCGACGAGCTGACCGCGGTAGTCCGCGTTCACCGTCGCCGACCAGTCGGCGTAGGCGCGGGTGAGCACGAGGGTGCCGAAGGAGGATGCGAAGTCGATGATCGCGCCCAGGTCGACCCGGGCCTCCTCGAGCTTCGCGGCGAAGGCCGGCTTCGGCTTGTCGCCCGACGACTTCTGCCGGTCGCGCATGAACTGCCCGCGTCCGTGCACCTGGTCGTAGCGGGAGATGACGATGTTGTCGAAGTCGATGTAGACCGCGACGCGGCCGTGCCCAGGTTCACTCATGGCCCCACGATATCCCGCCCGCCTGCGCGCGATTTGGCCCAAATGTCGCGAAAGCGCGCTGCTTTCCCGACATTTGGTCCAAATCGCGCTGACCGCGGTAACGCAGATTTGGCCCAAATGTCGCGAATGCGCGAGGCATAACCGACTTTTGGGCCAAAAGTGCGGCGATCAGGCCGTGACGTACCGGTCCGCGACGTCGAGGGCGGCGTCGATCGCGGCGAGGCCGCGGCGCAGCTCGTCCTCCTCGATCACCAGCGGCGGCGCGATGTGCACGCGGTTGAAGTGCGTGAACGGCCAGACGCCGGCCGCCTTGCACGCGGCCACGACCGCGCCCATCGGGGCCGCGTCCGCGCCGGACGCGTTGAACGGGACCAGCGGCTCGCGCGTGTCGCGGTCGCGCACGAGCTCCAGCGCCCAGAACAGGCCGCGGCCGCGCACGTCGCCGAGCGATGGATGCCGGTCGAGCCAGGAGGTGATCTCCGGCTCGACGACCCGCTCGCCCAGATCGCGCACGCGCTCCAGGATGCCGTCGCGCTCGAAGACCTCGAAGGTCGCGACGCCCGCGGCGCACGCCAGCGGATGACCTGAGTAGGTCAGGCCGCCCGCGAACGCGACGTCGTCGAAGTACGAGGCGATCGGCTCGGAGATCACGACGCCGCCGAGCGGGACGTAGCCCGAGTTCACGCCCTTCGCGAAGGTGATGAGGTCGGGCACGACATCGAACGCGTCCACCGCGAACCACTCGCCGATGCGGCCGAAACCGACCATGACCTCGTCGGCGATGTAGACGATGCCGTACTTGTCGCACAGCGCGCGCACGCCGGGCAGATACCCCGGCGGCGGCACGAGGACGCCGTTCGTGCCGACCACGGTCTCGATGATGACGGCCGCGACCGTGGCCGCGCCCTCGAGCACGATGACGCTCTCGAGGTGCTCGAGCGCGCGCTGCGTCTCCTCCTCGGGCGTCGTCGAGTGGAACGCCGAACGGTACGGGTTCGGCCCGAAGAAGTGCGCGACGGACGGGTCGCTCGGCTCGTTCGGCCACCGTCTCGGGTCGCCGGTGAGCGAGATCGCCGTGGACGTGCCTCCGTGGTACGAGCGGTACATCGAGAGCACCTTGCGGCGTCCCGTCACCCGGCGGGCGAGCCGCACGGCGTACTCGTTGGCGTCGGCGCCGCCGTTGGTGAAGAAGACCTTGTCCAGGGTGCCCGGGGCGACGCGGGCGATTCGGCGCGCGAGCTCCCCTCGGACATCGTTCGCCATCGACGGCTGGATGGTCGCGAGCCGGCCCGCCTGCTGCTGGATGGCGGCGACGAGGTCGGGATGCTGGTGCCCCAGGTTCAGGTTGACCAGCTGCGAGCTGAAGTCCAGGAACGCGTTGCCCTGGTAGTCCCAGAAGGTCGAGCCGGAGCCGGCGGCGATGGGCAGCGGGTCGATCTGCGCCTGCGCGCTCCACGAGTGGAACACGTGACTGCGGTCGTCGCTGCGCACCTGCGTCTCGGCGTCGGTGTCGCCGAACGCGTGCTGCTCGCCGCGGCGGTCCTCGAATCCGGTGCGGGCGGTGGTGGGGAGGGTGTCGGTCATGCTGATCGCCTTCTCGTCGTGTGCCGCGGCGCGGTCAGGAGTTGCCGGGGAAGGCCAGCTGGATGCTGGACTGCACCGGGTCGGGCCAGCGCGTCGTGACGACCTTGCTGCGTGTGTAGAAGTGGAACGACTCGGGGCCGTAGATGTGGGAGTCGCCGAACAGCGAGCTCTTCCATCCGCCGAAGGAGTACGCGCCGACCGGGACGGGGATGGGGACGTTGACCCCGACCATCCCGACCTCGATCTCGAACTCGTACTGACGGGCGGCGCCGCCGTCGCGGGTGAAGATCGCCGTGCCGTTGCCGTACTGGTTGGCGTTGACGAGCGCGATCGCCTCGTCGAACGTGTCGACGCGCACGACCGCCAGCACCGGGCCGAAGATCTCGTCGTCGTACACGCGCATGCCGGGCTTCACGTCGTCGACGAGGCTGACGCCGATGAAGAACCCGTCGCCGTCGAACTGCTTCGTCGTGCCGTCGACGACGACCGTCGCACCCTCGGCGGCCGCGCCGGTGACGTAGGAGGCGACCTTGTCGCGGTGCTCGCGCGTGATCAGCGGGCCCATCTCGCTGGCCGGGTCGGTGCCCGGCCCGATGGCGAGGGCGCCGAGGCGGCGCTCGATGGCGGGCACGAGGCGGTCGCCCACGTCGCCGACGGCGACGAGCACGCTCACGGCCATGCAGCGTTCGCCCGCCGAGCCGTACGCGGCCGAGACCGCTGCGTCGGCCGCGGACTCGATGTCGGCGTCCTCCAGCACCACCATGTGGTTCTTGGCGCCGCCGAGGGCCTGGACGCGCTTGCCGTTCGCACTGGCGCGCTGGTAGATCGAACGGGCGATCGGGGTGGATCCGACGAAGCTGACCGCGGCGACGTCCGGGCTGTCGAGCAGGGTGTCCACGGCCTCCTTGTCGCCGTGCACGACGTTCAGCACGCCGTCCGGCAGTCCGGCCTCGCGGAACAGCCCGGCGAGGAAGACCGATGCGGACGGGTCCTTCTCGCTGGGCTTCAGCACCACTGTGTTGCCGCAGGCGATCGCGCTCGCGACCATCCAGAGCGGGACCATGACGGGGAAGTTGAACGGGGTGATGCAGGCGACGACCCCGACGGGCTGCTTGACGCTGTGGACGTCGATCCCGGTCGAGACCTGCTCGCTGTACTCGCCCTTGAGCTTGTCGATCAGGCCGGAGGCGAACTCGACGTTCTCGAGGCCGCGGCCGATCTCGCCCGCGGCGTCGGAGAGCACCTTGCCGTGCTCGCTGGTCACGATGGCGGCGAGGTCGTCGCGGCGCTCGGTGAGCAGGTGGCGCAGGCGGAAGAGCACGTCGGCTCGCTTGGTCAGACTGGTGGCGCGCCATCCGGGGAGAGCGGCGCGGGCCGCGGCGATGGCGGACTCGACGTCGGCGCGGCTGCCGAGCACGACCTCGTGCTGGCGCTCGCCGGTCGCCGGGTCGTACACGGCTCCGGTGCGGACGGGCTCGCCGGTCTCGGTCCCGTCGATCAGATGGCGGATGAGGGCCACGGGCATCTCCTTGCGTGGTTCCGGACGAACTGCCCGGATGGAACAGTAGGCTTACCTCCCAATGGTTACAGAGAGCGAGGCAGGCGAGCGATGCCAGATCGTCGGGGCTTGATCACAGATGAGACAGATCGTCCGGAGCCGGTGTCGACCGTCGTGCTGCCCACGGTCCGGGAGATCCTGCGGTTCGACGAGGTCGCCGCGGCGCTGCCGGAAGTCCTCTCGGGCGAGGACGCGCTCGAGAACCCCGTGCGCTGGGTGCACGTCTCCGAGACGGCCTCCAGCGCCCGCCTCGTCAGCGGCGGCGAGCTGCTCCTGTCGACCGGTGTCGGCTGGCCGGCCGACGACGCCGGGCTCCGCGCCCTCGCCGAGCAGCTGGCCGGGGGAGGGATCGCCGGGTTCGTGCTCGAGCTCGGCGAACGGATGCCCGCGGCGCCCGCCGCGCTCGTCGACGGCTTCCGCGCCGCCGGGCTCCCGTTCGTGGTCCTGCACCGCGAGGTGCGCTTCATCGCGATCACCGAGGCGGTGCATTCGCGCATCATCGCGGACCAGATGGGGGCGCTGCGCGCCCGCGACGAGATCCATGCGCTCTTCACCGAGCTGAGCCTGCGCGGCAGCCCGGCGGACTTCATCGTCGCCCAGGCCGCCCGCGCGCTCGACGCACCCGTCGTGCTCGAAGACCTCAACCACCGGGTGATCGCGGTCTCGGGCATCGACGGCGACGAGCAGGCCCTGCGCGATTGGGAGCAGCGCTCCCGGCAGGAGCACCGGGGGACCGGCGGCGAGCGCTGGCTCATCACGCCGATCGAAGCGCGCGGGATGCGCTGGGGTCACCTCGTCGCCCTCCCGGGCCGCCCGCATCCCGCCGGCCGGTCGAACGTGCTGGAGCAGGCCGCCGTCGCGCTCGCTCTCAGCCGGCTCGCCGACCGGGACGCCGACGAGTGGACGAGACAGAGCCACGACCGCCTGCTCGGTGCGCTGCTGGGGCGCCGGTTCGCGACCGAGAGCGGGCTGGTCGCCCGCTTCGAGGCGTCCGGGCTGCCCGTCGCCGGTCGTGCCCTGAGCGGGGTCGCGATCGGCGTGCACGCGCTCGCGGGACAGGTTCCCGACATGGCGGCCCTGGTGGCCGGCGCGAGCGCCGAGGCCCGCGACCAGGGCGTCGACGCCCTGGTGTCGCAGCATCCCGATCGGGCCTCGGGGATGCTCGTCCTCGCGATCTCCTCCCGGCCCGAGCGCTCGGTGACCGATGCGACCCTCGCCGCGATCGGCGGTGCGGTCGCCCGCGCCGCCGCCGCGACGGCGGGATCCGGTGGAGCCGTCACCGTCGCGCTCGGCTCGGAGGCGCCGGGCATCCCGGGTCTCCTCGCCTCCGTCGCGGAGGCCGGGCAGCTCCTCGCGCGCGCCGACCCCCGCCGGTCGCAGGGCGTGACGGTCCTGCGCGCCCAGCACCGGCCGCTGCTGCGTCTCGTCACCACGCTCGGCGCCGATCCGCGCATGCAGGAGCACAGCGAGCTGATGCTCCGGCCGCTGATCGACTACGACCTCGCGAACAGCGGCGACCTGCTGGAGGTGCTGCGCGCGTACGCCTCCCATCCCGGCAACCGCACGAAGGCGGCCGCGGCGAGCCACCTCTCGCGCTCGGTCTTCTACCAGCGCATCGCGCTCATCGAGGAGCTGCTCGGGATGGACCTCGACGACGGCGAGACGCTGAGCGCCCTGCACGCGGCCCTGCTCGCGCGCAGCGCCCGCGGCTGAGCCCCGGAGCCCCGGAGCCCGGGAGCCCCAGAACTCAGGCCAGCCAGACCTTGCGGAGCGTCTCGGTCACGGTCCACACCGTCTCGTCGCCCGCGGTGAGGCGCACCACGTCGCCCGGCCCGATGTCGATGACGTCGCCGGTCGCTGCGAACGCGATCGACGCGCGGCCCGCGATCACCACGAACAGCTCGTCCGACTCCACGTCGCGCATGGTGCCCGTGGTCATCTCCCAGATGCCGACCTCCACGCCGCCGAAGGTCCCCAGCTCGACCAGTCCGGTGCGGGGAGCGCCGGCCACGCGCTGCGCGTCCGGCACCTCCTCGTGCTCGAGCGGCAGGCCCAGCGCCTCCACGCGTCCGGTCGTGGCGAAGCGGTCGCCGCCGGCGTGCCCGCCGCTCATGCGCTCGCCAAGGTCTTCGCCATCTCCTCCGTCGACGCCCCGCTGCGGCGCAGCACGAATCCGACGACGGCGAGGGCGACCAGCGTGAGCACGAACATGACCGCGGAGACGGCGGCGATCTCGGGGCGCAGCCCGACGCGCAGAGAGCTGAAGATGTACACCGGCCACGGCGTGGAGCCCGGCACCTGCACGAAGCTCGACACGATGGTGTTGTCGAGGCTGAGGGTGAACGACATGAGCGCGCCAGCCCAGATCGCAGGGCTCGCGACCGGGAGGGTGATCTGCCAGAACCGCTTCAGCGGGGGCGCGTAGAGGTCGGCGGCCGCCTCCTCCAGCGCCTCGTCCATGCCCTGCATCCGGGCGCGCACGATGAAGGTGACCACGGCCACCGACAGCACGGCGTGCGCGACGACGAGGCGCACCATCCCGTTGCTGAAGATGCCGATGCCGAAGTCTGTGCCGAGGCTCACGAACCACGGCAGCATCGAGACGGCATCCACGATCTCGGGGGTGAACAGGGTGATCGACAGCAGAAGGGTGGCCCACAGCACCCAGGAGGTCTTCGCCTTCGACCGCGCGAGGGCCAGGCCGCCGAGCGTGCCCAGGATGGTGGAGAGCAGCGCCGCCCCCACCGCGGCCTCCAGCGAGGTGATGACGGAGGACCGGATGACGGGGCTCGCCCACGCCGCCGCGTAGGCGTCGAAACCGAAGCCCTGCCAGGTCGCCAGCAGGCGGCCCGTGTTGAACGAGTAGACCAGCATCACGAGGATCGGCAGGAACAGGAAGGCGAACACGAGGACGCCCCACACGGTGAGCCCGATGCGGATGCCGTCCGGGCGCCGGCGGCGACGCACCGTGCGTCGTCGCCCCTCCCGGGCGGTGTCGCTGCGGACGGCGAGCATGGCCTCTGTCGCGGTCGGTGTCGTCATGCGCCCGCTCCCTTCGTGAGGACGACCCGGCGCGATCGCCGGACCAGGAACCGGATGAGGAGGGCGGCGCCGCCGACGACCACGACGGCCGCCGCGATGAAGAGCATGAGCAGCACCGCCATCGCCGATCCCAGCGCCCAGTTCTGCGCGGTGTTGAACTGGCTGGCGACCAGCTGGCCGACCATGTTGCCCTGCGCGCCGCCGAGGACGGAGGCGGTGACGTAGTCGCCCATCAACGGGATGAACACCAGTAGGCATCCCGAGGCGATCCCGGGCGCGGCCAGCGGCAGGGTCACCTGCAGGAACGTGCGCACACGGTTGGCGCCGAGATCCGCACTGGCCTCGCGCAGCGACTGCCCCGCCCGGTCCATCGCGACGTACAGCGGCAGGATCATCAGCGGCAGGTAGTTGTAGACGACGCCGAGCTGCACAGCCGCCTGGGTGTACAGGACGTCGAGGTTGCCGTGGATGATCCCGAGACCCTGCAGGGCATCGGAGAGGAAGCCTTGCGGGGACAGCACGATCTGCCATCCCAGGGTCCTGACCAGGAAGTTCGTCCAGAACGGCACGAGCACCAGGGCGAGTGCCAGCGCGCGGTACTGCGGACGCAGCTTCACCGCCAGCCAGTAGGCGAAGGGGACTCCGATCACGAGGCAGATCGCCGTGCCGATCAGCCCGATCCGGAGGGTGTTGACGAACGTGCCGAGAAAGGTCGCGTCCAGCGCCTCCCCGTACCGGTCGAACGAGAGCTTGTCGTTGGCGTGGGCCGAGAAGAGGTCCGGCTTGTAGCCGAAGCTGTACCAGAGCACCAGCGCAAGCGGGACGATGAAGAAGAACAGCACGAAGGCCCAGGTCGGGAACCCCGCGATCGTGGTGCCCGAGATGCGGGTGCGCAGGCGGCGCCGGGGTCCGGGCGCCGGGCCCGAGCCGGTCGCCGAGCGCTCGCCGGCACGGGATGCGGTCGCCGTCGCGGTCATCAGGAGCCTGCCTTCGCCATCATGCGGTTCACGATCGACACCAGCCGTTCGGCGGCGCCGTTCAATTCGGCCGGGGTCAGCCGTGCGATCACGTCGTCGGACGGGAAGACGAGCTCGGGGAGCGCGAAGTCCTCGCTCTGCGCGCGTTCCCGCAGTCCCTTCACCCCGGTCGAGTAGCCGATGTAGTCGACCTCGCGGTACGACGCGTCCGGTTCGAGGATCGCGTCGATGAACGCGTAGGCCGCGTCCGGGTGCTGGGCGCCCGTCGCGATGGCCCAGGTGTCCATCCACAGGTTCGCCGTCGGCGTGGGATAGACGAACTTCCAGTTCTGAGGGATGGTGTCCGTGGCGAGCATCCCCTGCCGCGCGTCGCCGTTGAACGCCTGGACGAGGGCGAAGGTGCCCTCGGGGATGCCGCTGGTCACCGCCGTGGAGTTGAACGCCTTGATGTGCGGGGCGAGCGTGTTCACCAGGTACTCCTCGGCGGCGTCGAGGTCGGCCTTCTTCGTCGTGTTGGGATCGATCCCGTGGGCCGCGAAGTACATGCTCGCGACCTCCCACGGGTCTTCGAGCACGGCGACGTTCTTGCTCGCCTCCTTCTGGGCCGCGTCGAGGAAGTCGGACCACGACGTCATCGGCCGGTGGATCACGTCGGTGTCGTAGGCGAAACCGGTGGTGCCCCAGTCCTTGCAGACCGAGTAGACGTTCCCGCGGTCCCACGACTGGTCGAGGTAGTGCGGGTCGATGTTGCCGAGGTTGCGCAAGCGGGAGTGATCGAGCTTCTGCAGGAGCCCGTTCGCCGACATCATCGGGATGTAGCTGCCGGTCGGTACGACGATGTCGTATCCGCTCGTCCCGCGGGTGGCGCCGAGCTTGGCGATCATCTCCTCGTTGGAGCCGTAGCTGTCGAGCTGCACGGTGACGCCGTGCTTCTTCTGGAACGACGTGATGTTCGACGGGTCGTCGTAGTCGCCCCAGCTGTAGACGTTGAGCTGGCTCTCGAGCTTCCCGTCGGGGGCGACCGAGGCGCCGAAGGCGGTCTCCCTGGTGCAGGCGGTGAGCGCGAGCCCGGCGGCCGTGACCGCGAACCCGCCCAGGAGGGCGCGCCGGGTGATGCGGGCGGCTCCGGCCTGGGGGATCAGCGCGACGACGTCGGCAGGGCTGCTCGCACGGCTGGAGCGAGAGGTGCGCCGCATCTCAGGCGGCCTCGGCGGCGTTGTCGGCGTCCGTGTCCGCGTCGGCGTCCGCCGAGAACACGTGGAGGTCGCTGTCGTCCCACCCGCACCACACGGCGTCTCCTGTGCTCAGCTGCTCGGCCTGGCTCGGCGGCCGCCGCGAGAGCAGCTCGACGCCGGCTGCGGTCACCACGACGTACTGGATCACGTCGCCGAGGAACGAGATGCCGGCGAGCGTGCCCGGCACGGCCGTCCCGGCCGGGCGCTCGCGGCCGACCCCGACGGCCTCGGCGCGCACGGCGACCCGTACGCGCTCGCCGCTGCGGGCGTCCGCCCCGGAGGCCGTGCCCACCCGGCCGTCCGCCGCGACCAGGGAGGAGTCGGGCTGCACGGTCGCATCGATGAAGTTCTGCTTGCCGATGAACCCGGCGACGAAGGCGTTCGCCGGCGAGAGGTACACCGCTTCGGTCGAGCCGATCTGCTGGACCGCGCCGCCCTGCATCACGACGATCCGGTCGCTCATCGAGAGCGCCTCCTGCTGGTCGTGCGTGACGAAGACGAAGGTGATCCCGAGCTGGCGCTGCAGCAGCTTCAGCTCGATCTGCATCTCCTCCCGCAGCTTGCGGTCGAGAGCGGACATCGGCTCGTCGAGCAGCAGCACGCGCGGCCGGTTGACGAGCGCGCGGGCCAGGGCCACACGCTGCTGCTGACCGCCCGAGAGCTTCTGCGGGCTGCGGTCGGCGAACGATCCCATGCGCGAGAGCTCCAGCGCATCGCGCACGCGCTCGGCGATCTCGGAGCGCGGCACCCGCTTCTGCCGCAGACCGTAGGCGACGTTCTCCGCGACGGTCATGTGCGGGAACAGCGCGTACGACTGGAACACCGTGTTGACCGGCCGCTTGTGCGGCGGGGTGTCGATGACGCTCGTGCCGCCGACGGCGATGTCGCCCTCGTCGGGATGCTCGAACCCGGCGATCATCCGCAGCAGCGTCGTCTTGCCGCAGCCCGACGGCCCCAGCAGCGAGATGAACTCCCCGCTGCGCACCTCCAGGTCGATGTGGTCGACCGCGATCTGCGATCCGAACAGCTTGGTGACTCCGCGCAGCTGCACGGAGCCGTCGGATGCCGGTGGGGTGATCGTCATCGTCGATGTTCTCCTCGTGGTCGGACGGAGGCGGTGGTCGAGGTGCTCAGCTGTCGAAGCCGAGCCCCACCGCATCCAGGGTCTTCAGGAAAAGATTGCGCTTGCCGTCGTTGTGGTCGGCGCGGTCGAGCGACAGGCGGGTCAGGTTGATCCCGAGGGCGGCGGCGGGCTCGGGCGGGAAGGGCAGCGGGCGGCTCTTCACCATGCCGAGCTCGGTGCGTTCGGTGCGGCGCCCGGCGAGCAGGTCGAGCATGACCTTCGCGCCGAAGTGCGTGGCGGCGACGCCGAGGCCGGTGTAGCCGGTGGCGTAGGCCACCCGGCCGCCGCGCGCCGAGCCGAAGAACGCGCAGAACCGGCTGCACGTGTCGATGGCGCCGGCCCATTTGTTGGTGAACTGCAGCCCTTCGAGCTGCGGGAAGGTGGTGAAGAAGTGGCTCGCGAGCCGTGCGAAGGTCTCGGGGCGGTCCTCGTACTCCTCGCGCACGCGCCCTCCGTAGTGGTAGATCGCGTCGTAGCCGCCGAAGAGGATGCGGTTGTCGGCCGAGAGCCGGTAGTAGTGGAACTGGTTCGCAGAGTCGCCGAGGCCCTGCCTGTCGCTCCAGCCGATGGCGGCGAGCTGCGCATCCGTCAGCGGCTCCGTCATGAGCACGTAGTCGTACACGGGCACGGTCTGCAGGCGGTTGCGCTTCAGGAGGCTCGGGAACACGTTCGTCGCGAGTGCGGTGCGCTCGGCGCGGACCACGCCGAGCGGGGTGGAGAGGGTGCTTCCGTCGCCGATGCCCTCCACGGGGGTGTGCTCGAAGATCTCGACGCCCGCCTCGGCACAGGCCCTGGCCAGTGCCCTGGCCAGCTTCGCCGGGTGCACCAGCGAGGAGTCCGCGGTGCGGAGCAGGCCCGCGAGGTAGCTGGGGGAGTGCACCTGGGCGCGTACGGCATCGATGTCCAGGAAGACCGCGTGCTCGCCGTCCGCCGCGTCGCGCAACCACTCCACCTGGTGCGGCTCGGTGGCGAGGTCGATGGCGCCGTTGCGCTCGAAGTCGGCATCCAGACCGAGTTCCGCGATGGTCGCCTCGATCTCGTCGAGGTTCTCCATCCCGAGCCGTTGGAGCTGGTCGAACTCCGTCGGGAAGCGGCTGAGGCCGTTGTCCTCGCCGTGGGTCAGGCTCGCCTCGCAGAAGCCGCCGTTGCGCCCGGAGGCCGCCCAGCCGATCCGGCGCGCCTCCAGCAGCACGACCCGTGCCGCCGGGTTCTCGCGCTTGGCGAGCAGCGCGGTCCACAGCCCGGAGTAGCCGCCCCCGACCACAGCGAGGTCGCAGGAGAGGTCGGCGGTCAGGGTGGGATACGCGTCGCCGGGAGCGTCCTCGATCCAGAAGACGGACTGCCGGGTCGCCGCGAGTGCGTGGCGCACCACGGACGCGTCCGGTCGGCTCCGCTCGAAAACCGTACTGCCCACTCGACTCACGCGCCTCTCTGCTGGGTTTGTGACATTCTGCTCTCTGCCGCCGGGACAGAACGACGGATTCCGTACCGAATCCGTCGGCATTCCATCCATTCCGTCCGAGGGCTGTGGAGCCCATAAGCTCGCGACATGAGAATTCGGGGGAATCGCATGGCGGCCGCGGCCGTCCTCTGCACACTGACCATCGCCGCTGCATTGACGGGGTGCACGCCCGCGGGGGCGCCGACGGCCAAGACCACCACACAGCGCTCCACCGCATCGCCGACCCCGACCCCGACCCCGACGCCGACTCCGACGCCGACGGCGGGAGGCCCGCTCGACGCACGAAGCGCCTGGGACGCCTGCTCGGTCGTGGCGGATCGCGAGTACGTGTCCCAGAATCCGGGATCGGAGATCCGCCCCTTCTCCGACACCACGACGCTGCAGACCGATGGTGACGGCAACACGTTCGTCGTCGTGGCCATGGCGCCTCCGCAGCCGATCGAGGGGGTCGGCTCGATCGTGGTGATCTGCACCATGGACGGCACAGCCGACGCTCCCGTCGTCGTGAAGTGGATGATGAAGGACGTCTGAGCGAGCGGTCACGCCGGGGCGTGCCGCTCCAAGAAGTCGTAGACCTCCGTCGAATCGACGCCGGGGAACGTCCCGGTCGGCAGGGCGGCGAGCAGCGACGTGGGCGTGCGCGCGGCCGGCCAGGCCTGCCCTTCCCAGCGCTCCGCGAGCGCGCCGGAGGGCCGGCGGCAGCACGACTCGTCCGGGCAGCGCGACACCGCGCGGTGCGGGGTCTCGCGGCCGCGGAACCACTTGACGTGGGCGAACGGCACCCCGACGCTCACCGAGTACTCGCCCTCCTTCGCCTTCTCGATCCGGGAGGTGCACCAGAACGTGCCGCGGGAGGTGTCGGTGTACTGGTAGTAGGGGCTGAACCGGTCCTCGACGTCGAAGACGGTGCGTGCCGTCCAGCTGCGGCAGACCGGCGTCCCCTCGATCGCGCCGAGGGCGTCGGATGGGAAGGCGACCGAGTCGTTCTCGTACGCCTTGATGATCGTCCCCGACTCGTGCACCTTCATGAAGTGCACCGGGATGCCCAGCCGGGCGGTCGCCAGGTTGGTGAAGCGGTGGGCGGCCGTCTCGTAGGGGACAGCGAAGGCGTCCCGCAGATCCTCCATCGAGATGCGGCGGAAGTTCTTCGCCTCGGTGAGGAACGAGACGGCGTCCTTCTCGGGGAGCAGCAGAGCGGCCGTGAGGTAGTTGGTCTCGATGCGCTGCCGCAGAAAATCCGCGTAGTTTCGCGGCTCGTCGTGACCGAGCAGCTGTGACGCGAAGGCCTGCAGGATCGGCGAGCGGGAGTCGCGCGAGGCCGACTGCTCGGTCGGCAGATAGATGCGGCCGTACCGCTTGTCGGTGACCGACCGCGTCGAGTGCGGCAGATCGCCGACGTAGTGCAGGGAGAAGCCGAGATGGTCGGCCATCTCGGCGACGGTCTGCTGCGAGACGGGGCCGCCGGTGTGGCCCACGGCGGCGAGGAGCTCGGCGGCGATCGTCTCGAGCTCGGCGAAGTAGTTGTCGCGGGCGCGCATCGTCGCGCGCAGCTCGGCATTCGCCCGCCGCGCCTCCTCCGGGGTCGCGGCACGCTCGCGGTGCAGGCGCTCCACCTCCTGGTGCAGGGCCAGGATGGCGCGGAGCGTGGCGTCCGGCACCGCCTTCGACACCCGCACGGGATCGATCCCGAGCGCGCCGAAGACCGTGCCGCGCTGCGCCCGCTCGACCGCGATCTCGAGGGCGGCCCGCTCGTCGGGCGCTTCCGGCGCGAGGAGGTCGTCGACCGTGACGCCGAGTGCCGCCGCGATGGCCCGCAGCTGCGGCAGGCGCGGCTCGCGGTTGCCGTTCTCGATGGTGGAGACCTGCGAGGGGGCGCGGTCGATCGCCGCGGCGAGAGCCTCCAGGGTCATCCCGCGCCGGGTGCGCGCCGCACGGATGCGCCGCCCGAGGGTGAGCGCGTCCGCCGCCAGGTCGTCGTCGACCGTGTCTGTCATGCAGGCCATGCTGACACCCGGGGGAACTTCTGGCAAACAGAAGAACGGCCGGATTTCTGTCGGCGGATCCGCTCGGAGCGGCCATCGGCGGACGCAGGATCGTCTCAACCGATCCGACCGATGGAGGTCACGATGAGCACCGCAGACCACCCCGAGCCCCGCCCCGGCGACACCGTGCAGAGCGCCGCCGAGCTGCAGCTGGAATGGGACGCCGACCCGCGCTGGTCCGGCATCCGCCGCGACTACACGGCCGCCGACGTCGTCGCCCTGCGCGGCCCGGTCCGCGAGGAGCAGACCCTCGCCCGCCGCGGAGCGCAGCGTCTCTGGGAGCTGATCCAGCGCGACGGCACCGGTCCGGACGCGCAGTGGGTCGCCGCCCTCGGCGCGCTGACCGGCAACCAGGCCGTGCAGCAGGTGCGTGCCGGTCTCGACGCGATCTATCTGTCGGGCTGGCAGGTCGCGGCCGACGCGAACCTCTCCGGGCAGACCTACCCGGACCAGAGCCTCTACCCGGCGAACTCGGTGCCCGCTGTCGTCCGCCGCATCAACAACGCGCTGCTGCGCGCCGGCCAGGTCGAGGGCGTCGACGGCGCGGTGGGCGACTGGATGGCGCCGATCGTCGCCGACGCCGAGGCCGGCTTCGGCGGCCCGCTCAACGCCTACGAGCTGATGCACGGGATGATCCAGGCAGGCGCGGCCGGCGTGCACTGGGAGGACCAGCTCGCCAGCGAGAAGAAGTGCGGGCACATGGGCGGCAAGGTGCTCGTCCCCACCGGGCAGCACATCCGCACCCTCAACGCCGCGCGGCTCGCCGCCGATGTCGCCGGCGTCCCCACGATCGTCATCGCGCGCACGGACTCGCTCGCCGCGACGCTCCTGACCAGCGACCACGACGAGCGCGACCGGCCGTTCCTCACCGGCACCCGCACAGCGGAGGGCTTCTACGAGGTGACCAACGGCATCGACCCCGTCATCGCCCGCGGCCTGGCCTATGCGCCGTACGCCGACCTCCTCTGGGTCGAGTCGGCCGAGCCCGACCTCGACCTCGCCCGCCGGTTCGCCGAGGCCGTGCACGAGCGGTTCCCGGGCAAGAAGCTCGCCTACAACTGCTCGCCGTCGTTCAACTGGCGCTCGCACCTCGACGACGAGACGATCGCGCGCTTCCAGCGGGAGCTCGCCGCGATGGGATACGCCTTCCAGTTCATCACGTTGGCCGGCTTCCACGCCCTCAACCACTCGATGTACACGCTCGCCCGCGACTACGCGTCGCGGCAGATGAGCGCCTACGTCGACCTGCAGGAGGCCGAGTTCGCCTCCGAGGCCGACGGCTACACCGCCACCCGCCACCAGCGGGAGGTCGGCACGGGCTACTTCGACCGCGTCGCGACCGCGCTCAACCCCGACAGCGCGACCCTCGCCCTCGTGGGATCCACCGAACAGCACCAGTTCTGACCGACTGGCCGCCCCGACTGACCAAGGAGAAACGACCATGATCGAGATCACCGGTCCGACCGTTCCCGGCTCGGACGAGATCCTCACCCCGGAGGCCCTGGGCTTCCTCGACCACCTGCACCAGGCCTTCGCCGCCCGGCGTCAGGAGCTGCTCGCCGAGCGCCAGCAGCACCGCGGGGAGGCCGGCAACGGCCGCGACCCCCGCTTCCTGAGCGCGACCGCAGCCGTCCGCGAGGACCCGGCCTGGCGCGTCGCCGGAGCCGGTCCCGGCCTCGAGGACCGCCGCGTCGAGATCACCGGCCCGACCGACCCCAAGATGGCGATCAACGCCCTCAACTCCGGCGCGCGGGTCTGGCTCGCCGACCAGGAGGACGCCACGAGTCCCACCTGGACCAATGTCGTCGGGGGCCAGCGCACGCTGCGCGCCGCCGTGCGCGGCGAGCTGGAGTTCACGAGCCCGGAGGGCAAGGAGTACCGCGTCAGCACCCCGCTCGAGCACACGCCCACCATCGTCATGCGCCCACGCGGCTGGCACCTGGTCGAGAAGCACCTCGCCTTCACCGATCGCGCGGGGCGCACCGCCCCCGCGAGCGCCTCCCTGACCGATTTCGGCCTGTACTTCTGGCACAACGCGCAGGCGCTGGTCGACGGAGGCCGGGGCCCGTACTTCTACCTGCCGAAGCTCGAGTCGCATCTCGAGGCGCGCCTCTGGAACGACATCTTCGTCTTCGCGCAGCAGCGGATCGGGATGCCCGTCGGCACGGTGCGCGCGACCGTGCTCATCGAGACCATCCCGGCCGCGTTCGAGATGGAGGAGATCCTCTACGAGCTGCGGGACCACTGCGCCGGCCTCAACGCGGGACGGTGGGACTACATCTTCTCCATCATCAAGACGTTCCTCGGCCGGGGGCGTCGCTTCGCCTTCGGCGACCGGGACCGCATCACCATGACGGTGCCGTTCATGAGGGCGTACACCGAGCTCCTCGTCGCGACCTGCCACAAGCGGGGCGCCCACGCGATCGGCGGGATGAGCGCCTTCATCCCGAACCGCCGGGACCCGGAGGCGACCGAGCGCGCACTCGCCAAGGTCGCCGACGACAAGCGCCGCGAGGCCGGCGACGGGTTCGACGGCACCTGGGTCGCCCACCCCGACCTGATCCCGACGGCCCTGGCCGAGTTCGACGCTGTGCTGGGCGAGAAGCCGAACCAGCTGGAGCGGCAGCGGCCCGACGTGCACGTCACGGCGGACGACCTGCTCGACGTGACGACCGCCGACAGCACGGTCACCGACGCCGGAGTGCGCTCGAACGTCTCCGTCGCCCTCCGCTACATCGAGGCCTGGCTGGGCGGCACGGGCGCGGTCGCCATCGACGGGCTGATGGAGGACGCGGCGACCGCCGAGATCTCCCGCTCCCTGCTGCGCCAGTGGATCGACAACCGGGTCACGACCCAGGAGGGCACCCCGGTCGACCGGGCGCTCGTCGAGCGGATCCTCGCCGAGGAGCTCGGCCGGTTGCGCACCCCGGCGGGCGACGACCGCTACGAGGAGGCCGCCGGCATCCTGCGCGAGGTCTCGCTCGGCGACGAGTTCCCGACGTTCCTCACCATCCCGGCGTATGCCCGTCACCTCGTGGACGCGCCGGAGCCGGACCGCCTCGCGCTGGCGGGTTGACGGCGCCGTGCCGCTCAGGGGTGGTGCTCGAGGACTCCTTCGAGCACCACCCCGTGGTTGCGCTCGTCGCGGGCGCCGACCAGCAGGGTGACGACCGGGTGCTCGCGGGCGAGCTCGCGCAGCTGCGCCACGGCGGGATTGTCGACGAGCTCGGCCTCGTACCGGGCGCGGAACTCCTCGAACGGCGGATTCCCCTGGTGGAACCACTGCCGCAGCGCGGTCGACGGCGCCACGTCCTTCAGCCACAGGTCCAGTTCCGCACGTTCCTTCGAGAGGCCGCGCGGCCACAGCCGGTCGACGAGCACGCGGAAGCCGTCGTCGGGGGAGGGCGCGTCGTAGACGCGGCGGACGCGGAACGCGCCGGCTCGATTCGGAGCCGCGGTCACAGGGGAGCCAGCAGGGCACCGCGCAACCGGTCGCTGAGCCCGGGCGGCACGTCGACCACCACCCCCAGCGCCTGGATCGCGCGGCTGAAGTAGTTGCGGGCGGCCGCGGCGAGTGTGATGTCGACGATCTCCCGGTCGGTGAAGCCGAGTTCGCGCAGGCGCAGGCTGTCGGCGTCGGTCATGCCGGCGGAATCCGTGCTGATCTTCTCCGCGTACTCCATCATCGCGACGTCGGCCTCGCTCAGATCGGCGTGACGGTAGTCGCGGGCGATGGCCTCCAGCTCGTCCTCCGGGATGAGTTTCAGTGTCTTGCGCCCGTGCGCGAGCCGGCAGTGCTCGGAGTGCGCGCCCTGGGCCGCGGCCAACGTGACCAGTTCGTACCGGCGCACGCCGAGCTGCGCGACGATCGCGCGCACCAGCTGCTCCCACGCGACGTACGCCTCCGGATTCACGGCCATCACCCGGGTGTGCTCGGGAACGTAGCCGACATCGCGCTGGTCGTGCGCATAGATCGCGGCGACGTCTCCGGTCGCCTCGTCCGGCTCGGTGGTCTGGATGATGGACACGGCTGCCTCCTCGTGACTCCCCCGACGCGCCCATGATGCCATCGTCGGGACCCGGCGGCCAGGGACCCGGCGAGTCAGCGGCCGAGTTCGCGGAGGCGGACCGCCAGCACGGTCCGCAGCGTCTCCTCGCTCAGCGGGGTCGCGGGCGGGAAGTGCAGGGTCGCACCCGTGATGCTGCCCTCGGTGAGCGTGCCGGACAGCTCCGCTGCGGCGGGCGGGCTCATCAGCAGGAGGCTGCAGTCCTTCGCGGTCGCCGAGAGCCCGACCAGCCCCTTCCCGTCGACCCGGAAGACCGGGACGCGATAGCTGATGACCTGCTCGGCCTCCGGGACGATCGCGACGATCCGGTCGCGGACGATCCGCAGCGCCGTGCCGAACGGCTCGCCGATCCGGTCGAGGTACTCCTCGACGGTGTCCGCCTCCACACCCCGCGCCATGCCGCCGACCCTAGCCCGTTCCGGACGTCAGTGGGCGAAGACCCCGTCGGAGATCGAGTCGGCCGGCTTGCTGATGAAGAACGAGCCCACGACGGCGAAGAGCGAGATGATCGCGGCGGCGAGGAACGCCACCTTGATCCCGCCCGCCGTCGCCACGTCGAGGGGCGCCCCGCCGGCGGTGAGTGCCGCGGTCTGCGCGGAGAGGACGGCGATGAGCAACGCCGTCCCGGCAGCGCCGCCGACCTGCTGGATGGTCCCGACGATCGCGCTGCCGTGCGAGTACAGGTGCGGAGGCACGGCGCCGAGACCGGCCGTGAACAGCGGGGTGAACATCAGCGCGAGGCCGAGGCTCATCACCACGTGCGCGGCGAGCACCAGGCCGACCGGGGTGGTCTCACCGACGAGGGTGAGGGACCAGAGCGCCAGGCTGACGAGGATCGCGCCGGGAACGACCAGCACCCGTGGTCCGAACCGGTCGTACAGGCGGCCGACGAACGGCGCAGCCAGGCCCATGACGAGACCGCCCGGCAGTAGGAGCAGGCCGGTCGAGAGCGTGTCGAGGTGCAGGACGTGCTGCAGGTAGAGCGGCAGCACGATGATCACGCCGAACATCGAGGCCGTGCTGATCGCCATGAGCACGATCGACACGGTGAAGACGGGGGACCGGAAGGTGCGCAGGTCGAGCAGCGCGCGGTCGCGACGCTGCAGGAACAGCTGACGCACGATGAAGGTGGCGAGCCCGATGACGCCCACCGCGAGCGAGATCCAGAGCGCGGGTCCCGCCCCGCCGGACGCGCCTCCCGACTCGCCGGACAGGCTGAGGCCGTAGACGAGGCCGCCGAAGCCCAGCGCCGAGAGGACGACCGACAGCATGTCGATGCGCACCTTCTGCGTCTCGGTGACGTTCTCGACGAAGCGCATCCCGATCAGGAGCATGACGAGCGCGATCGGCAGCACGATGAGGAAGATCCACCGCCACGCGAGGTAGTTGAGGATGAAGCCCGAGATCGTCGGGCCGATGGCCGGCGCGACCGAGATCACGATCGAGACGTTGCCCATCGTGCGGCCGCGCTTCGCCGGCGGCACGAGGGTCATCAGCGTGGTCATCAGCAGTGGCAGCATCATCGCCGTGCCCGACGCCTGGATGACGCGCGCCCCGACGAGCACCGCGAATCCCGGCGCGAGGGCCGCGGTCAGCGTGCCGAGCGAGAACAGCGACATGGCGGTGATGAACATCGCGCGCGTCGTGAACCGCTGCAGCAGGAAGCCGGTGATCGGGATGACGATCGCCATCGTCAGCATGAACGCCGTCGAGAGCCACTGTGCGGCCAGCGCGTCGATCTTCAGGTCGTCCATCAGCTTCGGGATGGCGACGGTCATGATCGTCTCGTTGAGGATGACGACGAACGTGGCGGCGAGCAGCAGCCAGATCACCCGGCTGTTCCGGCGTTCGATCCGGGCGCCGTCGGCGGAGGCGTCCGCTGCCGACGGCTCGGCGAGGACGGCGGGCACAGGTGAGGTCTGCTCAGTCACCGGTCAACAGTATCCACGACCGGCGACAGCGGGGGTTTCGAACGGGTAAACGATCGTGCCGTTCACTGACCGCGAAACCGGGAATAGATTCGAGTACCCGGCTCAGCGGCCTAGCGCACGGACGGCGCGGACCGACTCCCCGACGGCGGGCGCCACGGCCGCGAGCTCGGCGGCGCCGACCTCGGGGCCCCAGGAGAAGCGGACCGCCGTGCGGGCGAGGTCCTCCGGGTAGCCCAGCGCGAGGAGGACGTGGGAGGCGTCCTCGCTCCCCGCGGCGCAGGCGGATCCGCTCGAGGAGACGATGCCGCGGCGCTCCAGCTCCAGCAGCACGGCCTCGCCGTTCGTGCCGGGGAAGACGAACGAGGCGGTGCCTGGGAGGCGCTGCACGGGATGCCCCGTGAGCTGTGCGCCCTCGGCGTCGGCGAGCACGGCGTCGACGAATGCGTCACGGGCTGTGCTCGCCGCGCTCGCGTTGACCGCCTGCCCGGCTGCGGCGAGGCGGGCGGCGGTGGCCAGCGCGACCGCCCCGGCCACGTTCTCCGTCCCCGACCGGCGTCCGCGCTCCTGCCCGCCGCCGTGCAGCACAGGCTCCAGCGGGACGCGTCCGCGAACGAAGAGCGCCCCGATGCCCTTGGGGGCGCCGATCTTGTGGCCCGAGACGCTCAACGCGTCCACCCCCAGCTCCCGGACGTCGAGCGGCAGCCAGCCGGCCGCCTGGACCGCGTCGGTGTGGAACGGGATGCGGTGCTCGTGCGCGAGCGCCGCCAGCTCGGCGATCGGCTGGACCGTGCCGACCTCGTTGTTGGCGAGCATCACGCTGGCCAGTGTCGTGTCCGGCCGGAGGGCCGCGGCGAAGGCGTCCCGATCGACCAGCCCGTCGCGACCGACGGGCACCATCGTCGCCTCGAAACCGTGGAGCCTGACGAGGTGGTCGACCGACTCCAGCACGGCCTCGTGCTCGATCGGGGTCGTCACGATGTGGCGGCCGCGCGGGGAGGCCAGGGCGATGCCCTTGATCGCGAGGTTGTCGGCCTCGGTGCCTCCGGAGGTGAAGACGACCTCCGAGGCGCGGCAGCCGAGCCAGGCGGCGACGGCCGCCCGGGCATCGGCCAGGGCCCGCGCCGCCGACTCGCCGACCGCGTGATGGCTCGACGGGTTGCCGAAGTCGCCGGTCAGATACGGCCACATCGCCTCGAGCACCTCGCGCCGGACCGCGGAGGTCGCGGCGGCGTCGAGGTAGAGCGCGTTCGTCACGGCGCCTCGACCACCACGTCCAGACCGAGGTCGAGCGAGCGGACGCTGTGCGTGAGCGCCCCCGAGGAGATGACGTCGACGCCCGTCTCGGCGATCGCACGAACGGTCGCCAGATTCACGTTGCCGCTCGCCTCGACGATCGCGCGGCCGGCGACCAGCGCGACGCCCTCGCGCAGCTCCTCCAGCGTGAAGTTGTCCAGCATGATCGTGTCGACTCCGGCGGCGAGCACCGGCTCGATCTGGTCGATGCGGTCCACCTCGACCTCCAGGTGGGTCGTGTGGGACAGCTGGGCCCGCACCGCGAGCAGGGCGTCCGTGACGCTGAGCCCCGACTGCGCGGTGAGCACGGCGAGGTGGTTGTCCTTGGCCATGACCGCGTCCGACAGGGAGTAGCGATGGTTGTGGCCGCCTCCGGCCCGCACCGCGTGGCGCTCGAACGCGCGCAGGCCCGGTGTCGTCTTCCGGGTGTCCACGATGCGGGCGGGCGTGCCGTCGACCTCCCGCACGAAGGCGGCCGTCAGCGTGGCGATGCCGCTCATCCGCTGCGTGAAGTTGAGCGCGACCCGTTCTCCCTGCAGCACCGAGCGGGCAGGGCCGGTCACGGTCGCGAGGGTGTCGCCCGCGGCGAACTCCTCGCCGTCGGCGCGCTCGATCACCACCTGCGTCGCGGGGTCGGTGAGGGTCATCGCCGCCGCGAAGACCGCACCCCCGGCGAAGGTCCCCGGCTCCCGGGCGACCAGGCGCGCCGTGGCATATGCCGTTTCGGGAATGAGCAGCTCGCTCGTGAGGTCGCCCCACGGCGCGTCCTCGACGAGGGCGGCGCGGACGGTGGTCTCGATGATCTGGCGGGTCAGCATGCGACGGCGGCTTTCTGGAGGTCGGCGGCCGGGGCGAGCACGGTGTGGCGGGCGGCCGAGTCGGAGGTCAGGGGGAAGTCGGAGCGGAAGTGGGCGCCGCGCGACTCCTCGCGGGCGAGGGCCGCCGCGACGACGAGGCGCGCCACCTGCAGGAGGTCGCGGTCCTCCCCGGGCGCGGGGTCGGCGGTCGCGGCGAGCCGATCGCGCGCCGCAGCGAGTCCGGCCCGATCGCGGTGGACGCCGGCCGCGTCCCACATGAGGGCGCGGAGGCGGTCGCGGTCGAAGGGGAGGGTCGCCCCGGCCGCGCGCGCATCGTCATCGCGGAACCCGTCGTCGAGCGCCGTCCCGTCCGCACTCGACGCCTCCGTCAGCCAGGCGGGCGGCGGGGCCCACGGCGACCCGATCGCCTGGACGGCGCGGTGGGCGAAGACCAGTCCTTCCAGCAGGGAGTTGGAGGCGAGCCGGTTCGCGCCGTGCGCCCCGGTGCACGCCACCTCGCCGACGGCGAAGAGCCCGGGAAGCGTCGTGCGCCCGCTCGTGTCGGTGGCCACCCCGCCCATCACGTAGTGCGCGGCCGGCGTGACCGGCACGGGCTCGCGCGACCACTCGATGCCGGCCGCGCGGCAGGCCGCGTCGATCGTCGGGAACCGGCGGGCGAGGAATTCGGCACCGAGCGCCGTCGCGTCGAGCACGACCGGTCGGCCGCCCTGCGCGGCCATCTCGATCGCGATGCCGCGGGCGACGACGTCGCGCGGGGCCAGCTCGGCGTCGGGGTGCACATCGACCATGAACCGCTCGCCCCGCGCATTGCGCAGCACGGCCCCTTCGCCGCGGACGGCCTCCGAGACCAGGAACGATCCCGGGATCGCGAGGGCGGTCGGATGGAACTGCACGAATTCGAGATCGGCCACGGCGGCCCCCGCACGCCACGCGGCCGCGACGCCGTCTCCGGTCGCGACCGCGGGGTTCGTCGTGTGGGCGTAGAGCTGTCCGAAGCCTCCCGTCGCGAGGATGACGGCGTCGGCCGCGACCTCCCGCTCGGGATCCTGCTCCGTGCGCACGAGCACGCCCGCGGCGACGCCGTCCCGGACGACGACCTCCAGCAGGAACGCGTTCTCCACGATCTCGGCGGACGAGGCGCGGACGGCGGCGACGAGCGCGCGCTCGATCTCGGCCCCGGTCGCGTCCCCGCCCGCGTGCAGCACACGGGCGCTCGAGTGCGCAGCCTCCAGGCCGCGCGCGAGTCCGTCGCCCGCGCGGTCGAACTCCACGCCGAGCGCGATGAGCTCGCGGATGCGCTGCGGGGCGTCGGTGCACAGCGCCTCCACGGCCTCCGGAACGCCGAGCCCGGCGCCGGCGCGCAGCGTGTCGGCGACGTGCGCCGCGGTGCTGTCGTCCGGGAAGAGGGCCGCGGCGATCCCGCCCTGCGCGTACCGGGTGTTGCTCTCGGCGAGCGCGGACTTGGTGATCAGGACGACGTCGTGGTCCCGCGCGGCGCCGAGCGCGGCGACGAGTCCGGCGATCCCGCTGCCGACGACGACCACGCGCGCCATGTCAGGCCGCCATCGTGGTGTCCGGCCGGGCGGCGAGCATCCGCTCCAGGGCCACCCGTGCGGGCTCGGCGACATCGGCCGCCACGCTCACCTGGTTGTAGACCTCGCCGCGCACGAGGCCCTCGAGCACCCACGCGAGGTAGCCCGGGTGGATGCGGTACATCGTCGAGCAGGGGCACACGACCGAGTCGAGGCAGAAGATCGTGTGCTGCGGGAACTGCGCCGCCAGCCGCTGCACGAGGTTGATCTCGGTGCCGATCGCGAAGGTCGACCCGGCGGGCGCCGCCTGGATGGCCTTCACGATGTAGTCGGTCGAGCCGTACTCGTCGGCCGCGTCGACCACGTCCATCGGGCACTCGGGGTGGACGATGACGCGCACGTCGGGGAACTCCGCGCGGGCGTTCTCGATCTGCCCGACGGTGAACCGCTTGTGCACCGAGCAGAACCCGTGCCAGAGGATCACCCGGGCGTCCTGCAGGGTCTGCTCGTCCGTCCCGCCCCACGCCTTGCGCGGGTTCCAGAGCGGCATCTGCTCCAGCGGCACGCCCATCGCCTTGGCGGTGTTGCGGCCGAGGTGCTGGTCGGGGAAGAAGAGGACGCGCTGACCGCGCTCGAAGGCCCACTCCAGCACGGTCGCCGCGTTGGACGACGTGCAGACGATGCCTCCGTGCTCGCCGCAGAACGCCTTGAGCGCCGCCGACGAGTTCATGTACGTCACCGGGATGACCGGTACGCGCCCGTCGGCGTCGGGCTCGGTGCCGTACAGCTCCTCGAGCTGCTCCCAGCACTCCTGCACCGAGTCGAGGTCGGCCATGTCGGCCATCGAGCAGCCGGCGGCGAGGTTCGGGAGGATCACGCGCTGGTCCGGGCGCGACACGATGTCCGCCGTCTCCGCCATGAAGTGGACGCCGCAGAAGACGATCGCCTCGGCCTCCGGGCGGGCCTTCGCAGCGTTGGCCAGCTGGAAGGAATCGCCCACGAAGTCCGCGAACTGCACGACCTCGTCGCGCTGGTAGAAGTGGCCCATCACGGCGACCCGGTCGCCCAGCGCGGCCTTGGCGTCCAGGATGCGGGTGTGCAGCTCGTCGGCGCTCGCCGTGCGGTACTCCTCGGGCAGCTCGCCCTGGCGCGGCGTGAACGCGGGGATCGGATCGGCCATGGAGGCGCCCGGTCCGTACGACGGCGGTGCGGCGTCGAAGTTCCACGGCGCCTCGGCGAGTTCGGGCGTGCAGGTCGCACCGTCCACCTCGCCGCTGGCGATGAGCTGGATGGTCGTGTCGACCGAGGCGATCGTGGTCATTTCTCTCCTCCGAATGGGTGCTGCTGGCGCGGCAGGGGGCCCGCGTCGGCGAGGTCGATCGAGTCGTTGTACCGGTACAGGCGCGGTGGCCGGTGGGGGGTGCCGGTGAGGTATTCGTCCGTCGCCACCACGGCTCCTGAGGCCTCGATGGTGCGGCGGAAGTTGGCCGGGTCGAGCGCGCGGCCGAGCACCGCCTCGTGCACCTCCCGCAGCTGGGCGAGCGTGAAGCGCTCGCCCAGGAAGGCGTGGGCGATGCGGGAGTACTCCATCTTGGTGTGGAGGCGCCAGAGCGCGTACTCGACGATCAACCGGTGGTCGAAGGCCAGCGGCGGGAGGTTGTCGGCGGGGAACCAGCGGACGTTCTCGCCCACGCTGGCCCGCTCGGCCTCGTCGGAGCGCACGAGCGCCCAGTACACGATCGAGACGACCCGTTCGCCGGCGGGGGAGCGGGAGGTGTCGCCGAAGGCGTAGAGCTGCTCTAGGTAGCGCGGGGTCAGGCTCGTCGTGTCGTTGAGGGTGCGGGCGGCGGCGAACGCGAGGTCCTCCTCGCCGCGCAAGGGCCCGCCCGGCAGTGCCCAGTGGCCTTCGAACGGCTCGCGGATGCGCCGGACGAGCGGCAGCCAGACCTGCGGCAGACCGCCCGTCTCCTCGTCTTTGCGCAGGGCGAAGATCACCGTCGAGACAGCGAGGATCGCGCTCGCTCTCGTGTGCTCCGTCGTCATGGCTGCTCCCGGATCGGGGATGAGGTTGTAAAAGTCATCGTGACTTTAACGTGTCGCCATCTTAGTGTCATGCGGACCAGAACGCCAAGCCGGGCCGAACGGGTATGCTGGCCCCGATCAACTGAACACTGGGCCGACATGGTCGATGCGGGAGAGTCGCGCGCGCGAGCGGAGCGACACCGAAGGAGCAATCCTCCCCGACAATCTCTCAGGTACGCGTACCGCATCGAGCTGGCCACTCTGAAAAGCAGGACGGCGACCGTCGTCCTCGCCCAAGGTGAAAGTCGCACGCCGCCCGTCGAGGGCGCGAGCGGTGAAGCTCTCAGGCCGGATGACAGAGGGGGAGTTCTTCCTGGAGCGGGCGACCGCTCCTCGCAGCCCTCGGCCGACGGCCGGTGATCGGAGAACTCATGACCTCGCAGGACGGCACCTCGCAGGACGGCGCCTCGCCGGACGGACGCACTTCGCCCCTCCACGACGCGCACGCGGCCGCCGGGGCCTCGTTCACGGACTTCGCCGGCTGGCAGATGCCGGTGCGCTACTCCAGCGATCTGGCCGAGCACCACGCCGTCCGCACAGCGGCCGGCCTCTTCGACCTCTCGCACATGGGCGAGATCGTGCTCATCGGCCCCGAAGCGGGCGTCGCCCTCGACTACGCGCTCGCCGGAAAGCTCTCCGTTCTCGCGATCGACCAGGCGAAGTACTCCCTGCTGCTCTCGCGTGCGGGCGGCATCGTCGACGACCTGGTCGTCTACCGCACCGGCGAGGACCGGTTCCTGGTGGTCGCCAACGCAGGCAACCGCGAGGTCGTCGCCGACGAGCTCCGCGACCGCACCGCGCCCTTCGACGTCGAGGTCTACGACGAGAGCGACGACATCGCCCTGATCGCCGTCCAGGGCCCGGCGAGCCTGTCCATCCTGCTCGCCACGGAGGGCTTCGGCGTCGAAGACGGCGACATCGCCGGGCGCCTCACCGCGCTCAAGTACTACTGGAGCGTCCCGGCCGAGTTCGAGGGGCACCAGGTGCTGATCGCCCGCACCGGCTACACGGGCGAGGACGGTTTCGAGCTCTACCTGGCGCCCGACGAGGCCCGCACGGTCTGGGACGCCCTCCTCGAGGCCGGCGCCGAACAGGGGCTCGTCCGCGCCGGGCTCGCCAGCCGGGACACCCTGCGCCTGGAGGCCGGGATGCCCCTCTACGGCCACGAGCTCGGCCTGGACACGAAACCGGCGTCGGCCGGGCTCGGCCGCGTCGTCAACCTCGCCAAGGACACCGACTTCGTCGGCCGCGCCGCCAGCGAGGACGGCCCGCACCCCGAGGCGCGCGTGCTCGTCGGGCTGATGGGGGAGGGCAAGCGCGCGGCGCGGGCCGGCTACCCCGTCGTCGCCCCCGCGTCCGACGGCGCGGACGAGGAGGTCGGCGTCGTTACCTCCGGCGCCCTCTCGCCGACCGTGGGCGTCCCGATCGCGATGGCGTACGTCGCCCCGCGTTTCGCCCGCCCGGGCACCCAGCTGCACGTCGACGTGCGCGGGAGCCTCCTCCCGTTCACCGTCACCGCCCTCCCCTTCTACAGCAGAAAGAAGCACTGACCATGGCCGCAGAGCAGGACCTCAAGTACACCGCCGAGCACGAGTGGCTGCTCGTGGAGGGCGACGTCGCGACCGTGGGCATCACCGCCTACGCGGCCGAGAAGCTGGGCGACGTCGTGTTCGTCGAGCTCCCCGCCGTCGGCAGCGACGTCGCCTCGGGCCGGGTCGTCGGCGAGATCGAGTCGACCAAGTCGGTGGGCGAGCTGTTCGCTCCGGTGGACGGCACCATCACCGCGGTGAACGACGCCGTCGTCGATTCCCCCGAGCTGGTCAACAGCGACCCGTTCGGCGAGGGCTGGCTCGTGAAGGTCTCCTTCACGGCGCTCCCGACCCTGCTCAGCTACGACGAGTACACCTCCCTCACGGGCGAGTGAGGCGAACCTCCGCACATGACTGAACTCTTCCAGGCGCGTCACATCGGCACCGACGACGACGCGCAGCGCTCCATGCTGTCCGCTCTCGGCGAGGCGCACGCCCGCACCTACGCCACCGTCGAGGAGGTCGTCGCCGCGGCCGTCCCGGCCGGCATCCGCGTCGACCCGTCGTACCGTCCGGCGCTGCCGGAGCCGGCGAGCGAGCGCGCGGCCCTCCGCGAGCTGCGCGAGATCGCCTCCCGCAACACGGTCAACCGGTCGCTGATCGGCCTCGGCTACTACGGCACGATCACGCCGGCGGTGATCAAGCGCAACGTGCTGGAGAACCCGGGCTGGTACACCGCGTACACGCCGTACCAGCCGGAGATCTCGCAGGGCCGCCTGGAGGCCCTGATCAACTTCCAGACGATGGTCGCCGATCTCACCGGGCTCGACACGGCGAACGCGTCGATGCTCGACGAGGGCACCGCCGTCGTCGAGGGGATGCTGCTCGCCCGCCGCGCCTCCAAGGCGGCGTCGTCGCGGTTCGTGGTCGATGCGGACACGTTCCCGCAGACCCTCGCGCTGCTCCGCAACCGGGCGGAGGCCGTCGGCATCGAGCTCGTCGTGCGCGACCTCGCCTCGACGCCGGCGGATGCGCCGGAGCTGGCCGACGCGTTCGGCCTGTTCGTGCAGTACCCCGGCGCCTCCGGCCGGGTCTGGGACCCCTCGCCGGCCATCGCCGCGGCCAAGGGCGCCGGCGCGGTCGTCGTGGTCGCCGCCGATCTGCTCGCGCTCACGCAGCTGCGCGCACCGGGCGAGCTCGGCGCTGACGTCGCCGTCGGCACGAGCCAGCGCTTCGGCGTCCCGATGGGCTTCGGCGGACCGCACGCCGGCTACATGGCGGTGCGTTCCGGTCTCGAGCGGCAGCTGCCCGGCCGCCTGGTCGGCGTCTCCCAGGACGCCGTGGGCAAGCCGGCCTACCGCCTGACCCTGCAGACGCGCGAGCAGCACATCCGCCGCGAGAAGGCCACCTCCAACATCTGCACGGCGCAGGTGCTGCTGGCCGTCATGGCCGCGATGTACGCGGTCTATCACGGTCCGGCGGGCCTGCAGGCGATCGGCCGTCAGGTGCACCTGACCACGGCCGCGGTCGCCGACGCGCTGCGCGGCGCGGGCGTCGAGGTCGTCTCGCGGTCGTTCTTCGACACCGTCCAGGTCGCCGTCGACGACGCATCCGCCGTGGTCGAGCGCGCGCACGAGCGCGGCCTGCTGCTGCACGCCACCGACGCCGGCCTCGTGTCGCTGAGCGTGGACGAGGAGGTCGCCGCCGACCTCCGCGACGGTGTCTTCCCGCTCGCGGACCTGATCGAGGCGCTGGGCGGCACCGTGGACGCGATCCCTCCGTTCTCGCTGACCGCCGCCGAGTCGTACGACCCCGCGCTCGCGCGGCAGTCGGCCTACCTGACCCACCCGGTCTTCAACACGCACCGCTCCGAGACGGCGATGATGCGCTACCTGCGCCAGCTGCAGGACCGCGACTACGCCCTCGACCGCGGCATGATCCCGCTCGGGTCGTGCACGATGAAGCTCAACGCCGCCACCGAGATGGAGGCCGTCACCTGGCCCGAGTTCGCGGCGCTCCACCCGTTCGCCCCGGCGGCGGACGTGCGGGGCTCGCTGGAGATCATCGACCAGCTCGAGGCCTGGCTCGCCGACGTCACGGGTTATGACACCGTCTCCCTGCAGCCCAATGCCGGCAGCCAGGGCGAGCTCGCCGGACTGCTGGCGATCCGCGGCTACCACCGCTCCCGCGGCGACGACCAGCGCACCGTCTGCCTCATCCCGCAGAGCGCGCACGGCACGAACGCGGCCTCGGCCGTGCTCGCCGGGATGCGCGTCGTCGTCGTGGCGACGGACGAGCTCGGCAACGTCGACCTCGGCGACCTGCGCGCCAAGATCGCCGAGCACGCCGACACCCTCGCCGCCCTCATGATCACCTACCCGTCGACGCACGGCGTGTACGAGCACGAGGTCGTCGCGATCACCACCGCGGTGCACGAGGCCGGGGGACAGGTCTACGTCGACGGCGCCAACCTCAATGCGCTGCTCGGCTACGCGCGCTTCGGCGACTTCGGCGGGGACGTCAGCCACCTCAACCTGCACAAGACGTTCTGCATCCCGCACGGCGGCGGCGGTCCCGGTGTCGGGCCGGTCGCGGCCAAGGCCCACCTCGCGCCCTTCCTCCCCGGGCACCCGCTCGCACAGGACGACACCCACGTGCTCGCCGGCGGGGGACGCGTGGAGCACGGCGGCGCACCGGTCTCGGCGGCGCCGTACGGCAGCCCGAGCATCCTCCCGATCAGCTGGGCCTACGTGCGGATGATGGGAGCGGACGGCCTGCGCGACGCCACCGGCGCAGCGGTGCTCGCGGCGAACTACGTCGCCGCCCGCCTGCGCGACCACTTCCCGGTGCTGTACGCGGGCGACGACGGACTCGTCGCGCACGAGTGCATCCTCGACCTCCGCCCGCTCACCGAGCGCACCGGGGTGACCGTGGACGACGTGGCCAAGCGGCTCGTCGACTACGGCTTCCACGCGCCCACCATGTCGTTCCCGGTGGCCGGCACCCTGATGGTGGAGCCCACGGAGAGCGAGGACCTGGGCGAGCTCGACCGCTTCGTGACCGCCATGGTCGCGATCAAGGCGGAGGCCGACGCCGTCGCGGACGGCGTGTGGCCGCTTGACGACAACCCGCTCCGCGGCGCTCCGCACACGGCCGAGTCCGTCGTCGCGGCCGACTGGAGCCACCCGTACACGCGCGAGCAGGCCGTCTACCCGGTTCCGGGTCTCGTCCGGGGCAAGTACTGGCCGCCGGTGCGCCGCATCGATCAGGCCTACGGCGACCGCAACCTCTTCTGCGCGTGCCCACCGCCGGAGGCGTTCTCCTGAGCCGCTCCACTCGCTGAACCGACCGAGTGCGGTCTCCCGGTACATCCGCCGTCGTTCGACGCGGCGCAGGTGTACCGGGAGACCGCATTCGCGGTTTCACGCGAAGATCGACGGCCACCAGGCGACGGCGAGGGGATACCCGACGAACGACACGATGTCGATGACGACATGCGCCACCACGAGCGGCATCGTGCGGCCCCAGCGCGTGTAGCACCAGCCGAAGACGACGCCCATGATCGCGTTCCCGATGAACGGCCCGAAGCCCTGGTAGAGGTGGTAGCTGCCGCGAAGGGCCGCAGCGCCCAGGATGATCGACCACCGGCCCCAGCCGAGCTGCCGCAGGCGCGTGAAGAGGTAGCCCACCACGATGACCTCCTCCTGGAGGCCCGCCCGCAGCGCCGCGAGGATCAGCACCGGCACCGTCCACCAGTGCGTGCTGAGCGACGACGCCTCCACCGTCACGGTGATCCCGAGGAGGCGGGTGAGGGCGAAGAACAGGATGCCCGGGATGCCGATCACCAGGAACAGCAGTCCGCCGCGCCCGAGATCCCACCACGGCCGGGTGGCGTCGAGGCCGATCCGCCGGAATCCGGTGCGGCCGGGCTGCCAGAGGAGGAAGATCACGAGCCCGACGGCGAACAGCGGGAAGAGGTTGCCGAGCACCTGGTAGAGGAAGTCGAAGATCTCGCGGCTCGACTGGGACGGATTGACCTGCGCCACCTGGTCGGCCAGGGCCTGCGCCCGGGTGCTCTTGTCGATGATGTCGACGATGGAGTAGATCGCCGACTGGCCGAGGGAGAGCCCCAGCACGAGTGCGATCTCCCACCACAGCCGGGCCCGTCCGGCGCGCTCGACGGGCACCTCGGCGGACCAGGTCGGTTCACTGCTCATATGTGCATCCTGCCAGTCGGCGGCCATGGTGGTGTAAGGCCTCCTCCGAGCGTCTGAACGGTCTCGAATCCCTTGGAAGCGCTTGAAATCCTGCGCAAGGCGAAGCATTCCGGGCGTTTTCGAGCAGAGTGCGCAATAATCCGCCGAGTGAGTTACCACTGTGTAACGTTTTCGAGCCTCATTTTGCATTGGCGGCGTGCGCTACCTAGGGTCATTCTTATCGAGCGCGGACCGGGCACTCTCGCATGCCTATTCCGCGCACACTTCGCACAGGAGGAACATTGCACACCAAGGGAAGAAAGGTCAGGTTCGCGGTCAGCGCGGTCGCCATCGCCGGCGTCGCAGCGCTCGCCCTCTCCGCCTGCACCACGTCCGGCAGCACCGGCAGCTCGTCGGCTGCCAAGGGCGGCACCGTGACGGTCGCTGTCGTGAACGACTTCACCTCGTTCAACTCGCAGACCCCGCAGGGCAACCTGGACACCAACGGCCAGGTCGGCTACCTGAACGGATCGTACGGAACCGGTTTCCAGTACATCGACAACAACTACAAGATCGTCCACGACGACAAGTTCGGAAAGTTCGAGAAGATCTCGGACGACCCGCTGACCGTCAAGTACACGCTCAACAAGGACGACAAGTGGTCCGACGGCGAGCCCGTCACGGCTGACGACATGGTCCTCGCCTGGGCGATCGCCTCCGGTCACTACGACTCGGCGACCACCGACGACCAGGGCAACGTCACCAAGGGCACGCAGTACTTCTCGATCGCCGGCTCCACCGCGGGCATCGACGCGACCGACTTCCCGACCGTGGGCGACGACAACACGTCGATCACCCTGAAGTACTCCACGCCCTACGTGGACTGGGAGCTCGTCAACCCGATCGCGCAGCCCGCGCACATCGTCGCCAAGAAGGCGGGCCTGTCCTCGGCCGCCGACCTGACGAAGCTGCTCAAGGGCCTGCCGAAGGGCGACACCGCCAACCCGGCGCCCGCCGACCCGACGCTGGAGAAGGCGGCCAAGTTCGTCAACACCGGCTACGACGTGACCGCGTTCCCGACCGACAAGGACCTCCTGGTCTCGTCCGGTCCGTTCGTCGTCTCCTCGTGGACCCCGGGCCAGTCGCTCACCATGGTGCCGAACAAGTACTACGCGGGCGGCCTCAAGGCCAACGTGGACAAGATCGTCTTCCGCATCATCCCGGACGCCAACGCCCAGGTCACCGCTCTCCAGAACGGTGAGGTCGACATCATCAACCCGCAGGCCTCTGCGGACACGATCACCGCGCTCAAGCAGGGCACCGCGAAGATCCTCACCGGCGCCCAGGCGTCGTACGACCACCTCGACCTGAACTTCGGCTCCGCCGTGTTCGCGGACGCGAAGGTCCGTGAGGCGTTCCTCAAGACGATCCCGCGTCAGCAGATCCTCGACTCGATCGTCACCCCGGTCGACTCGAAGGCCAAGGTCCTGAACTCGCAGATCTTCCTGCCGAACCAGGAGCAGTACGCGGGCAGCGTCAAGCAGAACGGCTCCGACGCGTACGACAAGGTCGACATCGAGGGAGCCAAGACGCTCCTCGCCGGTGCCACCCCGACGGTCCGCATCCTGTACAACACCAACAACCCGAACCGTGTCGACGAGTTCCAGGCCATCCAGGCGTCCGCCGCCAAGGCCGGAATCAAGGTCGTCGACGCCGGCTCGCCCGACTGGAGCAAGCTCCTGCCGGGTGGCGACTACGACGCCTCGCTCTTCGGCTGGATCAGCCCGGGTGCAGGCACCACGCAGCTGCCGCAGGTGTTCTCCTCCAACGGTGGCGGTAACTACAACCGCTACACGGGCACCAACGACCTCGCACTGAAGTCGCAGACCACGCTGGACACGGACGCGCTCACGAAGATCGAGTACCAGATCGACAAGCAGACCTTCGCTGACGCGTACGGCCTGCCGCTCTTCCAGCTCCCCGGCGTCTTCGCGACCACCTCGCGGGTCGACGGCGTGAAGTTCAACGGCGGCCAGTCCGGTCCGTTCTGGAACTTCTGGGAGTGGTCGGTCAAGTCCTCCACCTCGAAGTAACACCACCGACAGCGAGAGTGCCCGGGTGAACCCCGGGCACTCTCCTGCGGCGGGGCGTCGGCCTCCCGGCCGGCGCCCCGTATCATGTAGTCGGTGGACGCGATCCGTCCGCCCATCCGAGACGCGCCCAGGCGAGCTGAGCCCCGCCGCCCTACCCGTTCGGCGCGTCCTGTCAGTAAGGGTTCCCCACCTATGGCGAGTTTCATTCTGAGACGCCTTCTGGTCTCAGTGCTCATCATCATCGCCGCTTCGTTCCTGATGTACATGCTGGTGGCCTACAGCGCCGACCCGCTCCAGGACCTCCGAAGCAGCAATTCTCCGAACAAGCAGGCGCTCATCAACGCCCGCATCCAGCTCCTCGACCTCGACGTGGTTCCGCCGCTTCGCTGGCTGCTGTGGCTGGGCGGCGCCGCCAAGTGCCTCATCCCGTTCGCCAACGCCTGCGACCTCGGCTCGACCGTGTCCAACGCGAAGGTCGTCGACATCCTGCCGCAGGCATTGGGCTCGACCGTCCAGCTCGTGACCGTCGCCCTCGTCCTCGCGATCCTCCTCGGTGTGACGATCGGTATCGTCACGGCCCTCCGGCAGTACAGCGGACTCGACAACGTCGTCACGTTCCTCAGCTTCTTCCTGTACTCGCTCCCGGCCTTCCTCGTGGCGGTGCTCCTCAAGGAGTTCGTCGCGATCGGCTTCAACAACTTCCTCGTGCACCCGGTGATCCCGTGGTGGGTGGCGGTGATCATCGGCATCGTGGCCGGGTTCATCTGGCAATCCCTCATCGGCGGTGATCGGCGCAGGAGGCTGCTGACCTTCGTGATCTCGGGCGTGGCCACCGCAGGTGTGCTGCTGCTCATGTCGGCCTTCAACTGGTTCCTCGAGCCGGGCCTCGGCCCGGTGGTGATGATCCTGCTGATCGCCGCCGTCGTGATCGGCACGACCGCGCTGATCTCGGGGCTGCAGAGCCGCCGGGCGCTGATCTCGGCGTCCATCAGCGGAGCGATCTCGCTTGTCTGCTACTTCGCGCTCCAGGGTCTGTTCAACGTCTCGACCCCGGCCACGATCGTCATCCTCGCGGTGGTCGCCATCGTCGTGAGCATCGCCATCGGCTGGTTCGTCGGCGGCTACGACCGAGGGCAGAACATCCGCATCTCGGTCATCGTGACCGCGGTGTCGGGCTTCCTGATCCTGGTCGACCGCTTCATGGGGGCGTGGCCGCAGTACTTCCAGGACACCAACGGGCGCCCCATCGCGACCGTCGGCTCGTCCACGCCGGGGCTGAGCGGGGACATGTGGGAGACGGGTCTCGACACGTTCACCCACCTGCTGCTGCCGACGATCGCGCTGCTGCTGATCTCGTTCGCGTCGTACACGCGGTACTCCCGGGCCGGGATGCTCGAAGTCCTCAACCAGGACTTCATCCGCACCGCCCGTGCCAAGGGCCTGCCGGAGCGCACCGTCGTCGTCCGCCACGCGTTCCGCAACATGCTCATCCCGATCACCACGCTCGTCGCCTTCGACGTGGGCGCTCTCCTCGGTGGAGCGATCATCACGGAGCGGGTCTTCGCGATCCCGGGAATGGGCTCGGTCTTCGCGCTCGGTCTCAGCCGCGGCGATCTGAACCCGGTGATGGCCTACTTCCTGGTGATCGCCGCGATGGCGATCTTGTTCAACTTCCTCGCGGACCTCGCATACGCCGCACTCGACCCGAGAGTGAGGGTCCGCTAAATGTCTGCACCTGAAACCCGCATCGCCGACGAGCTGGAAGCCCCGAGCTCCCCGCCCGTCAGCCAGGGCAAGCTCATCTGGAAGCGGTTCCTGTCCAACAGGATCGCCGTCGTCAGCGCGATCCTGTTCATCCTCATCGTGATCTTCTCTATCTCCGCGATCGGCATCGGCCCCATCCACGGCTGGTGGAAGTACAACTACACCGAGCTGAACGACCAGGTCTCCCAGGGCTCGCCCTCGGCCGAGCACCCGTTCGGCCAGGACCGCATCGGCAAGGACTACTTCGCGCTCACCATGCGCGGCATCCAGAACTCGGTGCTCGTCATGGTGGTCCTCGGCCTCATCGCGAGTGTCCTCGGGGTCGTCGTCGGCGCGATCGCCGGCTACTTCCGCGGCGTCGTCGACGCCATCCTGATGCGCATCACGGACGTCTTCATCGTGATCCCCGCGCTCGTCATCGGCTCGGTCGTCGGTCACGCATTCGGCGGCCTCGGCGCGTTCTTCCTGGCCCTGATGCTCGGCTTCTTCTCGTGGATGGGCATCGCACGACTGGTCCGCGGCGAGTTCCTCTCGCTGCGCGAGCGCGAGTTCGTCGAGGCGGCCCGTGTGGCCGGCGCGTCGGACATGCGGATCATCTTCAAGCACATCCTGCCGAACGCCATCGGCGTCGTCATCGTCTCCTCGACGCTGATCATGGCCTCGGCCATCCTGCTCGAAACGGCGCTGTCGTACCTCGGTTACGGCATCAAGGCGCCGGATGTCTCGCTCGGTCTGCTGATCAGCTCGAACCAGTCCGCGTTCCAGACGCGCCCGTGGCTGTTCTGGTGGCCGGGTGCGTTCATCGTGACGCTCGCGCTGCTGGTCAACTTCGTCGGCGACGGCCTGCGCGACGCCTTCGACCCGCGCCACCGGCGGTTCAACCTCCGCAAGATGCGCGAGGAGGAGCCGGAGCCCGGTGAGGGCGGCGACGGCGGACCGAAGACGGGCGCCGCCCTCGCGGAGGACGTGCTGTGACCACCCGCTTCGCCGCCGTGCTCCCGGCCTTTTCAGGCCAGGAGCAGGGCGGCGACCGTGCCCGCCGCGAGCACCGCGACGGCGCACAGCGTCGCGACGTGCCAGCGGCTCGTCACGGGGGTCGCGTCCGCGCGACCGGGCTCGATCGCACCGGACGCCTGCAGTTCGGCCCAGCGACGGCGGACCACCTCGGCGGCCGCGCCCGACTCGGTCGACAGCAGATCGCCCGGCCGGCGCACGCTGGACTCGACGCTCGGCTTGCCGATCCGGCCCTTGGTCTCCTCGCGGGTCGCGCGCAGCGTACGGCTGGTGCCGGGAGCGGGCGCGGACCACACCGGGAACTTCTTCCCGGGCGTGTACAGGGTCAGCGCGTACTTGGTGTCGACGTGGATGAGCGCCTCCCACGGGATGCGGATGGTCCGCGTCACGTTGAGGACGGTCAGTCCGTCGCGATCCACGATGAAGAGCGGGCGCCACAGCATCGCCCAGCCGATGAGCGCGAACAGCGCGCCCGGCACGATGTAGAGCAGTCGCGCATCATGGACGCTCAGCAGCAGTCCGACGGTCAGGACGGCGGCAGCCACCCAGATCAGGACGGCAAGGACCCGGTTGAACCGGGAGACGAAAACCTCGCGGTCGGGGGAGGGGACGTAGGGCATGGATCCATGCTCTCATCCCGCCCACAAGGCATCCCGACGCCGACCGCCCCCGAAAGGAACCTCGAATCATGACCGACACCACCACCGGTCAGGCCGGCGTCGTCACCGACGCCCCCGTCCTGGAGGTCACCGACCTCTCCGTCGACTTCGGCGTCGACGGCGTGTGGGTCCCCGCGGCCAAGAAGCTCAAGTACGCGATCAAGGCGGGCGAGGTGCTCGCGATCGTGGGCGAGTCCGGCTCCGGCAAGAGCGCGAGCTCGATGGCGATCCTCGACCTCCTGCCGAAGAACTCGCGCATCCGCGGCTCCATCAAGCTGGACGGGCGCGAGATCACCGGCCTCTCCCAGCCTCAGATGCGCCGGATCCGCGGCAACCAGGTCGCGGTGATCTTCCAGGAGCCGATGACGGCCCTCAACCCGGTCTACACGGTCGGCTTCCAGATCGTCGAGACGCTGCGCATCCACTTCGGGATGTCGCCGCACGAGGCGAAGGAGCGCGCGCTCGAGCTGCTCCACATGGTGGAGCTGCCGGACCCGGTCAAGGCGTACAACTCGTACCCGCACCAGCTCTCGGGCGGCCAGCGTCAGCGCGCGATGATCGCGCAGTCGATCTCGTGTGACCCGAAGCTCCTGATCGCGGACGAGCCGACCACGGCACTCGACGTGACGGTGCAGGCCGAGATCCTGGAGCTGCTGCGCAGCCTCCGCGACCGGCTCGACAGCGCCATCCTGCTGATCACGCACGACATGGGCGTCGTCGCCGACCTCGCCGACAACATCGTCGTGATGCGCAAGGGCGACATCGTCGAGTCCGGCACCGTGGCGGAGGTCTTCGCCGAGCCGAAGCACCCGTACACGATCGCCCTGCTCGACGCCGTGCCCCACCTCGGCCAGCGGGACGACGAGGAGATCGACACCACGGCCGCCCTCGCCGCCGGCACGGAGAACCCCGACGCCGCGTTCGCGGAGCGCATCCGCGTCAACGAGCGCATCGCCGCGGCCGAGCACGAGAAGTCCGAGATGGACAAGCGCAAGGTCGTCGTCGACTTCTCGAAGGTCGCGATCGAGTACCCGAAGCACGGCCGCGTGCCGGCCTTCCGGGCGGCGACGGACATCGACCTGACCATCCACGAGGGCGAGGTCGTGGGGCTCGTCGGCGAGTCGGGCTCCGGCAAGACGACGCTCGGCCGCGCCGCGATCGGACTCCTGCCGATCCACTCCGGCAAGCTCGTCGTCGCAGGCCAGGACATCAGCACGGCCAAGCGCGACGAGATCCGCAAGCTGCACCGCAACGTCGGCATCGTCTTCCAGGACCCGTCGTCGTCGCTCAACCCGCGCCTGCAGATCTCGGACTCGATCGGCGAGCCGCTGCGCCTGGCCAAGGGCCTGAAGGGCGCCGACCTCTCCAAGGAGGTCGACCGCCTGCTCGACAGCGTCGAGCTGCCGCGCGCCTACCGCAGCCGCTTCCCACACGAGCTCTCGGGCGGCCAGAAGCAGCGTGTCGGTATCGCCCGCGCGCTGTCGCTGAAGCCGCAGGTGCTCATCGCCGACGAGCCGACCAGTGCGCTCGACGTGTCGGTGCAGGCGCGTGTCCTGGAGCTCATGCAGCAGCTGCAGAAGGAGATGAACTTCGCCTGCCTGTTCATCACGCACGACCTCGCCGTCATCGACGTGCTCGCCGACCGCATCGCCGTGATGCACCACGGCAGCCTGGTCGAGGTCGGCACGCGCGACGAGATCCTCCGCTACCCGAAGGAGGCGTACACGCAGCGCCTCCTCGCCGCGGTGCCCCTGCCGGACCCGGAGCAGCAGCGCGCCCGCCGCGCCCTGCGCCTCGAACTGCTGGCCGCCGGATCCGACGAGGTCGTGCCCGTCAACGAGGGCCTGCCGCAGGAGCCCGAGCCGCCGGTCGCACAGGGTCTGTAACCTCCCGTCCACCGGATGGTCACGGAACGCCGCCCCGCTCCGCGCGGAGGCGGCGTTCTGTGCTGTCCGGAGGGGATAGAATGGACCGTTCCCCGAAAACCACCTGACGAGAGTCGAGCCTTCACGCATGTCCGAGAACGCCGTCGCCCACCGCGACGATCTGCGCAACGTCGCGATCGTGGCCCACGTCGACCACGGCAAGACCACGCTGGTCGATGCCATGCTGCGCCAGACGAACTCGTTCGGTGACCACGAGCACGTCGAAGAGCGTGCGATGGACTCCAACGAGCTGGAGCGTGAGAAGGGCATCACGATCCTCGCCAAGAACACGGCGATCTCGTACAAGGGCAAGCACGCCGCCAACGGTCCGATCACCATCAACGTGATCGACACCCCCGGCCACGCCGACTTCGGCGGCGAGGTCGAGCGCGGCCTGTCCATGGTCGACGGCGTCGTGCTCCTGGTCGACTCGAGCGAGGGCCCGCTCCCGCAGACCCGCTTCGTGCTGCGCAAGGCGCTCGAGGCCAAGCTCCCCGTCATCCTCGCGGTCAACAAGACCGACCGCAGCGACGCCCGCATCGAGGAGGTCGTGAGCGAGAGCCAGGACCTGCTCCTCGGTCTCGCGAGCGACCTCGCCGACGACGTCCCCGACCTCGACCTCGACGCCATCCTCGACGTGCCGGTGGTCTATGCGTCCGGCCGTGCCGGCGCCGCGAGCCGCAACCAGCCCGCCAACGGCGAGCTGCCCGACAACGACGACCTCGAGCCGCTCTTCGAGGCCATCCTCGAGCACATCCCGGCCCCGAGCTACGACCCCGAGGCGCCGCTGCAGGCCCACGTGACCAACCTCGACGCCTCGCCGTTCCTCGGTCGTCTCGCCCTGCTCCGCATCTTCAACGGCACGCTCCGCAAGGGCCAGACCGTCGCCTGGGTGCGCCACGACGGCGACGTGCACAACGTGCGCGTGACCGAGCTCATGATCACCAAGGCGCTCGACCGCTACCCGGCCGAGAGCGCGGGCCCCGGTGACATCGTCGCCGTCGCCGGCTTCGCCGACATCATGATCGGCGACACGCTCGCCGACCCCGACGACATCCGGCCGCTTCCGGCCATCCACGTCGACGAGCCCGCGATCTCGATGACCATCGGCACGAACACGTCCCCGCTGGTCGGCAAGATCAAGGGCCACAAGCTCACCGCCCGCATGGTGAAGGACCGCCTCGACCGCGAGCTCATCGGCAACGTGTCGCTCCGCGTGCTCGACATCGGCCGTCCGGACGCGTGGGAGGTCCAGGGCCGCGGCGAGCTCGCGCTGGCGATCCTCGTCGAGCAGATGCGCCGCGAGGGCTACGAGCTCACCGTCGGCAAGCCGCAGGTGGTCACCAAGCGCGTCGACGGCAAGCTCCAGGAGCCGTTCGAGCACCTCACGATCGACGCGCCCGAGGAGTACCTCGGCGCGATCACGCAGCTGCTCGCAGCGCGCAAGGGCCGCATGGACAACATGGCGAACCACGGCACCGGCTGGGTCCGCATGGAGTTCATCATCCCGTCGCGGGGCCTCATCGGCTTCCGCACCGAGTTCCTGACCACCACCCGCGGCACCGGCATCGCGAACGCGATCTCGCAGGGCTACGACGAGTGGGCCGGCCAGATCGTCACCCGCAGCAACGGCTCCATCGTGGCCGACCGCGCCGGTGTGGTCACCCCGTTCGCCATCATCGCGCTCCAGGAGCGCATGACCTTCTTCGTGAACCCCACGGAGGAGGTCTACGAGGGCATGGTCATCGGCGAGAACTCGCGCGCCGACGACATGGACGTGAACATCACCAAGGAGAAGAAGCTGACCAACATGCGTCAGTCGACGGCCGACAACTTCGAGTCGATGACGCCGTCGCGTCAGCTGACGCTCGAGGAGTGCCTGGAGTTCGCCCGCGAGGACGAGTGCGTGGAGGTGACCCCGGAGGCCGTGCGCATCCGCAAGGTCGAGCTCGACGCCACCGCCCGCGGCCGTGCCGCCGCGCGCCTCAAGCGCCAGGACGCGTAGCGCCGACGACGAAGGGGCGGGGATTCGTGACGAATGTCGCGAATCCCCGCCCCTTTTCGCGCATTCGGCACGAAGGTGGGCGCTATGAGAAGAGCGGAGCCCCCACGTACGAACCCTCGGCCGCGCCGGGCGGTACGGCGAAGATGCCGGAGCCGACGTGCTTGAGGTACTCGTTCATCAGGTCGCTGCGCGAGAGGCGCGACTGGATGGCGATGAACTGCGTGCGCGGATCGCGCTGGAAGGCGATGAAGAACAGTCCCGCGTTGAGCCGCCCGAGGTCGTCGTTGCCGTCCACGAAGTTGTAGCCGCGGCGCAGCAGCTGCGCGCCGTCGTTCATCGTGGGGTGGGCGAGCCGCACGTGCGAGTCAGGGTCGATCTTCGTGCCGCCGTCGGGGGCGAGCGCGAGGAAATTCGGGTCGCTGAACTCGGTCCCACCCGAGAGCGGCGCGCCTTCGCCCTTGTCGCGACCGATGATGCGCTCCTGCTCGCCGAGCTGCTGGCGGTCCCAGTTCTCGATCACCATCCGGATCTTGCGGGCGACGAGGTAGGAGCCGCCCTCCATCCATCCGGCGCCGTCGGACCCTGCGGCCCACACCTGGCTGTCGACGACCTTCGGGTCCTCCGATTTGATGTTGGCGGTGCCGTCCTTGAAGCCGAACAGGTTGCGGGCGGTCACCTGGCTGCGTGACGTCGACGACGTGCGGCCGAACCCGAGCTGCGACCAGCGGATCGCCGCCCGGCCGAAGGCGATGCGGGAGAGGTTGCGGATGGCGTGCACGGCGACCTGCGGGTCTTCGCTGCACGCCTGGATGCAGAGGTCGCCGCCGCTCGCCGACTCCACGAGGGCGTCGCCGGGGAAGTGGGGGATGTCGACCAGGGCTGCGGGTCGCCGGGAGGCGATGCCGAATCGGTCCTGTCCGTCGGCCGTCGTGAAGAGCGTCGGGCCGAACCCGAACGTCAGCGTCAGTCCGCCCGGGGGGAGGTCGAGCGCCTCACCGGTGTCGTCCGGCGGCTGGTCCGCCGGTCCCGACGCCGGACCGTACTTCCCGGCCGCCTTGCCCTGCGTCATGCGGGCGGAGGCGACGGTCCAGTCGCGCAGCAGCTCGATCAGTCCGGCGCGGTCCATGCCGGGGAGCACGTCGAACGCCGCGAAATGCAGGCGGTCCTGCACGGCCGTCGTGATGCCGGCCTGGTGCTCGCCGTAGAACGGGTGGACGGCGCCTGCATCGGCCTGCGCTCCGGACACGGCGCGGTCGACGGCGATCCCGGCGCCGAATCCGACGACCCCGGCTCCCACGCCGAGACCGGCGAGGCCTAGGAGGCCCCGCCGGGACAGGCCGGAGCGCCCGGGGTCCTCGGCGGACTCCGGGCGCTCGACGGGTGTTTCCTCGCTCACGCGCCTCCTACTTGACGAGGATCGACGTCAGCTGGCTGAGCGGCTCGCTGAGGGCGTTGACCTCGTCGGAGAGCTCCTTCACCTGCTCGGTGGTGAGCTCGGTGTAGCTGACGTAGCCGTCGCCCGAGGTGTACTGGGCGAGCAGCTTGTCGATCGCGGCGAACTCCGTGTCGAGCGTCTTCGCAGTGCTCTTGCCGGTGCTGCCCTTCTCCAACAGGATGTCACGGACGGTTCCGTATGCGACCTCGGCGCCCTCGACGTTCGCTTTGAAGTCCCACAGATCGGTGTGCGAGAACGTCTCCTCCTCGCCGGTGATCTTGCTGCGCGAGACCTCCTCCATCAGACCGCTGGCGCCGTTGGAGATCTGATCGAGGGTGAGGGTGAAGTCCTTGGCGTAGACCAGGTCGTAGAGCTTCTGGGTGTCGGCGACGAGCTGGTCGCCGAGCACCTTGCGGCCTGCGGCGTCGGAGGCGGTGAAGCCGGCCGGTGCCCAGAGGTCCTTCTCGATACGGTGCCAGCCGGTCCAGTCCTGGCCGGCCTCGAGGTCGGCCTCGCGCAGGTCCAGGGCCGGGTCGATGTCGCCGAACTGCTCGGCGGTGGGCTCGATGCGCTCGTAGAACATGCGGGCGGCGGGGTACTGGGCCTGCGCGGCCGCGTCGTCGCCGCTCTCGTACGAGGCGGCGAACGCCTTCGTCGCGGTGAGGAGCTGACCGGCCTGGTCCTTCACGTAGCTGGTGTAGTTGGTGACGGCCTGCGCGACCTGCTTGCTCTCGCTCGCGGTCTTCGTGTCGGCCGCACCCTTGGTCACGGAGAACGCCGTGACGGAGGTGGGGCTGCCGACCATGCCCTTCTTGCAGGCGGTGAAGTAGTCGCCCTCGGCGAGCTGCACGACGTAGTTGACGGTCGTGCCCGGGCCGATGTTCTCCTTCTCGCCGGCGATGCGGAGCTTGTCCTGGGCGAGCACCTCGAACTCGTTGACGTCGGTGCCCTTGTTGGTGACCTGGAAGGTGACCGGACCCGACGGGGCCGTCGCGGTCGACACGGTGCAGCTGTCGTCGGTGAGCGTGACAGAGATCGCCTCGGCCTCGGCGGTGGCCTTGTTCGGGACGCACCCCGTCAGGGCGGCGGCGAGGGCGGCGGCGCCGGCGATGCTGCCGGCGATGACGCCGAGCGGACGGTATCGAGCCATGTGAGTGCTGTGCTTTCTCTTCGGGTGCTGTGGAATGCGGTGCTGTGGAATGCGGTGCTGTGGTGGTGCGGGGCCCGTCAGGACGCCACAGGCGTCCCGGCCGTCTTCCCGGCCGGGCCGGTGGCCGCGGGCTTCCGGTGGGCCGCCCGCTGGGCGCGGATGTAGAAGAACGAGACGATGAGGATGTAGCCGAACCACGCGATCACCTGGAACCAGGTGGGCGACGGGTTGAAGTTGATGACCCCGGCGAGCACGGTGCCGTACCAGCTCGAGGCGGGGATGGCCGCGCTGATGTCGTAGGCGTGGATGCCGGCGCCCGGGATCACGCCCGCCTCCTGCAGGTCGCCGATCCCGTAGGCGAGCACGCCGCCGGCGACCAGGATCAGGAAGGCGCCGGTCCAGGCGAAGAAGGTGCCGAGGTTGATGCGGACCATTCCTCGGTAGAGCAGGAAGCCGAGCACGGCCGCCGTCAGGAGGCCGAGCACGGCGCCCACGAACGGCTCCCAGCCTCCGCCGGCGCTGTCGACGGTGGCCCACACGAAGAGGGCCGTCTCGATGCCCTCGCGGCCGACGCTGAGCATCGCCAGGATGACGACGCCCCAGCCCGCGCCGACGAGCACGGAGTCGAGCTTGTCGTGGAGCAGGGACTTCATCGAGCGGGCTGTCTTGCCCATCCAGAAGATCATCCAGGTCACGAAGCCGACCGCGACCACGGAGAGGCCGCCGCCGACGATCTCCTGCGCCTGGAAGCTGAGACCGTAGGGCCCCCAGGTGAGCAGGGCGCCGATCCCGAGCGGGACGACGAGGGCGATGCCGACGCCGACCCAGAGCTTGGAGAGCACGTCCTTCCGGCCGACCTTGACGACATAGGCGATGAGGATGGTGACGATCAACGCCATCTCGAGGCCTTCGCGGAGGCCGATCAGGTAGTTCGCGAGCACAGAGGACCTTGCTGAGAGAGGGGGAGGGGATTGGTAAGGCTAACCTTACCGATTCGAGAGTACGTCCTGCCCTCTCGATCTGTCCAGATAGGATGCGAGAATGCTCAGCCGGATCCTCAACGCCGTCCTGCTCGTGCTGGCCGGCATCCTGGTCGGGGCGGTCGGAACGGTGGCGCATCAGATCGACGTCACCTGGGGTGTGAGCATCCCGCTCGGGCTCGTCGGCAGCCTGCTGGCGTTCACCCTGCTGCTGGTCGGGCTGCGGCTGCTCGCCGAGACCCGCGTTCCCGCGATCCTCGCCGCGCTCGGCGCGATCGGGACGATCCTGCTCTTCACCCAGCAGAGCCCGGGAGGCTCGGTGCTCATCCCGAACACCCTGCCCGGTCAGATCTGGCTCGTCGCCCCTCTGCTGATCGCGGCCATCGTGATCGCGTGGCCCGACCTCCGCCGCCGGGACGCGCGGCCCGCAGCAGCCGCCCCGGCTCCCGGGCCTGCCGCGGAATCCGCCGAATCCATTTCGGAATAAGCCGAATCCATTTCGGAATAAGCTAGGCGAGTAGCTCTCGTAGCTCTCGCGAAGGGAACAGAAACACCGTGACCTATGTCATCGCCCTCCCGTGCGTGGACGTCAAAGACCGCGCCTGCATCGACGAATGCCCGGTCGACTGCATCTACGAGGGTGAACGGTCGCTCTACATCCACCCCGACGAGTGTGTGGACTGCGGCGCCTGCGAGCCCGTGTGCCCCGTCGAGGCGATCTACTACGAGGACGACCTCCCCGAGGAGTGGGCGGACTACTACAAGGCCAACGTCGAGTTCTTCGACGACATCGGCTCGCCCGGCGGCGCGGCCAAGGTCGGCGTCATCGCCAAGGACCACCCCGTCATCGCCGCCCTGCCGCCTCAGGCGCACTGACGTGGCGCTGAAGGAGCTCCCGGACTACCCCTGGGATCTCATGGCCCCGTACGCCGCGCGTGCCCGCGGGCACGTCGACGGCATCGTCGATCTCTCCATCGGCTCGCCGGTGGATGCGACGCCCGATCTGATCCGCGCGGCGCTCGCCGAGGCGACGGACGCGCACGCATACCCGCAGACGGTCGGGACTCCGGCGCTGCGCGAGGCGATCGTCCACTGGTTCGCGCGCCGGCGCGGCGTCCCCGGGCTTACCGTGGACAACGTGCTCCCGACGATCGGGTCCAAAGAGCTCGTCGCCTTCCTGCCGTTCCTCCTGGGATTGGGGGAGGGCGACGTCGTGGTGCACCCGCGCGCCGCGTACCCCACCTACGCGATCGGCGCGGCGATGGCGGGCGCCGATGCGCTCGCCAGCGACGACCCCGCCGAGTGGCCCGAGAACACGCGTCTGATCTGGCTGAACAGCCCGGGCAACCCCGACGGCCGGGTGCTGTCGGTCGAGGAGCTGCGTGCGGCCGTCGCCCGCGCCCGGGAGCTGGGCGCCTACCTGGCCAGCGACGAGTGCTACGCCGAGCTCGGCTGGGACTCCCCGTGGGACGGCGAGCGCATCCCGAGCGTGCTCGACCCGCGCGTGATCGGAGACGACCGCCGCAACATCCTCGCCGTGTACTCCCTCAGCAAGCAGTCCAACCTCGCCGGCTACCGCGCCGCCTTCGTGGCGGGCTGCCGCACGGTCGTCGGGAGGCTGACCAACGTGCGCAAGCACGCCGGCTTGATGCTGCCCTCCCCGCTGCAGGCCGCGATGGTGGTCGCTCTGGGAGACGACGAGCACGTCGCGGTGCAGCGCGAGCGCTACCGCGCCCGTCGCGAGCAGCTGCGTCCCGCGCTCGAGGCGGCCGGCTTCCGCATCGACCACAGCGAGGCGGGCCTGTACCTCTGGGCGACGGAGGGCCGCGACGCCTGGGAGAGCATCGGCCGTCTCGCCGACCTCGGCATCCTGGCCGGCCCCGGTCACTTCTACGGCGACGCCTACCCTCAGCACGTGCGGCTGTCGCTGACCGCGACCGACGAACGGATCGCCGCGGGGGCCGCGCGTCTGCGCGCGTTTGGAGACTCCCTCTAACGCGAGGCCCTCGGCTTTGCGCGATGCGACAGTAGCCGCGCGCGTTCGTTAGGCTGTACCCGCACGAATGATTGCAGCGCTGCCACGATCGGCGCGCGTGGTTATGCCAACCCCAAGACCTGGAGGCGTTGTGACTGGACTCGGCACCGAGAATGCACCGGCGGAGCGTGTCGGCTCCGTCGAGGGCGAGGCGCCCGTCGCCGAGCTCCGCTACCCGGGAGGCGTGGCCGAGTTCCCCATCCTGCCGAGCACCTCGGGCGCGTCGAGCATCGACCTCTCCAGCCTCACCCGGCAGACCGGGCTGACGAGCCTCGACTACGGCTTCGTGAACACCGCGGCGACGCGCTCCGCGATCACCTACATCGACGGCGACCAGGGCATCCTGCGCTACCGCGGCTACCCGATCGAGCAGATCGCCGAGAACTCCTCGTTCCTCGAGACGGCGTGGCTCCTGATCCACGGCGAGCTGCCGACGCCGGCCGAGCTCGCGGACTTCGACGAGCGCATCCGCCGTCACACCCTGCTCCACGAAGACCTGCGCCGATTCTTCAGTGCGCTGCCGCACGACGCGCACCCGATGTCGGTGCTCTCGAGCGCCGTCTCCGCGCTCTCGACCTTCTACCAGGACTCGCTGAGCGTCTCGGACCCCGAGCAGGTCGAGCTCTCCACCATCCGCCTGCTCGCCAAGCTGCCGGTCATCGCCGCGTACGCGCACAAGAAGAGCCTGGGTCAGGCGTTCCTGTACCCGGACAACTCGCTGAGCTTCGTCGACAACTTCCTGCGCCTCAACTTCGGGACGCTCGCCGAGCCGTACGAGGTCAACCCGGTCCTCTCCCGTGCGCTCGAGCGTCTGCTCATGCTGCACGAGGACCACGAGCAGAACGCCTCCACCTCGACCGTGCGCCTCGTCGGCTCCACCCAGGCGAATCTGTTCGCCTCCGTCTCCGCGGGCATCAACGCCCTCTACGGGCCGCTGCACGGCGGCGCGAACGAGGCCGTGCTCGACATGCTCGCGGGTATCCGCGACTCGGGCGAGAGTGTCCAGAAGTTCGTCGAGCGCGTGAAGAACAAGGAGTCCGGCGTCAAGCTGATGGGCTTCGGGCACCGCGTCTACAAGAACTTCGACCCCCGCGCCCGGCTGGTCAAGCAGTCGGCGGACGAAGTGCTCGCCGCGCTGGGTGTGCACGACCCGCTGCTCGACATCGCGAAGGAGCTGGAGGAGGTCGCGCTGGCCGACCAGTACTTCATCGACCGCAAGCTCTACCCGAACGTGGACTTCTACACCGGTGTGATCTACAAGGCGATGGGCTTCCCGACCCGCATGTTCACCGTGCTCTTCGCGATCGGCCGGCTGCCGGGCTGGATCGCCCACTGGCGTGAGATGAACCTCGACCCGGCCACGAAGATCGGCCGCCCGCAGCAGCTCTACACGGGCAGCCCCGAGCGCTCCTGGCCCATCGACCGCTGAGCCGAGCGGCCCGGCATCCGGTCGTCTTCGACGAGGCGCGCGTCAGCGCGACGCCGGGCGCAGGGTGAGCGTCTGTGCGGCCGCTGCGGCGATGGCCGCGCGGCTGAAGGCCCAAGGCAGGGTCTTGTTCGCCGCCCAGAGATCGGTCTGATCGGTGTAGTGCGGGTCGAACGCGTGACCGGAGGCCCCGGCGAGGTTGATCCAGCGGCTCCGGTCGAAATCGGCCAGGTCGACGACCATGCGCATCGACGGGACCCGGTCGGCTCCGTAACCCACTGAGGCGTCCCACCCGGTCGCCTCCACGACGCTCGCGCTGCCCCCGATCGGATACGGTCCGCGGTTGAGGAGCCACTCCACCGGACCGATGCCCGATTCGCCGAGGCTGGCGTTCGTGAGGGTGAGCGTGTGGATGCGGTCCCAGCGCCAGCGTGACGGATCGTCGCCCATCAGGGAGCGCGCCTCCGTCCACGCCTGGTCGGCCGCGCGGGCGATCATCGAGTCGCGGTCGCTCGTGCCCAGTTCCGAGTCGGCCCACCAGGGCGAATCGGGCTGCGCGACCAGGTTCTGCGTCACGGCGAACCAGCGGTCGCCGCCCGTCGGCTGGGCTGTCGACGGGAGCTTGCGCCCGAACGCATCGTGCAGGAGGTTCTTCCAGAACACGTTGAAATAGGCGGCGGCGGCGCTGTCGGCATCGTCGTGGTAGTCCCAGCCCGCGAGGAGCGCGGCCCCGCGGGCGACGCCCGACGTCGGGTCGGCCGCCTCCCCGACAGTGTGCAGGAGGGGCACGAGCGTCGCGGCGTTCGCATCGTAGGTGTCGCCCTGGATCGCGGCCATCTGCGTCGCGGTGACCTTCTTCCCCGAGGCGATGAGCCCCTGCAGGCGCACGGCGATCTGGTTGGCCCGGTAGCCGTACTCCCAGTCCCGCGTGATCATCACCGGGTAGTCCGGTCCGACGGCGGCGTTGTTGGCGGTGACGATGTAGCCGCTGGGCGGGTCGAGCACCGAGGGGAGCTGGTCGTACGGCACGGTGCCGACCCAGCCGTACTGACTCGTCCAGCCGGGGACCGGCACGGTGCCGTCACCTGCGGCCCGGATGGGAACGCTGCCGGGCGCCTGGTAGCCGATGTGCCCGTCCACGTCGGCGTAGACGAGGTTCTGCGACGGCACCTGGAACTCCGCCGCCGCAGCCCGGAAGCCGGCCCAGTCGTGCGCCGTGTCGAACGCGAAGATCGCCCCGGCCGTCGGCCCGGGTGTGAGGGCGGTCCACTCCAGGGACAACTGGAACTGCTGTGCGGGGATGCCGAGCTTGCCGGCCTGATCCTTCGCGATCGCGGCGTACCCGTCGCTGAGGTCGGTGATGATGGGGCCGTGCCGGGTGGACCGGATCGTGAGGGGGACGTCTGCGCCGCCGGCGACCCTGATGGTCTCGCGCCGGACGTCGAGCGGCACCTGTGCGCCGTCGTACTCGTAGGTGTCCCCGCTGACCTTCTCGACGTAGAGGTCGGCGACGTCGGGCCCGAGGTTCGTGAAACCCCAGGAGATGCGGTCGTTGTGGCCGATGACGACGCCGGGGAAGCCGGAGAACCCGAACCCGCTGACGTCGAACGGGCACTGCGCGTCCACCGTCGCGCAGTGCAGGCCGACCTGGTACCAGACGGACGGCAGCGAGGCCCCGAGATGCGGGTCGTTGGCGAGCAGCGGCTTGCCCGTGGCGGTCAGCGCGCCCGAGACGACCCAGGAGTTGGAGCCGATGTCGCTCCCGGCCGGCCCCATCAGGCGGGGGAGCGACTCCAGGCTCGCCGACACCTGCTCCAGCTGTGCGCGGTAGTCCGACGGCGGTGCCGTGGCGAGAGCGCCGGCATCCGCCGTCGCTCCGGGATCCGTCGCGGAGCCCGCTGCCACCGCATCGGGGGTCGTCCGGGCCGGGTCGCCGCCGCCCTCCGCGGTGATGGTCGGGTGCGCCGCGTAGTCGTAGCCGGGATGGAGGTCCGCGATCTGCTGCGGGGTGAGGGTGGCGGCGAGCAGTCCGCGGTCCACCTCCTCCTCGAGGTTGGAGCGGAGGTCCCAGGCCATCGCCTTCAGCCAGGCGATGGAGTCGGCCGGCGTCCACTTCTCGGGGCGGTAGCCGGGGTTCTGGAGGCCGAGGACGGCGTACTCGACGCTCAGCTGGGCTCCCGAGTGCGTGGCGAGGTAGGCGTTCACTCCGTCGGCGTAGTCCTGGTAGTACCGCAGGGCCGTCGGGTCGAGGAGTTTCACCTCCTGCTCGGCGACACGGCGCCAGCCGAGGGTGCGGATGAAGGTGTCCGTCGGGACCTGGCTCGCACCGAACATCTCCGAGAGGCGCCCTGCGGTCACGTGGCGCCGGAAGTCCATCTCCCAGAAGCGGTCCTGCGCGTGCACGAAGCCCTGCGCGCGGAAGAGGTCGTCGGCCGTCGACGCGACGATCTGGGGGACGCCCGCGCTGTCGCGGTAGACCGTGACGGGCTTCTGGAGGCCGGGGACGTCGAGCGATCCGGAGGTCTGCGGGAAGGAGCGCGTCACCGTCCAGAATCCGGCGCCGCCGGCGATGGCCGCGACGACCAGGAGCACCGCGAGCACACCGCCCACCACCCGAAGGACCCGGTGGTGCCGTCGCAGTCGCGGGGTGTCGTCGCCCACGTCCCTCCTCGAGCTCGGTGCTGTCCTTGGACCCTAACCCACGCGGGTGACGTCGCGGCAGCGCTTCGGCTGCGACCCGGTCTCGACTCAGCGGGAGGTCAGCGCCGCCCAGGCCATCCGCTCCAGCACCGGGCGCACCTCGGCGTCGGCGACGTGCGACGAGCCGACGCGGGTCGAGTGCGGGGTGGAGTTGATCAGTCCGAAGGTCGCCTGCACGCGGACCCGCAGCTCGTCGGGGGCGAGGGAGGGGTGGAGCGCGCCGAGCACCCGGGTCCAGAGCTCGACGTAGCGGCGCTGGAGCCGCCGGACCTCGCGCTGGTCCTCCTCGGGGAGGGCCTCGAGGTCGCGGTCCTGCACGCGGATGGTGTCCGGGGCGCCGAGTGCGAAGTCGACGTGGAAGGCGATGAGGGCGCGCAGGGCTCCCGCCGGGTCGCCGCTGTCCTGCTCGACCGTCGTGCCTCCGTCGAGCAGGCTCTCGCTCACCCCGACGAGCAGTGCCGCGAGCACGGCCTGCTTGGAGGCGAAGTGGCGGTACACGGCCGGGCCGCTGACGCCGACGGCCGATCCGAGGTCCTCGATGGAGACGCCGTTGTAGCCGCGATCGGCGAACAGCCCGGCGGCGGCGTCGAGCAGCGCGGCGCGCCGGTCGGCCTTGGCCTGGCTGCGCTGGGTGGGGCGGCCGGGTGCGTCGAGGTCGGTCATGCGGTCTCCGGATGGCTGGACATTTGGGTTAATGAACACTAACCTAAAAACGGGTTAGCGACTACTAACCGAATGTCGACGACGACAGGGAGCACGATGCCCGCCACCACCACCCAGCGCGAGCTGGTCGCCGAGCTGCACGAGCGCCTCGCCGTCGCGGCGGCGGGCGGTCCGGAGCGCTCGCGCGAGCGTCATGTCGCCCGTGGCAAGCTGCTCCCGCGCGACCGCATCGACACCCTCCTCGACGAGGGCAGTCCCTTCCTCGAGATCGCGCCGCTCGCGGCCACGGGGATGTACGGCGACGAGAGCCCGTCGGCCGGAGTGATCGCCGGCATCGGGCTCGTCCGCGGACGGCACGTGATGGTGGTCTGCAACGACGCCACCGTCAAAGGCGGCACGTACTACCCGATGACCGTCAAGAAGCATCTGCGGGCGCAGGAGATCGCCCTGGAGAACCGCCTCCCGTGCATCTACCTGGTGGACTCCGGGGGTGCGTTCCTTCCGATGCAGGACGACGTCTTCCCCGACCGCGACCACTTCGGCCGCATCTTCTACAACCAGGCCCGGCTCTCGGCGGCGAAGATCCCGCAGATCGCCGCCGTGCTCGGCTCCTGCACGGCGGGAGGCGCGTACGTGCCCGCCATGAGCGACGAGACCGTGATCGTGCGCAACCAGGGCACGATCTTCCTCGGCGGGCCGCCCCTCGTGAAGGCCGCGATCGGCGAGATCGTCACGGCCGAGGAGCTCGGCGGGGGCGACCTGCACGCCCGCACCTCCGGCGTCGTCGACCACCTCGCCGAGAACGACGAGCATGCGCTCGCCATCGTGCGCGACATCGTCGCGACCCTGCCGCCGCCCGCGGCACCGGCCTGGGAGGTGCTGCCCGCGCAGGAGCCGGAGGCCGACCAGGCGGAGCTGTACGACGTCGTCCCCGTCGACGTCCAGGCGCCGTACGACGTGCACGAGGTCATCGCCCGCATCGTGGACGCCGGCGGGCTGCACGAGTTCAAGCCGGAGTACGGCACGACCCTCGTCACCGGCTTCGCGCGCATCCACGGCCACCCCGTCGGCATCGTCGCCAACAACGGGGTGCTCTTCAGCGAATCCGCCCTCAAGGGAGCGCACTTCATCGAGCTGTGCGACCAGCGCGGCATCCCGCTGCTGTTCCTGCAGAACATCTCCGGCTTCATGGTCGGACGCGACTACGAGGCCGGCGGCATCGCCAAGAACGGCGCGAAGATGGTCACCGCGGTCGCGACGGCCCGCGTCCCCAAGCTGACCGTCGTCATCGGGGGCTCGTTCGGTGCAGGCAACTACTCGATGTGCGGGCGTGCCTATTCGCCCCGGTTCCTCTGGATGTGGCCGGCCGCGCGGATCTCCGTGATGGGCGGCGCGCAGGCGGCGAGCGTGCTCGCGACCGTCAAGCGCGACCAGCTCGAGGGCGACGGCGAGGAGTGGAGCGCCGACGACGAGGCGGCGTTCAGTGCTCCCATCGCCGCCCGCTACGAAGAGCAGGGCGACCCCTACTACTCGACCGCCCGGCTGTGGGACGACGGCGTGATCGACCCGGCGGAGACCCGCACCGTGCTGGGGCTCGCGCTCGACGTCTGCTCCCGCAGCCCGCTCCCCGACACCGCCTTCGGGCTCTTCCGGATGTGATCGCCGTGACCGTGACCTCTCCCGCTCCCTCCTCTTCCGTTCCCTTCCCGTCAGTGCCCTTCCCCTCCGTGCTCGTCGCCAACCGCGGCGAGATCGCGTGCCGCGTCATCCGCACCCTGCGCCGGCTCGGGATCCGCTCGGTCGCGGTGTACAGCGACGCCGACCGGAACGCCCCGCACGTGGCGCTCGCCGACGTCGCCGTGCGGCTCGGCCCCGCCGCGGCACGCGAGAGCTACCTCGACGTCGACGCCATCGTCGCCGCCGCGACCGCGACAGGCGCCTCCGCCGTGCACCCCGGGTACGGATTCCTCTCCGAGAACGCGGAGCTCGCCCAGGCGTGCGCCGCTGCGGGCGTCGTCTTCGTCGGCCCGGGAGTCCGCGCCCTGGAGGTCATGGGCGACAAGATCGCGGCGAAACGCGAGGTCGAGTCGCACGGCGTGCCGACGATCCCGGGCATCGCCGAACCCGAGCTCGACGACGAGGCCCTGATCGCCGCCGCGCAGCGGATCGGATTCCCGGTGCTGGTGAAGCCGTCCGCGGGCGGCGGCGGCAAGGGGATGCAGGCCGTGCGCGACGCGGACGACCTCCCGGAGGCGCTGCGCACCGCCCGCCGGGTCGCCGCCTCCGCCTTCGGCGACGACACCCTCTTCCTGGAGCGCCTCGTCGACGCCCCCCGGCACATCGAGGTGCAGGTGCTGGCCGACACGCACGGCACGGTGGTCCACCTCGGCGAGCGCGAGTGCTCCCTCCAGCGCCGCCACCAGAAGGTGATCGAGGAGGCGCCGTCGCCGCTCCTCGACGGCGAGACCCGCGCGCGGATCGGTGCGGCGGCATGCCGCGTGGCTGCGAGCGTCGACTACGTCGGCGCGGGCACCGTGGAGTTCCTCGTCTCAGCGGATGCTCCCGGCGAGTTCTTCTTCATGGAGATGAACACGCGGCTGCAGGTCGAGCATCCCGTGACCGAGCTGGTGACCGGACTCGATCTGGTGGAGTGGCAGCTGCGCATCGCCGCGGGCGAGCCGCTCGGCTTCGCGCAGAGCGATGTGCGCCTGAGCGGGCACGCCGTCGAGGCACGCGTCTACGCCGAGGACCCCGATCGGGGGTTCCTGCCGGGTGGCGGACGCGTGCTCGCCCTGCGCGAGCCGGCGGGGGAGGGCGTGCGCGTCGACAGCGGTCTCGTCGCCGGGCTCGACGTCGTGACCGAGTACGACCCGATGCTGTCGAAGATCGTCGCCTGGGGCGACGACCGCCCCCTGGCGCTGGCCCGCCTCGATGCCGCCCTCGCCGGGACGAGCATCCTGGGCGCGACGAACAATGTCGGATGGCTGCGGGATCTGCTCGCGGATCGGGATGTCGTCGACGGCACGATGGACACCACGCTCATCGACCGTCGTCACTCCGACCGCGAACCGGCCGCGGCCTCCGTCGCCGAGCTCGTGCTCGCCGCCCTGCTGGCGCACCGCGCGCGGTCCGCGTCGGCACCGCAGGGGGCCGGTGCCCTGTGGGGCGCCCCCACCGGCTGGCGGATGGCGGGTTCCCGGCCGGTCGGCTACGACGTCGACGGTCACGCCGTCGCCGTGACCGACGGCGGTGCGCGCGTCCGGGTCGCCGATCGCGAGCACACGACGGAGCTCACCGTCCGGGGCGGTCGGCCGGGTGAGCCCGACCGGGCGATCCTCACCGTCGACGGCGTCACCGCCGGCTACGACGTCGCGGTGGACGGCGCGACCGTCTGGGTGGCCGGCGACGGCCGCACCCGCGGGCTGCGCCTGCGCACCCGCGAGGAGCGCCTGGCCGACACTTTGGCCGCGGTCGAGCGCGGCGACGCCGCCGCGCATCCCGAACTGCGGTCCCCGATGCCGGGGACCGTCGTGGCCGTGCCGGTCGCCGACGGCGACCCCGTCGTGGCCGGCGACACCGTGGCCGTCGTGGAGGCCATGAAGATGGAGCACCGTCTCCTCGCCCCGATCTCGGGCGTCGTGCGCGTGCAGGTCGCCCCCGGCGACCTCGTGCGACTCGATCAGCTCGTCGCCCACGTCGACGCGACACCATCGCCGGACGACGCGGAACCCCATGGACAGTCACCACAAGAGACAGGAACCCCATGACCATGCAGATGACCGGGCGCAGCGTCGCCGCCGACTCCGATGTCACCGGCTTCGAGCTCACCGCCGCGCAGCGCGCCCTGCGGGACGAGGTGCGCGACTTCGCCGACACCGTCGTCGCGCCCGCCGCCTACGAGTACGACACCAAGCGCAGCCTCCCGTACGGCATCATCGCCGAGATGGGGCGGATGGGACTCTTCGGCCTGCCCTTCCCGGTCGAGTACGGCGGCCAGGGCAAGGACTACCTCTCGCTGTGCCTCGCCGTCGAGCAGCTCGGCCGCGTCGACCAGTCCATCGGAGTGACCTTGGAGGCCGGCGTCGGCCTCGGCGCCATGCCGATCTTCCGCAGCGGCAGCGAGGAGCAGAAGCAGCGCTGGCTGCCGATGCTGGCCCGCGGCGAGGCGCTCGCCGGGTTCGGGCTCACCGAGGCCGACGCCGGGTCGGACGCGTCCGGCACGAAGACGACCGCCGTCCTCCGCGACGGCGAGTGGGTCATCGACGGGACCAAGCAGTTCATCACCAACTCCGGCTCGGAGATCACGGCCCTGGTGACGATCACCGCCGTCACGGGGGAGGAGCGGCGTGCGGACGGCTCGATCAAGAAGGAGCTGTCGGCGATCATCGTCCCCTCCGGCACGCCGGGCTTCGTCGCCGAACCCGTCTACGACAAGGTCGGCTGGCACACCTCGGACACCCACCCGCTGACGCTCACCGACGTGCACGTCCCGGAGGCGAACCTGCTGGGGGAGCGCGGCCGGGGCTACGCCAACTTCGTGGCCACCCTCGACGAGGGCCGGGTCGCCTTCGCGGCCCTCTGCACCGGTGCGGCGCAGGGCTGCCTGGAGGAGGCGCTGCGCTACGCGAAGACGCGCAACGTGTTCGGCCGCCCGATCGGCTCCAACCAGCACATCGCCTTCAAGCTCGCCCGGATGCAGGCCCGGGTGCACGCGGCACGGCTGGCGTACTACGACGCCTGCTTCAAGCTGATGGCGGGCACGCCGTTCAAGATGGAGGCCTCCATCGCCAAGCTCACCGCCAGCGAGGCCGCGATGGACAACGCGCGTGACGCGACGCAGATCTTCGGCGGCTACGGCTTCCTCAACGAGAACCCGGTCGCCCGGCACTACCGCGACTCGAAGATCCTGGAGATTGGCGAGGGCACCTCGGAGGTCCAGCTCATGGTCATCTCGCGGGCTCTCGGGTTCACCTCCTGAGCCCGGTCCCCGTGCGCGACAATGACAGCAGCTCGATGGTGAGAGAAGGAGGACCGGCGTGATCGACAAGACGATGGCCACCGCGGCGGAGGCCGTCGCCGACGTGGGCGACGGCGCGAGTCTCGCGGTCGGCGGATTCGGCCTGTGCGGCATCCCGAGCGCCCTGATCGGAGCGCTGCTGGAGGCGGGCACGACCGACCTCGAGGTGGTCAGCAACAACTGCGGCGTGGACGACTGGGGACTCGGTCTCCTGCTCGCCGAGCGCCGCATCCGCAAGATGATCAGCTCGTACGTCGGAGAGAACAAGGAGTTCGCCCGGCAGTTCCTCTCGGGGGAGCTGGAGGTCGAGCTCACGCCGCAGGGCACTCTCGCCGAGAAGCTGCGCGCCGGCGGTGCGGGCATCCCGGCGTTCTACACTCCGGCGGGCGTCGGGACGCAGATCGCCCAGGGCGGCCTGCCCCGCCGGTACGCACCCGACGGCACGATCGCGGTCGCATCGGAGCCCAAAGAGGTGCGCACCTTCGACGGCGCCGACTACGTGCTGGAGGAGTCGCTCCGCCCGGAGTTCGCGCTGGTGCACGCAGCGAAGGGCGACCGCCACGGCAACCTGGTGTTCCACGCGGCGGCGATGAACTTCAACCCGCTCGCCGCGATGGCCGGCCGCATCACGATCGCCGAGGTGGAGGAGCTGGTCGAGCCCGGCGAGATCGATCCCGGCTCGGTGCACTGCCCGGGCATCTTCGTCCAGCGGGTCGTGCACGCGCCCGGGGTCGAGAAGCGCATCGAACGCCGCACCGTCGCCGAAGGGAACCGCCCATGAGCCTCGCCCGCACCGAGCTCGCCGCCCGGGTGGCGCGCGAGCTGCGCAACGGCCAGTACGTCAACCTCGGCATCGGCATGCCGACACTCATCCCGAACTACATCCCCGAGGGCGTGGAGGTCATCCTGCACTCCGAGAACGGCGTGCTCGGCGTCGGCCCGTATCCCGCGGACGCCGACGTCGATCCCGACCTCATCAACGCCGGCAAAGAGACGGTGACCGTCGAGCGGGGCGCCGCCTACTTCGACTCGGCCCTGTCGTTCGGGATGGTGCGCGGCGGCCACGTCGACGTCGCCGTCCTCGGCGCCATGGAGGTGTCCGAGACCGGAGACCTCGCCAACTGGATGATCCCCGGCAAGATGGTCAAGGGGATGGGCGGTGCGATGGACCTCGTGTTCGGCGCGAAACGGCTCATCGTGATGATGGAGCACCTGGACCGCGAGGGCCGGCCGAAGATCCTGCGCGAGTGCACCCTCCCGCTCACCGGCTCGGGCTGCGTCGACCGCATCGTGACCGACCTGGCCGTCATCGACGTGACGCCCGACGGCCTGGTACTGCGCGAGGTCGCACCGGGGGTGTCGGTCGACGAGGTCGTCGCCGCCACCGGTGCGCCGCTGTCGGTGCAGCTGGAGCAGGCATCGTGAGGGAGGTCGAGCAGCGCGGGCTCTACTTCGAGGAGCTCGACCTCGAGACCCGCTATCTGCACCGACCGGGGCGCACCCTCACCGAAGCCGACAACGTGCTGTTCACCACGCTCACGATGAACACCCAGGCACTCCACCTCGACGCGGCGTGGTCGGCCCGCCAGCCGTTCGGCGAGCGGCTCGTCAACTCGATGCTGACCCTCTCCACCCTGGTGGGCTCGTCGGTCGCGCAGCTCACCCAGGGCACCATCGTCGCCAACCTCGGCTTCTCCGACGTGGTCTTCCCGCACCCGATGCACCACGGCGACACCCTCTACGCCGAGACGGTCGTGACCGCCAAGCGCCTCTCCGCCTCGCGGCCCGGCCAGGGGATCGTCACGCTGGAGCACACCGGGCGCAACCAGGACGGCGTCGTCGTCGCCACGGCGACTCGTCAGGTCATGGTCTGGTGCCGGGAGGCCCACGAGAAGGCGGCGACGTGACCCGCGTCTTCCCGTGGGGGCCTGCGCTGCTGTTCTGCCCGGCGGACCGGCCGGACCGCTACGCCAAGGCGCTCGAGCGCGCCGATGCGGTCATCCTCGATCTGGAGGATGCGGTCGACCCCTCCCGCCGCACCGCCGCCCGCGAGGCGCTCGCCGCCTCCGACCTCGACCCGGCCCGGGTCATCGTCCGGGTGAACCCGGCGGGCGGGCGCGATCACGACGCCGACCTCGCGGCTCTGGAGATGACGCCGTACCGGGCGGTCATGCTCCCGAAGGCCGAGCGGGCCGCCGACCTGGCCGCCTTCGACGGCATGGAGGTCATCGCGCTCTGCGAGACCGCCGCCGGAGTCCTCGCCGCGCCGGAGCTCGCGCGGGCCGGCAACGTGCTGGCGCTGATGTGGGGGGCGGAGGATCTGGTCGCCTCGCTGGGCGGCACATCCAGCAGGCACCCCGACGGTTCGTACCGCGACGTCGCGCGTCACGCCCGATCCGCGGTCCTGCTCGCGGCCGGGGCCGCAGGCGTGCACGCCGTCGACACCGTCCACCTCGACATCGCGGACGACGCCGGGCTGCGGGCGGAGGCGGAGGACGCCGTCGCCGTCGGTTTCGCCGCGACGGCGTGCATCCACCCCGGCCAGGTCGACACGATCCGCTCGGCCTATCGTCCGACGGGCGAGCAGGAGGCCGCTGCGCGCGAGCTGCTGGCCGCGGCCGAGGAGGCCGGGGGAGGGGTGTTCCGCTTCCGCGGCGGCATGGTCGACGGCCCGGTCCTCGCCCACGCCCGCGCGGTCGTGCGGCGCGCGACGCGGTAGGGGGCGTCGGCGACGGCGGTCCCGAACGTGATGAAACCGTGATCTAGGTTTCTGTCGCAGTTCACCCGTTTCCCCGTCGCCGCGTCGGAGGTTTGCCGTAATCTGCAAGTACCGTTCGGGAGAAGACCGTTCTCGAATCGATTCGACAGTACGATCCAGCCGGTCAGCGGCAGGATCGGGTGCAGGGGGATGACATGCCGCAGCTGCTTCCCCTGCGTCTGCTCGAAACGGTCGGCCTCCGCACCGCCCCGGTCGCGACGCCGATCGTCGAGCCCTCGACCGACACCGGGGGCCCGCTCGACATCGATCCCGCGCTGGAGCGCACGGCGCCCCTCTCGATCATCGCCCCGCGCCGCATCGGCGAGAGCGATCTCACCGTCTACCCCCTGTCGCTCGGCGCGAGCGTCTTCGGCTGGACGGCCGACGGCGACACCTCGCTGGCCATCCTCGACCGGTTCGCGGCCCTCGGCGGCAACTTCATCGACACGGCCGACAGCTACGTCGGCGGCCGCAGCGAGGTCCTCATCGGCAAGTGGATGCGCGAGCGCGGCAACCGCGACGACGTCGTGGTCGCCACCAAGGTCGGCCGGCACCACGAGAACCCCGGGCTCGGCTCGGTCAGCATCGTGCGCGCCGTCGAGGCGTCGCTCGAGCGTCTGCAGACCGATCGCATCGACCTGCTCTACTTCCACGACGACGACACCGAGGTCCCGCTGGAGGACAGCCTCGCGACCGCCGAGTGGCTCATCGAGTCCGGCAAGGTCCGCTACCTCGCCGCCTCCAACTTCAGTGCGGACCGGCTCATCGAGGCGCGCATCCTGGCGTCCTCCGGCCTGCCCAAGTTCGTCGCCATCCAGACCCAGTACAACCTCATGCACCGGGCCGAGTTCGAGAGCGCGCTGCGCATCGTCGCCGCGGCGCAGGGCCTGTCGGTGATGCCGTACTACGCGCTCGCGAACGGCTTCCTCACCGGCAAGTACCGCTCCAAGGGAGACCTCACGGCCGACGCGCGGAGCGTGCGCGCCTCCGCGTACGTCAACCGCCGCGGCCAGCGCGTGCTCGCCGTGGTCGACCGCATCGCCGCCGAGCACGCGGTCGCGCCGGCCAGCATCGCGATCGCCTGGCTGCTGGCCAAGCGCAGCATCGCGGCACCGGTGGCGAGCGCCAGCCGGCCCGAGCAGGTGGACGCGCTCATGGTCGCAGCCGGCATCCGGCTGACCCGCGCCCAGATGCTCGACCTGGACCGCGTCTCCGAGTAACCGAGGCTGCCGCCCCGCATCTGCCTGTTCCGGAAGATGTGCGCCGACCGGCCCCGGAACTCCGTGCGGCCAGTGAACGGAGCGGCGCGCCGCGCGAGAACTCCGGAGTTACTTCTCGCCGAGGATGCGCTCGAGGGAGCGGTGCAGCGCGGCTCCTGCAGCGATCGGGTCGCCCACGTAGCCGCCGGCCAGGGCGCCGTCGCGCGCGAGGATCAGGTCGTCCGCGGCGTCGCCGGGGCGCGGGTGCCCCAGGTCGCGGAAGAGCTGCTCGATCCTCTTGGCATACCAATCGCGGTGCGCGGTGACGGCGATGCGCACCGGGTGGTTCTCATCGGCGAACTGCGCGGCCGCGTTGATGAACGGATCGCCGCGGAAACCGGGGCGGATCGCCTCGTCGTTGATGGAGTCGACCAGCGCCCGCGCGATCTCGCGCGGGTCGTCGCCCTCCTGCTCGCGTGCGGTGAACCACTCGCGCACCTGGCGGTCGCGGCCCTCGACGTACGCGATGATGAGGAGGTCCTTGGAGCGGAAGTGCTTGTAGAAGGTCGCCTTCGTCACCCGCGCTCCCGCGATGATGCGGTCCACGCCGACGGTGTGGATGCCCTCCTGATAGAACAGCTCGTCCGCGGTTGCGAGGATCTTGACCTTCGACGGCGCAGGCGGCCGGATCGTCGCTCGGGCACTTACGACCATCGGGCGCGACTCCTTCTGTAGCGGGAGGCGGTGACCGCCTCCACAGGGATGGGAACCACCGGACCGGTCGGGACGGGGTCCGGGGGGATGCGACCGGTCCGGGTGGTGAGTCCAGTATATAGGTAGACAGACCAGTCTGTTTGTCCTCATTGAAGAGTCTCAGGCATTCCGGAGGCACTGGCGTAGGCTGGGGGGGATGAACAGCGCAGTCGACCTCCCTCTCGGTCTGGCCGACCTCACTTTCGCCGCATCCGGCGAGGCGCTGGTCCGCCGAACCGTCCTCCCCAGCGGCGTCCGCGTCCTCAGCGAGCAGGTGCCCGGTGCGCGCAGCGCCACCCTCGGCTACTGGGTCGCGGTGGGCTCGCGCGACGAGACGGACGCACCGGGGAGCCTCGGATCCACGCACTTCCTGGAGCACCTGCTCTTCAAGGGGACGCCCTCCCGCAACGCCCTCGACATCGCGATCTCGTTCGACTCCGTCGGCGGCGAGCACAACGCGATGACGGCGAAGGAGTACACCTGCTACTACGCCAAGGTGCAGGATCGCGACCTCGCGATGGCGGTGGAGGTCATCGGCGACATGCTGACGTCGTCGCTGCTCGACCCGGTCGAGTTCGAGAACGAGCGCGGCGTCATCCTCGAGGAGCTCTCGATGGCCGAGGACGATCCGGCCGACGTCGCCAACGAGCGGCTCTTCTCCGCGGTGCTCGGCGAGCACCCGCTCGGCCGCCCGATCGGCGGTCGCCCCGAGACGATCCGCGAGGCCTCGCGGGACGCGGTCTGGTCCCACTACCGGGCGAACTACCGGCCGCAGGACCTGGTCATCACGGCGGCCGGTGCCGTCGACCACGACCTGCTCGTCGACGGGGTCGTCCGTGCGCTCGCGGCCGCCGGCTGGGATCCCGCGGTGACGGCCGCGCCCGTCGCCCGCCGCTCCTCCGCCGCCGCACCTATCCGGCGCGGCGCCGCCCTCGTGACCGTGCAGCGGCCGACCGAGCAGGCCAACCTCCTGATCGGCGTCCCCGGGATCGTGGCGACCGACCCGCGCCGCACGGCCATGAGCGTCCTCAACTCCGTGCTCGGCGGCGGGATGTCGTCCCGCCTCTTCCAGGAGATCCGGGAGCGCCGCGGGCTGGCCTACGCCGTCTACTCGTTCTCGGGCTCCTACTCCGACGCCGGCATCTTCGGGCTCTACGCGGGCTGCGCGCCGGCCAAGGCCCGCCAGGTCGCCGAGCTGATGCTCGCCGAACTGCACCGCCTCGCCGACGACGGGATCACCCCCGACGAGCTGCGCCGCGCGGTCGGCCAGCTCTCCGGTGGCGCCGCCCTCGCCCTCGAGGACTCCGACACCCGCATGTCCCGTCTCGGCCGCGCCGAGATCAGCCTCGGCGAGTTCGCCGACCTCGACGAAAGCCTCCGTCGACTGCATCTCGTCACCGCCGACGACGTGCGCGACCTCGCCCGCGACCTGGCCGACCGCCCGGTCTCGGTCTCCGCGGTGGGGAGTGTGACCGACGATCTCCTCGTTGGTCTCGCCCCCTGATCCTCCGCTCGACGACATCCTCTTCCGAAAGGTCTCCCGGTGCCCCACTACCTCTACCTCGTCCGTCACGGCGAGCAGCAGGACGCCGAACATGGTCTCCCCGACGGCCCGCTCTCCCCTCGCGGCAAGCGGCAGGCGCAGCTGATCGCCGAACGACTGAGCGGCATCCCGTTCACCGCCATGTACCACTCGCCGCTCGTGCGTGCCGCCGAGACCGCGTCGATCATGGCCGAGCGGATGCCGGCTCTGGAGCCGGAGCCGTCGAGCCTGCTGTTCGACTGCATCCCGTCGGGTCCGACGCCCGACATGCCGAAAGCGTTCGAGTCGTTCTTCGGCTCGGTGACTGAGGCCGAGATCGAAGCGGGGCGCGCTCAGATGGACGACGCGGTGGGGGAGTTCCTGACGCCCGCGCTGGGCGACCGCCACGACCTCCTGGTCACCCACAACTTCGTCATCGGCTGGTTCGTGCGCCACGTCTTCGACGCCCCCGCCTGGCGGTGGCTCGGGCTGAACCAGGCGAACTGCGGCCTGACCATCATCCGGGTGCGTTCGGCGAAGCCACCGGTGCTCGTGGTCCACAACGACCTGGGACACCTCCCGGTCGAGCTGCGCACCGGGCTCCCGGAGCTGCAGCCGGTCTGATCGATCGGCCGCGCGGTCAGGGCGTGGACCTCAGTCCAGCGACTTGCCCAGCCAGTCCGTCGCGTTCGGGTTGCCGTTGTACGGCTGGATGTCCGCGTAGCCGTGCGAACGGTAGAGGGAGCCCGCGGCCTCTAGGCTGGCGTTCGTGTCGAGCACGATCTCGGTCGCCCCGAACCCCCGCGCGCGGTGCTCCAGCTCCGACAGGATGGCGCGGCCGAGGCCACGGCCCCGGTGGGTCGGCGACACCCACAGATGCTTGATCTCGTACCGGACGATCGGTGCGGCATCCTCCGTCTCGGCCACCGGGACCGTCAGCTCGCGGATCCCGCCGCATCCCGCCTCGCCGTCCTCGTCGTAGGCGAGCAGGAAGACGCCGGCCGGAGCGACGAACTGCCCCGGGTCCGGGAAGGTCGTGCGGTAGGCGCCCTGGGTCGCCGGGAACGTCGACGCGCGTTCGGCGAAGTAGTCCGCGAGCATCCGGTGGGCGGTCGCGTCGGTGACGGCGACATCTGCGAAAGACACCATCGCCCCAGAGTAGCGCCGCGCCCCGGCCGCGGCGTCGTCACGACGGGCCGCGCCGGGCGGGCTCCGTACGCAGGTAGGCTGTCCGGGTGACTATTCGCGTGGCCGTCGCGGGGGCGAGCGGAAAACTGGGAAGCGTGGCTGTCCGGCTCATCGAGCAGGCGGACGACCTCGAGCTCGTCGCGACCCTCGGTTCGGCGTCCTCGCTCGAGGAGATGTTCGGCGCCGATGTGCTCGTGGACATGACGCTGCCGCAGGTGAGTCCGGGCATCGTGGCCTTCGCCGTCGACAACGGGCTCAAGGTCCTCGTCGGCACGTCGGGCTGGTCCGCCGACCGGATCCTCGATCTGGAGCGTCGCGTGGCCGCCCACGAGGGCAGCGGTGCCGTCGTCATCCCGAACTTCTCCCTCGGCTCGGCCCTCGGCACCGCCTTCGCCACGGTCGCCGCGCGCTTCTTCGACTCGATCGAGATCGTCGAGACGCACGGCGCGACCAAGGTCGACTCGCCGTCGGGCACCGCGGTGCGCACGGCCGAGCTGATCGGCGCGGCCCGGGCCGGCCGCGGCCCGGTGGACGCGCCGCACACCGACCAGCGCGCCCGCGGCCAGCAGGTCGCGAGCGTCCCCATCCACAGCCTCCGGATGCGCGGCGTCGTCGCCGAGCAGCAGGTGATCTTCGGCGGAGCGGGGGAGACCCTCACGATCCGCCACGACACCGTCGGCCCCGAGGCCTACGAGGCGGGCATCCTCCTCGCGCTGCGGGCGGCCGCGACCGCGACCGGTGTGGTCGTCGGACTCGACGCGCTCGTCGACCTCGGCATCTCCGGACCGGACGGCGAGCCGCCGCGGCCCACCGTGCGCGAGGGCTGAGCCCGCCGTGAGGAACCGCATCGCCGCCATCGTCATGGCGATCATCCTGCTGGTGTATCTGGTGCTGGTCTTCCAGCGCTCGATCATGCTCATCGCCACCGGCGAACCGGTCGGCGTCGCCATGGGCATCGCGCTGCTCCTGCTCCCGATCATCGCCGCGTGGGCCATCGGCCGCGAACTGCTCTTCGGAGCCCAGACCGAGAAGCTCGTGCGCATCCTCGACGCCGAGGGCGGACTTCCGGTGGAGGACCTCCCGCACCGCGCGAGCGGACGTCCGCTGCGCGACGCGGCCGACGCCGAGTTCCCCGTGTACAAGGCAGAGGTCGAGGCGGAGCCGGAGAGCTGGCGCGCCTGGTTCCGTCTGGGGCTGGCCTACGACGCCTCGGGCGACCGGCGCCGGGCGCGCGAGGCGCTGCGCCAGTCGATCCGGCTCCACCGGGCCGAGGCGCGCACCGCGCGACCCTGACCGCGGCCCTCGAGGCGCGCGGTCCCGTCAGGCGGCCTTCGACGCGACCAGGTGCTCCATCGCGTCGCGGACCGTGGTGTCGCGGAAGACGAATCCGTCGTCCAGCAACCGTGCCGGGACCACCTTCTGGCTCGCCAGGAGCAGTTCGCGCCCGGCGTCGCGCAGGGCGAGGGTGACCGCCTTCTCGGGCACCGGAAGCCCGTACGGGCGGTGCACGGCCGCCGCGAGGGCGCGCAGCACTCCGCCCGCCGTCGCGGGGGTCGGGCCGACGATGTTGACGGGCCCCTCGAGCGTCGACGTGAGCAGGTGCACGATCGCCGCGGCCTCGTCGTGCAGGCTCACCCACGGCCAGTGCATCCCGCCGCCGGCGATCGGCCCGGCCAGGCCGAGCCGCGCGACCGGGAGCAGCGGCTTCATCGCCCCGCCGCGTCCGATGACGAGACCGGTGCGCAGCAGCACGACCCGCGTCTTCTCCGGGGCGAGCCCCGCCGCGGTCTCCCAGGCCTCGACGACATCCGAGAGGAATCCCGTGCCCTTCGCCGAGTCCTCGGTCAGCTTCTGACCCGGCCGGTCGCCGTAGAACCCGACGGCCGAGCCGCTCAGGAAGACGCGCGGAGGGCTCGACGCCTGGCGCATCGCGTCCGTCAGAGTGCCGGTGGCCTCCAGGCGCGACGAGAGAATGCGGCGCTTCGTCGCCGGCGTCCACGGCAGGTGGTTGAGCGACGCGCCCGAGAGGTTGACGACGGCGTCGGCCGTCTCCATCACGTTCACGTCGATCATCCGGGTGGAGGGCGACCAGTGGAACTCGTCCGCGGACTGCGGACGGCGACGCACGAGCCGGCGCACCTCGTGCCCCGCTGCGGCGAGCCCGCGGACGAGCTCGGTGCCGATCATGCCGGAGGCCCCGGCGACGAGCACCTGCATGGTTCAGACCAGGCTGGCGGTGAGGGTGATCGGGATGCCGACCAGCGCACGCGAGACGGGGCAGGTGCGCTTGGCCTCGTCGGCGAGGCGCTGGAAGTCCTCGGCGGACAGGCCGGGCACGGTCGCCTCGACCGTGAGGTGGCTTCCGGTGATGCCCTCGGCGGGGTCGAACGTCACTGCGGCGGTGGTCCGGATGCTCTCGGCGGTGGAGCCGAAGCCCGCGAGGATGTTCGAGAAGGCCATCGAGAAGCAGGAGGCGTGGGCCGCACCCAGCAGTTCCTCCGGGGTCGTCACGTCGCCGCCGCCGTGCGAGCGCGCCTTCCACGTCACGGGAAGGCTCGCGGCGCCCGACGAATCGAGCGTGACGTTCCCGGAACCGGACGTGAGGTCTCCGGTCCAGACGGTGGTGGATTCGCTGGTGACGGGCATGAGTACTCCTGTTCGTCCCGCCACGGGACGGCGGGTTCGTCCAGACTACTGGCGGCCCGGGGCGGCTCCCGCGGCGTCCGGGGGATTCCCGGTTTGACCGCTCAGACCGCAGGGCCGCTCGCGGCGGGGCGTCGACGGACCAGTCCGGCGCGGACCAGGAGGAGGTAGATCTGGCAGCCCAGGCAGTAGCCGAACACCGAGTTCAGGAAGGCGGCGACGAAGGCGAGGCCGGCGGCGACGGGCAGCGCAAACGGCACGCCCACGACGTGCAGCAGCAGGCCGACCGCCGTCACGACGAGCCCGACGCCCTGCGCGAAGGTCGGCGGGGCCGGATCCTCGCGCTCGGCGGGCGGGGCCAGGCGCGGCTGGACCAGCCGCCGGTAGAGCACGCCGTAGGGATGCCGCCGGATGCCCGCGAAGGCGCCCCAGGCGAACAGCAGCGCGATGGCCAGCAGGAGCAGCGCCGCCGCCGTCGTCGCTCCGATCAGGGCGAGGAAGACGACCACCAGCAGGAGGACGGCGGTGATGCCCGCCCCGAACCGCGGAGACCGCGGGTCGATGCCGGCAGGGCGGTCAGGCTGAGACATGGTCGCTCCCGAGGATGCGGTCGAGGGTGGCCCGCACGTCGGCGGGACGGACGGCGCCGCCGATCCGGGCGCGCACGGCGCCCGTCGCGTCGAGCACGAGGGTGGTGGGGGTCTGCAGCACCGAGAAGCGCTGCGCGAGGTCCGGGCGCGTGGTGAGGTCGACCTCCACGTGGGCGACGCCCTGCCGACCGCTCGCGGTTCCGTCGAGGACGCGGGACGTGGCCGGGCAGAGGGCGCAGAACTCCGTCGAGAACTGGAGGAGGGTCGCGCGCTCCCCGAGCGCGGCGGCCCCGACCTCGTCGGCGCGGACGACCGGGGAACGGCGTGCCGCGCGGGCGCGCCCGGTCGTGGCGCGCCAGAGCAGGCCCGCGACGGTGGCGACGGCCACCAGTGCGAGCAGGACGCCGAGCGCTGCGATGCCGTTCATGGTGCGCCGACCCTACGCGCGGGCACGTCGCGCGCGCAGGGTTTGTGTCGGAAGATGACGGGCCCGGCGGGGAGGCGCCGCCCCGGCGCGACCCGATAACCTGGACCCATGTCTTCCTCTGCGAACCCGTTCGGCCAGGTCCTCGTCGCCCTGGTCACCCCGTTCACCGCCGATGGCGAAGTCGACTGGGCCGGCGTGGAGAAGCACATCGACGACGTCATCACCGCGGGTGCGGACGGCATCGTCGTCACCGGGACCACCGGCGAGACGTCCACCCTCACCGACTCCGAGAAGCTCCGGCTCGTCGAGGTCGGCAAGTCCGTCTCGGCAGGCCGGGCCAAGATCATCACCGGCGGCGGCTCGAACGAGACGGCGCACGCCATCCAGCTCTATCAGCAGAGCGAGAAGGCCGGGGCCGACGGCGTCATGGTGGTCACCCCGTACTACAACAAGCCGACGCAGGCGGGCATCCTGACCCATTTCCGGATGATCGCCGACTCGACCGATCTGCCGGTCATCCTGTACGACATCCCGGGTCGCACCGGGGTGCCGATCAAATACGAGACGATCCTGCGCATCGCCAAGCACCCCAACGTGCTGGCCATCAAGGACGCGAAGGGCGACTTCAGCGAGGTCAGCCGGGTGCTGAACCAGACCGACCTGCTCTACTTCTCGGGCGACGACGCGAACGTGCTCCCGCACCTCGCGATCGGAGCCAGCGGTCTGATCGGGGTGACGGCGAACATCGCCCCCACCCCGTACCGTCAGATCGTGGACGCCGTGAACGCGGGCGATCTCGCCACGGCGACCGCCGCGCACCAGAAGCTCGAACCCCTGGTGCGTGCGGTCATGACGCACGTCCCGGGGACGGTCGCGGCGAAGTACATCCTCCACGGCCTCGGCCGTATCTCCAGCCCCCGCGTCCGGTTGCCGCTCGTCGGCCCGGAGGAGTGGGAGGCCGCACAGATCGAGGACGAGCTCGATCTGGTCAAGGACATCCCCGGTGTGGACTTCTCCAACTTCCGGCCGGACCGCAACGCGGCCGCCGGTGGAGCGCTCCCCAAGATCGCCGGGACCACGCGGTAGGGGCCGCCGTCACCAAACGGCCCGGGCGCGACGCGCCCCCGACTCATTCGAAACACCTTTAGGAGGGCATATGCCCAACCTCGTCACCGATCCGCCCGCTCTCGAACCCGGAACGCTCCGCATCATCCCGACGGGCGGTCTCGGCGAGATCGGCCGCAACATGACCGTCTTCGAGTACGAGGGCAAGCTCCTCATCGTCGACTGCGGCGTGCTCTTCCCGGAGGAGAACCAGCCGGGCGTCGACCTGATCCTCCCGGACTTCGCGCCGGTGCGCGACCGTCTCGACGACGTGCTCGGCGTCGTGCTCACGCACGGCCACGAGGACCACATCGGCGCCGTCCCGTACCTGCTGAAGCTGCGCGCGGACATCCCCCTGATCGGCTCGGGGCTCACCCTGGCCCTGGTGGAGGCGAAGCTCAAGGAGCACCGCATCCAGCCGTACACGCTGTCGGTCAAGGAGGGACAGCACGAGCAGCTCGGGCCGTTCGACCTGGAGTTCGTCGCCGTGAACCACTCCATCCCGGATGCGCTCGCCGTCGCCATCAAGACCCCGGCCGGCGTCGTGCTGCACACCGGCGACTTCAAGATGGACCAGCTGCCGCTCGACGACCGCATCACCGACCTGCGCGCCTTCGCCCGCCTCGGCGAGGCGGGCGTCGACCTCTTCATGGCCGACTCCACCAATGCGGACGTCCCCGGCTTCACCCCGCTCGAGCGCTCGATCGGCCCGGTGCTCGACAACGTGATCGCCCGCGCGCCGCGCCGGGTCATCGTCGCGAGCTTCTCCAGCCACGTGCACCGCGTGCAGCAGGTGCTCGACGCCGCCCACGCGAACGGCCGACGCGTCGCGCTCCTCGGCCGCTCGATGGTGCGCAACATGACCATCGCGGCCGAGCTCGGGTACCTGAAGGTGCCGGAGGGCGTGCTGATCGACTACAAGAAGGCGTCGGACCTCCCCGACGACAAGATCGTCTACATGTCCACGGGCTCCCAGGGCGAGCCGATGGCTGTCCTCGCCCGGATGGCCAACCTCGACCACCAGATCGAGGTCGGGCCCGGCGACACCGTCATCCTCGCCTCCAGCCTCATCCCGGGCAACGAGAACGCGGTCTACCGCGTCATCGACGGCCTCACCAAGCTCGGCGCCAACGTCGTGCACAAGGGCAACGCGAAGGTGCACGTGTCGGGCCACGCGGCCGCCGGCGAGCTGCTCTACTGCTACAACATCCTGAAGCCGCGCAACGTCATGCCGGTGCACGGCGAGTACCGGCACCTGGTGGCGAACGCGAAGCTGGCGATGGACACCGGCGTTCCGGAGAAGAACACGATCCTCGCGGAGGACGGCACCGTGGTGGATCTCCGCGACGGCGTCGCGCGCGTCGTCGGACAGCTCGACCTCGGGTTCGTCTACGTCGACGGTTCCAGCGTGGGCGAGATCACGGACGCCGACCTCAAGGACCGGCGCATCCTCGGCGAGGAGGGCTTCATCTCCATCATCGTCGTGGTCGAGGCGGCGACCGGCCGCATCGTCACCGGGCCCGAGATCCACGCCCGTGGATTCGCGGAGGACGACGCGGTCTTCGACGCGGTCAAGCCGAAGATCGCCGCGGCGCTCTCCGAGGCCGCGCAGAACGGCGTGCGCGACTCGCACGCCCTCTCGCAGGTCGTGCGCCGCACGGTCGGGCGCTGGGTGAACACCAGCTACCGCCGCCGGCCGATGATCGTCCCGCTCGTCATCGAAGCGTGATCGCGGACCGACTCATTCACTGAGGTACCGGGCGAGGGGCCCGGCAGACGAAAGGCAGCAGCAGATGGGGGTTATGCGGCGCTGGGTGTTCCCGGTCCTCAGAATCGTCGTGATGGCGGCGATCGCCGTCGCACTCGTCAAACTCGCGTTCTTCCCGAGCGGCGAGGCGACGGCGGCCGATCCGGCCGTGCCGACGGGGGAGCTGAGCGATCCCGTCACCGCGGTCGCGACGGGCACGATCGTGAACGACGTGCGGGTGACGGGGTCGATCGTCGCCGACGACGCCGTGCCCGCGCGGGTGACCGCGGCCGGCACGGTCAACGAGGTGCAGACGGCCGTCGGGAAGCACGTGGAGGCCGGCGACGTGCTCTTCGACGTGAAGATCGAGACGCCCCGCGACCCGGTGGTCGCCACCGCGCCCGACGGCTCGCAGACCGTCACCGAGCGCAAGCCGCTGGTGACCTACTCGGCCGTCACGGCGCCGATCGCAGGCACCGTGAGCGAGCTGCCCGTCCTGAGCGGTCAGACCGTCGCGATCGGCGACAAGGCGGGCGCGGTCGCGCCGCCGACGTTCTCGGCCACCGCCTCCCTCCCGCCCGAGCAGCAGTACCGGCTCGTCGAGCGCCCGGACTCCGCCTCGGTCACCGTCAAGGGCGGACCTGCTCCGTTCACCTGCACGGCGCTGTCGATCACGACCCCGCCGGCGACGGCCTCGGAGGCGCCCTCGGGCGCAGCTCCGGGCGCCGGGACGTCGTCGGGTGCGGGAGGTTCGGGGTCGGGCTCGACGACCACCGTGCGCTGCGCCGTCCCCGGCGACGTCACCGTCTTCGCGGGGCTCTCCGCCGACATCACCATCTCGGCCGGCACGGCGGAGGGCGTGCTCACCGTCCCGACCACGGCCGTGAAGGGCTCGGCCGAGAAGGGGATCGTCTACGTCCCCGACGAGGCCGGCGGAGACCCGAAGGAGGTCGCGGTCACGCTCGGCCTCACTGACGGAACCTCCGTCCAGATCACCGGCGGGCTCGCCGAGGGCGACACCATCCTGGAATTCGTGCCGGGAGCACCCGCGACGGGTGCGGACGGCTGCGTGCAGGTCGGCAACGGGACGGTCTGCTCGGGGACCGCGGCGCCGTGAGCCTGCTGCGACTCGACGGCGTCACCAAGACCGTCCGCATCCCGGATGCCGAGCCGCTGACCATCCTGCACGGGATCGACCTCGAGGTCGGCGCAGGCGAGCGCGTCTCGGTCGTCGGCCGGTCCGGTTCGGGCAAGTCGACGCTGCTCAACATCCTCGGGCTCCTCGACGCCCCGAGCGGCGGGGAGTTCGCGTTCGACGGTGCGCCCGTCCACCGGCTCGGCGGCGGGGCACGCGACCGGCTCCGCGGAGACGCGGTCGGCTTCGTCTTCCAGCAGTTCAACCTGCTCTCCGGCCGGACCGCCCTGGAGAACGTCGTCACCCCGCTGCTGTACGCGCGGGGCCGGCAGTTCTGGCGCCGTCGGGAGATCGCGGCGGCGATGCTCGACCGCGTCGGTCTCGGCCATCGTCTCGACGCCCGTCCCGAGGTCCTGTCGGGCGGCGAGCAGCAGCGCGTCGCGATCGCCCGCGCCCTCGTCAGGACGCCGCGGCTCATCCTCGCGGACGAGCCGACCGGAGCGCTCGACGTCGAGACCGGTGCCGACGTCATCGACCTCCTCGAGGAGGTCGCGGCCGAGAACGACGCGGCCCTCGTGGTCATCACGCACGACCCCGCGGTCGCCGCGCGCTCGGTCGTCCGCTACCGGCTGGAGGCCGGGCGGCTGCACGCGGCGAGCGAGGTCGTCGCATGAGGGCCGTCGAGTCCCTGTGGGGCGCGATTCTCGAGGCGTGGCAGGAGCTGCGCATCCACCGCACCCGCGTGCTGCTGTCGCTCATCGGCGTCGGCGTCGCGGTCTGCGCGCTCAGCTCCGTCGTGGGACTCGCGAACATCGCCGAGCAGTCGCTGCGCGAGAACAACGAACGCTACGGCGGCCGCCCGGCACTGATCTCGGTCTACCCCGGTGACGGAACCGTCAGCGCCGAGCGCAGTCAGGCCGTCTGGGCGCAGATCGTCGAGCGACACGGCATCACGTACACCTCCCAGGTGCAGGGCGGGAGCGTCCGGGTCCAGTTCCGCACCGGGGCGATGGAGGTCCAGACGCAGACGGTGGACCAGCCGTACGCCGCCATGCATCGCACGATCGTCAAGCAGGGACGCTGGTTCACGGACGCCGATGCCGCGAACCTGGCTCCGTCGCTCGTCGTGAACGAGGACTTCTGGAACCGGCTGGGCAGCCCGTCGCTCGACGCGCATCCCACCGCCACCGTCCTCCGCGGCGAGCAGAAGGTGACGGCGGTCGTCGTCGGGGTCGTCCGCACCCCCGACCAGCCGGATCAGCCGAGTGCGCTCGTCCTCGGCGCGGGAGCGCCCGCGCTCGTCTCGTCCGACCCCGAGATGTACGGTTCGCCGACGCAGGAGGCCTGGGTGCCGCCCGAGGTCGGCGCCGAGATGACGAGGGCCATCACCGCCGAGTTCGAGCGCTCGCTGGGCGTCGGCGCGGTCAGCGTGAACCGCTCCGACTACCAGGCGTACCAGTCGGAGGATCCGCTGCTCTTCCTCAAGCTGCTGGTCGGAGGGATCGCCGGTCTGATCCTCCTGCTCGGTGCGCTCGGCCTGATCAACATCGCCATGGTGACCGTGCGCGGGCGCATCCGCGAGATCGGGATCCGCCGCAGCGTCGGCGCGACCGCCGCCCGGGTCTTCTTCGCCGTGATGATGGAGAGCGTCGTCGCCACGAGCGTCGCGGGCGCCGCGGGTGTCGCGCTGGCGATCCTGATCGTCAAGAGCCCCTGGGTCGAGGAGCTCGTGGGGCGGGGGATGGTGGCCGACCCGCCTCCCTTCCCGGCCGAGGCCGCGATCCTCGGACTGGTCGCCGCGACGGCCGTCGGCGCGATCGCGGGTCTGCTCCCGGCGCTGGTCGCCGTACGGGTGAAGGTCATCGACGCGATCCGGTACTGAGGCACGTGTCGCCGGAGCAACCGTAACCTCCGCGAAACACGGAGACGAGTAGCGTTCCCCCATGAGCGGATACCGGATCCGCCCGGCCGCGGGCGACGATGCGCGGGCCATCGCGGACATGCTCGTCGAGGCCGTGAACTGGAACGCGCTGCGGGCCCGCCCCCGGGTGACCGTGCTCGAGGACCCGTTCGTGTCGCGCTACATCGCGGGCTGGATGCGTCCGGGCGACTTCGGCTGCATCGCCGAGGACCACAACGGCACCCCGGTCGGCGCCTGCTGGGCGCGGCTGTTCCCGGCCAACGCGCCGGGCTCCGGATTCGTGGCGGTCGGCGTCCCCGAGCTCACGCTCGGGGTGAACCCGCAGTGGCGCGCGCACGGGGTGGGCCGGGCCCTCTTGAAGGAGATCGCCCGGCGCGGGGCGGCGACCGGGGTCGCGCGCCTCAGCCTCAGCGTCGACCGGGCCAATTTCGCCCAGCGTCTCTATGTGAGCGAAGGCTACGTCACGGTGGCGTCCGACGACCGGGCGGATGTGATGGTGCGCGCTCTGCGCTGAACGGCCGATTCTCGCGTTTCCAGGCGCGGGATCCGCGAGCTGTCGCGGGTGCGAAGTACCGTTGACCCCATGGCTACGAGCACCAAGTCGAACGCGCGCTCCGGCGGTTCCGGCCGCGGCAGCTCGAGCGCGCGCAAGCCGGCGTCGAAGACCGCCGCACAGAAGACGGTGGCCTACCCGGCCGCCGACGCCGCACCGAGCCCTCTCGTGCGCGCCTGGATGGGCCTGGCCCACCTGACCGGCGGCGCCTTCCGCGCACTCGGCCCCGAGAAGCTGAGCAAAGAGGAGCGCCGCGACGGCTTCCCGTTCTTCCTCGTCCTCCTCGCCGTCGCCGGTGCGGTCGTGGAGTGGTTCCTGATCAACGACCAGGTCGCGCGCACGCTCGACGCCTGGACCTTCGGCGGCCTGTTCGGCCGCGTCGCGTTCGCGCTGCCCGTGATTATGGTGCTGTTCGCCGCCTGGCTCTTCCGGCACCCGAGCTCCGTGCACGACAACACGCGGATCGGGATCGGCCTGAGCATCCTGCTGCTCATGGTCTCCGGCCTGTGCCACCTGTTCAGCCACCATCCGACGCCCAGCGACGGGATGATGGCGCTCGCCCAGGCGGGGGGCGTGCTCGGCTGGCTGATCGCGGCGCCGCTGTCGCTCCTGATCACGCCCTACGGCGCAGGCGCGGTGATCATCGTCCTGCTCCTGCTCAGCCTGTTCATCATCACCAAGACGCCGCCGAACAAGCTCCCGGCCCGCATCCGCGAGCTGTACTCCTACCTCTTCGGCGCCCAGCTGGCGACGGACGAGGAGCGCCAGGAGGCGCGCGAGGCCGCCAAGGAGGCGAAGACCAAACAGGTCCCGCTCGACGGCGTCGACGACGACGAGCCGGAGCCCGAGGGCAACCTGCCCTGGTGGCGGCGCAACAAATCGCAGCGCGAGGAGGACCCGGAGTACGACGGCTCCGGTCGCGACAGCCTCACGGAGGTCTTCGGCGAGCCGACGCGCGGCAAGGGCGAGTTCGCGACCCCGCTCGAGCCCGACCCGTCGAGCGACCACTACAACACCGAGGTGCTCGGTGAGCTCGCCCTGGCGGAGGACGCCCTCAAACGGTTCACCGGCGAGGTCCCCGCCACGGCCGTCGCCGCGGCCGCGGTCCCGACCGCGCCTGCCGTGCTCCCCGGCTTCCAGGCGGGGGCACCGGACTTCGACGCGTCCACGAGCGTGCCCTCGGACGGCGGTCCAGCCGCTCCCTACCACCTCCCGTCGGCGTCGATGCTGTCGCCGGGAACCCCCGCGAAGCTGCGCTCGAACGCCAACGAGGAGATCGTCGCGGCGATCACCGAGGTGCTCACGCAGTTCGGCGTGGATGCCAAGGTCACCGGATACTCGCGCGGCCCGACGGTCACACAGTACGAGATCGAGCTGGGGCCGGGCGTCAAGGTCGAGCGGGTCACCGCGCTGAGCAAGAACCTCTCGTACGCGGTCGCCAGCAACGAGGTGCGCATCCTGTCGCCGATCCCCGGCAAGAGCGCGATCGGCGTCGAGATCCCGAACTCGGACCGCGAGATCGTCTCGCTCGGCGACGTGCTGCGCTCCCCGGCCGCCACCAAGAGCGTGCACCCGATGACCATCGGCGTCGGCAAGGACGTCGGCGGCGGCTACGTCGTCGCCAACCTGGCCAAGATGCCCCACCTCCTCGTGGCCGGTTCGACCGGTTCGGGCAAGTCGAGCTTCGTCAACTCGATGATCACCAGCCTCCTGATGCGGGCGCAGCCCTCGGAGGTGCGCATGGTGCTCATCGACCCCAAGCGGGTCGAGCTGACCATCTACGGCGGGGTGCCCCACCTGATCACGCCCATCATCACGAACCCCAAGAAGGCCGCCGAGGCGCTGCAGTGGGTCGTCAAAGAGATGGACATGCGCTACGACGACCTGGCGAGCTTCGGCTTCCGTCACATCGACGACTTCAACAAGGCCGTGATCAACGACGAGATCGTGCTGCCGGCCGGAAGCGAGCGCACGCTCAAGCCGTACCCGTACCTCCTGGTGGTGGTCGACGAGCTCGCCGACCTGATGATGGTCGCCCCGCGCGACGTCGAGGACTCGATCGTGCGCATCACGCAGCTCGCCCGTGCCTCCGGCATCCACCTGGTGCTCGCGACGCAGCGGCCGTCGGTCGACGTCGTGACGGGACTGATCAAGGCCAACGTGCCGTCGCGACTCGCCTTCGCGGTCACCAGCGTCACCGACTCGCGGGTCATCCTCGACCAGCCCGGCGCCGACAAGCTCATCGGCCAGGGCGACGGGCTCTTCCTGCCGATGGGCGCCTCCAAGGCCGTCCGGGTGCAGGGGGCGTGGGTCAACGAGGACGAGATCCAGAAGGTCGTCGAGCACGTCACCCGGCAGGCGCGTCCCGAGTACCGGCAGGACGTCACCGAGGCCGCGGAGAAGAAGCAGATCGACTCGGACATCGGCGACGACCTGGAGCTGCTGCTCGCCGCCGCCGAGCTCGTCGTCTCGTCGCAGTTCGGCTCGACCTCCATGCTGCAGCGCAAGCTGCGCGTCGGATTCGCGAAGGCGGGCCGCCTGATGGACCTGCTCGAGTCGCGCGAGATCGTCGGCCCCTCGGAGGGGTCGAAGGCGCGTGACGTGCTCGTCACCGTCGAGCAGCTGGCCGACGTGCTCGGGCGCCTGCGCGGCGAGGAGCCGGCCGCACGCCCCGCTGCTCCCGCTGCCGCTCCCGCCGCCGGTCCGGCCGCGGCTGCCCCAGCGGCTCCGCCGGCTCACCCCGCGGACGACGACCGGTACGGATCCGACCCGGTCGCGGCGATGACCGAGGGCTATCCTGAGGTGGACGGCGACTCGGGTGAGGACGCCTGGCAGCTGACCGGCAGGGAGTAGATGAGCGCGATGGCGTCCGAGACACCCCCGCTGGCGGGAGCCCCGGTTCCGCGGCCGAGCAACTGGAACGTGCCCAACGTGATCACGGTGGTGCGCATCCTGCTCGCCCCGCTGTTCGTGTGGATGCTGCTGGCCGACGCCGGCGCCGACGGGTGGCTGCGCTGGGCGGCGGCCGTGCTGTTCGTCCTCGCGATCGCGACCGACGGGGTCGACGGCGCCATCGCGCGCCGCAACAACCTCGTCACCGACCTCGGCAAGCTGCTGGACCCGATCGCGGACAAGGTGCTGACGGGCGGCGCGCTCATCTCGCTCTCGATCCTCGGCGAGCTGCCGTGGTGGGTCACCATCGTCATCCTGGTGCGCGAGATCGGCATCACCCTCTACCGCTTCGTCGTGATCAGGCAGGGCGTCATCGCCGCATCGCGCGGCGGCAAGATCAAGACGATCGTGCAGTCCATCGCGATCTCGCTCGCCCTCTTCCCGTTCTGGACGGTGCTCGGCGACTGGGTCTTCTGGGTCAACGGCGTCTTCATGACGCTCGCCGTCATCCTCACGGTCGTCACCGGTCTCGACTATCTCTGGCAGGCCTGGAAGGGCCACCGGGCCAAGCGTGCCGCTGTCTGATCCGACCGCCCGGCTGATCGCCCGCCTCCGCGCGACGGGCCGGACCATCGCCGCGGCCGAGTCGCTCACCGGCGGGGGGCTGACGGCCGAGCTCACCCGCATCCCGGGTGCGTCCGCCGTGGTGCTCGGGGGAGCGGTGGTCTACGCGACGGAGTTGAAGCACGCGCTCCTCGGGGTGGATGCGGACCTGCTCGCGGCCGAGGGGCCGGTGCACCCGCGGGTCGCAGCCCAGCTCGCCGAGGGGGTGCGGCGCCGGCTCGCGGTCGGCGGCCGCCCGGCCGACATCGGTGTGGCGACGACCGGCGTCGCCGGACCGGACCCGCAGGGCGGCCGGGAGGTCGGCACGGTCTTCGTCGGCATCGCGTCGGCGTCGGGCACCCGCGTCGTCGAGCTCGCCCTGTCCGGGGACCGCGACGCGATCCGGCGTGCGACGGTCGAGCGCGCCGTCGCGGAGCTCATCGCCGAGACAGGCGCCTGACGTGCCTGCGGACGCCCCGGAAAGCCGCGGGAATAGCCACTGTTTCCGTCTCGTTACATCTGCTGCATTCACAAGAAAAGCCCAGTCGTCGCCGATATCGTGAACATCAGGGATGCGGTACAGTTGCATCCCATCGATTCGTCGGCAGGGTAGAAAAGGAGGCTCCGAATGATTCTTGTACGTCAGGAAATCGGCGACGTGCTCAGGGACTTCCGCCTGCAGAAGGGCCGCACGTTGCGGCAGGTCGCCAGCAAGGCGAGCGTAGCCCTCGGCTATCTGAGCGAGGTCGAGCGCGGTCAGAAGGAGGCGTCGAGCGAGATCCTCGCGTCGGTCGCCGATGCTCTGGACACCCCGGTCTCGGTCATCATGCGTGAGGTCGGAGACCGCATCGCCGTCCTCGAAGGCCTCGAGCCGGTCATCCCCGACACGGTCCCGGACGAGTTCGTCACGGCGATGGAGTCGCCGCTGGTCTCTCGCTGACCCCACATCCCATCCAGACTCGAAGGCGCCCCGCGTGAGCGGGGCGCCTTTCGTCATGCCCCACCCGTGAGAATGGACCCATGAAGCTCAGCGAATTCCAGCGCGCCGTCGTCGACGAGTTCGGCAGCAGCTACGGCCAGGCGGTGCTGACCGACCTCGTGCTCGGCGAGGTCGGCGGCCGCACCGCCCAGCAGGCGCTCGACGCGGGCGTGCCGGCGCGGGAGGTCTGGCTCGCGCTCTGCCGCGAAGCCGGTGTGCCCGCGTCGCACTGGTACGGCGCCGGGCGCCCGGCGCCGAAGCCCTGACTCCGACACGCCGATTCGAACGACTCGAAGATATGTTCGGAAGTGGTTAGACTCGCTTCACAACCGCAATCGAAAACGAGTTGCCCACAGATCTCCCGGACGACGGCCCCGTGTCGGACGTTCCTCGTACAGTCGAACTCGTCAGCGAAGCGTAAGAAGGAGAACCGCACATGCCATCACCCGCAGACCGCGAGAAGGCGCTCGAGACCGCACTCGCGCAGATCGACCGTCAGTTCGGAAAAGGCTCGGTCATGCGACTGGGCAGCGACGATCGCGCCCCGGTGGAGGTCGTCCCGACGGGCTCGATCGCCCTCGACGTCGCGCTCGGCATCGGCGGACTGCCGCGCGGCCGCATCGTCGAGATCTACGGTCCGGAGTCGTCGGGTAAGACGACCCTGACCCTCCACGCCATCGCCAACGCACAGCGGGCCGGCGGCATCGCGGCCTTCATCGACGCCGAGCACGCGCTCGACCCGGAGTACGCCCGCAAGCTCGGCGTCGACATCGACGCCCTGCTCGTCTCCCAGCCCGACACGGGTGAGCAGGCGCTCGAGATCGCCGACATGCTGGTGCGCTCGGGGTCCATCGACCTCATCGTCATCGACTCCGTCGCCGCGCTCGTGCCCCGCGCCGAGATCGAGGGCGAGATGGGTGACTCCCATGTCGGTCTCCAGGCGCGCCTCATGTCCCAGGCGCTCCGCAAGCTCACCGGTGGGCTCAACCAGACGAACACCACGATGATCTTCATCAACCAGCTGCGCGAGAAGATCGGCGTCTTCTTCGGAAGCCCCGAGACCACCGCCGGTGGTAAGGCGCTCAAGTTCTACGCGTCGGTGCGACTCGACATCCGCCGCATCGAGACCCTGAAGGACGGCACCGACGCGGTCGGCAACCGTACCCGCGTCAAGGTCGTGAAGAACAAGATGGCACCGCCGTTCAAGCAGGCCGAGTTCGACATCCTCTACGGCGTCGGCATCTCGCGCGAGGGCAGCCTGATCGACTTCGGCGTGGAGCACGCCATCGTCAAGAAGTCCGGTGCCTGGTACACGTACGAGGGTGACCAGCTCGGTCAGGGCAAGGAGAACTCGCGCAACTTCCTCATCGCCAACCCCGACATCGCGGCGGAGATCGAGACGAAGATCAAGATCAAGCTCGGCATCATCCCCGACCCGAACCCGGCCGCGGCTCCCGTGGCCGAGGCCGAGGTCGACTCCATCGAGGAGAAGCTGCGCGCTCGCAAGGGCGCGTGACACGGGCGGCGGGCGGTCCGCCCGCCGCCTGTCCATCCGTTCGTCGCACGAGGAGATCTGCATGGTCGTGAGATTCCCGTCCGATCCTTTCGGCGGCGAGCAGGGTGACACCCGCGCTGACGCAGACGGTGTCACCGGGGGAGAGCATCTCGCCCCGGTGACGCCGTTGCGGCGCAACGCGACACCTCGCGAGGGCAGCACGCATCCGGCTGGCAGCGGTCGTCGGGTGGGCGGCTCTTCCGGTCACGAGCCGGCCGGGGAGGTCGTCGAGCTTCCCGGTTCGACACGATGGAACAACACCTGGGGCGACGAGGGACGGGCCGCGGGCGCCCGTTCCGGATCCGACCCGGAGCCGGTGGAGCCGGCGGACGACGAAGCCGACCGGCAGAGCAAGAAGGTCTCGGCCGTGACGATCCGGCAGCTCGCGCGGCGGGGGATGTCTCGCTGGGAGCTGGAGCAGGTGCTCCTCAAGCGCGAGATCGAGCCGGAGGCGTTCGGCCCCGAACTCGACCGGCTCGAGGCTCTCGGCGTGATCGACGATGCGTCGCTCGCGGTGAGCCTGGCCTTCACACAGCACAGCCGGAAGGGTGTGGGTCGGAGCGTCATCGAGCAGGACTTGAAGCGGCGCCACATCGATCCGGAGCTCATCGAGATCGCCCTGGCAGACATCGCCGACGAGGACGAGCTGGAACGCGCCACCGAACTCGCCGTCAAGCGCATCGGCCAATTGTCGTCCTACGACGACGAGACGGTCCGTCGACGGCTCCACGGCTACCTCGCGCGCAAGGGCTACAGCTCCGGCATCGTGCGTCAGGCGATGGATGCGGCATTCGTCTCCCGCAAGCGGGGCGGCGTGCGGTTCCAGTAGCCGTTCGGATCCACGGCGAGGCGAACGTAGAATTGTCGGCATCATGAGCATCACCGAACAGCGCAGCATCGTCGAACAGCGCAGCGTCATCGATCCGTCGGCGGCGGCCCTCCGGGCCGACGGGCGGCCACGCACCTATGAGGTCCGCACTTTCGGCTGCCAGATGAACGTCCACGACTCCGAGCGGCTGAGCGGCTCGCTCGAAGCGGCCGGTTACGTGCCCGCGGACGGCGACGAGGCGGACATCGTGGTGATCAACACGTGCGCCGTGCGCGAGAACGCGGACAACAAGCTCTACGGCAACCTCGGTCACCTGGCCGGAGTCAAGCGCCGCCACGAAGGCATGCAGATCGCCGTCGGTGGCTGCCTCGCCCAGAAGGACAAGAACGTCATCCTCGAGAAGGCGCCCTGGGTGGACGTCGTCTTCGGCACCCACAACATGGGCGCCCTCCCCAGCCTGCTCGAGCGTGCCCGCCACAACGACGCCGCCGAGATCGAGATCCTCGAATCGCTGGAGACGTTCCCCTCCACGCTGCCCACCAAGCGCGACTCGTCGTACTCGGGCTGGGTGTCCATCTCGGTCGGCTGCAACAACACGTGCACCTTCTGCATCGTCCCGTCGCTGCGCGGCAAGGAGAAGGACCGCCGCCCCGGCGACATCCTCGCCGAGATCCAGGCACTCGTCGACGACGGCGCCATCGAGGTCACCCTGCTCGGACAGAACGTGAACTCCTACGGCGTCGAGTTCGGCGACCGCCAGGCGTTCAGCAAGCTGCTGCGGGCTGCCGGTCAGATCAGCGGGCTCGAGCGCATCCGCTTCACCAGCCCGCACCCGGCGGCCTTCACCGACGACGTGATCGACGCGATGGCCGAGACGCCGAACGTGATGCCACAGCTCCACATGCCGTTGCAGTCCGGCTCGGACCGCATCCTGCGCAGCATGCGCCGGTCGTACCGCTCCGAGAAGTTCCTCGGCATCCTCGACCGCGTGCGCGCCAAGCTGCCGGACGCCGCCATCAGCACCGACATCATCGTGGGATTCCCCGGTGAGACCGAGGAGGACTTCCTCGAGACGATGCGCGTCGTCGAGGCCGCCCGCTTCGCGTCGGCCTTCACCTTCCAGTACTCGATCCGGCCGGGGACACCCGCCGCGACGATGGAGGACCAGGTTCCCAAGGAGATCGTCCAGGAGCGCTACGAGCGCCTGATCGGCCTGCAGGAGCGCATCTCCCTGGAGGAGAACGAGAAGCTGGTCGGGCGCGAGGTCGAACTGCTCGTCGCCAACGGAGAGGGCCGCAAGGACTCGGACACGCGCCGGCTGACCGGTCGCGCCCGCGACAGCCGGCTCGTGCACTTCGAGCTCCCCGAGGGCACGGAGGCTCCGCGGCCCGGCGACATCGTCACCGTGCACATCACCCAAGCGGCGCCGCACTACCTGATCGCCGACGCTGCGACCGGTGCACCGCTCGCCGTTCGGCGCACGCAGGCGGGCGACGCCTGGGATCGGGCCGAGGCCGAGTCCTGCGCCGTCCCGGCCCACGGATCGGGCGCCGCGAGTGGAGCCGGCCCGGTCTCGCTCGGGCTTCCCACCCTGCGCACACGCGAACCGCTCACCTCTCCCGGCGTCGGGACGATGCCGATCTACGACCCGACGGACGGACAGCGCTGAGCGCCGAGGCGTCCACCGGCGAGGCAACGGCCCGGCTCGGCGCGCCGGGCATCATCGCCATCGTCGGGCCGACAGGGACAGGCAAGACCGACCTGTCGCTCGCCCTGGCCGAACGGCTGCGCGAGCGTGGGCAGGCGGCGGAGGTCGTCAACGCCGACGCGATGCAGCTCTATCGCGGCATGGACATCGGCACGGCGAAGATCCCGCAGGCCGACTGGCGCGGCGTCCCGCATCACCTCTTCGACGTGCTCGACGTCACGGAAGAGGCCACCGTCGCCCGCTACCAGCCGGAGGCCCGGGCCGCGGTCGAGGGGATCCTCGCGCGGGGTGCGGTGCCCATCCTGGTCGGCGGTTCGGGGCTGTACGTCTCCAGTGTGATCTTCGACTTCCGCTTCCCGGGCACGGACCCGCAGCTGCGCGCCCGCCTCGAGCGCGAGCTCGGCGAGCAGGGGCCGGGACTGCTCTTCCGTCGTCTCGCCGAGGTCGACCCGGAGGCGGCAGCGCGCATCGGGTCGACCAACGGCCGGCGCATCGTGCGCGCGCTCGAAGTCGCCGAACTGACCGGAGAGCCGGTGAGCGGCACCCTCCCCGACGCTCCGGTGCTGTGGCGTCCCACGACGATCCTGGGACTCTCGGCACCGCGCGACGAACTGGTGCTGAGACTCGACGCCCGGGTCGAACGGATGTGGGAGGCCGGGCTCCTCGACGAGGTGCGGCAGCTGATCCCTCAGGGGATCGAGCGCGGGGTCACCGCGGGACGCGCGATCGGCTACGCCCAAGCGCTCGGCGAGCTGCGCGGGGACCTCACCCGGGCGGACGCCATCGCGCAGACGCAGCAGCTGACGCGCCGCTACGCGCGACGTCAGGTCAGCTGGTTCAAGCGGTACCCGGACCTCCACTGGCTCGCCTACGACGCCCCGGAACTGGTCGGCTCCGCGCTCGCTAGGCTGTGAGCATGGCGACACTCCACTTCACCAAAGGTCAGGGCACCGGGAACGACTTCGTGCTCTACTCCGACCCTGACGGCCGCCTGCCGTTGACGGCCGCCCAGATCGCCGAGATCTGCGACCGCCACTTCGGCGTCGGCGCCGACGGCGTGATCCGCGCGGTGAAGTCGAAGCACCTCCCGGAGGGCGCCGAGGCGCTCGCGGAGGACGACGCGGCGGAGTGGTTCATGGACTACTACAACGCGGACGGCTCGGCCGCCGAGATGTGCGGCAACGGCATCCGCGTCTACACCCGCTACCTGATCGAGTCGGGGCTGGTGGAGCTCGCCGACGGAGACACCCTCGCGATCGGCACGCGCTCGGGCGTCCGCGACGTGCAGCGCAACCTCACGGGCTTCCAGGTCGACCTCGGCCGCTGGGCGCTCGACGGCGGCGAACCGCTGGTGCGCGCCAAGGAGCTCCCGGTGGCACGGCCGGGACTCGGCATCGACATGGGCAACCCGCATGTCGTCGTCGCCGTCGCGGACGAAAGCGAGCTGGAGGCGGCCGACCTCACCTACATCCCGCATCTGGAGCCGGCGCCGGAGGACGGGGCGAACGTGGAGTTCGTCGTCCCGCACGAGCCGCTCATCAAGGACGGCATCGGACGCATACGCATGCGGGTGCACGAGCGGGGGAGCGGCGAGACCCTGTCCTGCGGCACCGGGGCCGCGGCGGCCGCGCTGGCCGTGCGGTACTGGGCCGGCGAGGGCGCACCGAACCAGTGGCGGGTGGACGTCCCGGGCGGCACCGTGGGCGTGCGCATGTTCGCGACGGAGGACGGCGAGCACGTCGCGCTGTCCGGTCCCGCCGAACTCGTCTACACGGGCACGCTGGAACTCGCCTGACACGGTCGGGCACGCGGCCGGACGCGCTGCCGTCAGCCGAGGGGGCGGTGCGAACGGAGCACGCGGTAGCCCTTGGAGATCGCCTGCCGGGTCGTCTTCAGCTCCGGCATGGTCGCCTCGATCCACCGCTGAAGCGAGTCGCTGCCGAGATTGCGCTGCACGACCAGCCAGGCATCGGAGCCGGGCTCGAGACGGGGCAGCCACTGCGTGAGGATGTTGTGGAGCTCGTCCTTGCCGATCCGGATCGGCGGATTTGACCAGATGGTCGTGAACATCACGTCGTCGGGAACATCGTCGGGGGTGACGGGGTTAACATTGGTGAGACCGAGCTTCTGCGCGTTCAAGCGCACCACATCCAGGGCTCGGGTGTTGACGTCGACGGCCCAGACCGTCGCATGAGGGGATTCGAGAGCAAGTGTGAGAGCCAGGGGCCCCCAGCCGCAGCCGAGGTCGAGGAACTGACCGCCCGGCGGCGCCGAGGGGACATGGTCGAGCAGGACTCTCGTTCCCGTGTCGATGCGCTCGGGGCTGAAGATGCCGTTCGCGGTCGTCAGCTCGTACGTCTGGCCGGCCAGTCGTACGGTGATCGGCCGCAGGTTCATCTCGCTCTCGGGAGCCGTGGAAAAGTAGTGGTCTCCGCTCGCCATAAGAGGACCGTACAGGACGCAGCCGAACTGACAAACTGGGGTGGACCCGGAACGGGGACGAACGATGACTGAACGAACCGAAATCGAAGAACACGACACCGACGACGTCGTCGCGCGCGTGCTGGCGACCGAGAAGAACCGCGCGAGCGTGACGCTCTTCGGCACGGGGGCGCAGGCGCTCCAGTCGACGGGCACCGCCGACGGCTCGCACGACGGCGAGCAGTTCGACCGGGAGGAGCGCGCGGCCCTGCGTCGCGTCAGCGGCCTCTCGACCGAACTCGAAGACGTCACGGAGGTCGAGTACCGGCAGCTGCGCCTCGAGAACGTGGTGCTGATCGGCGTCTACTCGCAGGGCAGCCTGCAGGACGCCGAGAACTCCATGCGCGAGCTCGCGGCCCTCGCCGAGACGGCGGGAGCCGCCGTGCTCGACGGGCTGCTCCAGCGGCGGCCGCACCCGGACCCGAGCACGTATCTCGGACGGGGCAAGGCGGAGGAGCTCGCCGGAGTGGTCGCCGCCCTCGGCGCCGACACCGTGGTGGCGGACACCGAGCTGGCGTCGAGCCAGCGGCGCGCTCTCGAAGACGTGGTGAAGGTGAAGGTGATCGACCGCACCGCGGTGATCCTCGACATCTTCAGCCAGCACGCCAAGAGTCGCGAAGGCAAGGCGCAGGTCGAGCTCGCGCAGCTCGAGTACCTGCTCCCGCGCCTGCGCGGCTGGGGCGAGTCGATGTCGCGGCAGGCCGGTGGTCAGGTCGGCGGCGCGGGCGCCGGGATGGGATCCCGTGGCCCCGGTGAGACGAAGATCGAGCTGGACCGGCGGCGCATCCACACCCGGATGGCGAAGCTGCGCAAGCAGATCGCCGGCTTCAAGCCGGCCCGCGAGGCCAAGCGCGCCAACCGCAACCGCAACTCGGTGCCGTCGGTCGCGATCGCGGGCTACACGAACGCCGGCAAGTCGAGTCTCCTGAACCGCGTGACCAAGGCGGGCGTGCTCGTCGAGAACGCGCTGTTCGCGACTCTGGACGCGACCGTGCGCCGATCGGTGACCGCCGACGGCCGGCTCTACACGCTGGCCGACACGGTCGGCTTCGTACGCAACCTGCCGCACCAGCTCGTGGAGGCGTTCCGCTCGACGCTCGAGGAGGTGGCCGACTCCGACGTCATCCTGCACGTCGTCGACGGCTCCCACCCCGACCCCGCGTCGCAGCTGGCGACCGTGCGCGATGTGATCGGCGAGGTCGGGGCGCGGGACATCCCGGAGGTCGTGGTGTTCAACAAGTCGGACCTCGTCGGGCCGGACGAGCGGCTGGTGCTGCGCGGTCTCGAGCCGGGGGCGATCTTCGCCTCCGCCCGCACGGGCGAGGGCATCGACGAGGTGCTCGCCGCGATCGCGCGCCTGCTGCCCGACCTCTCGGTCGAGGTCGAGCTGGTGGTCCCGTACGACCGGGGCGACCTCATCTCGGCGCTGCACGAACGCGGTCGCGTGATCTCCACGGAGTACGTGGAGGAGGGCACGCGCGTCCACGCGAAGATCATGCCGGAGTACACGGCGGTGTTCGAGCCCTTCGCGGTCTGAGACCGCACCGGCGATCAGGAGGCCGGACGGAGCGCGTGTGTCGAATGATGACACGGGCGATTCCGTCCGGCCTTCGTCGGCTGTAGATTCGGCACTCAACCGCAGCGGGCGACCGCTCGGTGGTGCGACAGCCGAGCCCGGCACCCGCCCGTGAAATCCTGCTCCGTCCGGCCCTCGCGCCGCGGAGCGGGGTGTCCGTGCCGCTGATCGACCACCTGAGGACCTCATGAGCTGTACCACCGCGCGGTACTCGTTCGAGCTCTACCCGCCGCGCAACGACCGGGCCGCCGCCGCGCTGCCCGCCACCATCGACCGGCTCGCGGCCGCGCGCCCCGACTTCATCTCGGTCACCTACGGCGCCAACGGCTCGTCGCGGACGTCGTCGCTGGACGTGCTCCGCCACATCCTGGACCGCACAGACGTGAGCCCGATGGCCCACCTCACCTGCGTCGGCTCCTCGCACGAAGAGGCCAACCGGCTGATCCGGGAGTTCCTCGACGCCGGTGTCCGGCGCTTCCTCGCGGTGCGGGGCGATCCGCCCGAGAACGCGGCGCCCGGCGACGACGGACTGGGCGACATCCGCAGCTCGGCGGAGCTCGTGCAGCTGATCCACCGGGTGCAGGCGGAGCGCGTGCCGTACGGCGAGCTGACCGTCCCCGGACTGTCCGCGCACACTGTGCTCGCGCATCGCGAGCACGTGCAGATCGCCGTCGCGGCGTTCCCGAACGGCCACCCGGCCTCGCACTCGACCTCCCAGGACATCGACGCCCTGCTCGCCAAACAGGCCGCCGGCGCGAACCTCGGCATCACGCAGCTCTTCTTCCACGCGGAGGACTACCTGTCGTTCGCCCAGAAGGCGAAGGACGCCGGAGTCGCGTTCCCGATCCTGCCCGGGATCATGCCGGTCACCTCGCCCGCCCGCCTGCGACGCATGCTCGAGCTCAGCGGCGAGGACCTGCCGAGCGATCTGGCCATCCAGCTCGAGGTCGAGCCGACCGACGAGGGGCGGCGCGAGATCGGCATCGACTGGGCGGCGCGTCTGGGCAAGCGCCTGCTCGACGGCGGCGCGCCCGGCCTCCACCTCTACACCTTCAACCAGAGCGAGGCGGTGCTGTCGGTCCTCGACCGGGTCGGCGTGCTGCCCGCCGACGCCGCTTCCGCAGACGGCACCTCCAGCGACGACACCTCCACCGTCTCCACCTCCTGACGCACCGAAAGGGAACCACCATGACCACCACCTCCCGTGCCGCCTTCCCGGCCGGAACGATCCTCGGCTACCCCCGCATCGGTCGCCGCCGCGAGCTCAAGAAGGCCGTCGAGTCCTTCTGGGCCGGCGCGATCAGCGCCGACGAGCTGGAGGCGACCGCCGCCGAGCTGCGCGCGACGACGCGTGAGCGTCTGGCCGCGCTCGGCCTCGGCCGCGACGACGCCGCCATCCCCGAGAGCTTCAGCTTCTATGACCAGGTGCTCGACGCCGCGGTCGCCGTCGGGGCGATCCCCTCGCGGTTCGCAGGCCTCGTCTCCGAGGACGGCTCCGTCGACCTCGCCGGCTACTTCACGGTCGCCCGCGGCGAGGGCGACAACGCCCCGCTCGAGATGACGAAGTGGTTCGACTCCAACTACCACTACCTCGTGCCGGAGATCGGACCGGAGACCGACTTCCGGCTCGCCTCCGACCGGATCGTGCGGGAGTTCGAGGAGGCCCGCGCGGCGGGCTTCGTCACGCGCCCGGTGATCGTCGGGCCGGTGACCTTCCTCCTCCTGAGCAAGGCCTCCGACGAGGCGCCCGACGGCTTCCGGCCGCTGTCGCGTCTCGCGGACCTCCTCCCGGTCTACGCCGAGCTGATCGCACGCTTGGGCGCCGCGGGAGCCCCGTGGGTGCAGCTGGACGAGCCGGCGCTGGTCAGCGAGAGCATCGACGAGCCGCGAGCCGAGGTGCTCGAAGCGTTGCGCACCGCGTATGCCGCGCTGGGCGAGGTCGCGGACCGGCCGGCGCTCTTCGTCGCCGCGCCGTACGGCAGCCTCGACGACGCACTGCCCGTGCTCGCCGCGTCTGCGGTGGAGGCGATCTCGCTCGACCTGGTCCGCGGTTCGCTGCCCACCGCACGCGACGTCGCGACCGCGGGATCGCTCGCGACGAAGACGCTCGTCGGCGGTGTGATCGACGGCCACAACATCTGGCGCGGAGACCTGGAGGCGGCGTTCGGCTCGCTCACCGAGCTGCTCTCGCTGAGCCCCGATGTCGCGGTGTCCACCTCGACGTCGCTGCTGCACGTCCCGCACGACGTCGACGACGAGCCCGAGCTCGACGCCCGGCTGAAGGGCTGGCTCGCCTTCGCCGACCAGAAGGTCGCGCAGGTCGCCGTCCTCGCACGGGGACTCGTCGACGGCCACGAGGCGATCCAGTCCGAGCTGTCGGCCGCGAGCGCCTCCCTCGCCGACCGCGCCTCCGCGCCCGGGGTGCGGGTGGACGCGGTCCGCGCCCGCGAGGCCGCGCTCACCGAGGCGGACTTCCGCCGCGGCGCCTACGAGGACCGTCTGGCCGCACAGGACGCCGCCCTCGCGCTGCCGTTCCTCCCGACGACGACCATCGGCTCGTTCCCGCAGACCGGCGACATCCGCCGCTCCCGCGCCCAGCTCGTCGCAGGGCTCATCACCGAGGCGGAGTACCTTGCGCGGATGCAGGCCGAGATCAAGCGCGTCGTCGACCTCCAGGAGGAGATCGGCATCGACGTCATCGTGCACGGCGAGCCCGAGCGCAACGACATGGTGCAGTACTTCGCCGAGAACCTCGACGGGTTCGCGGTGACGCGGAACGGCTGGGTGCAGTCCTACGGCTCGCGCTGCACGCGCCCGTCGATCCTGTGGGGCGACGTGTCGCGCCCGAAGCCGATCACGGTGGACTGGTCCACCTACACGCAGAGCCTGACCGAGAAGCCGGTCAAGGGGATGCTGACCGGCCCGGTGACGATCCTCGCCTGGTCGTTCGTGCGCGACGACCAGCCGCTGGGCGAGACGGCCCGTCAGGTGGCGCTCGCCCTGCGCGACGAGATCGAGGACCTCGAGAGCGCGGGCATCCGGGTCGTGCAGGTCGACGAGCCGGCGCTGCGCGAGCTGCTCCCGCTGAAGCGCGCAGCGCAGGACGCCTACCTCGACTGGTCCGTCGGCTCGTTCCGCCTCGCGACCGCCGGGGTGCGGGACGAGACGCAGATCCACACGCACCTCTGCTACTCGGAGTTCGGCGTGGTGATCGACGCGATCCGCAACCTGGACGCGGACGTGACCAGCATCGAGGCCGCGCGCAGCCGGATGGAGGTCGTGCACGACATCCAGACCTCCGGCTTCGACCACGGCATCGGCCCGGGTGTCTACGACATCCACTCGCCGCGTGTGCCCTCCGTCGCGGAGGTCACGGAACTGCTCGAGACCGCGCTGAACGCGATCCCGGGCCGCCAGCTGTGGGTCAACCCGGACTGCGGGCTGAAGACGCGCGGCTACGACGAGACCGTGGCCTCGCTGCGCAACATCCTGGAGGCTACCCGGGCCGTGCGCGAGCGCGCCTCGGTCGACGCCTGATCAATCCGACGGGGCCGTGAGCCGCTGTTCCGCCCTGGGCGGACGGCGGGTCGCGGCCCCGTCGCCGTGCGCCAGGATGGGCGCATGGTGCAGATGACGGATGCCGAGTTCGAGGTCCTGGTGGGCGAGGTCTTCGACGCCCTGCCGGACGCCATCGTCGGACACCTCGACAACGTGGCGTTCCTCATCCAGGACCAGCCCTCAGTGGACCGACCGCGCCTGTTCGGGCTCTACAGCGGACGCCCGCTGACGACGCGCGGCGTCTACGGATTCGGCGAGCTGCCGGACCGGATCACCCTGTTCCGCAACAACCTGGAGGCGAGCTGCTCCAGCATCGACGAGCTGCGCGCCTGTGTGCGGGTGACCCTGGTGCACGAGATCGGCCACTACTACGGGCTCGACGACGCGAAGCTCCAGGAGCTCGGCTGGGCCTGACGCGCTGACCCCCGGCTCACCGCGCACATTCGTCACGAATGTGACGTATGGGGCGTGGAAACGCGACTTTCGTCGCGAATGTGGTCGAGCGGTACCCCGTGGGTGGGTCAGACGGCGCGGAGGACGGCGACGACCTTGCCGAGGATCTGGGCGAAGTCGCCCAGGATGGGCTCGAAGTTGGAGTTGCGGGGCAGCAGCCAGGTGTGGCCGTCGCGCTGGCGGAAGACCTTCACCGTCGCCTCCTCGTCGAGCATCGCCGCGACGATGTCGCCGTTCTCGGCGGTGTTCTGCTGGCGGACGACGACCCAGTCGCCGTCCGTGATGGCGGCGTCGATCATCGACTCGCCGACCACCTTCAGCATGAAGAGATCGCCGTTGCCGACGAGCTGGCGGGGGAGCGGGAAGACCTCTTCGACCTGCTGCTCGGCGGTGATCGGCACGCCGGCGGCGATACGGCCGACGAGCGGCACCATGGCCGCGTCGCCCACCGGGGTCTGGTTCTCGTAGTCGACGGACGCGGACGGCGACGGCAGATCGATGAGGATCTCGAGCGCCCGCGGGCGGTTCGGGTCGCGACGCAGGTAGCCGCTCAGCTCGAGCTGGTTCAGCTGGTGCGTGACCGACGACAGCGAGGAGAGGCCGACGGCGTCGCCGATCTCGCGCATGCTCGGCGGATACCCCCGCTGACTGACCGACTTCTGGATCACGTCGAGGATGGCGAGCTGCTTCTCGCTGAGGTTCTTACGGCGGCGTGTGCCCCCGCGCGGAGCCTGGTTCTCGTTCGACACGCTCGTCCCTTCGTGAGCTCGACCGCATCCGCTCGTCCCGAATGTCGGTGGTGCCTGGAAAGGTGAACTCCAGACAATCGAAACTGTATCCACGATACGGCCGGAAACAAACATGTGTTCGAGTGTGTCTCGAAATCCGTGGCTGATTTTCTCGGCGTACCGGGTCTTGCGATTTCGAACATTCGAAGATACATTCGGAACAAAGCTTCGCATCCGCGTCGCACAAGGAGGTCAAGGCCATGAGCACGACGGCGATGGGATCATTCCACTCGATTCCCGCTCTCCCGGCTGGTGCGCGTACGCGTCTGCGGCTGACGCGCCGCGGACGTGCGGTCCTCACCGCACTCCTCGCTCTTCCTCTGGTCATCGGCGCCGTGGTCTTCGCCCTCAACGGCGGTGGGGCGGTCGCGACGAGCGAGCAGACCCATGTGTCCTTCCAGCACGTCACGGTGGAGTCGGGCGACTCGCTCTGGGCGGTCGCCGAGCGCATCGCTCCGAGCGCCGACCCGCGTGACGTCATCGCCGACCTGGTCCAGCTCAACGGGCTGGACGGCTCGGGCGTCGTGTCGCCCGGGCAGCAGCTCGCCATCCCGAGCAAGTACGCGCACTGACTCCCGCGCGACCGTCGGGCACGATAGTCGGGCGCGTTGGTCGAACGCCGCGTCATGTGGGATCGGGCCTTCGCTCGCATGGCTAGCATGGATGGGTGACCTCCCTCTCCGACCTCCCGATCCGTGACGATCTGCGTGGACGGACGCCGTACGGCGCCCCGCAGAAGTCCGTTCCCGTCGCACTCAACGTGAACGAGAACACGCATCCGGTGCCGGAGGATGTCGCGGCCGACATCGTCGCGCGCGTCGCGGTCGCCATCACCGGCGTGAACCGCTACCCCGACCGCGAGTTCACCGACGTGCGGGAGGCGTTCGCGCGCTACCTCGGCCACGGACTCGATGCGAGCTGGATCTGGGCGGCCAACGGTTCCAACGAGGTGCTGCAGCACATCCTGCAGGCGTTCGGCGGCCCGGGGCGCAGCCTGCTCGGCTTCGCTCCGACGTATTCGATGTACCCGCTGCTCGCGTCGGGCACCGGGACGAGCTGGATCGCGGGGGCACGCGACGCCGACTTCGAGCTGACACCGGCGACCGCCGCCGCGGAGATCCGCCGCACCGACCCGGACATCGTCATCCTCTGCTCGCCCAACAACCCGACGGGCACCCCGCTCGACCTGGCGACGATCGAAGCCGCCTACGATGCCGCTCGCGGGATCGTCGTCGTGGACGAGGCGTACGCCGAGTTCATGCCCGACGGCGAGCCCTCGGCGCTCAGCCTGCTCGAGGGGCGCCCGCGCCTGCTCGTCTCGCGCACAATGAGCAAGGCCTTCGCGTTCGCCGGCGCCCGCGTCGGCTACCTCGCAGCGGACCCGGCAGTCGTCGACGCGCTGCGCCTCGTGCGCCTGCCGTACCACCTCTCCGCGTTGACGCAGGCGGCGGCGCTGGGCGCCCTCGCGCACTCGGACGAGATGCTCGCGATGGTGGGGGAGATCCGCCTCCAGCGCGACCGGCTCGTGACGGAGCTCGCGCGCCTCGGATACGCGCCGCACCGCAGCGGGAGCAACTTCGTCCTCTTCGGCGGCGTCGAGGACCCGCACGCCGTGTTCGAGGCGCTACTGGAGCGCGGGATCCTCATCCGCGACGTGGGCATCCCGAACCACCTGCGCGTGACCGCAGGCACGGAGCGCGAGACGACGGCGTTCCTGGAGGCCCTCGCAGCCCTCGGGCGCCCGGCGGCCGCCGTCGTCCCAGTAAACTCGCAGTCATGACGAATCGCACCGCCAGCCTGCAGCGCGAGACCAGCGAGTCGAGCATCGAGCTGAGCCTCGACCTCGACGGCACCGGCGTGGCCGAGATCGCCACCAGCGTGCCGTTCTACGACCACCTGCTCACGGCGTTCGCGAAGCACTCGCTCACCGATCTGCGCGTGCGCGCCAACGGCGACACCGAGATCGACGTGCACCACACCGTGGAGGACGTCGGTATCGTGCTCGGCCAGGCGATCCGCCAGGCACTCGGCGACAAGAGCGGCATCTCCCGCTACGGCGACGCGCTCGTGCCGCTGGACGAGGCGCTGGTGCAGGCCGTCGTCGATCTCTCGGGTCGCCCCTACCTGGTGCACACGGGAGAGCCCGCCGGGTTCGAGTTCCACCTCATCGGCGGTCACTTCACCGGCTCGATGGTCCGGCACGTCTTCGAGGCGATCTCGTTCAACGCCGCCATGACCACCCACATCACCGTGATCGGCGGGCGCGACCCCCACCACATCGCCGAAGCGGAGTTCAAGGCGTTCGCCCGCGCGTTCCGGCAGGCCAAGGCGCTCGATCCGCTCGTCTCCGGCATCCCGTCGACCAAGGGCGCGCTGTGAGCGCTTCGGGCACCCCCGATGTCGTCGTGCTCGACTACGGGTCCGGCAACGTGCACTCCGCGGTGAAGGCGCTGGAGGCCGCGGGCGCGAACGTCGAGCTGACGGGCAACCGGCGGCGGGCGCTGGAGGCCGACGGCCTCCTCGTGCCCGGCGTGGGAGCCTTCGCCGCGGTCATCGACGCCCTGCGCGCCTCCCACGGCGACGAGGTCATCGACCGGCGTCTGGCCGGGGGGCGACCGGTGCTCGGCATCTGCGTGGGAATGCAGGTGCTGTTCGAGCGCGGCGTCGAGCACGGCGTCGAGACCGAGGGCCTGGGCGAATGGCCGGGGACGGTCGATCTTCTGACCGCCGACGTCGTGCCGCACATGGGCTGGAACACGGTCCAGGCTCCCGAGAACTCGCGGCTCTTCGCCGGGCTGCGCGATGAGCGGTTCTACTTCGTGCACTCGTACGCCGCGCAGGAGTGGACGCTGGAGGTCACCGGTCCGTTCCCGAAGCCGCACGTGACGTGGGCCGAGCACGGCACGCCCTTCATCGCCGCGGTGGAGAACGGTCCGCTCAGCGCAACCCAGTTCCACCCCGAGAAGTCCGGCAGCGCCGGCATCCAGCTGCTGCGCAACTGGATCGGCACCCTCTAGCCGACCGCCCCGCGCACCACCCGTCCGCCGTCGCGGACCCGAACGAGGAACCACAGTGAGCGAATTCAACAACACGCCCAAGCTCGTCCTGCTCCCGGCCGTCGACGTCGCCGACGGCAAGGCCGTGCGCCTGACCCAGGGCGAGGCCGGCAGCGAGACCAGCTACGGCGACCCGGTCGACGCGGCGGCGGAGTGGGCGGACGCCGGGGCGGATTGGATCCACCTCGTCGACCTCGACGCCGCCTTCGGCCGCGGCTCGAACCGCTCGCTGCTCAAAAAGGTGATCCGCCAGGTGAAGGGCGTCAACATCGAGCTCTCGGGCGGCATCCGCGACGACGAGTCGCTGGAGGAGGCGCTCGCGATCGGCGCCACGCGGGTCAACCTGGGCACCGCGGCACTGGAGAACCCGGAGTGGGCCGCCCACGTGATCGGTCAGTACGGCGAGGCGATCGCGGTCGGCCTCGACGTGCGCGGAACCACCCTCGCCGCCCGCGGCTGGACCCGCGACGGCGGCGACCTGTGGCAGGTGCTCGAACGCCTCGAAGAGGCGGGGTGCGCGCGCTACGTCGTCACCGACGTCACCAAGGACGGCACCCTGCGCGGCCCGAACATCGACCTGCTCCGCGAGGTCATGGACCGCACCGAGCGCCCGGTCGTCGCCTCGGGAGGCATCGCGAGCCTCGACGACATCGCGGCGCTGCGCGAGCTGGTCCCGCTGGGGCTCGAGGGTGCGATCGTGGGGAAGGCGCTCTACTCCGGGGCGTTCACCCTGCCCGAGGCGCTGGATGTCGCGGGCTACTGAGCCGGGCGACGGCCCCGACGGCGCCGGACTCCCGACGGGCGGACCCACCGAGAAGGGCGCCGACCGATTGCGGCACTTCGCGGCGTCGCTCGGCGACTCCGCCGGGCAGCCCTGGGAGGGGCGCGAGTTCGACGACAACCCGTTCGGTGAGGATGACGGCTCGGCCCCGCCCGCCCTTCTCGGTGCTCTCGCTGCCTTCCGGGCGGGCGAGGTCGGCGCCGAGGCGGTCGTCGACGCACTGCGCGAGTCCCGGCTGCTGATCCCGCTGGTCGCCGAGCTCGGCGACGAAGGCACCACGGATGCGGGCCTCACCGTGGACAAGTCGCAGGAGCTCTCCATCGTGACGGTCTCGGGCCCCGACGGCCGCAGCGTGCTGCCGGTGTTCTCCTCGGTCACGGCGATGCAGATCTGGAATCCACGGGCACGGCCGGTCCCTGCGGACGGTCGCCGCGTCGCCCTCGCCGCGGCCTCCGAGCAGACGGAGCTCGTCGTGCTCGACCCCACGAGCGAGACCGAGTTCGTCCTCCGCCGGCCCGCCGTCTGGGCCGTCGCCCGCGGCGAGCGGTGGGTGCCGAGCGACCGGGACGCGGAGGTGTTCGCCGCGTTCGACGCCTCCATCGCGACCGAGTTGGGCGTGCACGGTGTGCGGCTCCTGGCCGGCGACCCGGCACACCGGCTCGTGGCGGAGGAGCTCGTCGTGCGCCTCGAGCTCGCCGCCGGGCTCACCCGCGAGGAGCTGGACGCGATCCTCGCGCGGCTGGCACAGCGCTGGGCCGCGGACGATGTGATCGCCACCCGGGTGGACTCCCTCCGCGTGCAGCTGGTCGCAGCGGACTAGCCGGCAGCGTCTTGCGTGGTCTCGTCGCGCTCTCATAGTCTGTACGGGCCGTGGATGGCCCTACCGGCGATCGTCACCGATCGCCGGGCGTGACGCCAGAGATGAAGCTCGAGGCGGGGCATCCACAGATCGGAGCACCGATGCGTGCCTCATCCCGCAAAATCCTGACCCTCGCCCTGTCCGCCGGAGCGATCGCCGTGTCGATCGTGGCGGGGGCGAGCGCCGCGCAGGCGGCGACACCCGCACCCCCGCCTGTGAATGCGCAGTTCGACTATCAGATCGGCGGCGTCTACACCCCGGCGTCCTCCGTTCGGATCGTCGACCGGGATCGCACGGCCTCCCCGGTGTCCGGGAAGTACAACATCTGCTACGTGAACGCATATCAGACGCAGCCCGACGACACGACGACGTGGGCCGGTGCGAACAGCGACCTCATCCTCCGCAATGCGAAGGGCGTCAAGGTCGGGGACCCGGAGTGGAACGAGTACCTGCTCGACACCTCCACCGCCGCCAAGCGCTCCCGGATCGCCGCCATCGTGAACGGGTGGATCGACCAGTGCGCGTCGAAGGGCTTCCAGGCGGTCGAGCCCGACAACCTGGATTCGTGGACGCGGTCGAAGAGCGGCGGCAAGCAGCTGCTGACCAAGCAGAACAACATCGACCTTGCGACTCTCCTCGCCGCGCACGCGCATCAGAAGGGCCTCGCGATCGCGCAGAAGAACACCACGGAGCTCGGATCCGCGGGCAAGAACACGGTCGGGTTCGACTTCGCGATCGCCGAGGAGTGCCAGTTCAACACCGAGTGCGACGCGTACACGTCGGTCTACGGCGACAATGTGATCGAGATCGAGTACACGGACAACCCGCGCTCGGCCTACACGCAGGCCTGTGCTGCGCAGGGCAAGAAGATCTCGGTGATCCTGCGGGACCGCGACGTGGTCGCCAAGGGCGACAGCGCCTACCGCTACGAGTACTGCTGACCGAACGCTGCGCTGAGGGACGTCTGCGGCTGCGCGCGCAGCCGCAGACGTCCCGCCGCACGGCAGGCGGCCGGCAGGGGAAGGGCGGAGGAGGGGAGCGGTGATGACCATCGGGATTCTCGGCACCGGCGCGATGACGGTCGCGCTGGGTCGGCGGTTCGTCGAGACGGGCCACGAGGTCGTCATCGGCTCGCGGGACCCGCAGCGGGCCCGGGCGGTCGCGCTCGCGATCGGCGCGGCCGACGGCGTCGACCACCGTGCCGCAGCCCGGGCGGACATCGTGATCGTTGCGGTGCAGGACTCCGCGGCGCTCGAGCTCGTCGGCGCACTCGCGGCCGTGCTGCGCGGACGGGTGCTGGTCGACCTCGGCAACCCGATCGATCCGCCGCATTTCGAGAGCCGGTACGGCGCGGGGCCGTCGCTCGCCGAGCGGATGGCCGAGGCCGCTCCGGGAGCCAGGGTCGTCAAGGCGTTCAACACCGTCTACGCGGAACTGCTCGAAGCCGGCCGCCCCGTGCAGGTGTTCGTCGCCTCCGACGACGATGCGGCGAAGGATGTCGTCGCGGGGCTGGTCACCGCGATCGGGTGCGAGCCCTTCGACGTTGGGCCGCTCCGCGTCTCGCGTCACCTCGAGCGGCTCGCCGGCTTCGAGGTCGACCTCGTCGAGCGCGGGTACGCCGGCGCGACAGCGGCGCAGATCGTCGATCTGCGTCGCTGAGCTCCGCCTCGCAGATGCGGTCCGTCAGGCGGTGCGCAGCATCCGCAGACCGCCGAACAATGCGAGCAGCCCGACGATGCCGACGAACACGCCGAGCACCGGCACGAGCGGCCACAGGATCAGCGCGACGCCCACCAGGAGCACGGGGAGTGCGAGTCCGATGTAGGCGACCAGGAAGATGGCCGCCAGCACCTCGCCGCGACGCTCGGGAGCGGCCAGGGCGGCCGTCGCGGCGATCGCGGCCCGGAACAGCAGGCCGACACCCGCTCCGGCGAGGACGCCGCTGACGAGGAAGACCGCGAGCGACGCGACCAGCACGCCGGTGGCGAGCCCGGCGAGTCCCGCCAGCATCAGGATCAGGGCGAGCCCGAGCTGTGCGCGCATCCGGAGCCGGGCGAACACGATCTGCGAGAGCGCGGAGGCCGCGAAGACCGAGAACGGGACGGCGCCGGCGAGCAGGTGGGAGCTCTGGTGGAGCACCCCCGACACGACGCTCGGCGCCAGGGAGGTGAACAGCCCGAAGACGGCGAAACCGGCGAATGCGGCGATCGCCGCCGCGGTGAACGCGCCACGGGCCGAAGCGGGCAGGGACACGCGCTGCGGCCGGTACGCCGGACGCTCCTCCGCCCGCTCGACCGTCTCGGGCACGAGCGCGACGGCCAGCGCGGCGACGGCGAGCAGCACCAGGAAGACGACGTACGGGAGCAGCAACGGCTGCGGCAGGAACTGCGCGAAGGCGCCGCCGATCAACGGGCCGAGGGCGAGACCGCCCGTGTTGACGACGGTCGAGACGGTCCCGGCGAGTCGCGGCCCTTCGGCCGGCCGGGCGACAGCCCGCAGCTCGCTCAGGTGCGCGGTCGCGCTCGCCGTGAGGGCGCCGACCCCCACGCCGGACAGGACGCGGGCGACGATGAGGCCGGACACGTCGTTCCAGACCAGGAAGAGCGCCGCGGCCACGACCTCGATCAGGATGGCGATCAGGACCATCCGGCGCCGCCCGGCCCAGTCGCTGAGGTGGCCGATGAGGAACAGGCTCGCGATGACCCCGACGGCGTACGCGGCGAACACCACGGTGACGACCCAGGTCGGGAAGCCGTCGCGCGCCTGGTAGAGCGCGTAGAGGGGTGTGGGCACGGTCGAGAAGGCCATGACCGTGAGGAATGCCGCGGCGATGACCCAGAAGCCCGAGCCGTGGCGCAGCTGCCAGCGGCCCCGGGCGACACGTGCGGATCCCACGTCACTCGGTTGGACGGCGGGGGTGGGGGAGGTCGCGGGTTCGCGGGTGACGGTCATGATCTGAGGATGCTCCCGATCCGTGATCGAGTCCAACGGATAGCATCGATCCGGGCAATCGATGGATACGATTGCAGAATGGATCTCCGTCAGCTCGACTACTTCGTCTCAGTCGCCGAGGAGCTGAACTTCACCCGCGCGGCGGAGCGCGTCTTCGCCGCGCAGTCGACCGTGTCGGCGGGCATCCGGGCACTGGAGGCCGAGCTGGGTGCCCCCTTGTTCGACCGGGACCCGCACGGCGTGCGGCTGACCGCGGTGGGGGAGGCCGCCCTCGAGGACGCACGGGTCGCGCTCGATGCCGTGGGCCGGATGCACGACGCGGCCCGCGGAGACGGGGAACTCCGCGGCGCGGTGCGCGTGGGCATCTTCACCAACCTGACGCCGATCGATCTGCCCGGGATCATGGGCGCCTTCCATCGGCGGCATCCCCTCGTCGACCTGCGTCTCGGCCCGTCCCCGAGTGGCTCCACCGGCCTCGTGGAGGATGTGCGGCAGGGGCGGCTCGACGTGGCGTTCGTCGGCCTGCCGGACCGGCTGCCCGGACTGCTGGAACGCGAGCTGGCGGTGTCGCCGTTCGTCGCGCTGCTGCCGCAGTCGCATCCGCTCGCCTCCCGGGCGGAGGTCTCGCTGGCGGAGCTGGCCGACGAGCAGTGGGTGGATGCGCGGGCCGGCTTCGGCAACCGGGTGACCCTCGACCGCGAGCTGGCCGCACTCGGCATCGTTCGGCACATCCCGACGGAGCTCTCCGACCTCGGGGAGATCCCCCGGTTCGTGGCCGCGCGCCTCGGGGTGGCCGCCCTGCCGGAGCTCACGGTCATTCCGGCGGAGGGCGCCGTGGTCGTGCCGTTGCGCGAGCGCATCGACTGGCGGCTCGGAGTGATCGCCCGCCCGCGGCCGAGTGCGGCCGCGACCGCGCTGCTGGACCTGGGCGCCGAGCGGTTCGCACGGTCCCGTACGCTGGAGGCACGATGACCGTCTTCGCCGCCCTCGTCCTGTTCCTCAACGCCGTCTTCAACGTCTTCGCGTGGCCGCGCTTCTTCACGCGCGTGCGCGAAGACGCCCGCGCGCGCGACGCTGCGGGCAAGGCCACTCCCTTCCTCGTCGTGCACGCCGTGCTGCTCGGGGTCGCGCTGCTGCTCGCGGTGCTGTCCGCCGTCGCGGGCGTGCTCCTCCTCGTCGCCTGACGACAGGGCAGTGTGACACCGGAGCGGCTGGCCGGCTGACCGCCCGAAGGTCACGGCAGCAGCGCGCAGTCCGGAACGGATGCGGCGAGGCGAGCATCGAGGGTCAGCAGCGAGCTCTGGGCTGCGCGGGCGAGTACGACGTACATGGCGTCATACGCACTGACGTTGTGCCGCAGGGCATGAGCGGCGGGGAGCATGGCCATCATCGGCACCTGCTCGATACCGAGTGCGTCGAACTCACGGAACGCGCGCAGCGCCTGCTCCTCCGTGATCTGCTGACTGAGCGACCACCCGCGGATGACGGAGGCGACTTCCGCCGTGAGGTGCTGCGGCGCCAGCAGGTCGTGGCCGTCGATCAGCGCGGCCGCTCTTCGCCCTGCTTCGGTTCCGAACAGGATCTCGGCGACCGCAGACGCATCGACGACGAGCGTCATCGACCCGGGCGCTGTTCGGCGAGCATGTGCGCTGCGGGTGACAGAGTGGCGACGCCACGGCTCGCGATCCGTTCCAGTAGTTCAGCGCGGCTCGGACGCGTCGCCAGGCGGTCGAGTTCGCGCAGCAGGTAGTCGCTCAGCGAGCGGCCCTCGAGCGCCGCCTTCGCCTTGAGCGCACGACTGGTCTCGTCGGAGACGTTGCGAACCTGGATCGTTGTCATGCAACTAGCATACAATACATGCACTCTGCATGCATCCGGAGACAAACGATCCGGGTTGTCGCTCCGTTTAATCCGAGCCTGGTGGAAGACTTGGGGCCATGAGCCTGCACATCACCGGCGACGCCGAAGCGGACGCCTTGCTCGACAGCTCCCCGTTCGCCCTCCTCGTGGGGATGCTGCTCGACCAGCAGGTCCCGATGGAGACCGCATTCGCCGGTCCCGCGAAGCTCCACGACCGGCTCGGCGCGCTCGATCCCGCGCAGATCGCGGCCCTCGACCCCGACGAGCTCGTCGCGGCCATGAAGCAGTCGCCGGCCGTGCACCGCTTCCCCGGATCGATGGCGGGCCGCGTGCAGGCGCTGGCCGCGGCGATCGTCGGCGAGTGGGGCGGCGACACGTCCGCGATCTGGACGAAGGACGACCCGTCGGGCGCGGAGGTGCTGCGCCGGCTGAAGGCGCTCCCGGGCTTCGGCGAGCAGAAGGCGAAGATCTTCCTGGCGCTGCTCGGTAAGCAGAAGGGCCTGCAGGCCACCGGCTGGCGGGAGGCGGCCGGGGACTACGGCGCCGACGGCTATCGTTCGGTCGCCGACATCGTCGACGCCGACTCCCTCACCCGCGTCCGCGAGCACAAGCGGGCGATGAAGGCGGCCGCGAAGGGCTGACGGTCCCGCAGCGCGCCACCGCGTGCGGAGGTGTCGGGGGTGCCCGGTAGGTTGAGGGGACGCTCGACGGAAGGGGCTGCGCGTGTTCGTGCTCGACGGAGTGATCGTCACCAGCGCCAGCGACCTGACCGAGGCGTCGAAGTGCGAGTTCGCGTTCCTGCGCTCGCTCGACGTCAAGCTGGGGCGCATCGAGAAGGCGCCCGAGATCGAGGACCCGATGTACGTGCGGTCCTCCCGGCTGGGCGACGAGCACGAGCACCACATCCTGGAGCGCTACCGGGATCGCTTCGGCGCCGCGGTCGCAGAGATCGGCCGGCCGAAGTCGCTGACCGCCGACGCGCTCGCGGCGGCCGTCGCCGAGACCTCGGCAGCGTTCGCGAGCGGAGCGGAGGTCGTGTTCCAGGCGACGTTCTTCGACGGGGCGTTCGTCGGCTTCGCCGACTTCGTCGTGCGCCGCCCGGACGGCCGCTATCGCGTGCAGGACTCCAAGCTCGCCCGCAGCGCCCGCGTGACCGCCCTGCTGCAGCTCGCCGCCTACGCCGACCAGCTGCGTCGCCTCGGTGTCGACACCGACGAGACCGTCGAGCTGCTCCTCGGCGACGGTTCGGTGAGCGAGCACCGGCTCTCCGACATCGAGCCGGTCTACCGCAAGCGGCGCGCACGGCTCCTCGCCATCATCGATGTGCACGTCGCCGACGAGGGCCCGGTGGCCTGGGGCGATCCACGCTTCACCGTCTGCGGCCGCTGCGACACCTGCGACGCCGAGGTGCAGGCGGCGCGCGATGTGCTCCTCGTCGCGGGGATGCGGGTGACGCAGCGCGAGCACCTCCTGGAGGCGGGCCTCGGCACCATCGATGCGCTCGCCGACTCCGACGGTCCCGTGAGCGGGATCCCCGACGGCACGCTGGACGGGCTGCGCGAGCAGGCGCGGCTGCAGCTGCGGGCGCAGCCGGGGGAGGCGCCGCCGGTCCGGGTGTACAACGCCCCCGTGCTGGCGGCTCTCCCGCACCCGGATGAAGGCGACCTGTTCTTCGACTTCGAGGGCGACCCGCTCTACACCGAGGGCGCCGGGGAGCGATGGGGGCTCGACTACCTGTTCGGGATGGTCGACGTCGACGCCGAGTTCACCGCGTTCTGGGGGCACGACTTCGCCGCCGAGCGGCTGGCGCTGGAGGCGTTCCTCGCGTTCGTGCGCGAGCGGCGCAGCCGGTATCCGCGCCTGCACATCTACCACTACGCCGCCTACGAGCAGACGCACCTGCTCGCGCTCGCCGCGCGTCACGGCGTCGGCGAGGAGGAGGTCGACGGCCTCCTGCGCGACGGGGTGCTCGTCGACCTCTACCCACTCGTGCGCAAGGCCGTGCGCGTCGGGTCGCGGTCGTACTCGATCAAGAAGCTCGAGCCGCTCTACATGGGCACGGAGCTGCGCCAGAGCGAGGTCACGAACGGCGCCGACTCGATCACCGAGTACGCCAACGCGCGCGACCTGCTGGCTCTCGGCCGCGACGCCGAGGCGCAACCGCTGCTCGATGCTCTGGGCGACTACAACCGCTACGACTGCGTCAGCACTCTGCGGCTGCGCGACTGGCTGCTCGACCGTGCGGCCGAGAACGGCATCCCGGTCGGCACGGCGCCCGTGGAGGAGCTGGAGGCCGCTCCCGAGGAGTCGCCGCTGCGGGCGGCCCTGCTCGGGTACGCGGGCGATCCGCTCGACCCGCACCGCACCCCTGATCGCGCGGCCGTCGCCCTCGCGGCGGCTGCCATCGACTTCCACCGGCGCGAGCAGAAGAGCTTCTGGCAGTCGCACTACACCCGCCTGATCCAGCCGATCGAGGAGTGGGCCGAGACCCGCGACGTGCTGGCCGTCGATTCGGTACACGTCGTGCGCGACTGGTACCAGGAGGACGGCCAGCGTGTGGAGCGGCGGGAGCTGCTCCTCGGCGGGCAGTGGGGCTCCGGCAGCGCCGTGCGGGTGAGCGAGCGCGGCGGCCCCTTCCTGCTCTACGAGTTCCCGGGACCGTTCCGGCAGCCGCGCGCACAGCCGGGCTCGCGCACCGCCCGCACGGTCGCCGTCATCGGCGCGACCGACGACGGCTCCGTCATCGTGCGGGAGACGCTGCCTCGGGACGTCCTGCCGTACCGCTCCACGCCGACCGCTCTCACCCCGGCCGCGCCGCCGGACGCCCGCCGCCTGGGCGAGGCGATCCGCGAATGGGGAGCGGGCCTGCTCGGCGCGCTGCAGTCCGGCACCTGGCCGACGGACGCGACCGTCGACCTCCTGCGCCGCACGCCGCCCCGAACGCTCTCCGGTGCGCTCGCCGATGAAGGACCGGCTGACGGGAGCGGCCGGATCGCCGCCGTCGTCGCCAGCCTGCTCGACCTCGACCGGTCGTACCTCGCCGTCCAGGGTCCGCCCGGCACGGGCAAGTCCTATCTCGGTGCGCACGTGATCGCCCGCCTGGTCGCCGAGCACGGCTGGCGCGTCGGGGTCGTCGCCCAGTCGCACGCCGTGGTCGAGAACCTGCTGGACCGCGTGGTCGCCGCGGGATTGGACGCGGCGCGCGTCGGCAAGGTCGCCAGTGCGACCGCCGACCCGGACGAGCCGCGCGCGTTCACCGTCCTCCCCGCAGACGGCCACCTGGACTTCGCCGACGAGAACGCGGCCGGAGGATTCGTCCTCGGCGGAACCGCGTGGGACTTCGCGAACCCGGGCCGTGTCCCGCGCGACAGCCTCGACCTGCTGGTGGTCGACGAGGCCGGCCAGTTCTCGCTCGCCTCGACCATCGCGGTGGGCGTGGCCGCGCGCAACCTCCTGCTGCTCGGCGACCCCCAGCAGCTGCCGCAGGTGAGCCAGGGCCGGCATCCCGAACCGGTCGACGGCTCGGCGCTGGGCTGGGTGAGCGACGGCCACGACGTCCTCCCGGCGGCATACGGCTACTTCCTCGCCGAGAGCCGTCGGATGCACCCGGCGCTCGCCGGAGCGGTCTCGGTGCTCTCGTACGAGGGCCGCCTCCATGCTCACCCGGACGCGGCCCATCGGCTGCTCGCCGGTGTCGAGCCCGGTCTGCACCCGGTTCCCGTGGTCCATGCGGGCAACTCGACCGCCTCCCCGGAGGAGGCCGCCATCGTGGTCGAGCTCGTCGGCGACGTGCTCGGGCGGTCCTGGAGCGACCCGTCCACGGGCGTCGACGACCATCCCCTCGGGCCGGAGGACGTGATCGTCGTCACCCCGTACAACGCCCAGCTCGCCGAGGTACGCGCGATGCTCGACGCGGCGGGGCATCCCGCGGTCCGGGTCGGCACCGTCGACAAGTTCCAGGGTCAGGAGGCCGCCGTCGCCATCGTGAGCCTCGCCGCGTCCGGTGCGGCGGACGCCCCGCGCGGGATGTCGTTCCTGCTGATGAAGAACCGGCTCAACGTCGCGGTCTCTCGCGCGAAGTGGGCGGCGTATCTCGTGCACTCTCCGGAGCTGTCCGAGTTCCTGCCGACGACGCCGACCGGGGTGTCCGAGCTCAGCGCGTTCATCCGCCTGGTCGAGGGCGGCTGAGCGGGCTACGGTGGAGGCATGAGTCCCGAGGAGCTGGAGACGCTCGTGGCGCTCCGCCGGGCGCGCGACCTCATCGACCGCGACTACGCCAAGCCGCTCGACGTCCCCACGATGGCCGCGCACGCGTACATGTCGGCCTCGCACTTCTCACGCCAGTTCCGCGCCGCCTACGGCGAGACTCCGTACAGCTACCTCATGACCCGGCGCATCGAACGTGCGATGGCACTGCTGCGTTCCGGGATGAGCGTGACCGATGCGTGCATGACCGTCGGCTGTACGTCGCTCGGCTCGTTCAGCGCCAAGTTCAGCGAGCTCGTGGGGGAGACCCCGACGAGCTACCGTTCGCGCGAGCACCTCTCCGTCGCCGCGATGCCCGATTGCATCGCGAAGCAGCGGGTGCGTCCCGTTCGAGACCATCAGCGCGGCTGAGTCGAGCAGTTTTGGAGAAGCAGCCCCGATCGCGGCTTCTTAGAGTGGGCTCATGAGCATCTCAGTCCACTTCGTCGACATCATCGCCACCGACCCCGCGGAGTCGCTCGTCTTCTACCGCGACGCGCTCGGTCTCGACGTCCTCAACGACGTCGCCTACGACGGTCACCACTGGATCACCATGGGGGTGACCGGCGAGCCCGGCTCGCAGATCGTGATCTCCGACCCCTACGCCGGCCGGCCGCAGGCCGACGGCGACGCTCTCGCCGCCCTCGTGGCGAAGGGCACGCTGCCCGGCGTCGTCTTCAGCACCGACGACGTCGACGGTCTGTTCGAGCGGGTGCGCGCGTACGGAGCAGAGGTGTTGCAGGAGCCGATCGACCAGTTCTACGGTTCGCGCGACTGCGCCTTCCGCGATCCCGCGGGCAACATGGTGAAGATCCAGCAGTGGGGGGTCGCCGCGGCGCAGACCGCGTAGGCGCCGCGTCGCCCCGGCGGCGGCACCCGATGTTCACCGCGAATACGTGTGGATACGGATGCCGCCGCCTCGTCGTGAGCGCACACTGGCTGCGTCGGCGCCATCGGGACGTCGCGGACGCGAGGAGGCCGTCGTGCTCACCGTCGCCACCTGGAACCTCGAGAACTTCTTCACCGCCGGGACCCCGTTCGGGCCCGCGACGGCGGAGCTGTTCGACCGCAAGGTCGCCCTCCTCGCGAGCACGATCCACGACTCGGGTGCCGATATCGTCGCCACCCAGGAGGTGGGCGACCCCGCGGCCTTCGACGCGCTCGTCGCCGCCCTCGGCTCCGGCTGGACGGGCGTGCTCTCGACACACTTCGAAGCAGCCCACCCGATCAGGGTCGGGTTCGCCTCCCGGATCGCCATCGCTGAGACGGAGGACGTCTTCGCGATCCCGGAACGTCTCCAGGGCGTCCCGACGAGCGACGCCGGAGACCCGTTGACGGCGATGGGGCGGGGCGCGCTGCGGGTGCGCATCGCCACCTCGGCCGGCGACGTCGATCTGGTCTCGGTGCACCTGAAGTCCAAGCTCCTCAGCTTTCCCGGCGGACGCTTCGAGCCCCACGACGAGGACGAGCGCGCCCGCTACGCGGACTACGCCCTCAACCGGCGCGCGGCGGAGGCGGCGGCCGTGCGCACATACGCGAACGCGTTGCTGGACGCACAGGGGACGCAGCGCCGGCTCTTCGTGCTGGGCGATTTCAACGACGGCGTGGAGGCGGCGACGACGCAGATCGTGAACGGTCCGCCCGGCAGCGAGATCGGCAGCGCGGGGGAGGGGAGACCGGACAGCGGGGACGGGGCGAGACTGCTGAATCTGGCGCCGCTCATCCCGCCGGAGAAGCGGTTCTCCCGTGTGTTCCGTGGTGCGCGCGAGCTCATCGACCACATCTTCGTCTCGACCGCGGTGCGCCCGGCCGTGATGGCGGCGACGACGCTGCCGGGCGCCGCCACGCTGCCGTCCATCACCGAGCACGCCGAGGCGCGGAAGAACGCCCCGGTGTCCGACCACGCACTGGTCTCCGCGACGCTCGACTGGTGACGGGATCCCCGCTCAGCCGGGTTGCGCGGAATCGGACACGGAGACGGGCACGAACTCCCGCACGGGATGGGCGATCGTGGCGGCGCAGGTGCTGAGCAGCGGGTCCGAGAGACGTTCCCCGACCTCGACGCGCACCACCCCTCCGGTATGGGCCAGTTCGACGGTCCAGCCGTGCGGGTGCGGGTGCTCCGAGATCACGCGGTAGGCGTCGATCGCGTCGTCGCCGGAACGGTCGCGCGCGAAAGCCTCCGCGGCCTGGCCGACCGTGCTGAGGGAGGTGCGGCCGCGCAGGTAGCGCGGATCCACCCGTCCCTCGGCGTGCCGGGCGACCACGTGCACGGCGTCGGCGGCGGGCACCGCGCCGTACAGCAGGCCGTGGGGGAGCACGATCATCGTGGCGGCGAACCGGTCGCCGCCGAGGTGGGAGCACTCCCACGTCTCGTCGGGATGCGCGGCCGCGAGAGCATCCACCACGGGTCGCCCCCGCACGGCGCAGCACTGGTCGTGGCGGGCATGGGCGCACACGGCGTACACCGGCCGATCGCTCGGCTCGCCGGCCGTTCCGTCGAGCGGCAGGTCGAGCAGCGCGGCGGGATCCGTCACACGGCCCCAGCGGAGGGATGCGCGACCCGGCCGCGCGTCCGCGAGGGCCCAGCGCCAGCTCTGCTGCGCCCGCCGTTCGCCCGCTCGCAGTCCGGTGCGGCGGATCGCCAGCGGCCGGATCCCCGCCGCTTCGGCCCGGCCGACGAGGGCGGCGCCGATCGCGGGGTCGAGGGCCGAGTCGAAGAACGCGTGCCGACCCCACCCGCTCTCGATCTCGACGAGGAGCCAGCGCTCGCCGAACCCGGCGGTGCCGGGGAGGGGGTCGCCGCGTTCGCGGGCACGGTCGCTGCACGGCAGCCAGCCGGGCACGGCGGTCACGGGCCGACGACCTCGACGACGCCCTCTCTCAGCAACCGGCGCGCGACGACGATCGCGGATTCCGGGTCGAGGCCGGGCAGCTCTCCGACCGCGACCGGCTCCTCGTCGACGAGACGGTCGACGGCCGCGCGGGCGGCGATCGGAAGTGCGATGACGCGGCCGGGGAGGCGTACGGTGACGGTCTCGACCTCCGCCGTCACCGTCGGGCGCAGGCCCGGGCGGGCGCCGACGACCGTGCCGCCGTCGAGCGCTGCCGCCGCCTCCACCGCCGCCAGTGGACGGACGGGCGGCGGTGAGGAGTCGCGTCGCCGTCGGGCCCGCAGCCGCTCGCCGACGGCGGCAGCGACCGCCGCCCGCCGGGCGGGATCGTCGAGCGCGTCACGGAGCGCGTCGAGCGCGGCGTCGACCTCCGGGTCGAGCAGTGCAGGATCGCCGGGGTCGAAACCGAGCGGAAGGGCCGCACGCAGCTCCGGGATGTCGGCCGCGGCGTCGACCGCCGTCTCCACGATGTCGGTGCGCGTGTAGGCGGCGACGCCGACGGTGAGGTGGATGGAGAGCCCGCCGAGCGCCGTGGCCGAGTGGATCCAGCCGCGCGGGAGGTACAGGGCGTCCCCGGGGCGGAAGGTCTCGTCGATCGCCGGCGCCTCCTGCGCGCGTGCGGCGACGGCCTGCCGATGGTCGGTCCACGGCTGGTTGCGCAGCGGATCGGGATGCACGGGTTCATGGATGCGCCAGTGCTTCTCCCCGGCGATCTGCAGCACGAAGACGTCGTGCACGTCGTAGTGGGGGTCGAATCCACGTGACGATGCCGGAGTGATGTAGGCGTTCACCTGGCAGGGATGGCCGAGTTCCTCCGCGAGGGCGCGCGCGAACGCGGCGATCGGCGCCCAGGTGCGGTGCAGCCCCTGGAGCACGAGGGTCGCACCGGCCGCGAGTTCGGCGAGCACGCGGTCGCTCGACACCTGATCGCCGATCTCGGCGCCGAAGCCGCCGCCGGCGGTGTACCGCGACGGTGGGAGGACGTCGCCCTCCTTCGCCATACGCACGAACGGGGTGCGCAGGGCCCGGTCGGCGACGAGGTCGTCCACGGCCTCCGTGCTGAAGAGATCGGTGAAGTCGTCCTCGAGGTCGGCCGCCCGGGTGAACAGGGGGGAACGCCCCCAGTACGACTCCGCGAACTCGTCACGGGAGATCGGCGTGCAACGCGAAAGCGCGGGCCGGTCGCCCGGCCCGCGCCCGTCGGTCGCCATCAAGCGGACCCGTCGGCTCCGCCGTCGTGCCCGTTCGGATTCGCTCCGCCGTCGGCCGGGCCCTCGCCCGCCGACCCGTCGGCTCCGCCGTCGTGGCCGTTCGGGTCGGCGCCGCCGTCGGCCGGGCCTTCGCCCGCCGACCCGTCGGCTCCGCCGTCGTGCCCGTTCGGATTCGCTCCGCCGTCCGCGGGGCCTTCGCCGCCGCTGGCGCTCGTGGTGATGTCGTCGTCGTCGATCGCGCCCATGTGGGCCTCCACTTCGCTCGGTGCTCGTCACACTACGCGCGCTCGTCACATTTCGGAACGCACTTTGACCGGCCGGAAAGCGGCTGCGAGTCTGGATCCACCGGCGGACGAACACCGGTATCACACTCCCCCCTTCACAAGAGAGAGGCACAGCCATGCCCGACGCCACCCCTCCCGCCGGTTCGCCGGCCCCGGCCCTGCCCGAGAAGCCCAAGAAGTCGAAGACCGGCTGGATCGTCGGGATCGGCGTCGCGGTCGTCGCCGTCGTCGTGGCCGCCGTGCTGATCGCCGTGAACGTCGCGGGCAGCGGTTCCTCGCAGGCTGCAGGGGCGAAGAACGTCACCGTGAAGATCGGCACCACCGAGCAGGCGGCGCCGTACTGGGCGATCCTGAAGAAGAAGGCGGCCGCCGAGGGCATCACCATCGACGTCGTCGGCTTCAGCGACTACACGCAGGCCAACCCGGCGCTCGCCGACGGCCAGATCGATCTCAACCTCTTCCAGCACCTGCAGTTCCTCGCGAACTACGACGTGCAGGCGAAGCAGGACCTGGTCCCGATCGCCTCGACACTGGTCGTCCCGCTGCCGCTCTATTCGCACAAGTACGACTCGGTCGACGCCATTCCGCAGGGCGCCCAGATCGCCATCCCGAACGATGCGACCAACCAGGCCCGTGCGCTCCTCGTACTGCAGAAGGCCGGCCTCCTGAAGCTCAAGGACGGCGGCAACACGCTCGCCACGCCGGCGGACATCGACGCCTCCGCCTCGAAGGTCACGGTCATCCCCGTGGACGCCGCCCAGACGGCGCCCGCGCTGAACTCCGCCGACGGCGCGATCGTCAACAACAACTTCGCCCTGACGGCGGGAATCGATCCGAAGTCCGCCATCTTCCAGGACGACCCGAAGTCCGAGACCGCCGAGCCGTACATCAACGCGTTCGTATCGCGCGAGAAGGACAAGGACAACGCGACCTACCTCAAGATCGCCGAGCTGTACCACTCGAAGGAGGTCACCGAGTCGGTGCTCGCCGAGTCGAAGAACACCGCGGTGATCGTCGACAAGCCGCAGGCCGACCTCATCGCGGTGCTCGACACGCTCAAGAAGAACATCGAGGCGGCGAAGTAGCCCGGTGAGCCCCATCATCGAGTTCCGTGGCGTCACCAAGAGCTTCCGCTCGGGTGACGCCACGGTCACGGCCGTCGAAGGGATCGACCTCGCCATCGAGCGCGGCGAGATCTTCGGCATCATCGGCTATTCCGGCGCGGGCAAGAGCACACTGCTGCGGCTCATCAACGCGCTGGAGCACGCCACGAGCGGCTCGATCACGGTCGACGGGCGCGAGATCACCGGTCTGAAGGAGCGCGACCTCCGCGGCATCCGCGCCGGTATCGGGATGATCTTCCAGCAGTTCAACCTGTTCCGGTCGCGCACCGTCTTCGGCAATGTCGCCTACCCGTTGAAGGTCGCGGGCTGGCCGGCCGACAAGCGCAAGGAGCGGGTCGCGGAGCTCCTCGCCTTCGTGGGTCTGACCGACAAGGCGTGGTCGTTCCCCGACCAGCTGTCGGGCGGCCAGAAGCAGCGTGTCGGCATCGCGCGGGCGCTCGCCACGAATCCCGACATCCTGCTCGCCGACGAGGCGACCAGTGCGCTCGACCCCGAGACGACCGCAGACGTGCTCGCGCTGCTCAAGCGCGTGAACGACGAGCTCGGCGTGACGATCGTCATCATCACCCACGAGATGGAGGTCGTCCGTTCCATCGCCGACCGCATCGCGGTGCTCGACTCCGGGCGCGTCATCGAGCAGGGATCGGTGTTCGAGGTGTTCTCCGACCCGCAGACGCCGACCGCGCAGCGCTTCGTCGGGACGGTGCTCCGCAACCAGCCCGACTCCGCCGACATCGAGCGCCTCCGCGGCAAGCACTCCGGCCGGATCGTCTCCGCGCGCATCACCGACGACGGCCGGCTCGGCTCGGTCCTCTCGGACGCGGTCGGTCGTCACGGCGTCCGCTTCGAGATCGTCTACGGCGGCATCTCGGCGCTCCAGGGGCGTTCGTTCGGCAGCCTGACCCTCGAGCTGCTGGGCGAGCCGGCCGACGTGGAGGCGCTGATCGCCGACCTCCGCGCCGTCACCGAGGTCGAGGAGGTCGGCGCATGAGCGACTGGTCCACCCTCTGGCCCGTCTATCTCGACTCGATCGGGCAGACGCTCTGGATGGTCGTCGTCACTCTGGTGCTCGGCGGGATCTTCGGGCTCGTGCTCGGGATCCTGCTGTACACGACGCGCAGAGGCGGCCTGCTGGAGAACACGGCGGTCTTCACCGTGCTCAACATCCTGGTGAACTTCATCCGGCCCATCCCGTTCATCATCTTCATGACGGCGATCGCCCCGCTCACGCAGTTCGTGCTGGGCACCTTCCTCGGGACGCCCGCGGCGATCTTCCCCATGACGATCGCGGCGACGTTCGGCATCTCGCGGATCGTGGAACAGAACCTCATCACGATCGAGCCGGGCGTCATCGAGGCGGCGCGGGCCATGGGCTCGCATCCGGTGCGGATCATCGCGACCCTGCTCGTCCCGGAGGCCCTCGGGCCGCTGATCCTGGGCTACACGTTCATCTTCGTCGCGATCGTCGACCTGTCGGCGATCGCCGGAAGCATCGGCGGAGGCGGTCTCGGCGACTTCGCGATCTCGTACGGCTACCACCGGTACGACTGGTCGGTGACCTGGATCGCGGTGATCACTATCGTCGTGCTGGTGCAGGCCGCGCAGTTCCTCGGCAACTGGCTGGCACGCAAGGCGCTGCGCCGCTAGCGGCTCGCGCCCTGGAGCGGGCCGGTGTAGCGGCCGACCGGGCGCAGCCGGAGGGGCGCCTCGCCGTACTCGGCGAGGGCGTGCACCACGAAGCCGATGGTGCGTGCCGTGGCGAAGATCACCTCGCCCGCGTCGTCCCGCATCCCGTGCGCGAGGGTGAGGGCGCCGAGCGCCAGGTCGACGTTGGGGTGCGCGGCCGCGCGGTCGCGCAGGAGTGCGGAGACCGCCTCCACGGCCGTGAGGACGGGCGCGGCGTCCGCTTCCGCACCGAGGAGGTCCAGGAGCGCCTGGGCCCTCGGGTCGCCGTCGGGGTACAGCGGCTGGCCGAAGCCCGGGACCGGGCCTCCAGGCCCCGCGACGACGGCGTCGGCGACGACCCGCGCCGGATCCTCGCCGGCCACGACGCGGGCGAGCAGTTGGTGGGCGGCACGGCTCGCGTTGCCGTGCAGCGGTGAATCGAGGGCGCCCATCCCGGCGATCACCACGCCGTACGGGGTCGCCCGGGCGGAGGCGGCGGCCCGGGCGGCGAGCGTGGAGACGGCGAGATCGTGGTCGATCAGGAGCACCAGGGCGGCGTTGAGCGCGGCGACCGCGCTCGGCGTCGGGGTCGAGGCGCTGAGCCGGCAATGGAGACGCAGCGCAAGGGGGTCGCCGTCGCTCGCGTCGCCGTCGGCCCCGGATGTGGCGACCGGCAGCACAGCGACCATCCCCGCCACCATCCGCTCGGCGGCGCCGGCGACGGTCGCCGGGTCGAGGGAGGTCCGCAGCGGGTCGGTCGCCGCCAGCGCGGTCACCGCGATCACCTGACGGTCGCGGTCCCCGGCGGAGGCGGGCAGTTCGTCCGCCGCGCGGTGTGCCGCCGCCATGCCGCTGCGAGGGGAGAATCGCGCGCCCGCGTCCCATTCGCCGGTCAGCGCCCACCGCGCGACCGTCTCGAACGGCTCGGCGGCGAGTTCGACGGCCCGGCGCCCGCGGTAGTGGAGGTCGCCGTCCTCGATCAGGGCGAAGTCCGTCTCGATGACCATCAGCGGTCGACCGTCCGATCGTCCGGTTGCGGGACTCCCCGACACGGATCGGCGTCGCCGTCCGGCAGCGAAGCGCTCGACCTCCAGCGGGTCGAACGACGAGCCGTCCGCCGTCCGGTCGCGCGCGAGTTTGCCGCGCGCGACGTACGCGTAGAGGGTCTCCAGCTTCACGCCGAGTCGCTCGGCCGTCTGCTCGGCGGTGAGGCGGGGGAGGGCATCCATGTTGATCCGATCAACGTTGACGTAGTAAGAATCCACGTTCACACTACCCTCATGGACCGGATGAATGACACCCTGATCGACGTCCCTCGCGGGCTCACCAACGTGGTGGCCGCCCGCACCGAGCTCGGCGATGTGCGCGGGCAGGAGGGCTTCTACCACTACCGGCAGTACCCGGCGATCGAGCTGGCGCGGGATCGTTCGTTCGAGGAGTCCTGGTACCTGATGCTCCACGGCGCGCTGCCCGATGCGGAGCAGCTCGCCGCGTTCCGTGCCAGGACGGCCGCGGCGCGACGCCTCCCGGACGAGGTGCGCGACCTCCTGCCGGCGATCGCTCGTCTGACGCGCGGCGACGCCCTGGCGGGTCTGCGGATGGCGCTGGGCGCGGTCGCGGCGGCCGACGGCATCCGGCCCGTGTACGACGAGGATCCCGCGACCCGCCTCGCGGACGCCGTCCGCATCGCGGCCGCTACCCCCGTCCTGCTGGCCGAACTGCACGCCCTGGGCGAAGGGCGCGTCCCGGTCGAGCCCCGGGACGATCTCGGCCACGTCGCCGGCTATCTCCACCAGGTCACCGGCGTCGAGCCGGATCCGGAGCACGTGCGCGCCCTGAGCGCCTACATGACAGCCGCGATCGACCACGGCTTCAACGCCTCCACCTTCACCGCGCGGGTCATCGCCTCCACCGGCGCCGATCTCGCGTCGGCGGTCGTCGGCGCGCTCGGCGCACTGTCCGGTCCTCTGCACGGCGGTGCCCCGAGCCGCGCCCTCGACACGCTCGACGCCATCGGCACGCCCGACCGGATCGACGAGTGGATCACCGCGACCGTCGGATCGGGCGGCCGCGTGATGGGGTTCGGCCATGCCGTGTACCGCACCGAGGATCCACGCTCGCGCATGCTGCGGGATGTCGCTCTCGGGTTCGGCGGCCCCCGTGTCGACTTCGCGGTGCAGGTGGAGGAGCGGGTGCAGCAGCTCCTCGCCGAGCTCAAGCCCGGACGCGAGCTGCACACCAATGTCGAGTTCTACGCGGGGATCGTGATGGAGCTCTGCGGCATCCCGCGCGCGATGTTCACCCCCACGTTCGCCGCGGCCCGTGTCGTGGGCTGGACAGCCCACGTGCTGGAGCAGGCGGCCGACGGCAAGATCCTGCGCCCTGCCGCCCGGTACGTCGGGCCCGAGCCGATCAGACCGCCAGTGCTCCGATGAGGAGCGCCCCGCCGAGGAGCGAGACCGCTCCTCGCAGGCCGTTGGACCGGCGCCAGCGACGCTCGAAGGCGGCGTAGTCGCCGTCGCGTGCGAGGCGGTTGTTCAGGGGGACGTTCACCGCGCCGGTGATCAGGAATCCGGCGACCGCGAGCACCGCCCCGATGAGGATCAGGAGGGCGTCGGCGCCGGGGAGGCGTCCCAGCGACAGCACCACCGCGACGATCGCCAGCACCGGCGACGCCAGGAAGGCGAGCACGAACGACGAGCGCGGCGCCCGCACGTTGATGCGGTTCATCACGTCGGCGGCGTCCGCCCGCGGAGAGTCGCCGAGAGCGGGCATCACCATCGCGCCGAAGCCGAGGTACACGCCGCCGACGGCCGCCGTGGCGAGGGCGGCGAGTACGGTCACGATCGAGGTCGCAGCGTCCATGCGGCGAGCGTATCGTGCGGAGTGGACGGAGGCGATGGCGGTGCGCGGAGCGGTGCGGCACGTGGAGTGGGTCGGCGACGAGGATCCGGAGCGGTTGGAGGCGGCGACCGTCACCCTCGCCCCGGACAGGCTGGACGCATTGGGGGTGTCTCGCACCACTGACTACGTCGCCAGCTGGTCGCTCGAGACCGGTCCGGACTGGGTGACGACACGGCTCGACGTCTCCGTGACCGGCCGCGGCTTCACGCGGTGGCTGGTGCTGCGCCGGGACACCGGCGGACGGTGGACGAGCGAGAGCTGGACTCACGGATCGGGCGACTTCCATGGCGCGACGATGGCCGCGCCCGGCCTCGCGGACGCTGAGAGCGTCCACGACGCCCTGGACTGCGATCTCGCGCTCTGCCCGGTCACGAACACGATGCCCGTCCTGCGGCTCGGGGCCCTGCGCGGCGTGGAGGAGACCGAGCTCACGATGGCGTGGGTCGACCTCCCGAGCCTGGAGGTGCGGGCGAGCCGGCAGGCCTACAGCGGCGTCGAACCCTTCGACGCGGCGAGCGGGCGCGGGGTGGTGCGCTACCGCAGCGCCGACCGCGGCTTCATCGCCGATCTGGGCGTCGACGAGGACGGCCTCGTCATCGACTACCCGCGCATCGCCCGGCGCATCCGCACCGGCACCCGCTGACGGGTTGCGGGCTACGGCGTCGGGTCGAGAGCGTCGTAGCGCCGGAACGCCCCCTGCACCCGCACGACCGTCGCGACGAGCACGACGATCAGCAGGCCGCCCAGCAGGGGCGGGAACCAGAGTGCGCCGGTGAGCGCCAGGAGGCCGATGTAGAGGTCGCCGAGGCGGGGCCCGCCGGTCACGACGACGGTGAACACGCCCTGCAGCCGCCCGCGCATGGTGTCGGGGGCCGATGCCTGGAGAATCGTCATGCGGAAGATGGAGCTGATGTTGTCCGCCGCACCCGAGGCGGCGAGCAGCAGGGTCGCGAGCACGAGCGCCGGGAGGTTGGCCTGCGCGATCGAGGTGCCCCCGCCGTTCCAGCCGCCCAGCGCGACCACGGCCAGCACGATCCCGAAGCCCAGGATGCTCGCGCCGTAGATGAGGATGGCCCGCTCGACCGCTCTGCCCTGCCAGCGCACGTGGCCGAGGCGTCCGGAGAAGACGCTCGACACGAGTGTGCCGACCGCGCCCGCCGCGGTCAGGATGCCGACCGTCACCGGTCCGCCGCCGATCAGCAGCGCGCCGACGGCGGGGAAGAGGGCGCGGGGCTGGCCGAAGGTCATGGCGATCACGTCGAGCACGAACGTCATGCTCAGGTTCGGCGCGGAGCGCAGGAAGCGCAGACCCTGGAGCACCGATGCGAGGCCGGCGCTCTGCTTCTCGCCCTCGGGGACGATCTTCGGCAGGGTGAAGATGCCCAGGAAGGCGGCGGTGAACAGCAGCACGTCGACGGTGTACGTCCACGGGATGCCGACGGTCGCCACGAGCACTCCCGCGAGGGCCGGGCCGACGGTCACCATCACGCCCATGCTGATGCCGCCGAGGGCGCTCGCCGCGGGCAGCAGCCGGGTGGGGAGGAGCCGCGGGGTGATCGCCTGGCGGGTGCCGCCGATCATCACCGACGCGACGGCGTTGATCGTGGTCAGGATGTAGAGAGGCCAGACGACCTGGATGTCGAGCCAGGCGAAGACCGCGATCCCGGCGGTCGAGGCCCACGCGACGATCGCCGTGACGAGCGCCACCAGGCGGCGGTCGAAGGCGTCGGCGAGCACGCCGCCGTAGAGCCCGAACACGATCATCGGGCCGAGCGCGAACAGGGCGACGAGAGCGACCGCCAGGGTCGAGCCCGTGAGGTCGTAGATGTGCAGGCCGACGGCCACGATGGTCATCTGACCGCCGATGCCCGAGATGGCGCCGCCCAGCCAGAGCCGCGCGAAGGCGGGGGACTCCCTCAGCGGGCTGAGATCGACGAAGTGCCGGCGACGGGCCAGCGTCGTATCGTCGGGCTCCTTGGTGTCCGGAGCGTCGTCCCGGCTCAGAACCGGGGCTTCTTGCTGAGCGCGACGGCGGTGGTCGAGAAGACGACGCCGGCGGCCATGATGGTGAAGGTCACCGCCTGCAGCACGGTCTGCCAGAACGGCTCGAACGGAGTGACCGACACCCAGAGCCAGAGCACGGCGCCGATCAGGGTGATCACGTAGCTGAAGGTCTTGCGGGCGAAGATCGCGTTGAGCGCGACCACGGTGCCGGCCACGACGACCTGGAAGAGCGGAAGGCCGGCGCCCGGGTTTCCGCTCCAGGTGGCGATGAGGCTCCAGATCCCGAAGACGATGGTCGCCAGGACCACGACGGTCGCGATGACCGATCCGAGGGCGCCGGGGAGGGTGGCGCTGAGGCTGCGGACCAGCGGGCCGTGCTCGTCGTCGGTGACGACGGCCTCGGTGTGGGACGTGGTGGGGGCGGTAACGTGCGTGCTCACGACGACTACCCTACCTCCCGGACGACCGCGTCCGGCGACTTGTCGGGGCGGAGACCGCGCCACGAGGGCTGGCGCAGACGGTCGGTCCCGGTCCACTCCGCGAACTCCACCTCCCCGACGTGCTCCGGGCGCACCCAGTGCGCGTCGCGCGCCTCCGCAGAGGGTACGCCCTCGAGCGGGCTGGTGGTGCGGGGGTGGCGGCCCAGGAGGGCGGTGAGCCGATCGAGGTCGGCGTCCGAGAAGCCCGTGCCGACCTTGCCGACGTAGCGCAGCCCGTCGCCGTCGGGGATGCCGAGCAGCAGGGCGCCGAGGGTCCCCGCGCGGCGTCCGCTGCCCGGCGTCCAGCCGCCGATCACGACCTCCTGGGCCAGATGGTGCTTGATCTTGATCCAGGAGCGCGAGCGCCGTCCCGTCGTGTACGTGCTGTCCCGCCGTTTCGCCATCACGCCCTCCAGGCCGAGATCGCGCGAGGACGACACGGCGTGGGCGAGATCGCCGGCGAACGCGGGAGGCACCTGGATGGCGTCGCCGGCGGGAGGCTGCAGCGCATCCTGCAGGATCCTCCTCCGCTCGTCGTACTCCTCGCGACGCAGCCCGCGGCCGTCGAGCTCCAGGATGTCGAAGACGAAGTAGTGCGCGGGCGCCCGCTCGGCCGCGGCGGCGACCTCCGCGGGGCGCGTCAGGCCCATGCGGCTCTGGAGCAGGCCGAAGTCGGGCCGGCCACGAGGCGTGAGGGTGACGATCTCTCCGTCGAGCACGACGTCGTGGCCGTCGGTGAGCGCGGTCAGCCCGGCGAGGTCGGGATAGGTCGCGGTGACGTCGTTGCCGTTGCGCGTGGTGAGCCGCAGGGTTCCATCGCGCACCACGGCGATGGCGCGGATGCCGTCCCACTTCATCTCGAAGGCCCACTCGTCCTCGTCGTCGACGTCCTTATCCGAGCCGAGGGTGGCGAGCATGGGCGAGACGGGGGCTGCGGCGGGACGGCGCCGCTTCTTCTCGGGCCTCTCGGACTTCTCGGGCTTCGTCGGTTTCGGCCCCTCCTCCTTCATCAGATGGATGAGCCAGTTCTTCTCGTCGCCGTCGCGCCCGCCGGTGCGGATGAGCGCGAACCTCCGCGGCTCGCCGCCGAGCCCGCCGTCGCGCTGCCCGTGCAGGGTGACGATCACCTCGTCGTCCCGCCACTTCTCGAGCTCGTACTCGCCGTGGTCCCAGATGTCCACGTGGCCAGCGCCGTACTCGCCGTGCGGGATGTCGCCCTCGAACGTCCCGTACTCCAGCGGGTGGTCCTCGACGTGGACCGCGAGGTGGTTCTGCTTCGTGTCCACCGGCGGGCCCTTCGGCAGGGCCCAGCTGACCAGTACACCGTCGTGCTGCAGCCGGAAGTCCCAGTGCAGCCGCCGGGCGTGGTGCTCCTGGATGACGAACGACCGGCCGTCCACGGCGTCCGGGCTCACCGTGGGAACCGGCTCGGGCGTCTTCGTCGCGTCGCGCTTGGCGCGGTAGGAGGTGAGTCGGTCGCCGCCCGCGCCGGTCAGCTGTTCCGCGTCCGGATGACCGGCGTCGGCGGTCCCACCCGCCGAGAGTCCGGCGAGCGGGTCGCCCCGCTTCTTCACGCGTTCGAGCACGTCGTCGAACTCCAGCTGCCGCAGGTCCTTCGCGGCCAGCTCGCGCCAGGTTCGCGGCGCCGCGACCGTCGGCCGCAGCCGCCCGCGCAGCGAGTAGGGCGCGATCGTGGTCTTCGCCGCGTTGTTCTGGCTCCAGTCGACGAGCACCTTGCCCGCCCGCAGCTCCTTCTTCATGTCGCTGACGACGAGTTCGGGATGGTCGGCCTCCAACGCCCGGGCGAGCTCGTGCGCGACGGCCGAGATCTGGTCGCTGGTCTGCGAGCCGTCGAGCGGCGTGTAGAGATGGATGCCCTTCGAGCCGCTGGTGACGGGCAGCGGGTCGAGCCCCATCCCGGTGAGGATGTCGCGGGCGAGGCGCGCGACCTCGGCGCACTCGGCCAGGGTCACGCCCTCGCCGGGATCGAGGTCGAGCACCATCCGGTCCGGGTTGCGGCGGGCGTCGCCCCGGCCCACCCGCCACTGCGGCACGTGGATCTCGAGGGACGCGATCTGGGCGAGCCAGACCAGCGTGGCCCGGTCGTTCACCAGGGGATAGGTGTTCGTGCTGGTCTTGTGCGTGATCGTCCGCTGCTTCACCCAGCTCGGGGTGGAGGCCGGGTCGAGGTTCTTCTGGAAGAACACCTCGCCGGGATGCCCTGCGGTGCCGACGCCGTGCACCCACCGCTTGCGTGTGGCGATGCGGTCGCGCACGTGCGGGATCATCACCTCGGCGATCGCGTGGTAGTACCCGATCACGTCCGCTTTGGTCGTCCCCGCCTCCGGATACATCACCTTGTCGAGGTTCGTGAGCTTCAGCCGATGGCCGTCGATCGAGACGGTCTCGGTGTCCTCCGCAGCCATGCGCCCACCGTACGCCGTCGGGCAACCTTCGATCACTGGTTGAAATCACGGCGTTGCGCGGACACGATAGAGCCCATGAGGGCCATATGGGCGGGCGCGATCACCTTCGGGCTGGTCAACGTGCCGGTGAAGGTCTACAGCGCGACGGAGGACCACGACGTCGCGCTGCACCAGGTGCACGACGCCGACGGCGGACGCATCCGGTACCAGCGCCGCTGCGAGATCGACGGCAAGGTCATCCCCTACGAGCACATCGCGAAGGCGTACGACGACGGGGACCGGACCGTGATCCTCACGCCCGACGACCTCGCGTCGCTGCCGGCGGAGCGCAGCCGCGAGATCGACGTGGTCGAATTCGTGCCGAACGAGCAGATCGATCCGATGATGCTCGACCGCAGCTACTACCTCGAGCCCGACTCCAAATCGCTCAAGGCGTACGCGCTGCTGCGCAAGACACTGGAGGACGAGGACCGCACCGCCATCGTGAACTTCGCGCTCCGGCAGAAGACCCGCCTCGGCGCTCTGCGCGTGCGCGGCAACGTGCTCGTGCTGCAGACGATGCTCTGGCACGACGAGATCCGCGAGGCCGACTTCCCGGCGCTCGACTCCGCGCCGCGCATCACCGAGCGGGAGCTGAAGCTGTCGGCCGCGCTGATGGAGAGCTTCGCCGGCGATTTCGAGCCGGAGAAGTTCACCGACGAGTATCAGGAGGAGCTGCGGCGCCTCATCGACGCCAAGCTCGAGCAGGGCGAGAGCATGGACACCGCCGAGACCTTCGGCGAGGAGCCGGAGAAGGCGAAGGGCGGCGGGGAGGTCATCGACCTGATGGAGGCCCTGCAGCGCAGCGTGGAGCGCAGCCGCTCCGGCAAGGACGCGGACGCGGGCACGGCGAAGAAGTCCGCCGGCGGGAAGACCCCGAAGGCGTCCACCGCGAAGAAGACCAAGAAGCCCGCGTGACGCGCCTGCGCCGCAGCGACCCGTCCGGCCCGGGGTATCACCGTCGCGCGAGCGCGAAGGGCCCGGTCTACGAGGACGAAGCGGGCAATCCCGTGGTCGATGAGCGCGAGCTGGAGCGCATCCGCTCGCTCGTGCTGCCGCCGGCGTGGGAGGACGTGTGGATCTCCCCGGACGCCCGAGGGCACATCCAGGCGGTCGGGACGGATCAGGCGGGCCGCCGGCAGTACCGCTACCACGACTCCTGGCGCCTGCATCAGGACCGCCTCAAGTTCGAGCGGGCGGCGCAGCTGGCGGAGACCCTGCCGACTGCGCGACGCAAGGTCACGCTCGACCTCCGCGCGGAGGGCTTCCCCCGCGACCGCGTGCTCGCCGCGGCCTTCCGCATCATCGATCTCGGGAGCGTGCGCATCGGCAGCGAGGAGTACCTGCACGCCAACGGCAGCCGGGGGCTGACCACGCTGCTCTGCCGGCACGCCCGGATCGACGGGGACGAGATCACCCTGACCTTCCCGGCGAAGTCCGCCCAGAAGTGGACCAGCACGATCGTCGACGCCGACCTCGCCGAACTGCTGGTCCAGGTGCAGGCGCTGCGCGGCCCGCGCTCCCGGCTGCTGTCGTGGAAGGAGGGCACCTGGCACACCCTCCGGCCCGCCTCGCTCAACGAGTACATCCGGCGTCAGACCGGCGGCGAGTTCACCGCGAAGGACTTCCGCACCCTGCACGGCACCATCGTCGCCGCGGAGGCGCTCGCCGCACTCGGCACGAGCACCACCGAGTCGCGCCGGAAGAAGCGGCTGGCTGCGGCCGTGAACGAGGCCGCCGCCGCCCTCGGCAACACGCCCGCCATCGCGCGCAACAGCTACATCGACCCGCGCGTCTTCGACCGCTACCGCCAGGGCGAGGTGATCGACACCGCGGGCGGACGGGTCCCCGAGCCCGCCCTGCTGGAGCTACTCGCGCCCTGACTGGGCCTTCGTCTGTGCCGACAGCGGCTGGGCGATGTCCTCGAGCGAGCGTCCCTCGGCGTCGATCCCGAGGAACAGCTCGACGAGTCCGGCCGCGATCATGAGGCCGGCGCCGATGTAGTAGCCGATGACGACCGAGTGGATGCCGCCCTCGATCAGCTGCCCGAACAGGATCGGCCCGATGATGCCGCCGAGGCCGGTGCCGACCGCGTAGAAGAAGGCGATCGACATCGCGCGGGTCTCCATCGGGAAGATCTCGCTCACCGTCAGGTAGGCGCTGCTCGCGCCGGCCGATGCCAGGAAGAAGACGACCATCCAGCACGCCGTCAGCCAGAACGCGTCCAGTGCGCCGATGTCGAAGAGGATGGCCGTGCCTACGAGCAGCACGCCGCTGCCGACGTACGACAGCGTGATCATGAACCGGCGGCCGACGCTGTCGAAGAGGTGCCCGAGGATCAGCGGGCCGAGGAAGTTGCCGACCGCGATGGGCACGAGAGCCCAGGGCGCCAGGTCGTCGGGCACGTGGAGCAGCTTGGTGAGCACCAGGGAGTAGGTGAAGAAGACCGCGTTGTAGAGGAACGCCTGACCGATGAAGAGCGAGAGGCCGAGCACGAAGCGCTTGGGGTAGCGCGTCACAGCCGTGCGGACGATCTCCCCGAACCCGGTCGAACGCCGCTGGGTGATCTCGATCGCCTTGTCGTCCTCGACCGCGGGGAGGGACTCGCTGCGCTCCTCCTCGATGTCGTGCTCGATCCCGTCGACCAGCTTCTCCGCCTCTTCGTCGCGGCCGTGGATGAACAGCCAGCGCGGAGACTCGGGCACGTTGCGTCGGACCAGCAGGATCACCAGCCCGAGCACCGCGCCCAGCCCGAAGGCGATCCGCCAGCCGATGTCGGCGGCGAACAGCTGCTCGTTCAGCAGGAAGACCGTGAGCACCGCGCCGAACGCCGTGCCGAGCCAGTACGAGCCGTTGATCGCCAGGTCGACCAGTCCGCGACGGCGGGCGGGGATGAGCTCGTCGATGGCCGAGTTGATGGCCGCGTACTCGCCCCCGATCCCCGCGCCGGTGAAGAAGCGGAAGACGAAGAACATCCAGGGCGCGAACGAGAAGGCGGTGAGCACGGTCGCGACGAGGTAGAGGCCGAGGGTCAGGATGAAGAGCTTCTTCCGGCCGAACCGGTCCGTGAGGTAGCCGAAGACGAGCGATCCGACGCAGGCGCCGGCGACGTAGATCGCGGCAGCCAGGCCGACCTGGGCGGTCGTGAGACCGAGGCCGCTGTCGGGCTCGGTCAGCCGGCTGCCGATCGCGCCGACGATGGTGACCTCGAGGCCGTCGAGGATCCACACCGTCCCGAGGCCCAGCACGACCAGCCAGTGGAAGCGCGACCAGGGCAGGCGGTCCATCCGTGCCGGGATGGACGTGCGGATCGTGGAGAGGCTCGGCTCCTGGGAGTTGCGTGTACGTGTGCTCACCATCGCAACGGTAGGAGTCGTCCCGATCGGTCGGCAGCCCTTGACAGGACGCGGGATGCGGAGGTAGGCGGCGATTTCTCTAGCGCAGTCGCGAACCCGCTGTCAACCCCTTGTTGGGGGACAGTGCCCCCTGCCTACTCTGAGTGAGCGGAAGACCGGACGACCCCGGCAGCCGCAGCCGAAACACCGAGGCAACGCACGACAGTACGAGCTGAATGGGATGACACGATGACTGTGCTCGAAGTGACCAGCGACCCGGTACGCGACTACCTGAACTCGATCGGACGGACGCGCCTGCTGACCGCCGACGAAGAGGTGGCGCTCGCCAAGCGCATCGAGGTGGGGGTTCTCGCCGGAGAGCGCCTCAGCAAGCGACCGGGCCTCACCGCCCGCGAGAAGCGCGAACTGCAGTACCTCTCCGACGACGGCAAGCGCGCGTTCGAGCGCTTCATCGAGGCGAACCTCCGACTGGTGGTCAGCATCGCGAAGCGGTACTCGGGTCGCGGTCTGCCGGTCATGGACCTGATCCAGGAGGGCAACCTCGGGCTCGTCCGCGCCGTCGAGAAGTTCGACTACCGCACCGGCAACAAGTTCTCGACCTACGCCACCTGGTGGATCCGCCAGTCCATCCTGCGCGGGATCGCCGACACGGCCCGGATGATCCGCATCCCCGTCCACACGGTAGAGAAGATCGACAAGCTCGACCGCATCCGCCGCGACCTCGGCGGTGAGCTGGGCCGCACGCCCACGCTGGAGGAGATGGCGGAGGCGGCGAACCTGACCGAGGCCGAGGTCCACAAGCTGCAGATGAGCGACTCGGAGACCGTCTCGCTCGCCGTCCCCGTCGGCGAGAACGAGGGCGCCGAGCTGGGCGACCTGATCGAGGACGACGACTTCCCGGGTCCGCCCGAGGCCGTCGAGGTCGTGTTCCGCCACCGCGACCTCGAAGACCGTCTGCGCGACCTGCCGCCGCGTGACGCCAAAGTCGTCCGGATGCGCTTCGGCCTCGACGGCCACAAGCCGATGACCCTCGACGAGGTCGGCGAGGTCTACGGCATCACGCGCGAGCGCGTGCGCCAGCTCGAGACGCGCAGCCTCAAGCGCCTGCGCTGCCCGGAGCTGCTCGAATACCTGCGCTGACCGCGCGCGACGCGCTCGTGAACCCCGTGCTCACTCGAGCGCGGGGTTCTCGTGTTCTGCGGCCGCCTGCTCGAACGGGATGTCACCAGGCTGCTCGTCCGCGTCCGTCGAGTCGTCGGCGGAATCGTCGGCGGAGTCGTCGGACGGCGACGTGTCCGGCTCCGGATCGCGGTCCGCAGGGGGTTCCTCTGCTGTCATGTGTCGCCTCCCTTCCCGAGTCGGGTGCGACCGACCTCACGGTAGGCGCGACGACCGGGTCGATCAAGGCCTCGTGAGCGTCAGCGGCCGGGAGGCGAGTCCGCGTTGACCTCGTCCGCGCCGAGCGCGCCGATCTCCTCGGTCAGCTGCAGGCCGGCCGCGCTGTTCGACGAGATCGTCAGCTGCTCCAGCCACGACTTGTTGATCTTCGGCTGTCGCCCACCGCTGTAGCGGAAGAGGAGCGGGATGGCAGGGTCGACCCAGATCGCGCTGCGACCGTCACCCACCCCTTGCTCGTCGCGCCACGAGAAGATGAATCCCTCCTTGCGCCGCAGCTTCAGTCCGATCACGATTTGCAGGTGCGCGAGGACGCGGTCCTCGAAGCCGATCTCCGTCGTCCCCGCGTATACGAGCTTGCCCATGCGAGAACGGTACAGGACGCGGACCGCATGACGGTGCCGCGCGCGGTTGCGGCTCGCCGGGTGCGGCGTATGGTCGGCGCATGACCCCCCAGCGCGTACTCGTGACCGGAGCGACAGGGTACGTCGGCGGGAGGCTCGTGCCGCGCCTCCTCGCCCGCGGCCACTCGGTGCGCCTGCTGGCGCGCTCGCCGCAGAAGCTGGCAGACGTGCCCTGGGCCGCCGAGGTCGATGTCGTCCAGGGCGATCTCGGCGACGCGGAGTCGGTGGCGCGCGCCATGCAGGGCATCGACGTCGTCTACTACCTCGTGCACTCGATGCGCGCCCGCGGCGACTTCGAAGAGGAGGAGTCCGCCGCCGCCCGAGTGGTCGCCGACGCGGCCCGGGATGCCGGGGTCGGCCGGATCCTCTACCTGGGCGCCCTCCACCCCGACGGGCCCCTGTCGCGCCACCTCCGGTCGCGGGTCGCCGTCGGGCGGATCCTCCTCGATTCGGGCGTGCCGACCATCGTGCTCCAGGCGGGCGTCGTGATCGGCTCGGGCTCGGCGTCGTTCGAGATGATCCGGCACCTCACCGAGGTGCTGCCGTACATGCCCGCGCCGCGCTGGGTGCGCAACCGCATCCAGCCGATCGCGATCCGCGACGTGCTGCACTACCTCGTGGAGGCTGCCGAGCTGCCGCCCGCGGTGTCGCGGGCGTTCGACGTGGGCGGCCCCGACATCCTGCGCTACGGCCAGATGATGAACGGGTTCGCGGTGGAGGCCGGGCTGCCGCAGCGGCCCATCGCCGCGCTGCCGGTGTTCACCCCCTGGCTCGCGTCGCAGTGGGTGAACCTCGTGACCCCCATCCCGCGCAGCCTGGCCGTGCCGATCATCGAGTCGTTGCAGTACGACTGCGTGACGCACGAGCACGACATCGACGGCGTCATCTCGCCGCCGGAGGGCGGCCTCACCGGGTACCGCACCGCCGTCCGGCTGGCACTCGCGCGGGTGCGGGACGGGGACGTCGAGACCAGCTGGCGCAACTCGTCGGTCGCCGGTGCTCCCAGCGATCCGCTGCCGAGCGACCCCGAGTGGGCCGGGCACACGGTGTACACCGACGTGCGGGAGCGGACGTCCGACGCGACGCCGGGCGACCTGTGGCGGGTGGTCGAGGGGATCGGGGGCGAACGGGGCTGGTACTCCTTCCCGCTCGCCTGGGCGCTGCGCGGCTGGGCGGACAAGCTGGTCGGCGGGGTCGGCCTGCGCCGCGGGCGCCGGGATGCGGACCGGCTCTCGACCGGAGACGTGCTCGACTGGTGGCGGGTCGAGCGGATCGCCCGCAGCGACGACGGTGGAGACCTCCGGCTGCGCGCCGAGATGCGCGTGCCCGGCCGGGCGTGGCTGGAGCTGGAGGTCACCCCCGACCCGGGCGGCGGATCCCGCTACCGCCAGCGCGCGGTCTTCTTCCCGCGGGGACTCGCCGGCCGCCTCTACTGGTACTCGATCCTGCCGTTCCACGGAGTGATCTTCAACGGCATGGCGAACCGCATCGTCACCGAGCCGGACCGGCTGCGATCGGTGGTCAGTCCTCCGCCGGCGGGGCGATGACGAGCGTGGTCTCGCTGAGGTCCGTCAGGAATCGCGTGACCACGGCACGTTCTGCGGACGTGAGGGCCCGCACGACCTCGAATCGGCGTGCGTGCTGCATGCCCATCGTCCGCCGCACTTCGCGGTGCGTCTCGGGAGTGATCTGCACCGTCACCGCACGGCGGTCGGTGGGGTGGGGGCGACGCACGACGTGTCCCGAGGCTTCCAGCCGGTCGAGCAGCTTGGTGGTCGAGGCCGTGGAGATGTGGAGGTGCTCGGCGAGCGCTCCGGCGGTCACGGCGACCTCGGCGTTCATCGACGCGATGATGTACCGCAGCGCCTTCATGTCGGTCTCGTTGAGGTGCATCTTGCTGCGGGACTCGAAGCTCAGCCGCTGCTCGGCCTCGCGCCAGTCGCGGATGGCGTTCAGCACCCCGACGACCTCGGTCAGCTCGGTCTCTGAGAGGTCGTCGTGCCGGACGAGCTCCTGCCGGGGGTCGATGATGCGCGGGTCGACCATCGACCCGGAGATGCGGCGTGCATCGGCCCTCGAGCTCATGCGGACATCCTATGGGACGCGTAAGATGCGTGCTAAGTTATTTTCTATCTTGGCTAGACATTTTGGTCGTTCGCACACGAGGAGGTCCGGATGACCCGCTTCGATTCCCGCATCGACCGACCCGAGGCCGGTCGCACCGCACCCGCCGACGTCGAAGGCGGCCTGGCCGCCGTGGACGGCCGGATCGCCGCCTTCTTCGCCGAACGGATCGGAGCGTCGGCCGGCTACGGCGACGACTACCAGCGGCTCTGGACGAGCGCCCGTGCGGCGTCCGACGGCGGCAAGCGCATGCGCCCGCGCTTCGTGCTCTCCACCGTCGCCGCCCTCGGCGGGGACATCGACGCGGCCGCGATCGACACCGCGACCGCCTTCGAGCTGCTGCACACCGCCTTCCTGCTCCACGACGACGTCATCGACGGCGACACCGTGCGCCGTGGCCGGCCGAATCTGTCCGGGGAGTTCGCCGCCGATGCGACGGCGCACGGCGTCGCGCGCGGGCCGGCGCGGCTCTGGGGCGAGTCGGCCTCCATCCTCGCCGGCGACCTCCTGCTGCATGCCGCGACCGCTCTGGTGGGCCGGCTCGACGTGCGCGCTCCGGTGCGCGAGCGCCTCCTGGACGTCCTCGACCACTCCGTCGTCGTCACCGCGGCCGGTGAGCTCGCCGACGTCGGTCTCGCCGTCGGGCTCACCCCGCTGTCGTTGCCGGAGGTGCTCGGGATGACCGAGCGCAAGACGGCCGCCTACTCGGTCGCCGGTCCCATCCTGGCCGGCGCGGTGCTGGCCGGCGCGGACGATGCGCTGCTCTCGGTGCTCGCCGAGTACGGACGCCTGGTCGGCATCGCGTTCCAGCTGGGCGACGACCTGCTCGGCGTCTACGGCGATCAGCAGCGCACCGGCAAGAGCGTCGTGAGCGACCTCCGCGAGGGCAAGAAGACCACGCTGATCGCCTTCGCCCGCAGCACCGACGAATGGCCGCAGATCGAGGCGCGGCTCGGCCGGGAGGACCTCGGCCCCTCCGACGCCGCGGAGCTCGCCGCGGCCCTGGAGGCGTGCGGCGCCCGACGGTTCGTCGAGCGCCTCGTCGCCGACCAGGTCGAGCAGGCCGTCGAGGCCCTCGACTCGCCCCACGTGCCGTCCCTCCTCGCCGCCGAGCTCAGGGCGCTCGCCGCGACCTGCATCGGGAGGCTCGGATGACCAGGGCGTCCACCGCCGGCACCATTCCCGCCGGCGCACATCCCACCGATCTGGCCTTGTACACCCGGGCGGCGCACGCCGGAGCCTCGACCATCATCCGGGAGTACTCCACCTCGTTCGGGATGGCGACCCGGCTCCTGGGCGCGGACGTCCGTCCGCGGGTCGAGGACGTCTACTCGCTCGTGCGGGTCGCCGACGAGATCGTCGACGGGGCCGCGGCAGAGGCCGGCCTGAGCGTCGCCGACCAGCGGGAGCTCCTCGACGCCCTCGAGGCCGACACCGAGCGCGCGATGCGCACGGGCTACAGCGCCAACGTCGTCGTCCACTCGTTCGCCTCGACGGCGCGTGCCGCCGGCTTCGGCGTCGAGCTGACGCGACCGTTCTTCGCGTCCATGCGGCGCGACCTCAGCCCGGTCGACTTCACCGCGGAGGAGCTGCGCGAGTACATCTACGGTTCTGCGGAGGTCATCGGGCTGATGTGCCTCGCCGCCTTCCTGGAGGGCCGTCCCGTCGCCGAGGACGAGCGCCGCCGCCTGGAGATCGGGGCGCGGCGGCTCGGCTCGGCGTTCCAGAAGATCAACTTCCTCCGCGACCTCGCCGTCGACTACACCGAGCTCGGCCGCAGCTACTTCCCGGGCATCGACCCGGCCCGGCTCACAGAGCGGCAGAAGCTCGCGCTGGTGGTCGACATCGACTGCGACCTGGGCGCCGCCGCCGACGTCATCCCGCAGCTGCCGGACAGCTGCCGCCGAGCGGTGGCGGCGGCGCACGCGCTGTTCTCCGAGCTGAGCGACCGCATCCGCGCCACCCCGGCGGAACAGCTGCTCGCGCGACGGGTCAGCGTGCCGACGCGCACGAAGCTCGCCATCCTCGTCCGGGTCGGCGCGGGGTCCCTGCGGTGACCGGGTCGCATCGCGTCGCCGTGATCGGCGGCGGGATCGCCGGGCTCGCGACGGCGGCGCTGCTGGCGCGCGACGGGCACGAGGTCACCCTGCTCGAGCAAGCGGGGGTCGTCGGCGGCCGGGCCGGCGTCTGGGAGCACGACGGCTTCCGCTTCGACACCGGGCCCTCCTGGTACCTGATGCCGGAGGTGTTCGACCACTTCTTCGCCCTGATGGGCACCAGCACCGCGGAGCAGCTCGACCTCGTCACCCTGGACCCCGGCTACCGGGTGTACTCGGAGGACGGCCCGCCGCCGCTCGACGTGCGCGCGGACGGCGCCGCCAACCGCGCCCTGTTCGAGAGCGTGGAGCAGGGGGCCGGCGCCGCGCTCGACCGCTACCTCGCCCGCGCCCGCGAGACGTACCGGATGGCCGTGTCCACCTTCCTCTACGGCACGTTCGCGTCCTTCCGTCCGCTGCTGAGCCGCTCGGTGCTGCGTCGCGCGGGCCGCCTCGCGCGGCTGCTGCTCGAGCCGCTCGACCGCTATGCGGCCGGATTCGTCCGCGACGTCCGGCTCCGCCAGATCCTGGGGTATCCGGCCGTCTTCCTCGGCACGTCGCCCGACCGCGCGCCGAGCATGTACAGCCTGATGAGCCATCTCGACCTCGACGACGGCGTCCGCTACCCGATGGGAGGGTTCACCGCGCTGATCGAGCGCGTCGCCGCCCTCGCGGCCGACGCCGGGGTGCGGATCGTCACCGGTGCCCGGGTGACGGCCATCCGCACGACGGGGGGCCGTTCGGGCGCGCGCGCCGCCGGTGTCTCGTACGTCGGCGCCTCGGGCACGATGCGCGAGCTCGACGCGGATGTCGTCGTGTCGGCCGCGGACCTCCACCACACCGAGACACAGCTGCTCCCTCCCCACCTGCGTACGCATCCCGAGCGCGTCTGGGAGAAACGGAACCCGGGCCCGGGCGCGGTGCTCGTCATGCTCGGCGTGCGGGGGAGCCTGCCGCAGCTCACGCATCACACCCTCTTCTTCACCACCGACTGGGCCGCCAACTTCGAGCGCATCTACGGATCGGAGCCGGGCATCCCCGATCCCGCCTCGCTCTACGTCTGCAAACCGAGCGAGACCGATCCGGGCGTCGCTCCCGCGGGGCACGAGAACCTGTTCGTGCTCGTCCCCGTGCCGGCCGACGTCTCCATCGGTTCCGGGGGTCTGGAGGGCGGAGGCGACCGCCTCGTGGAGCGCACGGCCGACGCGGCCATCGCCCAGGTCGCGGCCTGGGCGGGGATCCCCGACCTCGCCGACCGAATCGTGCTGCGCCGCACGGTCGGGCCCGAAGACTTCGCGCGCGACGTGAACGCCTGGAGCGGGGGAGCCCTCGGTCTCGCGCACACCCTCCGGCAGAGCGCCTTCTTCCGACCCGGCAACGCGTCGGCCCGTGTGGAGGGCCTCTACTACGCGGGCTCGTCGACCATCCCGGGCATCGGGCTGCCGATGTGCCTGATCAGTGCCGAACTCGTCGTGAAACGCCTCCGCGGAGACGTGACCGCCACGCCCCTGCCGGAGCCGCTCGTCTCGGCCGCGCGCCCGGAGCGGGTGCCGTGAACCTGCTCTACCTGATCGCACTGCTGGTGTCGCTGGGCGCGATGGTGCTGCTCGACCGCCGGTTCCGCCTCGTGTTCTGGCGCGACGCCCGCCGCGCCTCCCTGACCCTCGCGGCCGGGCTCGTGCTCTTCCTCGCCTGGGACGCCGCGGGGATCGCCCTCGGCATCTTCGCGCGAGGAGGCTCGCGCTACATGACCGGGATCGAGCTCGCGCCCGAGCTGCCGCTGGAAGAGCTCTTCTTCCTCCTCTTCCTCTGCTACCTGACGCTCGTACTGGTGTTCGGCGCGCGCACCCTCTTGGACCGGCGGAAGGCGGATCGACCGTGACCTACCTCTGGCTGAGCCTCGTCTTCCTCCTCATCGCCGCCCTGGTGCTCGTCCTCGCGCTCGTGCGCGCCCCCGACCGCCGTCCGCTCGTACGACGGTGGTGGCTGCCCGTGACCATCGCCGGCGTGCTCCTCGCCGTGCTGACGGCGGTGTTCGACAACCTGATGATCGGGATCGGCCTCATGACGTACGGGGATGCGCACCTGAGCGGTGTCCGCCTCGGTCTCGTGCCGATCGAGGACTTCGCATACCCGCTCGCCGGTCTGCTCCTGCTGCCGGCCGTCTGGCTGCTCCTGCGACGCCGGTCGGGGGAGGGGGCGTGACCACGGCCACCGCACCCGCACCCTGGCGGCAGCTGCTGATCGCCTCCCGCCCGGTCAGCTGGATCAACACCGCCTTCCCGTTCGCCGCGGCGTACCTGCTCGTCACCGGCCGGGTCGACCTCACGCTGGTCGTCGGCACCGTGTACTTCCTGATTCCATACAACCTCACGATGTACGGCGTGAACGACGTCTTCGACTACGAGTCCGACCTCCGCAATCCGCGCAAGGGCGGGGCGGAGGGTGCTCTGCTCGACCGCGGGATGCATCGGCGCACGCTGATCGCCTCCGCGGTGGCCAGCGCGCCGTTCCTGCTGTATCTGGTGATCGTCGGCTCGCCGCTGTCGTGGCTCGTCCTCGCCGCGAGCGTGTTCGCCGTGCTCGCCTACTCGGTGCGCGGCCTCCGGTTCAAGGAGATCCCGTTCCTCGACTCGGCGACCTCCAGCTTCCACTTCACCAGCCCGGCACTCTACGGTCTCGTGCTCGCCGGCGCCGTCTTCACTCCGCAGCTCTGGCTCGTCCTGCTCGCGTTCTTCCTGTGGGGGGTCGGGAGCCACGCCTTCGGCGCGGTGCAGGACGTCGTCCCCGACCGGGAGGGCGGCATCGCCTCGATCGCCACCGTGCTCGGCGCCGCGCGGACCACACGGTTCGCCATCGCGGCCTGGGCGCTCGCCGGGGTGTGCGTGCTCTTCACCGCGTGGCCCGGACCGCTGGCGGCCGTCCTCGCCGTCCCGTACATCCTCGCCGCCGCGCCCTACTGGTCGGTGGCGGATGCCCAGGCGAGCGCCGCCAACCGGGGCTGGCGGCGCTTCCTCTGGATCAACTACGCGTGCGGATTCGCGGTGACGCTCCTGCTGATCGGCTACGCGCTCGCGTGACGCCTACGGTCGTGCCGGCAGCTGCTGCAAGGACCAGGCGTTGCCGTCCGGGTCGGAGAAGGTGACGAAACGGCCCCACGCGAGGTCGGCGACGCCCTGGGCGTCCACACCGTTCTCCTGCAGGTGCGCGAGCGCCTCGTCAGCATCCGGGATGACGATCTGCAGGCCCTGCATCGTGCCGGGAGCCATCTCCGTCAAGCTCTCGCCGAAGGCGATCGAGCACGCGGAGCCGGGAGGGGTCACCTGCACGAAACGCAGAGTGGGGGAGACGCGCTGGTCGTGATCGGCGTTCCAGCCGAGCTTCTCCACGTAGAACTCCTTCGCCCGGTCGACGTCGGTGACGGGGAGGATGATGAGCTCGATGCGCCAGTCGCTGATGGCCATGATCGGTGCCTTTCTGTCCGTTGCTTCCGTTGTATCCCCAGGCTAGAAGTGCTTGCGGTCAGATTCCGTCCGCAATCGAACTTCGAGCAAATGCCCGGTCGAGCGCGCTATCGTCGGAATCCGACCCTCTGAGCCGACCGAAGGATTCCGCAGCGAACATGAGCGACAGTCCCGCCGCACCGACCCCGTACGAGGTGCTCGGCGTCCGCTCCACCGCGACTCAGGAGGAGCTGCGGCGCGCCTACCGCCGGCTCGCCCGGCAGACGCATCCCGACACCGGAGGCACGGCCGCCGCGTTCCAGGCCGTCCAGGAGGCGTGGGAGCTCGTAGGGGAGCCCGACGATCGCGCCCGCTACGACCGCGGCGAAGCGGTCGTCGTCGATGCGGTCGCGGGCGGCTACGACGGAGCCGGCGGCGGATTCAGCGCGACGTTCCATTCCTCCCGCTCGGCGCGCGGCGCCACGGTGCGCGCCCGCAGCTACGGCCACCCCGGCGGCCGGGCCCGCGAGCGCTACCTGACCCTCCTGCGCGAATGGGTGGGCCGCGGCACCGAGCTCGACGATCCCTACGATCCCGGACTCGTGCGGTCGGCTCCGCGCGAGATCCGCGGGCTGCTCGCCGAAGCCCTCGCCGAAGAGGCGACGGCGCGGGCCGTCTCGGGTCTCGGTATCGGCTTCACGATCTGGAACGACGTGGCCGTGCATCCGTCGACGGACGCGAAGATCGACCATATCGTCCTCGGGCCCGCCGGGCTCTTCGCCCTCCGCTCCGCCGATTGGGGCGACGAGGTCAGGCTCGCCAAGGGAGAGCTGGTCGGGCCCGGGATCGCCCACGACGAGGAGCCGTTCCACGACCTCCACCGCTCGGCGAAGAGCTTCGGGCGCCAGGCCGGTGTGCGTTTTACGACCCTCATCGTCGTCGTCCCCGACCAGGCGCTCGCGGTGCCGTTCGACGTCGTCCAGCGTGGCCGCCTCGCCGGTTCGCTCGTGGTGCGCCGCTCGTTGCTGCCGAAGATCCTCCGCGACGGCGCCGACGCGGCCGCACGCGCGAGCGTCGATCGCGCCTTCGACCTGCGCACCCGGCTGCAGGAGTCGGTCCGCTTCGTCTAGACGCGTGGGTCGGCGAGGGGCAGAGTGGGGCGCATGGTCACTCCACTCGACATCTTCAGCGGGTTCAGCGTCGGCGACATCGACGCTGCCCGCACCTTCTACCGCGACACTCTCGGACTGGCGGTCACCGACGGACCGATGGGCAACCTCGACATCGCGCTCCCGGCCGGCTCCCACGTGTTCGTGTACCCCAAGCCGGACCACGAGCCGGCGACGTTCACCATCCTGAACCTCGTCGTGGAGGACATCGACGCCGCGGTCGACGATCTGAACGCGCGCGGTGTGACGACCACGATCTACGACACCGACCAGCTGCCGACCGACGAGAAGGGGATCCTGCGCGGCCGCAGCCAGAACCGCGGCCCGGACATCGCGTGGTTCCGCGACCCGTCCGGCAACGTGCTGTCCGTCCTCCAGGACTGAGCCCTCCGCCGCGACCGCTACCGGGGTCCGCTCAGCCGAGCCCGCTCAGCCGCGCGCGTAGTCCCATCGCGTCGTAGGGCGCCCGCACCTTCACGTCGTTGTCGAAGTACGCGTAGACATCCAGCCCGGCGTCGAGCCAGGTCCGCACGTCGTCCGCCCATCGGTCGAGCGCGTGGTCGGTGTAGCCGCTGGTGTAGATCTCCTCGTCGCCGTGCAGCCGAACGTAGACGAAGTCGGTCGTGACCTCGCGCAGCAGCGGATAGCGGCCGGCCGTATCGGCGACCACCACCGCGACACCGTGCTCGCGGGCGAGCCGCGGGAACGCTGGGTCCGCGAAGGACGGGTGACGCGCCTCGACCGCGTGCCGGAGGGGGCGGTCGGCGGGCGCGGCGGTGTCGCGCCGATCCTCCTCGAGCGTGCTCTCGGAGGCGAGCGAGGCCGCCTCGACCGCGGTGCGCGGCAGAGCGCCGAGGAAGGAGTCGAGCGTCTCCACGTCGAAGGGGAGGTTCGGGGGGAGCTGCCAGAGGAGTGGGCCGAGCTGGGGGCCGAGCGACAGCATGCCCGACGCGAAGAAGTTCGCCAGCGCCTCCCGGGTGTTCCGCAACCGCAGGATGTGGGTGATGTAACGGCCGCCCTTGACCGAGAAGACGAAGTCGTCCGGCGTCTGCGCGGCCCACTTGCGCCAGCTCGACGGGCGCTGGAGGGAGTAGAAGCTGCCGTTCAGCTCGATCGAGTCGAGCCGCTCGGCGGCGTACTCGAGCTCGGCCCGGTGGGGGAGGCCCTTCGGGTAGAAGACGCCCCGCCACGGTGCGTAGGTCCAGCCCGCGATCCCGATCCGGGCCGTCCCGGGCATCAGTGGCCGCGCAACTGCTCGATGAGGCGGCGGTCGCGCTTCGTCGGGCGCCCGGCTCCGCGCTCGCGGGTCACGTCCGTCGGAGCCTCGGTCGGCGGCGGCGGAGGAGGCGTGCGGTCCTCGACGCAGTCGGCGGCGACGGCCGCGCCCACGCGTTTCACGATGAGCCGCCGGGCGATGTAGATCTTCTCCGCGCCGGCGACGAACGCGCGGACCTCGTCGCCGATCCTGACGGGCTGGGACGGCTTCGCGCGCTCCCCGTTGACCTTCAGATGACCGGCCTTGCACGCGTCGGACGCGGCCGAGCGCGTCTTGAACAGGCGCACGGCCCACGCCCACGAGTCGACACGGACGCTGGAGGGGTCGGGCACAGTCGGACCGATCAGACCGTGACGGGCGCGGCGGTCTCGGCCGCCGCCTCCTCGGCGAGCTGCGCCTTCCACTTCACCAGGCTGCGGACCGTCCGGCTGCGGTCGTCCGCCAGCTTCTCCATCACGTCGGCCGGCACGAAGTAGTTGACGGCGACCCAGCCGCGCACCGTCTCGGAGCGGTCGTCGGCGAGTTCGCGCAGGATGTCGCAGGGCGTCGCCTCGTTCTTCGCGACGCAGCCGCGCACGCCGTCGTCGGGGTCGGCCGCCAAGGTCTGGAACAGGTCGACGGGCGTGTTGTAGCTGCTCGCGACCGCCTCGCGGATCTTGGGGTTCGTGTCGCGGGCGAGCAGGCGCAATCGGCGGATCTTGCTCTCCGTCACCTCGGGCGAGGGGTGGAGGGCCGCCGCCTCCTCCGCCGTGAGCATCGCCGGGCGGTGCTCACGCATCGCCTGACGCTGGGCAGGGGTGTTGAACCGGATGCACGACATGCCTCCACGCTACGCGCTCCCGGGCGCCCGCGCCCGGATCACCCGCCGTCATCCTGCGCCGACATCCTGCGCCGACATCCAGTGCGGACGGTACCGTGAAGGCATGGAACATCTGCTGACGCGGCTGGATCGCCTCGCGGGAGGGCGCCACGCCGGATACACGATCTCGGCGGAGGGCCGCGACCATCCGCGCACCCGCCGCGCGTTCGTCGTCATCTACTGGCTGCTGCTCGCCGAGCTGCTGATCGGTCTCGCCGCGGTCGTGGTCGCGGTCGTGCTGACGGCCGGCGGCACGGCGCTGCCCTTCGCCGTGTGGATGCGCGCCCTCATCGTCCTCGCGATGACGGCCACGCTCTTCTACTTCGCCTGGCGGGCGCAGAAGGGCTATTACTGGGCCTACTCGCGCCTGCGGCTGTTCTCGAAGATCTTCCCCGTCGTGACGCTCGTGCTCGCCGCCGTCCCCGGTCTGTACCCGCTGTGGATGGTGAGCGAGCAGATCCTGTTCAGCCTGCTGCTGATCGGCGTCGCCGACTACCTGGACTCCGACCACATGCGGTCGGTCTTCCCGAAACCCGGACGCTCCGCGCCTGTCGCCTCCTGAGTCAGCGCGTCGCTGCGGCGGCCTGGTCGCTGCGACGGCGCGGGAACCACGGCACGATCGGCGAGGTGCGGCGCTGGTACTCGGCGTACTCCGGGTAGCGCGACCGCGAGATGCTCTCGGTGAAGACGGTGGACCCGATGAAGAGGCCCGTGAGGAGCACCGGCCCGATCACGGTCCACTGCAGGATCGAGCCGGCGGCGGCGCAGCCGAGAAGGAAGAACACCCACCACTGGGCCTGCTCGAAGAAGAAGTTCGGGTGCCGGGAGACGCGGAAGAGCCCGGTCTGCAGGAACCGCGGCGACGGTGTGCGCCCGGCGGCCGTCTCCGCCTTCTTCCAGCCGTGGAAGTCCCACTGCTCCTGATCGGCGACGGTCTCCCCGACCAGGAAGGCGAGGAAGACGACCGCCAGCACGATGTCGAGCGGCCCGAGCGGCGACCGGTTCTCGTACGCGGTCCACGCGGGAAGCGAGATCAGCAGCAGCAGCACGTTCTGGTAGATCACGATGAAGAACAGGTTGAACAGGGCGAAGGCCCCGACGCCCATCCGGCCGCGCAGGACCTCCCAGCGGTAGTCCTCGCCTCCCGGCGCGTAGCCCCCCTTGCGGGCGAAGTTGAACGTGAGACGCGCGCCCCACAGCGTGACGAGGGCGGCCATCAGGTTCAGCCGGGGATCCTGCAGACCGGCGAAGCCGGCGAAGACCCAGACGTAGGCCAGCGGCACCAGCGACCAGATGCGGTCGACCCACGAGTGCTCGCCGGTGATGAGCGAGAGCACCCACGTCACGAGGCAGACGGCGGCCAGGATCCAGAGACAGACGATGAAGGGCTCCACGCCGTCATCCTAGGCCGTGGCCCATCCGTCAGTAGAGTGGTGGCGTGGATGGAGTCGGCGCGCACGAGGTGAGTTCCCGTGTCTGGACGATCCCGAACATCCTGAGCTTCGTCCGGCTCGCCCTCGTGCCGGTGTTCCTGGCGTTCGTGATCGCCGGGCTCGACGCGCTCGCCCTCCTCGTGCTGGTGGTCTCCAGCATCACCGACTTCCTCGACGGCTATCTGGCCAGACGCCTGAACCAGATCTCGCGGCTCGGCCAGCTGCTCGACCCCGCCGCCGACCGGCTGTACATCTTCGCCGCGCTGATCGGGCTCGCCTGGCGGGAGGTCATCCCCTGGTGGCTGGTCGCCGTCATCGTCGCGCGCGACGTCATGCTGGCGGTGCTGGGCGTCATCCTGGCGAACCACGGCTACGGCCCCCTCCCGGTGCACCACCTCGGCAAGGTCGCCACCTTCTGCCTGTTCTGGGCGCTCCCGCTCCTGATGCTGGGGGAGGCCTTCTCGGCCCTCGCGCCGTTCTCCCTGCCACTGGGCTGGGCCTTCGCCCTGTGGGGCGCATTCCTCTACTGGTGGGCCGGAATCGTCTACATTCGCGAAACCGCCCGGGTAATACGACTTCCGGCCGATGACGGAGCCGCTCGATCGGATACGCTGGATCACGAGGAGGTTGACGGTGCCTGACGAGAACTACCTGACCGGACCGGCGGACGACGCCGAGAACAACCCCCTGCGTGATGCCGCGTCAGGGAATGAGGACACCACGGCTCGCTTCGGCGAGGACTTCGTGTCGAAGATGTACCCGCTCGACGGGGAGATCTCACCAGAGGAGCTGGAGGCGATCGGCGCGCTGCCCTCGGGCTCGGCGCTGCTGGTCGTGCGACGCGGACCGAACGCCGGGGCGCGGTTCCTGCTCGACGCGGACGTGACAACGGCCGGCCGCCACCCCAACGCCGAGATCTTCCTCGACGACGTCACGGTGTCGCGCCGCCACGCGGAGTTCACCCGCCGCGGCACGGCGTTCGAGGTGCGCGACCTGGGGTCGCTCAACGGCACGTACTTCGACGGCGTCCGCATCGAGAGCGCGCTGCTCTCCGACTCCGCCGAGGTCCAGATCGGCAAGTTCCGCCTCACCTTCTACGCTTCGCGCCAAGACCTGGCCGCCGCGGCGAACGGCTAGTGGCCCGGCAAGCGGCGAGGGCGTCCGGAGCCTCCCGCGCCCTGCTGAGCATCGGTCAGGTCCTGGAACGGCTCACGCCTGAGTTCCCCGACCTGTCGTCGTCCAAGCTGCGCTTCCTCGAGGAGCGCGGGCTGGTGTCTCCGGCTCGCACGGCATCCGGATACCGCAAGTTCTCCACGACCGACGTCGAGCGGCTGCGGATCGTGCTCGGGATGCAGCGGGACCACTACCTCCCGCTCAAGGTCATCAAGGCGTACTTCGCCGACCTCGACGCCGGACGCGAGCCGACGCTCCCGGGCGGAGTCCCGGCTCCGTCGATGCTGGTGGACGAGCGGCGCTTCCAGCGCGACGACCTGCTCCGGGAGTCCGGAGCCACGCCCGACCTGCTTCAGCAGGCGATCAGCGCCTCCCTCATCGCTCCGGCGGACGTGTACGGAGAGGATGCGCTCGCCGTCCTGGGCGCCCTGGTCGAGCTGGCGCGCACCGGGATCGAGCCGCGGCATCTCCGCGGATTCCGGGCCGCGGCCGAGCGCGAGATCGGACTGATCGAGACCGCGCTGGTCCCGATCGCCCGCCGCAACGACGTCTCCAGCAAGGCCAGGACGGCCGAGCTCGCCCGTGAGATCGCGGGTCAGCTCGACGTCGTCCGTGGCAGCATCATCCGTTCGTCGCTGGCGCGGATCCGCGCGTAGCTGACGGATCCGCTCGACACGCCGACAGTGAATGGCCGGATGTCGTTGCCCGGGGCCTCCGGCATGGGTACCGTGGATGAAGCGCCCCACCGTCGGCGCACGATCCGAGAACGGGCGAGAGGCGAACATCATGAGCGAAGCGAGTCGTGACGACGGCGCTGCCCGGTACGACCTGGGTCTGTTGTTCACCGACGGTCTGCCCGACCTGGACGACGCGAACGGATACCGTGGCGCTGTCGCGGCGCGTGCTGCCGGCATCTCCTATCGCCAGCTCGACTACTGGGCCCGCACAGGGCTCGTCGAGCCGACCGTCCGCGGAGCCGCGGGCTCGGGCTCGCAGCGCCTCTACGGCTTCCGCGACATCCTCGTCCTCAAGCTCGTCAAGCGACTCCTCGACACCGGCATCTCCCTGCAGCAGATCCGCACGGCGGTCAACCAGCTGCGCGAGTCCGGCGTGAACGACCTCGCCCAGACCACGCTCATGAGCGACGGCGCCAGCGTCTACCTTTGCACCTCGAACGACGAGGTCATCGACCTCGTCAGCCGCGGCCAGGGCGTGTTCGGCATCGCCGTCGGCAAGGTGCTCCGCGAAGTGGAGTCCAGCCTGGTCGAGCTCGACACGCAGGCCGACTCGCTCGACGAGCTCGCTCAGCGCCGCGCGTCGAAGTCCAAGGCGTCCTGAGGCCTCGGCCTCTTCGGAGGCCTTCCGTGTCCGGTCACCCGGACGCGGCGGTCAGGAACCTGCGGCCGCGTCCGCGTATTCGCCGATGCGCGCGGTGCGCAGCACCCGCTCGAGGAGCAGGTCGAAGTTGTGCGCCATCTCCTGGGCGCTCTCGCCCGGCCACACGTGCAACGGCTTCGCCGCGCCCTGAGCCTGCTGCAACGAGGTGCGCTCGGGCAGCTGCGGCGCCAAGACGAGCGGCCCGAACATGTCGCGCAGCTCCTTGATGCGGAACTGGTGCTCGAGGGACTGCACGCGTGCGCGGTTGACGATGATGCCGAGCGGCTGGAGGCGCGGGGAGAGACCGCGGCGGATCTCCTCGATCGCACGCAGCGCGCGGTCGGCGGCGGCGACCGAGAACAGGCCGGGCTCGGTGACGACGGCCACACGGTCGCTCGCGGCCCACGCCGTGCGCGTGAGCGCGTTGAGCGACGGGGCGCAGTCGATCAGCACCAGCTCGTAGTCGTGCTCGACGTTGGCCAGGGCCTCCTCGAGCTTCCAGATGTCGCGGATGCTCGGGTGCGGGCCGTCGAAGTTGATGGCGGACGGGCTGCCGATCATGACGTCGATCTTGCCCGCGCGGCCTTTGGTCCAGCCCGACGGGGCGATCGCGGCGCGCACGATCTTCTCCTTGGGGGACGCGAGCACGTCGGCCACGTTGAGGTGGCCTGCGACCTGGATGTCCATGCCGGTCGAGACGTCGGACTGCGGGTCGAGGTCGACGACCAGCGTCCGCAGACCTTTCGCGAACGCTGCCGAGGCCAGCCCGAGCGTCACCGTGGTCTTTCCGACACCGCCCTTGAGGGAACTAACGCTGAGTACGTGCACGAGAGCCACGTTACCTTCACTAGTCTTAGAGAACCTAACCGTTTGCTGTGTGGTGTCGACCCCTGCTCGAAAGGTTCCCATGTTCAGAAAGATCCTCGTCGCCAATCGCGGAGAAATCGCCATCCGTGCGTTCCGCGCCGCCTATGAGCTGGGCGCAGAGACCGTCGCCGTCTTCCCGTACGAAGACCGCAACTCGATGCACCGCCTGAAGGCCGACGAGGCGTACCAGATCGGCGAGCCGGGCCACCCCGTGCGCGCCTACCTGGACGTGAGCGAGATCATCCGCGTCGCCAAGGAGTCCGGTGCGGATGCGATCTACCCCGGCTACGGCTTCCTCTCCGAGAACCCGGAGCTGGCCGAGGCCGCGCGCGCCGCGGGCATCACCTTCATCGGTCCGCGTGCCGAGGTCCTCGAGATGGCCGGAAACAAGGTCACGGCGAAGGAGCACGCGATCGCCGCGGGCGTCCCCGTGCTGAAGTCCACGCCGCCGTCACGCGACATCGACGAGCTGCTCGCCGGCGCCGACGCCATCGGGTTCCCGATCTTCGCCAAGGCGGTCGCCGGTGGCGGCGGTCGCGGCATGCGCCGTGTCAACACCAAGGAGGACCTGCGCGGCGCGCTCGAGGAGGCGATGCGGGAGGCCGACAGCGCTTTCGGCGACCCCACCATGTTCCTGGAGCAGGCCGTGCTGCGCCCGCGCCACATCGAGGTGCAGATCCTGGCCGACGGGTCCGGCGACACCATGCACCTGTTCGAGCGCGACTGCTCGGTCCAGCGCCGCCACCAGAAGGTCGTGGAGATCGCGCCGGCGCCCAACCTCGCCGACGACATCCGCCAGTCGCTCTACCGCGACGCGATCGCCTTCGCGCGCTCGATCGGCTACGAGAACGCCGGCACCGTCGAGTTCCTCCTGGACACCGCGGGCGAGCGCGCCGGCGAGCACGTCTTCATCGAGATGAACCCGCGCATCCAGGTCGAGCACACGGTCACGGAGGAGATCACCGACGTCGACCTCGTGCAGGCGCAGATGCGCATCGCGGCGGGGGAGACCCTCGCCGACCTGGGCCTCAGCCAGGAGACCGTGCACGTCCGCGGCTCCGCGCTGCAGTGCCGTATCACCACCGAGGACCCGACCGCGGGCTTCCGCCCCGACACAGGCAAGATCACGACCTACCGCTCCCCGGGCGGCGGCGGCATCCGCCTCGACGGCGGAACGATCAGCCCCGGCTCGCAGATCAGCCCGCACTTCGACTCGATGCTCGCCAAGCTCATCTGCCGCGGCCGCGACTTCCCGGCGGCCGTCTCGCGCGCCCGTCGCGCCCTGGCCGAGTTCCGCGTCCGCGGCGTCGCGACGAACATCCCGTTCCTCCAGGCCGTCCTGGAGGACCCGGACTTCATCGCCGGCGACGTCTCCACGGCCTTCATCGAGGAGCGCCCCGAGCTGTTCAAGGGCCGCGTCTCGAAGGACCGCGGCACCAAGGTCCTCAACTGGCTCGCCGACGTCACCGTCAACCAGCCGAACGGCGCCCGCCCCGAGACCGCGGAGCCGACCGACAAGCTTCCCCGCATCGACCTGAGCGTGCCGGCCCCGGCCGGATCGCGCCAGCGCCTGCTGGAGCTCGGGCCGAAGGGCTTCGCCGAGGCGCTCCGTGCGCAGACCGCGCTGGCCGTCACCGAGACGACCTTCCGCGACGCCCACCAGTCGCTGCTGGCGACCCGCGTCCGCACCAAGGACCTCGTGGCCGTCGCCCCGTACGTCGCGCGGATGACGCCGGAGCTGCTCTCGGTCGAGGCCTGGGGAGGCGCGACCTACGACGTCGCACTCCGGTTCCTCGCCGAGGACCCGTGGGAGCGGCTCGCGACCCTCCGCGAGGCACTGCCGAACATCAACATCCAGATGCTGCTGCGCGGCCGCAACACCGTCGGCTACACGCCGTACCCGACCAAGGTCACCGACGCGTTCGTGCGCGAGGCCGCGGCCACCGGCGTCGACATCTTCCGCATCTTCGACGCCCTGAACGACGTCTCGCAGATGCGTCCCGCGATCGAGTCGGTGCTCGCCACCGGCGCCTCCATCGCCGAAGTGGCCGTCTGCTACACCGGAGACCTGCTCGACCCCGCCGAGGACCTGTACACGCTCGACTACTACCTGAAGCTCGCCGAGCAGATCGTCGAGTCGGGTGCGCACATCCTCGCCATCAAGGACATGGCGGGCCTGCTGCGCCCGTCTGCCGCCGAGAAGCTCGTCGCCGCCTTCCGGGAGCGCTTCGACCTCCCGGTGCACGTGCACACGCACGACACCCCGGGCGGCCAGCTCGCCACCCTGCTCGCCGCGGCTCGTGCCGGCGCCGACGCGGTCGACGTGGCCAGCGCCCCGATGGCCGGCACGACCAGCCAGCCGAGCGCCTCGGCCCTCGTCGCCGCGCTCGCCCACACCGAGCGCGACACCGGCATCTCCCTCTCGGCGGTCGAGGACCTCGAGCCGTACTGGGAGGCCGTGCGCCACGTCTACGCGCCCTTCGAGTCCGGCCTGCCCGGCCCCACCGGTCGCGTCTACAAGCACGAGATCCCGGGCGGCCAGCTCTCCAACCTGCGCCAGCAGGCCAAGGCGCTCGGCCTCGCAGAGGACTTCGAGCTCGTCGAGGACATGTACGCGGCGGCCAACCAGATCCTCGGGCGCATCCCGAAGGTGACCCCGTCGTCGAAGGTCGTCGGCGACCTGGCGCTGCATCTCGCGGCCGTCAACGCGGACCCGGCCGACTTCGCTGAGAACCCGCAGAACTACGACATCCCGGACTCGGTCGTCGGCTTCATGGCGGGCGAGCTGGGCGAGCTGCCCGGCGGATGGCCGGAGCCCTTCCGCACCAAGGTGCTCGCGGGCAAAACCGTGAAGGTCGGAGTGGAGGACGTGCCCGCGGAAGACGCCGCCGCGCTCGACGGATCCAGCGACGAGCGTCGCGCAGCCCTCAACCGGCTGCTCTTCCCGGCTCCCACCCGCATCTACGAGCAGATGCGCGAGCTCTTCGGAGACCTCTCGGTCGTCGACTCCCTCGACTACCTCTACGGACTCAAGCAGGGCTCGGAGCACGTCATCGAGTTCAGCAAGGGCGTGCGCCTGTACATCGGGCTCGAGGCCATCGGCGAGGCGGACGAGAAGGGCATGCGCACCGTCATGACCACGCTCAACGGCCAGCTGCGCCCCGTCTTCGTGCGCGACCGCAGCATCGAGGTCGAGGCGAAGGCGGCCGAGAAGGCCGACACGGCCAAGCCCGGCCAGGTCGCGGCACCGTTCTCGGGCGTCGTGACCCTGCAGGTCGCCGTCGGCGACCGGGTCGAGGCGGGCCAGGCCGTGGCGTCCATCGAGGCCATGAAGATGGAGGCGGCCATCACCGCCCCGATCGCCGGCACCATCGAGCGACTCGCCGTCCCGAAGACCCAGCAGGTCGACGCCGGCGACCTCCTCGTCGTGATCACCCCCGCCTAGCGCCGTACAATGACGCAGTCGCCTCCACCGGAGGCAGAAGGAGACCGAAGAACGTGGCACAGAAGCCGGAGGAGCCGGAACGCCGCGACCTCGCGCCCCTGGACGAGGAGCTCACGCTCTCCACGCCCGAGACGCTGAGCATCGCCGTGGACCTTCCGCCGACCCCTCCGCGCGAGGTGCCGGACGACGAGGCCGCCGTGGCGATCGACGACATCCCGGTCGATCCCGGCTTCGTGGCCTCGCCGACCGAGCCGAACACCACGTCGGTCGCCATCGTCGCGTCGCGCCTGGCGGCCGGCGCGGCCGAGGCGGAGGAGGCGGCGGCGGCCGAGCCGGTCGTCCCGCTGCCCGGCGGCGACCCGGCGCGCCAGGAGCAGTACGGCCAGTCGCGGCGGGACCGGATGCGCGGGGAGCACTCCACGCAGCCCGAGCCCGCAGCGATGCTCACGGCCGACCGACTGCTCGAGGTCAACCGCAAGACGCGACCGGGCCCCGAGGGCCCGTGGCAGCGCTTCGTCTACAACGTCACGTTCCGTACGGTGAACCTCGGCGATTCGGCCAAGGTGCGCGCACGCAAGGAGCTCGACCACCGCATCCAGAAGCAGTTCGAGGGCGGCACGCGCTTCGTGCCCGTCCTCACCCGCAAGGGCGGTGTCGGCAAGACGACGGTGACGACTCTGCTCGGAATGGCCCTGGCCGACGCCCGCGAGGACCGCATCGTCGCGATCGACGCCAACCCCGACCGCGGAACGCTCTCCGAGCGCGTGCCGAAGCAGACCAGGGCCACCGTGCGCGACGTCGTGCACAAGGCCGCCAGCATCAACGGCTTCACCGACTTCTCAGCCCTCGTGTCGCGGGACGAGACCCGGCTCGACATCCTCGCGTCGGACACCGACCCGCTGCTCTCGGAGGCGTTCGACGAGAACGACTACAACGTGGTCGCCGACCTCACCGCCCGGTTCTACTCCATCGTGCTGACGGACTGCGGCACCGGCATCGTCCACTCCGTCATGCGGGCCACCCTGCAGCGTGCGGACTCGCTCGTGATCGTCTCCGGCGGCAGCGTCGACGAGGCGCGTCTGGCATCCGAGACGCTCACCTGGCTCGAGGCGAACGGCTACGGAGACCTGGTGCGCAACGCGATCGTCGCCCTCAACACCGCGACGCAGGGCACGAACCTGGTCAAGCTCGAGGAGATCGAGGCGCACTTCCGGTCCCGGGTGCGCGAGATCGTCCGCGTCCCGTACGACCCGCAGCTCGCGGCCGGCTCGGTGGTGCAGTGGAAGGCGCTCAAGCCGCTGACCAAGCTCTCCGCCCGCACCCTCGCCGCGCTCGTCGTCGAGGGCCTGCCCGCCGAGCGCGACTGAGCCCGACCGCCCCGCCAGCACCATCGAGGAGTACCTGTGACCGAGCGTCAGATCCGCATCTTCGGCGACCCCGTCCTGAAGACCCCGTCCCTGCCCGTCGTCGAGATCGACGAGGGCGTCCGCGGACTCGTGGAGGACCTGGTCGACAGCGTCCTCCCGCCTGGTCGCGCCGGAGTCGCCGCGCCGCAGATCGGCGTCAACCTGCGCGCGTTCAGCTACAACGTCGACGGCGACGTCGGCTACGTGATCAATCCGGAACTCGTCGAGGTGTCCGGCGAGCCCGAACTCGTCGACGAGGGGTGCCTCTCGGTCCCCGGACTCTGGTTCAAGACCCTGCGGTATCCCTTCGCCCGGGTGCGCGGCGTCGATGTCGACGGCAACGAGATCGAGGTCTCCGGCACCGGCGTGATGGCGCAGGCACTGCAGCACGAGACCGACCACCTCGACGGAAAGCTCTACCTCGACCGCCTCGACAAGGAGACCCGGCGCGAGGCGATGAAGCAGGTCCGCGAGAGCGACTGGTTCTGACCTCCCGCCTCCTAGACTGACCGTATGCGCATCGCGGTCACCGGAGGATCAGGCAAGCTCGGACGCACCGTCGTCCGCGAGCTCAGGGCGGGTGGCGACCAGGTCGTCAACCTCGACGCGGCGGGGGAGCGCGGCCCCGGATTCGTGCGGGTCGACCTGACCGACTACGGTCAGACCCTCGACGCCGTCTTGGGCGTCGACGACCAGCACGACGGTTTCGACGCCATCGTGCATCTCGCCGCCATCCCCGCTCCCGGGATCCTGAGCGACGCCGCCACGTTCCACAACAACATCCGGGCGACCTACAACGTGTTCCAGGCCGCCCGTCGGGCCGGCATCTCGAACATCGTGTACGCGTCGAGCGAGACCGTGCTCGGCCTGCCGTTCGACGTCCCCCCGCCCTACATCCCGGTGGACGAGGACTACCCCGCGCGCCCCGAGTCGACCTACTCCCTGGTGAAGCACCTGGAGGAGCAGATGGCGATCGAGCTCGTGCGCTGGGATCCCACGCTCAAGATCGTCGCCCTCCGGTTCTCGAACGTCATGGAGCCGGCCGACTACGCCGAGTTCCCCGGATTCGACGACGATGCGCTGAAGCGCAAGTGGAACCTCTGGAGCTACATCGACGCGCGCGACGGCGCCCAGGCGATCAAGCGGGCCCTCGACTGGGAGACGACCGGCTTCGACCGGTTCATCATCGCCGCCGCCGACAGCGTCATGAGCCGGCCGAACGCCGAGCTCGTCGCCGAGGTGTTCCCCGACGTGCCGCTGAAGGGCGACCTGGGCGAGCACGACTCCCTGCTCTCCATTGCGAAGGCCCGCCGCCTCCTCGGCTACGCCCCGTCCCACTCCTGGCGCGACACCCCCTGACATTCGTGCCGAATGTCGCTTTTGAGCGCGCCATTCCCCTCATTCGTGACGAATGTCTCTCCACAGGCTGCGGGGCGTAGGGGGGTTCTCCACGGAAAGCGCGGGGCGTGCGAGAGGGTGCGCCGGCGCGGGCACGATGAAGGCATGCGAACGCCGGAACCTCTGCCCTCCGCTCTGGGCGGAACGTCGTTCACTTCGCTGGATGCCCGCCTCGCCGGGGTGAGCGCATCGCGGTTGCGTGCACGGGACATCTCCCACCCGTTCCACGGTGTCCACGCCTTCGCGCCCTCCGATGAGGTGGTGGCGCTCTGTCGCGCCTACCTCCATGTCATGCCCGATGGTGCCTACTTCAGCCATCAGACCGCTGCTGCGCTGCTCGGCATTCCCCTCCCGCCCGGTGTTTCGCAGAATCCGGTCCGCGTTGCCGTCGCCTTTCCGCGCACGCCCCCGCGAAGGCGTGGCGTCATCGGTCACAGCCTGGGGAGTGTGGAGGGGACTCTCGTGGACGGACTGCCCGTCGCGGCTCCTGCGCACGTATGGTGCCAGCTCTCGGGGATGCTTGATCGCGAGGACCTGGTCGCTGCCGGAGACTTCCTCGTCGGAGCACGCACGAGGGCACCTGTCGTCACGCTGGATGATCTCGCGGCCCTCGCAGACGAGCTGCATCGGTCCAAGGGCTCGCGGTCGCGAGCCTGGGCGTTGCAGAGGATCCGGTTCGGCGCGGATTCTCGCCCGGAATCACTACTGCGGCTGTTCCTCGAGGATTGCGGGTTCGGGGAGGTGCAGGTCAATGCGCCGATGACGGTCGACCACGGTCGGCTCGTCCTGCACGCCGATCTCAGCGTCCCCCGGCTCCGATTGGCCTTCGAGTACGAGGGCGACGGGCATCGGATCGATCAGCGTCAGTGGCACCTCGATATCCACCGGCGCGAGCTGCTGGAGGCCGAAGGATGGCGGGTCGTGCGAGTGACCGCGCGCGACCTCTTCCAGGACCGCCCAACGTTCGTCTCCCGCCTCCAACGATTCGTGCCGAATGTCGACTTAGCGCGAGCGTAAGTCGACATTCGGCACGAATGCGTGGGGTCAGTAGGCGAGGGAGATGCCCTGGGTCTTCGGGTTGTCGCTGTAGATGCCGTCGATGACGTCGGCGAAGTCGGCGAGGATGACGTTGCGCTTGATGCTCAGCTTGGGCGTCAGGTGGCCGCTCGCCTCGGTCAGCTCGGTGGCCAGCACCACGAACTTGCGGACGCTCTCCGCACGGGAGACGCCGGCGTTGGCGGCATCGACCGCGCGCTGGATCTCGGCGTTGACGGCCGGGTTCACGGACGCCTCGGCCAGAGTCATGTCCTTGTCCTCGCCGTTGTTGGCGAGCCAGGTGGAGAGCATCTCGGTGTCGAGGGTGACGAGGGCCGAGATGAAGGGCTTCTGATCGCCGACGACGACCACCTGGCCGACCAGCGGATTCGACCGGATCGGGTCCTCGAGCGCCGCGGGCGAGACGTTCTTGCCGCCCGCGGTGACGATGATCTCCTTCTTACGTCCGGTGATCGACAGGAAGCCGTCGGAGTCGAAGGAACCCAGGTCGCCGGTCTTGAACCAGCCGTCGTCGAAGGCGGCGGCGGTGGCCTCCGGGTTCTTCCAGTACTCCTTGAAGACGTTGATGCCCCTGACCTGGATCTCGCCGTCGTCGGCGAGGCGGACGCCGATGCCGGGGAGCGCGGGGCCGACGGTGCCGATCTTGAACTTGTCGGGGAGGTTGACGGTCGCCGGTGCGGTCGTCTCGGTCAGGCCGTAGCCCTCGAGGATCTTGATGCCCAGGCTGTGGAAGAAGTGGCCGAGGTGCGAGCCGAGCGGCGCCGAGCCGGAGACGGCGTAGCGCACCCGGCCTCCCATCGCGGCACGCAGCTTGCTGAACACGAGCCGGTCGTACAGAGCGAACTTCAGCTTCAGACCGAACGGGACCGAGCCGGCCTCGAGCGACTTCGAGTGCTCGACCGCGACGGCGGCCGCCGCGCGGAAGATCTTGCCCCGGCCGCCGGCCTCCGCCTTCTGCTCGGCCGAGTTGTAGACCTTCTCGAACACGCGCGGGACGGCGAGCAGGAAGGTCGGCTTGAAGCTCGCGAGCGCCGGGAGCAGCTGCTTGGTGTCGGCCTGGTGGCCCACCTTCACACCGCCGGTGACGCAGAGCACGGCGATGAAGCGCGCGAAGACGTGGGCGGTGGTGATGAAGAGCAGGGTGGAGGCGCCGCCCGGCTGATCGATGAGCTCGGTCAGCGCCGAGGCGGAGTTGCGCGACAGCTCGACGAAGTTGGAGTGGGTCAGCACGCAGCCCTTGGGGCGACCGGTCGAGCCGGAGGTGTAGATCAGGGTGGCGATGTCCTCGCCGCGGGCCAGATTGCGGCGGCGCTCGATCTCGGCGTCGGGGACCTCGGTCCCGGCGGCGGCCAGCTTGTCGAGGTCGCCGAGGTGCAGCTGCCACACGTCGTCGATGAGCGGGAGGTCCGCGTGGACCTCGTCGAACCGGGAGTACATCTCCGCGTTCTCCACGATGACCGCGATGGCGCCGGAGTCCGCCATGTTCCACTGGATCTGCAGCGGCGAGGAGGTCTCGTAGATCGGGACGAGCACGGCACCCGCGAACCAGGTCGCGAAGTCGATCAGACTCCACTCGTAGCGCGTCTTGCACATCAGGCCGATCTTGTCGCCGGGCTGGATGCCGGCGGCGACGAGGCCCTTCGCGAGGGCGACGACCTGGCGGTGGAACTCCGAGGCGGTGATATCGCGCCAGCCGTCACCGTCCGGGAGGCTGAAGAGCGGCGCGTCGGGGGTCGCGGCGACGCGCTGGACGAGCAGATCGGTCGAGTTGGCGTCGGGGTCGGCGGGGACGACGGCGGGTGTTTCGAAACTGATCACGGCAGCTCCTTCGATACCGGTGGGCGCGGGTCGGGCCGAATGGCTTCGGCCGGACTGGTTAACTACACTCTAGATGGTGCGGCTGGAGTCGCCCTGGGCGCCCGGCCTCCACCACCTCCTCACCCGCCACCTTCTGGAAGGTTTCTGCCTGTGCATGCGATCGGGATCGACATCGGGGGCACGAAGATCGCGGGGGCCGTCGTCGACGAGCTCGGCGTGATTGTCCGCGAGGACCGCGTCCCGACCGACGCCACCCGCCCGCAGGAGATCGAGAACGCGGTCGTCGAGATGATCGAGCGCCTCTCCGACGGCCCGGAGCAGATCGCCGGAGCGGGAGTCGCCGCGGCGGGATTCATCGACGCCGCGCAGTCGACCGTCTACTACGCGCCGAACATCAACTGGCGTCACGAGCCCTTCCGCGAGAAGCTCGAGAAGCGCATCGACCTGCCCGTGCTCATCGAGAACGACGCGAACGCCGCAGGATGGGCGGAGTTCCGGTTCGGCGCCGGACGACTGGTCAGCGACATGGTGATCCTGACCATCGGAACCGGCGTCGGCGGCGCCATCGTCAGCAATGACCGGCTGTTCCGCGGCGGGTTCGGTGCAGGCGCCGAGATCGGCCACATGCGCGTCGTCCCGGGCGGTCTGCCCTGCGGCTGCGGAGCCCATGGCTGCATCGAACAGTACGGATCGGGACGCGCGCTCCAGCGCATGGCGAACGAGCTCGCCGATGCCGGGGGGATCGGACAGGCCCTCGCCGACGTGCGCACGCGCACCGGATCGCTGAGCGGAACGGACATCTCCGCACTGATCATGGCCGGAGACCCCGGCGCGCTCGCAGCGCTCCGGCAGCTCGGGGACTGGCTCGGCCAGGCCTGCGCCAGCCTCGGGGCCGTCCTCGACCCTCAGCTCTTCGTCTTCGGCGGTGGGGTCGCCCAGGCGGGCGAGCTGCTGCTCGAGCCGATCCGCTTGGCGTACCTCGAGAACCTCCCCGCACGCGGCTATCACCCGGAGCCCGAGTTCAAGATCGCCGAGCTCGTGAACGACGCGGGAGTCGTCGGCGCCGCCGACCTCGCCCGCGTGCACGCCTCCCTCTGAGGCGTCAGGGGGGTTAGGCTGCAGAACGATGTTCTACTGGCTGATGAAATACGTCGTGGTCGGACCGATCCTGCGCGGCATCTTCCGCCCCTGGGTCGTCGGCATCGAGAACGTCCCCGCGCAAGGCGCCGTGATCCTGGCCAGCAACCATCTCTCGTTCATCGACTCGATCTTCCTCCCGCTCATCGTCGACCGGCACGTCTCGTTCCTCGCCAAGAGCGACTACTTCACCCGCAAGGGGCTGAAGGGCTGGGCGACCAAGACATTCATGAAGGCGACCGGGCAGCTGCCCATCGACCGGTCGGGCGGCAAGGCGTCGGAGGCGTCGCTGAACACCGGGCTCGCCGTGCTGGCCCGCGGTGAGATCCTCGGCATCTACCCCGAGGGCACCCGCAGCCCCGACGGCAAGCTGTACCGCGGTCGCACCGGCGTCGCGCGGATGATCCTCGAGGCCGGTGTGCCGGTCGTGCCCGTCGCGATGGTGGACACGGCGCAGATCATGCCCATCGGCAAGCGCCTGCCCAAGATCGGCCGCATCGGGATCGTCATCGGCGAGCCGCTCGACTTCAGCCGGTTCGACGGGATGGAGGGCGATCGCTTCATACTCCGCTCGGTCACGGACGAGATCATGTACGACCTGCATGCGTTGGGCGCCCAGGAGTACATGGACGTCTACGCGAGCACCGTGAAGGAGAAGCGGGCCTCCCTCGCCCGCTGATCCGTCACATCCGGCCGCTCGGTCACGCAGCGTCGGCGCAGCACGGTAGGCTCGGTATCCACCAATCCCACCGGCGCGGCCGAGTGCCGGCGCGCCCCCGAATGAGCGGAAGACCAGTGCTACAGACCACAGATCCCGTCGTGCGACCAGACGAGTCCGTGATCGAGGGCCTGGACTATTGGCGCACGCTCGAGATCAAGCAGCAGCCGACCTGGCCCGACGCGGAGGCCGCCGCCGCCGCGTCCGCCGAGATCGCCACCCTGCCGCCCCTCGTCTTCGCGGGCGAGGTGGATCAGCTGCGCACCCGTCTGGCGCGCGCGGCCGAGGGGAAGGCGTTCCTGCTGCAGGGCGGCGACTGCGCCGAGACCTTCGCCGGAGCCACCGCCGACCAGATCCGCAACCGGGTGAAGACCATCCTGCAGATGGCGGTCGTGCTGACGTACGGCGCGTCCGTGCCCGTCATCAAGATGGGGCGCATGGCGGGCCAGTTCGCCAAGCCGCGCTCGAGCGACACCGAGACCCGCGGCGATGTCACGCTGCCCGCGTACCGCGGGGACATCGTGAACGGCTACGACTTCACCCCGGAGTCCCGTCAGGCCGACCCGCGGCGGCTCGTGCAGGGTTACCACACGGCTGCGTCGACGCTGAACCTCATCCGCGCCTTCACCCAGGGTGGCTTCGCCGACCTGCGCGAGGTGCACAGCTGGAACAAGGGCTTCGCTGCGAACCCGGCGAACCAGCGTTACGAAGGTCTCGCTCGCGACATCGACAAGGCGATCAAGTTCATGGAGGCGGCCGGAGCCGACTTCGACGAGCTGAAGCGCGTGGAGTTCTACGCCAGTCACGAGGGCCTGCTGATGGACTATGAGCGGCCGATGACGCGCATCGACTCGCGCACCGGGACGCCGTACAACACCTCGGCGCACTTCATCTGGATCGGCGAGCGCACGCGCGACCTGGATGGCGCGCACGTCGACTTCCTCTCCCGCGTCCGCAACCCGATCGGCATCAAGCTCGGCCCGACGACCACGCCGGACACCATGCTGCGCCTGATCGACAAGCTCGACCCCGAGCGCGAGCCCGGCCGTCTGACCTTCATCACGCGGATGGGTGCGGGCAAGATCCGCGACGCCCTTCCTCCGCTCCTGGAGGCCATCAAGGGCGCCGACGCGCTGCCGCTGTGGGTCACCGACCCGATGCACGGCAACGGTCTCACCACGCCGAACGGCTACAAGACCCGTCGTTTCGACGACGTGGTCGACGAGGTCAAGGGCTTCTTCGAGGCACACCGCGCGGCGGGGACGAACCCCGGCGGCATCCACGTCGAGCTCACGGGCGACGACGTCACGGAGTGCCTGGGCGGCTCCGAGCACATCGACGAGGAGACCCTGGCGACGCGCTACGAGTCGCTCTGCGACCCCCGCCTGAATCACATGCAGTCGCTGGAGCTGGCGTTCCTGGTCGCCGAGGAGCTCGGCAACGCCTGACCCGGCGCACGCTACGAAGAGCCCCTGTCATCCTCGGATGACGGGGGCTCTGTCGTATGCATCGTGGCGTATGCGCCGCGGCGCACAGCGGGGGAGAGTCGCGCGCTCAGAACCCGGCGAAGTTCACCGTGATCGTGGAGCCCTTGGGTGCCTGCTCGCCCGCCGCCGGCGAGATCTTCGACACCACGAACGCGGCAGGAGCCACGTCGGCGATCGGACTGTACTTGAGCTGGAAACCGGCGTCCTGCAGGGCCTTCTTGGCCACATCCCAGCTCTTGCCGACGACGTCGGGCACCGGGACGGGCTCGGGGCCCTTGGACGTCTCGAGGAGGAGCGTGTCGCCGGGCTTCACGACGTCGCTCTGCGGGTGGGCGGCGATCACGTCGCCCTTCTCGACCGTGTCGCTGTAGCTCTCCGGCCCGGCGCCGACCTTCAGGTTGACCTTGGCCAGGGTGGCAGTGGCGTCGTCGACGGACTTGCCCGCCACGTCCGGGATGGCGCCGACGGAGACGACCAGGTTGACCGTCGCCGCCTCGAAGTAGTCGCCGCCCTGGGAGAGGTCGCGTCCATCCAGGGCGCCCGAGGCGGAGATCACCGTATCGGCCGGCACCTTCGCGTCGAACTGCTGGACGACGTCGCCGACGTGCGCCTTCTTGCCCTGGATCTCGGACTTCGCCTGGTCGAGCGTCGTTCCGGCGAGGGCGCCGAGGGTGATCGGCGCCGGCCCCTGTGAGATGCGCACCGTGACCAGGCTGCCGCGCGCGGCCGACGACCCTTCTCCCGGATCGGTGCTGGAGACGAGGCCCTTTTGCACGGTGGTGCTGTACTCGGGCGCCTCCTTCGTCTGGAAGCCGAGTTCCTTGAGCTGTGCGGCGGCCGCATCGGGGGCGACGTTCACGAGCTTCGGGACCTGCACGAGCGAACCCGGACCGGAACCGAAGTACCAGCCCGTCCCGCCCGCGACTCCCGCGAGCAGGATGATGAGGGCGAACAGCCACCAGCCTTTGCCGCGGCGCCGCTTGGCGGCGGCCGCGAGCTCGTCGGCCGAGCTGGGCGTGTTCGCCGCGACCTGCTGCCGGATCGCCGGGTTGATGATCTGGGTGTCGCCCTCGTCCGCGCTGTAGGCCGGCGGGAGCACCATGGTCGACTGGAGCACCGACTCGCCCCGGATGGACTTCTCGGCCTCGAACAGCCGGTCCAGCATCTCGCGCGCGTCTTTGGGGCGGCGGTCGGGATCCTTCTCGGTCGCCCACAGCACCAGCTCGTCGAGTTCGGCCGGGACCGACGGGTTCTTGCTGCTCGGTGCCGGGACGGCGTCGTTCGCGTGCTGGTAGGCGATCTGCATCGGCTGCTCGCCCTGGAAAGGCTGCTCGCCGGTCAGCATCTCGAACATCATGATGCCCAGCGCGTAGATGTCGCTCCGGGCGTCCGCCACGCCGCGGGTGACGAGCTCGGGGGAGAGGTAGGCGATCGTGCCGAGCAGCGCCTGACCGGTCGCCGTGTTCGCGCTCGCGGCGCGGGCCAGCCCGAAGTCGCCGATCTTGATGCGGCCGTCGTCGGCGAGCAGCACGTTCTCGGGCTTGAGGTCGCGATGGACGATGCCGGCCTTGTGGGCGGCGGCGAGGCCGCTGAGCACGGCCTCCATGATGTCGATTGTCTGCTCGGGGGTCAGCTTGCCGTAGTCCTTGAGCAGGTCGCGCAGGGTGATGCCCGGCAGGTACTCCATGACGAGGTACGCCATGTCGGAGTCCTGGCCCTGATCGAACACGTTGACCACGTTGGGGTGCGCGAGCCGCGCGGCCGAGCGGGCCTCCTGCACGAAGCGGCTCTTGAAGGTGCTGTCGTCGGCGAGATGGCCGTGCATGACCTTGATGGCGACGCGGCGCTCGAGGCGCAGGTCGGTGGCGAGGTAGACCGTCGCCATGCCCCCTCGGGCGATCCGCGAGCGCACCTGGTACCGGCCGTCGATGAGACGGCCGATCAAGGGGTCGGTCTGGCTCGTGGTCACGAGTCGAGTCTAGGGAACGACGGATGCGTGGACCCTGCAAAACACCGGTGTGCGCGAGCGCCGTGATGCGCCTGTGACCTTCGGGCCACGCCCGATCAGCCCAGCTGTGCGAGCCAGGCCCGCGCGGAGGTCTCCCATTTGGCGTACGCGTCGGGGAAGGCGGAGATCTGCACGGCCTGGGCCGCCTGCGTGACGCTCATCGACGACCAGCCGGGGATGTCGAGGAGGCCGCGGGTCCGCCCCGGGTTCGGATTGCCGGCCCCGCCGTAGAAGGCGCGGGAGGCGCGCTCGGGATCGAGCACCTGGGCGGGCGTACCCCAGCCGGTGCTGGGCCGCTGCTGGAACAGGCCCAGGGAGTCGCGATCGCCGTACTGGACGTTGCGCAGGCCGGATTCCTGGGCGGCCGCGGCCAGCGCGACGACGATGCCCTGGTCGCTCACGCCCTCCTGGCGGCCGACCCGGACGATCACGGCGGCGTTGGAGCGCATCTCCTCCGTGAGCGCCACCACCTGCCCGGCGCTCGCGGTGGGGCGGGGGGCCGCCGGTGCGGGCGCGGGAGCGGGTGCCGGTGCCGGAGCGGAGACCGGGGTGACGGAGGCGGCCGTCGTCATCCCCGGGATGGTGACCTGCTGGCCGGGGAAGATCAGGCTGGAACTGCTGAGTCCGTTCGCGCTCAGGACAGACGCGGTCGACACGCCGAAGCGGCTCGCGATGCGGCTGATCGTGTCGCCGGAGACGACCGAGTACTTGGTGACCGCTGGAGCCGGCGCCGGAGCGGCGGGAGCGGGCGCAGACGCCGCGGCGCCGCCGAGGGCGAGCACCTGCCCCGGGAAGATGAGGCTCTTCCAGCTGAGACCGTTGAGGGCGAGGAGGCTCGCGGTCGAGACGCCGAAGCGTGCGGCGATGCCGCTGACGGTGTCTCCGGAGGCCACGGTGTAGCTGGTGGGCGTGCCCGCCGTGGAGGTGCGGGGTTCCGAGGTCGTCGCGGTCGGCGCAGCAGGCGCGATGCGCGTGGATCCGGTCGTGGGGGTCTTCTCGCGCGGGTGCTCGGCGGTCTGCGGAGGCATGGCCTGCGCCGGGCTGATCAGGTTCAGGGTCACCGCGATCGAGCTCGCCACTGCGATCGGGACGGTGCCGAACGCCGTGCGCGTCCAGTGGCGGCCGCGTTCCGGAACGGTGGCCGGTTCCACGGCTGCGTCGTCGCCTCGTACGGTCATGGGACCCCCCTTTCGAGTGACACACCGACCCTCACGCTGACACAGTATGAAGAAGGAGTCAACCAAAGTGACGGGTGTGACAGCAGTTTACCTGATCGTAACAATCGACCGTGCGCGCGACAGCCGCTCGGACGTGGCACGCTTGGTGACGTGAACGAGCGAGTCCAGGCCACCGAGTGGCTCACCATCCCCGACCTCGTCGACCAGCTGGGAATCGGCGTCAGCCGGGTGCGCCGGCTGATCGAGGACCGCCATCTGGCCGCCAAGCGCATCGACGGCGTGATCAAGGTCCCGGCTCTCTTCATCCGCGACGGCGAACCCGTCGCGGAGCTGCGCGGGACCCTCGTCGTGCTCTCCGACGCCGGGTTCGGCGACGAGGAGGCGCTCGACTGGATGATCGACGAGGAGGAGTCGCTGGGCACCTCGCCGATCGAGGCGCTCCGCAGCGGGCGCAAGGCCGAAGTGCGCCGCGTCGCGCAGGCGCTGGCCTGACCTCGCCTTCGGGCCGGCCCTCTCCTTCGGGTCGGCCCCGTCAGGCCGCCCGGCGCGTCACCGTGACGGCGAGGTCGCGCAGGTTGGCCTTCGCCTGCTCTCCGATCGGGGCCGCCTCCAGGGCCTCGATCGCGCGCCGCACGTTGTCCGCGATCATCGTCTCCACGGTGTCGACCGCACCCGATTCGCGGATCGTCGACTGGAGCATCGCGATCTGCTGCGGGGTAAGATCCGGGTCGCCGAGCAGTTCGTCGAGTGTCGCGCGTGCGCCGCTCGGGAGCGCCTCGCGCGTCAGGGCGATCAGCACCGTGCGCTTGCCCTCCCGCAGATCGTCGCCGCTCGGCTTGCCGGTCACCTCGGCGTCGCCGAAGACGCCGAGCAGGTCGTCGCGCAGCTGGTAGGCGATGCCGAGCGGGAGGCCGAACCCGCGCAGCGCGTCGAGCTGGCCGACCGTGGCCCCCGCGAGGCTCGCCCCGATGAGGAGGGGCGACTCGATGCTGTACTTGGCCGACTTGTAGACGATCACGCGCTCTGCGCGTGCGAGCTGGTCGGCATCCGGGCGGCCGGCCCAGCCGATCTCCTCGAAGATGTCGAGGTACTGCCCGGCCGTGACGTCGATGCGCATGCGGTTGAACTCGGCGCGGGCGGCCCGACGGGCCGAAGGGCTGACCGATTGGGTGAGCCCCTCGTCGAACAGCTCGTCGCTGAGGATGAGCAGGAGGTCGCCCAGCAGGGTCGCCGAGCCGTGGCCGAACGTCTCGCCGGAGCCCTTCCAGCCCTCCTGGTCGTGGAGTGCCTCGAACCGCCGGTGGGCGGAGGGTGCCCCGCGCCGGGTGTCCGAGTTGTCGATGAGGTCGTCGTGCACCAGGGCGGCAGCGTGGAACAGCTCGAGGGCGCTCGCCACGGAGATCACCGCGTCGAGCGGACCGCCTGTCGTGACGGGCGCCTCGTCCGCCTCCTCGCCCGCTGTGCGCACCGCCTGCCAGCCCCAGAAGCAGAAGAGAGCGCGGAACCGTTTGCCGCCGCTGAGAAAATCCCTTGAGAAAGCCGCGATCGGGGAGAGCTCGTCCGCGATGGAGACGAGAATGGATGCACGGACATCGAAGAATCCATCGATTCTGGACTGGATAAGGTCGACGAATCGGATGCTTTCAGACACACGCCTAGCCTAGTCAGAGACGCACGGCTACAATCAGCCACACAGGCTTGAACCCACGAGAAAGAGGGGGAAACGGATGCCGCTTTCGGAGCACGAGCAGCGCCTCCTCGAAGAGATGGAGCGCAGCCTCTATCAGAACGACGCGGATTTCGTCGCGAAGGTCGGCGGCAAGCGGGTCCGTCCCGCCTACCGGTCGATCGTGCTCGGCGTCCTCATCGCCGTCGTCGGCGTCGGCGTTCTGATCACCGGAGTCTTCGTCCAGCAGCCCATCGTCGGGATCCTGGGCTTCGTCGTCATGTTCGGCGGCGTGCTCCTGGCCATCGCTCCGGGCAAGCGGGTCGCGATCGATCCGGACGCCCCTGCTGCGCCGACCAGCGCCAAGGCGACTCGCGGCGGCAACCAGGCCGGCTTCATGGACAAGCTCAACGACCGCTGGGACAAGCGCCAGGACGGTCAGGGCTGACCCCCTCCACTTCGCACCACCCCGTCGCCTGAGAGGCGATACCAGGGCCGATCATCATGATCGGCCCTTTTTTCGTGCCCTTTTCCTCCCCGGTCCGGCCATTTCACTCCACTTTCCTCCACCGTGCAATTCCTTGATTTTCCGCGGGCAAAACACCCCCTTTCGGGCCAATATTCCCGATGTGCGTGATTTTGTGGATGGAAGTGGAGTAAAGTGGAGTAGCACCACAACCTTGGGCCGGAAGAGTGGGGAGGCGTCCGATGTTCCTCGGTACTCACGCCCCCAAACTCGACGAGAAGGGGCGCATCATCCTGCCGGCCAAGTTCCGCGATGAGCTCGAGTCCGGTCTCGTCCTGACCCGAGGCCAGGAGCACTGCGTCTACGTCTTCAGCCAGCGCGAGTTCGAGGCGCTGCACGAGAAGATCCGCCAGGCGCCGGTGACGAGCAAGCAGGCCCGCGACTATCTGCGCGTCTTCCTCTCGGGAGCGAGCGCCGAGGTGCCGGACAAGCAGAACCGGGTGACCATCCCGCAGACGCTGCGCTCGTACGCGGGGCTCGATCGCGACCTGGTCGTGATCGGCGCCGGAAGCCGGGCGGAGATCTGGGACGCCCAGGCCTGGGAGACCTACCTGGCCGAACAGGAATCCACATTCGCAGAGACCGACGAGGAGGTGATCCCGGGGCTGTTCTAGCGCCTGACGCCGGACTCCCAGCCATACGCCCTGACGCACTTCCCCGGTGTCAGGTCGGAATGGATGGGGATCCGGAATCAGGGGCACGGGCCCTCAGCACGATGAGCGAATCCACGAATCACGACGACATCCACACCCCGGTCCTCCTGGAGCGGTGCATCGAGCTGCTCGCACCGGCCCTCGAGCGGCCCGGGGCGATCTTCGTCGATGCGACGCTGGGCATGGGCGGCCACTCGGCCGGTGTGCTGGAGCGGTTTCCCGAGGCGGTCCTGGTCGGGCTCGACCGCGACCCCGAGGCCCTCGCGATCGCGGGGGAGCGGCTCGCCCGCTTCGGCGACCGCGTCCACCTCGTGCACACGGTCTACGACGGCATCCGGGAGGCCCTCGACGGCCTCGGGATCGCCGAGGCCGACGGCATCCTCTTCGACCTGGGCGTCTCCTCCCTTCAACTGGACCGGGTCGAGCGCGGGTTCTCCTACTCCAAGGACGCCCCGCTCGACATGCGGATGGACGGGACCAGCGAGCTCACCGCCGAGGTCATCCTCCGCGAGTACTCCGAAGCGGACCTGCGGCGCATCTTCCGCGAGTACGGCGAGGAGAAGCTCGCCGCGCGCTACGCGCAGAAGATCGTCGCGGCGCGCGAGCAGGAGCCCCTCGTGCGCTCCGGGCAGCTCGTCGACGTGATCACCAAGGCGACGCCGGTGGCGGTGCAACGGCAGGGGCATCCGGCCAAGCGGGTGTTCCAGGCACTGCGCATCGAGGTCAATCAGGAGCTGTCGGTGCTGCAGCACGCGATCCCGGCGGCCATCGACGCCTTGCGCGTCGGAGGCCGCATCGTGGTGGAGGCGTACCAGTCGCTGGAGGACCGCATCGTCAAGCGCGAGCTCCAGACGCGATCCACCTCCAGCGCCCCGGCCGGACTCCCGGTGGAGCTGCCGGAGCACCGACCTGAACTGAAACTGCTCATCCGTGGAGCCGAGCTGGCGAACGACGACGAGAAAGCCGCGAACCCGCGAGCGACGCCGGTGCGTCTGCGCGCGGCGGAACGGGTGAGGAGGGCCTCGTGAGCACGAGTCTGGCCGAATCGACCGCACGGCGCCGCCCGGCCAACGGGTGGATCGGCGGGATCCTGCCGGCGCCGTCCGAGCAGGAGAGGCGCGGACATCTCGAAGTCGTCTCCTCCCGCAGCCAGCGTCGGGCCCGCCCGCGCGCGCTGTACGCCGTGGTCGCAGTCGGCTCGCTCCTGGTCATCGTCGTCGCCCAACTCCTTCTGAGCATCGCGATCTCGCAGGGCGCGTACACGCTGAACAGCCTGCAGACCGAGCAGACCAGCCTCCAGCGCTCGCTGCAGGCGGCGTCCGAAGACCTGACCCGGGTGTCCTCGCCGCAGAACCTCGCGGCGAACGCGAACAGCCTCGGGATGGTCAGCAACAGCAACCCCGCCTACCTGCGCCTCTCCGACGGCGCTGTGCTCGGCGCGCCGCTCGCGGCGAGCGGAGCGGCGGGAACGGTCACCGGCGGTCAGGGCAACCTGGTCCCCAACTCGCTCCTCGCCGGTGTGGGCCTCGTCAACGCGCAGCAGCCGGCGACTCCGGCGACCACGCAAGCTGGGAATTCCGCAAGCACGGGTGCCGCTACCCCTCCGGCCACCTCGCCGACCGTACCGTTGCAGGGAGCGCTGCCGACGCCGGTGACGCACTGACGACGGGACGGACGCGCGCATGACCAGCAAGAAGATGTTGCGGCGGCGGACCGCGGTGACCGTGGCGGCCGTCGCCGTCACCGTCGGCATCCTCGGCGCGAAGCTCGTCGACATCCAGGTGGTGCGGGCCGATGCCCTGCAGGCGCAGTCGGTCGACGCGAAGGAGCAGTCGACCACCCTCTACGGCAACCGGGGGAACGTCGTGGACGACGACGGCACCGTGCTGGCCACGACGATCTACAAGTACACCGCGCAGGCGTCGCCGTCGGATGCCGTCGCCGGGACCGACGGCCATAAGAAGATGCTCGAGGCCGCCGCCAAGATCGGGGCGATCACCGGGCAGGGTGCGGACGCGGTGGCGAAGCTCTTCGACGACGCGCTCGCGAAGGACCCGAAGTCCAAGTACGTGCTCATCAAGTCCGGGATGGACGTCGGCACCTTCGACAAGCTGAACGCGCTGCCCTACCCCTGGCTCACCTTCAGCAAGGTGCAGACCCGCAGCTACCCGAACGGCGCCGTCGCAGGCAACCTGCTCGGCTACATGTCCGACTCCGGGAACGGCGGGCTCGAGGAGAGCGAGAACGGCTGTCTTGCCGGCCAGAACGGCACCGAGACCTACCAGCAGGGTGCCGACGGCGTCGCCATCCCCGGGAGCACGGTGGTCCAGAAGCAGGCGAAGGACGGCGGCACGGTCAAGCTGACGATCGACAGCGATCTCGAATGGTTCGCCACGCAGACGCTGGCCCAGCAGGTGCAGGCCACCGGATCGCAATTCGGCTTCGTGACGGTCGTGGAGGCCAAGACGGGAAAGGTCAAGGCCGTGGCCCAGTGGCCCTCCGCCGATCCCAACAACCTCGATGGGACCGACCCCAAGTACTGGAACCTGCTGCCGCTGACCGACCCGTACGAGCCCGGTTCGACGTTCAAGGCTCTGACGGCGGCGATGCTGATCGACCAGGGCAAGGCGAGCCCGACCTCGCAGGTCCTGGCGCCCTACGAGTGGAAGTCGGGCAACGGCGCCGACCTGCACGACTCGGGCTACCACGCCCCCCTCCAGCTCACCCTGACCGGCGTGCTGATGATGTCGTCGAACACAGGCATGTCGCAGCTCGGCCGGGCGCTGAGCGACCAGACGCGCTATGACTACCTGAAGAAGTTCGGGATCGGCGACAGCACCGGCCTGCCGTACCCGGGGGAGTCCGACGGCATCCTGAATCCGGTCGATGGTTGGGACGACCAGACGAAGTACGCGACCATGTTCGGCCAGGGCGTCTCGGCGACCCAGTTGCAGATGGTGGACGCGTACCAGGCCCTGGCCAACGGCGGTGCGCGCATCCCGCTGTCGCTGGTCGAGAGCTGCACAGACGCCGACGGCAAGGTCACGCAGGTCCCCTCGGCAAAGGCGACGCAGGTCGTCTCCCCGGAGGCTGCCAGTACGACGCTCGGGATGATGGAGTCGGTCGTCACCAAGGGCGAGCTGGCGAAGCAGCTCCAGATCCCGGGATACCGGGTCGCTGCGAAGACCGGAACGGCCCAGCAGCCGGACGGCAAAGGCGGCTACCTGCCGTCGTACTACGTCTCGGTCATGGGCGTCGCGCCGGTCGACGACCCGCAGTACGTCGTTTCGGTCAACCTCGGATACCCGACTACCATTACTTCGTCGGCAGCCGCCGCTCCGCTGTTCCACACGATCATGAGTCAGGTGCTGAAGACCTACCGGGTGAAGCCGTCGACGACCAGCCCGGCTGACTACCCTCCGTACTACTGAAAGTGAGCCCCGTGACAGGACCGGCGCCCTCCTCCCTGCGCCCCGAGCATCCCGTCGCCCGTCCGCTCGCCCAGCTGGTCGCGGAATTCGGGTTGGACTGCAGAGGCGATCTCGACGCCGTCGAGGTGACCGGCACGGCTCTCGCGAGCTCCGCCGTCGAGCCCGGCGACCTCTACGTCGGCGTCCCCGGCCGTAACGCGCACGGCGCGAGTTACGCGGCGGCCGCCGCCGAGGCCGGTGCCGTGGCGGTGCTCACCGACGAGGCGGGCGCCGGCCTGGCCGCGGATTCCGGGCTGCCGGTGATCGTCACTCCCGACCCCCGTGCGGCCCTGGGGGCCGTCTCGGCCTGGATCTATCGCACGGACGAGAACCAGGCGACGCTCTTCGGCGTCACCGGCACCAACGGCAAGACCAGCGTGGTCTACCTGCTCTACGCGATCCTCGGCCAGCTGGGCGTCGTCGCCGGCCTCAGCTCCACCGCCGAGCGTCGCATCGGCGAGCAGGCCATCACGAGCAAGCTCACCACCCCGGAGGCCAGCGAGCTGCACGCGCTCCTCGCCCGGATGCGCGAGGAGGGCGTCCGTGCGGTCGCCCTGGAGGTGTCGGCACAGGCACTGAGCCGCCACCGCGTGGACGGCATCGAGTTCGACGTCGTCGGCTTCACCAACCTCAGCCACGACCACCTCGACGACTACACGGCGATGGACGACTACTTCGAGGCGAAGCTCGAGCTCTTCCAGCCTGACCGCGCGCGCCGCGGCGTGGTGACGGTCGACTCCGACTGGGGGCGCTCGCTCGTCCAGCAGTCGCGCATCCCGGTCACCACGCTCTCCAGCTCGCCCGGCACGGACGCGGACTGGACGCTGACGATCCTCTCGGAGACCCTGGCCGACACGACCTTCGCCCTCGAGGGCCCCGACGGACGGCGCCTGGAGACCTCGGTCCCGCTCATCGGCGCGTACAACGCCTCCAACGCGGCCCTCGCGATCGTCATGCTCGTCGAGTCCGGCTACGACCTCGACGCGATCGGCGCCGCGCTCGATCGCGACGGCGGGATCGACGCCTACGTCCCCGGTCGCACGGAGCGGCTCTCCGCCGAGCGCGGGCCGGTCGTCTTCATCGACTACGGACACACGCCCGATGCGTTCCTCTCGACCCTCACGGCGCTCCGCCGCGTCACGGAAGGCCGTGTCGTGATGGTCTTCGGGGCCGACGGCGACCGCGATACGACCAAGCGTGCCGATATGGGCGCGATCGCCGCCCGCGGCGCGGACGCCGTCGTCATCACCGACTTCCACCCGCGCTGGGAGGACCCGGCCGCGATCCGCGAGGCCCTCCTCGCGGGAGCCCGCGCCGCCGTCCCCGACGGCGAGCTCTACGAGGTGCCGGATCCGCGCGCCGCCTTCCGCAAGGCGCTGTCCCTCGCCGGCGAGGGCGACGTGGTCCTGTACGCCGGGCCGGGTCACGAGGACTACCAGGAGGTCGCCGGCCAACGGCTGCCCTACTCCGCCCGCGACGACGCCCGTCTCGCCCTGCGAGAGGCCGGGTGGCTCTGATGATCGACCTCACCCTCGCCGAGGTCGCCGCGGCGACCCGGGGAACCCTCCTGCTCGACGGCGCCCTGCTCGACGGCGTTCCCGCGACGCCCGAGACGATCGTCTCCGGGCTGTCGACCACCGATTCGCGGGAGGTCGTGCCCGGCACGCTGTTCTTCGCCAAGCCGGGCGAGTTCACCGACGGACACCTCTTCGCCCCGCAGGCCGTCGAGGCCGGGGCGGCTCTTCTCGTGGTCGACCACGCGCTCGACCTGCCCGTGCCCCAGCTGCTCGTGGAGGACACCGTGGTCGCCCTCGGCGACCTCGCCACCGAGGTGATCGCCCGCGTGCGCGCCCTCGGCCGGCTGAAGATCGTCGGGGTCACCGGCTCCAACGGCAAGACGACGACCAAGAACCTGCTCCGGGAGATCCTGGAGCAGGTCGGCCCGACCATCGCGCCGCGCGCCTCGTTCAACAACGAGGTCGGCGCCCCGGTGACGATGCTCGAGGTGACGGAGGAGACGCAGTTCCTCGTCGCGGAGATGGGCGCGAGCGGCATCGGCGAGATCGCACGCCTCGTGCGCATGGCCCGGCCCGACATCGGCATCGTGCTCAAGGTCGGCCTCGCCCATGCGGGCGAGTTCGGCGGCATCGAGCAGACCCTCGCCGCGAAGACCGAGATGGTCAGCGACCTGCTCGACTCCGATGTCGCGATCCTCAACCTCGACGACCCGCGCGTGGCCTCCATGGCCGACAAGACCGCGGCCCGAGTGCTCTGGTTCGGGCTCGACGACCGCGCCGACGTCCGTGCCACGGACATCGTCTCCAGCGCCCGCGGGACCTCCTTCACCCTGCATCTGCCGGACGGCGCCGCGCGCGAGGTGCGTTTCCGCGTGCTCGGCGAGCACCACGTCATGAACGCGCTCGCGGCAGCGGCCGCGGCGCACACGCTCGGCGTGGACGTCGATGCGATCGTCGCCGCCCTGCAGACGGTCCAGCGCGCCGAGCGCTGGCGCATGGAGGTCCTCGGCGGCGCCCGCGGCGTCACGGTGATCAACGACGCGTACAACGCCAGCCCCGACTCGATGTCGGCCGCGCTCAAGACGCTCGCGCAGATCTCCGAGCCCGGGGCCCGGACCGTCGCGGTCCTGGGCGAGATGAGCGAGCTGGGCGAGTTCTCGGGGGAGGAGCACGACCGCATCGGACTGCTCGCCGTCCGCCTCGGCATCGGCCAGCTCGTCGTCGTCGGGCCCTCCGCCCGGCGCATGCACATCACCGCCATCAACGAGGGCTCGTGGGACGGCGAATCCCTCTACTTCGACACCCAGGACGCCGCGTACGAGCACCTGGCGGGCGCGCTCCGCGAGGGCGACACCGTGCTCGTGAAGTCCTCCAATTCCGCGGGACTGCGCTTCCTCGGCGACCGACTGGGAGAATTGTTCTCGTGAGAGCCCTGCTGACCTCCGGTGCGCTGTCCATGGCGTTCTCGCTCTTCCTGACGCCGCTCTTCATCCGGCTGTTCCGCCGCCTGCAGTGGGGGCAGTTCATCCGCGACGACGGCCCGCAGAGCCACCACGCGAAGCGCGGCACCGCCACCATGGGCGGCATCATCGTCATCCTCGGGACGCTGTTCGGCTACTTCACCGCTCTTCTGCTGACCGGAGACGAGACCAGCGTCTCGGCCCTGCTCGTGCTGTTCCTCATGGTGGGCCTCGGCGTCGTCGGGTTCGTCGACGACTTCCTCAAGACGCGGCGCGAGCGCAGTCTCGGGCTGACGGGATGGGCGAAGGTCGCCGGCCAGGTCATCGTCGCGACGGTCTGGGCCTTCCTCGCGATCTCGTTCCCCAACGGCAACGGCGACACCCCGGCGTCGATGAACGTCTCGTTCATCCGCGACCTGCCGATCGACTTCGGGCACCTGACCCAGTTCGGCGCCATCGGCGTCGTCGTCGGGTACGGCCTCTACCTGATCTGGATCAACTTCATCGTCGCCGCGACCTCGAACGGCGTGAACGTCACCGACGGTCTGGACGGCCTCGCCTCCGGCGCGTCGATCCTCGCCATCGGCGCCTACATCATCATCGGGTTCTGGCAGTCGATCCAGTCGTGCACCAACTCCAGCCTCAACCCGGAGAACGTCGCCAAGTGCTACGAGGTGCGGGACCCGTTCGACCTCGCCATCGTCGCGACGGCGATCGTGGGCGCCGTCGTCGGCTTCCTCTGGTGGAACACCTCGCCCGCGCAGATCTTCCTCGGCGACACCGGCTCGCTCGCCCTCGGCGGCGCAGTGGCCGCGCTCGCGATCCTCAGCCACACGGAGCTGCTGCTCGTCCTCATCGGCGGACTGTTCGTGATCGAGGCGGGCTCGGTGATCGTCCAACGGGTGTACTTCAAGCTCACGCACGGCAGACGGATCTTCCTGATGAGCCCCATCCATCACCACTTCGAGCTCAAAGGCTGGGCGGAGGTGACGGTCGTCGTGCGGTTCTGGATCATCGGCGGCCTCCTCGTCGCGGCCGGCGTCGGCTCGTTCTATCTCGAATGGCTGGCCACGTGAGTGCGGGCGAGCGTCTCGCAGCCCTGACCAGCTGGCACGCGGACTGGAGCGGCCTGCGCGTCGCGGTCTACGGTCTCGGCGTGACGGGCTTCTCCGTGGCGGACACCCTCGCCGAGCTCGGCGCGGAGGTCATCGTCGTGACCTCGACGGCCGACTCCGAGCGCGCGATGCTGCTGGAGGTCATCGGGGCCGAACTGCTGGAGGAGCCCGACCTGTCGACGCCTCCCGCGCGCCTGACCGAGTTCGATCCCGAACTCGTCGTGGTCTCGCCCGGGTTCCATTGGGACCACCCTCTGCTCCTCTGGGCCGAGGAGCGGGAGACCGCGGTCTGGGGCGACATCGAGCTCGCCTGGCGCCTGCGCGACAAGGTCGCCGGTCCCGGCAGCGGCAACACCCCCGCCGACTGGATCTGCGTCACCGGCACGAACGGCAAGACCACCACCGTGCAGCTGACCGCCACCATGCTCCTGGCCGGCGGGAGCCGGGTCGCCCCCTGCGGCAACATCGGAGTGCCGGTGCTCGACGCGATCCGCGACCCCGAGGGCTTCGACGTCCTCGTCGTGGAGCTCTCGAGCTACCAGCTGCACTGGATCAACCGGAACGCGGGCGGAGAGCTTTACCCGTACTCGTCCGCGTGCCTCAACATCGCCGACGACCATCTCGACTGGCACGGCTCGCTCGAGGCCTACATCGCCGCGAAGGCGAAGGTCTACGACAACACCCAGGTCGCCTGCGTCTACAACCGTGCGGACGCGAACACGCTGCGGATGGTCGAGGGCGCCGAGGTCGTCGACGGAGCGCGGGCCATCGGCTTCGGGCTCGACGTGCCCGGTCCGAGCGACTTCGGCGTCGTGGACGGCATCCTCTGCGACCGGGCGTTCCTCGAGGACCGGATGACGACCGCACTCGAGCTCACCACGCTCGACGAGCTGCGGGAGGCGGGACTCTCCGCCCCGCACGTCGTCGCGAACATCCTGGCCGCCAGCGCGCTCGCCCGGTCGTACGGCGTCGAGCCGCAGACCATCCGCGACGTGCTGACCGCGTTCCGGCTCGACGCGCACCGCATCGAGCTGGTGCGGGTGGAGGCGGGCGTGAGCTGGGTCGACGACTCCAAGGCCACGAACCCGCACGCCGCGGACGCGTCGCTGCGCGCCTATCCCTCGGTCGTCTGGGTGGTGGGCGGCCTGTTGAAGGGCGTCGACATCGACGAGCTCGTGCGGACGCACGTCGGCCGTCTGCGCGGCGCCGTGCTGATCGGAGCCGACCGCACGTCGCTGCGGGAGGCATTCCGGCGACACGCGCCGGCGCTTCCGGTGGTCGAGGTCGACGCCGACGAGACTGAAGGGGTCATGCCGTCGGCTGTCCGTTCGGCCGGCGGGATCGCCCGTGAGGGCGACACCGTCCTGCTGGCGCCGGCTGCGGCGTCGATGGATCAGTTCGTCGACTATGCGGAGCGGGGACGCCTCTTCCAGGCGGCCGTCAACGAGTACTTGGGAGGTGAGGCGGATGACTTCTCCGCCTCGCGTCCAGAGCAGGACTGATCGGCCCTCCACCGCCTCCCGGGGCGCATCCTCTGCGGAGACCGCCTCGCGGCTGAGCGGACTGACCGCGCGCATCTCGCTCGGCAAGAACGTCACCGCCGAGTCGGCCAATTACTTCATGCTGCTCGGCGTCACGCTGTTCATGGTGATCTTCGGGCTGGTGATGGTGCTCTCGTCGTCCGCCGTCGAGTCCCACAGCGACAACGACAACTTCTTCTCGCGGTTCTGGTCGCAGGGTGCGTTCGCCCTGATCGGCCTCCCGCTGATGTTCCTGGTCTCCCGGCTGCCCAGCCGGTTCTGGAAGCGGACGATCTGGTTCCTGCTCGCGGGCGCCTGCTTCCTCCAGGTGCTCGTGCTGCTCACCCCGCTCGGGGTCGAGATCGGCGGCAACCGCAACTGGCTGCGGGTCGGCTCGTTCACCCTGCAGCCGTCGGAGGCGATCAAGGTCGCCCTCGTCGTCTGGCTCGGCGTCGTCCTCGCTCGCAAGAAGGACGTCCTCGACCAGTGGAAGCACGTCGCGGTGCCGGTCGTCCCCGTCGCGGGCGGCGCCATCGCTCTGGTGCTCCTGGGAGGCGACCTCGGCACGACGGTGATCTTGGCCGCACTCGTGCTCGGCGCGCTCTTCTACGCGGGAGTGCGGATGCGCTACCTCGTGATCGGCACGGTCGGGATGGCCGCCGTCGCGGTCGCCGTCGCGCTCTCCAGCGCCAGCCGGGTCGGGCGCATCGCGGCGTACTTCGGTGGCACGAGCGCCGCCAACCCCGATGTCGACTGGCAGATCAAGAACGGCTTCTACGCGCTGGCGTCAGGGGGCGTTTTCGGGGTCGGCCTCGGCAACTCGCACTCGAAGTGGTCGTGGCTGCCCGCGGCGGACACGGACTTCATCTTCGCCATCATCGGCGAGGAGCTCGGTCTCATCGGCGCGGTCGTCGTGCTGCTGCTCTTTGTGCTGCTGGCAATCGTGTTCCTGCGCATCATCCACGCGTCGACCGACCCGTTCGCGCGGGTCACGACCGCCGCGATCATGGTGTGGCTCATCGGCCAGGCCTTCGTCAACATCGCGGTGGTGCTCGGCGTCATACCCGTGCTCGGGGTGCCGCTCCCACTGATCTCTGCGGGAGGGACTGCGATGATCAGTTCCATGGTCGCCATCGGAATCGTCCTCTCGTTCGCCCGCGAATCGAGCAAGGAATCCCACTCGAACCCGTCCGCCGCGCGCAAGGCAGGCACGAACGCATGACGCGCTACCTGCTGGCCGGCGGAGGGACCGCCGGCCACGTGAACCCGTTGCTGGCCGTCGCCGACCGCCTGCGCCGCGACGACCCCGCCGCCGAGATCCTCGTGCTCGGCACGAAGGAGGGCCTGGAGGCCCGGCTCGTGCCCGCTCGCGGCTACGAGCTGGCGACCATCCCGAAGCTCCCCTTCCCGCGTCGACCCAACGCGGCGGCGCTCCGGTTCCCCGGCGAGTACCGCCGCGCGATCCGCACGGTCGGCGACCTGATCCGCGAGCGCGGGATCGACGTCGTCGTCGGATTCGGAGGCTACGCCGCCGCACCGGCGTACTCGGCCGCGCGCAAGGCGGTCGTCCCGCTCGTCCTGCACGAGGCGAACGCCCGACCGGGTCTCGCCAACCGGCTCGGCGCGCGCTACACCCCGTGGGTCGGCGTCGCGTTCGAGGGGACGCCGCTGCCGCACGCGACGTTCGTCGGGATGCCGCTGCGCGTCGAGATCGAAGAGCTCGACCGCGCGGCGTCGCGGTCCGCGGCCCTCGCCGAGTTCGGCCTCGTGGACGAGCGCCCCACCCTGCTCGTCACCGGAGGCTCGCTCGGCGCCCGCCGGTTGAACGCCACCGTCTCCGCCCGCGCGCGCGAACTGACGGCGGCGGGCTGGCAGGTGCTGCACATCCAGGGCGGCCGCGGCGAGCTCTCCGACCCCGGCGTCGAGCACTACCGGCTGCTGGATTACTGCGACCGGATGGATCTCGCCTTCGCGCTGACCGACTTCGCCGTCGCGCGTGCCGGAGCGGCCACCGTGTGCGAGTTCGCGGCCCTGGGGATCCCCGCCGTCTACGTCCCGTTCCCGATCGGGAACGGCGAGCAGCGCTTCAACGCCGCCGGGGTCGTCGGCGCCGGCGGCGGGATCCTCGTCGATGACGCGGCCTTCGTCCCGGACTGGGTGGACGCCGAGCTCCTGCCCCTGCTGGCGGATCGCGACCGCGTGTCCGGCATGTCGGAGCGGGCGTCCGCGGCCGGCGTCCGCGACGGATCCGACCGCATGGCGGCGCTCGTCCGTCGCTCCCTGGAGCGCGCGTAGCCCCGTGAGAAGATGGAGGGAAGCCGTGATGGAGATCCTCCTCGTGAACCGAAAGCAGTGCCCGTGATCAAGCCCGACCTCACCATGACCATCCCCGACGAACTCGGCGCCCTCCACTTCGTGGGCATCGGCGGGTCCGGGATGAGCGGCATCGCCCGGCTGTTCCTCGAGGCCGGCTACACGGTCTCCGGCTCGGACGTCCGCCACTCCGCGAACATCGACGCTCTGCGGGCGCTCGGCGCGACGATCACCGTCGGGCACGACGCCGCGAACGTCGGCGACGCGGACACGCTGGTCGTGACCGGCGCCCTGTGGCAGGACAACCCCGAGTACCAGCTCGCTCTCGCGAAGGGCCTCCCGGTGCTCCACCGGTCGCAGGCGCTCGCCTGGCTCATCAACCGCAAGCGGCTGGTCGCGGTCGCGGGCGCGCACGGCAAGACCACGTCGACGGGCATGATCATCACCGGGCTCCTCGGCCTCGGCGAGGACCCGAGCTTCGTCAACGGGGGAGTGATCGCCTCGCTCGGCAAGAGCTCGCAGTCCGGCAGCGGCGACCTGTTCGTGGTGGAGGCGGATGAGTCCGACGGAACGTTCCTGCTCTACGACACGGCTGTCGCGCTCATCACGAACGTCGACCCCGACCACCTCGACCACTACGGATCGCTGGAGGCGTTCGAGGAGGCGTTCGTCACGTTCGCGCGCGAGTCGAGCGAACTGGTCGTCGTGTCCTCCGACGACGCCGGGGCGAAGCACGTCACCGCACGACTGCTCGCCGCCACGCCCGACAAGCCGGTCGTCACGTTCGGCGAGGCGGACGACGCCGATGTCCGCGTGCACTCCATCGTCACCGACGGCCCGGTCTCGTTCCGGATCAGCTACCGGGGCGGCGAGTATGCGGCTCAGCTGAAGGTGCCCGGTCGTCACAATGCCATCAACGCCGCGGGCGCCTTCGCGGTGATCACCGGTCTCGGTTTCGACCCGGCCGCGTCCCTCGCTGCGATCGCCGGGTTCGGTGGCACGGAGCGGCGCTTCGAGCTCCACGGCACCGTCGGCGGCGTGAGCGTCTACGACGACTACGCCCATCACCCCACCGAGGTCGCCGCCGCCCTCTCGGCCGCGCGCACCGTCGTGGGTTCGGGGCGCATCATCGCCGTGCACCAGCCGCACCTCTACAGCCGCACCCGGCTGTTCGCGAACGAGTTCGCCGAGACCCTCGAGAAGTACGCGGACGAGACCGTGGTGCTGGACGTCTACGGAGCCCGGGAGGACCCGGAGCCGGGTGTGACGGGAGCCCTCGTCGCCGATCGGTTCGCGCATCCCGAGCACGTCGCGTTCATCGCCGACTGGCAGGACGCCGCCGACCACACCGCCGAGATCGCGCGGGAGGGCGACTTCGTCATCACGCTCGGCTGCGGCGACGTCTACCGCATCGTGCCGCAGCTGCTCGACTCGCTCCGCCGCGTCCGCGAGTAGCCGCCCGTGAAGCGTCCCCAGGGTTACGACCGGCCGTCCGCGCCGACGCCGCCTCCGGCGGTCCCGTCGCCGCGCGACGCCGGGAGGCCCGCGCGGGAGCCCGTTGCGACCACGGAGCCGATCCCGGTCGTGCCGGCCGAGACGACGACGCGCGCGGCGATGCCTGCGCCGACGCCGAGTCCCACGAGGCGGGAGCGCGAGCCGTTCGCGGCCGAGCAGCCGCGGGAGGAGCGCCCCGCGGCCGAGACGTCGCCCTACGACCGGCTGCCCAGCAATCGCGAGATCGATCGGGCGCTGCGCGCGGCACGCAAGGAGCGCAAACGGGTCGAGCGCGGTGAGGTCCGGCGGTTCACCAAGCGGTCGCGTCGCCGTCGTCAGGCATGGCTCGCCGCAGGCGGGGTGGTCGCCGCCCTGGTCCTCGGTGTCACGCTGCTCGCGTTCTCCCCGGTGCTCGCCCTCCGGCACATCGAGGTGACGGGCGCGTCGCGCCTCGATCCGAAGGCCATCGAGGCGAAGCTCGGCGATCAGCTCGGCAAGCCGCTGCCGCTGCTCGACCAGGCCGGCATCTCGCACGACCTCGCGGCCTTCCCGCTGATCCGCAGCTACACGGTCGAGAGCCACCCGCCCGACACCATCGTCGTCCGCGTGGTGGAGCGCCAGCCGATCGGCGCGGTGCAGAAGGGCTCGGCGTTCACGCTGGTGGATGCGGCCAAGGTCCCCATCGCCTCGAGCGAAGCGCGTCCGGACGGCGTGCCGCTCATCACGGCCGCCGGCGGGTCGGCGGAGAAGGACGCCGGGTCGGCCTTCGCCGCTGTCGCCAGCGTCCTCAGTGCACTCCCCGCGGCGACCCTCGCGCAGGTGGACACGATCACCGCGACCACCAAGGACGATGTCTCGTTCACGCTGCGCGGCAGCGGTGCGACGGTGGTCTGGGGCAGCGCCGAGGACTCCGAACTGAAGGCGGCCGACCTGGCCGCGCTGCTCGTGGGCGCCGGCGGAGCGAGCCACTACGACGTGTCGTCACCGCACAGCGTGACGACCGGGTGACGCCATGTCGACGACGTCTTCCCGGCGCACTTTCCCGACACGCCTGGCGGGTTCCCCCGCCTCGGGCCGTGCGCACCTAACGTCGAAAAAGAGAATTGCATACTCAGCATAACTTTAAACCTCGACCAGAGGTTGAAGGTTCCCGTGGAGGCCGGACGTGACAGCAAACCAGAACTACCTCGCCGTGATCAAGGTCGTCGGCATCGGCGGAGGCGGCGTCAACGCCGTCAACCGCATGATCGAGCTCGGCCTCCGCGGCGTCGAGTTCATCGCCATCAACACGGACGCCCAGGCGCTGCTCATGAGCGACGCGGACGTCAAGCTCGATGTCGGTCGTGAGATCACCCGCGGTCTCGGAGCCGGCGCCGACCCCGAGGTGGGCCGCCGTGCAGCGGAGGACCACGCGGAGGAGATCGAGGAGGCGCTCGCGGGCGCCGACATGGTCTTCGTCACCGCGGGCGAAGGCGGCGGGACGGGCACGGGCGGAGCCCCGGTCGTCGCGCGCATCGCCAAGTCGATCGGCGCCCTCACCATCGGTGTCGTCACCAAGCCGTTCTCCTTCGAGGGCAAGCGCCGTCAGCAGCAGGCCGAAGCCGGCGTGCAGCGGCTGAAGGAAGAGGTCGACACCCTCATCGTCGTCCCGAACGACCGCCTGCTGGAGATCAGCGACCGCGGCATCAGCATGCTGGAGGCGTTCTCCACCGCCGACCAGGTGCTCCTCGCGGGTGTGCAGGGCATCACCGACCTCATCACCACGCCCGGCCTCATCAACCTCGACTTCGCCGACGTCAAGTCCGTCATGCAGGGTGCGGGCAGCGCCCTCATGGGGATCGGCTCCTCCCGGGGCGCCGACCGCGCGATCAAGGCCGCCGAGCTGGCCGTGGCATCCCCGCTGCTCGAAGCGAGCATCGACGGTGCGCACGGCGTCCTGCTCTCGATCCAGGGTGGTTCCAACCTCGGCATCTTCGAGATCAACGACGCGGCCCGCCTGGTGCAGGAGGCCGTCCACCCCGAGGCGAACATCATCTTCGGCGCGGTCATCGACGACACCCTCGGCGACGAGGTGCGCGTCACGGTCATCGCGGCCGGATTCGACGGCGGCGAGCCCGGCTCCAAGCCGGTCGTCGACAGCCGTCGCGCGACGTTCGTCGAGGCCGGCTCGGAGGACGCCGCGGCGTCCTCCGCCGTGACCGAGGCCGGCGAGGTCGAGGCGCCCGTCGCCGAGACCTGGACCGGCGAGACCCCGGTGGCCGAGACCGCCCCCAAAGACCCGGCGTTCGACGACGAGAATGACGACCTCGACATCCCCGACTTCCTCAAGTAGCCCGCTCGCCGAGCGCCTCGCGGCCGTCCGGGCCGGCATCGACGATGCCGCCCGCGCTGCGGGGCGCTCGACGGACGAGCTGACCACCATCGTGGTCACGAAATTCCACCCTGCATCCCTCGTGCGGGAGCTCGCGTCGCTCGGGGTCCGCGACGTGGGGGAGAACCGGCATCAGGAGGCGCAGGAGAAGGCGGCGGAGCTGTCCGACCTGGACCTCGCCTGGCATTTCGTCGGTCAGCTCCAGAGCAAGAAGGCGCGACAGGTGCGGCGCTACGCGTCGGTCATCCACTCGATCGATCGGCTCTCCCTCGTGGACGCGCTGCGCTCCGAGGAATCCGACATCGACGCGTTCGTCCAGCTGAACCTCACGGACGATCCGGGTCGGGGCGGTGTCGCCGACCGCGATCTCGAGGCGCTGGTCGAGCACGTGCTCGCGACGCCCGGCCTGCGACTGCTCGGCGTGATGGCCGTCGCGCCGCTCGACGAGGAGCCCGCCCGCGCGTTCGAGCGCGTGCGCGCCTCCAGCGATCGGGTCCGCGCGATCGCGCCGCAGGCCACCGCGATCTCGGCGGGGATGTCCCAGGACTACCGCGAGGCCGTCGCGGCCGGCGCGACACACCTACGGATCGGGACCGCCATTACCGGGAATCGGCCGAGCCTTGGTTAATCTCGAAGGAGAAGAAGGTTCGCAATACGTGCGTGCGAGGCGTCGGCGCACAGTTCTACACGGAGGAAGCGCATGGCCAACCCGCTGAAGAAGACGATGGTCTACCTCGGCCTCGCCGACGAGGAGCTGGAGTTCGACGAGCAGCCCGAGCAGGCGCAGCACCAGCCGCGCCGCGAGGCCCCTGCCCCCGTGCCGGTCCAGCCCGTTCCGCACCCCGCACCGGTCGCCCCCGTGGCCGGCCGCGCTCCGGTCACCCCGCTGCGCAAATCGTCCACCGCACGGAATGCTTCGGTACAGGAAATGAACGAGATCCTCACGGTCCACCCCCGCCAGTACCGCGACGCCCAGGCGATCGCCGAGTCGTTCCGGGAGGGCATCCCGGTCATCATCAACCTCTCGCAGATGAGCGAGGGGGACGCCCGACGTCTCATCGACTTCGCCAGCGGCCTCTCCCAGGGCCTCTACGGCAAGATCGAGCGCGTGACGCCGAAGGTCTTCCTGCTCTCGCCGTCGCACGTGGTCGTCTCCGGCGAGCACGGTGGCGCGGACGCCGAGGTCGACGCCTCCTTCTTCGCCCAGAACTGAGCCGGCGGTCCACGCGGCCGCCGACACGACGTGAGCGCACGCCCCCTCGTCAGAGAGGGCGTGCGCTCTCCGTCATACTGGGGGTGTGCTTGTCGTCTCGATAGTCGCGACCATCGCGTACTACCTCCTCCTGATCTACTTCTTCATCATGTGGGCGCGCTTCGTGCTCGACCTGGTGCGGACCTTCGCCCGGCAGTGGCGACCGAAGGGATTCGGCCTGCTGCTGGCAGAGGCCACCTACGCGGTCACCGACCCGCCCATCAAGTTCTTCCGCCGGATCATCCCCCCGCTGTCGATGGGGCCCGTCGCCCTCGACTTCGGGTGGAGCCTGACGATGCTCGTCGTCATCATCGGCTTGTACGTGACGCTGGGATTCAGCTGAGCGTCGCTCCCTGATGCGTCGTCGCCGCCGTTGTAGGGTGGTCGAGCCGACGTGAGCGAGCGCTGCGAAGTGCGCACACCGTGCCTGCTTTGCTAGCGTTGGCTGAACGCATTATCTGTTCGTCTCTTTCAAGATCTAAGGTGGCTTGCCATGGCGCTGACTCCGGAAGATGTAGTCAACAAGCGGTTCCAACCGACGAAGTTCCGCGAGGGCTACGACCAGGACGAGGTCGACGACTTCCTCGACGAGGTGGTCGTGGAGCTCCGTCGCCTGGGCCAGGAGAACGAGGAGCTCAAGCAGCGCCTCGTCGCCGCCGACTCGCGCATCGCCGAGCTGCAGCGCAGCTCCGGCTCGTCCGCCGCCCCGGCCGCGCCCGTCGCCGCCGCTCCGGCCGCCGACAACGGCGAGCTGGTCCGCCTCCAGCAGGAGAACGAGGACCTCAAGCAGCGTCTGGCGACCGCGCAGCAGACCGCTGCTGCCGCCGCCGCGGCTCCCGTCGCCGCTGCGGCCGCCGCTCCGGCGTTCGCCGCCGACAGCGCGAACGACCCGAACGCGACCAACAACCTCCTGCAGCTCGCCCGTCGCCTCCACGAGGAGCACGTGCGCGAGGGCGTCGAGAAGCGCGACTCGCTCATCGCCGAGGGTCACGCCACCGCCGCCCGCATCGTCGCCGAGGCCGAGTCGAAGCAGCGTGCGCAGATCAGCGCCCTCGACCAGGAGCGCACCCAGCTCGAGCGCCGCATCGACGAGCTCCGCACGTTCGAGCGCGACTACCGTCAGGGTCTCAAGGGCTACATCGAGGGCCAGCTCCGCGACCTCGACGCCCAGCCTGCCGCGGGCGGTGCCGGCTTCGGCCAGAACCGTTCCGCCGCGCCGGTGACCGCCGGCGTTCCGGCGCCCGTCTCGGCGGACGCCTCCGGCTCCTCGGACCAGGGGCACCAGCCCCCGGTCTTCCCCGGCTTTGGAGGCTAGTACCTCCCGGCGCTCGGTCAGCGTCCGGGCCTTGGTGATCCTGGCCATCGTCGCGCTCTGCGTGTACCTGGTCGATCAGATCGCCAAGGTCCTGGTCGTCGCCAACCTCTATGAGGGGCAGCGGGTCGAGGTGCTCGGCCAGCTGCTGCAGTTCAACTTCGTCAAGAACGCCGGCGCCGCCTTCTCGATCGGGAGCGGATCCACCTGGATCTTCTCGATCGTCGGCGTCGGTGTTCTCGGCTTCGTCGTCTGGTACGCGCCGCGGATCAAGTCGACGGCCTGGGCCATCCTCTTCGGCCTGCTGCTGGGCGGACTGCTCGGCAACCTGACCGACCGGCTCTTCCGCGAGCCCGGTTTCGGTGTCGGCCATGTCGTCGACTTCCTGCAGATCCCGCTGCTGCCGGCCATCTTCAACCTGGCCGACGTCGCGATCGTCTCGAGCATGGCGCTCTTCCTCATCCTCACCATCCGGGGCGTCGGTCTCGACGGCCGCCGGACCGGCGAGGACGACGACGAGGGCACCGAAGGCGTCGAGACCGCCGATGCCGCGCAGCGCGAGGGCGCCGCGCAGCGCGAGGGCGCCGCGCGGGACGAGGGCGCCGCGCAGCTCGACGGCAGTGCGCCGGCCCCGGCCGACGTGGACCACCCCGAGAAGCCGCAGCCGTAGATGGAGTCGCGCAGCTTCCCCATCCCCGACGGGCTCGACGGGGCACGGGTGGACGCGGGGCTCGCCAAGCTCCTCGGCTTCTCCCGCAGCTTCGCCGCCGAGATCGCCGAGGCGGGCGGTGTCACGGTCGACGGGCGTGACGTCGACAAATCCGATCGGCTCACCGCCGGTTCGTGGCTCGAGGTCTCCTGGAAGCCGCGCGAAGAGGTCACCATCGTCCCGATCGCGGTGCCCGATCTGACGATCGTGTACGACGACGACGACATCGTCGTGATCGACAAGCCGGTCGGGGTGGCGGCGCACCCCTCCGTCGGCTGGGAGGGTCCCACCGTCCTCGGCGCCCTCGCCGCGGCGGGATTCCGCATCTCGACCTCGGGAGCCGCGGAGCGCGCCGGCATCGTCCATCGCCTCGACGCGGGGACGAGCGGCCTGATGGTCGTGGCGAAGTCCGAGCGGGCGTACACGGCGCTGAAGCGCGCCTTCCACGACCGCACCGTGGAGAAGATCTACCACGCCGTCGTCCAAGGGCACCCCGATCCGCTCGCGGGCACGATCGACGCGCCCATCGGCCGCCATCCGCGGTCCGATTGGAAGTTCGCCGTCGTCTCCGACGGCAAGCCGTCCGTGACCCACTACGAGACGATCGAGGCGTTCCCTGCGGCGAGCCTGCTGGAGATCCACCTGGAGACCGGCCGCACCCACCAGATCCGCGTGCACATGGCCGCCCAGCGGCACCCCTGCGTCGGCGACGCCATGTACGGCGCAGACCCGACGCTCTCGGCCCGGCTGGGGCTCACCCGGCAGTGGCTGCACGCCGTCCAGCTCGCGTTCGAGCACCCGGCCACGCGGGAATGGGTCACCTTCACGACCGGCTACCCGGCCGACCTCCAGCACGCGCTCGACGTCCTCCGCGCCTCCTAGGCACGCCGCCGCAACGGAGGAGATCCGGTGCCAATCCCCACGGATCACCTCCGTTTCCGGCCGGCCTCCGGCGTGTCGCCCGGCATCTCCTCCGTTCCCCGCGCGCATCCCTCCGGAGGTCCGTGGCACGACGTAGGCTTGTCTCCGACATGAGCGATTCCTTCGTCCACCTCCACGTCCACAGCGAGTACTCGATGCTCGACGGGGCGGCACGCGTCAAGCCGCTCATCGATGCGGCCGTCGAGCAGCAGATGCCCGCCGTCGCCGTCACCGACCACGGCAACATGTTCGGCGCGTTCGATTTCTGGCGCACCGCGACGGACGCCGGCATCAAGCCGATCATCGGCACCGAGGCGTACCTGACCCCGCGGACGCACCGCACGGACAAGACGCGGATCCGCTGGGGCGACGGGGGCGGGGACGACGTCTCGGGCTCCGGCGCCTACACGCACATGACCATGCTCGCCGCGACCACCGAGGGCATGCACAACCTGTTCCGGATGTCGTCGAAGGCGTCGATGGAGGGCTACTACTTCAAGCCCCGCATGGACCGCGAGCTCCTCAGCCAGTACGGCAAGGGCATCATCGCCACGACGGGCTGCCCATCGGGCGAGGTCCAGACCCGGCTCCGGCTCGGCCAGTACGACGAGGCTGTCAAGGCGGCCGCCGAGTTCCGCGACATCTTCGGCAAAGAGAACTTCTACGCCGAGATCATGGACCACGGACTCGGGATCGAGCGCCGCATCATGAGCGATCTGATCCGCCTGGCCAAAGACCTCGGGATCCCGATGGTGGCCACCAACGACCTGCACTACACGCACGCCGAGGACGCCAAGAGCCACGCCGCGCTGCTCTGCGTGCAGTCCGGTTCGACGCTCGACGACCCCAACCGGTTCAAGTTCGACGCCGACGAGTTCTACCTCAAGTCGGCCGACCAGATGCGACAGCTCTTCCGCGACTACCCCGAGGCGTGCGACAACACCCTCGCCATCGCCGAACGCTGCGACGTGCAGTTCGACACCTCCGCGAACTTCATGCCCCGGTTCCCGGTCCCCGCCGAGGAGACCGAGCAGACCTGGTTCGTGAAGGAGGTCGAGAAGGGGCTGACCGAGCGCTACCCGAACGGCGTCACGCCCGAGGTTCGCAAGCAGGCCGACTACGAGATCGGCGTCATCTCGCAGATGGGATTCCCCGGATACTTCCTCGTCGTCGCCGACTTCATCAACTGGTCGAAGCGCAACGGGATCCGCGTCGGTCCCGGCCGCGGCTCGGGCGCCGGATCGATGGCCGCCTACGCCATGCGCATCACCGACCTCGACCCGCTCCAGCACGGCCTGATCTTCGAGCGCTTCCTCAACCCGGACCGCGTCTCCATGCCCGACTTCGACGTCGACTTCGACGACCGCCGCCGTGGCGAGGTCATCAAGTACGTGACCGAGAAGTACGGCTCGGAGCGCGTCGCCCAGATCGTCACCTACGGCACCATCAAGGCCAAGCAGGCACTGAAGGACTCGGGACGCGTGCTCGGGTTCCCGTTCTCGATGGGCGAGAAGCTCACCAAGGCGATGCCGCCGCCCGTGATGGGCAAGGACATCCCGCTGACCGGGATCTTCGACAAGAACCACCCGCGCTTCAAGGAGGCCGTGGACATCCGCGCGGTCGTCGAGAGCGACCCGGAGGCGCGGACCGTCTTCGACACTGCGCTCGGTCTCGAGAACCTCAAGCGGCAGTGGGGTGTGCACGCGGCCGGCGTGATCATGTCGTCCGACCCGCTCATCGACATCATCCCGATCATGAAGCGCGAGCAGGACGGCCAGATCGTCACGCAGTTCGACTATCCCGCGTGCGAGTCCCTCGGACTGATCAAGATGGACTTCCTGGGTCTGCGCAACCTGACGATCATCAACGACGCGCTCGACAACATCAAGGCGAACCGGGGCGAGGACCTCGTCCTCGAAGACCTCGAGCTCGACGACCGCCCCGCCTACGAGCTCCTGTCGCGCGGCGACACGCTCGGCGTGTTCCAGCTCGACGGCGGGCCGATGCGATCGCTGCTGCGCCTGATGCGCCCTGACAACTTCGAGGACATCTCGGCACTGATCGCGCTGTACCGGCCAGGGCCGATGGGCGCCAACTCGCACACCAACTATGCGCTGCGCAAGAACGGCCAGCAGGACATCACCCCGATCCATCCGGAACTGGCCGAGCCGCTGGCGGACATCCTCTCGTCGAGCTACGGCCTCATCATCTACCAGGAGCAGGTGATGGCGATCGCGCAGAAGGTCGCCGGGTTCTCGCTCGGACAGGCGGACATCCTCCGTCGCGCGATGGGCAAGAAGAAGAAGTCCGAGCTGGACAAGCAGTTCGCGGGCTTCGCGCAGGGCATGAACGACAACGGCTACTCGATGGACGCCGTCAACAAACTCTGGGAGATCCTGCTCCCGTTCTCGGACTACGCGTTCAACAAAGCCCACTCCGCCGCCTACGGCGTCATCTCGTACTGGACGGCCTACCTCAAGGCGCACTATCCGGCCGAGTACATGGCCGCGCTGCTCACGAGCGTGGGCGACTCGAAGGACAAGATGGCGCTCTATCTCAACGAGTGCCGCCGGATGGGGATCAAGGTGCTCCCGCCCGACGTCAACGAGTCGAGCCTGTACTTCGCGGCCGTCGGCGAAGACATCCGCTTCGGAATGGGCGCGGTGCGCAACGTCGGGGCGAACGTCGTCGAGGGCGTGCGCGAGGCGCGCGAGAGCAAAGGCCGATTCGAGTCGTTCCACGACTTCCTGTCGAAGGTGCCGATCCACGCGGCGAACAAGCGCACCGTCGAGTCGCTCATCAAGGCGGGCGCCTTCGACTCCCTCGGCCATACCCGGCGCGCCCTCGTCGAGGTCCACGAGGACGCCGTGGAGTCGGCGGTCAAGATCAAGCGCAACGAGGCCAACGGCGACGTGGGCTTCGACTTCGACAGCCTGTGGGGCGACGACGAGCCCGGGCAGGCTCAGCACAACATCCCGGAGCGGCCGGAGTGGGGCAAGCGCGACAAGCTCGCCTTCGAACGCGACATGCTCGGCCTGTACGTCTCGGACCACCCGCTCGCGGGGCTGGAGCTGCAGCTGGCGAAGCTGGCCAGCACGTCGATCGCCGATCTGGTCGGCTCGGACAGCATCCAGGATGGCGAGACCGTCACGATCGCGGGTCTGGTCACGAGCGTGCAGCACCGTGTGGCCAAGGCGTCGGGCAACCAGTACGGGATGATCACCGTCGAGGACTTCGGCGGCGAGATGACGGCCATGTTCATGGGCAAGGCGTACCAGGAGTTCTCGTCGATGCTCACCGGCGACTCGATCGTGGTGGTGCGCGGCCGCGTCAGCCTGCGCGACGACGGCATGAACCTCCACGCCTTCAGCCTGATGAATCCCGATCTCGGGCCCATCGAAGACAGCACTCCGCTGCAGATCACCATCCAGGACCGTCGTGCGACCCCGGATGTCGTCACACGCCTCGGCCAGACGTTCTCGCGGCACCCCGGTGAGAACGAGGTGCGCATCCGGCTGGTGACCGGCGACCGCATCCGCGTGCTCGGCGTGCCGGATCACGTGAAGGTCAGTCCCGACCTCTACGGGGAGCTGAAGGGCCTGCTGGGCCCGAACTGCCTGGTCTAGCGTTGGGGGCATGAGCGACGGCGTCCGGAACCTGCACGAAGCACTCTCGCGGATCGGCGACCACTGGCAGCCGCACCGGCTGACGAGCGTCAACGACTACGACGTGAAGGTGGTGAAGCTGCTCGGCGAGTTCGTCTGGCACGAGCATCCCGACACCGACGAGCTGTTCCTCGTGCTGAGCGGCGAGCTGACCATCCAGCTGCGCGACGGCGATGTCGTGCTCGGCGAAGGCGACGTCTTCGTCGTGCCGAAGGGCGTCGAGCACTGCCCGAGGGCCGACGTCGAGGTGGAGGCGCTGCTGTTCGAGCCGAAGGGCACCGTGAACACGGGGACCGCCGGGGGAGATCGGACCTCCGCGCTGCGCGAGTTCGACTGAGCCGCGCAGGTCGACTGAGCCGCGCTAGTCGAGCTCGGTGGGGCGGTGGTAGCGGCGCTCGTGGTATAGGAGGGGCGCGTCGTCCGCGCCGAGCTCGCCCTGCTCGATCTGCACGACGACCACCGCACTGTTGTGCACGGTGAAGCGTTCGATGATGCGCCCGACCATCCACGCCGTCGTGTCCTTGATCACGGGCAGACCGTGCGGGCCGACGTACCAGTGCTCGCCCTCGAACCGGCGTGCGTTGTCGCCGGCGAGCTTTTCGGCCGCCGCCTTGTTGCGGACGCCGAGCGTGTGGACGACCACGCGGTCCGTCTCCGCGATGGCGGGCCAGCTGGAGGCCGAGAGCGCCATGTTGAACGTCGCGAGCGGCGGGACGGCGGCCAGCGAGGCGAGGGAGGTCGCCGTGAAGCCGACGGGGGTGCCGTCCGCCCGCAGGGCCGTGATGATGGCGACACCCGCCGCGTGACGGCGGAACGTCTGGCGGAAGGCCGCCAGGTCCGGGGTCGCGTCGGAGACGGTGCCGTCGGTGGGGTCGGGAGATGCGCTGTTCATACGTGTACTGCAAGCACCAATCGGCTTCGAGAATTCCGCTCGCGGGAAACGGGGGAGAGGGGAGCGGATAGGCTTGTCGGGCCATGATGCAGACCATCGATCTCCGCGGAGTCCAGCCTACTCGCGCCGCCTTCGAGCGCCTCGTCCCTCGTCCCGTCGTCGACGTCCAGGTCGCGATGCATGTCGCGACCGAGCTCATCGATGACGTGCGCGCCCGCGGGGCCGTCGCTCTGCGCGAGCAGGCCGAACGGTTCGACGGTGTCGCGCCGTCGGCCCTGCGCGTGCCCGCGGCGGAGATCGCGGCCGCGGTGGAGGCGCTTCCCGCCGACGTCCGAGCGGCGCTGGACGAGGTCATCGCGCGGGTCCGCCAGGGGACGGCGGCGCAGGTGCCGCCGCCGGCAGAGACCCGCATCGGCCCCGGCGCCACGATCGTGCAGCGCTGGCAGCCGGTCGAGCGCGCCGGGCTGTACGTCCCCGGCGGCAAGGCCGTCTACCCGTCGAGCGTCGTGATGAGTGCGGTGCCGGCCCAGATCGCCGGTGTCTCGTCCGTGGCCATCGCGAGCCCGCCGCAGCGCGAGTTCGGCGGTGCCGTGCACCCTGTCATCCTCGGAGCGGCCGGCCTGCTCGGGATCGACGAGGTCTACGCCATGGGCGGCGCCGGTGCCATCGGTGCGCTGGCGTACGGCGTCGAGGAGATCGGGCTCGACCCGGTCCAGGTCATCACCGGCCCCGGCAACATCTACGTGGCCGCCGCCAAGCGGGTCGTGCGCGGCCAGACCGGTATCGATTCCGAAGCCGGGACGACGGAGATCCTCGTGATCGCCGATGCCTCGGCGAACCCGCGCTACGTCGCGGCCGACCTGGTCAGCCAGGCCGAGCACGACGAGGCCGCCGCTTCGCTCCTCGTCACGGACAGCCCTGATCTCGCCGAGCGCGTCGCAGCCGAGCTGGAGGCGGTGGCCGCGGCCACCCGCCACAGCGACCGTGTGCGCACTGCTCTGAGCGGTCCGCAGTCCGGCATCGTCCTGGTCGACGATCTCGCCGCCGCCGCCGCGTTCAGCAACGCCTACGGCCCGGAGCACCTGGAGATCCAGACCGCGTCCGACGACGCCGTGCTCGCCGACATCCAGAACGCGGGAGCGATCTTCGTCGGCCCGAGCGCCCCGGTCAGCCTCGGCGACTACCTCGCCGGCTCGAACCACGTGCTCCCGACCGGTGGCCAGGCACGGTTCTCCTCGGGCCTGGGCGCGTACTCGTTCCTGCGGCCGCAGCAGATCATCCGCTACGACCGCGACGCGCTGCGGGAGGTCGCCGACCGCATCGTCGCCCTCTCGGGTGCGGAGGACCTCCCGGCCCACGGAGAGGCCGTCACGGCTCGCTTCGACGACCCGTCGGTGTCGAACCGGTAGAATCTGAGGCATGTTCTGCCCTTTCTGCCGCCACCCGGACTCACGCGTCATCGACTCCCGGACCAGTGACGACGGTCTCTCGATCCGTCGTCGCCGGCAGTGCCCCGAGTGCGGTCGCCGGTTCTCGACCACCGAGACGGCGAGCCTGAGCGTCATCAAGCGCAGCGGAGTGGCCGAACCGTTCAGCCGCGAGAAGATCATGCTCGGCGTGCGGAAAGCCTGCCAGGGGCGCCCCGTGACCGATTCCGATCTTGCGGTGCTGGCTCAGAAGGTCGAGGAGACCATCCGCTCCACCGGTGCCTCGCAGATCGAGGCGAACGAGGTCGGACTGGCCATCCTCCCGGAGCTGCGAGAGCTGGACGAAGTGGCGTACCTCCGCTTCGCCAGCGTGTACCAGGGCTTCGACTCGCTCGACGACTTCGAGGACGCCATCCGCCAGCTACGGGTCGCCCACCACGTCGAGCCCGCCGACGTGCAGGCCTGATTCCGCAGAGCCTCGCTCGGCGGCGCGGTATTCTCGTACCGGCATGTATCGCACACTCTTCTCCCTCGTCCTTTCCCGACTCGACCCCGAGCAGGCCCATCACGCCGCTTTCGTCGTGATCCGCGCGCTGCCCGCCCTGGGGCTCGGCCGTCTCGCCCGCCGGTTGACCGGAGCTGACCCGTCCCTCGCGGTCGATGCGCTCGGGCTCCGATTCGACTCCCCGTTCGGTGTCGCCGCCGGCTTCGACAAGGATGGCGAAGCCGTGCTGGGACTCGGTGCCCTGGGGTTCGGGCACGTGGAGGTCGGGACGATCACCGCGATCGCCCAGCCCGGAAACGACAAGCCGCGGCTGTTCCGCCTCATCCCGGACCGTGCGGTCGTCAACCGGATGGGCTTCAACAACCGTGGCGCAGGCGTCGCCGCGGACCGCCTCCTCCGGGTGCGGCGCGCGCGTCGTCGCCCCGTGCTAGGCGTCAACATCGGCAAGAGCCGCGTCGTCGCGGTCGAGGACGCCCTGCAGGACTACCTGACGAGCGCGCGGGCGCTGGCGCCGGTCGCCGACTACCTGGTCGTCAACGTGAGCTCGCCGAACACGCCCGGCCTTCGCGGCCTCCAGGAGCTCGACCTCCTCGGGCCGCTGCTCGCCGCCGTCGCCGACGTGGCGGGGGAGAAGCCGCTGCTGGTGAAGATCGCGCCCGATCTCACCGACGAGCAGGTGCGGCGCATCGCCGAACTGGTCGTGCGCCTGGGCCTGGCCGGGATCATCGCGACCAACACCACCATCTCGCGCGAGGGGTTGCGCACGGATCCCGCGGTCGTCGAGGCGGCGGGTGCGGGCGGCCTGTCGGGTGCGCCGCTCGCGGCGCGGTCTCTCGAGGTGCTGAAGCTCATCCGCGCGACGGTGCCGCCCGAGCTCTGCGTCATCTCCGTCGGCGGAGTGGAGACCGCGGAGGACGTCCAGGAGCGACTCGACGCCGGCGCCACGCTGGTGCAGGGGTACACGGCGTTCCTCTACCGGGGCCCGCTCTGGGCCCGTCAGATCAACCGCGGGCTGCTACGCCTCCGGCGTCCCCTGGTGGAAGCGTAGGCGCCAGCGGTCACCGCTGCGCTGCCAGAGGGAGCTCCGCAGGCTGCCGCCGCGGGAATCCGTGGTGCGCGCCGTCAGGAGGATGACGCCCTCGGCGACCGCTTCCGTCGCGAGCACTTCCAGCTCGACCGCCTCGGACGGCTCGTCCGACAGCGCCTGGATGGTGTCGTCGCGTCCCCAGAGCCGGCCCGAGCGGCCGATCTCGGCGAACTCGGGATGCAGCAGGCCGGCCACCCGGGAGGCGTCTGAGCGGATCGCGGGGTCCAGGAGCTCGCGCTCGAGGCGGGCGACGACCTCCTCGTCGGTCTCGGCGACGGCGAGATCGCCGAAGATGTCGAGCTCGAGCGCGTCGTCCGCTGCCGCTGCCGATGCCGGTGCCGCTGCAGGTGCCGGTGCCGCTGCAGGTGCCGGTGCCGGTGCCGGTGCCGGTGCCGGTGCTTCCGGCGCCTCCTCGGCGCGCGCCGCATTCGGCCACCCCGGCCCGATCGGGATGGGGTCGCCCTTCTGGTACGCGGTCGCGACGGCGCGTGCGCGCACGTCGGCGGCCTCGTTGAGATCGTGGCCGGCGTGGCCCTTCACCCACTCGAAGACGTAACGGCGTCCCTGCAGGGCGCGGTCGAGCCGCTCCAGCAGTTCCCGGTTGAGGACGGGAGCGCCGTCGGCCTTGCGCCAGCCCTTGCGCTTCCAGCCCGCCATCCACTTCGTGACGGCGTTGATCACGTACTGGCTGTCGCAGAGGATGCGCAGGTCGTCGTCGAGATGAGCGGTGGACTCGAGCAGGTCGATGACGGCCATCAGCTCGCCCTGGTTGTTGGTGCCGTGCGGCCAGCCACCGGCGGACCAGCGGTCGTCGTCGACGTACCAGGCCCACCCGGCGGGGCCGGGGTTGCCGAGGGCGGAGCCGTCGGCGGCTGCGACGATCGTCACGTCAGCTGGGGTAGTGGCCGCGCTTGACCTGCGGCTTCGGCAGTCGCATAACGCGCAGCTGCAGCGCCCGCATCGCCGCGTACCACCGCAGTCCCCGCTCGACCTTGTCGGCGCCGTACTTGGCGGCGATCCGCTTGCGCACGAGGAAGCCGAGCACGATGCAGTCGATCACGGAGATGAGGAAGAACGCCCACAGCGCGAAGAGCGCCCACACCTGCAGGAACTGCCAGGGCAGGAAGCTGAGGACGATGATGACGAGCATCACCGGGATGAGGAACTCGCCGATGCTGAATCGCGCGTCCACGTAGTCGCGCACGTACCGGCGCTGCGGACCGCGGTCGCGCTGGGTCAGGTAGCGCTCGTCGCCGTTCGCCATGCCGACGCGCGCCTTCTCGCGGGCCTCCGCCTGCTTGGTGCGCGCGTTGCGGGCCGCCTCCTTGCGGTCTCCGGGCACCAGGGGGCGCTTGCGGGCGGCCTCCTGCTCGCGGCGGGAGGGCGTCGGCGCGCCCTTGCCCTGCGCCAGTCGTTCTGCCGTCTGTTCGGGTGTCTCGGTGACGGGCGTCTCCGCCTCGGTCGCCGGGTGGTCTCGTTTCGCCAACGCTCAGCCTTCGGTTGTGGGGTCACTTAAGATTACCCGCATGACTGACTCCCAGCCGTCTTCCCACCAGTATTCGCCTCCCGCCGACGATCCGGCGGCCGAGGAGCGCGTCCGGGCCGCCGTCGAGGGCGGCCTGCCGTCGACCGTCGCCGACCTCTCCCGGCTCGTCCGCATCCCCTCGGTCTCATGGTCGGCGTTCGACCCCACGAACGTGCGCGCGAGCGCCGATGCGGTGGCGGCGCTGCTGAGCGGGACCGGTGTCTTCGACAGGGTCGAGGTGAAGCAGGCGCCGATCGACGGCGCCCAGCTCGGCCAGCCCGCGGTGCTCGCGACCCGCGCCGCCCGCAACGGACGGCCGACCGTGCTGCTCTACGCCCACCACGACGTGCAGCCGCCCGGATCGGACGACGACTGGGACACCCCGCCCTTCGAGCCGACCGTGCGCGGCGACCGGATCTACGGCCGCGGCGCCGCGGACGACAAGGCCGGCGTCATGGCCCACGTCGCGAGCATCCGCGCCCTCGTCGAGGCTGTCGGGCCCGACTTCGAACTCGGCCTCGCGGTGTTCATCGAGGGGGAGGAGGAGTTCGGCTCCCGCTCGTTCGCGAGCTTCCTGCACGAGAACAAGGCCGCCCTCGCCGCCGACGTGATCGTCGTCGCCGACTCGGACAACGTCGACATCGACACGCCCGCCCTCACCGTGTCGCTCCGCGGCAACGTGACCTTCCGCCTCACCGTCTCGACGCTCGAGCACGCCTCGCACTCCGGGATGTACGGCGGCGCCGCGCCCGATGCGATGCTGGCGCTCGTCAAACTGCTCGCCACGCTGCACGACGACGCGGGCGAGGTCGCCGTCGACGGATTCCTCTCCTACGACGACGCGGCCGAGCCGCCGCACCTGAGCGAGGAGCAGTTCCGCGAGGAGGCCGCGCTGCTTCCGGGCGTCACGCCGATCGGCAGCGGCCCCATCCTGTCCCGCCTGTGGTCGAAGCCGACCGTCACCATCACCGGCATCGACGCGCCCACGGTCGCCAACGCCTCCAACACGCTGCTGCCGAGCGCGGCGGTGCGGCTGAGCGCGCGCGTGGCGCCCGGGCAGCCCGCCGCGGACGCCTATGCCGCGCTCGAGCGCCACCTGCGCGCCCACGCCCCGTTCGGCGCCCACATCGACATCAACGACGTCGACACCGGGGAGGCGTTCCTCGTCGACACGGCCGGCTGGGCGGCGACCGAGGCCAAGCGCGCGATGACCGACGCCTGGGGAGCGGAGGCCGCGGAGACCGGGGTCGGCGGCTCCATCCCGTTCATCGCCGACCTGGTCCGGGAGTTCCCGCAGGCCCAGATCCTCGTCACCGGCGTGGAGGACCCGGACTCCCGCGCGCACAGCCCCAACGAGTCCCTCCACCTCGGCGTCTTCAAGCGGGCGATCCTCGCCGAGGCGCTCCTGCTGGCGCGGCTCGACCGCCGCGAGGGCTGAGCGCCGTCTGAACGTCTGGACAGCCTCCCGGCTTTCCGACGTACAATCGACGCAGATTTCGCATTTCGAAGTCCATTTTTTCCGTGTGAGGAGTTCCATGACCGACACAACGCTGACCGTGCCGAAGGCCCATGGCGTCGGCCTGACCGACGCCGCAGCCGGCAAGGTCAAGAGCCTGCTCGAGCAGGAGGGCCGCGACGACCTGCGTCTGCGCGTCGCCGTCCAGCCCGGCGGCTGCTCGGGTCTCATCTACCAGCTCTACTTCGACGAGCGCATGCTCGACGGCGACGCGACGGTCGACTTCGACGGCGTCGAGGTCATCGTCGACAAGATGAGCGTCCCGTATCTCGACGGTGCCGCGATCGACTTCGAGGACACCATCCAGAAGCAGGGCTTCACGATCGACAACCCCAACGCGACGGGTTCGTGCGCGTGCGGAGACTCCTTCCACTGAGCCCCGCATAGCATAGAAAATCACCGTGGGCCGCCCCTTGTGGGCGGCCCATTGTGTTCGAATCAGGGTGTCCAGCGGAGTAGGGTAGGGAGAGCCACATACATTTGGATGTGAACTGTCCCAGAAGTCACTCGAAAGGTCACCGGTGCGTCACAATCGCCGTCTCCGATGGGCTGCCATCCCGATCGCAGCGATGCTCGTCGTCGTTCTCGCGGGTTGCACGCAAGCACAGCTGAACGGATTCCTCCCGGGGTTCGTCGAGGGCGAGCAGCCCGTCACCAATCACACGGAGCGCGTCAGCGGCCTGTGGGTGACGAGTTGGATCGTGCTCCTGATCGTCGGCGTCATCGTCTGGGGTCTGATCGTCTGGGCGGTCATCGTGTACCGCCGCCGTACCGGCCAGACCGGGCTCCCCGCCCAGCTGCGGTACAACATGCCGATCGAGATCTTCTACACGATCGTCCCGCTCATCCTGGTGCTGGGCTTCTTCGCCTTCACCGCGCGTGACCAGAACGCGATCGAGAAGCCGTACGCCCACCCGGACCTCACCATCCAGGTCTACGCGAAGCAGTGGGCGTGGGACTTCAACTACGTCGACGACAACGTCTACGACCCGGGCATCCAGGTCCAGCCGGACGACGCGAGCGCCACCCCGGGCTCGGTGCAGGAGGGGTCGATCCCGACCCTGTACCTCCCCGAGAACAAGAAGATCACGATCCAGCTCGACTCGCGCGACGTGATCCACTCCTTCTGGGTGCCGGCGATGCTCTACAAGAAGGACGTCATCCCCGGCAAGACCAACTACATGTACTTCGAGACGACGGGCCGCACCGGCACCTTCGTCGGCAAGTGCGCGGAGCTGTGCGGCGAGTACCACTCGGCGATGCTCTTCAACGTGAAGATCGTCCCGCAGGACGTGTACGACGCTCACATCCAGAGCCTGCGCGACCAGGGCTTCGAGGGTCAGCTCGGCTCCGAGTACGACCGCAACCAGAACCTGCCCGGAACGGGCGCTCCCAAGGGCAACGAGTAGGACACACCGATGACGACGACAGCACCGGCGCCCGGGGCGACCACCGCTCCCGCGCCGAAGCCCACGATCCTCAGTGCCAACGGCATCGAGCGCAAGGGCAACATCCTCGTGAACTACATCACGTCGACGGATCACAAGACGATCGGGTACATGTACCTCATCTCGTCCTTCGTGTACTTCCTGATCGGCGGCGTGATGGCGCTCATCATCCGCGCCCAGCTCTTCGAGCCGGGCCTGCAGGTGGTGGCGACCAAGGAGCAGTACAACCAGCTCTTCACCATGCACGGCACGATCATGCTGCTCATGTTCGCGACGCCGCTCTTCGCGGGCTTCGCCAACGTGCTCATGCCGCTGCAGATCGGCGCTCCCGACGTGGCGTTCCCGCGTCTGAACGCGCTGGCGTACTGGTTCTACTCGTTCGGCTCGCTCATCGCGGTGGCCGGCTTCCTCACCCCGCAGGGTGCGGCCTCGTTCGGCTGGTTCGCGTACGCACCGTTGTCGAGCACGACCTTCTCACCAGGCATCGGCGGTAATCTCTGGGTCCTGGGCCTCGGCCTCTCGGGCTTCGGAACCATCCTCGGCGCGGTGAACTTCATCACCACGATCATCACGATGCGCGCCCCGGGCATGACCATGTTCCGCATGCCGATCTTCACCTGGAACACCCTGGTGACGTCGATCCTCGTGCTGATGGCCTTCCCGGTCCTCGCCGCCGCCATGTTCGCCCTCGCGGCCGACCGAGTGTTCGACGCGCATATCTATGACGCGGCGAACGGCGGAGCCCTGCTCTGGCAGCACCTCTTCTGGTTCTTCGGCCACCCCGAGGTGTACATCATCGCGCTGCCGTTCTTCGGCATCGTCTCCGAGATCTTCCCGGTCTTCAGTCGCAAGCCGATCTTCGGGTACAAGACCCTCATCTACGCGACGATCGCGATCGCGGCCCTCTCGGTCACCGTGTGGGCGCACCACATGTACGTGACCGGATCGGTGCTGCTGCCGTGGTTCTCGCTGATGACGATGCTCATCGCGGTGCCGACGGGCGTGAAGATCTTCAACTGGATCGGCACGATGTGGCGTGGATCGCTGACGTTCGAGTCGCCGATGCTGTGGTCCATCGGCTTCCTGATCACCTTCACCTTCGGTGGCCTGACCGGTGTCATCCTCGCGTCGCCCCCGCTCGACTTCCACGTGTCGGACACGTACTTCGTCGTGGCGCACTTCCACTACGTCGTCTTCGGAACCGTCGTGTTCGCGATGTTCGCCGGCTTCTACTTCTGGTGGCCCAAGTGGACGGGCAAGATGCTCAACGACCGACTGGGCAAGTGGCATTTCTGGCTGCTGTTCATCGGCTTCCACACGACGTTCCTCGTGCAGCACTGGCTCGGTGTCGTCGGCATGCCCCGTCGCTACGCCACATACCTGCCCAGCGACGGCTTCACCTGGATGAACCAGCTGTCCTCGATCGGTGCCGGAATCCTGGCGATCTCGATGATCCCGTTCTTCGTGAACGTGTACCTGACGGCGCGCAACGCTCCCAAGGTCACGGTCAACGACCCGTGGGGCTACAGCCGCTCGCTCGAGTGGGCGACCAGCTGCCCGCCGCCGCGTCACAACTTCACGTCGATCCCGCGCATCCGTTCGGAGTCGCCGGCGTTCGACCTGAACCACCCGGAGGCCGGCATCCCGATCGGTGTCGGCGGCGCCAAAGACGCCCCGGACGCCCCCGTGCTCGACATCGCGAACAACGAGGTGAAGTAGCCCATGAGAGCCAATGCGATTCTCTTCTGGATCCTCTCGATCTTCTTCATCCTCTCCGCGGTGGTCTACACCGTGTGGAGCCTCCTCGACCCGATGCACGAGAAGGTCGAATGGGTCGGTACCGTCGCGCTCGTCCTGAGCTCGATCCTGGCCGCGTTCATCGCGTTCTACATCGGCCGCTCGCACGCCTCGCAGGGCGGGGAGCTGCCGGAGGACCGCCTCGACGCGAACATCGACGACGGCGACCCGGAGCTCGGGCACTTCAGTCCGTGGAGCTGGTGGCCCATCGCGCTCGCCACCGGCGCAGCTCTCGTGATCCTCGGCCTGGCCGTCGGTTTCTGGATCTGCTTCATCGGCGTCGCGTTCAGCCTCATCTGCATCGTCGGCTGGGTGTTCGAGTACTACCGCGGCTACTTCGCCCGCTGAGTCCCACGCACTCGCTCTACGAAAGGGCCGTCTCCTCCGGGAGGCGGCCCTTTCGCGTGGGTTCGGCCATGCGAGGGATCGCTTGGCGGTCAGCGCGTGGTGAAATGCAGGACGTCGACGTCGAGCAGGGTCTCGGCGGGGAGGGGCCGGTCAGTCTCGGACGTGTCGGAATCGACGTGGTGTGCCGACGGACCCATGCCGATCAGAGCGTGCCGAACGGCGTCATCGACCGCGAGGGACTCCGAGACATGTTCACGCGTCAGGAGGGCGTACAGCGGCTCTGCGGCGGTGATCACGTCGTCCGCCTTGTCGGCGGGTACGTCGAGCATGGAGGTCGCGGCGCGCAGTGAGCTCAGGTGCCCGGCGCGGGGCACCACGACGATCAGCGACCCGCCCGGACGCAGGACACGCGCGAACTCGGGCAGATTGCGCGGTGCGAAGACATCGAGCACGGCGTCGCACACCCCGTCACGAACCGGGAGAGGACGCCAGGTGTCCGCGACGAGACCGTCGATGCGTTCGGTTGAACGGGTGGCCCGGCCCACTGCAGCGGGGGAGAGGTCCATGGCGAGCCCCAGAGACTCCGGGTGCGTGGCGAGGACGGCGCGCAGGTAGTGGCCGGTTCCCGCTCCGGCGTCCAGTACCCGCAGGGCGGCCGCGGGGACAGCGGAGGCGACGGCGCGCGCGATCAGTGCGTAGAGTCCGCCCTCGAGCACGGCGTCGCGAGCGTCGAGCATGGCGGCACTGTCGCCGACGTGCTTGGAGCCCCCGAGCAGACTGATGTAGCCGCGCTTGTTGACGTCATGGCGATGCCCCGACGAGCAGCCGAGCACCAGCCGGTCGACGGGGGAGAGGTGGGCGCCGCAGACAGGACAGCGCAGCCAGGACGCGAGGCGTTCGAGATCGGTCATGCCATCCTCCACGGACTGACGGGACAAGGAGCGGATACACGAAAGCGCCGGCGCGTGAGACGCGCCGGCGCTTTCATGAGGTACGGATCAGTGGTGATCGTGGCCCGACTCGAGCTCGCCCTTGGTGGGCGGCACGATGCGGTCCTCGAAGAACCACCGGGACAGGCTCGCACGCATCCGGTTGCCCGCCGTGATCTTGCCCTGCTTGTTCGGGCGGATCATGAGGGGCTCGTACGCCTCGAAGCTCACCAGACGCCAGCGCTCGTAGTCGCTGAGCTGCTCGTGCACCTCGATGAACTCGCCACCGGGAAGCTTGACGATGCGGCCGGTCTCGTAGCCGTGGAGGGCGATCGAGCGGTCCTTCTTCTGAAGGGCCAGGCAGACGCGCTTCGTGATGAAGTACGCGATGATCGGGCCGAGGATCAGCAGCGCCTGGAGCGAGTGGATCACACCCTCCATCGTCAGCTTGAAGTGCGTCGCGATGATGTCCGAGCTGGCAGCAGCCCAGAACACGGCGTAGAAGGTGACGCCGGCGGCGCCGATCGCCGTGCGGGTCGCCGCGTTGCGCGGACGGTCCAGGATGTGGTGCTCACGCTTGTCGCCCGTGACCCACGCCTCGATGAACGGGTAGATCAGCACGGTCACGATGAACAGACCGAGGATCGCGACCGGGACGATGATGTTGAACGACCAGGTGCGGTCCAGCCACACGAACTCCCAGCCCGGCGGAACGAGGCGCAGGGCGCCGTCCGCGAAGCCGATGTACCAGTCGGGCTGGGTACCTGCCGACACCGGCGAGGGGTCGTACGGTCCGTAGTTCCAGATCGGGTTGATGGTGAAGAACGACGCCATCGCCGCGATCACACCGAACACGATGAAGAAGAAGCCGCCGGCCTTCGCCGCGTACACCGGGAGCACCGGGTAGCCGACCACGTTGCCCTGCGTGCGGCCGGGGGCCGCGTACTGGGTGTGCTTGTGGATGACCACGAACATCAGGTGCAGCGCGATGAAGGCGAGCACCATCGCTGGTAGCAGCAGGATGTGCAAGGTGTACAAGCGGCCGACGATCGCGGTACCGGGGAACTCGCCTCCGAAGAGCAGGAAGGAGATCCAGGTGCCGACCACGGGCAGGCCCTTGATCAGTCCGTCGATGATCCGGAGGCCGTTGCCCGAGAGCAGGTCGTCGGGGAGGGAGTAGCCGGTGAAGCCCTCGGCCATCGCCAGGATGAAGAGGACGAAACCGATGACCCAGTTGAGCTCGCGCGGCTTGCGGAACGCACCCGTGAAGAAGATGCGGAGCATGTGGAGGCCGATGGCCGCCACGAACAGCAGTGCCGCCCAGTGGTGGATCTGACGGACGAGCAGGCCGCCGCGCACCTCGAACGAGATGTTCAGCGTCGACTCCATCGCCGCGGACATGTGGATGCCCTTCAGCGGGACGTACGAGCCGTGGTACACGACCTCGGCCATCGAGGCCTGGAAGAAGAACGTCAGGAACGTCCCCGACAGGAGGATGACGACGAAGCTGTAGAGAGCGACCTCACCGAGAAGGAACGACCAGTGGTCGGGGAAGATCTTGCGCCCGAATTCCTTGACGGCGCCGGAGATGCTGGTGCGGTCCTCGATGTAGTTCGCGGCCGCTGCCGTGAACCCACCGCTCTTGACCGGCGTAGGTGCCGCGGGTGCGGCGGTCGTGGTGCTCAATGGCGCTCCCAGAAACTCGGGCCGACGGGCTCGTGGAAGTCGCTGCGGGCGACCAGGTAGCCATCGGCGTCAACGGTGATCGGAAGCTGCGGAAGCGGGCGCTTGGCGGGTCCGAAGATGACCTCGGCCTCGTGCGTGATGTCGAACTGCGACTGGTGGCACGGGCAGAGCAGGTGGTGGGTCTGCTGCTCGTAGAGGGCCACCGGGCACCCCACGTGCGTGCAGATCTTGGAGTAGGCGACGATGCCGTCGTAGTTCCAGGTCTCGCGACCCTTCGAGACGTGCAGGTCCTCCGGCTTGAGACGCATGAGCAGCACAGCGGCCTTGGCCTTCTGCTCGAGCATGTCCTCGGTCTCGTTGAGGCCCTCGGGGATCACGTGGAAGGCGCTGCCCAGCGTCACGTCGGCCGCCTTGATGGGCGTGCCGGACGGGTCGCGGGTGAGGCGGACGCCCTTGGCCCACATGGTCTGGGAGAGCAGTTCCACCGGGTCCTGGTCCTGCGGGGCCAGCCCGCGGAACAGGACGACGGCCGGAAGCGGGAAGGCGATGAGGGCACCGATCAGGCTGTTGCGGACGAGCGCGCGGCGGTTGAAGCCGGACTCCTCGTCGGCCTGGCGGAAGATCTCGACGGCCCGCTCGGTGCTGGCCTCGCTGCCACGGACGGGGTGGCGCAGGTCGACGCCCTCCTTCTCGTGCATGAGGGCCTTGCCCCAATGGACCGCCCCGATGCCGATCGCGAGCAGCGCGAGCGTGATGCCGATGCCGATGAACAGGTTGTTCAGGCGCACGGAGCTCGGGTCGGTGTCGTGGATCGGGAACGCCATGTACGCGGCGACCGCCCAGATGCTGCCGGCGATCGACAGGTAGAAGAGGGTGTAAACGGTCCGCTCGGCGCGCCGCTCCTTCTTCGGGTCGAGGTCGGTGACGCGCGGCCGGTGCGGCGGGAAGCCGGGGTTCTCGGGCGCGTCACGGACGACGATCGCGGTGCCGGCATCGCCCGTGCGGTGCTCGTCGACAGCTGACGAACTGGCTGGCGTCAGTTCGTGACCGCCGTTCTCGTCCTGTGCCATGGTTCTCCTTCTTACGCTTTCTCTACGCTCAGTACCGGCTAGTTGGACTTCGCCGTGATCCAGACGGTCAGGGCGACGATCGCGCCGAGACCGAAGATCCAGAGGAACAGGCCCTCGGCCACCGGGCCGAGCGAGCCGAGCTCGAAGCCTCCGGGGGACGGGTGCTCCTGGATGTACATGAGGTAGGTGATGATGTCGGCCTTGCCCTGCGGGTCGATGTTCAGGTCGTTGAACACCGGCATGTTCTGCGGGCCCGTGACCATGGCCTCGTAGATGTGCTTGGCGCTCACGCCGGTCAGCGGCGGAGCGTACTTGCCCTCGGTGAGCGCGCCACCGGCGCCGGCGACGTTGTGGCACATCGCGCAGTTGATGCGGAACAGCTCGGCGCCCTTGGCGGCGTCACCGTTGCCGTCGAGGAACTTCTGCTCGGGGATGGACGGGCCGGGGGCCAGCGACGCGACGTACGCCGAGAGGGCTGAGACCTGGTCGTCGGTGAACTGGACCGGCTTCTCCTGCGCCTGCGGACCCTGCATCTGCATGGGCATGCGGCCGGTGCCGACCTGGAAGTCGACGGCGGCCGAGCCGACGCCGATGAGGCTCGGCGCCTCGGCGGTGCCCTGGGCCTCCATGCCGTGGCAGGTGGCGCAGTTGGCCTGGAAGAGCTTCTTGCCCTCGTCGACCGTGGACTGGGATGCGGCGACGGGCGCCGTCTCGGCCGAGGCCGTGGTGGTGGTGAAGGCGGCGTAGGCGCCGCCGGTCAGGCCCAGACCGATCGCGAGGAGTGCGACGGTGGCCAGGGGGTGGCGGCGACCGCTCTTGCGCACGGGCTTCGCCTTGCTGCGGTTCTGTGCTGTTCCGGAGTGTCGGGGACGCATGGGGTGGGGTCAGCTCCTGATTTCTACTAACGGATGATGTAGATGACCGCGAACAGTCCGATCCACACGACGTCGACGAAGTGCCAGTAGTAGGAGACGACGATCGCGCTGGTCGCCTCCTTGTGGCCGAAGTGCTTGACCGCGAACGCGCGGCCGATGACGAGGAGGAAGGCGATGAGGCCGCCGGTCACGTGGAGTCCGTGGAAGCCGGTGGTCAGGTAGAACGCCGATCCGTAGGCGTTCGAGTGGATGGAGATGCCTTCGCTGACGAGCGTGGCGTACTCGAGGATCTGGCCGGCGACGAAGATGGCGCCGAGGGCGTAGGAGAGCAGGAACCACTCCACCAGTCCCCACTTCCAGAACTGGAACAGGCCGCCCGTGCGGTGCGCCTGCAGCCGCTCGGCGGCGAACACCCCGAACTGGCAGGTGACGGAGCTGAGCACGAGGATGGTCGTGTTCGTGGCCGCGTACGGGATGTTGAGGTGCGCTGTCTCGGCAGCCCAGAGGTCCGGCGAGGTGGACTTGAGGGTGAAGTAGATCGCGAACAGTCCCGCGAAGAACATCACCTCCGAGCCGAGCCAGACGATGGTGCCGACGGCCACGACGTTGGGCCGGTTGATCGCCGGCGCACTCGCTCCAGGGGCCAGTGAGTTCGATGAGTTCAGGGAGGTGCTCGTCACGTAACCCATTATGGCTGAAAACAAGCCGTGGTTTTCTCACCTGAAGGGTCTGAATTCGCCCCCAGAGTGGTTAGGCTGCCCTTAGTTCGAGCCGAGAAGCGTGGCTCGCCGCGGCCCACCGCCTCGCAATAGGATCGTTTCATGACGGAATCACAGTCCTGGTCGTCCGTGCTCACTTCGCTGCTGGCGGGTGAGGACCTCAGCGTGGCGGATGCCGCGTGGGCGATGGATCAGGTCATGACGGGGCGGGCGACCGACGCCCAGCTGGCCGGATTCCTCATCGCCCTGCGGGTCAAGGGCGAGACCGTCGACGAGATCGTCGGCTTCCGCGACGCCATCCTGGATCACGCGGTCCCGCTGCCGGTGGATCCGATGGCGCTGGACATCGTGGGCACCGGAGGCGACCGGTTCGGCACGGTGAACGTGTCCACGACGGCCTCGATCGTGGCGGCCGCGGCGGGCGTGCCCGTGATCAAGCACGGCAACAAGGCGGCGAGTTCGTCGTCGGGCTCGTCGGATGTGCTCGCGGCACTGGGCATCGATCTCGCGTTGCCCGCCGAGCGTGTCGCAGAGGTCCTGACGTCGACGGGCATCACCTTCGCCTACGCCAGCGCCTTCCACCCCGGCTTCGCGAACGCCGGGCCGGTGCGCTCGCAGCTCGGGGTGCCGACCGTCTTCAACTATCTCGGCCCGCTGTGCAATCCCGCGCGGCCGGAGGCGTCGGCGGTGGGCGTGGCGACGCTCGACCGCATCCCGTTGATCGTCGGCGTGTTCCAGACCCGCGGCGCGACCGCCCTGGTCTTCCGCGGCGACGACGGATTGGACGAGCTGTCGACCACCGGTCACAGCCACGTCTGGGAGGTCTCCCGAGGCCTCGTGACCGAGCACGACATCGACCCGCGCGACCTGGGCATCCCGCGCGCGAGGATCGACGATCTGCTCGGGAAGGACGCCGCGTACAACGCGGCGGTCGTGCGTGCCGTGCTCGCGGGCGAAGAAGGCCCCGTGCGCGACATCGTGTTGCTCAACGCGGCGGCCGGGCTCGTGTCCTACGAGCTCGCGTCCGACCCGTCGAGGGTCCAGGACTCCATCCTGGATCGGTTCCGTTCGCAGATGGCGGTCGCCGCCGAAGCCGTCGACTCCGGGGCCGCGGCCGCGAAGCTCGACGAGTGGGTGGCGGCGACGCACTGATGTAGCAAGTACCGACTGCTGTGGAAGGAAGGGTATTCAATGAAGAAGCTCATCAACGGCGTACCCGACGTCGTGGCGGAGTCCCTGGCGGGATTCGGCCGAGCTCACGCCGACATCGTGACGGTGTCGGACGATCCTCGTTTCGTGTCGCGGGCCGACGGCCCGGTGCGGGGCAAGGTCGGCCTGATCAGCGGCGGCGGTAGCGGCCACGAGCCCCTCCACGCCGGATTCGTCGGCAAGGGGATGCTCGACGCGGCCGTGCCGGGCGAGGTCTTCACCTCGCCGACGCCGATGCCCATCGTGGAGGCGACCAAGGCCGCCGACGGCGGTGCGGGCGTGCTGCACATCGTCAAGAACTACACCGGCGACGTCCTGAACTTCGAGACGGCCGCCGACCTGGTGGGTGCGGAGGGCATCCCGGTGCGCGCCGTGGTCACCAACGACGACGTCGCGGTGCAGGACTCGCTCTACACGGCCGGACGCCGTGGCGTCGCGGGTACGGTCCTGGTCGAGAAGATCGCCGGCGCCGCCGCCGATCGCGGAGACGACCTCGACGGCGTGACGGCGATCGCTGAACGGGTCAACGCCAACGTGCGCTCGATCGGCCTCGCGCTGACCGACGGCACCGTGCCGCACGCCGGCGAGCCGGGCTTCGTGCTGCCGGAGGACGAGATCGAGTTCGGCGTGGGCATCCACGGCGAGCCGGGGCGCGAGCGGATCAAGATCGAGCCGGCGGACCGCCTGGTCGACCGGATGATGGACGCGATCCTGACCGACCTGCCGTTCTCGTCGGGCGACCAGGTGCTCCTGTTCGTCAACGGGATGGGCGGCACGCCGCTGTCGGAGCTCTACATCCTGTTCCGGCGGGCGGCGGAGATCCTCGACGAGAAGGGCATCACCCTCTCGCGGTCGCTGGTCGGCAGCTACGTGACCTCGCTCGAGATGCAGGGCGCCTCGATCTCGGTGCTGAAGCTGGACGACGAGCTGACCGCCCTGTGGGACGCGCCGGTGCACACGGCCGCGCTCCGCTGGGGACTCTAGCCACGACGACGAACGACACGAGGAGGAGGCGCAGATGGCGCTGGACACGAACTGGGTCTCGGCCTGGCTGACCGCCGGGGCCGCGGCCATCGGGGAGCACAAGCAGGAGCTGAACACCCTCGACCGCGAGATCGGCGACGGCGACCACGGCGAGAACATGGACCGCGGCCTGCGTGCGTCCGTGGAGGCGCTGGGGAAGCTCCCGGACGATGCGACCCCGAACGCGGCGCTGCGGTCGGTCGCGATGACCCTCATCTCGACGGTGGGAGGCGCGTCGGGTCCGCTCTACGGCACCGCCTTCCTCAAGGCGGCCGAGCCGGTCGGCGACCGGACGGAGATCGACGGCGCCACCCTGGTGGCGCTGCTGACCGCCGCCCGCGACGGCATCGTGTCCCGCGGCAAAGCGGAGCCGGGCGACAAGACCATGGTCGACGCGTGGACCCCTGCGGTCGACGCGGCGGCCGCGGCCCAGGAGTCCGGTGCATCGCCCGCGGAGATCCTCGCCGCGGCAGCGGACGCGGCCGAGCAGGGGGCGGCGGCCACCGAGCCGCTCGTCGCCCGCAAGGGCCGCGCGAGCTACCTCGGCGAGCGATCCGCGGGACACCGCGATCCCGGCTCGCAGTCGACCGCGCTGCTCCTGCGCGCGGCCGCGGAGGCGGCGGGATGACGGAGCGGGTCGGGATCGTCTTCGTCTCGCACAGCGTCCTCCTCGCCGACGGCGCCGTCGCCCTCGCCGGGCAGATGGCGCCGTCGGTGAGCCTGGTCGCGGCCGGCGGCACGGACGACGACGGGATCGGCACCAGCTTCGCCAAGGTGATGGCCGGTGTCGGCGCCGCGGATTCCGGGGCGGGCGTCGTGGTCATCAGCGATCTCGGCTCCGCGCTCCTGACGGCGGAGACCGTCCTCGACATGCTCTCCGACGACGAGCGCGCCCGCGTGCGCGTCGTCGACGTGCCGTACGTCGAGGGCGGCATCGCCGCATCGGTCGCCGCCGAGACGGGTGCGGACCTCGCGGCGGTCGCGGCGGCGGCCGAGAGCGCGCGGGGCGCCTGGCCTGCAGCAGAGCCGGAGGGGGCGCCGGCCGCATCCGCTTCGGCACCTGCCGCGGTCGAGGGCGGCCCGTACGAGCGCGAGGTGCTCGTGCGCAACCCCCAGGGGCTGCACGCGCGTCCCGCTGCCGACTTCGTCAAGCTGGCGAGCACGTTCCCGGTGAAGGTCACAGTCAACGGCAAGGATGCGAAGAGCCTGCTCGGGGTGATGTCCCTCGGCCTGATCGCGGGAGCCACCGCGCGGATCGCCTCGGAGGATCCGGCAGGGCCCGAAGCGGTCGACGCCCTCGTCGCGCTCGTCGAGTCGGGCTTCGGCGAGGTCTGAGCAGTTCTCGGGAGGGCCGTGCGGAGGAATCCGTGCGGCCCTCCCGCGTTCGTCGGCCAGGAGCAGGTCAGTGCGGAGCAGGTCGGCCGGCGCAGGTCAGAGCGGGAGGGCCATCTCGCGTTCGAGCGTGCTGCGATCGAGCGGGTAGGGCTGCGTGCGACCGGTGAAGTCGAACCCGCGCCGTTCGTAGTAGCGGATGGCGGCCGGGTTGTGCTCGTGCACGTCGAGGAGCAGACGCTCCCCGCGTCCGCGCGCCCAGTCGATGACCGCGTCGAGCAGCGCGTCGGTCATCCCCGCCTCGCGGCCGCGGTAGCGCGGGGTGACGTAGACGCCGACCAGATACGGGTCGTGCGTTCCGGGCGCCTGGTGGCCTCCCATGCTGCCGAGCCAGCTCCCGTCCGGCGACACCGCGGCGAACAGTCGCGTGGAGGTGGTGGCGCCCGCCGTGCGGCGGCGCCAGTGCTCCTCGGGGTGGGCGAGCGCGGTCTCCAGCGTCTCGAGGAACGCCAGCGGCGCGCCCTCCAGCATCTCCAGCCGGAGCGCCCGGTAGGCCGGCCAGTCGTCCTCGACGCTCGGGCGGACGGTCCAGTCCGCCCGAGCGTCGTCGGACGTGCTCGCGCCTGTCACCGCCGGATCAGCCCCGCTCGGCCAGCAGCGCTTCGGCCTCGGCGAGCAGGATCGCGGTGCACAGCCCGTCGAGGGCGGTCCGCAGCTCGCCGAGCGGCGGGAAGGTCGGGGCGATGCGGATGTTGGCGTCGCGCGGGTCCTCGCCGTACGGGAAGGTCGCGCCGGCGGGAGTGACGCCGATCCCGGCCTCCTTGGCCAGCTGGACGGCGCGCGCGGCCGTGCCGTCGAGCACATCCAGGCTGACGAAGTAGCCGCCCTTCGGGGCGTTCCAGGTGCCGCCGCCCCAGGGCGCGAGGCGCGCCTGGAAGGTCTCGTCGACCGCGTCGAACTTCGGGGCGATGATCGCGCGGTGCTTCTCCATGTGCGCGGCCAGCCCGGCGGCATCGCCGAGCAGCTTCACGTGGCGCAGCTGGTTGATCTTGTCCGGCCCGATGCTCTGGGCGCCGAGGTTGCGCTGCAGCCAGGCGACGTTGGCCTCGGACGCGCCGACGAACGCGACGCCGGCGCCGGGGAAGGTGACCTTCGATGTGGAGGCGAAGACCAGCGGGCGGTCGGGGTTGCCGGCCTCGGCCGCGAGCGCCAGCACGTCGATCGGCTCCGGCCGCTCGTCGGTCAGGTGGTGCACGGCGTACGCGTTGTCCCAGATGAGCCGGAAGTCGTCGGCGGCGGGCAGGGAGACGAGCGCGCGCACGACCTCCTCGCTGTACACGGCCCCGGTGGGGTTGGCGTACACGGGGACGCACCACATCCCCTTGATGCTGTCGTCCGTCGCCAGCAGGGAGGCGACCGTCTCGATGTCGGGCCCGTCGTCGTTCATCGGAACGGGGATGAGACGGATGCCGAACCGCTCGCAGATCGTGAAGTGGCGGTCGTAGCCGGGCACCGGGGCGAGGAAGCTGATCGACTGCCCGGCCCACGGGCGCTCGCCCCCGGGGACGCCGTAGAGCAGCGCCTGCACGATCACGTCGTGCATGAGCGTGAGGCTGGCGTTGCCGAGTGCGAGCAGCTGGGGGACCGGCACCCGCAGGGCGTCGGAGAAGATCGCGCGCAGCTCGGGCAGGCCGTCGGGGCCTCCGTAGTTGCGCAGGTCGGTGCCGGCGGCATCGCGGTACTCGCCGTCGGGGAGGTGGAGCAGGTCGTTCGAGAGGTCGAGCTGCTCGGCCGACGGCTTGCCTCGGGTGAGGTCGAGGGAGAGGCCGGCGGCCTTCAGCTCGTCGTATGCACGCGAGAACTCGGCGTGCGCGGCGCGCAGCGCCTCGGTGTCCAGGTCGGTGAGAGGAGTCGCGGGGGAGGTCACGTTCCGATCGTACCGGCGCGGGCAGGGCGGCGTCGCGGACGGCGTGTGCGAACATCCTGAGTGTGACCGACGAAGTGCAGAAGGGCCGCGCGCTGTCGCGTCCGAGGATGTTCGTCGCCCTCGGGGTGGGCGTCGTGGTCGGCGTCGTGGTCGGGCTGCTCGACGCGTGGCACTACGCCGTGATCGCCGGATGGGCGGGAGCCTGCGTCGTCTACATCGTCTGGGTGTGGGCCAAGGTGTGGCGGCTCGACGGGAAGCAGACCCAGGACCACGCGACGCTCGAGGACCCGGGGCGGCGCGTCAGCGATGTGATCCTGCTCGCGGCCTCCGTGGCCTCCGTGGTGGCGGTGGTGTACATCGTGGTGGACGCGCGCCAGTTGAAGGGGGCTCCGCAGCTCGTCGTGGCGCTGCTCGCCGTTCTGAGCGTCGCCCTCTCGTGGGCGCTCGTCCACACGGTGTACACCCTGCGCTACGCCCGGATGTACTACCGGAAGGACGGCGGCATCGACTTCAACCAGAAGGAGAAGCCGCGCTACAGCGACTTCGCCTACCTGGCGTTCACGCTCGGGATGACGTTCCAGGTGTCCGACACGAACATCAGCAGCTCGTACATCCGGATGGCGATCCTCCGGCACACGCTGCTGTCCTACCTGTTCGGCTCGGTCATCCTGGCGACGACGGTGAACCTCGTCGCCGGCCTCACCTGAGGTAGCGGACGAACCGGAAGCGCACGCCGTCGGACGACTCCTGCCAGGCGCCGGGGTGGGCCGTCCATCCGTCGCCCAGCTCGGGTGCGCGCGTGTCGCCGCCGACGGCGAGGTCCACCTCGGTGACCTCCACGCGGTCGGCGAGGGGGAGGGCCGACTCGTAGAGCTGCGCGCCGCCCATGACCCAGGTCGTCTCGGCGGCGGCGGTGAGCGCGAGCGCCTCCTCGACGCTGTGCCCCACCTCCGCGCCGGGGGCCGACCAGTCCTGCTGCCGGGTGACCACGACGTTCGTGCGGCCGGGAAGCGGGCGGAATCGCTCCGGGAGCGAGTCCCAGGTGCGGCGGCCCATGATCACGGGCGACCCGGAGGTGAGCTCGCGGAAATGCCGCAGGTCCTCGGAGAGGTGCCACGGGATGCCGCCGTCTGCACCGATGACGCGGTCGTGGGCCTCGGCCCAGATCAGAGCGAGCGCCATGCCGGGATCAGACGGCCACGGCGGCGCGGATCGCCGGGTGGTGCCGATAGTCCTCGACGACGAAGTCCTCGTACCGGTAGTCGAAGATGCTCTCCGGGGTGCGGGCGAAGCGGAGGCGCGGCGCCGGATAGGGATCGCGCGTGAGCTGCTCCTCCACCTGCTCCACATGGTTGTCGTAGATGTGGCAGTCGCCGCCGGTCCAGACGAACTCACCGGGCTCCAGGCCCACCTGCTGGGCGACCATGAGCGTGAGCAGCGCGTAGCTCGCGATGTTGAAGGGGACGCCGAGGAACATGTCGGCGCTGCGCTGGTACAGCTGGCACGAGAGCCGGCCGTCGGCGACGTAGAACTGGAAGAACGCGTGGCAGGGGGCGAGCGCCATGCTCGGGATGTCCGCGACGTTCCACGCGGAGACGATGATGCGGCGCGAGTCGGGGTCGCGGCGCAGCTGGTCGATCACCTGCGCGATCTGGTCGATGTGCGAGCCGTCGGGAGCCGGCCACGAACGCCACTGGACTCCGTAGACGGGGCCGAGCTCGCCGCGGTCGTCGGCCCACTCGTCCCAGATGGTCACGCCGTTCTCGCGCAGCCAGCCCACGTTGCTCTCGCCGCGGAGGAACCAGAGCAGCTCGTAGGCGATCGACTTGAAGTGCACGCGCTTCGTCGTGATGAGGGGGAACCCCTCGGCGAGGTCGAAGCGCAGCTGACGGCCGAACACGCTGCGCGTGCCCGTCCCGGTGCGGTCCGACTTGCGGCTGCCGTTCGCGAGGACGTCGCGCAGCAGGTCTTCGTACGGGGTCGGGATCGTCTCGCTCATCGAGTCGATGGTACTTCCGTTCGGCCGCCCCTGACCCCCGCGGGGTGCGAGTCGTAGTCTTTCGACATGGAGACCGGCTCCGACGGCGATCGTCACAGCGACGACGAGCTCGCCAGCGCCCTCGAGGAGGAGGTGGCGCGCATCACGATGGCCATCCCCGTCGTCTCCGTCGAGCAGGAGCGGCCGGTCGAGCCGGAGCAGCCGGACGAGCCGGACGAGGACTGGGTTGGGCCGCCGACGCAGGCGATCAGCTTCGAGGATCTGCCGGTGCGGCGACCGGTGGAGGGTCCGCAGCCGACCTTCAGCGCGTGGGTGGGGGCGGCCGCACCGCAGCCTCCCGAGCCGCCGCAGCCTCCCGAGCCACCCGCTCCCTCGCGCGCCGAGCCGCTGTCGTACGTGCCTCCGGAGCTGGCGCCGAGGGACTCGCAGCCCGTGCCGCTCGTCGCCGAGGTGCCGCCGGCGGCCGGGACGGCCCTCGATCCGGAGCCGGCGTCGGAGTCCGTCGAGCCTCTGCCACCGATCGTCCCCGTGATCGCGATGGCCCCGTCGCTGCCCCAGCCGACCGGTACCGCACCGGTCGTCACGCACGACGTCGGGCCCCTCGGCGGCACGCCCGACCACATCGACACCGACCTGCACGACGACGCCGACGACGTCCGTGGCACCGCCCCGACCCCGCGCGCGTCGCCACGGGTCGCCCTGGACGAGACGGTGCTCTACGGCGCGGAGCCGGTGCCTGCCCCGCTGTTCCAGGTCGAGGAGGCGGACCTCGAACCGACCGCGCTCGACCGGCGCGTGGGGCGCGCCGCCCGCCTGTTCTGGCTCTGGTTCGCCGGCACGTCGTCCCTGATCTCGATCGGCGTCGGCGCGACCCTCTTCACCCTCGGCCTCAGCCTGCGCCAACTTCTCGTGGCGACCCTGGTCGGCGTGGCGCTCTCCTTCCTCCCGTTGGGACTGGGGACGCTCGCCGGAAAATGGAGCGGTCAGCCCACCATGGTCGTCTCGCGCGCGACGTTCGGTGTGCGCGGCAACGCCATCCCCACCGTCCTCGCCCTGATCACCAAGCTGTTCTGGGGCGCGGTGCTGCTCTGGCTCGCCGGCTCGGCGGCCGGGTCGCTCACGGTCGCGGGCGGGTGGGCGCACGATCGGGCCACCCCGACGGCCGTCGCGCTCCTCGTGGCGATCCTCGTCGCCGGAGTCGTCGCCTTCTTCGGCTACTCGCTGGTCGCGCGGGTGCAGTTGATCCTGACCATCGCGTCGGGCGTCCTGATCGCGGTGATGGTCGCGGGGACGTGGAACAAGGTCGATCTCGCCCGGGCGCTCGCCGTCCCCGACGCGCTCTGGACGCACGTCGTGACGGGCGCAGTCCTGGTGTTCAGCTACCTGGGGCTGGCGTGGGCGATGAGCAGCGCCGAGGTGGCGCGCTACCAGCGGCCGACCTCGTCCGGAGGCGCCGCGATGCTGTGGGCGACGTTCGGCGCGGCCGTCCCGCCGTTCGTGCTGGTGTCGTACGGCGGCCTCCTCGCGGCCTCCCACCCCGGCCTCGCCGAACGACTGGCGAGCGACCCCGTCGCCGGTTTCGTGAGCCTCGGACTGCCGTGGTGGTACCCGGTGCCGCTGCTCCTGGCGGTGGGTCTGAGCCTGATCTCCGCTCTCGTGCTCACGATGTACTCGGCGGGATTCACTCTCGACGCCCTCGGCGTGCGGCTCGGGCGGCAGTGGAGCACCGTGCTCGCCGGAGGCCCGATCGCGCTCGCCGGGATCGTGCTCGCGCTCACTGTGACGGACCTCGACAGCGTCGTGCGCGGCGTCCCCACCGCCCTGTCCGTGCCGGTCGCCGCCTGGACGGGGCTCTTCGCGGCCGAGACCATGCTGCGCGTGCGCCGCTTCCATCAGCCGTCCCTCCTGGCCTCCGGCGGCGTCTACCCCGACTGGCGCTGGGTGAACCTCGGCATGCTCGTCGCGGCCACGGTGATCGGTCTCGGTCTCGTGAGCTCCGATCTGCCCTGGCTGGCGTGGGAGGGGTACCTGTTCCGGCTCCTCGGGATCGATCCGCAGGCCGGTATCGGAGCCAGCAACATCGGCGTGATCGTCGCCCTCGCCCTCGGCCTGCTGACACCGCTCGTGGTGGGGTCGCGCGCCGTGCGCCGTCAGGAGCAGGGCGCCGCCTGATCCCGTAGGCTCTATCCCGTGCAGCACACCCTCCGTTCCGTCCGCGAGACCGTCGAAGGGCTCTGGCCGCTCTCGGGCGCCGAGGGCTGGGACGCACCCGGGCTGCTGTCGGGCGATCCGGACGCCCCGGTCGAGCGCATCCTGCTCGCCGTGGACGTCGTCGCCGCGACCGTCGACGAGGCCGTCGGCACCGGCGCCGACCTGCTGCTCGCCCACCACCCGCTCCTGCTGCGCGGAGTGACGAGCGTCGCCGAGGACCGCTACAAGGGCGCCCTCCTCGCCCGGCTCATCCGCGGGGGCTGCGCTCTGATCGCCGCCCACACCAACGCGGACGTCGTCGAGGACGGCACCAGTGCGGTGCTCGCCGGGCGCCTCGGCCTCACCGGCACGACTCCGATCACCCCGGCGCCCGACGGCGTCACCGGCATCGGCCGCGTCGGCACCCTGCCGCAGCCGACGACGCTCGGCGCCCTCGCCCGTGCGCTCGCCGACCTCCTCCCGCCGACCGCCGGAGGGGTGCGCGCCGCCGGCGACTACCATCAGCCCGTCTCGCGCGTGGCCGTCTGCGGCGGAGCCGGGGACTCCCTGCTCGGCTCGGACGCCGTGCGCTCCTCCGACGTCTACATCACCGCCGATCTGCGCCACCACCCCGCCTCGGAGGCACGGGAGCAGGCGATCCTCGGCGGCGGCCCGGCCCTGCTCGACGTCTCCCACTGGGCGAGCGAGTGGCTGTGGCTGGACACCGCTGCGACGCAGCTGCGCGCGGCCCTTCCCGGAGTGGAGGTCGCGGTGAGCGAACTGCGCACCGACCCCTGGGACTTCGCCATCCTCCAGTAGCCCCTGGAGAAACCGTCACCCACGAAGATGGAGCACCACACGTGAAAGCCAGCCCCGCCGACCAGAACGAACTGCTGCGCCTGCAGTCCGCCGACACCCGCCTCGCCCAGCTCGACCACGCGGCCACCACGCTGCCGCAGATCACGGAGCTGGCCGCGCTGCAGCCGGAGATCGAATCCCTGCGCGCGCGCTGGATCGCCGCGACCGGAGAGCTGGAGGACGCCCGCACCGAGCTCAAGCGGATCGAATCGGACGTCGCGGTCGTCGAGGCGCGCATCACGCGCGACAACGACCGGGTGCAGCAGACCGCCTCCGTGAAGGACGTGCAGGCTCTGGAGGCCGAACTCGCCTCCCTCGCCAAGCGCCAGGGCGATCTCGAGGAGATCGAGCTGACCGTCATGGAGAAGGTGGACGGGCTCGAGAAGGCGCTCGCGGCCGTCGACGCCGAGCGAGACGAGCTCACCGCACGCGTCGGCACCCTCGAGGCGGCGCGCGACGTGGAGGCCGAGAAGCTCGCGGTGCAGCGCTCGGCCCTCGCGGCCGACCGGCACACCATCGCCTCCGCCCTCCCGGAGGATCTGGTCGCGCTCTACGAACGTCAGCGCGCCCGCTACGGCCTGGGTGCCGCCGTGCTGCTCCGCGGTGTCTCGATGGGGTCGAACGTGAAGCTGACGGAGTCGGATCTCGCCGACATCCGCCGGGCCGCTGCGGACGACGTCGTCCTCTGCCCCGACAGCAGCGCCATCCTCATCCGCAACGAGGAGTCCGGGCTCTGAGCGGACTCTGACCTGGCGCACAGGCGCCCTGCGCTATCGTTGAGCGCGGAATGGGTCGGCAAGACGGTCGCGTCGGTCCGCGAGGGCGGACCGCCGAGGAACGTCCGGGCTCCACAGAGCAGGGTGGTGGGTAACACCCACCCGGGGCAACCCGCGAGACAGTGCAACAGAAAGCAGACCGCCACCGGCTCCGGCCGGTGGTCAGGGTGAAACGGTGGTGTAAGAGACCACCAGCGGCCGGGGTGACCCGGTCGGCTCGGTAAACCTCGCCCGGAGCAAGGTCAGACAGGGGACGATGAGGCTGCTCGCCGAGTCCCCGGGTAGACCGCTGGAGGGCGGCGGCGACGTCGCCCCGAGAGAGATGGCCGTCCGCGGCACTTCGGTGCCGTGACAGAACCCGGCGTAGCAGCCGGCCCATTCCCTGCACACGAAGCCGTCGGCCGAGGGGACACAGCATGGAGGAGCGCTCGGCCCGGCTGGTGTCGCGCGCCGGCGCCCTTGCCATCTGCGTGTTCGCGCTGGTCGGGGTCGGCTACGGGTCGTGCCTGGCCATCTTCCTGGTCTGCCCGTCGATCGTGCCGGAGCCGATGTTCTGGTCGATCGGCGGCGACCTCCTCGATTCGGGGACCGTCGGCGGCTCCTCCTTCGCGGACACCATGGACGACGTGTTCCGGATGTCGACGATGTCCCTCGGCTACTGGATGGCCGCCACCGTCGTCGTGATCGGGATCGCGATCGTCATCACCCTGCTCGCGGGCCGGGCGCTGCGGGCGCTCGGGGCGCTGAGCGCGTCGGTTCAGCCGCCGTCGGTTCAATCGCCATCGGGGGAGAACCGGTAGCCCATCCCCGGCTCGGTGAGCAGATAGCGCGGCCGGGACGGCTCGGGTTCGAGCTTCTTGCGGAGCTGCGCGAGGTACAGGCGCAGGTATCCGGTGTCGCTCGTGTACTGCGGCCCCCAGACCTGGGTCAGCAGCGCCTGGCGGGTGACGAGGCGGCGCGGGTTGCGCACGAGCAGCTCCAGGATCGCCCACTCGGTCGGGGTGAGGCGCACGTGCTCCGACCCGGACGCGGTGGCGCGGGTGACCTGGTGGGCGGCGAGGTCGACGCTCACCTCGCCGAAGGTCACCACGGGCTCGTCGGCTCCGGCCGTCTGGCGGCGGGTGAGCGCCCGGATGCGCGCGAGCAGTTCGTCGGCGGCGAACGGCTTGGTGACGTAGTCGTCGGCTCCCGCGTCGAGCGCGTCCACCTTGTCGGCCGAACCCGTGCGGCCCGAGACGACGAGGATGGGCACGGCCGACCAGCCGCGCAGGCCCTCGATCACCTCGATCCCGTTCAGCTCGGGCATGCCGAGGTCGAGCATCACGAGGTCGGGATGGTGCTCGACGGCCTCCGACAGGGCTTCCGCGCCCGTGCTCGCGGTCAGCACGTCGTACCCGCGGGCGGTCAGGAGGATGCGCAGTGCGCGCAGGATCTGCCGGTCGTCGTCGGCGATCAGGATCTTCACGAGCGGGTCCCTTCCACGGCCGCGGGGAGCGACACCACCATCGTCAGGCCTCCGCCGGGCGTGTCCTCGGCGTCGAGCGTGCCGCCCATCCCTTCGACGAAGCCCTTGGACAGGGCGAGTCCCAGCCCGATCCCCGAGTCGTTGTCCGTGTCGCCGAGGCGCTGGAACGGCAGGAAGACCGCTTCTCTGCGCTCACCCGGGATCCCGGGGCCGTGGTCGATCACGCGCACCTGGACCGTGCCGCCGAACTCGCTCGCGGCGAGCACGGGCCGGCGGTCGGCGGGGCTGTAGCGCAGGGCGTTCCCGAGCAGGTTCACGACGACGCGCTGCAGGAGGACGCCGTCCGCGGCGAGCAGGGGGAGGTCGGGGGCGATGTCCAGCTCCACGTCGGCCGGCCCGGCCCCGAGCTCGTCGAGAGCGGGCGAGACGACGTCGTCCAGCTCGGTGGGTGCGATCGAGACGCCCAGCACTCCCGCCTCGACCCGGCTGACGTCGAGCAGATTGGTCACGAGCCCCGCGAGTCCGGAGAGGCTGTCCTCCGCGGTCTCGAGCAGGGCCTCCCGGTCGTCGTCACTGAGGGCGAGGTCGGTCTGGCGGAGGGTGGTCACCGCAGCGGTCGCCGCCGCGAGCGGTCGCCGCAGGTCGTGTCCGACAGCCGCCAGCAGGGCGCTGCGCACCCGGTCCGCCTCCGCGAGCGGTCCGAGCTCGGAGGCCGTCGCCGCCAGGTCGCGGTGTTCGAGGGCGGCGTCGAGCTGCGCGACGATCGCGCCGAGCAGGCGGCGGTCGCTCGCCGCCAGGTCGCGCCCGGAGAGCTCGAGGGTGCCGCGCGTGCCGACTGGGAGCCGCTGGGTGTGCGCGGAGTCGGCGGGCTCGCCGTCGGTCGACACCACCTCCCCGCCGTCGAGGAGGCGCACCCCGGTCAGGCCGAACGCCTCCCGCGTCCGCGTGACGAGCGCCTGAAGGGCGTCCTGCCCGCGGATGACGCCGCCCGCGATCGTCGCCAGCAGCTCCGCTTCCGCGGCGGCGCGCTGAGCCGAGCGCGTGCGGCGCGCCGCCTGGTCGACGACGAGGCTCACCAGGGCGGCGATCACGACGTACAGCACCAGGGCGAGCAGGTGCAGCGGCTCGTTGATGGTGATCGTGTAGAGCGGGTCCACGAAGAAGTAGTCGAGCGTGAGGCCCGACAGCAGCGCCGCGAACAGGGCCGGCCAGATGCCGCCGACCAGGGAGACGACCACGACGAGCAGCTGGTAGCTCAGCACGTCGGCGGTCATCGACTCCCCGGATCGCACGCTCGTGAGCAGCAGGGTCAGGAGCGGGCCGCCGACGATCGCGAGCACGAAGCCCAGCACGCGGCGCCGCAGGGTGAGGCCGCCGCGGGGCCGCGGAAGGGAGAAGCGGCCTCCGGCGCGCGAATGCGACACGATGTGGACGTCGATGTCGCCGGACTCGCGGATGACGGTGGAGCCGATCCCCGGGCCGGTGAGCAGGGCGGCGAGCCGGCTGCGCCGTGAGACGCCGATCACGAGCTGGGTGGCGTTCTCCCCGCGCGCGAACTCGACCAGCGCGCGCGGGATGTCGGCGCCGACCACCTGGTGGTAGCTGCCGCCGAGCTGCTCGACGAGGGCGCGCTGCGCCGCGAGGGTGCCCGGCGCCCCGGTCCGCAGGCCGTCCTCGCTGGTGACGTGCACGGCGAGCAGTTCGCCGCCCGCCGAGCGCGCGGCGATCCGGGCGCCCCGGCGTAGCAGCGTCTCGCCCTCGGCGCCGCCGGTGAGGGCGACGACGACACGTTCGCGGGCCTCCCACTTTCCCGCGATGCCGTGCTCGGCGCGGTACTTCTGGAGGGCGCTGTCGACCTCGTCCGCCAGCCAGAGCAGCGCCAGCTCGCGCAGCGCGGTGAGGTTGCCCAGGCGGAAATAGTTGGAGAGGGCGGCGTCGATACGCGAGGCGGGATAGACATCGCCCTCGGTGAGCCGATCGCGCAACGCCTGCGGGGCCAGGTCGACGACCTCGATCACATCGGCCCGGCGGAGCACGGCGTCCGGGATGGTCTCGCGCTGCTGCACGCCGGTGATCTGCTCGACCACGTCGTTCAGCGACTCGATGTGCTGGATGTTGACCGTCGACATCACATCGATGCCGGCGTCGAGCATCGCGTCGACGTCCTCCCAGCGCTTCTCGTGCGCGGTGCCGGGTGCGTCGGTGTGGGCGAGCTCGTCCACCAGTGCGAGCTGCGGGGCCCGCGCGAGGACGGCATCGAGATCCATCTCCGTCAGCTGGACGCCGCGATGCTCGACCGTCAGCCGGGGCACGACCTCCAACCCGTCGAGCATCGCGGCGGTGGCGGCGCGGCCGTGGGTCTCCACGACCGCGACCACCACGTCCTTGCCGAGCGCCCGCAGCCGCTTGCCCTCTTCGAGCATCGCGTACGTCTTGCCGACGCCCGGTGCCGCACCGAGCATCACCCGCAGGCGGCCACGAGGCATGTCTACTTGTCCATCTCCGAAAGGGCCAGGTTGAGCTGGAGCACGTTCACGGTCGGGTCCCCGAGGTAACCGAGGTCCCGTCCCTGAATCCTAGACTCGACCAGCGCACGCACGCGGTCGGCCGGGAGGCCGCGCGCCGCCGCGACCCTGTCGACCTGGAGCAGGGCGTACGCCGGCGAGATGTGCGGGTCGAGGCCCGACCCGGAGGCGGTGACGGCGTCGCTCGGGATGCTCCCGGGGCTCGCACCGTCCGACGTCTCGATCGCCGCGGTGCGCTCCTTCACCGCCTTCTGCTGAGCAGGGTTCGAGGCGGCGAGGTTGCTGCCGGAGGAGGCGGCGCCGTCGTAGCCGTCCCCGGCCGCGGACGGCCGGGACTGGAACCACTGCGGCAGGGCGGCCCCGTCCTTGTCGGTGAAGCTCTGCCCGATGAGCGCGGAGCCCACGGGCTTCCCGTCGACCGAGATGATCGAGCCGTTCGCCTGGGCCGGCAGTGCGAGCTGCCCGATCCCGGTGACGACGAAGGTGTATCCGATGCCGAGTGCGACCGTGAGGACGATCATCGCGCGCAGGGCGACCCAGTACTGGCGCCAGGCGCCGCGGATCCGGTTCATTGTCGTGCGTCCTTTCCGTGCGTGTCAGAATCCGGGGATCAGCGCGACCACGAGGTCGATCAGCTTGATCCCGATGAAGGGGGCGATGATCCCGCCGAGGCCGTAGATCAGCAGGTTGCGGCCGAGCAGCGCCGAGGCGGCGGAGGGGCGGTATCGCACCCCGCGCAGCGCGAGCGGGATGAGCGCCACGATCACGATCGCATTGAAGATCACGGCCGACAGGATGGCGGACGCGGGGGAGTGCAGCCCCATGACGTTCAGCGCCGCCAGCCCGGGGAACGCGGCGACGAACATGGCCGGGATGATCGCGAAGTACTTCGCGACGTCGTTGGCGATGGAGAACGTCGTGAGCGCACCGCGGGTGATCAGCAACTGCTTGCCGATGCGGACGATGTCGATCAGCTTGGTGGGATCGGAGTCGAGGTCGACCATGTTGCCGGCCTCCTTGGCCGCCGACGTGCCCGTGTTCATCGCCACACCGACGTCCGCCTGGGCCAGAGCGGGTGCGTCGTTCGTCCCGTCGCCGGTCATCGCGACCAGCGCGCCGCCCTCCTGCTCGCGTCGGATCAGCGCGAGCTTGTCCTCCGGCTTCGCCTCGGCGAGGAAGTCGTCGACGCCCGCCTCGGCCGCGATGGCCTTCGCGGTGAGCGGGTTGTCGCCCGTCACCATGACGGTGCGGATCCCCATCCGGCGCAGATCCGCGAAGCGCTCGGCGAGCCCGTCCTTGACGATGTCCTTGAGGTAGATCACGCCCAGGACCGCAGCGGTCCCGTCGGCGTCCCGCGTCGCGACCGCGAGCGGGGTGCCGCCCACCTGCGAGATGCGCTCGACCTCGGCATCCAGCTCGCGAAGTGCACTCGCCGCGGGCGGCAGCGTGCCGGCCGTCTCCGCGGCCTCACGGACCCACGAGACGATGGCGCTCGCCGCCCCCTTGCGCACCTGTGAGCCGTCCGGCAGGTCGACCCCGCTCATCCGGGTCTGGGCGGTGAAGGGGACGATCTCACCGTCCACCTTCTCGGGCCGCGCATATCCGAGGGTCTCGGCGAGCTCGACGACCGAGACGCCTTCGGGTGTCGGGTCGCTCAGGGACGAGAGCGCGGCGGCGTGGACGAGCGTGTCGCGGTCCGCGCCTCCGACCGCGGCGAACTCGCTCGCCCGCCGGTTGCCGTACGTGATCGTCCCGGTCTTGTCGAGCAGCAGCGTCGTCACGTCGCCCGCAGCCTCCACGGCGCGGCCCGACATCGCGAGCACGTTGTGCTGCACGAGGCGGTCCATCCCCGCGATGCCGATCGCCGAGATCAGGGCGCCGATCGTGGTGGGGATGAGGCAGACCAGCAGGGCGATCAGCACCGGCACGGTCGGAGCGGCGTCGGAGTAGCCGGCGACCGGTTGCAGCACGAGCACGACGATCACGAAGATGATCGACAGGCTCGCGAGCAGGATGTTGAGCGCGACCTCGTTCGGCGTCTTCTGCCGCGACGCCCCTTCGACGAGGGCGATCATCCGGTCGACGAAGGTCTCGCCGGGCTTGGAGGTGATGCGCACGACGATGCGATCCGACAGCACGCGCGTGCCGCCCGTGACGGCGCTGCGGTCACCGCCCGACTCGCGGACCACGGGAGCCGACTCGCCCGTGATCGCCGACTCGTCGACGGTGGCGATCCCGCGGATCACGTCGCCGTCTCCCGGGATGAGCTCGCCCGCGACGACGACGACCACATCGCCGAGCGCCAGCTCGCTGGACGCGACCGCGGAGAGCGGGGCATGGACGGCGTCCGGATCGGTGCGCTCGTCGTACCCGGCGACCCGGTTCGCGAGCGTGGTCGACCGCGTCGAGCGGAGGGTCGCGGCCTGGGCCTTGCCCCGGCCTTCGGCCACCGACTCCGCCAGGTTGGCGAAGACCACGGTGAGCCACAGCCACACGGCGATGCTCCAGGTGAAGGCGAGCGTCGCCGGTCCGGTGCCGCCCGCCCCGAGGAAGGGCTGAGCGAGGGCGACGATGGTCGTCAGCGCGGCGCCGACCTCGACGATGAACATGACCGGGTTGCGCCACATCTGGCGCGGATCGAGTTTGCGCAGCGCGCCGGGGAGGGCGGCGACGAGCTGGGCGCCGCTGAACGCGCCGGCCGTCGTCGCGCGTTCCTTCGGAGCACGGGTGCTGCGGTGGGGGGTGAGCGTCGTCATGGTGTTACTGCAGCCCTTCCGCCAGGGGACCCAGCGCGAGAACGGGGAAATAGGTGAGTGCCGAGACCAGCAGGATCGTGCCGACCATGAGGCCGACGAACTGCGGCCGGTGGGTGGGCAGCGTTCCGGCGGTCGCGGGGATGCGGCCCTGCTGGGCGAGCGAACCGGCGAGGGCGAGCACGAAGACGATCGGCAGGAACCGGCCGAGGAACATCGCGACGCCGAGGGCGGTGTTGAGCCACAGCGTCGCCGCGGTGAGGCCGGCGAAGGCCGAGCCGTTGTTGTTGGCGGCGGAGGTGAACGCGTAGAGCACCTCGCTGAAGCCGTGCAGCCCGGGATTCAGGATCGACGTCTTCTCGATGTCGGCGCGGACCGCCGGGATCGCGAAGCTCAGCCCGGTGCCGATCAGCACGAGCGTGGGCGTGGTCAGGATGTACAGACTGGCCAGCTTGATCTCGCGCGGACCGAGCTTCTTGCCCAGGTACTCCGGCGTGCGACCGACCATGAGGCCCGCGACGAACACCGCGATCACGGCGATCACCAGGATGCCGTAGAGTCCGGAGCCGACGCCGCCCGGCACGATCTCCCCGAGCATCATGTTGATCATCGCCATCATCCCGCCAAGCGGGCTGTAGCTGTCGAGCATCGAGTTCACCGCGCCGGTGGAGGTCGCCGTGCTGGTGGTGTCGAACAGGGTCGATCCCAGCACCCCGAACGCGGCCTCCTTGCCCTCCATCGATCCGCTGGACGCTTCGAACAGGGTCATCGCGACGAGGGAGACCGTGAAGAGCGCCGCCATCGTGGCGAGGATCGCGTAGCCCTGGCGCTTGTCGCCGACGATCGTGCCGAACGTGCGCGGCAGCGAGAACGGGATGACCAGCATCAGCAGCACCTCGACGAGGTTCGTCCACGCGGTCGGGTTCTCGAAGGGGTGCGCGGAGTTCGCGTTGAAGAAGCCGCCGCCGTTGGTCCCGAGCAGCTTGATCGCCTCCTGCGACGCGACGGGCCCGCCGGGGATCGACTGCGCCGCGCCGGTGAGGGTCGTGACATGCTCGAACCCGTTGACGTTCTGGATGGCGCCGCCGGCGATGAGCACGACGGCCGCGATCAGGGAGAGCGGGAGGAGGATGCGCACGGTGCCGCGCATCATGTCCACCCAGAAGTTGCCGATCGTCCCGCTCGACCGTGCGGCGAATGCGCGCACCAGAGCGACCGCGACCGCCATGCCGACCGCGGCGGAGACGAAGTTCTGCACGGCCAGGCCGGCGAACTGCACGGTGTAGCCGAGGGTGGCATCGGGGGAGTACGACTGCCAGTTCGTGTTGGTCACGAACGAGATCGCCGTGTTGAAGGCGGTCCCCTCCGGGACCGCGGGCAGCCCGAGCGAGTAGGGCAGCACCTGCTGCAACCGCTGGAGCGCGTACACCAGCAGGATGCCCACGACCGAGAACGCCAGCACGCCCCGCAGATAGGCGGGCCACGCTTGACCGGCACGCGCGTCCACGCCGATGAGACGGTAGACGCCGCGCTCGACGGCGAGATCGCGGTCGGAGGTGTAGATGCGCGCCATGTAGTCGCCCAGGGGGCGGTACGCGACGGCGAGCAGCAGCACGAGCGTCGCCAGCTGGGCGACGAACAGCCAGGTGCCCGTCACGGAGTCCGGGCCCATCTCAGAACCGCTCCGGCTTCACGAGGGCGACGACCAGGTAGGCGATCGCGGCGACAGCGAGCAGCGCCGCGACCACGTTGATCACGATCACAGCTTCTCGACCCCCCGGCCGGCCATGCCCACGATCACCGCGAGCACGACCACTCCGAGCAGGTAGACGACGTCTAGCAAGACTCTCTCCATCCGTGAGGATGCCGCGGCCAGTCGGCCGCGGCAGAAGAGAGTCCACACCCGCGTGGGCCGCGGGATGCCCGTCCTAACGCATCCCTAACGCCCCGCCGCGGAATCCTTGCGGCTTGCTGACGCTACCCCTTCACGGCGAGGGCCGCGGCGCCCAGGATGCCCGCGTTGTTGCGGTGCACGGCGGGCACGATGATCGTCTTGAGGTCGAGCAGCGGGAGGAACTCCTGGTAGTTCTTGGAGACTCCGCCGCCGACGATGAAGAGATCGGGGGTGAAGAGGAACTCGAGGGTGGAGTAGTACTTCTGGAGACGCTTGGCCCACTTCTCCCAGCTCATGTCCTCGCGCTCCTTCGCCGAGTACGCCGCCCGGGACTCGGCGTCGTGGCCGTCGACTTCGAGGTGGCCGAGCTCGGCGTTCGGGATGAGGACGCCGTCGTAGATGAGGGCCGACCCGATGCCGGTGCCGAGGGTGGTCATGATGACCAGGCCGTCCTTGCCCTTCGCCGCACCGAAACGCGTCTCCGCGTAGCCGGCGGCGTCCGCGTCGTTCACGAAGTGGATGTCGCGGCCGAGGGCCTTCTCGAAGAGGTCCTCCGCGTGCAGGTCGATCCACTTCTTCGAGACGTTCGCGGCCGAGAGGGTCACGCCGTGACTGACGATCGCCGGGAAGCACACGCCGACGGGGGCGTCGGGCTCCTCCTTCGCGAGCTGGTCGACGATCTCCTTCGTGACCTCGACGATGCCGTCCGGCTCGCCGCCCTCGGGGGTGGGCAGCTTGATCCGGTCGCTCACGAGCTCGCCGGTCTCGAGATCGACCAGCCCTCCCTTGATCCCCGTTCCGCCGATGTCGATGCCGATTGCGTGCTTCTGACCGCTCATGCCCACGAATCTACCGCGGGTCGTGCCCGGGCGGGGTGCGCGTGGCCGTGGCGAGCGGCAGGAAGAGGTCGTCGACGATCGCCACCAGCGTGGCGTCCTCCGGTGGGCGCAGGGTCATCAGCATCTCGTGGCGCAGTGCCATCGTCGGCAGACCGGCGACGATGTCGGGCAGCCGGCCGCGGTCGATCTCGCCGCGTGCGTCCGCACGGTCGAGGATCTCGTCGAGGAGGGAGGGGCCCGGTGTGATGAGGCGTTCGCGCAGGCCCGCCATCCCGCCCTCCGCCTCGCTCACGATCCCGGAGAACCGCAGCATGATCAGGACGACGAGACCGCTGCGCCGTGCGCTGAACTGGCGGAGGAGGTCGAGCATGTCCTCGCGGAGGCTGCCGCGGTCGGGCACGTCGATCGGATCCCCGTCGTACCGGTGCCGGATGGCGGCCATGGCGAGGTCGCTGCGGCTGGGCCAGCGGCGGGCGAGGACGGGCCGGCTCGTTCCCGCCCGTGCGGCGACCGCTTCCATCGTCAGGGCCGCGTAGCCGTTGGCGTCGAGCTCCTCCCACGCCGCGTCGAGCAACGCGTCCTCGAGCTCCGCTCCGCGTCGGCGGCGGGCGGGAGGCGAATTAGGGTCCATTTGCGCATCTTATCCGATCGGCGTATCGTCGGCGATTAGATACAGACAGGCATCTTAAGGAGGGGCTCATGGCAGCGGAGAAGCTCGACAGGACGGTCGTCCGCACGGCGACGGCGCTGGTCGTCGGGGCACTCGCGGTGGTCTTCGACACGACCATCCTCAGCATCGCCCTGCACTCGCTGGCGACGGACCTGCACACGGATGTCGCGCACATCCAGTGGGTGACCACCGGCTATCTGCTCGCGCTCGCCGCGACCGTGCCCCTGTCGGCGTGGTGCCTGGCCCGTTTCGGCGGCAAGCGGGTCTGGATGGTGGCCCTCGCGATCTTCCTCGTGGGTTCGGTGCTCTCCGGGCTCGCCTGGAACGCCGACAGCCTGATCGCCTTCCGGGTGCTCCAGGGAGTCGGAGGCGGACTGATGCTGCCGGTCATGACCACGATGGTGATGGAGGTGGCCGGCGGCAAGCAGCTCGGCCGCGTCTCGGCCGTGATCGGCCTGCCGGCCATGGCGGGCCCGGTGCTGGGGCCGGTGCTCGGCGGTCTGATCCTCGCGTTCGGCGACTGGCGCTGGGTCTTCTGGGTGAACATCCCCTTCTGCGTCGCCGGACTCATCCTGGCCTGGCGGATGCTGCCGTCCGATCGAGGCCGCGACCCTCGTCGCCGGCTCGACATCGTGGGCGTGCTGCTCCTCGTCCCGGGACTCGCAGGACTGCTGCTCGGCCTGTCGGACTCCGTGCTCGACGGGGGCTTCGCCCGCCTCGACGCCTGGATCCCGTTGGTGGCCGGGGCGACTCTGGTGGCGGCGTTCGCGTTCTGGGCGCTCCACCGCCGGGGCGACGCGCTGGTGGACATCCGCCTGCTGAGGATCCGATCCGTGTGGTCGGCCTCGACCCTGCTCTTCCTCTCGGGCGTCGCCCTCTACGGTGCGATGCTGCTCCTGCCGCTGTTCTTCCAGCAGGTGCGCGGCACGGATGCGCTGGGTGCGGGTCTGCTCCTCGTGCCGCAGGGTCTCGGCACCCTCGCCTGCCGCCCGCTCGCCGGGCGGTTGATCGACCGGATCGGTGCGCGCTGGATCACGGTCGTCGGATTTGCGATCGTCGCCGTGTCGACCGTGCCCTTCGCCTTCGGGCCGCCGTCGTCGGCCGATCCGCTGCTGCTCGTCGCGCTCTTCGTCCGCGGCTTCGGGCTCGGAGCGGTGACGATGCCCCTGATGGTCGCCTCCTACCAGGGGCTGAGCGGCGAGCAGATCGCCCACTCCAGCATCCTGACCCGCACGGCGCAGCAGCTCGGCGGCTCCTTCGGCACCGCGATCTTCGCCGTGCTGCTCCAGGCGGCTGTGCTGGGCGGCTCGACCCTCGGCGGCGCGTTCGACACGGCGTTCTGGGTCGCGGTCGGCGTCACCGTGCTCGGTGTCGCGATCGCCTTCGTGCTCCCCGGCGGCCCGAAGCGCCGGTCGGCCGTCGCCGAGGGCACGGCGCCGGTCCCCGAACCGGTGTCGGAGCCGAGCGGGCAGGGCGCCGTCAGGGGAGCGTGAGCACCTCGGCGCCGCGCTCGGTGACGACCAGGGTGTGCTCGAACTGGGCGGTGATGCTGCGATCGCGGGTGACGACGGTCCAGTCGTCCGCCCACATGTCCCACTCGTGCGTTCCGAGGGTGAGCATCGGCTCGATGGTGAAGACCATCCCGACCTCCATCACGTCGTCGTAGACGGGCGCAGAGTCGTAGTGGGGGATGATCAGCCCGGAGTGGAAGGTCGCCCCGACCCCGTGGCCGGTGAAGTCGCGCACCACGCCGTAGCCGAACCGCTTGGCGTACGACTCGATGGCACGGCCGATCACGTTCACCTGGCGACCCGGGGCCACCGCCTTGATCCCGCGGTTCAGGGCCTCCCGCGTGCGCTCCACCAGCAGCGTCACCTCGTCGCTCGCCGTGCCGGCGATGAAGGTCTGGTTGCTGTCGCCGTGGAACCCGTTCTTGTACGCGGTGATGTCGATGTTGACGATGTCGCCCTCGTCGATCACGGTGTCGTCGGGGATGCCGTGGCACACCACCTCGTTCACCGAGCTGCAGATCGACTTCGGGTATCCCCGGTAGCCGAGGGTCGAGGGGTAGGCGTCGTTCGCGAGCAGGAACTCGTGGCCGATGGCATCCAGCTCCTCCGTCGTCACGCCCGGCCGGACCGCCTCGCCGACGAGGGCGATGGCCTGGGCCGCGATGCGTCCGGACTCGCGGATCAGCGCGATCTCGTCGGCCGAGTAGACGTCGCCGCGCGTGTTCGGAGCGGGCGACGGCCGTCCGACGTACTCCGGTCGTGGGATGCGGGAGGGCACGGGACGCATCGCGCTGACGCGACCGGGGATCAGGTGACCGGCGGAATCCTTGGGCATAGGATCAACCTTATGACCGGTGAGAACGAGTACGGCATCGCGCAGGACGCAGAGCACAAGTACTGGTACAACATGAAGACCGGCGCGGTGGAGCAGGGATTCCTCTCGCCGGCGCCCGACCGCGTCGGCCCGTTCGACACCCGCGACGAAGCCGAGCACGCGCTCGAGAAGCTGCGCGAGAACAGCGCCAAGTGGGCCGAGGATGACGCCGCGGAGAACCGCTAGAAGCTGTTCTCCGGGCCCGGGAACGTGCCCGACTGGACGTCGGCCTTGTAAGCGGCAGCCGCATCCGACAGCACGGTCTTCAGATCCGCGTACTGCTTGACGAAGCTCGGGACGCGACCGGTGGTGAACCCCGCCCAGTCCGTCCACACCAGCAGCTGACCGTCGACGTGCGGGCCGGCACCGACACCGATGGTCGGGATGCGCAGCTCCTGCGTCACCCGCTCGGCCACCGCGGCCGGGACCATCTCGAGGACGACGGCGAACGCGCCTGCGTCCTCGACGGCGTGCGCGTCGGCCAGGAGCTGCTCGGCGCCCTCGCCGCGACCCTGGATGAGGTGTCCGCCGAGTCCGTGCTCGCTCTGCGGGGTGAAGCCGATGTGCGCCATGACCGGGATACCCGCGTCCACGATGCGGCGGATCTGGTCGGAGCTGCGCACCCCGCCCTCCAGCTTGACCGCGTGCGCGCCCGTCTCCTTCATGAAGCGCACGGCGGTGTGCAGGGCCTCCTCGGCGCCGGTCTCGTACGAGCCGAACGGCATGTCGGCCACGACGAACGCGCGCTTGACGGCTTTCGCGACCGCGCGGGTGAGCGGGATGAGCTCGTCGACGGTGACGGGCAGCGTGGTGTCGTAGCCGAGGACGTTGTTGCCGGCCGAGTCTCCGACGAGCAGGAAGTCGATGCCCGCCTCGTCGAAGATCTGGGCGGTGAGCATGTCGTAGCTCGTGAGGCCGGTGAACGACGAGCCCTCGTCCTTCGCCGCCTGGAAGTGCCGTGTGCGCACCCGCTTCAGCGACTGCATCGACGGTGTGGCGGGGTGGACGCTCGGAACGGGTGACTGCTCGGTCATGCGCCTCAGTCTAGTGACGCGTCCCGAGCCCGTTCGCAGCCCCGGAACCACTAGTCTGGAGAGGCTGACGAAAGGGGCAGGATGGACAAGCAGCGCGACTTCGTTCTTCGGACGATCGAGGAACGTGGCATCAAGTTCGTGAGGCTGTGGTTCACCGATGTCGTCGGCACACTCAAGTCCGTCGCCATCGCACCGGCGGAGGTCGAGGGCGCGTTCAGCGAAGGCCTCGGCTTCGACGGTTCCGCGATCGAGGGCCTGACGCGCGCGTACGAGTCCGACCTCCTCGCCCATCCCGACCCCACGACGTTCCAGATCCTCCCGTGGCGCGGTGAGATCGATCCGACCGCGCGGATGTTCTGCGACATCACGACGCCCGACGGCCAGCCGTCCGTGTCCGATCCGCGCAACGTGCTCAAGCGCACGCTCGAGAAGGCGGCCGACCGTGGCTTCACCTTCTACACGCACCCGGAGATCGAGTTCTACCTGCTCAAGTCGTCGTCGTTCGGCGAGGACGGGCCCGAACCGGTCGACTCCGCCGGCTACTTCGACAACGTGCCGGGCGGCACCGCGCACGACTTCCGCCGCCGGTCGGTGCGCATGCTCGAAGACCTCGGCATCTCGGTCGAGTTCAGCCACCACGAGGCGGGGCCCGGCCAGAACGAGATCGACCTCCGCTACGCGGACGCGCTCACCACGGCCGACAACATCATGACCTTCCGCACCGTGATCAAAGAGGTCGCGATCGAGCAGGGCGTCTACGCGACGTTCATGCCGAAGCCCATGTCGGGTCACCCGGGCAGCGGGATGCACACCCACATGTCGCTCTTCGAGGGCGACACGAACGCGTTCTTCGAGGCCGGTGCGCAGTACCAGCTCTCGAAGGTCGGCCGGCAGTTCATCGCGGGCCTGCTCAAGCACGCCCCCGAGATCACGGCGGTGACGAACCAGTTCGTCAACTCCTACAAGCGCCTGTGGGGCGGCGACGAGGCGCCCAGCTTCGTCTGCTGGGGCCACAACAACCGCTCCGCGCTCGTGCGCGTGCCGCTCTACAAGCCCAACAAGGGGCAGAGCTCGCGCGTCGAGTACCGGGCGATCGACTCCGCGGCCAACCCGTACCTCGCCTTCTCGCTCATGCTGGCCGCCGGCCTCAAGGGCATCGAGGGCCAGTACGAGCTGCCGCCGGAGGCGGAGGACAACGTGTGGGCGCTCAGCGACTCGGAGCGCCGCGCGCTCGGCTACAGCCAGCTGCCGGCGAGCCTCGACCACGCCATCTCGCTGATGGAGGACTCCGAGCTCGTCGCCGAGACGCTGGGGGAGCAGGTCTTCAACTACGTGCTCCTCAACAAGCGCAAGGAGTGGGCGGAGTACCGCGCGCAGGTGACCCCGTACGAGCTGCGGTCCAACCTCGAGATCCTCTGACCTGGTCGTGACGCGCGAGCAGCTCTCCCTGACCGTGCTGGCGCGTGCCGGCTTCGTCGGGTTGAGCTCGGTCCGCGCACAGCTCGACGAGCTGGTGGAGCTCACGGGTTTCCCCGTGGAGGATCTCTTGCCCGCCCTCGGCGCGGCCGCCGATCCCGACAACGCGCTGACGCTCGCGCTGCGGCTCCTGCAGCATGCGCCGGTGCAGGCCTCCCGCTACGTGCCGTCGCGCAACGACGCCCGTCGCGTCCTCCGGGTGATCGGAGCGTCGGAGGGCGCAGCCGAGTTCTTCCTGCGCCAGCCCGCCGAACTCGCTGCGCTCGATCACCCGGTCACCGCCCTCCCCTCGGCGGACGAGCTGCGAGCGGACCTGCTCGCCTCGGTCCGCGCGGTGGACGGATTCTCCGAGCTCGTCGAGGACGAAGCCTTGACGGCGCTGCGCGTCCGGTACCGCCGCCGCCTCGTGCAGATCGCCAGCTTCGATCTCGAGCAGCACGATCCCGTGTCGGGATTCGACGCCGTCGCCGCCGCGCTCTCCGATCTCGCGGCCGCCGCCCTGGAGGCATCCCTGGCCGTCGCGCGCCGCCAGACCAGCGGCACGGGGCCGGGGCGGTTCCCCGAGGCCGAGGTCCGTGCGACACCGTTCGCGATCATGGGGATGGGCAAGGCCGGCGCACGCGAGCTCAACTACGTCAGCGACGTCGACGTGATCTTCGTCACCGATGGCGACGAGGAGGCCGGCCTGAGTCCGGGTCGCGCCGTCGACATCGCCACGCGCCTCGCGATGCTCACCATGCGCGGCATCCACGAGCCGGCCATCGAGCCCGGGCTATGGGAGGTCGACCCCAACCTCCGGCCCGAGGGGAAGGACGGCGCGCTCGTCCGCACGCTCGAGTCCCACATCGCGTACTACGACCGCTGGGCGAAGGGCTGGGAGTTCCAGGCCCTTCTCAAGGCTCGGCCGCTCGCCGGTGACCGGAGTCTCGGCGACCGCTACCTCGCCGCTCTGGCGCCGAAGGTGTGGAGCAGCGCGTCCCGCGAGAACTTCGTCGAGTCCGTCCAGCGGATGCGCGAGCGCGTCACCGACCACATCCCGGACGACGAAGTGCACTACCAGCTCAAGCTCGGGCCCGGGGGCCTGCGCGATGTGGAGTTCACCGTGCAGCTGCTCCAGCTCGTGCACGGGCAGACCGACGACCAGGTGCGGCAGCGGGACACCCTGTCGGCCCTGGCGGCCCTGGCCGCCCAGGGATACATCGGGCGGGAGGAGGCCGCGGCGTTCTCGCAGGACTACCGCACCCTCCGGCTGATGGAGCACCGCATCCAGTTGCGGCACCTGAGCCGTACGCACCTGATGCCGCGCGACGAGGGCGACCAGCGCATCCTGGCCCGGGCGACCGGTCTCGCGCCGAGCGCGCAGCAGCTGTTCACCCGCTGGAACGAGATCAAGCACCGCGTGCGGGGGCTGCACGAGCGCCTGTTCTACCGGCCGCTGCTGAGCGCCGTCGCCTCCATGCCCAGCGAGGACTTCGCCCTCACCAGCGCACAGGCCGAGGCGCGTCTCGCTGCGATCGGCTTCCGCGATCCGCGCGGCGCGCTCGCCCACATCGGCGCGCTCACCTCCGGCGTCTCGCGCCGGGCGACCATCCAGCGCCACCTGCTGCCCGTGATGCTCCAGTGGTTCGCCGACGGAGCGGACCCCGACTACGGCCTGCTGACCTTCCGCCGCCTCAGCGAGGACCTCGGCTCCACGCACTGGTATCTGCGGATGCTGCGCGACTCCACCGGTGCCGCCGAGCGTCTGACCCGGGTGCTGTCCGGGTCGCGGTTCGCCGGCGAGCTGCTCGGCCGCATCCCGGAATCGGTGGCCTGGCTCGAATCGGAGGACGAGCTGCGTCCGCGTTCCGCAGAGCTGCTGCGTGACGAGACGACGGCGATCCTCGCACGCCACGACTCGCCCGAGACCGCCGCCGCCGCGCTCCGTGCGGTGCGGCGTCGCGAGGTGCTGAGGCTGGCGTTCTCGGGCATCCTCGGCTTCGCCACCATCGAAGAGCTCGCCCACGGACTCAGCGCCGTCACCGAGAACGTCATCACCGGCGTCCTGACCGCTATCCGGGCATCCCGCGGGGACGGGGACGCCTTCGAGTTCGCCGTGATCGGGATGGGGCGGTTCGGCGGCCGCGAGCTCGGTTTCGGCTCCGACGCCGACGTCATGTACGTCTTCCGGCCGGTGGCCGCTCCACAGGACGAGGCGCATCGTGCTGCTCTGGCGATCGTGTCGGACCTGTCGCGCCTCACGGAGGACAACATCCTCCCGCTCGACCTCGACATCGGATTGCGCCCGGAGGGGAAGAACGGCACGCCGGTCCGCTCGCTCGACTCCTATCGCGCGTACTACCAGCGCTGGTCGCTGACCTGGGAGGCGCAGGCGCTGCTGCGGGCGCGCGGTGTCGCGGGGGACCAGGCGCTGCTCGCCGATTTCGGGGCACTCGCCGATGAGGTGCGGTATCCCGCGGCGATCGGTGACCGCGAGATCCGCGAGGTGAAGCGCATCAAGGCACGCGTCGAGAACGAGCGGCTGCCGCAGGGGGCCGACCCGTCCCGCCACCTCAAGCTGGGCCGTGGATCGCTCAGCGACGTCGAGTGGTTCGTCCAGCTCGTGCAGCTGGAGCACGGGGCCGCGATCCCCGCGCTCCGCACGCCGAGCACGCTCGACGCCTTGGCCGTCGCGGCGGAGCACGGCTTCGTCTCGGAGGAGGACGCCGCCAAGCTGCGCGAGGCCTGGGTGTTCGCCTCCCGCGCCCGCTCGGCGATGACCCTGTGGACGAACAAGACAGCCGACGTCCTCCCGTCCGACCGGGTCGCCCTCGACGGCGTCGCCCGCCTGATGGAGTACCCGCCCGGCTCGGCGTCGCGCCTGGAGGAGGACTACCTCGCGGTCACCCGCCGTGCCCGCGCCGTCTTCGAGCGCTCGTTCTACGGGGTGCAGGAGCGGCCGACGCCGACGGGGTGAGGCAGGTCACGACAGCACGGTCGTGCGCAGCCGGAAACGCGGAAGGGCCGCATCCCGAGTGGGATGCGGCCCTTCGCGGTGTATCGCCGAGCGTCAGACGCCGAAGTACAGCTCGTACTCGAACGGGTGCGGACGCTGCGCGAGGGGCTTGATCTCCTTCTCGCGCTTGTACTCGATCCAGGTCTCGATGAGCTCCGGGGTGAACACGCCGCCTGCGGTGAGGAAGTCGTGGTCGGCCTCGAGCGCGTCGAGGGCCTCGGCGAGGGTGCCGGGGACCTGGGGGATGTTCTTGGCCTCCTCGGGCGGCAGCTCGTAGAGGTCCTTGTCGACCGGCTCGTGCGGCTCGATGCGGTTCTTGATGCCGTCGAGGCCGGCCATGAGCTGGGCGGCGAACGCGAGGTACGGGTTGCCCGAGGCGTCCGGCGCGCGGAACTCGATGCGCTTGGCCTTGGGGTTGGTGCCCGTGATCGGGATGCGGATCGACGCCGAACGGTTGCCGGCCGAGTAGACCAGGTTGACCGGGGCCTCGAAGCCGGGGACCAGGCGGTGGAACGAGTTCACCGTCGGGTTGGTGAAGGCCAGGACGGCCGGGGCGTGCTTGAGCAGGCCGCCGATGTACCAGCGGGCGATGTCCGAGAGGCCGCCGTAGCCGGACTCGTCGTAGAAGAGCGGCTTGCCGTCGCTCCAGAGCGACTGGTGGGTGTGCATGCCCGAGCCGTTGTCGCCGAAGAGCGGCTTCGGCATGAAGGTCGCGACCTTGCCCCACTGCTCGGCCGTGTTCTTCACGATGTACTTGAACTTGAGGATGTCGTCCGCCGCGGCGACCATCGTGTCGAAGCGGTAGTTGATCTCGGCCTGGCCGCCGGTGCCCACCTCGTGGTGCGCGCGCTCCAGGATGAGGCCGGCGTCGATCAGCTTGAGCGAGATGTCGTCGCGCAGGTCGGCCTGCTTGTCGACCGGGCTCACGGGGAAGTAGCCGCCCTTGTACGGCGTCTTGTTGGCGAGGTTGCCGCCCTCTTCGACGCGGCCGGTGTTCCAGGCGCCCTCCTCGGAGTCCACCGAGTAGAAGGACGAGTGCTGGTTCACCTCGTAGCGCACGTCGTCGAAGATGTAGAACTCCGCCTCGGGGGCGAAGAAGGCCGTGTCCGCGATGCCGGTCGAGGCGAGGTACTTCTCCGCCTTCTTGGCGACCTGGCGCGGGTCCTTCGAGTAGATCTCGCCGTTGCGCGGGTTGTAGATGTCGAAGACCATGATCAGCGTGCGCTCGACGCGGAACGGGTCGATGTAGGCGGTCGAGACATCGGGGATGAGCTGCATGTCCGACTCGTGGATCGACGCGAAGCCGCGGATCGAGGAGCCGTCGAAGAGCTGGCCGACGGAGAAGAACTCCTCGTCGACCGTCGAGGCGGGGATGTTGAAGTGCTGCTGCACACCGGGCAGATCGGTGAAGCGGATATCAAGGAACTTGACGTCGGTGTCCTTGATGAACTTGAGCACCTCGGAAGAATCACGGAACATACGGAGGACTCCCAATGGCTTGCGGTGACCGGACTGCGCGTGCAGTCCCACCCCCACGGTAGGGGGAGGCCGTTTCCCCGGGGTGACGCAAATGTTTCCGGCATGTTACGTGTACCGGCCCCGGGTAAACTCATCGGGTGCCACAGAACCCCCCGACGAACCGCTCCGGCGACATCGCCCCCAGCCGCTATCCCGGTGAACGACTGGGTCTTCCGGAGGCGGGCCCGCGTTCCGTCGCCCGCCTCGGCCGGAGATTCGGGGCGATCGTGGTGGATTGGGCGATCGCGTCGTTCCTCTCGTTCGCGTTCTTCCACTACGACGCGTGGGCGAACATCGCCGTGTTCGCGGTGCTGCAGATCGTGTTCATCCCGACCATCGGCGGCAACATCGGCCACCGCATCTTCGGGTTGAGACTGGTCGCCGTGCGCGGGGGATGGGTGGGGGTGTGGCGTCCGATCGTGCGCACCGTCCTCCTCTGCATCGTCATCCCGGCCCTCGTGTGGGACTCCGACCAGCGCGGCTTCCACGACAAGATCGCCGGCACCGTCCTCCTCCGCGGCTGAGCCGCGAACGAACGAACGCGCCGTTCCCGACGGGGGCGGCGCGTTCGTGTCGAAGCGTGCGGGTCAGCGTGCGCGCTGCGCGCGGACCTTCATCGGGTCGATGCCCTTCGGGATCGGCAGGGCGTTCTCGAGCGACTGCAGCCGGTTGCTGATCGCGAGCACCTCGGCCTTGGTCAGGGTCGGCTTGATCTTCGCCAGGGTGCGCGGCACCCGGTGCAGCGGCACGGCGTCGGAGTCGGGCCCGACGCTGATGACGGTGACCGGGACGTTCGGGAGGACGCGCGTCACCTTGCGGCGCTCCTCGTCGACCATGCGCTGCGTGCGGGTCTTCGGACCCTCGCTGATGAGCACGACGCCGCCGCGGCCGGTGGCACGGTAGACCGCGTCCTGCGTCTTGCTGTTGACGGCGACCGGCATCTCGGACCCGCGCCAGCTGCGCTTGAGCGAGCTGCGCAGCACGGCGCCAACGGCGCCCGGCTGGCCTTCGATCTGCGAGTACGCGGCCCGTTCGGCGCGACGGCCGAGGATGATGAGGGCCGCGAGCACGCCGCCGAACACGCCCGCGATGATCCACAGGACCATCGTGAACACGTTGCCGCCGGAGAGGAAGATCGCCAGGATCACGCCCGCGACGATCGGGAGGACGAAGCCCAGGATGATGTAGAGCAGCGCGCGGTCGTCGTAGCGGCGGGTCATCTGGAAGACCTGCCACATCTGCTTCAGCCGACCGGGCTCCTTGGTGGACTTGTCCTTGCGTGCCATACGCACAAGGATACCGTCCCGGAGGCGGTCTGGCAGACGCCGTTCGCCGTCAGGAGACGGCCTGGGCGAACCCGAGCGACGCGTCGGCGAGATGCTGCAGCTCGGCGGGCACCGCGCGGCCCTTCGCCTGCATCGACTGCGCCCACAGGCGTCCGGCGCGATACGACGAGCGCACCAGGGGTCCGGCCAGGACGCCGAGGAATCCGATGGCCTCCGCCTCCTCCTTCAGCTCGACGAACTCGTCCGGATGCACCCAGCGGGCGACCGGAAGGTGACGCGGGCTCGGCCGCAGATACTGGGTGATGGTGATGATGTCCGTGCCGGCGTCGTGGAGGTCGCGGAGGGCCTGGCTCACCTCGTGCCGCTCCTCTCCCATGCCGAGGATCAGGTTGGACTTGGTGATCAGTCCCGCCGTGCGCCCCTGCGTGAGCACGTCGAGCGACCGCTCGTACCGGAATGCGGGTCGGATGCGCTTGAAGATCCGCGGGACCGTCTCGACGTTGTGCGCGAACACCTCGGGCCGGGCCGAGAAGATCTCGCCGAGCAGCTCTGGGCGCCCGGTGAAGTCGGGGACCAGGATCTCGACGCCGGTGCCCGGGCTCTGCCGGTGGATCTCGCGGATCGTCTCGGCGTAGAGCCACGCGCCCTCGTCCTCGAGGTCGTCGCGTGCGACGCCGGTGACCGTGGAGTACCGCAGCCCCATGCGGGAGACGGACTCGGCGACCCGGCGCGGCTCGTCCCTATCGAACTCGGCGGGCTTGCCGGTGTCGATCTGGCAGAAGTCGCAGCGACGCGTGCACTGCGAGCCGCCGATGAGGAAGGTGGCCTCGCGGTCCTCCCAGCACTCGTAGATGTTGGGGCAGCCGGCCTCCTGGCAGACCGTGTGGAGCTCTTCGGACTTCACCAGCGAGTGGAGCTGTCGGTACTCCGGCCCCATCTTCGCGCGGGTCTTGATCCATTCCGGCTTGCGCTCGATCGGCGTCTGGGCGTTGCGGACCTCGAGGCGCAGCATCCGGCGGCCCTCGGGAACGGCGTTCACGCGGCGGCTCCCGCGGAGGCCGGTGCCGTCGCTGCGGCTGTCGCGCGATCGAAGGCCGCGACCACGAGAGGAGCCGCGTCCTGCGGGGTCACGGTCCGGCCGAGGACGCGGGAGATCGTGGTGACCCCGGCGTCGCGGATGCCGCAGGCGACGATGTGCTCGTACGGCTCGAGGTCGTTCGAGCAGTTCAGGGCGAAGCCGTGCATCGTCACGCCTTCGGCGACGCGGATGCCGATGGCGGCGATCTTCTCGTCGCGACCGTCTTCGCGGATCCACACGCCGGAGCGCCCCTCGACCTGCTGGCCCCGGACGCCGAGCCCGGCGAGGACGTCGATGAGCATCCCTTCCAGTCGTCGCACGTAGCCGACGACGTCGATCGGGTCGGGAAGGCGCAGGATGGGGTAGCCGACGAGCTGTCCGGGCCCGTGCCAGGTGATCTTGCCCCCGCGGTCGACGTCGATCACCGGGGTGCCGTCGGTGGGACGCTCATCGGGTTCGGTGCGTTTGCCCGCGGTGTAGACCGGCGAGTGCTCCAGGAGGAGGACGGTGTCGGGCGCCCGGCCGGCGACGACCTCAGCGTGCACCGCGCGCTGTTGTTGGAGGGCCTCGTCATACGGGACCGGGGTGGCAGTGAGTCCCGCGAAGTCGTACGTAGTCACCAGGTCAGCATATATGGACTCAGTCTATTAATCCGAGATCGTCACGAGATGCTCCACACTCGGCGGGATCGCGACGTGTTCCACCGATATCGTCGGCGTCGACCCGCAGCGCTGCTCCCGCGGTGGGATGGATGCCATGAGGATCGATCAGCGAGGCCGTCGGAACGGGCCCGATCTGCAGACGCACGCCGCGGCGGTGGCGCGGGAGCTCGGGGTGCAGGTGGGAGAACGCCTTCAGGCACCGCCTGGCCTTCTCAGAGTCGTCGTCGATGGCGGCGACCTCGTCCGGCCGGCGGTGCTGGTTCTCGCCGACGGCGCTGCATTCGCGGACGACGCCCTGAGGCGGGCGGTCGTCTCGGAGCACCTGGAGGAAGTCCGGGCGCTGCCGTCCCGCCGGGTCCGCGGAGCCGTGATCGCTGCGAGAACGGTCGAGCGGCTACCGGCGGGGAGCCTGGACGACCGGATCTCGTCCGGTCCGCTCGAGGTCGGAGAAGCCGTGACGATCCTCCTGGCCGTGGTCGACGTGCTGCACGCGGCGCACCATGCCGGTTTCGGGGGCGTCGAGCCGTCTGCTGATCGCGTCCGTTTCCGGGTCGACGGATGCCCGGTCGTGACAGAGGTCGACCGCGTCGGCGCGCTCACCCAGCAGAGGGCGCAGGCAGACGCCGGCGCCTTCCTCTCGCTGGCCCGCCGCGTGGCCCTGGCGGTCCCGGATGGTCGTGGGGCGTCGTTGCTGAGCCGCATCGAGGATGTCTTCCGGGGAGGAGGGGGAGGGCTCCGGGAGGCCGTCCTCGCCGAGGCGTCCCCGGCCGCCGTGCGCCGCCTGACGGGCGAGGCGGGGGCGTCGTCGCCGCCGGAGGGACAGCCGCCGGCCCTTCGCCGGGACCGCGGTCCACGCGGAACCCGGGGACGGACGACGGATCGGGGACGGGCGCGGCGACGGCGCACACGCGGGGGCGGCGACGGCGCGTTCCGCCGAGAGACACCGGGACCATCGCCGGAGCGTCGGAGCGCCGCCTGGGAGCTGGCGCTGGACGGGAGCCCGGTGCGCGAAGCGCGTTCCGCGGTCGTGCGCGCGATGCGGCGACGGCCGAAGACGGTCCTCGCCGTGTCCGTGCCCCTGGTCGCTGCGATCGTCGGGATGGCGGTCGTCCCGCACGGACGAGCCGACACCGTCGCGGCGGAGCACTCGACGACGGCGGTTCCCTCCAGCACGCCATCGGATGCAGTGTCGGGCGTCCTCCCGGACGGGGCGGCCGATTCTGCGGGCTGCGGCGAACCCGATGTCTTCGAGTTGACCGGCGACGGCGCATCGCAGGTCGCGACCGGGGGACCTGGCGGTGACGCCTCGGCGCCGGTGTGCACACCGGCGGAGGCGGACGACCCGGCCGCGGCGGCGCTGGCCTGGTTGTCGTCGCGCGGTGGTGCCGGATCATCGGCGAACCTGCACGCGGAGGTCACGCAGCGCTGGGGGGAAGCCGTGCTGGTGCGGGTCGAGCCTGCCGCAGAAGGGGAGAGCGGACACAGCGAACCGGCCTCGCTCCTCCTGGTGAGGGGCGAGGCCGGCTGGCTGGTACGAGCGGTGTACTCGTGAGTGGATCAGATCCCGAGGCTGCCCTCGAAGTCGCCGCTCTCGAGGCGGTTCTTCACGGCCACGAGGAAGCGCGCCGCGTCGGCGCCGTCCACGATGCGGTGGTCGTACGAGAGGGCCAGGTACACCGTGGAGCGGATCGCGATGGACTCGGTGCCGTCCGCGGTGATGACGACGGGCTTCTTCGTCACGATGCCGGTGCCGAGGATGGCGACCTGCGGGAGGAAGACGACCGGGGTGTCGAACAGCGCGCCACGGGAGCCCGTGTTGGTCAGCGTGAACGTGCCGCCGGCGAGCTCGTCGGGCTTGAGGCGGTTGTCGCGCGTGCGCTCGGCCAGGTCCGCGATCTCCTTCGCGAGACCGGAGAGGTCGAGCGAGGACGCGTCGCGGATGACCGGGGTGAGCAGTCCGCGCTCGGTGTCCACGGCGATCGAGAGGTTCTCGTGGTCCGGGTAGACGATGTTGTCACCGTCGACCGTGGCGTTGATGACCGGGTAGGCCTTGAGCGCCTCGGAGGCCGCGAGTGCGAAGAACGGCAGGAAGGAGAGCTTCACGCCGGTCTTGGCGAGGAAGTCGCCCTTCACCTTGTCGCGGAGCTTGGCGACCTTGGTGACATCGACCTCGACCACGGAGGTGAGCTGGGCGGTGGACTGCATCGAGACCACGGCACGCTCGGCGACGACCTTGCGCAGACGCGACATCGCCTGGGTGGTTCCGCGCAGCGGCGAGACCTCGAGGACGGGCGCAGCAGCGGCCGGAGCAGCCGCGGCGGCTGCGGGCTGTGCAGCGGAGAGGATGTCCTCCTTGCGGATGCGTCCGCCGACACCGGTTCCGGTGACGGAGGCGAGGTCGACGCCCTGCTCGTTGGCGAGCTTGCGCACGATCGGCGTCACGTAGCCCGCGTTGCCCGCATGCGCACCACCAGCGGCCGGAGCCGGGGCAGCGGCCGGAGCCGGAGCGGCGGCCGGAGCCGGAGCGGCGGCAGCAGCCGGAGCCGGAGCCGGAGCAGCGGCCGGAGCCGGGGTAGCAGCGGGGGCCGGAGCCTCGGCGGCGGCGGGGGCCGGAGCAGCAGCCGGAGCTTCGGCGGCAGCGGGAGCCGGAGTCTCGGCAACTGCCGGTGCCGGTGCAGCGGCGGGGGCCTCAGCAGCGGCGGGAGCCGGAGCCTCGGCAGCAGCGGGAGCCGGAGTCTCAGCGGCCGGAGCCGGAGCCTCAGCAGCGGCCGGAGCCTCGGCAGCGGGCGCGGCCGGAGCCTCGGCGCCGGCACTGGAGCCGTCACCGATGGTCACGAGCGCGGTACCCACCTCGACGGTCTCGTCCTCCTGCACCAGGATCGCCTCGATGACGCCGGCGACCGGCGACGGGATCTCGGTGTCGACCTTGTCGGTCGAGACTTCGAGCAAGGGCTCGTCCACCTCGACACGGTCGCCAACGTTCTTCAGCCAGCGGGTGACCGTGCCTTCCGTGACACTCTCGCCGAGTGCCGGGAGGCTGACGGATTCGCTCATGAGCTCTCTCTCCTTCAAAACCTGATGTTCAGTAGCTTATTGCAGCCGCATCGAGCGCGGCTCGGACTTAGAGGGTGTGCAGCGGCTTGCCCGCGAGGTACAGGAAGGCCTCGCCGAGCGACTCGTTCTGAGTAGGGTGCGCGTGGATGAACGGAGCGATGTCCTCCGGGTACGCCTCCCAGTTGACGGCGAGCTGCGCTTCGCCGATCAGCTCGCCCACGCGAGCGCCGATCATGTGCACGCCGACGACCGGGCCGTCGTTCACGCGGACGACCTTGACGGTGCCGCTGGTGCCGATGATCTCGCTCTTGCCGTTGCCGGCGAGGCTGTAGTCGTAGCTGCTGACCTGGTCCGCACCGTACTGCTCGACGGCCTTGGCCTCGCTGAGGCCGACCGATGCGACCTCCGGGTCGCAGTAGGTGACCTTGGGGATGTTGACGTCGGGGACGACGATCGGGTTCAGGCCCGCGATCTCCTCCGCGACGAAGATGCCCTGCTGGAAGCCGCGGTGCGCGAGCTGCAGGCCGGGGACGATGTCGCCGACGGCGTAGACGCCCGGGACGTTGGTGTGCAGGCGCTCGTCGGTGATGACGAAGCCGCGGTCCATCGTGATGCCGACCTCGTCGTAGCCGAGGTTCGCGGTCTGCGGGCCGCGGCCGACGGCGACGAGCAGGAGCTCCGCGTCGACGGTGTCGCCGTTCTCGAGCGAGACGACCACGCCGTTCTCGTTCTGGGTCACGCCGGAGAAGCGGACGCCGAGACGGTAGTCGATGCCGCGGCGGCGGAACGCGCGCTCCAGCGACTTGCTGATGGACTCGTCCTCGTTGGGGACGAGGTGGGGGAGGGCCTCGATGATCGTGACCTCGGCGCCGAACGACTTCCAGACGCTGGCGAACTCGACGCCGATGACACCGCCGCCGAGCACGGCGACCTTCTTCGGGACGAAGTCGAGCTCGAGTGCCTGCTCGCTGGTGATGACGCGCCCGCCGATCTCGAGACCGGGGAGGCTGCGCGAGTAGGAGCCGGTGGCGAGCACGACGTGCTTGCCCACGATGGTGTCCTCGCCGACCTGGACGGTCGTCGGGGAGGTCAGGCGCCCCTCGCCCTCGATGACCGTGATGCCGCGGGCCTTCACCAGGCCCTGCAGGCCCTTGTACTTCTTGGCGATGATGCCCTGGCGGTACTCGGTGACACCGTTGATGTCGATGCCCTGGAGCTGGGTGATGATGCCGTACTTCGCCGACTCGCGGGAGTAGTCCGCGACCTCGGCCGCGTGCAGCAGCGCCTTGGTCGGGATACAGCCGCGGTGCAGGCAGGTGCCGCCGACCTTGTCCTTCTCGATCATGCCCACGGTGAAACCGAGCTCGGCCGCACGCAGCGCTGCTGCGTAGCCTCCACTCCCACCGCCGAGCACCACAATGTCAAAGTTCTGCTCAGACACCCAGTTACTCCCTCGCGCATCAGGATTCGTGACACGATCCTGCCCCGAGGGGTGACTCCGGGCAGGCGTTGTATGGGCGAGATCTTCTCGCCCATACGACCCTACTACTTCCCGGAAAACTCCTCGGCCAAACGGATGAGCGCCCGTACGCTGACGGCGGACGGTCCCTTGCCGGTGAAGCCGTACGGCGAGGCCGGCCCCTTGGCGGGTCCGGCGATGTCCAGGTGCGCCCACGGGATGCGCGGAGCGTCGTCCTCGTCGCCGGTGCGTCCGACGAACTCCTGGAGGAAGACGCCGGCCAGCAGCATCCCGCCGGCGGTCTGGCCGGGGTTGGCGTTCGCGATGTCGGCGACCTCGGAGTTGATCGTGGCCCGCAGCTCGGCCGAGAGCGGCATCGGCCAGAGCAGCTCGCCGGTGGCGCGCGCCGCCGAGAGCACGTCGTCCACGAGTCCGTCGGACCCCATCACGGCGGCATACCGCGTGCCGAGCGCGACCATGGCCGCGCCGGTGAGGGTCGCGACGTCGACGATGGCGTCCGGATGCTCCTCGCTCGCGGCGGCGAGGCCGTCGGCGAGCACGAGACGCCCCTCGGCGTCGGTGTTCAGCACCTCGACCGTGCGGCCGTCGCGGATGCGCAGCACGTCGTTCGGGCGGATGGCCGACCCGGACGGCATGTTCTCGGCGAGGCAGAGCCAGGCCGTGACACGCACGGGGAGGGCGAGACGGGCGGCGGCGATCGCCACAGCGAGCACGGTCGCCGCGCCGGTCATGTCGTACTTCATCCCGACCATGCCCGAGGCGGGCTTCAGCGAGAGACCGCCCGAGTCGAAGGTGATGCCCTTGCCGACCAGGGCGAGATGGCGGGCGGCGCCGGCGGGGTCGTAGTCGACCTTCACCAGGCGCGGCGGCCGCGTGGAGCCCTGGCCGACCCCCAGGATGCCGCCGAAGCCGCCCTCCGCGAGCGCAGCTTCGTCCCACACCGTGATCTCGACGGGGAGGCCGGCAGCAGCCTCCTGGGCGCGCTCGGCGAAGGTCTCGGGGTAGAGGTCGAGCGGAGGCATGTTGACCAGGTCCTTGACCAGCGTCGCCGCACCGGCGACGGCGGCGGCCCGGCCGACGAGTGCGTCGGGCGCTGCGGAGGCGGGTGCTCCGATCACCGTGATCGACGCCACCGGGGTCTTGGCCGTGCTCTTCTCGCGGTACTCCGTGTAGGCGTAGGAGCCCAGTGCGGCGCCTTCGAGCACGGCGCCGAGCAGCGCGTCGCCGTCGGCGGGCAGGTCGAGTGCGACGCGCGCGGTGCCGGCGAGCTGCCGGACGGCGCTGCCCGCGGCGTACCGCAGGGCGTCCGCGTCGACGTCGTCGCCGAGGCCGATGACCGCGAGGGAAGGTCCGCCCTCCGCGCCGGGGAGGCGCACGAGCTCGTCCCGTCCGCCGCCGAAGCCGACGGCGGCGAGCTGCGACGCGAGGCCGGCGGGGGCGGAACCGGAGAGCACCGCGATCTCGTCGCGCGCGACGCGCGCGCCGATCACGAGCACGTCGGCGGAGGTCAGGGAAGAGGAATCGGACGCGAGCGAGAGAGCGGGAACCGTCATGATCCGACCCTAACGCGCGCTGCGCTTCTCACTGTTCGCTGTGGGCGTGCTGCGAGGGGGCTCGCAGGCCGGGCCGGGCGCATCCGGTCGGCCTAGAGTTGAGGCATGCGACACCCCGCCGATCTGTTCGAGCTCAACCCGGCCGTCGAGGTCCCCGAGGGCCTCCCGCTCGTGGCCGGGCTGACCGGGTTCGCCGACGCAGGAGCCGGCGTCAGCCAGCTGGGGACCTATCTGCTCGGCACCCTCGACAACGAGGTGGTCGCGACGTTCGACGCGGACATCCTGCTCGACTACCGTGCCCGCCGGCCGATCATCTACTTCGACCAGGATCACCTGGCCGATTACCAGCCGGCCACGCTCAAGCTCTATCTCGCATACGACGAGCTGCGCCAGCCGTTCCTGCTCCTCTCCGGGTTCGAGCCCGACTTCCGCTGGGAGGCGTTCACCGAGGCGGTGCTGGGGCTGATCGAGCGCTACCGGGTTCGCAGCGTCACCTGGGTGCACGCCATCCCGATGCCCGTCCCGCACACGCGCCCGATCGGTGTGACGGTCAGCGGCAACCGCGCCGACCTGATCGAGACGATGTCGGTGTGGAAGCCGCAGACGCAGGTGCCCGGCAATGCGCTGCACCTGCTGGAGTACCGCCTCCAGGCGCTCTCGCACCCGATCGCCGGGTTCGTGCTGCTCATTCCTCACTACCTCGCCGACACCGAGTACCCGGCCGCCGCGATCGCCGGGCTCGACTCGATCAGCGCCGCCACCGGCCTCATCTTCCCGAGCGACCGGCTGCGGCAGGAGGACCGCGACTTCATCGCGAACATCGACGAGCAGGTCGCAGGCAACCCCGAGCTCGCGAAGCTCGTCGGCACGCTCGAGGAGCGGCACGACACGTACATGGAGGACAACCAGCTCCGGTCGCCGCTCACCGACCGCGACGGCGAACTGCCCTCGGCGGACGAGATCGCAGCGGAACTGGAGAACTTCCTGGCGTTCCGTCGGCACGGTGACGAGGAGAACGGGCTCGGCGACCGCTGAGGCGGCTGGGTGCGCCCGCGGCCTAGACTCGTGAGGTGAACTCGCAGCGATCCTGGTTCGTCTTCGGGATCGGCGCCTTCGCCTATCTCGTGGCGGTGATGCAGCGCACGAGCATCGGTGTCGCCGGCGTCGCGGCGACGGAGCGGTTCCACGTTTCGGCGTCGGTGCTCTCGACCCTGGCCGTCGTGCAGCTGATCGTCTACGCGGCGATGCAGATCCCGGTCGGCGTCCTGATCGACCGGATCGGCTCCCGGCGGCTCATGCTCATCGGCACGGCGCTGATGGTGGCCGGGCAGATCGCCGTCGCGTTCGCCCCGAGCATCGGGATCGCGATCCTCGGACGCATCCTCGTCGGTGCGGGGGACGCCACCGTGTTCACCTCGGTGATGCGTCTCACGAACTCCTGGTTCCGTGGACGCCTCGTCCCGCAGCTCTCGCAGTGGATCGGGAACATCGGTCAGCTGGGGCAGGTGCTCTCGGCCATCCCGTTCGCGCTGATCCTGCATCAATCGGGCTGGACGACCGCCTTCCTCTCGGCGGCGTCGCTCTCCGTGGTCGCCCTGGTCGCGATCGCGATCGCCATCGCGGACCGTCCGGTCGGGTCCTCCGAAGGCCCGAGGCCGGCGACGTGGGCCGACTCGATCCGGCAGCTGCGGATCAGTCTCGCCCGCCCCGGTACCCAGCTCGGATTCTGGTCGCACTTCGTCACCCAGTCCTCCGGCACGGTGTTCAGCCTGATGTGGGGTCTGCCGTTCATGGTCTTCGCCCTGGGCATCGATCCCGCGGAGGCGTCGGGCCTGCTGATCGTGTCGGTGGTGACCGGCCTGATCGCCGGACCCCTCCTCGGCCTCCTGACCGCACGCTATCCGTTGCGCCGCAGCAACCTCGTCCTCGGGATCGTGGCGATGATGGGGATCATCTGGGCCGTCGTGCTGCTCTGGCCGGGAGTCCCGCCGGTGTGGCTGCTGATCCTGCTGCTCGTCGCGATCGGGATCGGCGGCCCGGGCTCCCTGATCGGGTTCGACTTCGCCCGCACCTCCAACCCGCTGCACAGCCTCGGGTCGGCGAACGGGATCGTCAACGTCGGCGGGTTCCTGGCCAGTTTCGTCGTGATGTTCCTCATCGGGGTCGCGCTCGACCTCCAGAATGGCGCGCGCGTCGCGGCGGGCGCCGCCTCCGACCTCTACGCGCTCGACTCCTTCCGCTGGGCTTTCGCGATCCAGTACCTGATCATCGGGGCCGGCGTCGTCTTCCTGGTTCGCGCCCGCCGCCGCACGCGGCGGCGCATGCAGGAGGACGAGGGAATAGAAGTGGCCCCGATCTGGGTTGCACTATCCGACGCATGGCGGAGACGCAGCGGCCGCGAGGGGCGCTGACCGCCCGGCTTGGGAGAAGGCGATCCCGTGGGAATCCACTGGCCGACGTGGTCGGTGGAGCGCGTGAATCGTGCAATAATTGATGTCTGGACCCGTTCATATCCTGTGGGTCGGAGCATTCGACGATGCCCGACGTTCCCCCCAGGACTTGACATGGGTCTTAGTAATGTCCGCACGCAACCCTGAGCCACGACGGAACCACGAGGAATCCGGTCTCCGCTTGGTATTGAAAGGTGTTCACATGGCAACCCGTGCAGCAACGAAGGCCCCGGAGGCCGACACGGTCGAGGAGACGGTGGCGGGCGCCGCGAGCGCGGCCACCACCACGGCCGCGAAGAAGACGACGACGAAGACCGCGGCCAAGAAGCCGGCCGCGAAGAAGGGCACGACGAAGCCCAAGGGACGTGCGGCCGACGACGACGAGGAGGTCGACGAGGACGCCGAGGTCGAGATCGACGAGGTCGAGACGCCCGACACGGACGACTCCGACGATTCCGACGACGCCGTTCAGAAGCCGGCGGACGCCGCAGCCGCTGCGGTCGCCGCTGCGCCGCTGCCGACCGACGCGCTCGTGCTGCGCGCGGTCGACGAGGACGACGACATCCCGGTCTACTCCAGCACCATCACCGGTGCGACGGCCGACCCGGTCAAGGACTACCTCAAGCAGATCGGCAAGGTCCCGCTGCTCAACGCCGCGGAGGAGGTCGAACTCGCGATGCGCATCGAGGCGGGTCTCTTCGCCGAGGACAAGCTCGCGAACACGCCGAGCATGCCCAAGGAGCTCGAGCGCGAGCTGCGATGGGTCGCCCGCGACGGCCAGCGTGCCAAGAGCCACCTGCTCGGCGCGAACCTGCGTCTCGTGGTCAGCCTGGCCAAGCGCTACACCGGCCGCGGGATGCAGTTCCTGGACCTGATCCAGGAGGGCAACCTCGGTCTCATCCGCGCCGTCGAGAAGTTCGACTACACCAAGGGCTTCAAGTTCTCCACGTACGCGACCTGGTGGATCCGCCAGGCCATCACGCGTGCGATGGCGGACCAGGCGCGCACGATCCGCATCCCCGTGCACATGGTCGAGGTCATCAACAAGCTCGCCCGCGTGCAGCGCCAGATGCTGCAGGACCTGGGCCGCGAGCCCACCCCCGAGGAGCTGTCGAAGGAACTCGACATGACCCCGGAGAAGGTCATCGAGGTCCAGAAGTACGGACGCGAGCCCATCTCGCTGCACACCCCGCTCGGCGAGGACGGCGACAGCGAGTTCGGCGACCTGATCGAGGACACCGAGGCGGTCGTCCCGGCCGACGCGGTCGGTTTCACCATGCTGCAGAAGCAGCTTGAGAGTCTGCTCGACTCGCTGTCCGAGCGCGAGGCGGGCGTGATCCGCATGCGCTTCGGGCTCGGCGACGGCATGCCCAAGACCCTCGATCAGATCGGTGACACCTTCGGCGTGACGCGCGAGCGCATCCGCCAGATCGAGTCGAAGACGATGGCGAAGCTGCGCCACCCGTCCCGCTCGCAGTCGCTGCGCGACTACCTCGAGTAAACCGGTGCGATATCGTTTGGCGGTCGTCGCCGGCCGCCTCGCCCGCTGGCTTCTGCGCCTGCGGGGCGGGGGGTCGGCGGTGCCCGGCAGGGTCGCGCTCGCGATCGCACCGCAGTTCCTCGAACGCGCCGTCAGCCGCTTGCCGCTCGGCGTGGTCTTCGTCTCCGGCTCGAACGGCAAGTCGACGACCACCAACATGCTCACGGCGATCCTGCGCGAGCACGGTCTGGACGTCTTCACGAACCCCTCGGGTGGCAACCTCCCGCAGGGGATCGCATCGGCGCTGCTCGCGGACGTCCCGCTCGACGGGTACGTGCGCGGCGACGTCGGGGTGATCGAGGTCGACGAAGCGTACGGAGTCGACCTCGCCACCCTGCTCAAGCCGCGCGGCTCCCTGCTGCTCAATGTGCAGATCGACCAGCTCAACAGGTTCTTCGAGCCGACGCGGGTCGTCGGGATGCTGCGGTCCATCGCCGAGACGTCGTCCGAGTTCGTCGTGGTGAATGCCGACGACGACAGTCTCGCCCGTGTCGGCGCCGATCTGGCCGCCGCCGGCCGAGATGTGTCGACCTTCGCGGTCGCCCCCTCCATCATCGAGTCGGCCCCGAACGGGCTGGCCAATGTGAAGGACTTGAGCGGGCTCGCCGCAGGGGCGCTGCCGGTGCCCTCGGTCTTCGTCTCCGCCCTGGAGATGCAGAGCGCCCAGCTCACCATCGGCGGTGAGCACGTGCGCATCGGACTGCCCGCGCGCGGCCTGCACTACGCGGTCGATGCGGCCGGCGCGACCGCGATGGCCCGCCGCCTCCTCGGCGATCGGTTCGAGCCCACCTCGGTCGTCGCCGCGATGGCGTCGTTGCGCACCGTGTACGGCCGGGGCGAGACCCTGCGCGTCGGCGACGAGGACATCGAGATCATCATGATGAAGAACCCGCCGAGCCTGCAGCTCAACCTCGACTACCTCGCCGAATCGCCCGAGCAGGTCTTCGTGGCCGTCGACGAGGGCACGCCCGACCCGTCCTGGGTCTACGACATCGACCTCTCGAAGCTGGAGCAGGTGCACATCGTCTCCGGAACGAAGGCCTGGCAGTTCGCCACCCGGTTCGCGTACGCAGGCATCCAGGTCGACCAGGTCGTGCCCGAGCTGAAGCCGGCCCTCGCCGCGTTCCTCGCCCTGCCGAAGCCGGCGCGCGGCACCAAGACCATGATCGTCAACTACGAGCAGATGATGCTGATCCGCAAGCAGCTCGGGTTCCTCGACCTGGAAGGCGGCGAGCGGTGAGCGTGCTGCGCATCCTGCACCTGTACCCCCGCGAGCTGGGCATCAACGGCGACGCCGGCAACGTGCTGGCCCTCGCCGAGCGAGCCACATGGCGGGGCCTCGACACCGACATCGTGACGCATTCGCCGGGAGGCGAACTGCCGCCGAGCGTCGACATCGTCCACATCGGGTCGGGCCCGCTCTCGGCCCAGCGCGCCGTCCACGACGACGTTCTCCGCATCGCTGCACGGCTGAGGGACTGGCGCGATGCCGGAGTGCCGATCCTGGCCGTCGCGGGAGGCTGGCAGCTGCTCGGCCGCGAGCTGGTGACCCCGGAGGGGGAGACCCTCGCCGGGGCGGGTGTGTTCCCGAGCCGCGCGGTGCTGGGCACCGCCCGCCACGTCGGCGAGATCGTCGTGCGCAGCACGGAGACCGGCACCCTCGCCGGCTTCGAGAACCACTCCGCCCGCACCGAGCTGGAGGGCGGCGAGCCGCTGGGCCGCGTGCTGAGCGGCACCGGCAACGACGGCGCGACCGAGGGCGTGACCGTCGGGGCTGCGATCGGGACGCACCTGCACGGCCCGGTCCTGCCGATGAACCCCGTGCTCGCCGACCGGATGCTGGCGACGGCGTTGCGCGCCGAACTGCCCCCGGTGACACAGACCGAGCGCGTCGACCGGTACGCGACCAACGCGCGTCGCGCGATCGCGGATCGGCTCGGCGTCACACTGTAGCCACACGGTCCTCCGCTGCCCGAAGCGACCCGCGGTGCGTTGCCTCGGGTCAGCCGACGTAGACGCGCGGCACCCGGGACGCGACGCCGGTGATCATCTCGTCGGCGATCGTCTCCGCCCAGTCGGCCCAGGTCTCGGCGGTTGCTTCGCCGGAGTCGCCCTGACCGAAGAGGATCGCCGTGTCACAGAGGCGGACGCGCGCCGGGCCGGCGTCGACGACCATCGAGTCGACCTCGACGGCGATGACCGGGCACCGGCGACCGGCGAGCTGCACCGAGGCCTTCGCGATCCCGAGGGTCGGGACTCCGTCGCCGTAGCCGATCCCGATGCGCACCCGGGTCGTGCCGTCGACGTGGAGCTCGGTGACCGGTGCTTCCAACCGCATCACGGGCACGAGGCCCAGCTCGCTGCCCTTCGCGTCGTCGAACGGGGAGAAGCCGTAGGCGGCGATGCCGAACCGCACCAGATCGAAGCGCGCCTCGGGCATCCGGATGCCGGCCGAGCTCGCGGCCAGATGCCGGATCTCGAATCGGGCGCCCCTGGCCTCGGCCTCCGCCACGGCTTCGTGGAACTCGGCGAGTGCGCGGCGATCCTCTTCGAGGGAAGCGTCGGCGAGGTGGGACCACGCGGCACGGATGCGGACGACGCCCTGCTCCTGGAGGGCGAGCGCGGTGTCGACGAGTGCCGGCCAGTCGGCCCGGGTCGCGCCGTTGCGACTGAGGCCGGTGTCGACTTTGAGGTGCACGACGGCAGGCCGGTCCGCGGACGCCCCGGCGATCGCTTCCAGCTGCCAGCGGGCGGAGATGCCCAGCTCGATGTCGTTCTCGATCGCGGCCCGCCAGTCGGTGACCTGTCCGTGCAGCCACGCCAGCAGCGGCGCCGTGATGCCGGCGCGCCGCAGGACCAGCCCGGCCGGGACCTCGAGCACGGCGAGGGAGGCGGCCCCCGCCTCCAGCCCGGCCTCGGCGATCGGGAGGAGCCCGTGGCCGTAGGCGTCGGCCTTCACGGCGAGCATCACCTCGGCGGGTGCGGCGACGGACGCCAGGTGGGAGACGTTGCGGCGGAGCGCGGCGAGGTCGATGACGGCGCGGGGGAGCGGCTCGGCGATGGCGTCGACGATCGTCATGCGCGGTGGACCCTCTCGATGCGCCGGCCGAGCCGGCTGGTCAGGACCGGAGCGGCCACGCCGAGCGCATCCGCCCAGTCGTGGACGGTCGGCTCGTTGCGGGCGGGATCGCCGAACAGCACGACCGGGCCGCCGGGTTCGGCCTCACCGTCGCCGATGTCGACGACGAACTGGTCCATCGCGATGCGGCCGGTCACCCGGCCGCGCGTCGGGCCGACCTGGACGGGCGCCTTGTTCGATGCGACGCGGAGGATGCCGTCGGCATAGCCGAGGGCGACGAGGACGAGTGTGGTCGGCCGTTCCGTGCGGTAGGTGTAGCCGTACGAGACGCCCCGGTCGGCGGCGACGCGCTTGACGGCGATGATCTCGCCCTCCAGGCGCATCGCGGGAGGCGTGTCGACGTCGGGATCCAGCCCGAAGAGCGCCGGGCCGAGCAGCGCACCCGAGCCGGGGCCAGGGCCCCCGACGACGACGCGCGCGTCGACGCCGTCATCGGCGAGGGCTGCGGCGTCCTCGATGCGGGAGACGACGAAACCGCCGACCCCCGCGGCGGACAGCTCGCGGGCGACGGGGATGAGCCCGTGCCCGTAGGCGTCCGCGCGGAGATCGGCGGTGGAGTCGTGGAGTGACGCGGTGAGCGTCGCGGCGGTGGAGCGGACGACGGCGAGGTCGATCGTGGCGCGCCTGCGCACGCCATGCCCTGCTGTCATCGCCCGGTCAGCCTCGCGGATCGCGACGCGGCCGCGCTACGCGCGCTGCTCTTCGAACAGTCGAGCGCTCTCGTCGTGCCAGCTGTGGGCGATCTCCGAGAGCTTCTCCTGGTGCTTCTTGCCGTGGTGGGCGCAGAAGAGCAGCTCGCCGTTGTTCACGACGACGCGGATGTAGGCCTGCGCTCCGCAGCTGTCGCACCGATCGGCAGCAGTGAGTTGCGGCCCCGAAGCGAGCTCGTCAACCGCATCGTTCTCCGAAGTGATCGTCGACATGTGATGCTCCTTTCAGTCGCAACCGGTGAACTCGGTACCTCTATAGAACCACGCCCAGCGGGTAATCCGTCGCGCATTGCCTGCTATTTCGCTCAACGCGTAGCCTCGCGCGCGAAGGGTGTCGGTGGCGGAGGGCGGCGCCGGCGTTGTCTACGCTGGAGAGAGCAGTGCGCCCGCATCCTCCGGGGGCATCGGAACGCAAGGAGCACTCGTGGCGAGCTCAGACTATTCGGCCAGGCATCTGTCGGTGCTGGAGGGGCTCGAGGCGGTCCGGAAGCGCCCCGGCATGTACATCGGCTCGACGGACTCCCGCGGCCTCATGCACTGCCTCTGGGAGATCATCGACAACTCCGTCGACGAGGCGCTGGCGGGCTTCGGCACCGCCATCGAGGTCATCCTGCACCCCGACGACAGCGTCGAGGTGCGCGACACGGCCCGCGGCGTCCCGGTCGACGTCGAGCCGAAGACCGGCCTGACCGGCGTGGAGGTCGTCTTCACCAAGCTGCACGCGGGCGGCAAGTTCGGCAGCGGCTCGTACGCCGCCTCCGGTGGGCTGCACGGCGTCGGCGCGTCCGTCGTCAACGCCCTCTCGGAGCGCCTCGACGTCGAGGTGGACCGCGACGGCAAGACCTGGGCGATGTCGTTCCACCGCGGCGAGCCGGGCGTCTTCGCGGACAACGGCAAGGACGCCAGCCCCGATGCCGCGTTCTCGCCGTTCGTCAGCGGAAGCGAGCTGCGTGTGGCGGGCAAGGTGGCGAAGGCCAAGACCGGCACCCGCGTCCGCTACTGGGCCGACCGGCAGATCTTCACCAAGGGAGCGGCGTTCTCCGTCGAGGATCTGGTGGGCCGCGCGCGGCAGACCGCGTTCCTCGTGCCGGGTCTCGCCATCACCATCGACGACAAGCGCAGCCCCGAAGGCGAGCGCACCACCTTCCAGTACGAGGGAGGCATCTCCGAGTTCGTCGAGTTCCTCGCTCCCGATGCGCCCATCACCGACACCTGGCGGCTCCAGGGCGAAGGCACCTTCACCGAGACCGTGCCCGTGCTCTCCGACAGCGGCGCCATGGTCCCCACCGAGCTGACCCGCACCTGCGAGGTGGACATCGCGCTGCGCTGGGGGACCGGCTACGACACTGTGATGCGCAGCTTCGTCAACATCATCGCCACCCCGAAGGGCGGCAGCCACCAGACCGGGTTCGATCAGGGGCTGCTCAAGTTCCTCCGTGCCCAGGTGGAACAGAACGCCCGCCGCCTCAAGGTCGGCAACGACAAGCTCGACAAGGACGACGTGCTCGCGGGCCTCAGCGCCGTCCTGACCGTGCGCCTCCCCGAGCCGCAGTTCGAGGGGCAGACGAAAGAGGTCCTCGGCACTCCTGCCGTTCGCAACATCGTCGCGCAGGTGATCCAGAAGGCGCTGACGGCGCGGTTCACGTCCACCAAGCGCGACGACAAGGCCCAGGCCGCGCTCGTCCTCGACAAGGTCGTCGCCGAGATGAAGTCCCGCATCTCGGCCCGCGCGCACAAGGAGACCCAGCGCCGCAAGAACGCACTGGAGACCTCCTCGCTTCCGGCGAAGCTGGTCGACTGCCGGTCGAGCGATGTCGCCAACAGCGAGCTGTTCATCGTCGAGGGCGATTCGGCGCTCGGGACCGCCCGCCGCGCTCGCGACAGCGAGTACCAGGCGCTGCTGCCGATCCGCGGCAAGATCCTGAACGTGCAGAAGGCGTCCGTCTCGGACATGCTCTCGAACGCCGAATGCGCTGCGATCATCCAGGTGATCGGGGCCGGCTCGGGGCGCAGCTTCGACCTCTCGTCGGCGCGCTACGGCAAGGTGATCATCATGAGCGACGCCGACGTGGACGGCGCGCACATCCGCACCCTGCTGCTGACGCTGTTCTTCCGCTACATGCGGCCGATGATCGAGGAGGGCCGGGTGTTCGCCGCGGTCCCGCCGCTGCACCGGGTGATCGTGCAGAACCCGGGCTCGAAGCCGAACGAGACGATCTACACGTACTCGGAGGCCGAGCTGAACGCCGTCCTGGCCGATCTGGCGAAGCGCGGCAAGAAGCACCAGGAGCCCATCCAGCGCTACAAGGGCCTGGGCGAGATGGACGCGGACCAGCTGGCCACCACCACGATGGACCGCGCGCACCGGACGCTGCGACGGGTGCGGGTTCCGGACGCCGAGGCGGCCTCCCGTGTCTTCGAACTGCTGATGGGCAACGAGGTCGCACCGCGCAAGGAGTTCATCATCGCGGGTGCCGACGACCTCAGCCGGGCGCGCATCGACGCCTGATCTCGCGAGAGGCGAGTCGTTGCGGGTGCCGGGCGTGCCCGACCCGCAGCAACTCACACCTCGCGGGGGAGCGGGTCAGCCGATCTGACGGCCGACCGAGCCCACGACCATGTCGAGGGGGGTGCCGGAGGCATCACGCCGGGCGCCGCCCTCGGGGAGCGTGCGCGCCGCACCGTCGGTGCCGACGGCCAGGGCGGGTCCACGGCCGACCCAGGCGAGCGAGAGCTCGCCCTCGCCTTTGAGGAAACGCTGCGCGCGCACACCGCCGGTGGCGCGGCCCTTGGCGGGGAACTCGGCCAGATCGCTGACCTTGCCGCTGCCGGGATCGGTGCCGGGAAGGGTCTGGCCGCCGGTCGCGATGGTGATGACGACCGTCGCCTCCTTCTCCTCCGCCGGGACCGCCCCGAACGAGAGCACGCGTGCGCCGTCGCCGAGGTTGATGCCGGCCATGCCTCCCGCCGAACGGCCCTGCGGCCGCACGGATGCCGCAGGGAAGCGCAGCAGCTGCGCGTCGCTGGCCACGAAGACGAGCTCGTCCGTGTCGTCGATCTGCAGGGCGCCCACGACCTCGTCGCCGGGCTTGAGCGCGATGACCTCGAACTCCGGCTTGTTGGCCCAGTCGCCGGCGACCACGCGCTTCACGACGCCCTGGCGGGTTCCGAGAGCGATGGTGCGTGCGTCGTCGAGGGAGACGATCGCGAGGATCCGCTCCTTCTTGTCCGCGAGAGCGAGGTAGTCGCCGATCTTCACGCCGGCGCCGAGCTGGATGGAGTTCAGCGGAGCGGCCGGGAGGTCCACGGGGGAGAAGCGGATCAGGCGTCCGGTGTTCGTGACGGCGCCGATCTCCGCCCGGCTCGTGGTGTCGAGCTGGGAGAGGATCGCGTCGTGCTTGCTCCGGCGGGCCGGCGGCTGGATGCGGGCGAGAGCGCCCGGCTCCACGCCCTCCGCGGGCGCCGGCTCGTCCACCCGCAGGATCCGGCCGGTGGTCGACAGGAACACCCGGCACGGGACGTCGGCGACCTCGAGCTGGACCTGCGCGGCCTTGCCCCGGCCGGAGACGCCGGCGATGGAGGGTTTGGCCTCGGTCAGCAGCGTGCGGCGCGGGGTGCCGAACTTCGCGGCGACCTGCTCGAGCTCGTCCGAGACCAGCTCGTTGATCCGCTGCCGGCTCGCCAGGAGGGCCTCCAGCTCGGCGATCTCGGCTCGGAGCTGGTCGCGCTCCGCCTCGAGCTCGATGCGCGAGAAGCGCGTGAGCCGGCGCAGTCGCAGTTCGAGGATGTAGTCGGCCTGCAGCGTGCTCAGGTCGAACACCTGCATCAGGCGGGTGCGTGCCTGCTCGGTGTCGTCGGACGTGCGGATGACCTGGATGACCTCGTCGATGTCGAGGATCGCGATCAGGAGACCCTCTACGAGGTGCAGGCGCTCCTTGCGGCGGGCCAGCCGGAACTCGGAGCGGCGGGTGACGACGCGGACCCGGTGATCGAGGTACACCGAGAGGAGTTCGCGCAGGCCGAGGGTCTGCGGCCCGCCCTCGACGAGCGCGACGTTGTTGATCGAGAAGCCCTCTTCGAGGGGCGTGTGCCGGTACAGCTGCTCCAGCACGGCGTCCGGGCTGAACCCGGTCTTGATGCCGATGACGAGGCGGAGGCCGTTCTGACGGTCGCTCAGGTCGGTGACGTCGGAGATGCCGTTCAGCTTCTTGGCGCCGACGCCGTCCTTGATCTTCTCGATGACCTTCTCGGGGCCGACCATGTACGGCAGCTCCGTGACGACGAGGCCGCTCTTGCGGGCGGTGATCGACTCGACGGCGACCTTGGCGCGCATCCGGAAGCTGCCGCGTCCCGTCGCGTAGGCGTCGCGCACACCGGCCAGGCCGGCGATGGTGCCGCCGCACGGGAGGTCGGGGCCGGGGACGTAGGCCATCAGGTCGTCGAGCGTCGCCTCGGGGTTCTCGAGCAGATGACGGGCGGCGCCCACGACCTCGATGAGGTTGTGGGGGGCCATGTTGGTGGCCATGCCCACCGCGATGCCGCTCGCGCCGTTGACCAGGAGGTTCGGGAAGGCGGCGGGCAGCACGTCCGGCTGCATGAGCTGGGCGTCGTAGTTGGGGACGAAGTCGACGACGTCCTCGTCGAGGTCCTCGGCGAGGGCCAGGGCCGCCGCCGTGAGGCGTGCCTCCGTGTAGCGGGCCGCCGCGGGCCCGTCGTCCAGCGAGCCGAAGTTGCCGTGCCCGTCGACGAGCGGCACGCGCAGGGTGAAGTCCTGGGCCATGCGGACGAGGGCGTCGTAGATGGCGCTGTCGCCGTGCGGGTGAAGCTTGCCCATGACCTCGCCCGTGACGCGGGCGGACTTGACGTGGCCGCGATCGGGCCGCAGCCCCATCTCGGTCATCATGTAGAGGATGCGACGCTGCACGGGCTTGAGGCCGTCGCGCGCGTCCGGGAGGGCGCGGGAGTAGATGACCGAATAGGCGTACTCGAGGAACGAGCCCTGCATCTCGGTCGTGACGTCGACGTCTTCGATGCGTTCGGTGATGCCGGCCGGGGTCTGGTCGTCTGCTGGTGTCATTCGTGCATTCTCGGGAAGGGCGGTGGGGCTCCGCCTGCGTGTGCCAGACTGGGCCGGATGTCCCCCATGCTACCGGCCGCGTTCACCACGAGGACGAGCCTGGCCGCGGTTCTGCCGAGTTCGCTGGCGGCGCTGCGCGGCGAGACGAACGAGCTGGGGCTCCCCGCGCTGGAGCACGCCGTGGTGATCGTCGTCGACGGGCTCGGGGCGGCCTCCCTCCGGGCCCGCTCCGGTCATGCCCGCACCCTCGCGCCGCTGCTCGGCAAGACCACCACGATCGACGCCGGATTCCCGACGACCACCGCCGCGGCGCTCACCACCCTGACCACCGGGCGGTACCCGGGGGAGCACGGGATGGTCGGCTACCGCGTGCGCGATGCGGCCGGTCGCCTGACCAACCAGCTCAGCGGCTGGGACGACCGGATGGACCCGGCGACCTGGCAGCGCTCCCGCACGGTCTTCGAGCGCGCGGTCGAGCAGGGTGTCGCTGCGCGCGCCATCGGCCTGCCCAAGTACGCCGAGTCGGGATTCACTGCTGCGGCGCTCCGCGGGGCGGAGTTCGTCGGGGGCCGGACGATGGCCGACCGGTTCGCGATCGCCGAGTCCGTGGCGGCTGCCGCCGGGCCGGGGCTCACGTACCTCTACGTGGCGGAACTCGACCAGCTCGCCCACGCGAAGGGATGGGAGTCGCCGGACTGGACAGCGGCGCTGGAGACGCTCGATGCCCTCGTCGCCGGTCTCGCCCGCCGTCTCGGCCCCGGACGCGCTGCACTGCTGACGGCCGATCACGGCGTCGTCGACGTTCCCGAGAGCGGCCACGTGCTCTTCGACACCGCTCCCGAGCTGCTCCAGGATGTTGCGGGCGTCGCCGGCGAGCCGCGGTTCCTCCACCTCTACGCGGACCCCGGTGCGGACCCCGAGGCGATCGCCGAGCGCTGGCGCACGGTCGAGGGGGAGCGCTCCTGGATCGCGACCCGGGCCGAGGCGGTCGACGCCGGCTGGTTCGGTCCGGTCGTCGACGCGGCCGTGGCCCCGCGCATCGGCGACGTTCTCGTCGCCACGCGCAAACGCATCGCCTACTACGACGGTCGGGACGCCTCCCGGACCGGCCGCAATATGGTGGGCCAGCACGGTTCGCTCACCGCGGAGGAGACCCGCGTCCCGCTGCTGCGGTTCGGCGCGGCGGCCTAGCGGGCGCCGTCAGACGAGGTCGTCGTCCGTGCGCGCGCCGAAGACGATCTCGTCCCAGCTCGGCATGGCGGCGCGGCCCTTGCGGCGGCCGCCGGCACTCGAGGCCTGGTCGGAGGAGGCGGAGAGCCGGTCGTCGGGCGTGGTCACCGGCTCGGCGGCGGCGATCGCCTCGTCCACGATGCGGAACGGGGTCGGGGCCGACACGGGGGTCGCGTCCTCGGCCGGAGCAGGCGCGGTCGGCAGTGCGGGCGCCTCCGGCTTCTCGTCGTAGCTCGCCGCCTCGCGCTCTCCGCGGCGACGTCGCAGCGCCTCCAGCAGATCGGCGGTCTGGTGCAGATCGCGCGGCGTCTCGTCGTCGGCGCGGTTGATCGCGGAGACGGTGATCGAGTTGCTCGCACCCGTCCGGCCGACGGGGAGCGGCTCGATCGGGGTGGTGATCTCGGGTCCGAGCAGGTCGGCGACCGGCTCGGGGAAGGTGAAGGCGCCGCTGTCGAAACGGGAGGTGTCGGGCTCTCCCTCGTCGGGCAGCACGGCACGCAGTCGCGGGATGAGCGTCCCGCCGCGGAGCTCGCCGGCCTGGGAGAGCGTGGTCGCCTCGGAGTTCAGCGGCGCGAGTCCGTGCTTGCGGGCGTCGTACGACCAGCGAGCGTCGTGGTCGATCTCGTCCGCGGTGAACTCGAGCTTCACGATCCAGCCGGACTCGGAGTCCTTCCAGCTCGCCCAGCGCTCGCCCACCACGCCGAGGGAGGCGAGACGGTCGCGGATGACGGAGCCGAACGTGTCGGGCTCGCCCAGCGGGTCGACCTCGACGGCGGTGCGGACCGGGACGCTCAGGGCGCTCGCGACCATGTGCTCGCGCTCGGCGACGATCGGTCCCTCGAACCGCTGGACGTACTCCAGCGGGGCGCCGGTCACCGCGGACACGTCCTCCGCGGACATGCCGGAGCGGATGTGCGCCTGGACCTCGCGCGGCGACAGTTTGACCCCCGCGGCGGAGCTCTGCTGCCGCACCTGGCGGATCTTCGACTGCAGGGCGTCGTCGACGGCGATGCGGAATCGCTCACCGTCGTCGCCGACGGCGACGATCGCACCGTTCTCGACCCCGATGACCTTCAAATCCTGCATGTGGATGCCTTCCGAACTCGCGTGCGTACCCGGTCAGGATGCCACGAGAACGGGGGTGGGACGGGGAATACGCCGGGCGTGCCGGAAGTTGATACCTCCGCAATCGCTGAGAGCTTTCCGAGTGGTTTTGCTATTCCTTGGCGATTGATGCAAACTATCGCCGCCGATTGCGAGAATCGGCCGTTACGTACGAGAAGTGGATGGGCATGGCAACGGATTACGACGCACCGCGGAAGACCGAGGACGACTCCGAGTCGATCGAGGCCCTCAAGGAGCGAGTTCCGGACAAGATGTCGGGAGTTGTCGACGTCGAAGACGCCGACAACCCGGGTGGCTACGAGCTCCCCGGGGCCGACCTCTCGGACCTCGATCTCGACGTCGTGGTGCTGCCCCCGCAGGCGGACGAGTTCACCTGCGTGAGCTGCTTCCTGGTGAAGCACCGCTCGCAGATCGACCACGACAGCAAGCTCGGACCGATCTGCGTGGAGTGCGCCGCCTGAGCGACGCGCCTCACGGACGTCGGAGTCCCCTAGGAACTCTGGCGAGCCTCCTCGAGAACCCGGACCAACTGGTCCGGGTTTCTTGTTGAGAGGAGCCAGTACGGCGTCGGGTCGTCGAGGTCGGCCACCGGCACCTTGACGACCGGCTTGATCCAGCCGCGGATGAGCAGCCACGCCCGCGCGTCGAGGCGCTGTCCGCGTTCGAGCGTCGCCTCGGGGCCGTCGAACCCGGTGGGGGTGCCGGTGAGCGACAGCGGGATGCGTGCGCGGCCGGCGATCAGCTCGTCCTTCGTCACCTTCAAGGTGGGCGCCGAGGCGATCAGCGCCACGACGATGGCGACGTAGAACACGATCGCCAGGACGACGCCGACACTGAAGTTGATCGGTGCGAACACGAGCATGACCGCGGGGATGACGAGCAGGGTGGAGATGAAGAGCCAGGGGGTCGCCCAGAGCCGCTCACGGTAGAGGTCCATGGTCCCTATTCGATCAGACTTCTGCACTACCCTCGACACGTGACCGATTCCGTCGACGTCCCGATCATCGCCGGGCTGCTCCCCACCTACGCCCACCCGGGCGACGCCGGGGCCGATCTCTGTGCAGCGGAGGCGGTGACGCTCGCCCCGGGGGAGCGCCACACCGTGGCCACCGGCGTCTCGATCGCCCTCCCCGACGGGTACGCGGCCTTCGTCGTCCCGCGCAGCGGTCTCGCCATGCGCCACGGCATCACGATCGTCAACTCGCCGGGGACGGTGGACGCCGGATACCGCGGGGAGATCCGGGTGACCGTCCTCAACACGGACAGATCGATGCCGTACGATATCGCCGTCGGCGACCGGATCGCCCAGCTGATCGTCATGCCGGTCACGCGCGCCCGGTTCATCCCCGTCGACACCCTGCCGGACAGCCACCGCGGCACCGCGGGCTTCGGCTCGTCCGGATACACCGTGACCCAGTCAGGAGACCACGCTTGAGCGACACCAGCGACACCCCGGGCGAGAACGACGCCGCGGAGATCGGCGCCGACGAGCTCGTGCCCGAGACCGACGCCCCGGACGACGCGAAGTCCGCCCCCGAGGACCGCGAGACGGAGGGACCGCTCGACGAGAGCGAGGCGAACCCCGTCCGCCCGTACGTCGACCTCGGCGGAGTGAAGATCCTGCCGCGCGAGGGCCTGCACCTGCGGCTGGAGGTCGAGGAGGAGTCGCAGCGCGTCGTCGCGGTCGGCCTCGACTACGCGAACTCGACGCTCCAGGTCCAGCCGTTCGCCGCGCCCCGCTCGAGCGGTCTCTGGCACGAGATCCGCGGCCAGATCGCCGAGCAGGTGGAGCGTCAGGGCGGCCGCATCAGCGAGCGGGACGGCGTCTTCGGCCCCGAGCTGATCGCCGAGATCCCCGTCGCCGCCCCGCAGGGCAAGCCGGGCGAGACCCGGGTCGCGCGCTTCGTCGGCGTCGACGGCCCGCGCTGGTTCCTCCGCGGCGTGATCGCCGGCGACGCGGCCATCAAGCCCGAGGCCGCCGCGCTCGTCGAGGACCTCTTCCGCAGCATCGTCGTGGTCCGCGGTTCCGTCCCGATGCCCCCGCGCGACCTCATCCCGCTGCGGATGCCGGCCGCTCCCACCGCGGGCGCCGACAACAGCTACACCTCCCTGTAGGCGGAGATGACGGATCAGGAACCGCGGAAGCCGGATCAGGACGCGCTCGACGAGGACCGCACGCAGAAGGACGAGGTCGCCGCGAGCGTCGGCGAGAGCCTCGCCCGTGCCGCGCGCAAGTCCGGGCTCGGCCAGCTCACCGAGGGCGATGCGCCCACCGGTGCCGCGCTGCTCGGTGCGCTCGGCGGCGTCCGCGGCCTCGCCGAGACCATCCTCCCGGGCCTCGTCTTCCTGATCCTCTTCACGTTCACGCAGAACGTGCCGCTGTCGATCGGCTGCTCAGTGCTCGTCGCGGTGATCTTCACCGTGGTGCGGATCGTCGGGAAGACGCCGGTGACCCAGGCGATCGCCGGCCTGATCGGCGTCGGGGTGTCGGCCATCCTCGCGCTCATCACCGGGCGCGGCGAGGACAACTTCCTGCTCGGGATCTGGACGAACGCCGCCTACGGGGCCGCCCTGCTCGTCTCGATCCTCGTGCGCTGGCCGCTGATCGGGCTCGCCGCGGGCTACCTCATGGGCGACGGACTCGCGTGGCGGAGCGTGCGCTCGAAGTTCCGGGTCATGCAGGCGCTCACCTTCCTCTGGTTCCTGCTGTTCGCCGCCCGGCTCCTCGTGCAGGTGCCCCTGTACCTGGCGCACTCGCCGGAGGCGACGAGCGCGCTCGCGCTCACCAAGCTGCTTATGGGCGTGCCGCTCTACGCGCCTCTGCTCCTCGTGACGTACTTCGTGGTGCGGGGCCAGTTCCCTCAGAAGACGCCGCCTCAGAACACGCCGAAGCCCACGGGCACGTAGGCGGACGGATCCTGGGGGAGGCATGAGCGACGCGCGCGTGAACGAGGGCCTGACGGCCGCAGAGGTGGCGCAGCGTCGTGCGGACGGCCGTCACAACGCGCAGCGGCAGTCCAGCTCTCGCTCGATCGGCGACATCCTCCGCGAGAACATCTTCACCCTCTTCAACGGCATCCTCACCGTGTGCTTCGTCGCGGTGCTGCTGCTGGGCGATCTGCGGGACGGGTTCTTCTACGGCGTCGTCGTCGCGAACGCCTTGATCGGCATCGTGCAGGAGGTGCGGGCGAAGCTCGTGCTCGATCGTGCGGCGCTGCTCGCGGCTCCCGAGAGCCGGGTGCGCCGGGACGGCGCGGTGGTCGCCGTGCCGCTCGAGGACGTCGTGCTCGACGATCTGCTGGTGCTGCGACCCGGCGACCAGATCCCCGCGGACGCGGTCGTCGCCGAGAGCACCGGCCTGGCGCTCGACGAGTCCCTCCTCACCGGCGAGTCGGATCCGGTCTTCAAGGACGCCGATGCCCAGCTGCTCTCGGGCTCGCACGTCGTCACGGGGACCGGATACGCCGTAGTGACCGCCGTCGGCGCCGACTCGTATGCGAGCAAGCTGACGAGCGAGATCAAGCGGCATTCGCTGGTGCGGTCGGAGCTGCGGGAGGCGACCAACCGCATCCTGGTGTACCTCTCGTGGATCCTCGGGCCGGTGATCGTCATCACGCTCGTCGGCCGGGTGCTCGCGTACGGCGGCTTCCGCACGCTGTTCGTCGACGATCGGTGGCGGCGCGCCCTGGTCGACGCCGTCGCCGCCGTCGTCGGGATGATCCCGGAGGGGCTGGTGCTCCTCACCAGTCTCGCCTTCGGTGTCGCCGCGATCCAGCTCGCCTCGCGCAAAGTCCTGGTGCAGGAGCTCGCCGCGGTCGAGGTGCTCGCCCGCGTCGACGTCCTCTGCCTCGACAAGACCGGGACGCTCACGAGCGGCGAACTGGAGCTGGAGGGGACGGAGGCGCTCGGCGACGGTGCACTCGCCGAGCAGGCGGACATCGCTCTGGCGGCCTTCGGGGCGGACGACGCCGGAAATGCGACAGCGGGGATCCTGAGCGGCACCTTCCGCAGCGATGCGTACACGGTGCTCCGCCGCATCCCGTTCAGCTCCGCGACGAAGTACAGCGGCGCGGTGATCCGGATCGGCGCCGAGGAGAGCTCGTGGGTGCTGGGCGCGCCGGAGCGGGTGCTCGCCGGCCATCCCGTGGAGCTGGCCCGCGCCACCGAGATCGCGGCGACCGGCCGCCGGACCCTCGCGCTCGCGCGCGCATCCGCCCCGCTCCCCGAGGGCGCCCACATCTCGCTGACCGGCGTCCCGCTCCAGCCCGCGACGCTCATCGTGCTGGGGGAGACCCTGCGCCCGGAGGCCAGGGACACGCTCGGCTACTTCGCCGAGCAGGACGTGCGCGTGGTCGTGATGTCGGGGGACAACCCGGTCACCGTCGGTGCGATCGCCCGCGAACTGGAGCTGACGGGCGACGCCGTGGACGCGTCGACCCTGACCACCGACGAGCAGCTCGATGCGGCGCTGCGGAGCGCGGATGTGCTCGGTCGCGTCAGCCCCGAGCAGAAGCGCACCGCCGTGGGGCTCCTCCGCGCCCAGGGGAGGACCGTCGCCATGACCGGCGACGGCGTGAACGACGCGATGGCGATCAAGGACGCCGACCTCGGGATCGCGATGGGGTCGGCGACCGCGGCCACCAAGGCGGTGTCGCGGCTGGTGCTGCTCGACAACCGCTTCGACCGGCTGCCGGGCGTGCTGGCCTCCGGTCGCCGGGTGATCGCGAACGTCGAGCGCGTCTCGAACATCTTCCTCGCGAAGACCGTCTACGGGATCCTCCTCGCCCTGGTGAGCGCCGCGCTGCTCTGGCCGTTCCCGTTCCTCCCGCGTCAGCTGACGCTCGTGTCGTCGCTGGCCATCGGGATCCCGTCGTTCTTCCTCGCGCTGGCGCCCAACCGGCGCATCTACACGCCGGGCGTGCTGCCGCGCATCCTGAAGTACTCGGTGCCGACCGGTGTGATCGCCGGCCTCGCCGCCGTCGTCTCGTACGCGCCGATCCACCGCACGCTGCCCCTCCACGAAGCGCGCAGCATCACGACGGTGACGCTCTTCTGCGTCTCCCTCTGGATCCTCTGCGTCCTCACCCGGCCGCTGACCGGCCCGCGCTGGGCCCTGCTCGGCGCGGTCGCGGCGGCCTTCGTGCTGGTGTGCGCCATCCCGGCCACGGCGGAGTTCTTCCAGATGCATCTGAGTCTCTCGTGGGGCCTGCTGTGGGGTCTCTCGGTCGGTGCCGTGGGGGCGGCGGGGATCGAGCTGTTCTACCGGTTCGCGAAGCGGCGCGCCCTGGTCTTCGACCGGCAGTGAACGTGATAGATTTTATCTTGACGTCAAGATAAATCCCGGTGCCGACGACTTAGGCTTACCTTGCTGGAAACACGCTTCGACGGACAACCAAGATGGATGAGGCTCGCGTTACATCGCCTGCCGATGAAGGAGAGGGCAACGTGTCAGCGACAACAGGTTCCGCATTCGGCAGCTTCGGTGCGAAGAGCACCCTGAGCGTCGGATCGAAGGATTACACGATCTTCCGGATCGACACCGTCGACGGCTACCGGAGGCTGCCGTTCAGCCTCAAGGTGCTGCTCGAGAACCTCCTGCGCACCGAGGACGGCGCGAACATCACCGCCGATCACATCCGCGCCCTCGGGTCGTGGGATCCGGCGGCCGAGCCGGACACGGAGATCCAGTTCACCCCGGCCCGCGTGATCATGCAGGACTTCACCGGCGTGCCCTGCATCGTCGACCTCGCCACGATGCGCGAGGCCGTCTCGGCGCTCGGCGGCGACCCGAAGAAGATCAACCCGCTCGCTCCGGCCGAGATGGTCATCGACCACTCGGTCATCGCCGACCTCTTCGGTCAGGCCGACGCCCTCGAGCGCAACACCGACATCGAGTACGAGCGCAACGGCGAGCGCTACCAGTTCCTCCGCTGGGGCCAGACCGCGTTCGACGACTTCAAGGTCGTCCCGCCGGGAACCGGCATCGTCCACCAGGTGAACATCGAGTACCTCGCCCGCGTCACCATGACGCGCGAGGTCGGCGGCGAGCTGCTCGCCTACCCGGACACCTGCGTCGGCACCGACTCGCACACCACGATGGTGAACGGCCTCGGCGTGCTCGGCTGGGGCGTCGGCGGCATCGAGGCCGAGGCGGCCATGCTCGGCCAGCCCGTCTCCATGCTCATCCCCAAGGTCGTCGGCTTCAAGCTCTCCGGTGCCATCCCGACCGGCGTCACCGCGACCGACGTCGTCCTCACGATCACCGAGATGCTGCGCAAGCACGGCGTCGTCGGCAAGTTCGTCGAGTTCTACGGTGCGGGCGTCGCCGAGGTGCCGCTCGCCAACCGCGCCACCATCGGCAACATGAGCCCCGAGTTCGGCTCGACCGCCGCGATGTTCCCGATCGACGACGTGACCCTCGACTACCTGCGCCTCACCGGCCGTAGCGACGAGCAGGTCGCGCTCGTCGAGGAGTACTCGAAGGCCCAGAGCCTGTGGCACGACCCGGAGACCGAGCCGGTCTTCAGCGAGTACCTCGAGCTCGACCTGTCGACCGTCGTCCCGTCGATCGCCGGCCCGAAGCGCCCGCAGGACCGCATCGAGCTGAGCGGTGCGAAGGACCAGTTCGAGAAGGACCTGACGAACTACGCGGACGTCTCCCACGACCTGGTCGACCTGACCATCTCGGAGTCGTTCCCGGCCTCCGACCCCGGTGAGCTCAGCCCGGAGGACTCGCGCAGCACGCACGAGCACCACCACCACAGCCACGCGCCGAAGACGGCGTCGAGCCCGACCCCGGTGACCATCGCCGAGAGCGGCACCTCGTTCACGCTCGACCACGGCGCCGTCGCGATCGCGGCCATCACGTCGTGCACCAACACCTCGAACCCGTCGGTCATGCTCGCGGCCGGGCTCCTCGCCCGCAACGCGGCGAAGAAGGGCCTGACGTCGAAGCCGTGGGTCAAGACCACGCTCGCCCCGGGCTCGAAGGTCGTCACCGACTACTACGAGAAGGCCGGACTCACCAAGGACCTCGAGGCCCTCGGGTTCTACACGGTCGGCTACGGCTGCACCACGTGCATCGGCAACTCGGGCCCGCTGATCGACGAGATCTCGCAGGCCGTCAACGACAACGACCTCGCCGTCACCGCGGTGCTCTCGGGCAACCGCAACTTCGAGGGCCGCATCAACCCCGACGTGAAGATGAACTACCTGGCGAGCCCGCCGCTGGTCATCGCCTACGCCCTGGCCGGGTCGATGAACTTCGACTTCGAGATCGATGCTCTGGGCAAGGACCAGGACGGCAACGACGTCTTCCTCAAGGACATCTGGCCCGACGCGGCCGAGGTGCAGGAGACGATCGACTCCTCGATCAACGAGGGCATGTTCACCCACGAGTACGCCAGCGTGTTCGAGGGCGACGAGCGCTGGAAGTCGCTCCCGACCCCGACGGGCTCCGTCTTCGAGTGGGACGAGAAGTCGACCTACGTGCGCAAGCCCCCGTACTTCGACGGCATGACGCTCGAGACCACTCCGGTCTCGGACATCTCCGGCGCCCGCGTGCTGGCCAAGCTCGGCGACTCGGTCACCACCGACCACATCAGCCCGGCCGGCAACATCAAGGCCGACAGCCCCGCCGGCCGCTACCTGGACGAGCACGGCATCGACCGCAAGGACTTCAACTCCTACGGCTCGCGTCGCGGCAACCACGAGGTCATGATCCGCGGCACGTTCGCGAACATCCGACTGAAGAACCAGCTCCTGGACGGCGTCGAGGGCGGCTACACACGCGACTTCACCCAGGAGGGCGGCCCGCAGTCGTTCATCTACGACGCGTCGCAGAACTACCAGGCGCAGGGCACCCCGCTCGTCATCTTCGGCGGCAAGGAGTACGGCTCCGGATCGTCGCGCGACTGGGCGGCCAAGGGCACGAGCCTCCTGGGCGTCCGCGCGGTCATCACGGAGAGCTTCGAGCGCATCCACCGCTCGAACCTCATCGGCATGGGCGTCGTCCCGCTGCAGTTCCCGGCCGGCGAGAGCTGGGCGTCGCTCGGCCTCGACGGCACCGAGGTCGTCTCGATCTCGGGACTGGAGGAGCTGAACGAAGGCCGCACCCCGAAGACCGTCCACGTCGTCGCCGAGCCCAGCGCGGACTCCGCCGCCGGCAAGCAGACGATCGAGTTCGACGCGGTCGTCCGCATCGACACCCCGGGTGAGGCGGACTACTACCGCAACGGCGGAATCCTGCAGTACGTCCTCCGGAGCCTGGTGTAATCAGACCGTTGTCAAGGGGAGGCTCGGAATCGCCGGTTCCGAGCCTCCTCTCGATTCAGCGGCCCTACACTCGAATCCATGAGCATCCTCGAAACGATCCACGGGCCCCGTGATCTCGATCGGCTCACCGACCGCGAGCTCGACCAGCTCGCCGGGGAAGTGCGCGCGTTCCTGATCGCGAACGTGGCCAAGACCGGTGGGCACCTCGGGCCCAACCTGGGCGTGGTCGAGACGACGATCGCCATCCACCGCGTGTTCGACTCCCCGCGCGACGCGATCGTGTTCGACACCGGGCACCAGTCGTACGTGCACAAGCTCCTCACCGGTCGTCAGGACTTCTCGCAGCTCCGCCAGAAGGGCGGCCTCGCCGGCTACCCGCAGCGCTCGGAGTCCGAGCACGACATCGTCGAGAGCTCGCACGCCTCCTCGTCCCTCTCGTGGGCGGACGGCATCTCGCGCGCCTTCGAGATGACCGGGCAGGACGACCGCCACGTGATCGCGGTCGTCGGCGACGGCGCCCTCACGGGCGGCATGACCTGGGAGGCGCTCAACAACATCTCGGACGACAACAACCGCCGTCTGATCATCGTCGTCAACGACAACGGCCGCTCGTACGCCCCGACCATCGGCGGCATGGCTCGATTCCTGAACACGGTCAGGACGCGCCGGGCCTACCGCAGCCTGTATCTGACCAGCCAGCGCGCCTTCGACAAGCTCGGTGCTCCCGGGCGGTCGTTCTACCGCGGGGTCCGCGGCGGCCTCCACGGCTTCCTCAGCCGGTTCTCGAACAACGAGGCGCTCTACTCGAACCTCGACATCAAGTACATCGGCCCGGTGCACGGCCACGACATCCAGGCGATGCAGGAGGCGCTGCTGCAGGCGAAGAACTACGGCGCGCCTGTGATCGTGCACGCGATCACGCAGAAGGGCCGTGGTTACGAGCCCGCCCTGCGCGACGCGGCGGACCAGTTCCACGCGGTCGGGCAGATCGACCCCGAGACCGGCGAGCCGATCGACAGCTCGAGCAAGCCCAGCTGGACCGGCGTCTTCGCCGACGAGATCGTCCGCCTCGCCGAGAAGGACCCGAAGCTCGTCGGCATCACGGCCGCGATGCTGCGGCCCACCGGCCTGCACAAGTTCGCCGAGCGGTTCCCGGACCGGGTGCACGACGTGGGCATCGCCGAGCAGCACGCGGCGACCAGCGCCGCCGGTCTCGCTTTCGGCGGCCTGCACCCCGTGGTCGCGATCTATGCGACGTTCATCAACCGCGCCTTCGACCAGGTGCTGATGGATGTCGCACTCCACAAGGCGGGCGTGACGTTCGTGCTCGACCGTGCCGGTGTGACCGGACCGGACGGCCCGAGCCACCACGGCATCTGGGATCTCGCGATCCTGCAGGTGGTTCCCGGCATCCGCCTCGCGGCGCCGCGCGACGCCGCCCGCTTCCGCGAGGAGCTCGCGGAGGCCGTCGCCGTCGACGACGGCCCGACCGTGCTGCGCTTCCCGAAGGGCAGCGTGCAGCCGGACATCGCGGCCGTCCGTCGTCTGGCGGACGGCGTGGACGTGCTCCGCGACGACGACCGCAAGGACGTCCTCCTCGTCGCGGTCGGCCCGATGGCCGACCTGGCGCTGAAGGTCGCCGACGGGCTGGCCGCCCAGGGGATCGGCGCGACGGTCGTGGACCCGCGCTGGGTCGTCCCGGTGCCGAAGAGCGTCCTGACGCTCGCGGCGGAGCACCGCATCGTCGTGACCATCGAGGACGGCATCCGTGTCGGCGGCATCGGCACCCGCGTGCGCCAGGACCTGCGCGAGGCGGGCATCGACACCGCGGTCGACGAGCTGGGGCTCCCGGACGAGTTCATCGACCACGCGACGCGCGACCAGATCCTCGACGAGGCCGGCCTGACGGCCCAGAAGATCGCCCGCGACCTCGTGGCCCAGGTGCTCGGCAGCCGGGTCCCGATCGCCCGTCCGCTCCCCGAGCAGGAGCTCTCCCGTCGGACCGCCGAGGGCTAGGCGCGACATTCGGCACGAATGTCGCGTATCCGAGGCGCTGACGCGACATTCGGCACGAATGTGCCGGCGCCTCCCGGTTGACTTGGAGTGCACTCGAAGTCTTATCGTGGCGGTATGACCGACAGCATCACGGGGATGTCCATCTCCGACGTCGCCGAGCGCACCGGGCTCTCCACCCACACTCTGCGCTACTACGAGCGCGAAGGGCTCATGCTGAGCCCGGTCCAGCGCGCCTCGTCGTCCCATCGCCGCTATTCGGAGGCCGACCTCACCTGGGTCGTCTTCCTCACCCGGCTGCGGTCGACGGCGATGCCCATCGCGGGGATGCGCCGCTACGTCGAGCTCGCCCGTCAGGGAGAGGCGACGACGGCGGAGCGGTTGGAGCTCCTGCTCGTCCACCGCATGACGGTGGCCCGGCAGCTGGAGGAGATGACGGCGAGCCTGGCCGCCATCGACCACAAGATCGGCCTGTACGAACAGGCCGCATCCACGACGAAGAAAGCGAAGTCGAACGCATGAAGAAGACCACACTCGGCACCGAGAAGTTCGAGGTCTCGCGGCTGGGTCTCGGCTGCATGGGCATGTCCGCCTTTTACACGGGCGCCGGCCAGGACGACGCCGGATCGATCAGGACCCTGCACCGGGCCATCGATCTCGGCGTCACGTTCTTCGACACGGCCGAGATCTACGGCCCCTACGCCAACGAGGAGCTGCTGGCCCGCGCCTTCGCCGACGGCCGGCGCGACAAGGTCGTGATCGCGACCAAGTTCGGCACGATCCTGCACCGGCAGAACGACGAGCGCGGAATGGACGGGTCGGCGGAGAACGTGCGCCTGTCGGTCGAGGGCTCGCTCAAGCGCCTCCAGACCGACCGCATCGACCTCTACTACCAGCACCGGATGGATCCGGGCACGCCGATCGAGGAGACGGTGGGAGCCCTGAAGGAGCTCATCGAGGAGGGCAAGATCCTCCACTACGGACTGTCGGAGGCGGCCCCGGAGACCATCCGCCGGGCGAACGCCGTGCACCCCGTGACCGCCGTCCAGACCGAGTACTCCCTGTGGACGCGCGACCCGGAGGAGGCGGTCCTGCCGACCGTCCGCGAGCTCGGGATCGGCTTCGTGCCGTATTCGCCGCTCGGCCGTGGGTTCCTGACCGGCACGATCCGCTCGCTCGACGACCTCTCGGCCGACGACTTCCGCCGGTTCAACCCGCGATTCGAGGGCGACAACCTCGAGGCGAACATCCGTATCGTGGAGCAGGTGGACGCTGTGGCACGCGAAGCCGGCGCGACGGCCGGCCAGGTTGCGCTCGCGTGGCTCCTCGCCAAGGGCGAGGACATCGTGCCGATCCCGGGCACGCGCCGCGTCGAGAACCTGGAGCAGAACGTCGAGGCCGTCGACGTCGAGCTGAGCCCCGAGCAGCTGGAACGGCTCGATGCCGTCGCAGCGCCGGTGGGCGACCGCTACGCGGACATGACGCCGCTCAACCGCTGACGCCATCCGGCCGCCTTCCGCACAGGACAGACGAAACGCCGCTTCGACACGATCGAAGCGGCGTTTCGCGTTCCTGCCGTCAGCCGGTGAAGCGGACCCGGAGCGTGCGGGCCTCCGGGCGCAGGGAGAACTCCGGCCAGACGTCGGGACCGCAGGCGCGCGAGCCGAGCCCGTGCTGCGCGGCGTCGACGAACAGGTAGGTCGTGTCGGAGGCGGGCAGCTCGTGCGGGTGCCGCGCGGCGGCGACCTGCTGCGGTGTGTGGCGGGTCAGCACGAAGCCCGGGCGACGCCCCCGGCCGTCGGGCAGGGTGCGGAGCGCCAGCGGGCCCACGGTCAGCTCGCGCACCGCAGTGCGGTGCCCGGTCTCCTGCGGTCGCGCGTAGGGGACGGAGAGCTCCTCGGTCGTCGCGGCGTAGCGGCCGACCCGGGCGGAGCGGATGCTGTCGGGGTAGGACTCCCGCGGCCCGAGCCCGAACCACTCCGCGCCCACGATCGGGTCGTCGCCGTCCGGGAGGTCGAAGCGCACGCCGATGCGCGGCCAGACCGTCGGCCAGCCGGCGGAGGGCTCGATCTCGACACGCAGCTCCAGTTCGTCGCCGACGATCGCCCAGACCGTCTCCACCGTCACGGACAGGGCGGAGTCGGCGGCCGACACGCGCGTCCGCGTGCGGAGCGCCCCGGGGGCCTCCTGCACCGCGATCAGCCGGTGGACCAGGCGGTCGAGCCCGTGCGCTCGCCAGAGGGAGGCGCTGGACACCCCGGGCACGCTTCCGTCGCTCCCGGCGGGGTCGCTGTACGCGCCGCCCTCGTCGTTGTCGGTCGGTGCACGGAAGAGCTCCAGCCGCGGGCCGCTCACGGCACGGCCGGCGAGGCGGATGAGCCGTCCGCGCTCGAAGTCGGCCGTCCCGAGGGTCACGGTTCCGTCCGCGTCGCGCCAGCCGTCGAGCCGTGGAGCGGGCTGCGCGGCGTACTCGAGCGGTCGCTCCGAGAGGTCGTGCTGGGCGGAGGCGACGACGTGTCCCTCCGGCGCCCACGCCGCCTCCGTCCGGAGGACCGCCTCGACCGTCACCCAGGTCTCCGCATCGGTGGCGACGGGGACCGTGGGCAGCTGGACCGTCACCGCTTCTCCTGCGGCGATCGGGGGAGCGTCGAGGACGCCGCTCGCGACGACCCGGCCGTCGTGCTCGGCCCGCCAGCCGAAACGCAGGTCGCCGGTGGACGAGCTGTGCCGCCGGTTCTCGATCGTCACACCATCGCGCGCGTCGAAGGAGAAGCGCACGGGTGCCGCGACCGCGGCGAACTCGTACAGGCCGGGCGTGGGGGTGTCGTCGCTCAGGATCATCCCGTCCATCACGAAGTTGCCGTCGTGCACCACTTCCCCGAAGTCGCCGCCGTACGCGTAGAACGGCGTGCCGTCGGCGGTGCGCGAGAGGATGCCGTGGTCCCGCCACTCCCACACGAACCCGCCGTGGAGGCGCGGATGCGCATCCACCAGTGCCTCGTACTGGTCGAGCGCGCCGGGGCCGTTGCCCATCGCGTGCGCGTACTCGCACAGCAGGAACGGCTTGGTGCGCTGGCGTGCGCCCTGCGCCGGAGTGCAGCCCAGCAGAGGAGCGGTGGAGCCGTCGGTGCCGATCTGCTCCGTCTCGGGGACGGTCGAGTACATGCGCGAGTAGACGTCGGTGTACTCGCCTGTGTAGTCGCCCTCGTAGTGCACCGGGCGCGAAGAATCGCGGGCGTGCACCCAGGCGGACATCGCGGCGAGGTTGGCGCCCGTGCCCGACTCGTTGCCCAGCGACCACATCACGATGCTGGGATGGTTCTTGTCCCGCTCGACGGTCCGCTCGATCCGGTCGAGATAGGCCTCGCGCCAGGCCGGGTCGTCGCTCGGGTTGCCTCTCCAGCCGTTCTTCTCGAAGCCGTGGGTCTCCAGGTCGCACTCGAGGATCACCCAGAAGCCGAGCTCGTCGGCCAGATCGAGCAGGCGCGGGTGCGGCGGGTAGTGGCTCGTGCGGATCGCGTTCACGTTGAACCGCTTCATCCGGGCCAGGTCCTCGCGCGCGTGCGCCTCGTCGAACACCCGGCCGCGCACGGGGTGCGCCTCGTGCCGGTTCATCCCGTGGAAGACGACGCGCTCGCCGTTCACCAGGAAGCGGTCTCCGCGGATCTCGACCGTGCGGAACCCGAGCCGGAGCGACACCGTCTCGCCGGTGGAGCCGATCGTGGCGTCGTGGAGCGTGGGGGATTCGGCCGTCCACGGCTCCACCGCCCCGACCTCGACGCGTCCGATCTGCTCCCGGCCGGTCCACACCGTCTCCACGCCGAGCGCCGGGATGCGGAGGGTGATGGGGAAGGCGGCGTCACCGGCGATCACCTCCGGCTCGATCCAGCCGGTGCCGTCCGCCCATCCGGTCCGAAGCCAGACGTCGCCGAGGCCGTCTGCGGGTCGGGCAGCGAGCGTCACCTCGCGGAAGATGCCCGGCAGCCACCACTGGTCCTGGTCCTCCAGGTAGCTCGCCGGCGACCACTGGTGCACGCGCACGGCGAGCAGGTTCGTGCCGTCGTGCACCAGATCGGTCACGTCGAACTCCTGGGCCAGCCGGCTGCCGGTGGCGATCCCGACCTCCGTGCCGTTGAGCCAAACCCGGTAGAGCGACTCCACGCCGTCGAACCGCAGCACGATGCGCGCATCCGCCGGCCAGTCCGCGGGCAGCTCGAACGTGCGCCGGTAGTCTCCGGTCGGGTTCTCGTCGGGCACGTACGGCGGGTCCAGCGGGAACGGGAATTGCACGTTGGTGTAGATCGGCCGCCCGTACTCGCCGTCGCCCTGCAGCACCCAGTGCGCCGGGACCGGGAGGGAGTCCCACCCGGAGTCGTCGAGCGCGGGTTCCGCGACGTCGTCGGGGAGGTCGGCGGTCGGCGAGAGCCGGAACCGCCAGGTCCCGTCGAGCGACAGCATCGGAGCGTCGCTCCGCAGCCAGGCGCGGGGCGTGACGCGCGCTCCGTGGCCGGGGGCGGTGTCGTGGAGGTACGCGGGTACGGGCACTATTTCACGGATCCTTCGGTGAGGCCGCCGCGCCAGAACCGTTGGAGGACGATCATGGCGATGGCGAGGGGGATGATCGACAGCAGGACGCCGCCGGTGGTCAGCTCGTAGAACTCGGGCAGGCGATCCGTCTGCGACCGCCAGGAGTTGAGGCCGAGCGTGATCGGGTACAGGCGGTCGTCGGAGAGCATGACGAGCGGGAGGAAGTAGTTGTTCCAGATGCCGACCAGCTGGAACAGGAACACGGTCACGAGCGCGGGTGTCATGATGCGCAGGCCCACGGTGTGGAAGATGCGCAGCTCGCCGGCGCCGTCCAGGCGTGCGGCCTCCAGGAGGGCGGTGTCCACCGTCGCGTCGGCATAGATCCGGCAGAGGAACAGCCCGAAGGGTGACACGAGGGAGGGCAGCAGGACCGCCCAGTACGTGTTCGCCAGACCGAGCTCGCTGAACAGCAGGAAGAGCGGCAGCGCTGTCGCCGTGCCCGGCACGAGCACCCCGCCGAGGATCAGCCCGAAGACGAAGCCGCGGCCGCGGAAGACGTACTTCGAGAGCGCGTAGCCGCCTGCCGCGGCGAAGTACGTCGCGAAGAGGGCCCCGACTCCGGCGTAGATCACGGAGTTGAGGAACCAGCGCAGGAAGATGCCGTCCTGGAAGTTCAGCACCTCGGCGAGGTTGCTCCAGAGCGCGAAATCGCCGGAGAACACGAAGCCGTTGGTCGCGAAGAGATCCTGCGTGGTCTTGGTCGCGGCGACCACCACCCAGTAGACGGGCACCAGGAAGTACACCGCGACGACGACCAGGATGGCCGTGACGAGGATGCGCGTGCCCGACCGGCGGCCGCGGCCCCGTCCGGCGGAGCGGTCGTGGGCCGAACGCGGCGCCTGTGCGCCGACGGAGAAGGTGGGCGTGGGGTCGGTGGTGTCGGTCGACGTCATCGGGACCTCCGGTTGGTCAGGCGCAGGAAGGCGAACGACAGCAGGAACGCCACCAGGGCGATGAGCACGGACTGCGCCGCAGCGACGTTGTAGTCGTTGTACGCGAACGCCGTGGTGTAAGCGCTGAGGTTCGGGGTGTACTCGCTGTCGATCGCCGGCGCCACCGATTGGAGCACCTGCGGCTCGGCGAACAGCTGCAGCGTCCCGATGATCGAGAACACGATCGTCAGCGTCAGCGCGGGCCGGATCAGCGGCAGCTGGATGCTGCGGGCCACCCGCCACGGGCCGGCGCCGTCCACCTTCGCCGCCTCGTAGACCTCGGTGGGGATCGACTTCAGCTGCGCGATGATGATCATCATGTTGTAGCCGGTGTACGTCCACGTCACGATGTTGGCGATCGACCAGAGCACGGTGTTCGGGCCGAGGAAGTCGAGCTGCAGGCCGAACGCGGAGCCGAGGTCGACCAGCGGGCTGAGCCCGGGGACGTAGAGGAACGACCACAGGATGGTGGCGATCACGCCCGGGATGCCGTAGGGCAGGAAGTACACGGCGCGGAAGAACCCGGGCCAGCGGGCCGACGCCGACTCCAGGAGCAGCGCGAGTGCGGTGCAGAGGGCGATCATCAGCGTGACCTGAACGACGCCGAAGAGCAGCATCCGGCCGATGGACGCGATGAAGTTCGGATTGCCCAGGGCCTGCGCATAGTTCGCGAACCAGGCGAACTCGGTCGTGACGCCCTTCTCGCCGAAGACGCCCGAGCGGGTGACGGAGGTGAAACTGGAGCCGATGGCCACGATGATGGGCAGCAGGAACGTGAGGACGAAGAGCGCCAGGAACGGTGCGAGCAGCGTCCACGGCGCCCAGGTCGTGCGCACGCCCTTCACGAGCGGGCCTTCTCGATCGTCAGACCCTTCTTGCGGAAGGCGTCGATGATGTTCTTCTCGCTCTGGGCGATGCTGTCCACCAGGGTCAGGCCGCCGGGCTTCTTGCGGAAGCCGTCGGCCAGGATGTTGAACGACTGCTGCGTGATCGGCCACCACGACCAGTCGGGGTTCTGCTCCTTCGAGGCGGGGAGGAAGACCTCCTCGTTGTAGTTCTGGCCGCCGAACCACTTCGACGGTTTCGTGCGTGCGGCGCCGATGTAGTCGTCGTCCGGGGACCAGCCGATGCCGGAGTGCTCGATCATCGCGTCGATGCCCTCGGGACTGGTGGTCATCCAGACCGCGAACTCCATCGCCTCCTTCGGGTGCTTGCTGTTCGCGAGGATCGCGGCGGTCGAGCCGCCGAGGGCGCTGGACCCGTAGCCGCCGGCGGACCAGCGGGGCAGCGGCGCCACCCGCCATTTGCCCTCGCCGCCGGAGACCCCCTGGAGCAGGGCGTCGCCCCAGCTCGCACTGACGCAGCCGGCGAACCCGTCCTTCGCGGCGGCGGCGAACCAGCCCGTCGTGAAGGCGCCGTACCCGGTCTGGAGGATCCCGTCGTCGATGGCCCTGTCGAAGAACCGTGCCGTCTGCAGGGTCGCCTCGTCGGTCATGTCGATCACCCACCGGTCGCCGTCGACACGCAGCCACGATGCCCCGGCTTGTGCGGCGATGGCGGCGAACCACGACGGGTCCGAGTAGTTGAAGGCGTCGATGTACACGCCCGCCTTCTTCAGCTCGCGACCGGTCGCCGCCCAGTCGTCCCACGTGGCGGGTGCGCCTGCTCCGACCTTCTCCATCAGGTCGGGGCGGTAGTAGATCGCCATCGGGCCGGAGTCCTGGGGGATGGCGTAGACGCCGTCCACGTAGCTGACCTGGTTCCACAGCGTCCGGTCGTAGCGGTCCGCGTACTGGTCGGCGCCGTAGCGCGAGAGGTCGACCAGGCCGTTCACCAGCATGAACTCCGGAACGCTGCGCAGTTCGACCTGGGCGATGTCCGGTCCGCCGCCGGCCGCGAGCGCCGAGTAGAGCTTCTGGTAGCCGCCGGCGTTCCCGCCGGGGATCCAGACCGCCTCCACCTGGACGTCCGGGTGCGTCGCGTTCCAGACGTCGGCGACCTTCTGCAGGTCTTTGAGCCAGGCCCAGTAGGTGAGGGTGATCCTCTCTCCGGCGGCCGCGGGCCGGATGACCGGCGCGCTGTTCACGGAGGTGGTGCCGGGGGTCGTGCACGCGGACAGCAGGGCGGTGGTCGCGGCAGCGGCGCCGAGACCGAGGAGTGATCGTCGTGTGAGTTCCGTCATGTCCTTCACTTCGTCGTGGCGGGAGTCGGTTACCATCGACGGTAGCCGAAAAAAATGCATGTGACCTAATTTGGGTCGGGCGATTCCGAGGAGGGGATGTGACCGAGCAGAGCATCCGCCGGCGCGGCCCGTACGCGAAGTCCGCCGAGCGCCGGCAGCAGATCGTGGACGAGGCCTACCGCCTCTTCGCGACGCGGGGCTTTCACGGCAGCTCGCTGCGGGAGATCGCCGCCGCGGCCGGCATCAGCCTCGGCAACCTCCAGCATCACTTCGTGAGCAAGGACGACCTCCTCGTCGCCGTCCTCGCCCGTCGCGACGAGCTGGGCGGCGGGCCGCCCGAGCCCGGCGACCGCTCGTTCGGCGACCACATCGTGGCCCAGGCCGAGCGCAACGAGGCGATCCCCGGGCTGATCGCGCTGTACAGCGTTCTCTCGGCGGAGGCCGTCACCGCCGACCACCCGGGCCGCGACTACTTCCTCGGCCGGTACGACCAGCTCCGCGCCGAGTACGCGGGCGAGCTCGCCGCACTCCGCGATGCCGGGAGGCTGCACGAGGGCGTGGAGCCGGAGGTCGCGGCGGCGACGATCGTGGCGCTGTGGGAGGGCATCCAGCTGCAGTGGCTGTACGCGCCCGACACGATCGACGCCGCGAGGACCCTTCGGGCGTACCTCGATCTGATCATCACATGACGAACGCCCCGCTCGTCAGGAGCGGGGCGTTCGATCACGCAGGACGGGTCGCGGTCACGCGACGCCCTTCACGGGCGGGTGCTGGAAGGTGTCTCCGAAGACTCGCTCGGAGGCGCCGACCCGGTCGAGGTACGGCGTGATGCCGCCCATCTGGAACGGGAAGCCCGCTCCGAGGATCATGCAGAGGTCGATGTCCTCCGGCGCCTCGACCACGTGGTCGTCGATCAGCATGCGGTGGATCTCGTCGGCGAGGCCGTCCTCCAGCCGCCGCAGGATCTCCTCCTTGGTCCACGGGTTCTTTCCGCCGGCGATGATCTTGGCCGCGCCCTTGTCGACGCCCTTGATCCTGCCCTTGCTGTCCTTCTCGAGCAGCGTGCCGTACTCGGCGAGCTTGTGGAGGTTCTCGCTGCGGTAGAAGCGCTCCGGGAAGGCGGCATGGTGGGTGTCGAGCACGTGGGCGCCGACCTTCAGCCCGACCAGGTCGAGCAGCGCGGACGGCGGCATCGGCAGGCCGAGCGGCGCGAACGCCTCGTCGACCGTCTCGAACGACGTGCCGTCGTCGACCGCGTGCATCGCCTCGCCGAGCACCTTGGCCAGCACGCGGTTGACCACGAAACCGGGCGTGTCCGCGGTGATGACCGCGTTCTTCTTCAGGGCGGCGGCCGTGACCATCGCAGTGGAGAGCGTCGCCTCGTCGGTGTGCGGCGTCTTGACGACCTCGATCAGCGGCATGACCGCGACCGGAGTGAAGAAGTGGAAGCCGACCAGGCGCTCCGGGTGCTTCAGCTTCGCGCCGATCTGCTCGACCGAGAGGGAGGACGTGTTGGTCGCGATGACCGCCTCGTCGGAGAGGTACTGCTCGACCTCCTCGAAGACGTTCTGCTTGACGGTGAGCTCTTCGAAGACGGCCTCGATGACCCAGTCGCAGTCGGCGAAGTCGGCCTTGTCGGTCGTGCCCGTGACGAGGGCGCGCAGGCGGTTGGCCTCGTCGGGGGAGATGCGGCCCTTCTCCTGCAGCTTGCCGATCTCGTCGTGGATGTAGCCCACGCCCTTGTCGACGTGCGCCTGGTCGAGGTCGGTGATGACCACGGGCACGCGCAGCCGGCGCACGAAGAGCAGCGCGAACTGGCTGGCCATATAGCCGGCGCCGATCACGCCCACCTTCGTCACCTTCTTGGCGACCTTCTTGTCCGGGGCGCCGGCGGGGCGCTTCGCCCGCTTCTGGACCAGGTTGAAGGCGTAGATGCTCGCCTGGAACTGGTCGCCCGAGATGAGCTCGGCCAGCGCCTCGTCCTCGAGCTCGAATCCGGCGGCGCGGTCGTTGGACTTGGCGGCCTTCAGGAGGTCGAGCGCCTTGTAGGGCGACTTCGGGACGGTGCCGATGCGGCTCTCGAGCATCTTGCGGGCGATGCCGATGGCGGCGTCCCACTTGACCATGCGCTCGACCTTGCCCGGGACGTTCGGCCGCTTGACCTCGATCTGCTTGGTGAGCACCTTGTCCGCCCAGAGGAGGGACTCCTCGAGGAAGTTCGCCGAGTCGAAGATCGCGTCGGCGATGCCGAGGTCGAAGACGTCCTGCGGCTTCAGCATCCGGTTCTGCTTGAGCGGGTTCTCGATGATGACCTTGAGGGCGTTCTCGATGCCGATCAGGTTCGGGAGGATGGTCGCGCCGCCCCAGCCCGGGATCAGGCCGAGGAACACCTCGGGGAGGGCGAACGCGGCCGCGTTGCGATCGATCGTGCGGTAGTCGGCGTTGAGGCCGATCTCCACGCCGCCGCCGAGCGCGAGGCCGTTCGTGAACACGAACGACGGCACCCCGAAGGAGGCCTGCTTGCCGAGCACGTAGTGGCCGAGCTGGGGGAGCAGCTTCGCCACCTCCACGCTCGGGATGTCGCCGACCCGGCTGAGGTCGGCACCGGCGGCGAGGATGAACGGCTTGCCGGTGACGGCGACCGCGTCGATCTCGCCGCGCTGCGCGCGCTCGGTCAGCTCGTCGAAGGTCGTGCCGAGCTCGAGGAGCGTCGCCGGGCCCATCGTGTTCGGCCGCGTGTGGTCGCGCCCGTTGTCGAGGGTGACCAGCGCGAGTGTCTTGCCGCTGGGCAGCGGGACGTCCTTCACGAACGAGTGGGTCACGACCTCGTCGGAGGTGAGGGCGACGAGCGGGGAGAAGTCGATCTTGCTGTAGTCGGTCACTCGTCCTCAGGCCTTCCGTGCTGCGCGCTTGTCGAAGTTGGGGTTCTCCCAGATGACCGTGCCGCCCTGGCCGAGACCGACGCACATGGCGGTCACGCCGTAGCGGACCTCCGGGTGCTCCTCGAACTGGCGGGCGAGCTGGATCATCAGGCGGACGCCGCTGGCGGCGAGCGGGTGGCCGATCGCGATCGCGCCGCCCCACGTGTTGACGCGGGGGTCCTCGTCGTCGATGCCGAAGTGGTCGAGGAACGAGAGCACCTGGATGGCGAACGCCTCGTTGAGCTCGAACAGGCCGATGTCGTCGATGGTGAGGCCCGCCTTGCGGAGCGCCTTCTCGGTCGAGGGGACCGGGCCGAGGCCCATGATCTCGGGCTCGACCCCGGCGAACGCGAAGCTCACCATGCGCATCTTCGGCGTGAGGCCGAACTCCTTCACCGCGTCGCTGGAGGCGAGCAGGCTCGCCGTGGCGCCGTCGGTGAGCGGCGAGGCGTTGCCCGCGCTCACCCGCCCGTGCGGACGGAACGGCGTGCGCAGGGTCGCGAGCGACTCCATGTTGGTCTCCGGGCGCATGCCCTCGTCGCGCGTGGCCAGGCCCCAGCCCGACTCCGACCGGATCGCGACGGGAACGAGGTCCGGCTGGAGCTTGCCGTTCTCGTACGCGGCGGCGGTCTTCTGCTGGCTCAGCATCGCGTAGCGGTCGGAGCGCTCCTTGGTCAGGGCGGGGAAGCGGTCGTGGATGCGCTCCGCCGTCATGCCCATGTTGAGGGCGTCCTCGCCGACCAGGCGCTCCGAGAGGAAGCGGGGATTCGGGTCGGCCCCGAAGCCCATCGGGTGACGGCCCATGTGCTCGACGCCGCCCGCGATCGCGAGGTCGTAGGCGCCGAACGCGATTCCCGAGCCCAGGGTGGTGACGCTCGTCATGGCGCCGGCGCACATCCGGTCGATCGCGAACCCGGGGACCGACTTCGGCAGCCCGGCGAGCAGTGCCGCCGTGCGGCCGAGGGTGAGACCCTGGTCGCCCTGCTGCGTCGTGGCGGCGATGGCCACGTCGTCGATGCGGTCCTTGGGCACGTTCGGATTGCGCTCGAGCAGCCCGATGATCGCCTTCACGACCAGGTCGTCCGCCCGGGTGTTCCAGTACTGCCCTTTTTCGCCGGCCCGTCCGAACGGAGTCCGGACTCCGTCGACGAACACGACATCGGTTCTTTCGGCCACAATGCCTCCCATTTCAGGTCCGTGTCGATCCTAGGGAGGCCGCCGGTGCCGACGGGAATCGTTTGATTCTTTCTACGAATCGGTTTCGGGCGCCTCGTCGGGCGTTTGGCTACTTTCCACAAACGCATCGGCGATCGACTGTGAGGTTGCCTCAATCTGCCAGGGACGGGCCCCGTGCGACGCGAGGGCATCGGCGATCGACGCCGGCGAGATCTCGGCGGGCGGCGTCCACGCGACGCGACGGAGGGTCTCCGGCGTCAGCAGGTTCTCCAGCGGGATGCTGCGCTCCTCCGACAGCACCGTGAGGGCCGCGCGGGCGGCCTTCAGTCGTCCGTCGGCCTCCGGGTTGCGATCCGACCACGCACGGGGCGGAGGGAGCGTGTCGCCGCTGCCGCGCAGGACGGGGAGGTCGTCCGTCGTGCGGCCGGTCTCGATCGCGCCCCACCAGCGGTCGAGCTCCGTCCGGCTGGCACGGCCCGTGAACTCCCGGAGCGCCGCGAGGGACCGCTTGGTGTCGGGCAGCACCTTCGCCGCCGCCGTGAGGGCGGCGTCGGGGACCAGCCGGCCGGGCGCCGTGTCGAGCTCGCGCGCCAGGGCGTCGCGGCTCAGCCACAGCTCGCGGGCGACGGCCAGGTTGCGCAGGCCGCGGATCGAGTGGATGCCCGACAGCCGCCGCCACGGCTCGCTGCGCACCGGGGTGAGGTCGCGGGTCAGCTCGGACGAGAACTCCTGCTGGGCGATCGCGGTCTTGCCGGACTCGTCGAGCAGAGCGGCGATCGCGTCGCGCAGATCCGGCAGCAGCTCGACGTCGAGGGCCGCATAGACCAGCCACGGCTCCGGGAGCGGGCGTGTCGACCAGTCGGCAGCGCTGTGCTCCTTCGCCAGGTGGACGCCGAGCAGCTCTTCCACCACGGTCCCGAGACCGACCCTCGGCATCCCGAGCAGACGGGCGGCCAGCTCGGTGTCGAAGATGCGGGCCGGGTCGAGCCCCACCTCGCGCAGGCAGGTCAGGTCCTGTGTCGCCGCGTGCAGCACCCACTCGTCGTCGGCTATGGCCGTGTTCAGCTCGTCGAACCGGCCGACGGCCGGCGGATCGAAGAGGAAGGTGCCCGCGCCCCGGCGGAACACCTGGATCAGGTAGGCGCGCTGAGAGTATCGGAAGCCGCTGGCGCGCTCGGCGTCGACGGCGATCGGACCCGAGCCCGCGGCGATGAGGTCGACCGCGCCGAGGTAGCCGGCCCGGGTGTCGATGACGGAACGGTCAGGCACGCGGGCTCCGTCTCGTGGCGAGGATGCTCACTCCCTCGCCCGTGGGCGGGAGTCCGGCGAGCATGCACAGCAGCTCGCCCCATCCCTCCACGTGCGCGGAGATGTCGGTCTCGAGCGGGCTCCAGGACGCCCGCAGCTCGATCTGCGAACCGTCGCCCTGCGCCGCCAGCTCGCCGAAACCGGTGCTGATGATCTTGGTCGCTGTGCCGCTGGCCGCGGTGTAGCGGGCCTGCCGGGCGTCGAGGGCGTCGACCAGCCACGACCAGGTCACGTCGGCGAGGAAGGGGTCGAGGCCGATGTCGGTCTCCAACGGCGCCTGCGCGAAGCAGACGATGCGGAACGGGCCTCCCCAGGCCTCCGGCTCGTCCGGGTCGTACAGGAGGATGAACCGTCCCGTACCGAGCTCGGAGTCGTCGCCGTGCTGAGCCGGACGCACGTCCGCGGCCAGTGCGACGGCGTACGGCGCGAGCTGGGCGGGCGCGGGGATCTCGGTGACCGTGAGCTCGGGGCGGGCCGGAGCGGCACGGACGGACGCGAGGGCAGCGGCGAACGCGGCCGGCACGTGCGGGGTGGCGGGTGGAGTCGACACGGTACGAACACTAGAAGCCTTTGCGGGTCGGCGACGGTAAGGCACGCCGCCTGGGGAACTCCTGAGGGCCGCGGCCGACCCGCGCGGCTACGCTGACGGACATGGCGAGCGAGAACAGGTCCGGCGGATTCGTGAAGGCGCTCGCCGTATCGGCGATCGTCGCCGGCGGGCTGGCGCTCGCCGCAGCGGCCGGCGCCGCATACGTGATCAGCCGGGTGGCGCGGACGGTCATCACCCCGGTGCGCAGGCGACCGCAGAACCAGAGCATCCGTGCGGTCGACAGCGAGCAGGGGACGATCACGCTGGCGTCCACCCCCGACAGTCGCATGCCCGGCCGCTTCGGCGTCTGGTTCGGGTCCGAGAGCGGCCACGCGAAGGTGGGCGGCCTGCTGTCCGTCGACGAGAGCACCGTGACCCGCGAGCTAGAGCGCGTCGAGTTCGGCGACCTGCAGCCCGGCCGCGCCCGCATCAGCGGCTATTACTACCTGCAGCCCGAAGAACTCGGCCTCCCCGTCGCGAGCGTCGAGATCCCGACCGAGCTCGGGCAGGCGCCCGCCTGGGTGTTCCCGGCCGACGCCTCCGCGGCGGACGCGGGCCGCTGGGTGATCCAGGTGCACGGCTGGGGGGCGAGCCGGCAGGAGGGGCTGCGTGCCGTTCGCACCTTCCACGACGCCGGCTACACGTGCCTCCTCGCCTCGTACCGCAACGACGGCGACGCGCCCGACAGCGCCGACCGCCGGTACGGGCTGGGCGGCACGGAGTGGCACGACATCGACGCCGCCCTCGGCTACGCACTGGAGAACGGCGCCCGTTCGATCGTGCTCATGGGCTGGTCGATGGGCGGAGCCGTGGTGCTGCAGACGATCACCCGCTCACAGAAGCTCGACCGCGTCACCGGCATCGTGCTCGAGTCGCCGGTCGTCGACTGGGTCGACACGCTGGAGTACCAGGCCCACCTCCTGCGCCTGCCCGACCCGATCGCGCAGGGCGCCATCCGGCTCATCGAGTCCACCTGGAGCGGTCCGATCACCGGACAGGGCGCACCGATCGACCTCGCGAGCATGGATTTCGTCGCCCGGGCGGCCGATCTCACGCTGCCCACGCTGATCCTGCACAGCGACGACGACGGGTTCGTGCCGTCGACGTCGTCGCGAGCGCTCGCCGAGGCACGCAGCGACATCGTCACCCTGGTGCCGTTCACGATCGCGCTCCACACCAAGCTCTGGAACTACGACGAGCGCAAATGGAACGCCGCCATCACGCAGTGGCTGGCCGCGACCCTTCCGTGAGCCGGGGAGCCGGTGAGCCGGGGAGCCGCGCCCGTGCCGCCGATCACGCTGCGAGCTTGAGCCGCACCTGACGCTTCGTGCGCCCGAGCAGCGCGGACATCCCGCGGATGCGCAGCGGCGACACCGCCTGGGTCAGTCCCAGCGTCTGCGGGAAGTCGTCCGGCACGGCGAGCACCTCCTCGGCCGTGAGGCCGGCGAGGCCCTGCACCAGGATCGACGCGAAGCCGCGGGTCGTCGGGGCCTCGGGCGGCGCGGTCGCGAACAGGTGCACCACGTTCGCCTCGTCGACCTCCACGAAGATGAAGACCGGCGCCTGGCACTCCTCGACCCGCTCCAGCAGATCGGGGTGATCCGCATAGCGCTCGGGCAGAGCGGGCAGCTCGTCCGAGAACTCCAGCAGCAGCTGCAGCCGGTCGGGCTGCTCCAGCGCGAGGAAGTCGTCGCGGATCTCGGCCAGGACGCCGGTCAGTTCGGTCATCGTCCCAGGCTACTTCGCCGGGACCTCGCCCGGCTCGGAGCCGGTCGCGATCGGCACCCGCACCGCGGAGCCCCACTCCGTCCACGAACCGTCGTAGTTGCGCACGTTCTCGAAACCGAGCAGGTGGGTGAGCACGAACCAGGTGTGGCTGGAGCGCTCCCCGATCCGGCAGTACGCGATCACGTCGTCGCCCGGCTTGAGGCCGGCGTCGCCCAGGTAGATCGACTCCAGCTCGGCACGGCGCTTGAACGTCGCATCCGGAGCCGCCGCCCGAGCCCACGGGACGGAGGCGGCCGACGGGATGTGACCCGCCCGCAGGGCGCCCTCGGTCGGGTACCCCGGGATCTCGGTGCGCTCGCCGCTGTACTCCTCGGGGGAGCGCACGTCGATCAGGGGGCTGCCCAGGTGGGCGAGCACGTCGTCCTTGAAGGCGCGCACCCGGCTGTCGTCGCGCTCCACCACCGGGTACTCGACGGCAGCGGGCACCGGGACGTCACGGGTCAGCTCGCGTCCCTCCGCGATCCACTTGTCGCGACCGCCGTCGAGCAGGCGGACGTCCTCGTGGCCGAAGAGCGTGAACACCCAGAGCGCGTACGACGCCCACCAGTTGTTCTTGTCGCCGTAGATCACCACCGTCGTGTCGCGAGCGATGCCCTTCGAGCCGAGCAGCTCGGCGAAGCGCTCGCCGCTCACGTAGTCGCGCACCACCGGGTCGTTGAGGTCGGTGTGCCAGTCGATCTTGACCGAGCCGGGGATGTGCCCGGTGTCGTAGAGCAGCACGTCCTCGTCGGACTCCACGACCGCCAGCCCGGGTTCGCCGAGGTGCTGCGCCAGCCACTCGGTGGAGACGAGGCGCTCCGGGTGGGCGTAGTCGGCGAAGTCGGTCGACGGGTCGGTCTCGATGGCCATGCTGTTCTTCCTCCGGGATAGGCTGGGATCCTGCGAATAGCAGGGAACGCAGTCTCAGGCTACGCGGCGCGGACCGGCCGTGACAGGCGAGCGCTCACACAGTGAAACACTGCGACCTCCACTCGCTCCCGACCACGAAGGTGCCCTCCCGCCATGACCCTCGATCAGACCAGCGCGCTGCCGCGCCTCGCGGACCGTTCGCCCCAGATCACCGGGGCGGAGATCGCCGCCAGCCTGGTCCCGCCGTCGCAGTTCGAGCGCGCCTCCTTCGACAACTACCGTCCCGACCACGACTACCCGTCGCAGGCCGAGGCGGTCTCCACCCTCAAGCTCTTCGTGAAGTCGTGGGAGCCGCAGCGCCCCGCCGGGCTGTTCAGCCGCAACCGCAAGAAGGTCGCCGCGATGAAGCCGGGCGTCTACCTCGACGGCGGCTTCGGCGTCGGCAAGACCCACCTCCTCGCGGCACTCTGGCACGAGGCACCGGAACCGAAATACTTCGGCACCTTTATCGAGTACACCGCACTCGTCGGGGCCCTCGGCTACGCGGGCGCGGTCGACCTCCTGCGCGGCTCCACCCTCATCTGCATCGACGAGTTCGAGCTCGACGACCCGGGGGACACCATGATGATGACCCGGATGCTCGGTGAGCTCGTCGCCTCCGGCACGCGCATCGCCGCCACCAGCAACACCCCGCCGAACGCCCTGGGCGAGGGCCGGTTCGCCGCCAGCGACTTCCTCCGCGAGATCCAGTCCCTCTCCGCCAACTTCGAGACCCTGCGCATCGACGGCCTCGACTACCGCCGCCGCGACACGACCGGCAGCGCCGTCACCGTCGGCGACGACGAGTACTCCCGGGTGCTGGCGGCGCTCGCCGCGCGCGGCGAGACCGCGACCTCCGACACGTTCGACGACCTCATCGCCCACCTCGCGACCGTGCACCCGTCCCGCTACATCAAGATCCTCGAGGGCGTCGACGTCATCGGCCTCGACGGCGTGCACGTGCTCCACGACCAGATGGCCGCCCTGCGCCTCGTCGCGTTCATCGACCGCGTCTACGATGCCGAAATCCCGATCGTGCAGACCGGGGTGCCGCTGAACGACATCTTCGACGACGACATGCTGGGCGGGGGATACCGCAAGAAGTACCTGCGCTCGGTGTCGCGCATGATCGCCCTCACCGCGGGTGAACTGCCTCCGCACGACGCCTAAGCGCACTCCCACCGCCTGTCCGGGACATCGGAAGGGCGCGGAAACACAGTGTTTACACACGCGTCGGATGCGTAACACCCGCGAAACACGCGCTGCCTGCGACCGAAACCTCTCGCGTTCAGACTGGCTCCACCCCGAAGCGCTCCCGCCCCGAATTGGGAGCGCACGAGAGCCGGGGCACGCACAGAGAGGTAGACAATTCGCATGGTGCTCCACACAGCAGCGGACTACGCAGAAGCCGGGACGGTCAACGCCCTGTGGCTTCTGGTCGCCGCAGCCCTCGTTCTGCTGATGACCCCCGGTGTCGCCTTCTTCTACGGCGGCATGGTCCGAGCCAAGAGCGTCGTCAGCATGATGATGATGAGCTTCGGCGCGATGGCCCTCGTCGGCGTCCTCTGGGTCGTCTACGGCTACGGCCTGTCGTTCGGGCCCGAGTCCATCAAGGGAGTCCTCGGCACGCCGGACTGGTTCCTGAGCAGCCTGATGGGCAAGGACGGACTCACCCCCGACCTCGGCGGCCTCGCGTTCGCCGGCTTCCAGGCCACGTTCGCGATCATCACCGTCGCACTGATCTCCGGCGCGATCGCCGACCGGGCCAAGTTCGGCTCGTGGATGATCTTCGCCGGCATCTGGGTGACCGTCGTGTACTTCCCGGTCGCGTACTGGGTCTTCAACCTCTCCAACGGCTGGATCGCGGCCGGCCTCCACGTCAACGACTTCGCGGGCGGCACGGCGGTCCACATCAACGCCGGTGCGGCCGGTCTCGCCCTCGCCCTCGTCCTCGGCAAGCGCGTCGGGTTCCAGAAGGGCATGAGCAAGCCCCACAACGTGCCGCTCACCCTCCTCGGTGCCGCGCTCCTGTGGTTCGGCTGGTTCGGCTTCAATGCCGGCTCCGAGGCCGCGGTGGACGGCGTGGCCGCCCTCGCCTGGGTCAACACCCTCGCCGCCCCGGCCGCCGCCACGATCGGCTGGCTGATCGTCGAGAAGCTGCGCGACGGCAAGCCGACCTCCATCGGCGCCGCATCCGGTGCGGTCGCGGGCCTCGTCGCGATCACCCCGGCCTGTAACATCCTCACCCCGGGCTGGGCGATCCTCCTCGGTGTGGTCGCCGGTGCGGTCTGCGCCCTCGCGGTCGACCTGAAGTTCAAGCTCGGCTTCGACGACTCGCTCGACGTGGTCGGCATCCACCTCGTCGGCGGCATCATCGGTACGCTCTGGATCGGCTTCTTCGGCTTCACCCACGTGGACGGCGACGCCAGCAAGCCCTTCTCGAGCCTGCTCTACGGCGGCAGCTTCCAGCAGCTCGGCGTCCAGGCGCTCGGCGCCGCGGCCGTGCTGATCTACTCCTTCGTCCTGGCCTACGCCATCGGCTGGGCGATCCAGAAGACGATCGGATTCCGCATCAACAACGAGGACGAGCTGGCCGGCGTCGACACCGTGGTCCACGGTGAAGAGGGCTACGCCCTCGAGACGGTCTGACCACTCGGTCCGAGAACACAGCACACCGAACGGGGTGCCGCCTGCGGGCGGCGCCCCGTTCGGCGTTCCGGCACGAGCGGCTCGGCTAGGGTGATGCTGGCATTTCGAGGCGAAGGGGCGGGATGACGACGGCGACGAGCGAGCAGCTGGATGCCCTCCTGCTGTTCTTCTGCGGCGCGCTGACACTGCTCGTCGTGCCGGGCCTGGCTTTCCTCGTCGGTGGGCTCGCGGGGAGGGAGCGGGCCAGACGGGCGCTGCTGTTCGTCCTCTCGGGGACCGCGGTCGTCGTCCTCCTCTGCGTGCTGGGCGGCTACGGGATGATCGCGGGCGACCCGCTCGTCCCTCATCTCGTCGGGGTCCCCGACGTCGGCCTCGCCGGGCAGCACGGGACGTACGCGCTCGCCCGGGCCGGAGCCCTGATCGCCGTCTGCGCGGTGGCGATCGCCGTCGTCGGCGCCGCGGTGGCCTCCCGCATCACCCTGCGCGCCTGGCTGGCCTTCTGCGTGCTGTGGAGCGCGCTCGTGCTCTTCCCGGCCGGGTACGCGGTGTTCGCGCTCGGCGACGGCTGGGCGGTGTCCCTGCTGGGCGTCGTCGATTACGGCGGCGCACTGCCGGTCGGGCTCGCCGCGGGGGCGTCTGCCGCCGGTGTGATCGTGGCCTGCGGGCGCGGCGAGCATCCGGCCGAGAGCGGGCGCAGCCTCCCGATCGTCGCGATCGGCGGGACGCTCGTGTGGGTCGGCTGGCTCGGGCTCGTGACAGGCTCCGAGGGCGCGGTCGATCAGTACACGGCACCGATCGCGATCAACGCCTTCCTGGCCGCGTCGGCGGGCTGCCTGATGTGGATGCTCGTCGACCGCGTCCTCCTGCGCCGCCCGACCCTGGTCAGCGTGTTCTGCGGTGCGGCGTCGGGGCTGGTGGCGATCACACCCGCGTCCGGGGTCCTCACCCTCGGCTGGTCCCTCCTCCTCGGCGCCCTCGCCGCCCTCGCCTGCGCCACCATGGTCGACGTGGCGGCGCGCGCACGTTTCGGGCCCGCGCTCGCGCTCTGCGTGATCATGATCGTGGGGAGCGTCGTCGGGCTCCTCTTCGCCGGCCTGTTCGGAGCGGGCGGCGGGATGGTCGAGAGCGGCAACTTCGACCTCTTCATCGCGCAGGGCGTCTCGGCGGTCGCCGTCCTGGTCTACGCGTTCGTGGTGGCATTGCTGATCGCCCTGCTGCTGCGCTACACGATCGGCCTGACCCGCGTCCGCTATGGTGCGGAGGGTGGCCTCCCCTCGACGATTCCTGAGCGCGCTCGCCCGGCTGTTCCGGCCGAGCCCGCGCCCCGCACCCTCCGCCCCCGCCGCTGAGCCGGGTCGCTCCGGCGCGACTGCCACGGAGCAGGTCGATCCGCGGCGGCTCGGCGCCATCCGCACGTCGTACGTGCCGGACACGGACGGCGACGCCGACCCGGGGGAGATCGTCTGGACGTGGGTGCCGTTCGAGGAGGCGGACGGCCGCGGCAAGGACCGCCCGGTCCTCGTCGTCGCCGCGGAGAACCGCAGCACCGTCCTGGCGGTGGCCCTGACCAGTCAGGAGCACCCGGGCCGCCCCGAGTACGTGCCGGTGGGCGCGGGGGCCTGGGACGGCAAGCACCGCCCGAGCTACGCACGCGTCGACCGCGTCTACCGCGTCCATCAGGGCGGGATGCGGCGGGAGGCGGCCGCCCTCGACCGCGTGCCGTTCGACGCCGTGCGTGCGGCCCTGCGGAAGCGGTACGGCTGGCGCTGAGGCCTCCTGGCGAAACGGTTCGTCACAGCGCGTCGCACGGCGCAATGCGACCGTGCCGCGCCGCGATGCGGACACTAGTGTTGCCGCATGCCAGAGGACTGTACCTGGGACTTCGAGACGCGTCAGATCCACGCGGGGGCGGTGATCGACGCCGAGACGCGCTCCCGCGTCACGCCGATCTACCAGACCGCCGGCTACGTCTTCGACGACTTCGACGACGGTGAGGCGCGCTTCGCCGGGCGGAGCGCCTACCGCGCGTACTCGCGCAACGAGAACCCCACCAATGCCGTCGCCGGTCGTCGCATCGCCGACCTCGAGGGGGGCGTCGACGGCATCGTCGTCGCGAGCGGGCAGGCCGCGATCGCCGCGGCGCTCACGGCCCTGGCGGCCTCGGGCGACCACGTGCTCGTGACCCGGTCCCTCTATGAAGGCACGCGGGAGATGTTCCGCGGCGTGCTCGCCCGGCAGGGCATCGAGTTCGAGTACGTCGCCGACGACGCCTCCGACGCCGAGTGGGCCGCGCGGGTCCGACCGACCACCCGGGCGGTCTACACCGAGACATTGCCGAACCCGCTCAACCACGTGGTCGACATCGAGCGGCTGGCCCGGATCGCCCACAGCGCAGGGCTGCCGCTCGTGGTGGACAACACCGTCCCGACCCCGTATCTGTGGCGGCCGATCGAGAACGGTGCGGACATCGTCATCCACTCGACCTCGAAGTGGCTGGCCGGGCACGGCGCGGTGCTGGGCGGCGCGATCGTCGACGCGGGACGGTTCGACTGGTCCGCGCACGCGGACCGCTTCCCGCAGCTGACCGAGCCGCCGCGTGCCGGCGTCGCGTCGTTCGTCGAGCGCTTCGGCGCCGGCGCGTACCTGGCGTACGTGCGGACCGTGATCGTGCTCGAGTACGGCCCGACGGTGCCGCCGTCCAGCACCTTCCTCCTGCTGCACGGGATCGAGACTCTCTCGGTGCGGATGGACCGGCACGTGTCCAACGCGCAGGCCGTCGCAGAGCTGCTGGAGAGCCGCGCTGAGGTCGCCCGCGTGTTCTATCCGGGTCTGGAGGATGACCCCGGTCACGCGCTCGCGCAGAAGTACCTGCCCAAGGGGCCGGGGTCGATCGTGTCGTTCGAGCTCGCCGGCGGGCGGGAGGCGGCTCGCCGCTTCATCGACGCACTGCAGCTCGTCACGCCGATGACCCACATCGGCGACGTGCGGAGCCTCGCGATCCACCTCGCCAGCACCATCCACGCCAAACTCACGCCGGAGGAGCGCACGGCGGCGGGGATCACGCCCGGGCTCATCCGGCTCTCGATCGGCCTGGAGAGCCCGCGCGACCTCGTGGCCGACCTCTCGGCCGCCCTGGATGCCGCCGGCGACTGATCGACGGTCGGCGGCCCGTCCGCCGGGAGCGGATCACGAAACGCCGTTCCGGTTCACACGGAACGGCGTTTCGCGGGCGCCTCAGACGGCGTGGGCGAGTGCCGGGGCGGAGGCGCGAGCGGCACGAGCGGTGCGGGCGTCGACGGTGGCGGCGATGCGGCGCACCGCCTCGACGACCGTTGACGGGTCGCATGCCAGGTTGAGCCGGGCGAACCCGCGGCCGGGCTCTCCGAAGGCGAGCCCGGAGTTCAGTGCGACGCGGCCCTCGTCGATGAGGATGCGCGCAGGATCGTCGCCGAGCCCGGTGGCGCGGAAGTCGAGCCAGACGAGGTAGCCCGCGTCGGGGCGGATCGCGCGGACGGACGGCGCGTGCGCGGCGAGCTCGGCCTCCAGCAGCCGCACATTCGACACGAGGAGGTCGAGCAGGCCGTCGCGCCAGTCCAGGCAGGAGAGGGCGGCGACGTTGGCGTGCAGGCCCAGGATGCTGGTGCGTGCGGCGAGCTCCTCGGGGAGCCCGGTCAGGAGCTCGGCCGAGCGCTCGTCGGCGGCGACGACGACGGCGCACTTGAGGCCTGCGAGGTTCCACGCCTTGCTGGCGGAGGTCACGGTCACGGCGCGGGCTCCGGCAGCGCGCGCGACGGGGGCGAAGGGGGTGAAGACGGTGCCGGGGTGAGCGAGCGGGGCGTGCACCTCGTCGCTGACGACGAACACGTCGTACGTGGCGGCGAGCCGAGCGAGCGCCTCCAGGGCGGCGCGGCTGTGACATCGGCCGGTCGGGTTCTGCGGGTTGCAGAGCAGCAGCGCGTCCACGCCTCCCGCGAACGCCCGCTCGATGCCGGCGAGGTCGAGCGACCAGCCCTCGTGCTCGAGGAGCGGCACGGTCACGGCGACGGCGTCGGCCTCCTCGATCATCTCGAAGAACGGCGGATACACCGGGGGAGTGAGCACCACCCGGCCACCGGACTCCGGCAGCGCCAGGCGCAGGGCCTCCACCACGCCGACGGTCACATCCGTCGCGAGGTGCACCCAGTCCGTGTCGACGTCCCAACCCCAGGCGTCCTGGGCGAAGCGGGCCAATGCCGGCGCGAGCGGACCGGCGGAGTCGAGGTAGCCGGTGTCCGAGTTGCGGAGGGTCTCCGCGACACGGTCGAGCACGGCCGGTTCCACGTCGAAGTCCATCTCCGCCACGAAGACAGGGAGGACGTCCGCCGGGTAGCGGCGCCATTTGATACTCGACCTGGTCGCATAGAGCTGCTCCAGGGGACGTGCCGGTCCGAAGCTCATGCAGTTCAGGGTGCCTCAGCCCGGCGCGCCACGCGAGCGGACCCGTCACGCGGCGTAGCAATGCGCGAGCGCCGAACGCGAGAAGGCCCCCGGCGAACCGGGGGCCTTCATTGTGGTGGGCGATACCAGACTCGAACTGATGACCTCTTCCGTGTGAAGGAAGCGCGCTACCAACTGCGCCAATCGCCCGTGTGTTCCGCGGCCGGTCACCCGGCTGCGAGATTCGATACTAGCCGACGCAGGGCGCCGTTCGCACATCGGCGGACCCGGGCGCGGCGACACACCCGGGAGGCGTGTCCCGTTTTGGTTTCGGCGAAAGGATCGGCTAAAGTCATTCAAGTGCCGCAGGGAACTGCGGAACGAAATGCGGATGTAGCGCAGTTGGTAGCGCATCACCTTGCCAAGGTGAGGGTCGCGAGTTCGAATCTCGTCATCCGCTCGAGTGGGCCCGGTCTCGTCAGATGCCGGGCTTCTCGATACGGTACGGTTTTATCCGTGTTGTTGGCTTCGGTGGATTGGCCGAGAGGCGAGGCAGCGGCCTGCAAAGCCGTATACACGGGTTCGAATCCCGTATCCACCTCGATCCTGAACCTGGTTCAGGCTCTGGGCGATTGGCGCAGCGGTAGCGCGCTTCCCTGACACGGAAGAGGTCACTGGTTCGATCCCAGTATCGCCCACCGAGAGAAACCCCCGGGTTACCGGGGGTTTCGTCGTTTCTGCCGTCGTCATTGCAGATATTGTCGCGTGTGTCGTGTCCCTATGTAGCAGCGGCGGAGCTGCGCGCGACGAGGTGATACCCGATCCCGAAGCCTATGCGGGCGTCGCTAGACGGCGAAAAGCTAGCTACGCACGAGATGACCTTCTAGGCAGAACGAACGTGACCGGATGGAGCGGAATCGACCCGGCGACGAGTGATCTCGCCCGACGGGGTGGGTCTCGTCGTGACGAAGGCAGTCGAGCCCGTGGGGTGGGCGCCCGTCCACTTCAGCGCAGAGTTCTACCGGCGCGGGGTCACGGCCGAGGACGTCAAGCCGGGCTGGACTCGGCTGTCTGACAATGTGATCGCAACGGACTGAGCACTGTCGTTCGGCCCGGCTACGAGGATGCGGGGACGGGAGTGAGCAGCACCGCGATCATGAGCGCAGCACCGAGCGTGATACTCACCCCGACGAGGATGACCAGCCAGGCCCGCTGACGGGCAGCCCGCGCAGCGAAGCCGGCGCCGATCGCAGTGCCGATCACCACAAAGATCGACAGCACGCTCCAGAGCTGGGCTTTCCAGATCGTCTCGCCGCCGTTCAGCGCAGCATTCTCGCTCCGATAGGGACCAGGCCAGCCAAGCGTGCCTCTATTCGCCGTACGCCGACCCGACTGTGACGATAAGAGCCATCCCCGCCCAGAAGAAGACCCACGCTGCGGTGTGAGCGCGGTTACGTTGTGCGCTCGAACGGTGTTCCCCGACCTCGCCGTCGTCAAAGTAGGTCACGCCTGCACCATCGCACTACCGACGCCGAATGGCTCAGTCGCGGTCGAGCTCAGCCTCTGGGCCTGCGGTACCCGTGGTGTCCTAGTACAACTCGGGGAAGGGTCGGCGACGGCCGGCGTGGCTCGATGTGCCGTTCCGGGACTCGTGTGCGACGGCGAACTTCTCGGCGTACCCGAACTGTGTCTCGTCGAAGGCCGAGGCCATGCTGTCGATCTCCGCACGGCTGATGCCGTTGCCGACTGCGAGCACCGGCCACGTGGCGACGGCGCCGAGTACCGGGATGAGGGCATCGGCGGCATCCGTGGCGTTCATCCGGTAGACCTGGCTCGATTCGATCAGGTGGCGGATGTCCCGGTTCGCCGGATCGTCACGGTCGCTGATCGCACGAGAGCGCACCAGGTTTCCCGCCCGGGTGGGATTCACGTCGTAGAGCGGGCTCAGCCTCCAACTGGACCCCTCGCGGAGGAAGCCGTGGTTCTTCCAGTGGTCATCGACGTTGCCGACGAGCACCGTGAGCGCCACGCGCTGGAACAGCTCGCGAAGTTCCTCTCTCGAGTACTCAGGCGCGAGGTGGTCGACGGCGTCCGCTAAGTCGGCGTAGGTGGCTCGCTGGTTCTGTGGAGTGAGCTGCATCGCGGTCATGGCGGAGATGAAGCCGACTCTGTGTTGGTGGGGGTCGGGTGCGCCGACGCGATCGAAGCGCTCGATGAGCAGTGACGACTCGTGCTCGGCGAGCCGGACCAGCCTGTGCCTCGGGACGCGAAGCCCCGCCCGCTCGGCGATGTCGAGTGCGGTAGCCTCCCATGCCTCGAGGTCCGAGCGCCGGTCGCGGTTGGAGGGCAGCTTCAGCATCCAGAGGGCGCCGTCGGGGTCCCTGATCGTCGCCTTCGGGCGTGCGCCGCCGAGGCTGGAGCCGGCGAAGCGAAGGATCTCGATGTCGTCGTCGGTCGCCTCGTACTCCTCGAAGCGCGCTGCGGCCTCCGCGATGCGCCGCACGCTGTGCTGGGTCGGGGCCGTGTGCTGGGCAGCGGTGAGCCACTGGTATGGCCCGGGCGTTCCCCCAGGCGCAGGCGTTGCTCCAAGCGCAGTGAAGCGCAGCGCGCCCATGCGCGTGAGGTCGTTCTGCTGCACCAGGTGATCGAACTCGCCGATCGCGCGCGGTTGACTCTCGCCGCGCTGGAGTTGGTACTCGGCGTCGATCAGGCCAGTGCCCCAGTCATCGGGGGTCACGTCGGCGAACGCGCCGAAGAGCGTAGTGTCGCCCCCGGAGTACTGGCGTCCGGAAACGAGCGGCAGGTCAGGGGAGAGCGCGTAGCGGGCGGGGTTGGCCAGGTAGGACGCGGCGTACTCGAACGAGCTGCCCGCGAGGGTGCGCCCGCCCATGAAGGAGGCACGCAGAGAGCCCACGAGCACCGGCGCGCCAGCCCCTTCATCGAGGAAGACGTCGACGGCGTCGTGCAACTGCGTCGGTTCGCCGGCCATGATCTATCTCCCTTCACGGTCCTGAGTCTGGACGCCGACTTCCTCGTCCATGAGGGCGCGGCCGGCAGGGGACTTCCACGGGTCCGTACTCTCCACCAGCGTGTTCGCGATGCCAAGCGACGTGAGGACGGCCAGCACGGAGTCCAGTCGAGGTGAGCCTGAGCCCTGCTCAAGGGCACGCAGAGTGTCGCGGGTGACGTGAGCACGCTCAGCGAGCTGCACGGCACTGAGGCCCTGCAGCTTCCGCCAGCGTTCGATGTTGGAGCCGAGCTCAGCGAGGAGCCTGTCGCGTGCCGGCGATTGCCTTCTGACCATTTGCGTCCCCCGTGGCGGTTATACCTGTCAAGGCTAACGGATTTGGCGTATATACGCTACACGGTGGTCGATGGCGTAGCGGGTCCGAGGCGCGACTTCCCGTTGCGGGTGTCCTCGATTGTTCGCGGGGACCTACGCCGGATACTGGTCGATCCAGAAGCCGGACAGGCGCCACAGGCCGATGGCGACGAGCACCATCAGGGCGCCAACCGCCGTCCACACGGTCCCGTCGACGAATCGGGCGCGGACGGTGAGTCGCAGCACCGCGATCGCGACCGCGCTGAGCACAACGAGGACCCCGGCGGCGGCGATCCACCCGAACGCGGCGACCGCGGCGTCGTGAGCCTCCTGCCGGGTGCCGTAAGAGATCGTGTACGCGGACGCGAAGAACCGCAGGAGAGCGACGGCACACATCCCGATCGGTGCGAGGAAGAGTCCGACGACGCCGATCAGATTGACGGCCGCTCGTATCGGAGCAGGCGTGCGAGGTTTCGACGCCAGCAGCGGACTATCCGCATTTCGCTCGGTCATCGACGCCCCCACAAGACTCCGCCAGCTTTCGCAGCCGAGCCTAGCGGGGTAGATCCCCAGGGAGTTCTGAAACACCCCCGACATCCACGTTCCCTAGAGTCGACGTATGAGCTTCACCATCACCTCCGCCGATTTCGGCTCGACCGCGCTCCGCGACTTCCTCCAGGCACACCTCGACGACATGGAGCCGACGGCGCCTCCGGAGAGCAGGCACGCTCTCGATCTCGAGGGCCTGCAGCGGCCGGGGGTGCGCGTCTGGACGGCGATCGACGGGGATGCGGTGATCGGGACGGCCGCCCTCGCCCCGATCGAGGACGGCTGGGAGGAGCTCAAGAGTATGCGGACCGCACCGGAGCGACGAGGTGAGGGGATCGCCGCCCGCCTTCTCGTGCACGTGCTCGTCGATGCCCAGGATCGCGACGTGCAGCGCGTGTCCCTCGAGACCGGGTCGCAGGAGTTCTTCGCTCCCGCCCGGCGGCTGTACGCCCAGGCGGGATTCGCCGAGTGCGAGCCGTTCGCGTCGTATCTGCCCGACCCGAACAGCGTGTTCATGACTCGGCCGCTGGGGGACTGACGCCCGACGCCTCCTGCGTCCCGAGCGGTCCGCCGCCCCCAGTAGAGTTGATCCGTTCCCTTTACCGACGAAATAAGGAGTGGACAGGTGGCCGACGGCTTCGAGCTCTTCACCGACCGTTCCGTTGTCGCGATGCGCGTCAACGGCGAACTGAAGGACCTCGCGACGACCGTCACTACGACCGACGTCGTCGAGCCGGTCACGATCGACTCGGCGGACGGCCTCAACATCCTGCGCCACTCCACCGCCCACGTCCTCGCGCAGGCCGTGCAGGCGGTCAACCCGGAGGCCAAGCTCGGCATCGGTCCGCCCATCACCGACGGCTTCTACTACGACTTCGACGTCACGGAACCCTTCACCCCCGAGGACCTCAAAGCCCTCGACAAGGAGATGTCGCGCATCGTCCGCGCCGGCCAGCGCTTCGTGCGCCGGGTCGTCACCGACGACGAGGCGCGCGCGGAACTCGCGGGCGAGCCGTACAAGCTCGAGCTGATCGGCCTCAAGGGCTCCGCCTCCGACGGCGACACGGTCGCATCGGACTCCGGTGAGAACGTCGAGGTGGGCGGCGGCGAGCTGACCATCTACGACAACGTCGACCCGAAGTCGGGGGAAACGGTCTGGAAGGACCTCTGCCGCGGCCCGCACCTGCCGAACACGCGCATGATCGGAAACGGCTGGGCGCTCACCCGCGTCGCCGCCGCGTACTGGCGCGGCTCGGAGAAGAACCCGCAGCTGCAGCGCGTCTACGGCACCGCCTGGCCGACCAAGGACGAACTCCGCGCCTACCAGACCCGCATGGAGGAGGCCGCCAAGCGCGACCACCGCAAGCTGGGCGCAGAGCTCGACCTGTTCTCGTTCCCCGAGGAGATCGGCTCCGGTCTCGCGGTCTTCCACCCGCGCGGGGGGATCATCCGCAAGGAGATCGAGGACTACATGCGCGAGCGGCTGATCGCGAACGGCTACGAGGTCGTGAACACCCCGCACATCACCAAGGCGCACCTGTTCGAGACCAGCCAGCACCTCAACTGGTACAAGGACGGCATGTTCCCGCCCATGCACCTCGACGAGGAGCACGACGCGGACGGCAACATCACCCGGCAGGGGCAGGACTACTACCTCAAGCCGATGAACTGCCCGATGCACAACCTGATCTTCCGGGCGCGCGGCCGCAGCTACCGCGAGCTCCCGCTCCGCCTGGCCGAGTTCGGGACCGTCTACCGGTACGAGAAGTCGGGAACGCTGTCCGGCCTCACCCGCGTGCGCGGCCTCACCCAGGACGACGCCCACATCTACGTGACGGACGACCAGATCAAGGACGAAGTCGCCAGCCAGCTCCAGTTCGTGCTGGAGACCCTGCGCGGCTACGGTCTCACCGACTTCTACCTCGAGCTCTCCACCAAGGACCCGGAGAAGTACGTCGGCAGCGACGAGAGCTGGGAGACGGCGACGGAGACCCTGAGGGAGGTCGCCGTCGAGTCCGGTCTCGAGCTCGTGGACGACCCCGCGGGGGCGGCGTTCTACGGCCCGAAGATCTCGGTGCAGGCGCGCGACGCGATCGGTCGCACCTGGCAGCTCTCGACGGTCCAGCTCGACTTCAACCAGCCGGAGCTGTTCGAGCTGGAGTACAACGCGGCCGACGGCACCCGCAAGCAGCCGGCGATGATCCACCGGGCGCTGCTCGGCTCGATCGAGCGGTTCTTCGCGATCCTGCTCGAGCACTACGCGGGCGCCTTCCCGGTCTGGCTGTCGCCGGTCCAGGTGGTGGGCATCCCCGTCGCCGACGCGTACGGTCCGTTCCTCGACGAGGTCATCGCGAAGCTCCGCGCCCAGGGCGTGCGAGCCGAGGTCGACCACTCCGACGACCGCATGCAGAAGAAGATCCGCACGCACACCAAGGCGAAGGTGCCGTTCCAGCTCATCGTGGGCGAGGAGGATGCGGGCGCCGGCACGGTCAGCTTCCGCTTCCGCGACGGCACCCAGCTCAACGGCGTCCCGGTCGAGGACGCGATCGAGCGCATCGTCGGGAGCATCCGCAGCCACGAGCTGGTCGACACCGCATGGCTCGACTGAGTCTGGACGACTACGCCGCCCACGAGGGCGACGGTCACGACGGCGTCGGCGCGGACGAGGTCCGCGTCGACGACCCGTCGTACCTCGTCGGGGTGCCCGATGAGTTCCAGCGCCTGTGGACCCCGCACCGGATGGTCTACATCCAGCACGGCCAGCAGCCGGGCAAGGACGACTGCCCGTTCTGCGTCGCGCCCAGCATGAGCGACGAGGACGCCCTGATCGTCGCCCGCGGCGAGCACGCGTACGCGCTGCTCAATCTGTTCCCGTACAACAGCGGCCACCTGCTCGTCTGCCCGTACCGCCACATCGCCACCTACGACGAGGCGACGCCCGAGGAGGTCGCCGAGATCGGCTCCCTCACGCAGACGGCGATGCGGGTGATCCGCGAGGTGTCGAAGAACGACGGCTTCAACATCGGGATGAACCAGGGAGCCATCGCGGGCGCGGGCATCGCCGCGCACCTACACCAGCACATCGTGCCGCGCTGGGCGCAGGACGCCAACTTCCTGCCGATCATCGCCAAGACCAAGGCGCTCCCGCAGCTGCTCGGCGACGTGCGCGCCTCCCTCGCCGCGGCCTGGCCGACAGCCTGAGGCTGCGCGGGGTCAGCGCACGCGGCGCACGGCGAACTGCTCGCGCGGGTTCGCGTAGAACTCCTGCGACTCGACGAGCTGGAGCTCGCGGTCGCCGGACTCCAGGGTGCGGGTGAGCAGGTCGAACACGCTCGACACGGTCTTGCGCAGAGCGGTCTCGGCGTCGCCGGTGCGCACGTAGTGCGCGGTGAACAGCGCCGCGGTGACGTCTCCCGAGCCGTTCGCCTTCATGGGCAGGCGCGGGGTCTGCACGATCCACGCGCCCGCGTCGTCGGCGGCGAGCATCTCGATCGTGTCGTCCGGCTGGTCGGGGCGCTCGACACTGGTGACGAGCACGGTGCGCGGACCCATGGCGCGCGCGGCGTCCACCGACTCCAGGGTCGACTCGAGGGTGTCGGGCGTCGTCCCGGTGAGGAAGCCGAGCTCGAACTGGTTGGGCGTGATGATGTCGGCGACCGGCACCACGCGGTCGCGCAGCAGGTCGGGGATGGCGGGCGCGACGAAGCAGCCGGACTTGGCGTTGCCCATCACCGGATCGCACGCGTACACGGCATCGGGGTTCGCGGCCTTCACGCGGGCGACCGCGTCGATGATCACGTCGCCGATCCCCTCGCCGCCCTGATAGCCGGAGAGGACCGCGTCGACCTGCCCGAGCACCCCGCGCTCCTCGATGCCCGTGATGACCTCACGCACGTCGTCCGGCGCGATGAGCGGGCCCCGCCAGGCCCCGTACCCGGTGTGGTTGGAGAAGTTCACCGTGTAGACGGGGAGCACCTCGACGCCGATCCGCTGGAGGGGGAACACGGCGGCGGAGTTGCCGACGTGACCGTAGGCGACCGCGGACTGGATCGAGAGGATCTTCATCCCTCGATCCTCTCACCTCCCGGCACGTGTCTCGTGCGCTCGGCGGGGCCGACACGGGCGCCCGCACCGGCACCGGCCGCGTCGGCGAGGTCGTCGGCGAGACGCGCGGCCTCCTCGTCCGTCAGGTCGTGCACGGTCAGACGCAGATGCCGGGAGGGCAGCGGGTTCTCCGCGAGCACGAACTCGTCGCCCGTGCGGGCGAGCCAGCCGCGCCGCATCAGCCGGTCGGCGACCTGCCGTGCCTCGATCGGCAGCTCGACCCAGAGATTGAGCCCATCCGCGGCCTCGGCGGGGAGGCCGCGTGCGGCGAGGAGCGCGGCGAACGCCGTGTTGCGTTCCGCGTAGTGCCTGCCCGCTGCGGCCACCATCTCCATGGCGTCCGCATCGGTGAGCTGGGCGAGCACGAGCCGTTGCAGGATGTGGCTGACCCAGGTCGTGCCCGGGCTGAGCCGGAAGGCGAGCCGGTCCGCCGTCTCCGGATCCGTCGCCGCCACGGCGAGGCACATGTCGGGCCCGAGGAACTTGGACACGGAGCGGACCAGCGCGTACCGGAGGTGGCCCGGCCCGATGAGCGTCTCGTAGGAGCGCTGGGAGAGCATCGAGTAGTGGTCGTCCTCGATGATGAGCACGTACGGGTGGTCGGCGAGGATCCCGCGGAGTTCGGCGGCGCGCCGTGGGGAGAGCGTCGCGCCCGTGGGGTTCTGGGCGCGCGGCGTGCAGATGATGGCCCGGACGCCGGCGTCGAGGGCGGCCCGCAGGCCCGCTGCGGTCATGCCCTCCGCGTCGACGGGCACCGGTACGGCCCGGTAACCGCCCAGACGGACGGTGTGGATGCTGGCGAGGAAGCACGGATCCTCGAGTGCGACGGCGTCGTCGCGCAGGAGGGCTTGGGCCAGCAGCCGTTCGACGGCGTCCGCCGCACCGTTCGTGACCGTGATCCGTACATCCCGATCCGGGAGGTCGTCGTGGACCCAGGCCAGGGCGCGCTCGTCGAGCGCGGGGTCGATTACCGGTTCGCCGTAGAGCACCGGGCGTCCCAGCGCGCCGGCCAGCGCCGCCGAGGGGTCCGGGATGCGACGGGGGTCGGGGTTGCCGGTCCCGATGTCGTGGAGGACGCTGTCCGCCGCGTACCCGTCCTGGGCGACGACGTCGAGGCCGGCGATGACCGTACCGGCGCGTCCCCGCGCGACGACGACCCCGGCCTGTGCCAGCAGACGGTATGCGGCCACGGCGGTGTTGCGGTTCACGCCGAGACGGCCGGCGAGCTCCCGGACCGGCGGGAGGGCGTCGCCCCGGCGGAGTGCGCCGCGCTCGTGCAGCGCGCGCACGCTCGCCGCGATCTCGGCCGCCGTGGTGCCCGTGATGGTCAGTTCGTCCATGTCGCCTCCGAGTCTAGTGAGCCGGGCCGATGATGCTATGGTTCGGCATAGGCCAAAGAGAATTACGTTCCGCATGAAAGGGCGACCATGACAGACCAGGACCAGCGCACCTCCACCGGATCGAGCCGCGTCAAGCGCGGGCTCGCCGAGATGCTGAAGGGCGGCGTCATCATGGACGTCGTCACCCCCGAGCAGGCCCGGATCGCCGAGGACGCCGGTGCGGTCGCCGTGATGGCGCTCGAGCGCGTGCCCGCCGATATCCGCGCACAGGGCGGTGTCGCCCGCATGAGCGATCCCGACCTGATCGACGCGATCATCGCCGAGGTGTCCATCCCGGTCATGGCGAAGGCGCGCATCGGGCACTTCGTCGAGGCGCAGGTGCTCGAGGCGCTCGACGTCGACTACATCGACGAGTCCGAAGTGCTGTCGCCGGCCGACTACGTCAACCACATCGACAAGTGGAAGTTCACCGTGCCCTTCGTCTGCGGCGCGACCAACCTCGGCGAGGCGCTCCGCCGCATCAACGAAGGCGCGGCGATGATCCGCTCCAAGGGCGAGGCCGGCACCGGCGACGTCTCCGAGGCGACCAAGCACATCCGCAAGATCACCTCCGAGATCAACGCCCTGACATCGATGTCGAAGGACGAGCTCTACGTCGCCGCGAAGGAGCTCCAGGCGCCGTACGAGCTGGTCGCCGAGATCGCGGAGACCGGGAAGCTCCCGGTCGTGCTGTTCACCGCAGGCGGCGTGGCCACTCCGGCCGACGCGGCCATGATGATGCAGCTCGGCGCGGACGGCGTGTTCGTCGGCTCCGGCATCTTCAAGTCCGGCAACCCGGAGCAGCGCGCCGCCGCCATCGTCAAGGCGACGACGTTCTTCGACGACGCGAAGGTCGTCGCGGAGGTCTCGCGCGGCCTCGGCGAGGCGATGGTCGGCATCAACGTCGCCGACCTCGCAGCACCGCACCGCCTGTCCGAGCGTGGCTGGTAAGTGCTGACCGGTCAGCAGACGGCACGCGTCGGCGTCCTCGCCCTCCAGGGAGACTTCCGCGAGCACATCGCGGTCCTCCGGGGGCTGGGCGCCGACGCGTCGCCCGTGCGGCGGCCCGAGGAGCTCGCGTCGATCGACGGGCTCGTCATCCCCGGCGGCGAGTCCAGCGTCATGGACAAGCTGTCCCGGGCGTTCGGGCTGGCGGAGCCGCTGAAGGAGGCCATCGCCGGCGGTCTGCCCGTGTACGGCACGTGCGCCGGGCTGATCATGCTCGCCGACACGATCGTCGACGGCATCGCCGGCCAGCAGAGCCTCGGCGGTCTGGATGTGGCGGTGCGCCGCAACGCGTTCGGCTCGCAGGTGGACTCCTTCGAGACGGACCTCGACATCCCGGCGATCGGTGGCGGCCCGCTGCACGCCGTGTTCATCCGTGCGCCCATCGTCGAGTCCCTCGGCGACCGTGCGACCGCTCTCGCACGGGTCGGCGACGGTCGCGTGGTGGCGGTGGAGCAGGGCGATCTGCTCGGGACGTCGTTCCATCCCGAGATCACGGGGGACACCCGCTTCCACGAGTACTTCCTCGGCAAGGTACGCTCGCGCGGGTGACCTCGCCCAGCCCTTCCGTCTTCCCCCACGAGTGCTTCCCTTACGAGTCGCAGTGGGGCGACCTGGAGTACAACGAGCCGTTGATCGTCCGCGGCGAGGCGCCGGGGCGTCATCACGACTGGAGGGCGGACGGGTACGCGTCCGAGACCGAGTACGAGTTCTGGGCGGCGCACGTCTGCGGGCTCGCCTGCCTGCGCTCCGTCCTGCGCGCGTGGCGGCCGGAGCTCGGCATCGTGCCGATGGCGGAGCTCATCGAGGGCGCCGTCCGCGCCGGCGCGCTGGTCCGGCGGGAGGACACGGTCGACGGTCTCTACTACCGGCCGTTCCTGGCGTGGATCGCCGACGAGTTCGGAATCGACGGGGAGGTCGTCGAGCGGACGCCCACGGCCGGGTTCCTCCCGCTCGTGCGGCCCGGCCAGGTCGTCCTGGCCTCCGTCTCGCCCGAGATCCGGTGGCCCCAGCGCCCGAACGAGCGGCGCGGAGGGCATCTGGTGCTCGTGCACGGCCGGGAGGGGGACCGTTTCATCTTCCACAACCCGTCCGGCATCGCGGAGATGGCGGCGGACGCGACGGCCGATGTCGAGACGTTCGCCCGGTTCCACGCCGAGCGGGGGATGGTCCTGCGCGACGGGCGGGCCGCATTACTATAGACAGGTTCAGAACGTAACTCGAGGGAGCAGCAGTGTCCGGGCATTCCAAGTGGGCCACGACCAAGCACAAGAAGGCGGTCATCGACGCACGCCGTGCCAAGTCGTTCGCCAAGCTCATCAAGAACATCGAGGTCGCGGCCAAGACCGGCGGAGCCGACATGTCCGGCAATCCGACCCTGGTCGACGCCGTCCAGAAGGCCAAGAAGACCTCGGTCCCCAACGACAACATCGACCGCGCGATCAAGCGCGGCGCCGGTCTCACCGGTGAGGTCATCGACTACACGACGATCATGTACGAGGGCTACGGCCCCGGCGGCGTCGCCCTGCTGATCGAGTGCCTCACCGAGAACAAGAACCGCGCCGCCGCCGAGGTCCGCACTGCGATGACGCGCAACGGCGGCACCATGGCCGACCCGGGCAGCGTGGCGTACAACTTCCACCGCAAGGGCGTCATCGTCGTCCCGCACGCCGCCGGCGTCGACGAGGACACCGTGCTCACGGCCGTCCTCGACGCCGGAGCGGAAGAGGTCACCGACCGGGGCGAGAGCTTCGAGGTCCTGACCGAGGCCACCGACCTCGTCGCCGCGCGCACCGCGCTGCAGGAGGCGGGGATCGACTACGACTCGGCCGACGCGGAGTTCGTCGCGACCGTCAACGTCGAGGCCGACGCCGACGTGGCCCGCAAGGTGTTCAGGCTCATCGACGCTCTCGAGGACTCGGACGACGTGCAGAACGTCTACACGAACCTCGACCTGACCCCCGAGGTCCAGGCGCAGCTCGACGAGGACGACGAGTAAGCGACCCCGCCATGTCGATCCGGGTGCTCGGCATCGACCCCGGTCTGACACGATGCGGCGTCGGAATCGTCGACGTGCGCTCGGATCGTCGCGCCGCGCTGGTGGAGGTGACGGTCATCCGCACCCCGCCCGGGATGCCGATCGAGGAACGTCTGCTCGCGGTCGGCGACGGCATCGAGCGACTGCTCGACGAGCACCGGCCGGCCGCTGTGGCGATCGAGCGGGTCTTCGCCCAGCACAACCTGAGCACCGTGATGGGTGTCGCCCAGGTCAGCGGGGTGGCTCTGCACGCCGCAGCCAAGCGCGGCCTCCCCGTCGCCCTCCACACACCCAGCGAGGTGAAGGCCGCCGTGACCGGCTACGGGTCGGCGGACAAGAAGCAGGTGCAGGCGATGGTGGCGCGCATCCTCGGCCTGGCCGAGGTGCCCAAGCCCGCGGACGCCGCCGATGCGCTGGCCATCGCGATCTGCCATGCCTGGCGCGGCGGACCGGCCGCCGCACGTCCTGCCGCGCGCGGGACGGGCGATGCGCCGTCCGCGGACGCGCCGCAGACCCCCGCCCAGGCCGCATGGCTCGCCGCGGAGCGCTCCGCCCGCGCGTCGGCGGCTCCCCGTAGGCTGGCGAGGTGATCTCCTCTCTCCGCGGCACCGTCCTCTCCGCCAGCGGCGGCGCCGCCGTGATCGAGGTCGGTGGTGTCGGCTTCGCCGTGCAGCTGACCCCCGACCACGTCCTCTCGCTCCGCCTCGGGGACGAGGCGTTCGTCCACACCTCGATGATCGTGCGGGAGGACTCGCTCCAGCTCTTCGGCTTCGTCGATCGCGAGCAGCTCGACGTCTTCGAGCTGCTCACCGGGGTCACCGGCGTCGGGCCGAAGTCGGCGATCGGAGTGCTGTCGGTGCTGTCGCCCGACCAGATCGCCGACGCCGTCGCCTCCGACGATGACGCCCCGTTCCGCAAAGTCTCAGGGATCGGGCCGAAGACGGCGAAGCTGATCGTCGTCTCGCTGACGGGCAAGCTCGTGGCCACGCGCCGGGCGGCGCCGGCAGCCAAGACCTCCGGTGCTCCGTCCTCCGTCGCGGACAGCGTGCTGATCGCGCTCGTCGGCCTCGGCTGGCCCGAGCGCATCGCGGCGGAGGCGATCGCCGACGTCGTCGCCGGCACGGACGAGTCCGCCCGCGACTCGGTCCCGGCTCTGCTGCGGCTGACGCTGTCCCAGCTCGGCCCGGCCGCTCAGGGCGCCCGATGAGCGACGACCTCACCGACCCCGAGCTCGAGTCCGAATCGGAGCTCGCCTTCGAGGGGGCCCTGCGTCCCCGGTCGCTGGCGGAGTTCGTCGGCCAGGCCAAGGTGCGCGGCCAGCTCCAGCTCCTGCTCACCGCGGCGAAGATGCAGGACCGCACCGCCGATCACATCCTGCTCGCCGGCCCTCCCGGTCTCGGCAAGACGACCCTCGCGATGATCGTCGCCCACGAGAGCGGCCGTCCGCTGCGACTCTCCAGCGGCCCGGCGATCCAGCACGCCGGCGATCTCGCGGCGCTGCTGTCGTCGCTGACGCCCGGCGAGGTCCTGTTCATCGACGAGATCCATCGGATGGCGCGTTCGGCGGAAGAGATGCTCTATCTCGCGATGGAGGACTTCCGCATCGACATCATGGTCGGCAAAGGAGCGGGCGCGACGTCCATCCCTCTCGACCTCGCGCCGTTCACCCTCGTGGGAGCGACGACGCGGTCGGGTCTGCTGCCGAACCCGCTGCGCGACCGCTTCGGGTTCACCGCGCACCTCGAGTTCTACGACGAGGGCGAGCTGACCCAGGTGCTCGCGCGCGCAGCGACCATGCTCGAGCTCGACATCGATCGGGAGGCGCTGGCCGAGATCGCCGGCCGCTGCCGCGGCACTCCGCGGATCGCCAACCGTCTGCTGCGCCGCGTTCGCGACTACGCCCTCGTCCACGGCGGGGAGGCCGACCTCGCGGCGGTGCACGCCGCGCTCGAACTGTACGACGTCGACCCGCTCGGGCTCGACCGCCTCGACCGCGCCGTGCTGCACGCGATCCTGGAACGGTTCGACGGGGGACCGGTCGGCCTGAACACGCTCGCGGTCTCCGTCGGCGAGGAGTCGGAGACGATCGAATCGGTCGTCGAACCCTTCCTCGTGCGGATCGGGCTGCTGTCGCGGACCCCCAGAGGACGGGTCGCGACGCCCGCCGCCTGGCGCCACTTCGGGATTCCCGGCCCGCACCAAGCCCGTTCGGAGCAACCTTCCCTGATCGATGACTTATGATGTGAGGTGGCCGTTCGGCCCCTCAGACTCCCCACCGGAAGGTTCGGCAGAAATTCATGGCCATTGATCCGCTGACTATTGTGATGGTCGTCATCCTGGCGGCCCTCATCTTCTTCATGTTCCGCAACAGCCGCAAGCGCCAGCGCGAGCAGGCCGAGACGCGTTCGAAGATGGTGCCGGGCGCCGATGTCATGACGAACTTCGGTCTCTACGGCACGCTGCTGTCCGTCGACGAGGACGACAACACCGCGCTCATCGAGACCAGCCCGGGGCACGTGCTCAAGGTGCACCGCCAGGTGCTCGCCCGCGTCGTGGAGCCCACCGTCGCCGAGCCGGCCGAGGCCGACTCCGACGCGGAGCTCACCACCGGCGCCGCCGAGCTCAACGAGGACCACGCGATCCGCCACGACGAGCCGGAGTACGGCGAGCGGGTCGACGACGCCTCGAAGAAGCCCGGCGCGAAGAGCGACGACTAACTCCCGACCCGTGGGCCGCGGCGCTTCTGCGCGCGCGGAACACTCGTAGAAAGCTGAGTTCCTAGGTGGCAAAGTCGACTCCGGCCAAGAAAGCCTGGCGTTCCCTGACATGGCTCGGCGTGCTGGTGGTGGTCCTGCTCGGGACCCTCACCGCCGGCGTGCTGTTCAGCAACGCGACGTGGCTGCCGAAGCTCGCCCTCGACCTCGAGGGCGGCACCCAGGTGATCCTGACGCCGCAGGTCGAGAACGGACAGCAGATCCAGCAGCAGCAGCTGGACCAGGCCGTCTCGATCATCCGTCAGCGCATCGATGCCTCCGGCATCTCGGAGGCGCAGATCTCCACCGAGGGCTCACGCAACATCGTGGTCTCCCTCCCGGGCAAGCCCGACGAGGCGACCCTCAACCGGGTGAAGTCGAGCGCACGTCTCGACTTCCGCCCGGTGCTCATCTCGGGCGGCCCGACCAACGAGGTCGTGGGCGCGGACGGCAAGTCGACTCCGGCACCGACCCCGGAGCCCGGGCTCGCGTCGACACCGTCGACGTCGCCGACGAACGGCAGCGACCTGGCCTGGGTGACGCCGAAGCTCCAGGCGGACTTCAACGCGTACTCGTGCGCCTCGAACTCGTCGCAGGACACCAGTGCCGCGCCGACGGACCAGCCCCTCATCACCTGTGACGACCAGAACCAGGTCAAGTACCTGCTCGGGCCGGTCGAGGTGAAGGGCCAGAACATCAGTGACGCCTCTGCCGGGCTCATGCAGACCTCGCAGGGCGCGTCGAACGGTCAGTGGGCTGTCAACATCGTCTTCGACTCCACCGGCACCAAGCAGTTCGCCGATGTCACGACGCGCCTCGTCGGCCTGACCGGCGCACAGAACCAGTTCGCGATCGTCCTGGACGGCAAGGTCATCTCGGCTCCGACCACTCAGGCCGCGATCAGTGACGGCAAGCCGCAGATCAGCGGCAACTTCACCGAGACGACGGCCAAGGCGCTCGCGGACCAGCTGAAGTTCGGCGCGCTGCCGTTCAGCTTCAAGGTGCAGAGCCAGGACACGATCTCGGCGACGCTCGGTTCTGCTCAGTTGATCAGCGGTCTCGTCGCCGGCCTCATCGGCCTGATCCTGGTCGCGATCTACACCTTCTTCCAGTACCGCCTCCTCGGTCTCGTCACGATCTTCTCGCTCGTCGTCGCCGGTGTGCTGACCTGGCTGACGATCTCGCTGCTGTCGTGGCACTACGGCTACCGTCTGTCGCTGGCCGGCGTCGCGGGTCTGATCGTCGCGATCGGGTTCACAGCCGACTCGTTCATCGTCTACTTCGAACGAATACGCGACGAGTTGCGAGACGGGAGGAGTCTCGAATCGGCGGTGGAGGCCGGCTGGGCGCGTGCCCGCCGGACGATCTACGCATCGAAGGCCACCAACCTCCTCGCCGCCATCGTGCTGTACATCCTCGCCGCCGCGAACGTGCGCGGGTTCGCGTTCACGCTCGGTCTGACGACGATCATCGACGTCATCGTGGTCCTCCTGTTCACCCACCCGACGCTGCAGTTGCTGGGGCGCACCCGGTTCTTCAGCACCGGCCACTCGTGGTCCGGACTCGACCCGCAGGCGCTCGGCGCCGTGTACCGGGGAGCGGCGCAGTTCCGTTCCCCGACCGCTGCCAAGGTGGGCGCCGGCACGGCGGCTCGCAGCAGCAAGGAGGCGGCCCGCCGCCAGACGATCGCCGAGCGCAAGGCCGCGGAGCTGAGCGGCGCCTCGGCCTCGTCCTCGTCCTCCTCCGATCGATCGACCGATGGGAAGGACTCCTGATGGCCGCCAGTCGCCTCACAAAGTTCGGTAACGACCTCTACACCGGTGCGCGCTCGTTCGACTTCGTCGGCAAGCGCAAGATCTGGTACGTGATCGCGGCCGTCATGGTCGTCGTCTCGATCCTGATCCCGATCGTCAAGGGCGGGTTCAACTTCTCGATCGAGTTCCGCGGTGGTTCGCAGTTCCAGATCACCAATGTCGAGAACACCGACACCACCAAGGCGCAGGACGCCGTGACGAGCGTCGTCCCGAACGCCGTCTCGCACGTCAGTGTCGTCGGGTCCAACGCCGTCCAGGTGCAGACCGACCAGCTGTCGGACACTCAGACGAGGGCTGTCGCCGATGCGTTGGCGAAGGCCTACGACGTGCCGGACTCCGAGATCGCGTCGACCTTCATCGGCCCGTCCTGGGGCGCGGATGTGACGCAGCAGTCGATCCAGGGCCTGGTGGTGTTCCTCCTGCTGGCCTTCATCGCAATGGCCCTCTACTTCCGCACGTGGAAGATGTCGGCCTCGGCGATCATCTCGTTGTTCCACGACTTGATCATCACCGCCGGCATCTACGCGCTGGTCGGCTTCGAGGTGTCGCCGGCGACGATGATCGGCTTCCTGACGATCCTCGGCTACTCGCTCTATGACACGGTCGTGGTCTTCGACAAGGTGCGCGAGAACACCCGCGAGGAGATGGAACTGACGCGGCGCACGTTCGCCGAGTCGGTCAACCTGGCGGTGAACCAGACCCTGGTGCGCTCGATCAACACCGCGGTCGTCGCGGTGCTGCCCGTCGCCTCGATCCTGTTCATCGGCGCCTATGCGCTCGGTGCGGCAACGCTGCGGGACATCTCGCTCGCACTGCTGATCGGAATCATCGTCGGAACGTACTCGACGATCTTCCTGGCTGCACCGATGTACTCGCAGTTCCGTGAGGGCGAGCCCGCCGTCAAGAAGCACGACCAGAAGGTGCGGGCCATCCGTCCGAAGGCCGCGGCGGCGGCCCCCGAAGCGGTCGCGGCGGAGTAGAGCACACGCATGGGCGGCCCCTATCTCTCCGAAGACGAGGTGAGCGCTGCCCGCGCCCACGAGCTCGTGGCGGCCGGCGACGGCTGGCTCCTGGACGTGCGCGAACCGTTCGAGTGGGAGGAGGTGCGCTCTCCGGATGCGCACCTCATCCCGCTGTCGCAGTTGCAGGACCGTCAGGACGAGTTGCCGGAAGACCAGCAGATCATCGTGATCTGCCACTCCGGCGGCCGGTCGCGGATGGTCACAGACGCCCTGCTGCGCGCCGACATCCCGGCGGCGAACGTCGCGGGCGGCATGATCGCATGGGAGTCCAGCGGCGCTCCGATCGAGCGCGGTGCGAGCCCGACGGAGGCCTCCCGCTGATCGCTGCGAGCGGACTGCGGCCGGAACGCCCCCGTGATGCAGCGATAATGGACCACAGGAGGCGTGAACATGGTTGATACTTCGACACCACAGTCCGCCTCGCTGCGCCGCCTCGTGCCACGCATCTTCTCCCGTGCGCAGCCCGCCGGCGCGGTCGACACGCTCATCCGCACGGTCCGGATGCATCACCCCAAGGCGGACCTCTCCCTGATCGAGCGGGCGTACGCCGTCGCCGAGCGTGCGCACAGCGGACAGAAGCGTCGCTCGGGGGAGCCGTACATCACCCATCCCGTCGCCGTCGCGCAGATCATCGCCGACCTCGGGATCGGCGCGAAGACCATCGCCGCAGCCCTGCTCCACGACACGGTTGAAGACACCGAGTACACCCTCGACGAGCTGCGGGATCAGTTCGGCGACGAGATCGCGATGCTCGTCGACGGCGTGACGAAGCTCGACAAGGTGAAGTACGGCGACAGTGCGCAGGCCGAGACGGTGCGCAAGATGATCGTCGCGATGTCGAAAGACATCCGCGTGCTCATCATCAAGCTCGCGGACCGCCTGCACAACGCCCGCACCTGGGGCTTCGTGCCGGCGGCGAACGCGACCCGCAAGGCCACCGAGACCCTCGAGATCTACGCCCCGCTCGCACACCGGCTCGGTATCCAGGCCATCAAGTGGGAGCTCGAAGACCTGTCCTTCGCCGTGCTCTATCCGAAGCTCTACGCCGAGATCGAGAGCCTGGTGAAGCAGCGGACCCCGGAGCGGGAGCGGCTCGTCCAGCAGGTGATCGACGCGATCAACGACGACCTCAAATCAGCCCGCATCCGCGGCAAGGTCGTCGGCCGCCCCAAGCAGTACTACTCGATCTACCAGAAGATGGTCGTCCGCGGCCGTGAGTTCGACGATATCTACGACCTGGTCGGCATCCGTGTGCTCGTCAACACGGTGCGCGACTGCTACGCCGTGCTCGGACAGATCCACGCTCGCTGGACTCCGATGCCCGGGCGGTTCAAGGACTACATCGCGACTCCCAAGTTCAACCTGTACCAGTCGCTCCACACGACGGTGATCGGTCCGCAGGGCCGCCCGGTCGAGATCCAGATCCGTACCGAGGAGATGCACCAGCGCGCGGAGTTCGGTGTCGCGGCGCACTGGAAGTACAAGGAGCAGACCACGGGCAAGAGCGCGGGCGGTCCGGTGAAGGACGACACCGACCTCGCCTGGCTCGCGCACATCTCGGACTGGCAGGCCGAGACGGCCGATCCCTCGGAGTTCCTCGACTCCCTCCGATTCGAGATCGGAGCCAAAGAGGTCTATGTCTTCACGCCGAAGGGCCGGGTGATCGGACTCCCCGCGGGTGCGACGCCGGTGGACTTCGCCTATGCCGTGCACACCGAGGTCGGTCACCGCACGATGGGCGCCAAGGTGAACGGCCGCCTGGTCCCGCTCGAGAGCACATTGGCGACCGGTGACGTCGTCGAGATCTTCACCTCGAAGAACCCGGACTCGGGCCCGAGCCAGGACTGGCTCAACTTCGTCAAGAGCCCGCGTGCGCGGAACAAGATCCGTCAGTGGTTCACCAAGGAGCGCCGCGACGAGGCGATCGAGCAGGGCAAGGACGCCATCGCGCGCGCGATGCGCAAGCAGAACCTCCCGCTCCAGAAGCTGATGACGCAGGATGCGCTCGTCGAGGTCGCGTCGTCGCTGAAGTACGCCGACGTGTCCACGCTCTACGCCGCCGTCGGCGAGGGGCACGTGTCGACGCAGTCGGTGATCGAGAAGGTCGTCGCGTCGCTGCAGAGCGAGGTCGAGTCGGAGGGCGAGCTCGACATCCCCGTCAAGGGGCGCGGGCGACAGCTGCGCAACAGCGACTCCGGTGTGCTCGTGCGCGGTGCCCCGGACATCCTGGTGAAGCTCGCGAAGTGCTGCACTCCGGTGCCCGGCGACCCGATCGTCGGCTTCATCACACGCGGCCAGGGTGTCTCGGTCCACCAGGCCAACTGCCACAACGTGCAGTCGCTCCTGCAGGAGCCCGAGCGGATGATCGACGTGGAGTGGGCCCCGAGCTCGAAGAGCGTCTTCCTGGTGCAGATCCAGGTCGAGGCCCTCGATCGCTCCGGTCTGCTCTCCGACGTGACCCGCGTGCTCTCGGAGCATCACGTGAACATCCTGTCGGCGACCGTGACCACCTCCAGCGACCGGCTGGCTCTGAGCCGGTTCGTGTTCGAGATGGGCGACACCACGCATCTGGATCGCGTGCTCAACGCGGTCCGGCGCATCGACGGCGTCTACGACGTCTACCGCGTCAGCGCGGGCTGACATCGCGCGCTCCGGCATCGATGAGGGGGAGCCGGGCGCGTTCGACGGACCGGATCCGCTGCAGCGCCCGGACCGACCCGCCTCGACGGGTTCGGGGGACGAAGCGGGCCAGCGACTCCGGCATCGCTGCGTCGAGCGCGAGGAGATGGCGCACCTCGAGCGCCTCGGGCTCGTCGAACACCGGCGCGGAGAGCAAGAGGTCGGCGGCGGTGCGCAGGGGAGTCGTCACTGCGATCGGACCGATGGGGCGCGCCTCACCGGGCTTCAGCGTGCGCTGACGGCCGTCGACGGCGACCGGCACCCGGGTGCCGCGACGAGAAGGGTCGAGGCAGATCTGCGGGCGCGGCGGCGGGCTGCTCCGCGTTCCATGGATCCACGCGGCCGTTCCACGCTCGGCGATCGCCCGACGCGGCACGGTCGCCGCGAGTGCCTGCGCCCGGAGAGCCGGGGTGTCAGGTGTGTCCGTGGTGGCGAACGACTCGCCAACACGGTAGAGCTGGCCGTCGAGGCAGAGCGCGAGGAGCTCGGCGAGCGGGAGGATGCGGCGGTCGAGGAGGGTGGGGCACAGTGTCTCGGTCATCTCCCCAGCGTGGCGTGAGCGACGCCGAGGAGACGACCGAACGGACGATCTGTGGAGAAGCCCGGTCCCGGCTCCGCCTGTGGGGGATCAGCCGAGCGCGTCGAGCCAGATCCTGCGGGCGTCCAGCGCCTCCTGGGCGGCCTTGACCTTGGCGGCGTCGCCGCCCGCCTTGGCCTCCGTGAGCTCCTCCTCGAGCTTGGCGATGGCCGCGTTGAGCTGGCTGGCCAGCCCCTCGGTGCGCGCCTTCTTCTCGGGGTTGTTGCGCTCCCAGTGCTCCTCGTCGAGGCGGCGCACCGCCGTCTCGACCTTGCGGAGGCGGTCCTCGATCGGGCGGACCTGCTCGCGCGGCACGCGACCGATCGCATCCCAGCGCTCCTGGATGGAGATCAGGGCGTTGCGGGCGGTGTCGCGGTTCTTCTCGTTCAGGAGCGGCTCGGCCTCGTCGAGCAGGGCCAGCTTGAGCTGCAGGTTGGCCTCGTACTCGACGCTGTCGCGCGCGTCGACCTCGGCCTTCGCCGAGTAGATCGCGTCGCCCGCTGCCTTGAACCGCGCCCAGAGCGCGTCGTCGTTCTTCTTGCCGGCCCGGCCGGCGAGCTTCCACTGGTCGAGGAGGCGGCGGTACTCCGGCACTCCCTCGGCGCCCTGCGGGATGAGGCGTTCGGCCTGCTCGATCAATGCGTTCTTGCGGCTGCGCACGTCGCGGTGCTGGTTGTCCAGGTCGGCGAAGAACGACTTGCGGTTGTGCTCGATCGTCGAGCGCGCGGCGCGGAACCGCTTCCAGAGATCGTTGGCCTCGTTCTTGGGCAGCCGGGGTCCGTCGTGCTGATGGGACTGCCACCGGCCGAACAGCTCGTCGAGAGCCGCCGTGGTCTGCTTCCACTGCGTCCGCTCGGGATCCTGTGCGGCGAGGGCCTCGGCCTCCTCGACGATGGCCGTGCGCTCGGCGATGGCCGACTCGACCGCTGCCTTCGCTTCGGCGCTCTGCTGCTCCGTGAGTTCCTCGACGGTGCCGCCGAGCGCGTCGAGACGCGTCAGGAGCGATGACAGGTCGCCGACGGCGTTCGCGCCTTCGACCGATGAGCGGAGGTTCGAGACGGACTTGGCCACGTCGCCGGCGGGCGCACCGCGCCGGGCGCGCTGCTCCAGCAGGGAGACCTGCCCGGCGAGGTCCGTGTACTTGCGCTCGAAGTACGCGATCGCCTCCTCGGGCGTGCCGTCCGGGTACTGGCCGACCTCGCGTTCCGCGTCGCCCTCGCGGACGTACACGGTACCGGTCTCGTCGACGCGACCCCAGGGGTGCTGTTCAGAAGTAGCCAAGAGTCTCACCTTGCTGCTGTGCGGTCAGGGCGGAGAGCCCGCCCCACGGTGGAATCAGCCTATTGCACGCGCCGCATCACTGCAGCGTGAAGCTGTCGATCTTGGTCGCGACGACGGGCTTGCCGTCCGTGCCGCCCCCGTCGACGCCCTTCGCCACGACGTCGGAGTCGAGCGTGTCGAGACCACTCGTGATGGTGCCGAGGACGGTGTAGCCGCCCGCAGCGTCCGAGGGGATCTGGCTGTCCTTGTAGACGATGAAGAACTGACTGCCCTGGCTGTACCCGTTGCCGCTCTGGCGCGCCATCGCGATGGTGCCGGCGGGGTAGACGCCGTCGGTCGGCGCGTTCTCCACCGGGCCGTAGGAGTAGCCGGGGCCGCCCGTGCCGTCGCCGTTCGGGTCCCCGCACTGGAGCACGTAGATCCCGGAGGTCGTCAAACGGTGGCAGGTCAGGCCGTCGTAGAAGCCCTTCTGGGCGAGCGAGATCGTGGAGGAGACGGCCTGGGGGGCCTTCTTCCCGGCGAGCGTGACGCCGAGGTCGATCCCGTTGATGACGAGCGAGCCCTTCCAGTCGCGGCCCTCGGCGATGCTCGACGACGGCACGTCGCCCGTGTTCGCGCCGGTGGCGGCGGGAGAGGGGGTGGGAGAGCTGGTCGCCGACGGCGAGGCCGACGCGGTCGGCGCCCCGGGGCCTCCCGTGAAGTAGAGGAGCTGCGTCGCGACGGCGAGACCCACGACGACCACGACGGCGATGCCGGCGATCCAGTTGTCGCGCTTGCGGCGCTTGACCTTCGTCTCGTGCACGGTCTGCCGTGCCTGGTAGGCGCGCAGGCGCTCTCGCGCCTGCCGGGCGTCGCGGTCGTTCGGCTTGCTGGGTGCCACGTGTGTCCTCCGAGGGGCGCCGTCGAGCGGGGAGCCGGTGTCCTGGGGAGGACCGGTCCGCGGGTCAGGAGAACCCTATCCGGAGCACCTATGGACACCCAAACCAGCGCGCCGGGGGAGCGTGGCTGGGGCGGCTCTCGATGTCGGTGGCGGCCGGTAGCCTGGTGGGATGGTCGATGTGCAACCCGGGCTCCGTACGGGAGCGACGCCGCTCGCCGTGCGCATGCGGCCGACGTCGCTGGACGAGGTCGCTGGTCAGCGCCATCTTCTCCGGCCCGGCTCGCCGCTCGTGGCGCTCGCCTCCGACCAGTCGGGCGAGACCGGCTCGGTCTCCGTCATCCTCTGGGGTCCGCCCGGAACCGGCAAGACGACGCTCGCCCAGGCCATCGCGCACTCGTCGGGTCGTCGCTTCGTCGAGCTGTCGGCCGTCACCGCCGGGGTGAAGGACGTGCGCCTGGTCATGGACGAGGCCTTGTCGACCCGCGATCTCTACGGCGTCTCCACCGTGCTGTTCCTGGACGAGATCCACCGCTTCACGAAGGCCCAGCAGGACGCGCTGCTCCCGGGCGTCGAGAACGGCTGGGTGATCCTCGTCGCCGCCACGACGGAGAACCCGTCGTTCTCGGTGATCTCGCCGCTGCTCTCCCGCTCCCTGCTGCTCACCCTCGAGACGCTGAGCGACGACGATCTCGGTGTGGTCGTCGACCGCGCCGTGACCGACGACCGCGGTCTGGGCGGCCACTACACCCTCGCCGACGAGGCGCGCGCGGCGATCATCCGGCTGGCCTCCGGCGACGCGCGCCGCGCGCTGACCGCTCTGGAGGCGGCGTCGGTCTCGGCGGCGTCCGTCACGCCCGCGACAGCGAAGAAGAAGCCGGTGATCACCGCCGAGATCGTCGCTCAGGCCGTCGACCGCGCCCTGCTGCGCTACGACCGCAACGGCGACGAGCACTACGACGTGATCAGCGCCTTCATCAAGTCGGTGCGGGGCTCCGACGTCGATGCCGCCCTGCACTACCTCGCCCGGATGATCGAGGCGGGGGAGGATCCGCGCTTCATCGCGCGGCGCATCATCATCTCCGCCTCGGAGGACATCGGCATGGCCGACCCGCAGGCGCTCGTCGTCGCGATCGCCGCGGCGGACGCCGTGCAGTTCGTCGGGATGCCGGAGGGGCGCATCCCGCTCGCGCAGGCCGTCGTGCACCTGGCGACGGCCCCGAAGTCCAATGCCGCCTACATGGCCCTCGACGCCGCCATCGCCGACGTCCGCGCGGGGAAGATCGGCCGCGTCCCGAAGCACCTGCGCGACGCGCACTATCCCGGGGCGAAGCGGCTCGGTCACGGCAAGGGGTACAAGTATCCGCACGACGACGCCCTCGGCGTCCTCGAGCAGCAGTACCTGCCGGACGAGTTGAGGGACACGACGTACTACACGCCGACCGATCACGGCAACGAACGCGACCTCTCCGCGCGCTTGGCGAAGCTGCGCCGCATCGTGCGCGGACGATGACCGCATTCTGATACACTCGATGGGCCTAGAAGCGTGTGCGGCGTGCGGCTGCGCTCACCACGCTCTCGAAGGGGATAGTCCTGTAGCCGGGCGCCCCTGGCACTGAATCCCTCTCTCAGCGCACTCGTCGTGCGCGCGGGCGCCTCTGTCGCGTCCCGCAGTCCATGTACTAGAGAGACCATTGAAAGGAAACCGTGTCCTCACGTTCCCGCAGCAAGACCCGCGAGTCGCGTGCCCTCGGCATCGCGCTCACCCCGAAGGCCGCGCGCTACCTCGAGAAGCGCCCGTACGCCCCCGGTGAGCACGGCCGCACCAAGCGCAAGGCCGACTCCGACTACGCCGTGCGTCTGCGCGAGAAGCAGCGTCTGCGCGCCCAGTACGGCATCCGCGAGAAGCAGCTCCGCATCGCCTTCGAAGAGGCCCGTCGCACCCAGGGCCTGACCGGTGAGAACCTGGTCGAGATCCTCGAGATGCGTCTCGACGCGCTCGTGCTCCGCTCGGGCTTCGCCCGCACGATCTCGCAGGCCCGCCAGTTCGTCGTGCACCGTCACATCCTCGTCGACGGCAAGATCGTCGACCGTCCCTCCTTCCGCGTGAAGCCGGGTCAGCTCATCCACGTCAAGGCCCGCTCCGAGGGCACCGAGCCCTTCCAGGTCGCGGCCGCCGGCGGTCACGTCGACGTCCTCCCCAAGGTCCCGGCCTACCTCGACGTCGAGATCGACAAGCTCCAGGCCCGCCTCGAGCGTCGCCCGAAGCGTGCCGAGGTCCCCGTGACCTGTGAGGTCCAGCTGGTCGTCGAGTACTACGCGGCCCGCTAAGGCTCCGCGAGACTCCCGGAACGGGGTCGTGGCTTCGGCCGCGACCCCGTTCCGTCGTCTCCGGCGCTGTGCACGCCGCCGTGCGGGGCTACGCTGGAGCAGTATGCCGGTGACGGAATGGAAGGACGACTCGTGTCGGGTGGAGACATCGCAGGGCTCATCGCGGCGGGCGTGTTCGCCGTCCTCGTCGGCTTCATCGCCGTGCCGCTCCTCAAATTCGGCCGGGTGCTCGATCAGACCCGAGACTCGATCAAGGACGCCAGCGACGGCATCACGCCCATCCTGGACGAGACGGCGACGACGCTGCGCGAGACCAACAAGCAGCTCGCCCGCGTCGACACGATCACCAGGAACGTCGCCGACGTGACCGGCAACGTCTCGGCCCTCGTGTCGCTCTTCGCGGCCACCGTCGGAGGCCCGCTCATCAAGCTCGCCGGCTTCAGCGCGGCGGTCAGGGCCGCCTTCGCGACCGTCGGCGGCGCACGCCGAGGGCGCCGCGACCGCTCCGAGTAGAGCGGCCCGCTCCTCGGCGGCTGCCACTAGACTCGATCAGGTGTGCTCGCGCACCGGACACGGAGGGAAGAACAGCAATGAAGAGTTTCCTGTGGCTCCTCGTCGGCGTCGGGATCGGCTTCGTCGTCGCCCACAAGGTCAACGAGACGTCGAAGGGTCGCGAGTTCTTCAGCTCGCTCGACCAGAAGGCGCGCGACTTCGGAGACGCCGTCTCTGACGGCTACCGTCAGCGCGAGGCCGAGATCCGCTCCGCGATCGACGGCGACTGACCCGCATCACCGCCCACCCCCAGCTTCGAACGACCGGAAACCATGCAGACCGCTGAAATCCACCGCCGCTGGCTCGACTTCTTCGAGAAGCGCGGCCACACCGTCGTCCCCTCCGCCTCCCTCGTCAGCGACGACCCGTCGTTGCTGTTCACCGTCGCGGGCATGGTGCCGTTCGTCCCCTATCTGACGGGAGTCGTCCCGGCGCCCTACCCGCGTGCGACCAGCGTGCAGAAGTGCATCCGGACGCTCGACATCGAAGAGGTCGGCAAGACCCCGCGTCACGGGACGTTCTTCCAGATGTGCGGCAACTTCTCGTTCGGCGACTACTTCAAGGAGCAGGCGATCACGTTCGCCTGGGACCTGCTGACGACCTCCGAGGACGAGGGTGGCCTCGGCTTCGCCCCCGAGGACCTGTGGGTCACGGTCTACGAGGACGACGACGAGGCTCGTGAGATCTGGGGTCGCGTCTCCACCCTCCCGCCCGAGCGCATCCAGGGGCTCGGCAAGGACACCAACTACTGGTCGACCGGCCAGCCCGGCCCCGCGGGCCCGTGCTCCGAGATCTTCTTCGACCGCGGCCCGGCCTACGGCATCGACGGCGGCCCGGCGACGGACGACGACCGCTACGTCGAGATCTGGAACCTCGTCTTCATGCAGTACCTCCGCGGCGAGGGCGACGGCAAGAAGGACTTCGAGATCCTCGGCGACCTGCCCAAGAAGAACATCGACACGGGCATGGGGCTCGAGCGCGTCGCGTTCATCAAGCAGGGCGTCGACAACATGTACGAGATCGACCAGGTGCGCCCGGTGCTCGACCGCGCCGCGCAGCTGGCCGACAAGCCGTACGGCAACGAGGCCCACGAGGACGACGTGCGGCTGCGCGTCGTCGCGGACCACGTCCGCAGCGCCCTCATGCTGATGGCCGACGGCGTGACCCCGTCGAACGAGGGCCGCGGCTATGTGCTCCGCCGCCTCCTGCGCCGCACAGTGCGCGCGATGCGTCTGCTCGGCGTCGAGACCGCGACCTTCCCGGAGCTCTTCCCGGCCTCCCGCGATGCGATGAAGGCGGCGTACCCCGAGGTCGCGATCGAGTTCGACCGCATCTCGCAGCTCGCCTACGCGGAGGAGGAGACCTTCCTGCGCACGCTCGCGGCGGGCACGAGCATCCTCGACACGGCGGTGTCGAACACCCGCAAGGCCGGCCAGGGCCAGCTCGCCGGAGACACCGCGTTCCTGCTGCACGACACCTACGGCTTCCCCATCGACCTCACTCTGGAGATGGCGGAGGAGGCCGGCCTGAGCGTCGACCGCGCGGCCTTCGACACCCTGATGGCTGACCAGCGGTCGCGCGCGAAGGCCGACGCCAAGGCGAAGAAGACGGCGCTGGCCGACCTCTCGGTCTACGGCGCGTTCCGTGCCCAGGGCGAGACGGTCTTCACCGGCTACACCGAGCTCGAGACGGAGTCGAGCGTGCTCGGTCTGATCGTCGACGGCGCCTCGGTCGCCGTCGCTCGCGAGGGCCAGGTCGCCGAGATCATCCTCGGTGCGACCTCCCTCTATGCCGAATCGGGCGGCCAGGACGCGGATGCGGGCACCATCGTGGGGCCGGGCTACGAGCTCGACGTGCTCGACGTGCAGAAGCCGGTGAAGGGCCTCATCAGCCACAAGGTGCTGGTCCGCAGCGGGGAGGTCGGCGTCGGCGCTCCGGCGACGAGCCTCGTCGACCACGAGTACCGCCGCGGCGCCCGCCAGGCGCACTCCGGCACCCACATCATCCACGCCGCTCTGCGACAGGTGCTCGGCGCGAACGCGCACCAGTCCGGATCGTTCAACAAGGCGGGCTACCTGCGCCTCGACTTCTCGTGGAACCAGGCGCTCTCGGCCGAGACGCGGAGCGAGATCGAGGAGATCTCGAACAACGCGATCCGCCAGAACCTCGAAGTGACGACGCGCGAGCTTCCGCTCGACGAGGCCAAGGCGCTGGGGGCGATGGCCCTCTTCGGTGAGAAGTACGGCGATGTCGTGCGCGTCGTCGACATCGGCGGCCCGTGGTCGCGCGAACTCTGCGCGGGGACGCACGTCTCCACCAGTGCCGAGATCGGGATGATCAACCTCGTCAGCGAATCGTCCGTCGGGTCCACCAACCGACGCGTCGAGTCGCTCGTCGGTCTGGAGGCGTTCCGCGACCTCGCCGTCGAGCGCACGATCGTGTCGCAGCTCTCGGGCAGTCTCAAGACCCCCCGCGAGCATCTCCCCGAGAAGATCGCGGACCTGCTGGCCAACCTCAAGGCGGCGGAGAAGCGGATCCAGGCCTTCGAAGCGCGCGCCGTGCTCGACAAGGTCCCCGCGCTCGTCGCGGCGTCGTCCCGCCACGGCTCGTACACCGTCGTGGCGGAGGACGCGGGCACCCTGAACTCCGCGGACGACCTCCGACTGCTGGTGACCACGGTCCGCGAGCGACTCGGCTCCGATCCGGCGGTCGTCGCCCTGGCCGCACAGGCCGGGGACAAGCCGGTCGTCATCGTGGCGACCAACCAGGCCGCACGTGACGCCGGCGCCAATGCCGGCGCCCTGGCGAAGACGGCGGCGGGCGTGCTCGGCGGCGGTGGAGGCGGCAAGGCCGACCTCGCGCAGGGCGGCGGACCCGACGCGGCGGCGATCCCGGCTGCTCTGAGCGCGGTCGTCTCGGCGATCGGATAGGGCGGATGCGCCCCGGAGTCCGGCTCGGGATCGATGTCGGAAAGGTGCGGATCGGTGTCAGCCGATCCGATCCGCACGGCATGATCGCGACGCCGGTCGAAACCGTCGCACGCTCCGAAGACGCTTCGGATCGCCGGAGAATCGGCGCCATTGTGACAGAACTCGGAGTTTTCGAGATTATCGTCGGGTTGCCGTTGGCGCTCTCGGGCGCCCGCACCGCATCCACCGAGGACGCGGTGGCGTTCGCGGAGGCATTGGATGCGGAACTCGACGTCCCGGTGCGTCTCGTCGACGAGCGGCTGTCGACCGTGTCGGCCCACTCGGCCCTCCGCGCGTCCGGCAAGAACTCGAAAAGCGCGCGTCCAGTGGTGGATCAGGTGGCGGCCACGATAATTTTGCAGCATGCCCTCGACGCGGAGCGCGCCTCCGGCCGCCCGCCGGGCCACCCCGTCGAATCGAGCATTGGACCCTGAGTTTGTCGAAGAACCCCGAGGAGCGACCGGAACCCCCCGTGTTACCGGCCGTCAACCGGCAGCCGATGACCCGTCGTGAAGCGCGCGCGGCCCGCGAGGCGGGCGGCGCGGGCGAGACGGACGGCGTTCAGCAGCCGGCATCGCACGATGAGGTGCGCACACCGCAGCCGCAGCAGAGCGACGCGCTCGACCGCCTCGACTTCGACGCGGTGATCACCGGCCCGATCGACCGCGTTCCGGAACCCGAGCCGGAGCCCGTCGGAGCGGCGGTGCGTCACGGTTCGGACGATCTCGCGGCCGACCATCCCGCACGTGCGCTCTTCGGGGCACTCGCGGACGAGCCGGCCGATCGGGAGCCGGCACCGCAGACGGGGGAGTCGCCGCTGGCCTGGCGGCAGCAGAACTACCTCTCGCACGCGGAGCCCAAGCGCAAGCGGCGCTGGGTCAAGCCACTGATCGTGACCGTCGTCATCCTCGCCGTCCTCGGCGGGATGGCGGGCGCGGCGTACGCCATCTTCCAGCCGCAGGTCGCACAGCTCGTCGCCTCCCTCACTCCGAAGGATGACGACTATCCCGGGGACGGGACGGGCGAGGTGATGTTCACCATCGTGTCGGGCGACACCGGGTCGGACATCGCTACGAACCTCCACAAGGCGGGCGTCACGAAGTCCTACGACGCGTTCTACTCCCTCCTGCTCCGGCAGAAGCCGGAGGTCGAGTTCCAGCCGGGCGCCTTCAAGCTCAAGAAGCAGATGAGTGCGAGCGCGGCCCTCATCGCGTTGAAGGACCCTGCGAACCGCGTCGAGAACACGGCCGTGATCCCCGAGGGGACCGCCGAGGTCGACGTGCTGCAGACCGTGGCGGATGTCACGAAGATCCCGATCGCGGACCTCCAGGCGGCCGCGGCCAACCCGGCCGATTACGGCCTCCCGGCGGAAGCGAAGACGCTGGAGGGCTTCCTCTTCCCGGCGACGTACACCTTCGCCCCGGGAACGACGGCCCACGACGCGATCAAGACCATGGTCGACCGGATGTTCCAGTCGCTCGACGCCGCCGGCGTGACGCCCGAGAACCGCTGGAACACCGTGGTGCTGGCATCGATCGTGCAGCGCGAGGCGGGGCTCAAGGACGACTATCCGAAGGTCGCGCGGGTGTTCCTCAACCGGATCCAGCAGGGCTGGGATCTGCAGTCCGACGCGACGGTCGCCTACGGCACGGGCAACACCCACCGGGTGGAGACGACGGATGCCGAGCGCGCGGACGCGAGCAACCCGTACAACACGTACGTCCACCCCGGCCTCCCGGTCGGGCCGATCTCCAACCCGGGGGACCTCGCGATCAATGCGGTGGTGCACCCTGCCGACGGCCCGTGGATATTCTTCGTGACGTGGAACCTCCAGACCGGCGAGACGATCTTCTCGACCACCGAGGCCGAGCACGAGGCCGCTGTGGCGAAATGGCAGCAATGGATGAAGGACAACCCCGGCTATGAGTGACACCCCCCAGAGCCCGAACGAGAGCGACGAGCGAGCGTCGGTCGAGGACGGCGTGTCGGAGGCCTCCGCCGAGGCCTCGATCGCCGGGCTGGTCGAGGCCGAGCGGGCGCTGGAGGCCGAGGAGGCCGCGGTCGCCGAGGCCGAGGACGCCGCCGAACGCGAGGAGCCGCAGGACGACGAGACGGTGGCCGACCCTCCGGCGCCTGCGACGCCCGAACCGGCGAAGAAGGCCCCGGCTGCGAAGGCCGCCCCGGCTGCGAAGGCCGCTGCGTCGAAGAAGCCCCCGGCGCGCCGCTCGCTCGCCGTGCTCGGCTCGCCCATCGCGCACTCGCAGTCGCCGGCCCTGCAGAAGGCCGCCTACGGGGTGCTCGGGCTCGACTGGTCGTACGAGCCGGTCGAGGTCACCGAGGAGACCCTCGCCGGGTTCATGGACGGTCTGGGTGCCGAATGGCGCGGACTGTCGCTCACGATGCCGCTCAAGAAGGCGGTTCTGCCGCTGCTCACCGAGGTCGACCTCGTCGCGGAGCAGACCGGTGCGGCCAACACGGTGCTCCTCGACGGGGAGGCGGTGCGCGGCTTCAACACCGACGTCGCCGGGATCGTCCGGGCGCTGGCCGGTGCCGGGGTCGCCTCGGCCCGGTACGTCCACATCCTGGGCGGAGGCGCCACCGCGGCATCCGCGCTGGTCGCCGCCGCGGAGCTCGGCGCCGAGCGCGTCGATGTGCACGTGCGCGACCTCACCCGCAGCGTCTGGCTGGAGCCGTTGGCGCACGAGCTCGGACTGATGGTGCGGCTGCGGTCCCTCGCCCAGGCGGACCGGTCGCTGGACGTGCCCGAACTCGTGATCAGCACCCTCCCGGGCGGCACGCGGCCCGAGGTCCTGTACACCGATTCGACCCGGCGCCGGGCGGTGCTGTTCGACGTGGCGTACGAGCCGTGGCCGAGCACGCTCGCGACGGCCTGGGCCGCTGTCGGCGGCACGGTCGTCTCGGGACTCGCCATGCTGGTGCACCAGGCCCTGCTGCAGGTGCGGATCTTCGTGTCCGGCGACCCGCTGGAGCCGCTCGCCGACGAGGATGCCGTGCTCGCCGCCATGCTCGACGCGGTCGGCATCGACGCCGCAGGGGTCCCGCTGGAGGCCTGAGGGCCGTCACAGGGCGCGGCGGCCCCCGGCCGCTGTGCCAGAATCGAAGCATGCTTCGTTGGCTCACCGCCGGGGAATCCCACGGCCCCGAACTCATCGCCGTCCTGGAGGGCCTCCCTGCCGGGGTCCCGGTCTCGCTCGACGCCATCCGCGCCGACCTGGCCCGCCGCAAGCTCGGTTACGGGCGCGGCGCACGGATGAAGTTCGAGCAGGACGCCCTCGAGATCTCGGGCGGCGTCCGCCACGGCTCCAGCCTCGGCAGCCCGATCGCCCTGCGCGTCGGCAACACCGAGTGGCCGAAGTGGGTCGACGTCATGAACCCGGAGCCGGTCGATCCGGAGAAGCTCGCCGGAGGGCGCGGTGCCCCGCTGACCCGGCCCCGCCCGGGGCACGCCGACCTCGTCGGGATGCAGAAGTACGGCTTCGACGAGGCGCGCCCGGTGCTGGAGCGCGCCAGCGCGCGCGAGACCGCCGCACGGGTCGCGCTGGGCGCGGTCGCGCGCTCGTTCCTGGCGGAGCTCGGGATCACCCTGGTGAGCCACACGCTCTCGATCGGCCCGGTGCGCGTCCCCGAGGGCGCGCCGCTGCCGACGCCGTCCGACGTGGAGGCGCTCGACGCGGATCCGCTGCGCTGCTTCGACCCCGCGACGTCCGAGCGGATGGTCGCGGAGGTCGACTCGGCACACAAAGACGGCGACACCCTCGGCGGCGTCGTCGAGGTGCTCGCCTACGGCGTCCCGCCGGGACTCGGCTCGCACGTCCACTGGGACCGTCGCCTCGACAGCCAGCTCGCTGCCGCCCTCATGGGCATCCAGGCCATCAAGGGGGTGGAGGTCGGCGACGGCTTCCTGACGACCACCCGCCGTGGCTCGGAGGCGCACGACGAGCTGCTCGCCGAGGCCGGGACGATCGTGCGCGCCAGCGACCGCGCCGGCGGCACCGAGGGCGGCATGAGCACCGGGACGATCCTGCGGGTCCGTGCCGGGATGAAGCCGATCGCGACCGTGCCGCACGCGCTGCGCACGATCGACGTGGCGACGAGCGAGGCCGCCGCGGCGCACCATCAGCGCTCCGACGTCTGCGCGGTCCCGGCGGCCGGCGTGGTCGCCGAGGCCATGGTGGCGCTCGTGCTCGCCAACTCCGTCCTGGAGAAGTTCGGCGGCGACTCGCTTCCCGAGACGGCCCGCAACCTGCGCGGCTACCTGGACGCCATCCCGCAGAACCTGGCGACCGAGCGCGTCGGCGCGCCCTCCGCCTGAACGCCGTGACGGTCGTCCTGATCGGCCCGCCCGCGGCGGGCAAGTCCCGTCTGGGCAAGCGGCTGGCGAAGCGGCTCGGGCTCGCGTTCGTCGACACCGACGCGCGCGTCGTCGCCGACCACGGCCCGATCTCCGAGATCTTCGCCGACCACGGCGAACCCCACTTCCGCGCCCTGGAGCGCGCCGCCGTCGCCGCGGCGCTCCGGGAGGGCGGAGTGGTCTCCCTGGGCGGAGGCGCGGTGCTCGACACCGACACGCGCGCCGATCTGTCCGGGCTGCGGGTGGTGCTGCTCACGGTGCAGCCCGAGGCCATCGCCCAGCGGATCACCGGAGGCAAGCGCCCCCTGGTGACCGACATCGAATCGTGGAAGCGGCTCGTCGCCGAACGCGCCGAGCTGTACGCATCGCTCGCGGATTACACCGCGGACACCTCGACCCGTCCGATCGACTCCATCGTGGAGGAGATCGCCGAGTGGGTCGAGCAGGAGGAAGGACATCGATGACCGACGCCGACACCCCCACCGAGATCCTCGTCGCAGGTGACGACCAGTACCCGGTCATCGTCGGACGCGGCGTGCGATTCGACCTCGCCGGGCACCTCGGCGACAAGGTCAACAAGGTGCTCCTGGTCCACCCGCCGACCCTCGGCGCCGCGGCCGCGGAGCTGCGGGAGTCGCTGCTCGGCCGCTACGAGGTCCTCCTCGCGGAGGTGCCGGATGCCGAGGCGGCGAAGCGCGTCGAGGTCGCGGCCTTCCTCTGGGGGATCATGGGCCAGGCCGACTTCACCCGGTCCGACGCGGTCGTCGGTTTCGGGGGCGGCGCCGTGACCGACCTCGCGGGCTTCGCCGCGGCGACGTGGCTGCGCGGTGTGAAGCTCATCCAGGTGCCGACCACGCTGCTCGGGATGGTCGACGCGGCCGTCGGCGGCAAGACCGGCATCAACACGACCGAGGGCAAGAACCTCGTCGGGGCGTTCTACGCGCCGGCCGCGGTGGTCTGCGACCTCGACACTCTCGCCTCCCTCGGCCGCAACGAGATCCTCGCGGGCTTCGGCGAGGTCGTGAAGTACGGGTTCATCGCCGAGCCCGAGATCCTCGACATCATCGAGCGCGACGTCGCCGTGGCGACCGACCCCGAGTCGCCGGAGTTCCGCCGCCTCGTCGAGCTCTCGATCGGGATCAAGGCCCGGGTGGTGGGGGAGGACTTCACCGAGCAGGGCCTGCGCGAGATCCTGAACTACGGACACACCCTCGGGCACGCCATCGAGCACGCGGAGCGCTACCAGTGGCGGCACGGCGCGGCCGTCGCCGTCGGCATGGTCTACGCGGCCGAGCTCGGCCGGCTGAGCGGACGGCTCTCGGACGAGGCGGTCGACCGCCATCGCCGCATCCTGGAGTCCCTGACGCTGCCGACCACCTACCCGCTCGGGCGGTGGCAGACCCTGCTCGCGACGATGCAGCGGGACAAGAAGGCCCGCGGCAACCTCCTGCGCTTCATCGTGCTGGACGACATCGCGCGCCCGACCGTCCTCGCCGGCCCCGACCAGAGCCTGCTCTTCGCGGCGTACCAGGAGATCGCCTCCTGATGGCCGAACGCTCGATCGCGCAGAAGCTCCTGCTGAGGGCGGGTGATATCCTCGCGGTCGACGCGCGCGCGCCTGGGCTCGCGGCGCTTCTCGGCGCGATCCCCGACGGGGTGAGCGAGGGGCCGGCGGCCGAGGCGTCCGTCGCCGTGCTGTTCGTGGAGAGCCGCGAGGAGCTGCTCGACCGTTTCGGTTCCGAGCTGCCGGCGCTGGCGGGCGCGCGAGCGGTCTGGTTCGTCTACCCGAAGGGCAACCGCGCCGACCTGAACCGCGACACGATCATCCGCGAGTCCGGCGCGTTCGGCTGGCGACCGATCAGCAACGTGTCGGTGGACGAGGTGTGGTCGGCCGTGCGCGTCCGTCCGCTGACCGGCGACGAGACACCGGTAGGGTGAGCGGCATGAGCAGCGTCCTCGTCCTGAACGGCCCGAACCTCGGCCGCCTCGGCACCCGCGAGCCCGGCGTCTACGGTTCGCAGACCCTCGACGACCTGCGCCTCCTGTTGCAGGAGGACGCCCCGGAGCTGCAGATCGATCTGCGGCAGACGGATGCCGAGGCGGAGCTCCTGGGATGGCTGCACGCCGCCGCCGACAGCGGGACGCCCGTGATCCTGAACGCCGGCGCCTGGACGCACTACTCCTACGCGCTGCGGGACGCGGTCTCGCTGGTCACCACGGCCGGCGGCACCGTGATCGAGGTGCACATCTCGAACCCGCATGCCCGCGAGGAGTTCCGCCACACCAGCGTGATCTCGGCCGTCTCGACCGGAGTGATCGCCGGATTCGGCTTCGAGTCGTACCGCCTCGCGCTGGCGCACATTCGCCGAAACGGGCGCTGACGTCTAGAATCTTTCCTGGCCGTCGCTTCGCGCGCGGCGATGTGGACCGCTGACGCCCGCGGAATCCACCCGGAACTCTTTCGCAAACTGAATGGAACTCGCGCATGGCATCGACCGCTGACATCAAGAACGGCATCGTCCTCAACATCGACGGACAGCTCTGGAGCGTCATCGAGTTCCAGCACGTGAAGCCGGGCAAGGGTGGCGCGTTCGTCCGCACGAAGCTCAAGAACGTGACGACGGGCAAGACCGTCGACCGCACGTACAACGCCGGCGCCAAGATCGACATCACCAACGTCGACCGCCGCGAGTACCAGTACCTGTACCAGGACGGCGCCGACTTCGTCTTCATGGACACCAGCGACTACGACCAGATCACCATCCCGGGCCCGGTCGTCTCCGACGCCGCCAACTTCATGCTCGAGAACCAGAACGTGACCGTCGCGCTGCACGAGGGCTCGCCGCTCTACGTCGAGCTGCCGGCCTCGGTCGTCCTCGAGATCACGTACACCGAGCCGGGCCTGCAGGGCGACCGCTCGACCGGCGGCACCAAGCCGGCCACCGTCCAGACCGGCTACCAGATCCAGGTCCCGCTCTTCCTCGAGACCGGCACCAAGGTCAAGGTCGACACCCGCACGGGCGACTACCTCGGCCGCGTCAACGACTAGTGAGCGCCCGGACCAAGGCCCGCAAGCGCGCCCTCGACCTGCTCTACAGCGCCGATCTGCGCCAGCAGCCGCTCCGGCAGGCACTGGCCACCGAAGCGGAGCGCGCAGCCAACGAGCCCACGCGTGAAGCGTCGTGGCTGTACGCGCGTGAGATCGTCGACGGCGTGATCGACCACCAGGACGAGATCGACGAGCAGATCGAGACCTACGCGCAGGGCTGGACCCTCGCGCGGATGCCCGCCGTCGACCGCGCCATCCTGCGCATCGGCGTCTGGGAGCTGCTCTTCAACGACGCCGTCCCCGAGGGCGTCGCGATCTCAGAAGCCGTTGAGGCGGCGACGGTACTGTCGACCGACGACAGCGCCGGCTTCGTCAACGGGCTGCTTGCGAAGATCGCCCAGAGCAATACGACGAAATAGCACCACCCACTACCGAAGGGACGACGTGAAGCGCACTCGCCGCATCCTCGCCGCCACCGTCGTCGCCGTCGCACTGACGATCGGCGTCTCCGCCTGCTCCATGTTCGGCGACACCTCGGTGCCCGTCGCGACCGACAAGCCGCCGACCGGAGTCGATGGCGCGGTGAACTTCGACGACCGCTACATCTCCGCCGGCACCGGGCAGAAGAAGGTCGACATCTGGTTCGACGCCATGTGCCCGATCTGCGGCGCCTTCGAGAAGTCGAACGGCGACACGCTGGAGAAGGCGGTCAAGGACGGCTCGATCACGCTGCGCCTGCACCCGCTGACCTTCCTCGACCGGGCCTCCAGCGGCACCGGGTACTCGACCCGGGCAGCGGCCGCGCTGACCTGCGTGGGCGTCCACGACAAGTCGCGCGTGCTCGACTACTACCAGGCACTGTTCACCGACCAGCCGGAGGAGAACTCGAGCGGTCTGACCGACGACGAGCTCGCGAAGCGGGCCACCGACCTCGGGATCACGGACATCTCGGGCTGCATCGCCCGCAGCGGCCCGTACCAGGCGTGGGCGCAGGCGAACACGGCGCACTCGCAGAGCGGGCCGATCGAGGTCGACGGGAAGAAGGTGCTCGACAAGATCGAGGGCACCCCGACCGTTCTCGTGGACGGCAAGCAGTACACCGGGAGCATCAGCGACGCGGACGCGTTCCAGAAGTTCCTGAACGACAAGTGACGCAGGCCGGGCTGCTATGCTCGGCTCTCGGTAGACATCCTTTAATGAGCCGTCCTGTGAGGCGGGGAAGGAGGTCGGCATGACAGCGCGCACCGTGCTGCAACAGGCTGACATCGCCCGGGCGTTGACCCGGATCTCGCACGAGATCCTGGAGTCCAACCGGGGAACGAACGATCTGGTGATCCTGGGGATCCCGACCCGCGGCGTCGAACTGGCCCGGAGGATCGCCGACACCATCCAGCGCATCGAACCGCAGGCCGTCTCGTCGCCCGCCGACATCGTCGGCGCACTCGATGTGACGATGTACCGCGACGATCTGGCGCGCAATCCGATCCGGACGCCGCAGCCCACCTCGCTTCCCGGGCCCATCGACGGCAAGACGGTCGTGCTCGTGGACGACGTGCTCTTCTCGGGCCGGACGATCCGCGCGGCGCTCGACGCCCTCAACGACCTGGGGCGTCCCCGGGCCGTGCGGCTGGCCGTGCTGGTGGACCGCGGCCACCGAGAGCTGCCGATCCGTGCGGACTACGTCGGCAAGAACCTGCCGTCCGCGGCGTCGGAGCGCATCTACGTACGCCTGGCCGGTGTCGACGGCGAGGAATCGGTGACCATCGAGTCGCCCGAGGATGAGGCGGAGGCCGGCGCATGAGGCACCTCCTCTCGACCAAGACCCTGTCGCGCGACGAGGCCATCCGGCTGCTCGACGTCGCCGAGGACATGGCCGACGTGCAGGAGCGCGAGGTCAAGAAGCTCCCGACGCTGCGCGGCAAGACGGTCGTGAACCTGTTCTTCGAGGACTCGACCCGCACGCGCATCTCGTTCGAGGCGGCCGCCAAGCGCCTCTCGGCCGACGTCATCAACTTCTCCGCCAAGGGCTCGAGCGTCTCGAAGGGCGAGAGCCTGAAGGACACCGCGCAGACGCTCGCGGCGATGGGCGCGGACGCGGTCGTCGTGCGGCACGGCTCCTCCGGCGCCCCGCAGACCCTCGCGACGAGCGGGTGGATCGATGCGGGGATCGTCAACGCGGGGGACGGGACGCACGAGCACCCCACCCAGGCCCTGCTCGATGCGTTCACCATGCGGCGGCGCCTCCACGGGACGGCGTCCCGCGGTCGCGACCTCGACGGTGTCACGGTGACGATCGTCGGCGACATCCTGCACTCGCGCGTCGCACGATCCAACGTCTGGCTGCTGCGCACGCTCGGCGCCGAGGTGACCCTGGTCGCCCCGCCGACCCTGCTGCCCGTCGACGTCTCGGGCTGGCCGGCCTCCATCGGGTACGACCTGGATGCCGCGATCGATGCGGATCCCGACGTCGTCATGATGCTGCGCATCCAGGGCGAGCGCATGAACGCGGCGTTCTTCCCGAACCCGCGCGAGTACTCCCGGCGCTGGGGGCTGGACGACGAACGGCTCGGGAGGCTGCGCACCGATAGCATTGTGATGCACCCGGGCCCGATGAACCGAGGGCTGGAGATCTCCGCCGCCGCGGCGGACTCGCCCCGCTCGACAGTCAGGGAGCAGGTGGCGAACGGCGTGTCCGTGCGGATGGCGGCGCTCTACCTCCTGCTGTCCGGTGGAGAGCGTGAGGCATAAGACGACGATGGACGAGAAACTGGCCGAGAAGTATGTGATCGCGGGCGCGACGCTCGCCGACGGCACGCGTGCCGACCTCCTGATCGACGACGGCCGCATCGCGGAGGTGGGCTCCGGCCTGTCCGCCGCGGGCGCGTCGCGGATCGACGCCGACGGGCTCCTGGCGCTGCCGGGCCTCGTCGACCTCCACACCCACCTGCGCGAGCCCGGCTACGAGCAGAGCGAGACGGTCCTGACCGGCACGCGCGCTGCGGCCGCGGGCGGTTTCACCGCCGTCTTCGCGATGGCGAACACCTCACCGGTGGCCGACACCGCCGGTGTGGTCGAGCAGGTCCTGAGCCTGGGGGAGGCCGCGGGGTACGCGACCGTGCGCCCCATCGGCGCCGTGACCGTCGGGCTCGAGGGCGAGCGGCTCGCCGAGCTCGGCGCCATGGCCGACTCCCGCGCCCGGGTCCGCGTCTTCTCCGACGACGGCAAGTGCGTGTCCGACCCGCTGCTCATGCGCCGGGCCCTGGAGTATGTGAAGGCCTTCGACGGCGTGATCGCGCAGCACGCGCAGGAGCCCCGGCTGACCGTCGGCGCGCAGATGAACGAGGGGGCGCTCTCGGGCGAGCTCGGCCTGGCCGGCTGGCCCGCCGTCGCCGAGGAGTCGATCATCGCCCGCGACGTCCTGCTGGCGGAGCACGTCGGCTCGCGCCTGCACGTGTGTCACGTCTCGACGGCCGGCTCGGTCGACGTGATCCGCTGGGCGAAGGCCCGCGGGATCGACGTCACCGCCGAGGTCACGCCGCATCACCTCCTCCTGACCGAGGATCTGGCGGCCGGCTACGACGCACGCTTCAAGGTGAACCCGCCGCTGCGACGCGCGGAGGACGTGGAGGCGCTGCGCGCCGGGCTCGCGGACGGCACGATCGACATCGTCGCGACGGACCACGCGCCGCACCCGGTCGAGTCGAAGGACTGCGAGTGGGACGCCGCCGCGTTCGGCATGGTCGGGCTCGAGTCCGCCCTGTCCGTCGTGCACGCGTCGGTCGTGGACACCGGACTGCTCGACTGGGCCGACGTCGCACGCGTACTCTCGGCCACCCCGGCCCGCATCGGGCGCCTCGCCGGGCACGGCACGCCGATCGAGGCGGGCGCGCCCGCGGAGCTGTTCCTCTACGACCCGACCGCGTCGCGCTCGTTCGCGACCGGTGACCTCGCCGGGAAGGGCGTGAACTCGCCCTACCTGTCGATGACCCTCCCGGGGCGCGTCGTCGCGACGTTCCACCGGGGCTACGCGACCGTGCTCGATGGCGCGGTCGTCGATCTGGAGGCCGCCCGTGGATAAGTTCCTGCCGACCCTGGGCGTCGCGATCGTGATCGTCCTGGTCCTGCTGCTCGCGCTGTGGGGCTGGCGACGACGGGGGCGGCGCGACGCGTCCGCGGGCGGCGGCCACCCGGTCCCCGCCCAGCTCGGCGCGCCGATCGCCGCGGCCGATGTGCTGTACGTCGCGACGACGAAGGCGGGGGAGCAGCTCGAGCGGCTCGTCCTGCCCGGTCTGGCCTACCGCGGGAAGGGGTCGCTCAGCGTCTCGCCCGAGGGGGTCTCGATCCGTGTCGCCGGGGAGCCTCCCGTCTTCGTGCCCGCCTCGACGCTCACCGGCGTCGGCGCGGCCACCTTCACGATCGACCGGGTGGTCGAGCGCGACGGACTGCTCCGGTTCGGCTGGACCACCAGCGGCGGGGTCCCCGCCGACAGCTACTTCCGGGTCGTCGACCCGGCCGGCCGCGACGCGGTGACCGCGGCCATTCAGAACATCCTCCCCGGCGCGACGCCGACGGGGAGCACGACGGGCCCCGAGGGCCCGGAAGATCAGGAGGTGTGACGTGGCCGCAGGCGACGTGACAGCAGGACGGGCGGTGCTCGTCCTCGAAGACGGGAAGCGGTATGTGGGCCGGGCCTACGGGGCCGTGGGCCGGACGCTGGGCGAGGCGGTCTTCTCGACCGGCATGACCGGCTACCAGGAGACCTTGACGGACCCGTCGTATGCGGGGCAGATCGTCCTCATGACGGCACCCCACATCGGCAACACGGGCACCAACGACGAGGACATGGAGTCCCGCCAGATCTGGGTCTCCGGTTACGTGGTGCGCGAGCCCAGCCGGATCGTGTCCAACTACCGCGCCCAGCGCAGCCTCGACGACGACCTGGTCGCCCAGGGCGTCGTCGGCATCAGCGGCATCGACACCCGCGCGGTGACGCGCCACATCCGCTCTGCCGGTGCGATGCGCTCCGGCATCTTCTCCGGCGCCGACTTCGAGCTCTCCGACAGCGAGCAGCTGGAGCTGGTGCGCAGCGGGGCGGCGATGAGCGGACGCAACCTGTCGGCGGAGGTGTCCACGGTCGAGCCGTACACGCTGCCCGCCGTGGGCGAGAAGGTCGGCTCGGTCGCCGTGCTCGATCTGGGCGTCAAGAAGTCGACCCTCGAGAACCTCGCCGGGCGCGGGCTCGACGTCCACGTCCTCCCGCAGCAGGTGTCGGCGCAGGATGTGCTCGACCTCGGCGTCTCGGCGCTGTTCTTCTCCAACGGCCCCGGCGACCCCCAGGCCTCCGACCGTCATGTGGCGCTCCTCCAGGAGACCCTGCGCGCCGGGCTGCCGTATTTCGGCATCTGCTTCGGCAACCAGCTCCTGGGTCGCGCCCTCGGGCTCTCGACCTACAAGCTCCCGTTCGGCCACCGCGGGATCAACCAGCCCGTGCTCGACAAGCGCACGGGCCGCGTCGAGATCACCGCGCAGAACCACGGCTTCGCCGTGAAGGCGCCGATCGACGCCGAGTTCGACTCCCCGGCCGGTTTCGGCCGCGTCGAGGTCAGCCACTTCAGCCTCAACGACAACGTGGTGGAGGGGCTCAACTGCCTCGACCTGAACGCCTTCAGCGTGCAGTACCACCCCGAGGCGGCGGCCGGACCGCACGACGCCAACTACCTCTTCGACCGCTTCCTCAGCATGATCACCGGTCGCGAGACCACCGACGCTGAGCCCACCAAGGAGGCCGGCGCCTGATGCCCAAGCGCACCGACATCTCATCCGTCCTGGTCATCGGCTCCGGCCCGATCGTGATCGGGCAGGCCTGCGAGTTCGACTACTCCGGCACGCAGGCGTGCCGTGTGCTCAAGCAGGAGGGCGTCCGCGTCATCCTGGTGAACTCGAACCCGGCCACGATCATGACCGATCCCGACTTCGCGGACGCCACGTACATCGAGCCGATCACCTGGCAGGTCATCGAGACCATCATCGCCAAGGAGAAGCCGGACGCCATCCTTCCGACCCTCGGCGGCCAGACCGCGCTCAACGCGGCCATGCAGCTGCACGAGCACGGCATCCTCGAGAAGTACGGCGTGGAACTCATCGGCGCAAAGTTCGAGGCGATCCAGAAGGGCGAGGACCGCCAGATCTTCAAGGAGCTGGTCATCGAGGCCGGCGCCGAGGTCGCGCGCTCCCACATCGCGCACACGGTGGAGGAGGCGCTCGAGTTCGCCGAGGACCTCGGCTACCCGCTCGTCGTCCGTCCGTCGTTCACGATGGGCGGGCTCGGCTCGGGCTTCGCGTACACGCCGGACGAGCTGCGCCGCATCGTCGGCGACGGCATCCACCAGAGCCCCACCAGCGAGGTGCTCCTCGAGGAGTCGATCCTCGGCTGGAAGGAGTACGAGCTCGAGCTCATGCGCGACACCTCCGACAACACCGTCGTCGTCTGCTCGATCGAGAACGTCGACCCGGTCGGCGTGCACACCGGCGACTCGATCACCGTGGCCCCGGCGCTCACGCTCACGGACCGCGAGTACCAGAAGCTGCGCGACATCGGCATCGACATCATCCGCGCGGTGGGCGTCGACACCGGCGGCTGCAACATCCAGTTCGCCGTCGACCCGGAGAACGGGCGCATCATCGTCATCGAGATGAACCCCCGCGTCTCGCGCTCGTCGGCTCTCGCCTCGAAGGCGACCGGCTTCCCGATCGCGAAGATCGCGGCGAAGCTCGCGATCGGCTACCGCCTGGACGAGATCCCGAACGACATCACCGGCGTCACCCCGGCGAGCTTCGAGCCCACCCTCGACTACGTCGTGGTGAAGGTGCCGCGGTTCGCGTTCGAGAAGTTCCCGGCCGCCGACCCCACGCTCACCACCACCATGAAGTCGGTGGGCGAGGCGATGGCGATCGGCCGCAGCTTCTCGTCGGCTCTGCAGAAGGCGCTCCGCTCGCTCGAGAAGCGCGGTTCGTCGTTCCACTGGGGCGCTCAGACCCGCACGGTGGAGGAGCTGCTGGAGTCCATCCGGACGCCCACCGACGGCCGCATCGTCGACGTGCAGCAGGCGCTGCGCCTCGGCGCCACGCCGGAGCAGGTCTTCGAGTCGACCAAGATCGACCCCTGGTTCATCGACCAGATCGTGCTGATCAACGAGGTCGCCGAGCAGATCCGCGACGCGGACACCCTCGACACCGACACGCTGCGCTACGCCAAGGACCACGGGTTCTCCGACGCGCAGATCGGCGAGCTCCGCGGGTTCGGCGAGGCGGATGTGCGGGAGGTCCGGCACATCCTCGGCGTCCGCCCGGTCTACAAGACGGTCGACACCTGCGCCGGCGAGTTCCCGGCGCTGACGCCCTACCACTACTCCAGCTACGACCTGGAGACCGAGGTGGCCCCGAGCGACAAGCGCAAGGTCGTCATCCTGGGCTCCGGCCCGAACCGCATCGGCCAGGGCGTCGAGTTCGACTACTCCTGCGTGCACGCGTCCTTCGCGCTGCACGACGCCGGGTTCGAGACGATCATGATCAACTGCAACCCCGAGACGGTCTCGACCGACTACGACACGAGCGACCGTCTGTACTTCGAGCCGCTGACGCTCGAAGACGTGCTCGAGGTCATCCACGCCGAGTCGCAGTCCGGCGAGCTCGTCGGCGTCGTCGTGCAGCTCGGCGGCCAGACCGCCCTCGGCCTCGCGAAGGGCCTGGAAGCGGCGGGCGTGCCGATCCTCGGCACCACGCCGGAGGCGATCGACTTGGCGGAGGAGCGCGGACTGTTCGCCGAGATCCTCGACAACGCCGGCCTGCTCGCCCCGCGCAACGGCACCGCGGTCGACTTCCCGAGCGCGGCCCAGGCGGCCGAGCAGATCGGGTACCCGGTGCTGGTCCGCCCCAGCTTCGTCCTGGGCGGCCGCGGGATGGAGATCGTCTACGACACCCCGTCGCTGGCCGACTACTTCGAGCGGGTCGCCGGGCAGGGGATCGTGGGCCCGTCCCACCCGCTGCTGGTCGACCGCTTCCTCGACGACGCGATCGAGATCGACGTCGACGCGCTGTACGACGGGGAGCGCCTCTACATCGGCGGCGTCATGGAGCACATCGAGGAGGCCGGCATCCACTCCGGCGACTCGAGCTGCACCCTCCCTCCGATCACGCTGGGGCGCCGGGAGATCGACCGCGTCCGCGAGGCGACCCTCAAGATCGCCGAGGGCATCGGCGTGCGCGGCCTGCTGAACGTGCAGTTCGCGATCGGCGCCGGGGTCCTCTACGTGCTGGAGGCGAACCCGCGCGCGTCGCGCACCGTACCGTTCGTGTCGAAGGCGCTGGGCATCCCGCTGGCCAAGGCGGCGTCGCGCATCATGGTCGGCGCCACGGTCGACGGGCTGGTCGCAGAAGGTCTGCTCCCGGAGCAGGACGGCTCGGTCATCCCGATGGACTCGCCGGTGGCCGTGAAGGAGGCGGTGCTTCCGTTCAAGCGCTTCCGCACCCGCGAGGGCAAGATCGTCGACTCCGTGCTCGGCCCGGAGATGCGCTCGACCGGCGAGGTCATGGGCATCGACAAGGACTTCCCGACCGCGTTCGCGAAGAGCCAGGCGGCGGCCTACGGCGGGATGCCGCTGACCGGCACGGTCTTCGTCTCGGTCTCCGACCGCGACAAGCGCGCCATCGTCCTGCCCGTCCTGCGGCTGAAGCAGCTCGGCTACGAGATCCTCGCGACCGAGGGAACGGCGGAGGTGCTGAACCGCAACGGGATCGCCGCGAGCGTCGTCCGCAAGTACAGCGAATCGCAGGACGACTCGATCGTCGACCTGATCACGCGCAACGAGGTGGACGTCGTCATCAACACCCCGAGCGGCGGCACCACCCGCGCCGACGGCTACGAGATCCGTGCGGCGGCCGTCGCGGGGGACAAGCCGCTGTTCACGACGATCGCCGAGCTGAGCGCGGCCGTGGCCTCGCTCGACGCGGTGCGCGAGGGCTTCGAGGTGACGTCGCTGCAGGAGTACGCCCTCCAGCGGGCGTCGCGCGCATGAGCGGAGCCGTCGCAGCGTTCGGCGATCGCCTCGCGGAGGCGTTCGCCGAACGCGGGCGCCTCTGCGTCGGCATCGACCCGCACGCGCACCTGCTCGCCGACTGGGGCCTGCCGGCCTCGGCCGCGGGCGTGCGCGAGTTCGGCCTGATCGCGGTCGAGGCCGCGGCGGGCCGGGCCGGGCTGGTCAAGCCGCAGGTGGCGTTCTTCGAGCGGTACGGCTCCGCGGGCTACGCGGCTCTGGAGGAGGTGATCGCCGCGGCACGCGCAGCGGGCCTGCTGGTGATCGCCGACGCCAAGCGCGGCGACATCGGCACCAGCGTGACCGCGTACGCGGACTCGTGGCTCACTCCCGGATCTCCGTTGGAGGCCGACGCGCTGACCGTCTCCGCCTTCCAGGGAGTCGGGTCGCTCGCCGATCCGATGCGGCTCGCCGAGCAGCACGGCAAGGGCCTGTTCGTGCTCGCGGCGACGTCGAATCCCGAGGCCGCCTCCCTGCAGCAGGCGGTCGTCGCCTCCGGCGGGCATGCGGGGATGACCGTCGCCCGTGCGATCATCGAAGACGTGCACGCGTTCAACCAGCAGCAGCCGGAGCACGCCTACGGCACCGTCGGGCTCGTGCTCGGCGCGACCGTCGACCTCGCGGCCTACGGCATCGACACGGTCGATGCCCCTTCCGCCCCCGCCGTCCCCGTCCTGGCGCCGGGGTTCGGCCATCAGGGAGCCCGCGTCGAGGACGCGCCGCGCCTGTTCGGAGCGTTCGCGCCCGGCGTGATCGTGAGCGAGTCGCGCGGCCTGCTGGCCGCCGGTCCGGGCGGCCTCGCCGATGCCGTGTCGCGCCGTGCCCAGGAGGTGCGCGTCAGCCATGGCTGAGTCCGTCTCCCGCCGCCCGGCGCCGCCCGAGGTGGACCGCCTCGCCGCCTCGCAGGCCGCCGTCGCCGCCCGCCGTGCGCGCGCCGCGGTGAAGCGGTCGATCGCATCGCGCGAGGTGTCGCCTCTCACGGTGCTCGATCACGCGACCGCGCAGCCCGACGGCGTCGAAGGGCGCCTGCGCGTGACCGAGTTCCTGCTCAGCGTGCCCGCGATCGGGACCACCAAGATGCAGGAGGCCCTCTCCGCGCTGGGCATCTCGCCCGCCAAGCGCCTGGGCGGCCTCGGGCGGCACCAGCGTCTGCGCCTGCGCGACTTCCTCATCGAGCGCGAGAACAAGGCCGGGCGCCAGCGCAACCAGCTCGTCGTGCTGGCCGGCCCGACGGCGGTCGGCAAGGGCACGGTCTCGACGTACATCCGCGAGAACTACCCGGACGTGCTCCTCTCCGTCTCGGCCACGACCCGCGCGCCGCGCCCGGGCGAGGTCGACGGGGTGAACTACTACTTCGTGGACGACGAGGAGTTCGACCGGATGATCGAGGAGGGCGAGCTCCTCGAGTACGCGACCGTGCACAACGCCTATCGGTACGGCACCCCGCGCGGCCCGATCGAGAAGGCGCTGGACGCCGGACGGAGCGTGCTGCTCGAGATCGACCTGCAGGGCGCGCGCAGCGTGCGGGAGAGCATGCCGGAGGCCCGGCTGATCTTCCTCCTGCCGCCGACCTGGGAGGAACTGGTGCGCCGGCTGATCGGCCGCGGCACCGAGGACTCCGCCGAACAGGCGCGCCGTCTGGAGACCGCGAAGGTCGAATTGGCCGCCCAGGACGAGTTCGATCACCGCGTCGTGAACCACGACGTCGCCGAGGCCGCCCGCGAGGTCGTAGACTTGATGAAGGTCCGCGCGGCGCCGTCTCGTCCGTAGACCGCTCTCGTCGCGCCGCACCCGGCGCCGGTCGCCTCACGTCGACCGCCCAGAACGACCCGGGCCGACCACGGCCTTCCCACAGAACAGCTGAAGGAGTCCCTCCGCATGGCAACCAGCAACAACGGCATCATCGACCCGCCCATCGACGACCTGCTCGCGAAGGTGGAGTCGAAGTACGCCCTCGTGATCTTCGCGTCGAAGCGCGCCCGCCAGATCAACGACTACTACGCCGACCTGCACGAGGGCAGCCTGTTCGACAACGTCGGCCCGCTGGTCGACTCGTCCGTCGACGACAAGCCGCTGTCGGTCGCGATGCACGAGATCAACGAGGACAAGCTCGTCGTCAAGCCGATCGCCGAGTAACAGAGCAACGACATCGCCGGGCACGGCCCGGCCGCAGCAGGACTCTGCCGTTGAGGGGGTGGCGCCGTGAGCGCACGTTTGACCATCGTCGTCGGAGTGACCGGAGGCATCGCCGCGTACAAGGCGGTGGGCGTCATCCGGGCGCTCGTCCTCGACGGGCACTCGGTGCACGTCGTCGCGACGGAGGCCGCGCTGCGTTTCGTGGGACGGCCGACGCTCGAGGCGATCAGCCGCAACCCGGTCGCCACCGACCTCTACGAGGGCGTCGCCGAGGTGCGGCATGTCGCCATCGGGCAGTCCGCCGACCTGATCGTGATCGCCCCGGCGACCGCGAACTCCATCGCGAAGCTCGCCGCAGGCATCGCCGACGACCTCCTCGGCAACACCGTCCTGGCCTCCACCGCCCCGCTCGTCATCGCCCCGGCGATGCACACCGAGATGTGGCGCAACGCTGCGACGGTCGCGAACATCGCGACCTTGCGCGCCCGTGGCGTCACGATCGTCGGTCCGGCGAGCGGTCAGCTGACCGGAGCCGACTCGGGCCCGGGCCGGATGGAGGAGCCCGAGGTCATCGCCCGCGCCGCACTGCGAGCAGCGGGTGTGTCGCCGCGGCCGGCCGCTGCTCCCGCCCCTGAGCCCGTGGCCGACGTGGTGGTGCTCTCCGAGCGCCGCCGCGCCAACGAGGCCGCGCGCCTGCCTCGGGGCGGGGTCGACCTGGCCGGACGCCGCGTGGTCATCACCGCGGGCGGCACGCGCGAACCCCTCGACCCGGTGCGCTTCCTCGGCAACCGTTCCAGCGGGCGCCAGGGCGTCGCGCTCGCGAGTGCGGCTCTGGCCCGTGGCGCCGAGGTCGTCCTGATCGCCGCGCACCTCGAGGTGGACCCGCCGGAGGGCGTGGAGCTGGTCGAGGTGCAGACCGCGCTCGAGTTGCAGGAGGCGGTCGTCGCGGCCGCACGCTCGGCGGACATCGTCGTCATGACGGCGGCCGTCGCGGACTACCGCCCGGCACAGACGCGCGACGCGAAGATCAAGAAGTCGGAGGCGGGGGAGACGCTCACCCTGGAGCTCGTCGCGAACCCCGACATCCTCGCCGGGCTGGCGGAGGGCGCGCGCGAGGGCCAGGTCCTGGTCGGCTTCGCCGCCGAGACCGAACCCGACCCGTCCGCCCTGATCGAGCTCGGCCGCGGCAAGCTCGCCGCGAAGGGCTGCGACTTCCTCGTGCTCAACCAGGTGGGCTGGACACAGGGCTTCGCAACGGAGAGCAATGAGGTCGTCGTCCTGCGGAAGGGCGGAGATATAGTGATGGAGGCCTCGGGCACGAAGCTGTCGGTGGCCGATCGTATCCTCGACGTCATCGCCTGACGCCTGTCGCGACGCCCCCGCTGGACCCTAGGAGAACAATGGCAGATCTGCGCCTTTTCACGTCCGAGTCGGTCACCGAGGGACACCCGGACAAGATCTGCGACCAGATCTCCGACAGCATCCTCGACGCGCTGCTCACCGTCGACCCGAACAGCCGTGTCGCGGTCGAGACGCTGGTCACCACCGGCCTGGTGCACGTCGCCGGCGAGGTGTCCACCCGCGGCTACGTCGAGATCCCGGCACTCGTGCGCGACAAGCTGGTCGAGATCGGCTACGACTCGTCCGACGTCAGCTTCGACGGCACGCAGTGCGGCGTCTCGGTCTCGATCGGCGCGCAGTCGCCGGACATCGCCCAGGGCGTCGACAACGCGCTCGAGACGCGCTCCGAGCAGAGCGAGGACGACCTCGATCGCCAGGGCGCCGGCGACCAGGGCATCATGTTCGGGTACGCGACGACGGAGACCCCGCAGTACATGCCCCTCCCGATCTGGCTGGCGCACCGTCTCTCCGAGCGACTGGCCGCGGTCCGCAAGGACGGGACCCTCGACTACCTGCGTCCGGACGGCAAGACCCAGGTCACCGTCGGGTACGAGGGCATCGTGCCGAAGTCGGTGCAGACCGTCGTCCTCTCGACGCAGCACGCGCCGTCGGTGTCGAACGAGCAGCTGCAGGCCGAGGTGATCGAGGAGGTCATCGCGCCGGTCCTGCACGCGGCGGGGCTCGAGACCTCGCACATCCGCACGCTCATCAACCCGACCGGCCGGTTCGAGATCGGCGGTCCGAAGGGCGACGCCGGGCTCACCGGTCGAAAGATCATCGTCGACACCTACGGCGGAGCGAGCCGTCACGGCGGCGGGGCCTTCTCGGGCAAGGACCCGTCGAAGGTCGACCGTTCGGCGGCCTATGCGATGCGCTGGGCGGCGAAGAACGCCGTGGCGGCCGGGCTCGCCGACCGACTCGAACTCCAGATCGCCTACGCGATCGGCAAGGCGGCGCCGGTCGGGCTCTACGTCGAGACCTTCGGCACGGGAACCGTGCCCGACGACCGCATCATCGCCGCGATCCGCGAGGTCTTCGACCTGCGCCCGGCCGCGATCATCCGCGACCTGGACCTGCTGCGGCCCATCTACGCGCAGACGGCGACGTACGGTCACTTCGGCCGCGAGCTCCCCGACTTCACCTGGGAGCGGCTCGACCGCGTCGACGACCTGCGGTCGGCCGCGGGGCTGTAACGGTGGCGGCGGCCGGCCGGATCGCCCGCGTCGTCCTGGACTCACCGCTCCCGCAACTTGATCACTTCTTCGACTACGCCGTTCCCGACGAGCTCGCCGCGGACGCCGTCCCGGGGGTACGGGTGCGGGTTCCGTTGCGGACGGCCGGACGCATCGCCGACGGATACCTCGTCGAACTCGCCGACCCCGCAGAGGGATACGAGGGGACGCTGAGCCCGATCGAGACGGTCGTCTCGCCGGTCCCGGTGCTGACCCCCGGTGTCTGGGCTCTCGCGCGCAGACTCGCGGACCGGAGCGCCGGGACGGCGAGCGACATCCTCCGTCTCGCGGTGCCGTCGCGCATGGTGCGTGCAGAGAAGGCCTGGCTCGCGCTCTCCGACGACGAGCGCACACCGGCGCCCCGGCCGCCGGCCCTCGCTGTCCGGGGCTACGGAGACGGAGTGCTGGAGGCCGCGGTCGCGCGGGACGAGCGTCTCGCGCTGCAGGCCATCCCGCGCCTCAGCCCGTTGCCGGACGGCACGTGGGTCGGCGAGTGGGCCGTCACCCTCGCCACCCTCGCCGCCGCGTGCTGGGCTGGTGGGCGCACGGCGATCGTCGCCGTCCCGGACCATCGCGACCTCGAGCAGCTCGCGGCGGCGCTCGGAGCGATCGCCCCGGCGGAGGCGGTCGTACGTGCCGACGCGTCGCAGGCCAATGCCGACCGGTACCGGTCGTTCCTCTCCGCCCTCGGCGGTCCGCGGATCGTGATCGGCAACCGCTCGGTGGTCTACGCGCCCGCCGAGCGCTTGGGGCTGATCGTGGTCTGGGAGGACAGCGATCCGCTCCACGCCGAGCCGCTGAGCCCGTACGTCCACACTCGCGACGCTGCACTGGTGCGGCAGGAGCTCGAAGGCTGCGCGCTCGTGCTCTCGGGGCTGGTGCGCAGCGTCGAGACCCAGCGACTCGTCGAGCTCGGCTGGCTCCGCGACGTCGCACCCGAACGCTCGGTGTCGCCGAAGGTCGTGCTGACGGCGAACCAGCAGGCCACGGAGGACGCCGCCCGGGCCGCCCGCATCCCCTCGCTCGCCTGGCGCTCCGCCCGGGAGGCGCTGACGGGGGAGAGCGGCCGGCCCGCCGGGCCGGTACTGGTGCAGGTCGGCCGTCCCGGCTACGTGCCGCAACTGGCGTGCGTCAGCTGCGGTCAGGCCGCCCGGTGCAACCGCTGCGAAGGTCCGCTGGGGCAGACGCATGCGGGCGCGACGCCGTCGTGCGGGTGGTGCGGAGCCCTGGCGACCGAGTGGCAGTGCGAGCGCTGCGAGGGCCGCCGGTTCCGGATGGTCAGCCTCGGCTCGGGACGGACGGCGGAGGAGCTGGGGCGGGCGTTCCCCGGCGTCCGTGTCGTCCTGGCGGACGGCGAGCACCCGGTGCAGCGGATCGGTTCAGCGCCGGCCCTCGTCGTGGCGACCCGGGGGGCCGAGCCGATCGCCGAAGGCGGCTACCAGGCCGTGCTGCTCCTCGACGGCGAGCGGATGCTCGCCCGGGAGACGCTGCACGTCGCGGAGGACTGCCTGCGCTGGTGGTCGAGCGCCGCGACGCTGGCTGCCGCGGGCGCTCCCACGGTGCTAGTCGGGGTGTCCGGTCCGCTCGCGCGTGCGTTCGCCACCGGTCGGCTGGTCGATTTCGCCCGGGCGGAGCTCGCCGATCGGCGCGAGCTGAGGTTCCCGCCCGCGGTCCGGCTCGCGTCGGTGACGGGGACGGCGGAGGCGGTCCAGGGGGTGATCGGTGCCGTCGACCCCGACCTGCTGATCGATGTGCTCGGGCCGGCGGCCGTGGACGACCGGCTCGTGCGCGGGATCCTGCGCTTCGAGTACGCGCGGGGCGCCGAGGTCGCGGCGGCCGTGCGCGCGTCGGTCGTGCGCAACGCGACCAGGCGTCGTAAGGCTCCCGCGGGCCGGGGCGGCTTCCGGCCGGCGCCGACGCTCCGGGTCCGGTTCGACGACCCCGAGATCCTCTGACGACCCGGGATCCTCCGACGGTCGCGGGTAGACTCGACGGCGGTCCACCCGCTCCGCCCACCCTCCGGAAGAACCTTCGCATGCGCCTCGTCTTCGCCGGCACCCCTGCCGTCGCCCTCCCTTCGCTGCGTGCCCTGGCGGCACGGCACGACATCGCGGCGGTGATCACCCGGGAGGACGCCCCGCTCGGTCGCAAGCGCGTGCTCACGCCGTCGCCGGTGGCCGGTGCCGCGCAGGAGCTCGGATTCCCCACGATAAAGGCGAACCGCCTGGGCGACGAGGTCACCGAGCGGGTCGCAGCGCTGGCGCCGGATCTCGGCGTCATCGTCGCGTACGGCGGCCTGGTGCGGGAGCCGCTGCTGTCCCTTCCCCGGCTGGGCTGGATCAACCTCCACTTCTCCCTGCTCCCACGCTGGCGCGGGGCCGCGCCCGTGCAGCACGCGGTGATCGCCGGCGACGCCGAGACCGGCGCCGTAGTGTTCCAGCTGGTGCCCGCCCTCGACGCCGGGGACGTCTTCTCCGAGCTGCAGCGCCCGATCGGCCCTGACGAGACCGCCGGAGAAGTCCTGGAGGCGCTGTCCCTCTCGGGCGCGGACCTTCTGGCCGGGACCGTGGATGCCCTCGCGGACGGCACCGCCGTCGCGCGGCCCCAGGCGGGCGTGCCCACGCTCGCTCCGAAGCTCGTGCTCGACGACGCCCACCTCGACTTCACCCGCCCGGCCGACGAGGTCTACGCGCGACTGCGCGGCGTCACCCCGGAGCCCGGCGCCTTCGCGCTGCTGGACGGCGAGCGGTTCAAGATCGCCGAAGCCCGCCGCGCCCCGGCCGCCGATGGCGCGCTGCCACCGGGGAGCATCGGGCTGCACGATCGGCGCGTACTCGTCGGCACGGGGACGACCCCGCTCGAGCTCGTGACGGTGCAGCCGGCCGGCAAGCGGGCCATGGCGGCCGCCGACTGGTGGCGCGGCGCCGCGGGAGAGGCGGTGCTCTCGTGAGCGACCGTCGCCCCGATTCGAACCGCCCCCGCACGAACCGCCCCCGCACGAACGGCCCCCGGACGAACCGCCCCGCTCCGCCCGCCGTCCAGCCCGCCCGGCAGGTCGCCTACGACGTCATCGCCGCGGTCAGCGACTCCGACGCCTACGCCAACCTCCTGCTGCCCGGTCGCATCGCGCGCGCCCGCCTCTCCACGGCCGACGCGGCGCTCGCCACCGAGCTCACCTACGGCACGCTGCGGATGCAGGGCTACTACGACCGCGTGATCGAGCAGGCCGCCGGCCGCCCCGTCGACCGCATCGACCCACCCATCCTCGACGTCCTCCGGCTCGGAGCGCATCAGCTGCTCTCCACCCGCATCCCGTCGCACGCGGCCGTCAACGAGTCCGTCGCCCTCGCCCGCATGGTCGGCAGCCGATCCGCGACCGGGTTCACGAACGGCGTGCTGCGCGAGATCGGTCGGCACACCCCCGAGGAGTGGCGCGAGCGCGTCGCGGCCGACGCGAAGAACGAGGACGACCGGCTGGCCGCCCTCACCTCGCACCCCACCTGGGTGATCCGGGCGTTCCGGCGCTCGCTGGTCGCGGAGGGCCGCGGGGACGAGCTGGAAGCCCTGCTGGACGCCGACAATGCGGCCCCGCGGGTGAACCTCGTCGCGCTCCCCGGGCTGGTCGACGCGCCGTCCGGCTCGCGTCCGGACCGCTTCTCGCCCGTCGGCTTCACCGGAGACGGCGGCGACCCTCTCGGGCTCGTCGAATCGTCGGGCGGGCGGCTCCGGGTGCAGGACGAGGGCTCGCAGCTCGCGGCGCTCGCACTGACGCGCGCGCGCCCGGTACGGCCGGGCGAACGGTGGCTCGACCTGTGCGCAGGGCCCGGCGGCAAGGCCGCCCTGCTCGCGGCCGAGGCACTGGCGGGCGGCGCCGACCTGGTCGCCAACGAACTGATCCCGGCCCGCGCCGAACTGGTCCGCAAGGCGCTCGCGGCCGTGCCGCTCGAGGTGCCCGTGTGGGAGGAGGACGGCACGGTCGTCGGAGACGAGCACCCCGCTGCGTTCGACCGGATCCTGCTCGACGCCCCCTGCACCGGGCTCGGTGCCCTGCGTCGTCGCCCCGAGGCGCGCTGGCGCAAGGAGCCGAAGGACGTCGCGGAGCTCAGCGCCCTGCAGACCCGGCTCCTGGATTCCGCCGTCGGCGCCCTCGCGCCGGGCGGTCTGCTCGCCTACGTCACGTGCTCGCCGCACATCGCCGAGACGCGGAGCATCGTCGCGGCGGCGCTCGAGCGGCATCCCGAACTCGAGGCCGTCGGCACGGCAGACGTCGTGCAGGGTCTCGCCGGCGAGCGTCTGGACCTCGCCGACGACCAGGAGATGGTGCAGCTGTGGCCGCACCGGCACCTCACCGACGCCATGTTCATCGCCCTGCTCGCCAAGCGCGCCGAATAGGCTGGACGCATGGCCCGCATCAACCCGAGCATCCTCGCCGCCGACTTCGTCAACCTCGAGCGCGATCTCGACCGGATCGCCACGGCGGACCTCGTCCACGTGGACGTCATGGACAACCACTTCGTCCCGAACCTCACCTTCGGCCCGCAGATGGTGGGGCGCATCCAGGACGTCAGCGCCATCCCCCTCGACGTGCACCTGATGATCGACGACCCGGACCGCTGGGCCCCGGGATACGCCGAGCTCGGCGCCTACTCGGTCACCTTCCACGCGGAGGCGGCGGCCGAGCCCGTCGCCCTCGCCCGGCGGCTGCGCGCGATCGGCGCCCGCGCCGGGATCGCCCTCAAGCCCGGCACCGCCGTGGAGCCGTACCTCGACCTCCTGCCGGAGTTCGACCAGGTGCTCGTCATGACCGTGGAGCCGGGCTTCGGAGGTCAGTCGTTCATGCCGGAGACCATGCCGAAGCTGCGCGCGCTGCGCGAGACGGTCGAGGCGCGCGGGCTCGACGTCTGGCTGCAGGTCGACGGGGGAGTGACCGCCGAGACCATCGTCATCGCCGCCGAGGCCGGAGCCGACACCTTCGTAGCGGGCTCCAGCGTGTTCCGCGGCGAGCCCGCGGAGCAGATCGCCGGACTCCGGGCGGCCGTGGCCGCGCACGCGCACTGACGGCGGCGCACGGGGGTCGCCGCGACCGCTACGCTGTAATGGTGAAAACCTTCGACGACCTCTTCGCCGAGCTCAGCGAGAAGGCCGCGACCCGTCCGGAGGGTTCCGGTACGGTTCGCGAGCTTGATGCGGGCGTGCACGCCATCGGAAAGAAGATCGTGGAGGAGGCCGCCGAGGTCTGGATGGCCGCCGAGTACCAGTCCGACGAGGAGACGGCCGAGGAGATCTCGCAGCTGCTCTACCACCTCCAGGTGCTCCTGCTGGCCAAAGGCCTGACGCCGGCCGACGTGTACCGACATCTGTGACGCTGCCCTCGAACGCGCCGTGAGGCGCCTCCCGCACCCGTCACGTCACGAAAGAACCCACACATGCTGAAGATCGCCGTCCCCAACAAGGGCTCCCTCTCCGAGACCGCGGCGCAGATGCTCCACGAGGCGGGCTACGTCGGCCGCCGCGACCCCAAGGAGCTCATCGTCACCGACGCGCGCAACGGGGTGGAGTTCTTCTACCTGCGCCCGCGCGACATCGCCACCTACGTCGGCTCGGGCGCGCTCGACGTCGGCATCACCGGTCGCGACCTCCTGCTCGACTCCGGTTCGCCGGCGGGCGAGATCGCGTCGCTCGACTTCGCCGCCTCCACGTTCCGCTTCGCTGCCCCGGCGGGCGGCTTCAGCGAGCTCTCCGACCTCCACGGCAAGCGGGTGGCGACCAGCTACCCGGGCCTGGTCGGCGCGTTCCTCGCCGAGCGCGGTGTGGAGGCCGCCCTCATCAAGCTCGACGGCGCGGTGGAGTCCGCCGTGCGCCTGGGCGTCGCCGACGCGGTCGCCGACGTGGTCGAGACCGGGTCCACGCTGCGCAAGCAGGGGCTCGAGATCTTCGGCCCGGTGATCCTCCAGTCGGAGGCCGTGCTCATCTCGTCGCCCGCGCCCGCCGAGGGCGTCGAGACGCTGCTGCGCCGCCTCCAGGGGGTCATGGTCGCACGCCAGTACGTGCTCGTCGACTACAACCTGCCCGCGGTCCTGCTCGACCGCGCGGTCGCGCTGACCCCCGGGGTCGAGTCCCCGACCGTGTCGCCGCTCGGCGAGCCCGACTGGGTGGCCGTGCGCGTCATGATCAAGCAGGACCAGACCAATCGCGTCATGGACGACCTCTACGAGCTGGGCGCGCGGGCCATCCTGGTCACCTCCATCCACGCGGCGCGGATCTGATGTCCGTCGCGGTCCGCGTCATCCCGTGCCTCGACGTGGCCGCCGGCCGCGTCGTCAAAGGCGTCAACTTCCAGAACCTGCGCGACCAGGGCGACCCGGTCGAGCTGGCGCGCACGTACTACGAGCAGGGGGCCGACGAGCTCACCTTCCTCGACGTGACGGCGACGGTCGACGACCGCTCGACCACCTACGACGTGGTGCGGGCGACCGCCGAGCAGGTCTTCATCCCGCTCACAGTCGGCGGCGGCGTGCGCAGTGCGGAGGACGTCGCCCGGCTGCTCGGCAGCGGGGCGGACAAGATCGGCGTGAACTCGGCGGCCATCGCGCGCCCGGAGCTGGTCGCCGAGATCGCCGACCGGTTCGGCGCGCAGGTGCTGGTGCTCTCCCTCGACGTGAAGCGCTCGGCGGCGACCCCGTCGGGCTTCGTCGTGACGACGCACGGCGGCCGGACGGAGACCGAGATCGACGCCCTCGACTGGGCGCGCCGGGCGATCGAGCTGGGCGCCGGGGAGCTGCTCGTCAACTCGATCGACGCCGACGGGACGAAGGAGGGCTTCGATCTGGAGCTCATCCGCGAGATGCGCGCGATCAGCAGCGTCCCGGTGATCGCGTCGGGCGGAGCGGGCGCTGTCGCCGACTTCGCGCCCGCCATCGAGGCGGGCGCCGACGCCGTCCTCGCCGCGAGTGTGTTCCACTCGGGCGAGCTGACGATCGGCGATGTCAAGGAGGCTCTGGCCCAGGCAGGACGGGAGGTCCGCTCATGAGCGACGACCAGCGCGCGGTGCTCGATCGCATCCGCTTCACCGAGACCGGGCTCGTCCCGGCGATCATCCAGCAGTGGGACACCCGCGAGGTGCTCATGATGGGATGGATGGACGCCGAGGCGTTGCGGCGCACGATGACCGAGGGGCGGGTGACCTTCTGGTCGCGCTCCCGTCAGGAGTACTGGCGCAAGGGCGACACGTCCGGGCACGTGCAGTTCGTGAAGTCCGCCGCGCTCGACTGCGACGGCGACACCCTGCTCGTGACGGTCGACCAGATCGGCGCCGCGTGCCACACCGGCACGCGCACCTGCTTCGACGCCGACCAGCTCGAGCCGGTCGTCGGGGACGGCGCCGCCGACGCGGCGGAGATGAGGTCGGACCTGTGATCGCGACCTCCGCCGCCTCCACCACCCGCGACGACTTCGACGCGCTCGTCGGCAGCCACCACGTCGTGCCGGTCGTGCGCGAGCTGTTCGCCGACGGGGAGACCCCGGTCGGCATCTACCGCAAGCTCGCCGCGGGGCGACCGGGCACCTTCCTCCTCGAATCAGCGGAGCAGGGCGGCATCTGGTCGCGCTTCTCGTTCGTGGGGGCGGCGTCCTTCGGGGTGCTCACCCAGCAGGGCGACGAGGTGCGCTGGCTCGACTACGGCCTGTCGGCCGAACGCGCCCTGGGCGGGGAGACCGCCATGCGGCCGCTCGACGCCCTCGCGGCGCTGCATGCGCGCTGGCAGACACCGCGGATCCCCGGCCTCCCGCCCCTGACGGGCGGGCTGGTCGGCTTCATCGGGTGGGAGGCCATCCGCCAGATCGAGCGGCTGCCCGACCAGCCTCCGGCCGACTACGACATCCCGGGCCAGGCCATGGCCTTCGCGGCGGACCTCGCCGTGATCGACCACCGGTCGGGCACGGTGAAGCTCATCGCCAACGCCCTCGCCGACGGCGCGGAGCCGGCCGAGACGCTCTGGGCCGACGCGCAGGCGCGCCTCGACCGCATGCAGCGCGAGCTGGCGCAGCCGTCTGAGGCGTGGCTGGCGGAGGTCGACCTCGCCACGGCGGCGCATCCCGTCTCCCGCACGCGCGAGGAGGACTTCCTCGCCTCGGTGGAGGTCGCCAAGGAGCGCATCGTCGCGGGGGACATCTTCCAGGTCGTCATCTCGCAGCGCTTCGAGCTGGAGTGCACGGCGTCCGCGATCGACGTCTACCGCGTGCTGCGCGCGCTCAACCCGAGCCCGTACATGTACCTGCTCTCCCTGGAGCGGCCGGACGGCGGACCGGACGGCGACGCGCGCTTCCAGATCGTCGGCTCGTCGCCCGAGGCGCTCGTGAAGGTCCAGGACGGGCGTGCGTTCACGCATCCCATCGCGGGCTCGCGTCAGCGTGGCGCCACGCCCGAAGAGGACCTCGACCTCGAGACCTCGCTCCTCGCCGACGACAAGGAGCGCGCCGAGCACCTCATGCTCGTGGACCTCGCCCGCAACGACCTGCTCAAGGTCTGTGCGGCGGGTTCCGTCGAGGTGACCGAGTTCATGCGCATCGAACGGTTCAGCCACATCATGCACATCGTCTCCTCGGTCGAGGGCGATCTGCTGCCCGAGGCGTCGGCGATCGACGTCTTCCGCGCGACGTTCCCGGCGGGGACGCTGTCGGGTGCGCCGAAGCCGATGGCGCTGCGGATCATCGACGAGCTCGAGCCTGCGCAGCGCGGGGTCTACGGGGGAGTGATCGGCTACTTCGACTTCGCCGGCGACGCTGATCTCGCCATCGCGATCCGCACCGCCACGATCATGGGCGGGGTGGCGCGCGTGCAGGCGGGCGGCGGCCTGGTCGCGGACTCGATCCCGCGCAACGAGTTCGAGGAGTCCCAGAACAAGGCGGCGGCTCCGCTGCGCGCGGTCGCCGTGGCGAACGCGATGCGCCGGGTGACCGGCGACACGGACGGCGGGCGCTGACCACCATGGCGGACGTACAGCCCGACGAACAGCCCGACGAGGTCGCGACGGAGGAGGATGCCGCACGGCCCGTGAACCGTCGCTCCAAGTACGTCGCGCTGCTGGCGCTGGTCGCCGGGAGCGGGTTCACCCTGCTGTCGTCGACGCAGACCTGGTTCAGCGTTCACCTGACCGATGTCGCCAGCCATGCCACGACGGTCGGCGTCGCCGGTTCGGCAGCCGCTCCCGCGCTCACCGCGCTCGCGCTGGCCGGGCTCGCGCTCACCGCCGCTCTCGCCATCGCCGGACCGGTCTTCCGGATCGTGCTCGCGCTGCTCGGCGTGCTGCTCGGGGTCTCCGTGCTGATCTCGTCGGGGAGCGCCCTGGGCGATGCCCTGCGCGCGTCGTCGTCCGCCATCACGGCGGCGACGGGCGTCGCAGGGGATGCGTCCGTGCGGAAGCTGGTCGATGCGGTCGACGTGCAGTTCTGGCCGTGGCTCGCGGTCGTCGGCGGCGCGCTCATCGTCCTGGCGAGCGCGGCCGTGGTGGTCTTCTCGCGCCTGTGGCCGGGCTCCTCGCGCAAGTATCAGACGCGGTTCGCCGGCGAGGACGGGCGCGACGCGTCCGCCGTGCTCGGAGTCTCCGACGCGCCCGAGACGGACGACGAGGAGGCGCGTGCGGTCGCGGAGGACGACACCCCCGCCGAACCCGTCGTGCTCGATCGCGACACGGCGATCGACAGCTGGGACGAGCTGAGCCGCGGCGACGATCCCACGCGGTGAGCCACTAGACTTGATCCGTTCCCATTCCCGTGCGTGCCCGTCGGCGCGCACCCGACGTGCAGGAGTCCCATGAGCACCGAGTCAGTCGAGCCAGGCCACGGTCATTCGCCGGCGGCGTGGACGGCCGTGATCATCATGCTGGTCGCCTTCGCCATCGGTGCCGTCGCGTTCTTCTTCGACGCCCCGATCGTCGTCTGGGCGTCGGCCGGCCTCGCCGTGATCGGTCTCATCGTCGGCTGGTTCATGAAGCGGGCCGGCTACGGAGTCGGCGGCGCGAAGTACACCCCGAAGGGTCACTGACGCGTGCTCGCCGACCTCGTCGCCGGCGCGCTCGAGGATGCTGAACGGCGGCGTGCCGAGCGTCCGCTCGCCGTCGTCGAGGCCGCAGCCCTCGACCGCGCCCCCGCGCTCGACGCCCTCGCCGCGCTCGCCCCGACCGACCGCATCAAGGTCATCGCCGAGGTCAAGCGCGCCAGCCCGTCGCGCGGCGCCCTCGCCGACATCCCGGACCCTGCGGCCCTCGCGGCCGCGTACGAGACCGGCGGTGCGAGCGCGATCAGCGTCCTGACCGAGGAGCGCCGCTTCCGCGGCTCGCTCGCCGACCTCGAGTCGGTGCGGGCCGCCGTCTCGATCCCGGTGCTCCGCAAGGAGTTCGTCGCCGAGCCGTACCAGATCCTCGAAGCGCGCGCCGCGGGCGCCGACCTCGTGCTCCTCATCGTCGCCGCACTCGACCAGCAGACCCTGGTCTCCCTGCACGACCTGATCGTCGAGCTGGGCATGACCCCGCTGGTCGAGGCACACACCGAGGACGAGCTGAGCCGGGCGTTCGACACCGGCGCGAAGCTCGTGGGCGTCAACGCCCGCAACCTCTCCACGTTCGAGCTGGATCGCGATCTGTTCGGCCGCCTGGCCGACCGGTACCCGTCCGGCACCATCCGCGTCGCGGAGTCCGCCGTCCTCTCGGCGGCCGACGTCGCGCACTACCGGGCGGGGGGCGCGGACGTCGTGCTCGTCGGCGAGGCGCTCGTCACGAGCGACCCCGTCGCCACGCTCGGCGAGTTCCTGGGAGTCTGATGTCCCTCCGTTCCGAGACCGGTCCCTATTTCGGCGACTTCGGCGGCCGCTTCGTGCCCGAGTCGCTCGTCGCAGCCCTCGACGAGCTCTCCGCGGCGTGGGAGGCGGCGAAGGCCGACCCCGCGTATCACGCCGAGCTCGACGAGCTGCAGCGCAGCTACACCGGGCGCCCGTCGATCATCACCGAGGTCCCGCGCTTCGCGGAACACGCGGGCGGCGCGCGCATCATCCTCAAGCGCGAGGACCTCAACCACACGGGGTCGCACAAGATCAACAACGTGCTGGGCCAGGCCATCCTCACCAAGCGCATCGGCAAGAAGCGCGTGATCGCCGAGACCGGCGCGGGCCAGCACGGCGTCGCGACCGCGACCGCCGCCGCGCTCTTCGGGCTCGAGTGCACCATCTACATGGGCGAGGTCGACACCGAGCGGCAGGCGCTTAACGTCGCCCGCATGCGCCTCCTCGGCGCAGAGGTCATCGCGGTGAAGACCGGTTCGCGCACCCTCAAGGACGCGATCAACGACGCCATGCGCGACTGGGTCACGAATGTCGAGACCACCAACTACATCTTCGGCACGGTCGCCGGCCCGCACCCGTTCCCCGCCATGGTCCGCGATCTGCAGAAGATCATCGGCGAGGAGGCCCGCGAGCAGGTGCTGGCGCTGACCGGCCGGCTGCCCGACGCCGTCGCCGCGTGCGTCGGCGGGGGCTCCAACGCGATCGGCATCTTCCACGCCTTCCTGGACGACGAGGACGTGCGCCTGGTCGGCTTCGAGGCCGGCGGCGAGGGGGCGGAGACGCCGCGCCACGCCGCGACCATCACGAAGGGGCGCCCCGGCGTCCTGCACGGAGCCCGCAGCCTGCTGCTGCAGGACGAGGACGGCCAGACGATCGAGTCGCACTCGATCTCCGCCGGTCTCGACTACCCGGGCGTGGGTCCGGAGCACTCGTGGCTCGCGTCCATCGGCCGCGCCGAGTACCGGCCCGTGACGGACGCCGACGCGATGGAGGCCCTGCGCCTCCTCAGCCTGACCGAGGGCATCATCCCGGCGATCGAGTCGTCGCACGCCCTCGCCGGCGCGCTCGTGCTCGGCCGCGAGCTGGGACCGGAGGGCATCGTGCTGGTCAACCTCAGCGGCCGCGGGGACAAGGACATGGAGACCGCCGGACGCTACTTCGGCCTGATCGACGAAGGAGCCGTGCAGTCGTGAGCCGTGTCGCCGACACCATCGCCCAGCGCAACCGGGAGGCCGGAGGCGCACTGATCGGCTACCTGCCCGCCGGGTTCCCCGATCTCGAGACGAGCATCGACGCCGCGGTCGCCCTCGCCGAGAACGGCGTGGACATCATCGAGCTCGGCCTGCCGTACTCGGACCCGGTCATGGACGGCACCGTCATCCAGGCCGCGACCCAGCAGGCTCTCGCGAACGGCTTCCGCCTGCGCGACGGCATCACCGCCGTGCGGGAGATCACGAAGCGCGCCGACGTCCCCGTGCTGGTCATGACCTACTGGAACCCGGTGCTGCAGTACGGCGTCGACCGCTTCGCCGACGACCTCGCGGCCGCCGGGGGAGCGGGACTGATCACGCCCGACCTGATCCCCGACGAGGGGGAGGCCTGGTTGGCCGCATCGGAGCGGGCCGGCCTCGACCGCGTGTTCCTCGCGGCGCCGACCTCCACCGACGAGCGCCTGCGCCAGACCGTCGAGGCGAGCCGCGGCTTCGTCTACGCGGTCTCGACGATGGGCATCACGGGAGCGCGTTCCGACGTGGACGCCGCGGCCCGCACCCTCATCGGCCGCCTCCGCGAGGCCGGCGCCACCAGCGCGTGCGTCGGCGTCGGGATCTCGACGGGCGCCCAGGTGCGCGAAGTGCTGGAGTACGCGGACGGCGCGATCGTCGGCTCCGCGCTGGTGAAGGCACTCGCCGACGGCGGGGTCGGGGCGGTCGCCCGCACGGCGGCCGAACTGGCGGGTGGCACGGCGCGGTAGCGCCGTCGTCTTAGACTATGGAGGCCGCGCGGCGATCCGCGACGGCCTGATGCGAACGAAAGGTGAGTCTTCGGGTGTTTGCGACGATGAGCAGCTGGTACGCCAGCATCCCGAGCCCGGGGCCCGAGTGGCAGAACATCCCGATCGATCTGTTCGGGTGGCACTGGCGCATTCAGACCTACGCGATCATGATCCTCATCGGGATCGTCGTGGCGGTGCTGTGGACCTCGCGCCGACTCAGCAAGCGCGGCGGCGAACCGGGCGTGGTGCTCGACTTCACGCTGTGGGCCGTCGTTCTCGGCATCATCGGAGCCCGCCTGTACCACGTGTTCACGCACCCCGGCGACTACTTCTACGCGGGGGCGAACCCCCTGAACATCTTCGCGATCTGGGAGGGCGGCAACGCCATCTTCGGCTCGCTCATCGGCGGCGCCGTCGGCGTGCTGATCGCCTCGCGCATCACCGGAGTCCGGTTCTGGTCGTTCGCGGACGCCCTCGCACCCGCCCTGCTGCTCGCCCAGGCCATCGGCCGTCTCGGCAACTACGTCAACCAGGAGCTGTTCGGCCTGCCGACCAACCTGCCCTGGGGTCTGCAGATCGACGCCGGCAACAAGGCCATCCCGGTCGGCCTGCCCGACGACACCCTCTTCCAGCCGCTGTTCCTGTACGAGATCATCTGGAACGTCATCGGCGTGATCGTCATCCTGGCCCTGGAGAAGAAGTTCCAGCTGCGCTGGGGCAAGACGCTCGCCGTGTACCTCATCTGGTACGGTCTGGGCCGCTCCTACCTCGAGTCGATCCGCATCGACCCGAGCGAGTTCAACATCCTCGGCATCCCGACCAACGTCTGGGCGGCGTTCCTCGCCGTCGTGCTCGGCATCGTGATCTTCATCGTGCAGACCCGTCGCCACCCGGGACTCGAGCCGAGCGTGTACCGGCCGGGTCGTGAATGGGTGCGACCGGATGCTGAGGTAGACTCTGACGACACGGACTCGGATGACGAGGTCCCCGACGAGGACGACGGGGTGCCCGCCGGATCCTCAGGAGCCAAGGCCACAAGCCCATCGAACGGTTGAACCCCGTCGGCTCGCACCACCCGTAACGTCTGTCGAGGCAATCCCGAAAGCATCACCGACCGCACCGAGCCACCGGGCCGCACACAGCCCGGGAGCGCGGCGGATCCACCTCCTTCTCAGGGCCGATGGCGTCCCCGACATCACATCCCCACATCCACGACACTGTGAGGACGGTCGAAAGATGGCGTTCACGCCTCCCCGAACCCGGTTCAGCACCCTTCCTGCCCAGCAGGGTCTCTACGACCCCGCCCACGAGAAGGACGCCTGCGGTCTCGCCATGGTCGCGACCCTGCGCGGCACCGCCGGTCACGACATCATCGATGCGGCGCTGCAGGCGCTGCGCAACCTCGAGCACCGCGGCGCCATCGGCTCCGACGCCGGCACCGGCGACGGCGCCGGGATCATCACGCAGGTGCCCGACGTGTTCCTGCGCGCCGTGTCCGGCCTCGAGCTGCCGGCCGCCGGCCGCTACGCGGTCGGCAACGCCTTCCTCCCCACCTCGGCGGAGGAGCGCGCGGCGATCAAGGTCGCGGTCGCGGCGATCGCGGCCGAGCACGATCTGACGGTGCTCGGCTGGCGCGAGGTCCCGGTGCGCCCCGACGAGCTGGGAACGCTCGCCCGGGATGCGATGCCCGTGATCGAGCAGCTCTACGTCGCCGCCACGCGCACCGACGAGGCGGGCGAGCCGCTGTCCGGGATCGCGCTCGACCGGCTGACGTTCTTCCTGCGCAAGCGCGCCGAGCGCGAGCTCGACCTCTACTTCCCGTCGCTGTCGAGCCGCACCCTGGTCTACAAGGGCATGGTCACGACCCTCCAGCTCGAGCCCTTCTATCCGGACCTGTCCGACCAGCGGTTCGCCTCGAAGCTGGCGCTCGTGCACTCGCGTTACTCGACGAACACGTTCCCGTCGTGGCCGCTGGCGCAGCCGTTCCGGATGATCGCCCACAACGGCGAGATCAACACCGTGCAGGGCAACCGCAACTGGATGCGTGCCCGTCAGTCGCAGCTCGAGAGCGAGCTGCTCGGCGACCTGTCGCCCGTCTTCCCGATCGTCACGCCCGGCGCCAGCGACTCCGCGTCGTTCGACGAGGTCGTGGAGCTCATCTCGCTCACCGGCCGCTCGCTGCCGCACGCGGTGATGATGATGGTCCCGGAGGCCTGGGAGAACCAGACCGAGATCGACCCCGTCCGCCGCGACTTCTACGAGTACCACTCGATGCTCATGGAGCCGTGGGACGGCCCGGCGGCGATCGTCTTCACCGACGGCTCCGTCGTCGGCGCGACGCTCGACCGCAACGGGCTGCGCCCCGGCCGCTACGTCGTCACCAACGACGGCCTCGTGGTGCTCGCCTCCGAGATCGGCGTGCTCGACATCGAACCGAGCCGGGTCGTGCGCAAGGGCCGTCTGCGCCCGGGCCGGATGTTCCTGGTCGACACGGTCGCCGGCCGTCTCATCGAGGACGACGAGATCAAGTCGGAGCTCGCCGCGAACGCGCCGTACGGCGAGTGGCTCGACGAAGGTCGCATCAACCTCAAGGACCTGCCGGAGCGCGAGCACATCGTGCACACCCCGGCCTCCATCACGCGCCGTCAGCGCACGTTCGGCTACACGGAGGAGGAGGTCCGCATCCTCCTCAAGCCGATGGCGACCACCGGTGCCGAGCCGCTCGGCGCGATGGGCTCCGACACGCCCGTCGCGGTGCTCTCGCAGCGCCCGCGGCTGCTGTTCGACTACTTCACGCAGCAGTTCGCCCAGGTGACGAACCCGCCGCTGGACTCGATCCGCGAAGAGGTCGTCACCTCGCTGAAACTCGGTCTCGGCCCGGAGCGCAACCTCCTCTCGGCCGGCCCGGAGCATGCACGCCAGGTCGTCCTCGACTTCCCCGTCATCGACAACGACGAGCTCGCGAAGATCCAGCACATGGACCCGCGCCCGGGCAGCCGGCTCACGACGACGGTCCGCGGCCTCTACCGCTTCGACGCGGGCACCGACGCCATGGAGCGGCGACTCGCAGAGATGTGCGACGAGGTCGACGAGGCGATCGAGGCCGGCGCCCAGTTCATCGTGCTGAGCGACCGCGACTCGAACAAGGACCTGGCGCCCATCCCGTCCCTTCTGATGCTCGCGGCCGTGCACCACCACCTGATCCGGGCCGAGAACCGCATGAAGGTCGGCCTGATCGTCGAGGCGGGCGACGTCCGCGAGGTGCACCACGTGGCCCTCCTCATCGGCTACGGCGCCTCCGCGATCAACCCGTATCTCGCGATGGAGACCTGCGAGGACCTCGTCCGCTCCGGCCTCATCGCGGGCGTCTCGCCCGAGAAGGCCGTCAAGAACGTGATCAAGGCGCTCGGCAAGGGCGTGCTCAAGATCATGTCGAAGATGGGCATCTCGACCGTCTCGTCGTACGCGGCGGCGCAGGCCTTCGAGGCCGTCGGCCTCAGCCAGGCGTTCGTCGACCGCTACTTCACCGGCACGACGAGCAAGCTCGGCGGCGTGGGGATCGACGTGATCGCGGCGGAGAACCTGTCGCGCCACGAGAGCGCGTACCCGGCCGAGAGCGCGATCGTCGCCCACGAGCGGCTCGCGACCGGCGGCGAGTACCAGTGGCGCCGCGACGGCGCCCCGCACCTCTTCAATCCGGAGACGGTCTTCCGCCTCCAGCACTCCACCCGCACCCGTCGCTACGACGTCTTCCGCGAGTACACGAAGCTGGTCGACGACCAGGCCGAGTCGCTCATGACGCTGCGCGGGATGTTCGCCCTGAAGTCGGGCGCGCGCACACCGGTGCCGCTCGACGAGGTCGAGTCGGTCGAGTCCATCGTGAAGCGGTTCTCCACCGGCGCGATGAGCTACGGCTCCATCTCGAAGGAGGCGCACGAGACGCTCGCGATCGCCATGAACCGGCTCGGCGCCAAGTCGAACACCGGTGAGGGCGGCGAAGACCTCGACCGTCTGCTCGACCCCGAGCGCCGCAGCGCGATCAAGCAGGTCGCCTCGGGCCGGTTCGGCGTGACGAGCATGTACCTGACGCACGCGGACGACATCCAGATCAAGCTCGCGCAGGGCGCGAAGCCGGGCGAGGGCGGCCAGCTGCCCCCGACCAAGGTCTACCCGTGGGTCGCCCGCACCCGGCACGCGACCGCGGGCGTCGGCCTGATCTCACCGCCCCCGCACCACGACATCTACTCGATCGAGGACCTCAAGCAGCTGATCTTCGACCTGAAGCGGGCGAACCCGGGTGCGCGCATCCACGTCAAGCTCGTGTCGGAGTCGGGCATCGGCGCGGTCGCCGCGGGCACCGCCAAGGCTCTCGCCGACGTCATCCTGGTCTCCGGCCACGACGGCGGCACGGGCGCCTCCCCGGTCAACTCGCTCAAGCACGCCGGAACGCCGTGGGAGCTCGGCCTCGCCGAGACGCAGCAGACGCTGATGCTCAACGGGATGCGCGACCGCGTCGTCGTCCAGGTCGACGGTCAGCTCAAGACCGGTCGCGACGTGATCGTCGGCGCGCTGCTCGGCGCGGAGGAGTTCGGCTTCGCGACCGCTCCGCTGGTGGTCTCCGGCTGCATCATGATGCGCGTGTGCCACCTCGACACCTGCCCGGTGGGCGTCGCCACGCAGAACCCGGAGCTGCGCTCCCGGTTCTCGGGCAAGCCCGAGTTCGTCGTGAACTTCTTCGAGTTCATCGCCCAGGAGGTGCGCGAGTACCTCGCCGAGCTCGGCTTCCGCAGCCTGGACGAGGCCATCGGGCACGCCGAGCTGCTCGACGTCGACCGCGCCGTGCAGCACTGGAAGGCGTCCGGCATGGACCTGTCGCCGATCCTGCACGGTCCGCAGTTCCCGGACTCCGCCCCGCGCAAGCACGGGCGCGACCAGGACCACGAGCTCGAGCAGCACTTCGACAACCAGCTGATCGAGGCTGCACGCGACGTGCTCGCGGAGGGCGGGACGCTGGAGCTGTCGCTGCCGATCCGCAACACCGAGCGCGCCGTCGGCACCATGCTCGGGCACGCCGTCACGGTGGCCCGCGGCGAGAACGGCCTGCCGAACGGATCGATCGACATCACGCTGACCGGTTCGGCCGGCCAGTCGCTCGGTGCCTTCCTGCCCAGCGGCATCACGCTGCGGCTCGTCGGCGACTCGAACGACTACGTCGGCAAGGGCCTCTCCGGCGGCCAGATCGTCGTGCGGCCGCCGAAGGAGGCCGTGTTCGCCGCTGAGCGCAACGTGATCGCGGGCAACGTGATCGGGTACGGCGCGACGCAGGGCAGCATGTTCATCCGCGGCATCGTGGGCGAGCGCTTCCTGGTCCGCAACTCCGGGGCGACTGCGGTCGTCGAGGGCGTGGGCGACCACGCGCTGGAGTATATGACCGGCGGGCTCGCCGTCATCCTCGGCGGCACCGGGCGCAACCTCGGCGCGGGCATGTCGGGCGGCACCGCCTACGTGTACGAGCTCAAGGAGGACCGCGTCAACCGCGACTCGCTCGCCTCGGGCGAGCTCGAGCTGCTGCCGCTGGGCAGCGCCGACGTGGAGATCGTGCGCGACCTGCTCGAGAAGCACCTCGCGGAGACGGGCTCGGCCCTCGCCGAGCGCCTGCTCGCGGACTTCGACGCGACCGTCGCGAAGTTCGTGAAGGTGCTCCCTCGCGACTACGCGGCCGTGCTGCAGATGCGTCAGGAAGCCGTCGACGAGGGCCTCGACCCCGACGGCGACATCGTGTGGAACCGGATCTTGGAGGTGACGGGCGGATGATGCTGCCTGATCCCGAGGTTTCCGTCGAATTGGAGGTGAATGGTGGCTGATCCCAAAGGCTTTTTGAAGACCACGGAGCGCGAGCTCCCCAAGCGGCGCCCGGTCTCCGTGCGCCTCATGGACTGGAAAGAGGTCTACGAGGCCGGTGACCCGGCGCAGCTGCGCCGGCAGGCGGGCCGCTGCATGGACTGCGGCGTGCCGTTCTGCCACCAGGGCTGCCCGCTCGGCAACCTCATCCCGGAGTGGAACGACCTGATGTGGCGCGGGGAGGGCCGCCAGGCGATCGACCGCCTGCACGCGACCAACAATTTCCCGGAGTTCACCGGCCGTCTCTGCCCCGCCCCGTGCGAGTCGTCGTGCGTGCTGGGCATCAACCAGCCGGCCGTCACGATCAAGCAGGTCGAGGTCTCGATCATCGACCAGGCCTGGCAGAACGGCTGGGTGCAGCCCCACCCGCCGGAGCGCCTCACCGGCAAGACGGTCGCGGTCGTCGGTTCCGGCCCCGCCGGCCTGGCGGCCGCCCAGCAGCTCACGCGCGCCGGTCACACCGTCGCCGTGTACGAGCGCGACGACCGCATCGGCGGTCTGCTGCGCTACGGCATCCCGGACTTCAAGATGGAGAAGAAGCACCTCGAGGCGCGACTGAACCAGATGATGGCCGAGGGCACCCGGTTCCGCGCCGGCGTCAACATCGGCGTGGACATCACCTGGGACGACCTGCGTGCGCGCTACGACGCCGTCGTGGTCTCGACCGGTGCGATGGTCCCGCGCGACCTCCCCATCCCGGGCCGCGACCTGGCCGGCGTGCACTACGCCATGGAGTACCTGGTCCAGCAGAACAAGGCCGGTGCCGGCGACGACGTGTCGGGCCAGATCACGGCGGACGGCAAGCACGTCGTCGTGCTGGGCGGCGGCGACACCGGTGCGGACTGCATCGGCACCGCGCACCGCCAGGGCGCGGCCAGCGTGACCAACCTCGCGATCGGCGTCCAGCCGCCGGCCGAGCGCCCGGGGCACCAGCCGTGGCCGACCACGCCGACCCTCTTCGAGGTCCAGTCGGCGCACGAGGAGGGCGGCCAGCGCGAGTTCCTCGCGTCGACGGTCGAGTTCCTCTCGAACGAGTTCGGCGAGGTCCGTGCGCTGCGCGTGGCCGAGACCGAGTACCTCGACGGACGCCGCGTGCCGAAGGCCGGGACCGAGCGCGAGATCCCCGCCGACCTCGTGCTCCTCGCCCTCGGTTTCACGGGCCCCGAGCAGGACGACCTCACGGCGCAGCTCAACCTCCCGTTCGACGAGCGCGGCAACGTGCAGCGCGACGGGCAGTACCAGACCAGCGAGCCGGGCGTCTTCGTCGCGGGCGACGCCGGGCGCGGCCAGTCGCTCATCGTCTGGGCGATCGCCGAGGGCCGGGCGGCGGCAGCGGCCGTCGACCGGTATCTTGAGGGGGAGACGCAACTGCCGTCCCCGGTCCGTCCGACCGACCGGGGCATCCTCGTCTGACCCGATGCCCTCTTCGGGCATCACCACGAACCGCGCGCCGTCAGGGGCGCACGAACATCGGAGCAACGAAAAGCATGAGAAGGGCGAAAATCGTCTCGACCCTCGGGCCGGCGACGTCCAGCTACGACAACATCCGCGCGATCATCGACGCGGGTGTTGACGTGGCCAGGATGAATCTGAGCCACGGCAGCTACGACGTCCACGAAGGGGTCTACGCCAACGTGCGCAAGGCCGCCGCGGACGCCGGCAAGCCGGTCGCGGTCCTGGTGGACCTGCAGGGACCGAAGATCCGCCTCGGCAAGTTCGAGGCCGGTCCCTATGAGCTCGCCGAGGGCGACATCTTCAAGATCACCACCGAGGACATCATCGGCACCAAGGAGATCTCCTCCACCACGTTCAAGGGTCTTCCCCAGGATGTGAAGGCCGGAGACTTCCTGCTGATCGACGACGGCAAGGTCCGCGTCGAGGTGCTCGAGACCGACGGCACCGTCGTCACCACGCGCGTCGTGGTCGCCGGTCCGGTCTCCAACAACAAGGGCATCAACCTCCCGGGCGTCGCGGTCAACGTGCCTGCGCTGTCCGAGAAGGACGAGGCCGATCTGCGCTGGGGCCTCAAGCTCGGCGCCGACCTCATCGCGCTGTCCTTCGTGCGCAACGCCTCGGACATCGAGCGCGTGCACGAGATCATGGCCGAGGAGGGACGCCGCGTCCCCGTAGTCGCCAAGATCGAGAAGCCGCAGGCCGTCGAGGCGCTCGAGGGCATCATCGAGGCGTTCGACGCCATCATGGTCGCCCGCGGCGACCTGGGCGTCGAGCTTCCGCTGGAGGCCGTGCCGATCGTGCAGAAGCGCGCCGTCGAGCTCGCTCGCCGTGCTGCCAAGCCGGTCATCGTCGCCACGCAGATGCTCGAGTCGATGATCTCCAGCCCGGTCCCGACCCGCGCGGAGACCTCCGACGTCGCCAACGCCGTCCTCGACGGCGCGGACGCGGTCATGCTCTCGGGCGAGACCAGCGTCGGCGAGTACCCGACCGTGACGGTGCAGACCATGGCCCGCATCGTGACCTCCACCGAGGAGCACGGTCTGGACCGCATCGCGCCGCTCGGCACGCGCCCCCGCACCCAGTCCGGCGCCATCACCCTGGCGGCGGTGGAGGTCGCGGACTTCGTCGAGGCGAAGTACCTCTGCGTGTTCACGGAGTCGGGCGAGTCCGCCCGTCGTATGGCGCGTCTGCGCAACAAGATCCCGATCCTCGCCTTCACCCCGGAGGAGTCGACCCGTCGCAAGATGGCGCTCTACTGGGGCGTCGAGTCCTTCGTGGTCGAGCGTGTCACCCACACCGACCAGATGGTCGCCCAGGTGGACGAGGCGCTCAAGTCGACCGGTCGTGCCGCGAACGGCGACAAGGTGATCATCATCTCGGGTTCCCCTCCCGGAATCCCCGGAACCACCAACGACATCCGCGTCCACCGCGTCGGCGACGTGCTCTGAATCGGATGGATGTGAAGGCCCCGCGTCGCATCGACGCGGGGCCTTCCGCCTGCCCGGGAGGGTTATTCCCGGTCAGCTCGCAGGGTGGCGGCGGCGGTCGGAGCGTATCCTGACGATATGAAGCACCGATGGATCCGCTGGGTTCCCGCGGTCGCCGTCCCCGCGGTGATCGCCACCGGCGTGATCGTGGTGCCGCTCGCCGCAGGCGCGGCCGATCTGCCGGTGAAGTCCCCGGCCGACGTGATCCGCCTGGTCGCCGCGAGCGACACGAAGACGTTCTCGGGAACAGTGGAGCAGAGCTCCGAACTCGGGCTGCCGAGCCTTCCGGCGGTGTCGGGTTCGTCCGCGTCGTCGGACTCGAGTTCGGCGGGCGAGCAGAGCGCGCTGGAGCTGCTGACCGGTGACCACACGGCGAAGGTGTACGTGGACGGCGCGACCAGACAGCGCGTCCAGGTGCTCGACCAGCTGGCAGAGCGCGATGCCGTGCGCAACGGGTCCGATGTGTGGCTGTACGACTCGAAGGCCCAGAGCGCGACGCACGTGACCCTCCCGGACCGCTCGCCGAGCGGCACGGACGGCGCGACGCCGACCCCATTGGCAACCACCCCGCAGGCCCTGGCCGACAAGCTGCTCGCCGCCGCGGACCCCAGCACGACGGTCACCCTCGGCGCCCCGTCGAGCGTCGCCGGGCGCGACGCGTACTCGCTCGTGCTGACTCCGAAGACGGACGCGACCCTGGTCGGCTCGGTGCGGATCGCGGTGGACGGCGCGACGGGCATCCCGCTGCGCGTGCAGGTGATCGCGACGGGCGCGACGGCTCCTGCGTTCGAGGCCGGCTTCACCACGTTCAGCACGGATCGCCCGGACGCGAGCGTGTTCCGTTTCACCCCGCCGGCGAACGCGAAGGTCACCGAGCAGTCCGTTCCGGAGCGTTCGGCCGCGAAGGCGACGGAGCACGGCGACCACCCGAAGCCGCAGGTCACGGGCGAGGGATGGGCGAGCATCGCCACCCTGCCGGCCGGCTCGGCACCGGCCTCTCTCACCACCGACCCGCTGTTCGCGCAGCTGACCACGAGCGTGGCCGGCGGGCGGGCGTTGAGCACGTCGCTGGTGTCGGTGCTCGTCACCGCGGACGGGCGCGTGCTCGTCGGCGCGGTCCCGGTCTCGGCTCTGCAGGCCGCCGCGCAGTGAGCGATGCCGCCGCGATCGCGACGAGCGGGCTGACGAAGCGCTTCCGATCGCGCGCGGTGGTGGACGGGCTGGACCTGGAGGTCCCGCGCGGGTCGGTGTTCGGCTTCCTCGGCCCGAACGGATCCGGGAAGACGACGACCATCCGCATGCTCCTCGGTCTCGTCGCTCCGTCGGCGGGGGAGGCGCGGGTGCTCGGCGAGCGGATGCCGGACCGCGGAGCCACCGTCCTCCCGCGCGTGGGCGCGCTGGTCGAGGGGCCCGCCTTCGCGCCCTATTTGTCGGGCGCGGCCAACCTCGTGCGCCGCGACACCGCCGACCGGTACGCGCCGGGGGAGACCCGCGCGCAGCGGGTCGAGGCCGCGCTGGAGCGCGTGGGTCTGAGCCATGCCGCGGGCAAGCACGTCCGCGCGTACTCGCTCGGCATGAAGCAGCGGCTGGGCATCGCGGGCGCTCTGCTGACGGATCGCGAGCTGCTCGTGCTCGACGAGCCGACGAACGGGCTCGACCCCCAGGGGACCCGGGAAGTGCGCCACCTGGTGCGTTCCCTCGCCGCGGGCGGCACGACCGTGTTCGTGTCGAGCCACCTGCTCGCCGAGATCGAGCAGATGTGCACGCACGCCGCCATCATGCGCGCGGGCCGGCTCGTCGCGCAGGGAGCCCTCGACGACCTCCGGGGCGGATCCGGCCCGCGCGTCGTGGTCGAGACTCCGGATGCGATGCTCGCGACCGAGGTGCTCGCGGGTCTGGGACTCCGGCCCGAGCACACGACCGACGGCGTCGAGGCGCCGCTCGGGGCGGCGGCACCTCCGGCGGAGGAGCTGACGGCCGCGCTCGTGCGCGGCGACGTCCGCGTGCGCGGCCTCGCTGTGCGCTCCTCGAGTCTCGAGGAGCGGTTCGTGGAGCTGACCGGGGAGGGCTTCGATGTCGAGCAGTGACGCCGCTCCCGCCGCCCCTGCGCTGACGGCCCGCCGCCCCCGCCCCTCCGGCGGATGGGCGCTTCTCGTCTCGGAGCTGTCGGTGCTGTTCCGTCGCATCCGCACCTGGGCGATGCTCGCCGCCCTGGCCGCGGTGCCCGTGCTCATCGCGGTCGCCGTGCGCATCACCGGCGGATCGAGTCGTGGGCCGGGGTTCCTCAGCCAGATCACGGACAACGGCCTCTTCGTGGCGTTCACGGCGCTCGTCGTCTGCATGCCGCTCTTCCTGCCCCTGACGATCGGCGTGGTCGCCGGCGACACGATCGCCGGCGAGGCGAGCCACGGGACGCTGCGCTACCTGGTGATCGCCCCGGCGGGGCGACTGCGGCTGCTCGCCGTGAAGTATGCGGGGGCCGCTGCGTTCAGTGTCGCCGGCGCCCTCATCGTCGCCCTCGCGGGTGCCGCGATCGGAGCGGCGCTGTTCCCGATCGGCCCGGTGACCCTCCTGTCGGGCACGACGGTCGGCATCGGCGACGCGCTGCTCCGGATGCTGCTGATCGCCGCCTTCGTCGTGGTCTCGCTCCTGGGGCTGTGCGCGATCGGCCTGTTCCTCTCGACCCTGACGGACGTTCCCGTCGGGGCGATGGCGGCGACCGCGGTGCTCGCCGTCGTCTCCCAGGTGCTCGACCAGCTCCCGCAGCTCTCCGCGCTGCATCCGTGGCTGTTCTCGCACTACTGGCTCGGCTTCGGCGATCTGCTGCGCGACCCGGTCTCATGGGACGCGTTCGGCCAGAACGCGCTCCTGCAGCTCGGCTACGTCGCCGTGTTCGGAGCGCTGGCGGTGGGGCGCTTCACGACCAAGGACATCCTGTCGTAGCCGTCGGCGCGTGCGATCACGGGATGGATTCGGCGGCGGCCTCGAGCTCGGAGCGCGGCCGTTCCCGCTGCGTGGCGATGGCGGCGCCCGCTGCGACGCAGACGACCACGATGCCGACGAGCTGCACGAGCGTGAAGGACTCGCGCAGCACGAGCACCCCGAAGACGGTCGCGACCACCGGGCCGAAGCTGGTGATGATCGCGTAGAGGCGCGGCGAGATGCGGCGCAGGATGAACGTGTCCAGGCTGTACGGCAACGCGGACGACAGCACGCCGAGCGCGAGCAGCAGCCCGAGAACACCCCAGTCCACACGGGTGTAGTCGATCACCACGAGGGCGATCGGCACGGTGAGGACGGTGGCGACGACGCTGGCGACACTGAGACCCTCCAGCCCCGGGAGCCCCGTCGCGACCCGCCGGGTGAGCAGGATGTAGGCGGCCCAGGCCGCGGCGGCCGTCAAAGCGAGCACGACACCGACCGGATCCAGGTCGCCCTCGGTCGCGGTGAGGAGGAGCACGCCCGCCGCCGCGACCACGGCGCACACGCCGTCGAGCACCCGGCGCGAACCGAGCAGCGCGAGCGCGAACGGACCGAGGAACTCGATCGTCGCGGCGATGCCGAGACCGAGCCGCCCGACCGCCTCGTAGAAGCTCAGGTTCATCGCGGCCAGCACCACACCGAGCGCCAGGGCGGGCCACAGACGCCGCCAGGTCAGCTCGGAACGGCGGGGCCGGTAGAACGGCAGCACCGCGATCGCCGTCACCAGCTGGCGCGCCGCCACGACGACGATCGATCCGACGACGGGGATGAGGAGCCCGGCGATGGACGAACCGAAGTTGATGCTGACCTCCGTCGCGATCTGGGTGCCGGCGCCGATGGCCCGATCGCGTCTGGAGTTCACTCCGTCGAGCTTAGCCCGCGCCGCATGAGCGCCCGTGTCGCCGACGGGCGGCGCACGACCGCGAAGCCCGCGTCGCGGAACAGCGCGACCGTGCCGTGATAGCGCTCGGCGGCCGACAGCGACGGCCGCTGCTCCGGATCGACCGGATACCCCTCGACCACTGTCGCTCCCCGATCGCGCGCGTGGCCGACGGCTCCGGCGAGCAGCGCGCCGGCGATGCCGCGCCGCCGGAACTCCGGGCGGACCACGAAGCAGGTGACGGCCCACGGATCGGCGGGATCGTCCTCCCGGCGGCGCGTGATGGGGGACCTCGCGAGCGAGGGATACGCCGTGTACGGTTCGACCGCAGCCCAGCCGACCGGCTCGCCGTCGAGGACGGCGAGGACGCCGGGCGAGCCCGCGTCGACCTGCGCGTGCAGGAGCTCGGCCTTGTCGGCGCGCGTGCCGCCGTCCCACGCCGAGCGGGGGAGCTTGAACCACTGGCACCAGCATCCGCTGGGATCGCCCACCGTGCCGAAGACCGTTCGGATGTCCTCCCAGGAGCCGGCGTCCACCGACCGGATGACCACGTCGTCCACCATGCGCTCGACGCTACCGCGCGTGCAGCGCTCCCGCCAGGAGGCTCGGGTGCTCGACGTGGGCGAAGTGCCCGGTCGCCGGGACGGTGAGCGAACGCAGCTGCGGGATGATGCGTGCCAGCGGCAGGTCGTCCGAAGCGGGGGAGAAGAGGTCGTGGTCACCGTGGACGGCGACGACGGGGCAGCCGATGAGACGCCAGCGCTCCTCGGCAGGGTAGGTGCGGGCGGAGGCCACCGCCCGCACGAAGGCCGCAGGACGCAGATCGCGGGCCAGATCGGTGACGGCCTCCGGCACATGGTGCCCGAACAGCGGTGCGGTGAGGAGGCCGAGCAGATGAGCACGGTCGAGGGCGGCGACGAAGCGGGAGGCGATCCCGGGGCCGAGCGCGGCCAGCACCCGCATGACGACGAGCAGGGTCATCAGCGGGGCGTAGCGGGCGACCAGCTGCGGGAGCCGTATCCGGTCGCCGAGTCCGCCGAACGTCGTGCCCGAGACGAGCAGCACCGACTCGGTGGCGGCGGGCTCCTGCGCGGCGAGCTCGAGGGCGACGAAGCCGCCGAGCGAGTGACCGACCAGGCGCCAGCGGTCGTAGCCGAGGGCGCGCACGGTCACCGCGACCGCGGCGGCCAGGCTCGGCGCGTCGAGGTGGGCGACGTCGGCGGGGGAGTCGCCCCAGCCGGGCAGGTCGGGGACGACGAGGTCCGAGATGTCGCCGCCGCTCTCGGCGGCCGCGATGGCGGCGTTCCAGGTCGTCCACGAGCCGGCCGCGCCGTGCAGCAGCACGGTCGCCGTGCGCGTCCGTCGCTCCGTGTGCCGGACCGCGACCAGTCCGCACCGGGTGTTCACCATCGTCTTGTCCACGCCTGTTGTTCGGAGCGGAGCGCCCGTAGGCTTGCCCCGAGGGGAGACACCGTGAACGCATCCACTGCATCCATCGACCGTCTCGAGCCGAGTGAGGAGACCCTGGACCGATTGGATGCGTGGTGGCGTGCCGCCAACTACCTCTCGGTCGGGCAGATCTACCTGCTCGACAACCCCTTGCTGCGCGAGCCGCTCTCGCGGGATCACATCAAGCCGCGCCTCCTGGGCCATTGGGGCACGACCCCGGGCCTGAACTTCGTCTACGCCCACCTCAACCGTGCGATCCGCGAGCGGGACCTCGACACGATCTTCATCGCGGGCCCCGGCCACGGCGGACCGGGTGTCGTGGCCAGCGCCTACCTGGACGGCACCTACAGCGAGGTCTACAGCGCGATCGATCAGAGCGTGGACGGGATGCGCCGGCTGTTCCGGCAGTTCTCGTTCCCGGGCGGCATCCCGAGCCATGCTGCTCCGGAGACCCCCGGTTCCATCCACGAGGGCGGCGAACTGGGGTACTCCCTGTCGCACGCGTACGGTGCGGCCTTCGACAACCCGGAGCTGCTGGTGGCCGCCGTCGTCGGCGACGGCGAGGCCGAGACCGGGCCGCTCGCGACGGCCTGGCACTCGAACAAGTTCCTCGACCCGGTGACGGACGGCGTCGTGCTGCCGATCCTGCACCTCAACGGGTACAAGATCGCGAATCCGACGGTGCTCGCGCGCATCCCCGAATCCGAGCTGATGGACCTGATGCGCGGCTACGGCTACACGCCGCACCTCGTGTCGGGCGGCTTCGACGGCGAGGACCCCCGCGCGGTCCACACGCGCATGGCGGTCGAGCTCGACATCATCCTGGACGAGATCGCGGAGATCAAACGGGCGGCGGCCGCGGGCGAGCTGGACGGACGGCCCGCGTGGCCGATGCTGATCCTGCGCACGCCGAAGGGCTGGACCTGCCCGGCGGTGATCGACGGGCATCCCGCCGAGAACAACTGGCGCTCGCACCAGGTGCCGCTCGCCGACGCCCGCGACACCGAGGCGCACACGCGGCTGCTGGAGAGCTGGCTCGCGTCGTACCGGCCGGAGGAGCTCTTCGACGAAGCGGGTGCGCCGGTCGCCCTGGTGACCGCGCTGGCGCCGGACGGGGAGCGTCGGATGAGCGCGAACCCCGTCGCGAACGGCGGCCTGCTCCGCGAGGATCTGCGGCTCCCCGACTTCCGCGACTACGCCGTCGACGTGCCGCGACCGGGCGGCTCCGTGGCGGAGGCGACGCGCGTGCTCGGCGAGTGGTTCCGGGATGTCATGCGCGCGAACCCGGAGGACTTCCGGCTCTTCGGCCCCGACGAGACGGCGTCCAACCGCCTCCAGGCGGTCTACGAGGTCACGGGAAAGCAGTGGAACGCCGAGTACTGGCCGATCGACGAGGACAACCATCTCGTCCCGAGCGGCCGCGTGATGGAGATGCTGAGCGAGCACCAGTGCCAGGGCTGGCTCGAGGGCTACCTGCTGAGCGGGCGCCACGGTGTGATCACCTCGTATGAGGCGTTCATCCACATCGTCGACTCGATGTTCAACCAGCACGCGAAATGGCTGAAGTCGTCGCGTGCGATCGCCTGGCGCCGCCCGGTGGCGTCGCTCAACTACCTGCTCAGCTCGCACGTCTGGCGCCAGGACCACAACGGCGCCTCGCATCAGGACCCGGGATTCATCGATCACGTCGTGAACAAGAAGGCCGACGTCGTGCGGGTCTACCTGCCGTTCGATGCGAACACCCTGCTGTCGACGTACGACCACTGCCTGCGTTCGACCGACTACGTGAACGTCGTCGTCGCGGGCAAGCAGCCGGCTCCCAACTGGCTGACCATGGACCAGGCGATCGCGCACTGCACGCGCGGCATCGGCGTGTTCGAGTGGGCGGGCACCGAGGTCGACGGCGAGGAACCGGATGTGGTGCTCGGCTGCGCCGGCGACATCCCGACGCTCGAGGTGCTGGCGGCGGCGGACATCCTGCGCCACCGCCTCCCGGCGCTCAAGGTGCGGGTTGTGAACGTGGTCGACCTGATGCGCCTGCAGAGCGAGGGGGAGCATCCGCACGGGCTGAACGACCGCGAGTACGACGCGCTCTTCACGACCGACAAGCCGGTGATCTTCGCCTACCACGGCTACCCGTGGCTCATCCACCGGCTGACCTACCGGCGCGAGGGCCACGGCAACCTTCACGTGCGCGGCTACAAGGAGGAGGGCACCACGACGACGCCCTTCGACATGGTGATGCTGAACGACCTCGACCGCTACCACCTCGTGATCGACGTGCTGGACCGCGTGCCCGGCCTCGCGGCGCGGGAGACGGCGTTCCGTCAGGAGATGCAGGACGCCCGCCTGGCCGCCCGCCAGTACACGCGCGAGCACGGCGAGGACATCCCCGTCGTGGCGGAGTGGACCTGGGGCGGGGAGACGTCGGGACCCCGCCTGGACTCGACGGGCGGGGACAACGACTGAGGCGGGCTACAGCGGCTGGGCGCCCGCCGGGTCGACGACGGTCAGCTCGGCGATCTTGGCGGCACGGCCGTCGCCGGACGACCGTCCGGTGAGCCGGCGGCCGATCCACGGGAGCACGAAGCGCCGGTAGTACTCGGCCGTACGCCGGCTGCGGTCGCCGCCGGATGAGGCGGCCACCTCGTCCACGCCCCATTCGGCGGGGACGGGCACGTCGAAGGCCGTCAGCACGTTGCTCGCGACGCGGGCGTGGCCCAGCGCGTTGAGGTGCAGACGGTCCTCCGACCAGTAGCGGATGTGCTCCAGGCCCTCGTCCGCCCAGTTGTCGACGAACGTGATGCCGTCGCGGGGGAGCATCGCGCGCACCTCGCGGGCGAGGTCGTTGCCGCGCCTGCGGACGAGACCGCCGAGCGGGAGGTGCGCCGACGGGTTCGCGCCGCTCAGCAGCAGCATGTGGCTGCCGGAAGCGGTGACGCGGTCGGCGGCGTCGATGAGGATGCGCGCGACATCCGCGATGGCGACGCGTGGACGCATGATGTCGTTGCCGCCGCCGTTGAGACTCACGAGCTGCGGGCGCTGCGCGATGGCCGGCTCGATCTGCTCGGCGACGATGGGGCCGAGCTTGCGGCCGCGGATCGCGAGGTTGGCGTATCGGACGGGCTCCGGCGACGCCGCCGCGAGGCCGAGGGCGACGAAGTCGGCCCAGCCGCGCACCCGGCCGTCCGGCAGATCGTCGCCGACGCCCTCGGTGAAGCTGTCCCCGATCGCGATGTAGGAGGTGAACACACCGCTACGCTACCCGTCGCGCGTACCATGGGCCGCACCGCGACGCGAAGGAGCAGCACGATGCAGAAGGTCACCACGTTCCTCTGGTACGACGACGGGGCGGAGGATGCCGCGACGCTGTACACGTCGCTGCTCCCCGACTCCCGCATCCTCTCGGTCGACCGGATGGGCGGCGACGGCGGCACGGTGTTCCTCGTGCGGTTCGTGCTCGCCGGAATCGAGTACCAGGCCATGAACGCCGGGCCGCAGTTCCCCTTCACGGAGGCCGCCTCGATCATGGTCCTCTGCGACGATCAGGCCGAGGTCGACCGGCTCTGGGACGCCCTCATCGCCGACGGCGGTGCGCCCAGCCAGTGCGGCTGGCTCCGGGACAAGTGGGGCCTGAGCTGGCAGATCACGCCGAAGCGGCTGATGGAGCTGCAGCGCGACCCCGATCCCGCGCGCGCCCGCCGCGCCAACGAGGCGATGCTGACGATGGGCAAGATCGACATCGCGGCGCTGGAGGCGGCGGCCGACGCGTCCTGAGGTCGACCAGCTGCTGAGGCGGCCCGGCCCCAGAGGCCGATCGCCCGGCGCTACTTCGCGATCAGCGCCTGCCAGCTGAGCAGGTGCTCGACGGTCACGCCGCCGTAGCCGGAGAGCTTCGAGAAGGTGGAGCGGACGATGGCCGTCTCCGACTCCAGGAGCTGCGCGCTGTCGTCGCCGAACGTCGCAGCCGGACCGCCCGCGACAGCGGGGGTGTCCGTCTCGACGCCGATGCTGAACGGGGTCTTGGCGGCGCTCGCCGCCCGGGCTGCGGGACCGGCCAGCGCGATGATGCCGTCGTCGCCGCGCGCGTGGTCGACGAACGCGACGATGGCGACGGAGTCGATGTGGGGGAGCAGGGCGTCGAACAGCGTCCCGCCGGACGGGCTCTGCTTGGCGGCGAGCCACCAGGGGAGGTCGGCGCCGACCGGGACGGAGCCGGCCTCGTCGGCGGCCGCGTCGTACATCGTGGCCAGCTTGTCGACGATCCCGGGCAGCTCGTCCTCGGCCGCGTCGACCCACGGCTCGACGTCGAACTGGATGGCGTCGAACGGGGCCGCAGCGAGCGCCGAGCGCGTCCATGTGGCGGCGAGATCGGGCTGGTCGGCCCAGGCCGGGTCGCCGCCGAGAGCGGCGACCGTCTTCACTCCGGCCTTGTGGAGGGCCGTGATGGAGGCTTTGAGCCAGGCGGAGAACGGACCCTCGTCCGCCGCCCACGGCACGGACAGGTAGACGGTCTTCAGCTTGTGCGCGCTCGCGAATGCGGCGAGCGCCTTCGGGGCGAACTCCGGGTCGCCTTCGCCGCGTGCGTCGACGGCGGGGTCGATGGGGTTGCCCCATGCCCACATGGCGGTGAGCGCCGATCCGGAGGAGGTGGCCTTCGGTGCGAGGTCGGCGGCGGCGGCCGGGGCGGCGGTCATGATCAGCGACCCTCCCAGAGCGAGCGCGACGGCGCCACCGAGGAGCGAGGACCGGAGTCGTGGAACACGCATGGCACACCCTTCGCACGGAACACTGAATGCGCTGCAGATTCGGGTGTGCAGCGATGCAATCATTTCAGTATTCCGGCGAGGGGTACAGCCTCACTTCGGGGTACATCGGGCGGGGTACGGTGAGGTCGGGGTACAGTGCGGGATGCGCAACTCAGCGGAGGAGCCCCACGATGGGCTCCACTTCGATGTCGACGATGTGCCGGATCCCGCAGACCTCGTGTCGCTCTACGACGCGGTGGGCTGGTCGGCGTACACACAAGACCCGGAGCGACTGGAACGTGCCGTCCAGCAGTCGCTGGGCGTAGCGGTGTGCTGGTCCGACGGGAGCACTCTGGTGGGCTTGGCGCGCGTCGTCGGCGATGGGGTGACGATCGCTTACCTCCAGGACGTCCTCGTGCATCCGGGATTCCAGCGGAGAGGCGTCGGTGCCCGGCTGGTCGACGCGGTGTTCGCCCCTTTCGACGATGTTCGGCAGCACGTCCTGCTCACGGACGCGGAGCCGGGTCAGCGCGCGTTCTACGAAGCACTGGGCTTCACCGAAGTACACGACATCCGGCCGGACCCGCTGCGGTCTTTCGTCCGATTCCGGGGCTGAGCTCGCGTTAGCGCCAGCCGAGCGCCGGGGCGATCTGCGTCACCACGGTCTCGAGCAGGTGCGCGTTGTAGTCGACGCCGAGCTGGTTCGGGACGGTGAGGAGCAGCGTGTCCGCCGCCGCCACCGCCGCGTCCGTGCGCAGCTCCTCGATCAGGGCGTCGGGCTCGCCGACGTAGCTCTTGCCGAAGCGGGCGATGCCGCCGTCGAGATGGCCCACCTGGTCGCGGCGGTCCGCCTGGGCGGAGGCGCCGAAGTAGCGGCGGTCGAGGTCGGTCGTGATCGGCATGATGCTGCGGCTGACGGAGACGCGTGGTTCGCGCTCCCAGCCGGCGGCGGCCCACGCGTCGCGGTAGAGCTGGATCTGCTCGGCCTGCAGGTCCGAGAACGCCTCGCCGGTGTCCTCCGTGAGCAGGGTCGAGCTCATGAGATTCATCCCCTGCTCCGCCGTCCACACCGCGGTCTGCCGGGTGCCGGAGCCCCACCAGATGCGGTCCCCGAGTCCCGGGGACTGCGGTTCGATGGCGAGCGCACCGGTGCGTCCCGTCATCTGCGGGTTGGCCTGGGCGATGCCGGCGCCCGCGATCGCCGCACGGAACAGCTCGGTGTGGCGGCGCGCCAGATCGGCGTCCGTCTCCTCGCCGTCCGGGTAGTAGCCGAACGACTCGTATCCGCGCAACGCGGTCTCGGGTGAGCCGCGGCTCACGCCGAGCTGCAGACGCCCCTCGCTGATGAGATCGGCCGCTGCGGCATCCTCCGCCATGTAGAGGGGGTGCTCGTAGCGCATGTCGATGACGCCCGTGCCGATCTCGATACGGTTCGTGCGGGCGCCGATGGCTGCCAGCAGCGGGAAGGGGGACGCCAGCTGCGGGGCGAAGTGATGGACGCGGAAGAACGCGCCGTCCGCCCCCAGCTCCTCCGCGGCGACGGCGAGCTCGATGCTTTGCCGCAGCGCGTCGCCGGCGGTGCGCACGACCGAGCCGGGCACCTCCTGGTAGTGCCCGAACGAGAGGAAACCGATCTTCTTCACACCCGTGTGCAAGGCGTGGCGGGTCGGAGGTATTCCGTCTACAGTCCCCAGCATGGCCGATTGGTTGTGCGCCGCGTGCGCTGTCGAACAGCCCGAGGTGGAGGATCCGCCCGCGTCCTGCCCGATCTGCGAGGACGAACGGCAGTACGTCCCGCCGGGCGCCCAGAGCTGGACGAGCCTCCAGCGGCTCCAGCGCGACGGCGCACGCGTCGTCGTGATCGAGCTCGAGCCGGACCTCTACGGACTCCGCAGCGAACCGCAGGTCGGGATCGGCCAGCTGGCGCTGCTGCTGCGCACCCCCGACGGCAACCTTCTGTGGGATCCGACCGGGTACGTCGACGACGCCGCGGCCGCCGCCGTGCTCGACCTCGGCGGGGCCGCCGTGATCGCGACGAGCCATCCGCACATGTTCGGTGCGCAGACGAGCTGGTCGCGACTGCTCGGGGACGTCCCGGTGCTCGTCAACGCCGCCGACCGCCACTGGGTGCAGCGCGAGGCCCCGGCCATCGAGACGTGGCGCGGCGAGCGCGAAGTCCTCCCCGGCGTGCTCCTGCGGACGGTCGGCGGCCATTTCCCCGGCAGCTCGATCGTCCACTGGGATCGAGGGGTGGTCTTGAGCGGCGACACGATCTTCCCCGGGCCGTCGCAGCGCTGGGTGACGTTCAAGCGCAGCTTCCCCAACGACATCCCGCTGTCGGCCGCCGTCGTCCGCCGCGTGGCCGACACGGTGTGCGACCGCCCGTTCGAGCGGATGTACGGCAACTTCGGCAATCGGATCCCGTCCGACGCGCGGGAGGCGGTGCTGCGATCGGCGGAACGCCACATCGGCTGGCTGAGCGGGGCGTACGACCATCTCACCTGACGCGGCTGGCTCAGCCCAGGTACGGCGCCAGCGCCATCTCCATCGCAGGCTTCGGCTTCGCGCCGACGATCGTGCCGACCGGCTCGCCGTCGCGGAACACCTTCATGAACGGCAGCGCGAGCGCACGGTACTCGGCGGCCGTGCGCGGGTTGTCGTCCGCGTTGATCCTGACGATCCGCAACGTGCCGCCGTGTTCGCGGGCGACCTGTTCGAGTACCGGGGTGAGCGCACGGCACGGGCCGCACCACTCGGCCCAGAACTCGACGAGGGTGGTGCCGGGAGCCGCGAGCACCTCGGCGGCGAAGGTGGCGTCGGTGACGCTGTCGATGGATGTCATGTCGGCACGCTAAGCCCTGCCCCGGCGGCAAGGTCAACCTGTGCGAGCATGGAAGCCGGAGGTGGAGATGGAGAGCCTGACCGAAGAGCAGATCCGCGAGTCGTTCGTCAACTGCACGCGCAGCGAAGCCGACGACATGCCGCTGCCGCCCGGGATGCACGAGATCGACTGGGCCAGACGCGAGTACCTCGGCTGGCGCGACCCTCGGCTGCCGCAGCGCGGCTACATCGTCGTGCCGACCGACGACGGACCCGTCGGCATCCTCCTCCGGGCGTCGGAGGCCTCCATGCGCTCCCACGCGCCCTCCATGTGCGGGTGGTGCCAAGAGGTGCACTACCCGCGCGACGTGTACTTCTGGTCGGCCCGGCGCGCCGGCCAGGCCGGACGCAACGGCGACACCGTCGGCACGCATGTGTGCGGCGAGTTCGAATGCAGCGTGAACGTGCGCAGGGTCCCTCCGCCGCAGTTCGTCGGTTTCGACGCCGACGCCGCCGTCGCGGACCGCATCGCCGGACTCGCCGAACGGGCGCGGCGCTTCGCCGCCACCGTCGTCGGCGCCCGGATCTGAACGCACCCGCACGCACAGCCGCCCGCCTCCCGCCTCCCGCCGCTCATAGCGGACCCATAGGACGCCCGCAGAGCGTTCACCGCCCCGGGAAAGGCCGCACCGAGGCGGACCCGCCAGTCTGATCCCACGAACAGACGACGGACACGGGAGGCGCACCATGAGCACGCGGACGCGAGGACGGAAGGCGGCGCTGGGCGCGACCGTCGCAGCAGGGGCGGCAGGACTCGCCGTGACCGGGGTGCTGACCGGCGTCCTGCTCAACGGGACCCACGCGGCGAGCGCGTCCGACACGACGACGACCTCGACCTCGACCTCTGACAGCGGCAGCTCGACGTCCGGTGAGTCGACGTCGACCGGCTCCGGGTCCTCCTCCACCGGCTCCGGATCCTCCTCCACCGATTCAGGGTCCTCCTCCACCGGCACGGGCAGTGGAGTCCAGCAGAGCGGAGGGGGTGCCTCCAGTGGAACGTCATCCGGCTCCTGAGGCCCCTGCCGACCGCACCGAAGCCCGCTTCGACTGGGAGATCTGGGGCGTCGCCGCCGCGATCGTCGTCGACGACCCGGCGGCGCTCGCCGCGGCACGTCGCCTCGCCGACTCCGAGCTCGCCGCCGCCACCGCCGTGTGCAGCAGGTTCGAGCCCGACTCCGAACTCTCGCGAGCGAACAGCGGGCCGAGACCCGCGGACGGGATCCCGGTCAGCCCGCTCTTCGCCGAGTACCTCGAGACCGCTCTCGCGGTGGCGGCGGACACGGACGGCGCTGTGGATCCGACACTCGGCGCCGACCTGGAGGCGCTCGGCTACGACCGCGACTTCGCCCGCCTGCCGGCGCCTGCCGGCCTGCCGGCATCCGACGGCGCCGAGCACGTCACGATCGCGGTGCGTCCACGGGTGTCCGGCTGGTACCGGACGCGGTTGGAGGGCGGCAGGCTCCATCTCCCGCCCGGACTGCGCCTCGACCTCGGGGCCAGTGCGAAGGCGCACGCCGCCGACCGCATCGCCCACCTCGTCGCCGACGCGACCGGGACGTCGGTGCTCGTCTCGCTCGGCGGCGACCTCGCGACGGCCGGCTCCTCCCGCCGGCGCTGGGAGGTCCTCGTGCAGGACCGCCCGGAGGACCCGGCCCAGCAGGTCTCCATCCCCAACGGCTCCGCCATCGCCACGTCCAGCACGCGCAAGCGCCGCTGGAGGTCCGGCGGCGGGACCGTCCATCACATCCTGGACCCGCGTCTCGGCAGCCCGGTCGACGCACGATGGCGGTCGGTGACCGTCGCCGCGCGCCGGTGCGTCACCGCGAACGCGCTCAGCACGGCCGCGATCGTCCGCGGGCCCTCCGCTGTGGGCTGGCTCTCCTCGCGCGGCGCGGACGCCCGTCTCGTCACGATCGAGGGCGATGTCGTGCGCACGGGGGCCTGGCCCCGGGAGACCCGTGTGGACGAGGTGCGCCATGGATGAGATTCGCCATGGATGAGATGCTCTGGGCCGTCGGCCGCGGCAGCGGCGTCGCCTCCCTCGTCCTCTTCACATTGGCCGTCGTGCTCGGCGTCGTCACCCGCTCGGGCCGGCCCCTCGCCAGGCTGCCCCGCTTCTCGGTGACGCTCGTCCACCGCAACGTGTCCCTCCTGGCGGTCGTGTTCCTCGCGCTGCACGTGGTGACGCTCCTCTTCGACAGCTACGCGAAGCTGACCCTGGTGGATGTCGTGGTCCCGTTCGTCGGTGCGTGGAACCCGTTCTGGCTCGGACTCGGGACCGTCGCGCTCGACCTCCTGATCGCCGTGGTGGTGACCGCGCTGCTGCGCCGCCGCCTCGGGCAACGGGTGTTCCGCGTCGTGCACTGGGCGGCCTACGCCCTGTGGCCGATCGCCCTCGCCCACGGCATCGGGGCGGGCACCGATGGGACCAGCGTCTGGATGCTCGTCCTGTCCGCCGCCTCGATCGCCCTCGTCGGCGGAGCGGTCCTGTGGCGGCTCTCGGCCGGATTCATCGAGAACGCCCGCATCCGCAGAGGGGAGCTGTCATGACCATGATCGCCGAGGAGTACTCCGACACCCGACACACGAGCGCCCCGCGCCTGCTGGCGGCCGGGCCGACCGCGGGGGCCGACCGCCACGCCGCCGTCTTCGGCCCGCGCCCGCGTCCGGTGCTCGACGTCCTGCTGGACGAGCTCGAACTCGCCGGACTCACCGGTCGCGGCGGCGGATCCTTCCCCGCCTACCGCAAACTCGCCGCGACCGGTGGCCGCCGTGGTGCGGTCGTGATCGGCAACGGAGGCGAGGGGGAGCCGTGGAGCGCGAAGGACGCCGTGCTGCTCGAGAACGCCCCGCACCTCGTGATCGACGGACTCCTGATCGCTGCGGATGCGCTCGGTGCCGGTCGGGCGATCCTCTCCGTGCGCTCCGGATCGCTCGATGCCGTGAGGGGAGCGCTCGCCGAACGCCGGGACGCTGCCCGCGTGGAGATCGTCCCGGCGGCCGAGGGATTCGTCGCGGGAGAGGCGAGCGCCGTGGTCCGATACCTCCGGACCGGCGTGGCGAAGCCGGCGGACCGCACCCGGCGGCTGTCCGAGGCGGGCCTCGATGGACGGCCGACGCTCGTGCACAACGTGGAGACGCTCGCCCAGCTCGCCCTGGTGGCCCGCTACGGCGGCGCGTGGTTCCGTTCGTCCGGTTCTCCTGCGGACCCCGGCACGAGGCTCCTGACCGTCGGCGGGGACGTCCCGGATCCCGGAGTCGTGGAGGCGCCGAGCACGACGACGATCGCGGACGCGATCCGGCTCGCCGGAGGCGAGCCTGCGAACGCCGGGGCCGCTCTGATCGGCGGCTATCACGGAGTGTGGGTGCCTGCCGCCGGATTCGGCGCCGCGCTGTCGGTCGTCGGCCTCGCCCCGTGGGGTGCGGCACCCGGCGCGGGTGTCGTCCATGTGCTCGCCCCGGACCGCTGCGGTCTGGCGGCGACGGCGACGGTGCTCCAGGAGCTGGCGGCCGCCTCCGCGGGACAGTGCGGGCCGTGCCGGTTCGGTCTTCCCGCCCTGGCCGCCCGATTCGGGGAGATCGCGGGAGGCCGGCTCACGGCGGAGGCGGCCGCAGAAGCAGTTCGACTCGCCGACCTGGTCGACGGCCGGGGCTCCTGCCATCATCCGGACGGGACGGCGCGCCTGGCCCGCAGCGCGCTCCGCGTCTTCGCGGCCGATGTCCTGGCCCACGCGTCCGGGCGCTGCGTCGGAACGGGGGAGGGGGAACGATGACGGCCGGACGTCTCGCCCTGCACGTCGACTGGACCCGTTGCGACGGCCGCGGGCTGTGTGCCGAACTGCTCGACGGGACGATCGCGCGCGACGACTGGGGCTACCCGTTCGCGACGGGAGAGCCGGCTGCGACACGCTCGGACATCCCGATCGGAGACGACCAGCGCGAGGCGGCGGAGGACGCCGTGGCGCTGTGCCCGGTGCTGGCCCTCCGACTCGCACGGAGCCGTCCCTGACCGAGCATCGCAAGGTATTTTCGTCGTGCCGCTGGTGGGACTCGAACCCACACGCCCTTCCGGACAAAGCATTTTGAGTGCTCCGCGTCTGCCATTCCGCCACAGCGGCGCACAACAACACCTGAACAATACCGTAGGCTTTCATGCGTGACTGACCAGGAAACCACCCCAACCGCCCCCCGCCGCGTCGTCGTGGCGGAGGACGAATCGCTGATCCGCCTCGACATCGTCGAGACCCTGCGCGACAACGGATTCGAGGTCGTGGGAGAGGCAGGCGACGGTGAGACCGCCGTCGCCCTGGCGACCGAGCTGCGCCCCGATCTGGTGATCATGGACGTCAAGATGCCGCAGCTCGATGGCATCTCGGCGGCCGAGCGCCTGTCGAAGGGCCACATCGCCCCGGTCGTGCTCCTCACCGCGTTCAGCCAGAAGGAGCTCGTCGAGCGGGCGACGGAGGCCGGCGCGCTGGCGTACGTCGTCAAGCCGTTCACCCCGAACGACCTGCTCCCCGCCATCGAGATCGCACTCGCCCGCTACCAGCAGATCATCGCCCTCGAGGCCGAGGTCTCCGACATGGTGCAGCGGTTCGAGACCCGCAAGCTCGTCGACCGGGCCAAGGGCCTGCTCAACGAGAAGATGGGCCTCTCCGAGCCGGAGGCGTTCCGCTGGATCCAGAAGGCGTCGATGGACCGCCGCCTCACCATGCACGATGTGGCCCAGGCCATCATCGAGCAGCTCGCCGCCAAGAAGTAGGCGGGCGGCGCCGCCTCCGCGAAGCTCGGTGACTCAGCGGAGCACTGCGCCTCAGCGGAGCTCTTTGATGAGGTTCGTGATGCGGATGGTCGAGCAGCGGCGTCCCTGATCGTCCGTCACGGCGATCTCGTGAGTCGTCAGCGTGCGTCCCAGGTGCACGGGCGTGCAGACGCCCGTGACGTAGCCGCTCGTCGCCGATCGGGTGTGCGAGGCGTTGATCTCGATCCCGACGGCGAGCCGGTTCGCCCCTGCGTACAGGTTCGCGGACATCGAGCCGAGCGACTCGCCGAGCACGACGTAGGCCCCTCCGTGCAGGAGGTCGGCGGGCTGCGTGTTGCCCTCGACGGGCATGCGCGCGACGGCCCGCTCGACGGTGAACTCGAGCATCTCGATGCCCATCTTCTCGGCCAGTGCGCCGAGCCCCCTCTGCTGCACGTACGCGAGCGCGTCCTCGGTCATCTCGGCCTTCCCTCACCGTCTTCGGTCGTCGCCTGGAGTGTCACCGGCGGCTTGTAGGCTGGTGCGGTGTCAGACTCCGAAAAGCCTACCCTTCTGATCATCGACGGCCATTCGCTGGCCTTCCGGGCGTTCTACGCCCTCCCGGTGGACAGCTTCGTCAACCGCGAGGGCCAGCACACGAACGCGATCCACGGCTTCATCGCGATGCTGATCAACCTGCTCCAGCAGCAGCGTCCCACCCACCTCGCCGTGGCGTTCGACATCTCGCGCTACTCGTTCCGCACCCGCGAGTACCCGGAGTACAAGGGCACGCGCGGTGAGACCCCGGTCGAGTTCGCCGGCCAGGTGCCGCTGCTCGAAGAGGCGCTGCACGCGATGAACATCACCACCATCGCCAAAGAGGACTACGAGGCCGACGACATCCTCGCCACTCTCGCGCGCCAGGGTGCGGAGCAGGGCTACCGGGTGCTCGTCGTCTCGGGCGACCGCGACACCATCCAGCTCGTCAACGACGACGTCACGCTGCTCTACCCGAACGTGCGCGGCGTCTCCGAGCTCAAGGTCTACGATCCCGCCGCCGTCCGCGAGCGCTACGGCGTCGAGCCGCACCAGTACCCCGAGATCGCGGCGCTCGTCGGCGAGACGAGCGACAACCTGATCGGCATCGACAAGGTCGGCGAGAAGACCGCGGTCAAGTGGGTGCAGCAGTACGGCACGGTCGAGAACATCGTCGCCCACGCCGACGAGATCAAGGGCGTCGTCGGGCAGAACCTGCGCGACCAGCAGGAGAACGCGCTCCGCAACCGCCGCCTCAACAAGCTGCTGGACGACGTGGAGCTGCCGGTCGGTCCCGCCGATCTGGAGCGCAAGCCGCTCGACGAGGGGGCCGTGCGCGACATCTTCGCCCGCCTCCAGTTCAAGACCCTGCTCGACCGGCTGATGAAGACGGCGGCGGAGGAGGGGCTGCTCGACGGCACGGGCTCGGTCGCCGATGCGGGCGACGCCGGCGCCGTCGAGGCACCGGTGGTGCGCACGCTGGTGGACGAGGAGCTCGCCCACTGGCTCGCCAAGGCGTCGGCGGACGACAACGCGATCGCCGTGCAGGTGGAGCTCGGCCCGGCCGGCATCACCGGCTTCGGGCTGGCCGCGGCCGACGACACCGTCTACGTGCCGTGGGCCGCCGGACGCAAGGACTACCAGGCGTTGGAGGAATGGCTCGCGAGCGCCGCGCCGAAGTACGTCTTCCACGCCAAGCCGCAGTTCAAGGCGCTCAGCCGCGCGGGCCTCATCGTCGACGGCCTCGCCTTCGACACCCGCATCGCCTCCTGGCTCGTCAAGCCGGGGGCGGCCCCGCAGTCGCTCGCGGAGCAGGTGTACGAGGTGCTGGGGGAGACGCTGCCGGTGTCGGACCCGAACCAGCTCGTCCCGCTCACCGACGCGGTGAGCCCGGCGACGGAGGCCTGGTACATCCGGCGCGTCGCCGAGGGACAGATGATCGCCCTCGACGAGGGGACGCGCGCGGTGCTCGACGACATCGAGCTGCCCCTGGTCGCCGTGCTCGCCGAGACGGAGCTGAACGGCGTGGCGATCGACTCCGCCGTGCTCTCCCGCCTCCGCGGAGAGCTGACCGACAAGGCCAACGACTTCGCCGCCCAGTCGTACGCGCAGATCGGTCACGAGATCAACCTCGGCTCGCCCAAGCAGCTGCAGCAGGTCCTCTTCGAGGAGCTGCAGATGCCGAAGACCCGTGCGACGAAGACCGGCTACTCGACCGACGCCGCCTCGCTCGCCGACCTGCAGGAGAAGAACCCGCACCCCTTCCTCGGGCTGCTCCTGCAGCACCGGGATGCGACCAAGCTCAAGCAGATCGTCGAGACGCTGGAGCGCTCGGTGAACGGCGACGGCCGCATCCACACCACGTACGACCAGACCGGGACGTCGACCGGACGCATCTCGTCCAACGACCCGAACCTCCAGAACATCCCGATCCGCACGGAGGAGGGTCGCGAGATCCGCTCGGCGTTCGTCCGCGGCGAAGGCTTCGACACCCTGCTGACCGCGGACTACTCGCAGATCGAGATGCGGATCATGGCTCACCTCTCGGAGGACCCGGGGCTCATCGAGGCGTTCAACGCGGGCGAGGACCTCCACCGGTTCGTCGGCGCCCGCGTCTTCGGCGTCGAGCCGGCGGACGTCACGCCGCTGATGCGCACGAAGGTGAAGGCGATGTCGTACGGCCTGGCGTACGGGCTCAGCGCGTTCGGCCTGTCGAAGCAGCTCCGCATCGACACCGCCGAGGCCCGCGGGCTGATGAGCGGCTACTTCGAACGGTTCGGCGCCGTGCGCGACTACCTCCGCGACGTGGTCGAGAAGGCCAGGGTCGACGGCTACACCGAGACGATCTTCGGTCGGCGACGGCCGTTCGCCGACCTCACCTCGACGAACCGCGTCCTGCGCGAGAACGCCGAGCGCCAGGCCCTCAACGCGCCGATCCAGGGCTCGGCCGCCGACATCATGAAGATCGCGATGCTCGGGATCTCCGGCGATCTCATCGACCAGCAGCTGGAGTCGCGCATGCTCCTCCAGGTGCACGACGAGCTCATCTTCGAGGTCGCCCCCGGTGAGTGGGACGTGCTCGCGGGCATCGTCCGCACGCGCATGTCGGGCGCGGCGGACCTCCGCGTGCCGCTCGACGTCCAGGTGGGCCGCGGAGTCGACTGGGACGCCGCCGGGCACTGACCCGGTCCGGCGCTCCCGGCTAGGCTCGGAGCATGACGAACGCAGAGAAGCGCGAACCCACGCCGATCGACACGATCGCTGAGGCATGGGTCGACACCCAACTCGAGCTGTACCCCGAGTTCCACGTGTGGCTGGGCCGACCCGGCCGCGAGGGCGAGTACGCGGACTATTCGCCGGCCGGCGCGGAGAACGCCGTCGGCGAGGTGAAGAAGGCCCTCGCGGCCATCGAAGCCGCCGAGCCGGTGGACCAGATCGACCGCGTCACCAAGCTCGACCTCACCCGCGAGCTGCAGCTCACGGTCGAGAAGCACGAGGCCGGCTTCGGCCAGCGCGACCTCAACGTGATCGCGTCCCCGGCGCAGGAGCTGCGCGACATCTTCGACCTGGTGCCGACCGCCACAGAGGACGACTGGGCGAACGTCGCGAAGCGGCTCCACAACCTCCCGGCGGCGATGGACGGCTACATCGAGACGCTCCGCAGCGGGATCGCCGCAGGCAATGTCCCGGCGATCCGCCAGGTGCGCGAGGTGCTGACCCAGGCCAACAAGCAGGTCGCCGACACCGGCTTCTTCTTCGAGCTGGCCGCGGGAGCGAAGGCGGGCGACGACGAACTGCCGGCGTCGCTGGCGTCCGACCTGGCCGCCGGGGCGAAGGAGTCCGCCGGCGCCTATGCGAAGCTCGCCGACTTCCTTCAGAACGAGCTCGCCGCCCACGCACCCGAGAAGGACGCGGTCGGGCGCGAGATGTACGCGCTCGCGTCGCGCAGCTTCCTGGGCGCCACCGTCGACCTCGACGAGACCTACGAATGGGGCATCGAGGAGCTCGCGCGCATGGTCGCCGAGCAGGAGGCCGTGGCGAAGGAGATCAAGCCGGGCGCGAGCGTCCTGGAGGCCATCGCCTTCCTCGACGGCGACCCGGCCCGCAAGCTGCACGGCACCGACGCCCTGCAGAAGTGGATGCAGCAGACGAGCGATCGCGCGATCGAGGAGCTCGGGAAGTCGCACTTCGACATCCCGGCCGAGATCCGCCGCCTCGAGTGCATGATCGCGCCGACACAGGAAGGCGGGATCTACTACACCGGCCCGAGCGACGACTTCGCGCGCGCCGGCCGGATGTGGTGGAGCGTGCCGGAGGGCGTCACCGAGTTCGACACCTGGCGCGAGCTGACGACCGTGTACCACGAGGGCGTCCCGGGCCACCACCTGCAGATCTCGCAGGCGACCTACAACAAGGCGCAGCTGAACTCGTGGCGCCGCATCGCGGGCACCTCGGGCCACGCCGAGGGCTGGGCGCTCTACGCGGAGCGGCTCATGGAGCAGCTCGGCTATCTCGACGACCCGGCCGACCGGCTCGGGATGCTCGACGGCCAGCGCATGCGCGCCGCCCGCGTCGTCCTCGACATCGGCGTGCACCTCGAGAAGCAGCTCCCCGACGGCTCCGGGCCGTGGACCGGCGAGTACGCCTTCCAGTTCCTGGGCGAGAACGTCAACATGAACGACGGCTTCGTGCGTTTCGAGGTCAACCGCTACCTCGGCTGGCCGGGGCAGGCGCCGTCGTACAAGATCGGCCAGCGCATCTGGGAGCAGCTGCGCGACGAGTACGCCCGCCGCGAGGGCGCCTCGTTCGACATCAAGGCGTTCCACAAGAAGGCCCTCGACATCGGCGGCGTCGGCCTCGACACGCTGAAGTCGGCGCTGCTCGACTGAACCGCGCAACACCTCCGGCACGGGCCGGGACGCGTCCGACGCGTCCCGGCCCGTGCCGTCTGGGCCTCGGGTTGCTGCACGGGGCCTGGGCTGGGTAGACTAGACCGTCACTTGTGTGACATCCATATTCACCTGCCGTTCGCGGGAAACACGACTTCGAGTTCGCGTCCGGCCTGATTTCTGTCCATTACGGAGCATCCACTACATGACAACCGCAACGACCGACAAGGCACCGAAGCAGGTCGCCGTCAACGACATCGGGTCCGCAGAGGACTTTCTTGCCGCGGTCGAAAAGACGCTGAAGTTCTTCAACGACGGAGACCTCATCGAGGGCACCGTCGTCAAGATCGACCGTGACGAGGTCCTCCTCGACGTCGGCTACAAGACCGAGGGTGTCATCCCCTCGCGCGAGCTTTCCATCAAGCACGACGTCGACCCCACCGAGGTCGTCGAGGTCGGCGACACCGTCGAGGCGCTCGTTCTCCAGAAGGAGGACAAGGAAGGCCGCCTCATCCTGTCCAAGAAGCGTGCGCAGTACGAGCGCGCGTGGGGCGACGTGGAGAAGATCAAGGAGGCCGACGGTGTCGTCACCGGTACGGTCATCGAGGTCGTCAAGGGTGGTCTCATCGTGGACATCGGTCTGCGCGGCTTCCTCCCGGCGTCGCTCATCGAGCTGCGCCGCGTCCGCGACCTGACCCCGTACCTGGGCCAGGAGATCGAGGCCAAGATCCTCGAGCTGGACAAGAACCGCAACAACGTGGTCCTCTCGCGCCGCGCCCTGCTCGAGCAGACGCAGTCCGAGTCGCGCACCACGTTCCTCAACAACCTGCACAAGGGCCAGGTCCGCAAGGGCGTCGTGTCCTCGATCGTCAACTTCGGTGCGTTCGTGGACCTCGGCGGCGTGGACGGCCTCGTGCACGTGTCCGAGCTCTCCTGGAAGCACATCGAGCACGCCTCCGAGGTCGTCGAGGTGGGCCAGGAGGTCACTGTCGAGATCCTCGAGGTCGACCTGGACCGCGAGCGCGTCTCGCTGTCGCTCAAGGCGACCCAGGAGGACCCGTGGCAGGTCTTCGCCCGCACCCACGCGATCGGCCAGGTCGCGCCGGGCAAGGTCACGAAGCTGGTTCCGTTCGGTGCCTTCGTCCGCGTCGCGGACGGCATCGAGGGTCTGGTGCACATCTCCGAGCTCTCCGGCAAGCACGTCGAGCTCGCCGAGCAGGTCGTGTCGGTCGGCGACGAGGTCTTCGTCAAGGTCATCGACATCGACCTGGAGCGCCGCCGCATCTCGCTCAGCCTCAAGCAGGCCAACGAGGGCGTCGACCCCGAGGGCACCGAGTTCGACCCGGCCCTCTACGGCATGGTCACCGAGTACGACGACCAGGGGAACTACAAGTACCCCGAGGGCTTCGACGCGGAGACCAACGAGTGGAAGGAAGGCTTCGAGACCCAGCGCGACGAGTGGGAGCAGCAGTACGCTGCCGCCCAGGCTCGCTGGGAGGCGCACAAGCGCCAGGTCGCCAAGGGCCTGGAGGAGGCCGCCGCCGACAGCGGTACCTCGTCCTTCTCGAGCGAGACCGGCAACGGCGGAACCCTCGCCGACGACGAGTCCCTCGCCGCCCTGCGCGAGAAGCTCAGCTCCAACAACTGACGTCGCGCTCCTCGGAGCACGTCTCACCGGACGGCCGGCCCTACGGGGTCGGCCGTCCGGCCGTTAACCCTGCGGCCGGGAGGCCTCCGGCCTCCCTGCGGCCGGGAGGCCTCCGGCCGCGAGCTCTCCGGCCGTTAGGCTGGTCGTGTGCAGCTGATCGGACTCACCGGCGGGATCGCCTCCGGAAAATCGACCATCGCCTCCCGTCTCGCCGAGCACGGCGCCGTGGTGGTGGACGCCGACCGTATCGCCCGCGAGGTCGTCGAACCGGGGAGGCCCGCTCTGGCGGCCATCGCCGAGCGCTTCGGGACGGGAGTGCTCGCGGCCGACGGGAGCCTCGACCGCCCCGCGCTCGGCGCGATCGTCTTCGCCGACGAGGAGTCGCGGCTCGCGCTGAACGCCATCACCCATCCGGCCGTGCTGGCGGAGTCCACGGCGCGTTTCGAGGCGGCCGGGGCGGCGGACCCCGATGCGATCGTGGTCTACGACGTCCCGCTGCTGGTGGAGTCGGCGAACGAGTACCCGTTCGAACTGGTCGTGGTCGCGCACGCCGCGGCGGGAACGCGGGTCGACCGGCTCGTCGCCCTGCGCGGGATGGATCGGGCCGAGGCCGAGCGCCGCATCCGGTCGCAGGCGACCGACGCCGAACGCCTCGCCGTCGCAGACGTCGTGATCGACACGGACGGCAGCCTGGAGCACACCCGCAGCCAGGTGGACGCCCTCTGGGAGCGCCTGCGAGCGCGGGCCTGACCGGCGTTCCGCTCTGAGCGAGAGCCGTCCGCGCTGTCGGTGGTCCGGCCTAGGCTGGATGGCATGGAACCCACGCGCGCCGTCCGCCCCTTCGAGGTCGTGAGCGAGTACTCGCCGAGCGGTGACCAGCCGCAGGCGATCGCGGAGCTCGCGGGCCGGATCAACGCCGGCGAGACCGATGTGGTGCTGCTCGGAGCGACCGGTACCGGCAAGTCGGCGACCACCGCATGGCTGATCGAGCAGGTCCAGCGGCCCACGCTGGTGCTCGCGCACAACAAGACCCTGGCCGCGCAGCTCGCCAACGAGTTCCGCGAGCTGATGCCGAACAACGCGGTCGAGTACTTCGTGTCGTACTACGACTACTACCAGCCCGAGGCCTACGTGCCGCAGACGGACACCTTCATCGAGAAGGACTCCTCGGTCAACGCCGAGGTCGAGCGGCTCCGGCACTCCACCACGAACTCCCTGCTCAGCCGCCGCGACGTCGTCGTGGTGTCGACCGTGTCGTGCATCTACGGCCTCGGCGCGGCCGAGGAGTACCTGGAGGCGATGGTCGCCCTGCAGGTGGGGCAGAGCATCGGGCGCGACGCGCTCATCCGCCGCTTCGTCAACATGCAGTACGAGCGCAACGACGTCGACTTCTCACGCGGCAAGTTCCGCGTCCGCGGCGACACGATCGAGATCATCCCGGTCTACGAGGAGCACGCGATCCGCATCGAGATGTTCGGCGACGAGATCGAGGCGCTCTACTCCCTGCATCCGCTCACCGGAGACGTCATCACCAAGCTCGACGCGGTCTCGGTGTTCCCGGCGACGCACTACGCCGCCAGCCCGGTGACGATGCAGCGGGCGATCGGCACCATCCAGACCGAGCTGCACGACCGGCTGGTCGAGCTGGAGCGCGAAGGAAAGCTTCTCGAGGCCCAGCGTCTGCGCATGCGCACGCAGTTCGACCTCGAGATGATGGAGCAGATCGGCTTCTGCTCGGGCATCGAGAACTACTCGCGCCACATCGACGGCCGGCAGGCGGGGGAGGCGCCCAACTGCCTGCTCGACTACTTCCCCGACGACTTCCTGGTCGTGATCGACGAGTCGCACGTGACCGTGCCGCAGATCGGCGCCATGTACGAAGGCGACGCGTCGCGCAAGCGCACGCTCGTCGAGCACGGCTTCCGCCTGCCGAGCGCCCTCGACAACCGGCCGTTGCGCTGGAACGAGTTCAAGGACCGGGTCGGGCAGACGGTCTACCTGTCGGCGACGCCGGGCCGGTACGAGCTGGGGATCGCCGACGGCATCGTCGAGCAGATCATCCGCCCGACGGGCCTGGTCGATCCGCAGATCGTCGTCAAGCCGACCAAGGGCCAGATCGACGACCTGCTCGAGGAGATCCGGGTGCGGGTCGAGCGCGACGAGCGCATCCTGGTCACGACGCTGACCAAGAAGATGGCGGAGGAGCTGACCGACTTCCTCGCCGAGGCCGGGGTGAAGGTGCGCTACCTGCACTCCGACGTCGACACCCTGCGCCGTGTCGAGCTGCTGACCGAGCTGCGGGCCGGCGTGTACGACGTGCTGGTGGGCATCAACCTGCTCCGCGAGGGGCTCGACCTGCCGGAGGTCTCGCTCGTGGCGATCCTCGACGCGGACAAGGAAGGGTTCCTGCGCTCGTCGACGTCGCTCATCCAGACGATCGGCCGCGCCGCCCGCAACGTCTCTGGCGAGGTGCACATGTACGCGGACGTGCTGACGGACTCGATGAAGAACGCCATCGAGGAGACCGACCGCCGACGCGATCGGCAGCTCGAGTACAACCGGGTCAACGGGATCGACCCGCAGCCCCTGCGCAAGCGCATCGCGGACATCACCGACGTCCTCGCCCGCGAGGAGGCCGACACGGCGCGGATGCTCGCCGGACGCGAGCAGAAGCGCAAGAGCCCGACGCCGAACCTGCGCAACGGCGGCATCGCGGCGCAGGGTGCCGCGGAGCTGGAGGGTCTGATCGCCGACCTCAACCAGCAGATGCTCGCGGCGGCCGGCGAGCTCAAGTTCGAGTTGGCGGCACGTCTGCGCGACGAACTCTCCGACCTCAAGCGCGACCTGAGGCAGATGGAGAAGGCCGGGCACCTGGGCTGACCGCCGGGCGCGGTCGTCCGGTCGGCAGCGTGCGGGCGCGCTACGGTGGCAGGGTGACTTCGCACGCGTCGTGGAAGCGGTGGATCGTTCCCGCTGCGGGCGCCGTGCTGCTCGTCGTGGCCGCGGTCGCCGTCGCGACGCAGGGTGCTCCCACGTACAGCCCGCCGCGCATCACGCTGCCCGACGCCGACCTGCGTCCGTCCCGCGTCGGCACCGAGGTGACGACGGGGACGCCCGAGCCGCAGGATGCGCCGCGGGTCGTGCACCTCGATCTCAGCTGGGTGGCGGTCGCTCTGATCGTCCTCGCGCTCGTGGTGATCGCGGCACTCGTGTGGCGCTACCTCCGGCGTCGCCTGCGACGTGCACCGGAGCCGCCGACCGCCGACCTCGGCCCGGTCGCGCTCGGCGAGGCGCCGCCGGCGAGCGAGGAGCCGCTGCCCGCGCCGGTGAGACGCGGCCTCGACCGCGCACTCGATGCGCTCGACGCCGGGCGCGAGCCCCGCAGTGCGATCGAGCGCGCCTGGCTCGGGCTCGAAGAAGGCGCAGCGGACTCGGGCGTCCGTCGCCTCCCGGCCGAGACGCCGGGGGAGTTCGTGACCCGGGTCGTTGCCCGTGTCGCACCGGAGCGGGCCGCGGCGCGGACGCTCCTCGAGATCTACCAGCGCGCGCGTTTCGGCGACGGGCCCGTGACGGCGGCGGATGTGCAGGCGGCACGCGACGCGCTGTCGGCGCTGCGCGCATCCTGGAGCTCCCCGACGACGGTTCCGGGGGCGCCGCGATGAGCCCCGCGATGAGCCGTCGGCGGATGTGGTGGCGTGGGATCGGGTGCGTTGGACTGGGTCTCGTGATCGGCTCCGTGGCCTGGTTGCTCGGGATGGACGCGCCGCATGCGGTCGGCCTGGCGGCGGTCGCGATCGCCCTCGCGGGCTCGCTCGCGCTCGTCGGGGAGCAGTCCGAGGTCGCCTGGTCGGCGCCGGACCCGGTGTCGCGCCCCGGCTCGCGCCGGGATGTGGCGCAGCTCGGCTGGTCGGTCGCGGTCGGCGCTCGCGGGCTCCGGGGCGGCCGGGCGTCGTCGGACGCCGTGCGCCGTCTCCGCGGGCTCGCGGCGGAGGCCCTCGCACTGCGCGGCATCGGCCTCGACGACCCTGACTCCCGGGAGGCAGTGGCCGGCCTGCTCGGCGAGGAGACCGCTGCGCTGCTGCGACGCGGAAGCGGGGAGACGCCGAGCACGGCCGCGTTCGTCGCGGCGCTCGCACGGATCGAGGCGCTGGGATCCGCCGTCGACCGTGGTGGAGGCTGACGGCCGCTGTTCCGACCGCACCCGCTACACGACGAACTGGAGTCCCATGCCGAACATCCCCGCCCCGCTGCCCGTCTCCGAGGTCGCCCGGCTCGGCGCCGACGTGCTCGACCGCGTCGAATCCGTCGTGGTGGGGATGCGCGAGCCGCTCACGCTGGCGCTCGCCACGATCCTCGCGGGCGGGCACGTGCTGTTCGAAGACGTCCCCGGCCTCGGCAAGACGCTGGCGGCGCGCTCGATCGCCTCGGCGGTCGGGCTCGACTTCCGCCGCCTCCAGTGCACGCCCGACCTCCTGCCGTCCGACATCACCGGCTCGTTCGTGTATCTGCCGCAGTCGGCGGAGTTCGAGTTCCGTCCCGGGCCGGTCTTCACCGGGCTGTTCCTCGCCGACGAGATCAACCGCACGTCGCCCAAGACGCAGTCCGCGCTGCTTGAGGCGATGGCGGAGGGGCAGGTGTCGGTCGAGGGCAGCAGCTTCCCCCTCCCGCGTCCGTTCCACGTCGTCGCGACGGCCAACCCGATCGAGTCGGAGGGCACCTACGCGCTGCCCGAGGCGCAGCTCGACCGCTTCATGGTGCGGCTGAGCGTGGGCTACCCCGACGCGGCGGGGGAGCAGCGCGTGCTCCTCGCGCGCGTCGCCCGCCGGCACGAGGTGGCGACGGTGGAGCCGGCGACCGATGCGGAGACCCTGCTCGCGATGCAGTCGGGTGTGGAGCTGGTGGATGTGGACCCCGACATCGCCGCGTACTGCGTCGCCCTCGCGACCGCGACGCGCCGGCACCGGTCGGTGGAGGTCGGAGCGTCGCCGCGCGGATCCCAGGGCCTCCTGCTCGTCGCACGTGCGCTGGCCGTGCTGGCCGGGCGCGACTTCGTGCTCCCGGACGACGTCAAGCGGGTCGCCGTCCCGGTGCTCGCGCACCGGCTGACCCTCACGGTGGCGGCGTGGACGAGCGGGGTGAGCCCGCAGGAGGTGGTCGCCGAGGTGGTCGCGTCCGTGCCGGGGCCGCCCGCGGTCGGGACGCGCGAGCGGCAGGCCGCGCAGGGATGACGGCTCCCGATCCGTCGCACGCAGCGGTCGGGTGGCGGCCCAGTCCGGCGCAGACCGGAGCCGCACTGGTCGCCGTCGTCTGCCTGGTCGCGGCCTTCCTGTTCGGCCGGGTCGAGCTGGTGCTCATCGCCGCGCCGCTGGCCGTCACCGCTCTCGTCGACCGGGCGCGACGGCCCGACGACGGCGCCGACGCCGCGGTGCGGCCGGTCGCCGCGACCGAGCCGATCGGCGAGGCGTCCCGCCCGACGGTCGTCGTCGCCGTCGAGGCCGAGGCGGCCCCGGGGACGCGGGCGGACGCGGTCCACCTGCGCCTGGCGGCCGCAGATCGTCCGCCGTTCGACGTCGTCCTCTCGCTCCGGGCCGCGGCCCGGCTCCGGCTGGAGGTCGCCGTCGGCCACTCCGGTCCGCAGCGGGTGCTGTCGGTGGAGGCGCGCGCGCTCGGCGCCGACGCGTCGTGGACGGGGGAGCCGGCGGGAGGAGGCGGGGACGCGGTGGTCGAGCGCGTGGTGCGGCCGGTGCCCGTCCACGTTCGCAGCCTCCCGCTGCCCGCGCGGCTGCTCGGGCTCACCGGGCCGCACGTCTCCGCACGCCCGGGCGACGGCGGAGAGTTCCGGGATGTGGACCGCTACCGGGCCGGCGACCGGCTGCGCCGCATCGACTGGAAGGCGACCGCCCGGCGCGCTCAGCGTCCCGGCGAGCTGTACGTGCGGCGCACCACGGCGACGTCGGACGCCGCCGTGCAGCTGGTCATCGACGCGCGCGACGACCTCCCCGCCGAGGTCGCGGACTGGGCCGTGCCGTACCCGCGGCCCGGCATCCGGTCGCTGGACATCGCCCGGGAGGCCGCGACATCGTTGGCGTCCGCCTACGCCGCTGCCGGCGACCGCGTCGGGTTCGACGACCTGGCGGCCCCGTCGCGGGCGCTGCCTCCCCGCGCGGGTGCTCGTCATCGGCACGCCGTGCTGCGGTCGATCGAGACGACGGCGGCGCGCGGCGCCGTGGCCGAACGGGTGCGTCCACCACGCCTCGCGCCGGGCGCCCTGGTGTACATCCTGTCCACCTTCCTCGACGACCAGCCCGTTCGCCTCGCGCTGGCTTGGCGAGCCGCCGGGCATCGCGTGATCGTGGTGGACGTGCTGCCGGTGCCGACGACCGGCGGACTGGCCGAACGGGACCGGATCGCGCTGCGACTGGTCTCCGCCGAGCGGGACGTCCGGTTCCAGCGACTCGCGGCGGCGGGCGCGGAGCTGCTGGTGTGGGCGTCGGCGGACCGGGACGCGCGCCTGAAGCGGCTGGCAGCGCCGCAGCGCCGGGCGGTCTCGGGGAGGCCGGCATGAGCCGCTCGCCAACCGCCGCGGACGGCCGGGGCCGTGTGCGGAGCGTCGTCCCCGGACTGCCCCGCACCGTGCCGGGGTGGATGCTCCGCGTCGCGTTCGCCGCGGTCGCCCTCCCGCTCGCGCTGACGGCCGCGCCGAGCGGGCCGTGGCCGGTGCTCTGCGTCGTCCTCGTCTCCCTGACGATCGCGATGCCGCGGTGGCGGACGGCGTGGCTGCTCGTCGCGGTGCTGGCGTTCTCAGCGCTGCTGGAGCCCGCCACGGGAGTATCCGTGCGCATCCTGGGCCTCATCGCGGGGGTGCACGCCCTGCACCTCCTGGCGGCGTGGATGCTCGCCGTGCCGGCCCGGGCCCGGCTGCAGCCCGCCGCGCTGCTTCCCGGGGCGCGCCGGTTCCTGGTCGTCCAGGTCCCGGCGCAAGCGGTCGCCGTCGCGATCCTCGCCCTCCGGCAGCCGGCAACGGGCGGGCTGTCCGCGATCGCGGCCGGGATCGCCGTCCTGGCCCTGGCCGTCGCGCTCGGGACCGTGCTCCTGCGCCGGTCGCGCGCCTGACCCGAGGACGCCCGTCGCCGATGTCGGTGGTCGCGCCTAGACTCGCGCGTGCGGACCGGCGTCCGCCGCGGGCGCGCTAGAATCGAACACAACTTCGAAAGAACGACGCCCGTGCGCGGACGGCGAACATCGGTCGAGCGGCCAGGGATTTAGCGGAGAATGGGACGAGTGAGCATTCAGGGGCAGGGCATTCAGGGGCAGAACCTCCAGGGTCACGCGACCCACGGGCAGGGGAGCATCGGCCGGACGACGGGTTCGCATCTCAGCGTCCGCGGCGCCCGTGTGCACAACCTCCACGACGTCGATCTCGACATCCCACGCGACTCGCTGGTGGTCTTCACGGGCCTCTCGGGGTCGGGCAAGTCGTCGCTCGCCTTCGACACGATCTTCGCGGAGGGCCAGCGCCGCTACGTCGAGTCGCTCTCCGCCTACGCGCGGCAGTTCCTCGGCCAGGTCGACCGCCCCGATGTGGACTTCATCGAGGGGCTGAGCCCGGCGGTCTCCATCGACCAGAAGTCGACCAACCGCAACCCGCGGTCGACGGTGGGGACCATCACCGAGATCTACGACTACATGCGCCTGCTCTGGGCGCGCATCGGGGTGCCGCACTGCCCCGTCTGCGGCGAGAAGATCCAGCGCCAGACCGTTCAGCAGATCGCCGACCAGCTCATGGAGCTCGAGGCCGGGACGCGCTACATGGTCGTCAGCCCGGTCGTGTCGCAGAAGAAGGGGGAGTTCGTCGACCTCTTCAAGGAGCTCGCCGCGAGCGGGTACTCGCGCGCCCTCGTCGACGGCGAGATGATCCAGCTCTCGGAGCCGCCCACGCTCAAGAAGCAGTACAAGCACGACATCTCGGTCATCGTGGACCGTCTCGTCGCCGGACCGGACATCCTGACCCGCCTCACCGACTCGCTCGAGACCGCACTGCGGCTGACCGACGGCCTCGTGCAGGTCAACTTCGTCGACCGCGAGGGCCCGGAGGCGTGGCAGTCGTTCAGCGAGAAGCTCTCGTGCCCGAACGGCCACCCGATCCAGCTCACCGAGATCGAGCCGCGCACGTTCTCGTTCAACGCGCCGTTCGGCGCCTGCCCGGAGTGCTCCGGCCTCGGCACCCGCATGTCGGTCGACGACGACCTGCTGCTCGGCGACGACACCCAGAGCATCGCCGAGGGTGTCATCGTGCCGTGGACGACGCAGGGCAAGGGCCTCTTCAACTACTACGAGAAGCTCCTCGCCGGCCTCGCGCGCGACCTGAAGTTCTCGCTCGACACCCCGTGGAAGAAGCTGCCGGACACCGTGAAGGACGCCGTGCTGCACGGCGACAACTTCGAGGTGAAGGTGCGGTGGAAGAACCGCTACGGCCGTGAGATGTCCTACACCTCCGGCTTCGAGGGCGTGGTGCCGTACATCGAGCGCCAGTACCTGCAGGCCGAGACGGACACCCAGCGCGCCCGCTGGGCCGAGTACCTCCGCGAGGTGCCGTGCCCGGTCTGCAAGGGCAAGCGGCTCAAGCCCGAGGTGCTGGCCGTGCTCGTTCACGGCGCGAGCATCGCGGACGCCTCGCAGCTCAGCCTCAGCGACGCGCGCTCGTTCATGGAGAAGCTGCACCTGACCGAGCGGGAGCAGAAGATCGGCGCGCAGGTGCTGCGCGAGATCAAGATCCGCCTCGACTTCCTCATCCAGGTCGGCCTGAGCTACCTCGACCTCTCCCGCGCGGCCGCCTCCCTCTCCGGCGGCGAGGCGCAGCGCATCCGTCTGGCGACCCAGATCGGCTCCGGTCTGACCGGTGTGCTCTACGTCCTCGACGAGCCGAGCATCGGCCTGCACCAGCGCGACAACCGGCGCCTGATCGACACCCTGGTCGCGCTCCGCGACCTCGGCAACACGCTGATCGTGGTCGAGCACGACGAGGACACCATCCGCACCGCCGACTGGATCGTCGACATCGGTCCGGGAGCGGGCGTCAACGGCGGCCATGTCGTGCACTCGGGCTCGTACGACGAGCTGCTCGCGAACACCGACTCGCTGACCGGCGACTACCTGGCCGGGCGGCGCGAGATCCCGATCCCGGCGAAGCGCCGCAAGATCGACAAGAAGCGCGTGCTGCGCGTGGTGGACGCCGAGGCGAACAACCTCAAGAAGGTGACGGTCGACTTCCCGCTCGGTGCGTTCGTCGCAGTGACGGGAGTCTCCGGCTCCGGCAAGTCGTCGCTCGTGAACGACATCCTCTACCGGGTGCTCGCCAACAAGCTCAACGGGGCCCGCAAGCTGCCGGGCAAGCACCGCACGGTGACCGGGCTCGACAACCTCGACAAGGTCGTCCACGTCGACCAGGCCCCGATCGGCCGCACACCGCGGTCGAACCCGGCGACCTACACGGGCGTGTTCGACCGCATCCGCACGCTCTTCGCCGAGACGACCGAGGCGAAGATGCGCGGCTACCTGCCGGGCCGGTTCAGCTTCAACGTCAAGGGCGGGCGCTGCGAGGCGTGCTCGGGCGACGGCACGATCAAGATCGAGATGAACTTCCTCCCCGACGTCTACGTGGCGTGCGAGGTCTGCGGGGGAGCGCGGTACAACCGCGACACCCTCTCCGTGCACTACAAGGGCAAGAACATCGCCGAGGTGCTCGACATGCCGATCAGCGAGGCGGCGGTGTTCTTCGAGCCGATCTCGGCCATCCACCGCTTCCTGAAGACCCTCGTCGACGTCGGGCTCGGCTATGTGCGACTCGGCCAGAGCGCGACGACCCTGTCGGGCGGCGAGGCGCAGCGCGTCAAGCTCGCGACCGAGCTGCAGCGTCGTTCCAACGGCCGCAGCGTGTACGTGCTCGACGAGCCGACCACGGGACTCCACTTCGAAGACGTCCGCAAACTGCTGCTGGTGCTGAACGGGCTGCTCGACAAGGGCAACACCGTCATCGTCATCGAGCACAACCTCGACGTGATCAAGTCGGCGGACTGGCTGATCGACATGGGTCCCGAGGGCGGTGCGGGCGGCGGTCAGGTGATCGCGACGGGCACGCCGGAGCAGGTGGCCGAGGCTCCCGGCAGCCACACGGGGTACTTCCTCAAGGAGATCCTCCAGGGCGAGAGCGCCCAGGGCGCCGCGTAGGGCAGCGCGTGGCCGACACCGTCAGCTACCGGCCGAAGGCCGGCGAGATCCCGACGCAACCGGGGGTCTACCGCTTCCGCGACAAGAACCGTCGCGTGCTCTACGTGGGCAAGGCGAAGAACCTCCGGGCACGGCTGAGCAACTACTTCCAGCCCCTGCGCAGCCTGCACGAGCGCACCCGCCGCATGGTGACGACGGCGGCCTCCGTCGAGTGGACGGTGGTCGCCAGCGAGTTCGAGGCGCTCCAGCTGGAGTACACCTGGATCAAGGAGTTCAACCCGCCGTTCAACGTGCAGTTCCGGGACGACAAGTCGTACCCGTACCTCGCGGTGACCCTCGGCGACCGCATCCCCCGGGTGATGGTGACCCGCAACCGCGGGGTGAAGGATGCCCGCTACTTCGGGCCCTACACCAAGGTCTGGGCGATCCGCGACACGGTCGACCTCATGCTCAAGGCCTTCCCGGTGCGCAGCTGCTCCGATGGCGTGTACCGTCGCGCCGAGCTCACCGGGCGCCCATGCCTGCTGGGCGACATCGGCAAGTGCGCGGCGCCCTGCGTCGGGCGCATCTCGCCGGAGGACCACCGCGAGCTGGCCGAGGACTTCGTCTCGTTCATGGCCGGCAACGACACGAAGTACATCCGCGAGCTGACCGACAAGATGAAGTCGGCGGCGAGCACGATGGACTACGAGGCGGCGGCCCGGCACCGCGACTCCATCCAGGCCCTCGAGGCGGCGATGGGGAAGAGCGCGGTCGTCCTGCATGACACGGTCGACCTCGACGCGTTCGGCATCGCCCACGACGAGCTGGCCGCGGCGGTGCAGCAGTTCATCGTGCGCGGAGGCCGCATCCGCGGTGTGCGCAGCTGGGTCGTCGACAAGGAGCTCGACATGGAGCTCGGCGAGCTCATCGAGACGGTCCTGCAGAACGCGTACGAGGGGGCGGACGTGCCGCCGCGCGAGATCCTCGTCTCCGAGCTGCCGGACGACGCGACCGAGCTGGAGCAGTGGCTCACCGCGCGCCGGCACGAGACCAGCGGCGGGAGCGTCAGCGATCCGGCGGCCACGCGGGGTCGCCTCAGCGGCCGTGTCGAGCTGCGCGTCGCGCAGCGGGGCGAGAAGGCCGCGCTCGCACAGACGGCCGAGATGAACGCGAAGAACGCCCTCGTGCTCTACAAGACGCGACGCAGCGCCGACTTCGTGGCGCGGTCGAAGGCGCTCTCCGACATCCAGGAGGCGCTCGGGATGGACGACGCCCCCCTCCGCATGGAGTGCTACGACGTCTCGCACCTCAGCGGCACGAACATCGTCGCGTCGATGGTCGTCTTCGAGGACGGCCTGCCGCGTAAGGACCAGTACCGGCGGTTCAGCATCCCGGAGTCGACGGACGACACCGAGTCGATCTACCAGGTGATCACCCGGCGACTGGCGTATCTCAAGGATGACGCGCCGATCGAGGCGGACCCGGTCGGGGGCGCCGTCGAGCCCGCCCCGTCCGAGGGCGGGGACGACCCGACCATCGACGTGGACGCCGAGCTGGCGGAGGCCGCGGAGAAGCGGCGACGCAAGTTCTCGTACCCGCCGAACCTCCTGCTGGTCGACGGCGGTCAGCCGCAGGTCGCGGCCGCCCAGCGTGCGCTCGAGGAGTCGGGTGTGCAGGGCATCCAGCTCGCGGGCATCGCCAAGCGTCTCGAGGAGATCTGGCTGCCGGACTCCGACTTCCCGGTCATCCTGCCCCGCAACAGCGACGCGCTGTTCCTGATCCAGCGTCTCCGCGACGAGGCCCACCGCTTCGCCATCACCTACCAGCGGGCGCGCCGCAAGCGCGACATCGGCACCGTGCTGGGCGATGTGCCGGGGCTCGGCCCGGCGCGTGTGAAGGAGCTGCTCAAGCACTTCGGCTCGGTGGCGCAGCTCAAGCAGGCGACCCCGGAGCAGATCGCCGAGGTCCGCGGCGTGGGCCCGACGCTGGCGGCCGCCGTCTTCACGCGCCTCGCCGAGCGCTGATCTCCCTCTGGAGTAGGGGGTGGAAGGTACCGGTGGGTGACGCGCGGCGGCGACCCTCGTCTTTAGCGTCGAGGTATGGAAGCCGTGAACGAGTTCATCGCCCAGGCCGCCGCCTCACCGTGGGTCTACCTGGTCGTCTTCGCCGTGGTGCTGGTGGACGCCTTCTTCCCGCCGGTGCCGAGCGAGTCCGTCGTCATCGCGGCGGCCGCCGCCGCCGTCGCGGTCGGCACTCCGAGCCTCCCGCTGGTGATCGCGTGCGCCGCCGCGGGAGCGATCGCCGGGGACAACCTCACCTTCGCAGTGGGGAGGAGCGTCCCGCTCGATCGCATCCGCTTCCTGCGCGGGCCCCGGATGGCCGCCGCGCTCGACCGCGCCCGTGCCGGGATCCACCAGCGGGCGGGCGTCCTCGTCCTCTCGGCGCGCTATGTGCCGGTCGGGAGGGTCGCGGTGAACCTGATGGCCGGGGCGTCGCGGATCGCTCCGCGACGGTTCCTGCTGCTGTCCGCTCTCGCGGGGGCGTCATGGGCCCTCTACTCGGTTACTGTGGGGGTGATCGCGGCGCACTGGCTGGGCGGCAACGCCCTCCTGGCGATGATCGTGGGGATCGCGCTGGGGGTCTCGGCCGGCATCGCGATCGACGCGGCCCTGCGGGCCGTCGCCCGCCGTCGTGACCGGCACGCCGCGGCCCGGGTGGCCACTCCCGCCACCGCACCTGTCACCGCCTGCGCGACGCAGGCCGCACCGCAGCCCGAGGAGGCCCGCCGATGACCGCGACGATGCCCGGTTCGTCCACGGCCCCCGTGCGCATCGATCGCGTCCGGGTGCTCCTCTGGGGCGGCACCGCCACGGCGGCGGTCGCACTCCTCGCGGTGTCGGCCGCGCTGTCGGCCACCCTGTACGGCGTCCCCGTGATCGTCGCCCTGCTCCTCTCGGTCGTGCTCGGCGGAGCGATCCCGCTGGCACTCGTGCGCCCGTCCGCCGCGGTCGCGCTGTCCGCCGCGGCCGTGATCCTGCTCGCCCTCGTCGGATCGCCGCAGTCGGGCAGCCCCTGGCCGGTGGCCGTGCCGTCGACGATCGCCTTCTCGGCCGCACTCGGCCTCGCGGTGGCGTACTCGGCGTGGCGCGCGGCGGCCGTCGTGTGGGCGATCGCCGTGGCGGCGACGACCGTCATCGGTTCGATCGGCTTGCGCGCGCCTGCCTCGATCGGCGCGGTCACCGCCGATCTCGTCGTCTTCGCCGCGGTGAGCGCAGCGGCGCTGCTCGGCGGACTTCTCGTGGCGCGGTGGCAGGACGTGCGCCGCCAGCTCCTGCGCGAGCAGCGCATCTCGGCCTCCGAGCAGGCGCTGCGCGAGGTGGCGGAGGAACGCACCCGCATCGCACGGGAGCTGCACGACGTCGTCGCGCACGGCATGTCGGCGATCCAGGTGCAGGCGTCGAGCGCACGGTACCGGCTCGACGGTCTGACACCGGAGGCGGTGGCCGAGTTCGACGAGCTCGCCGCGACGGCGCGCAGCGCGATGGGGGAGATGCGGATGCTCCTCGGCGTCCTCCGCAGCGAGGACGTGGCGGTGGAGACCGCGCCGCAACCGGGCATCGCCGACGTGGCGGCCCTGGTCACGGCCGCTGGGCGGCGCGGGACGGTCCGCCTCGACAACCGTCTCGGGCCGGCGGTGTCCGACGCGCTCGAACCCGTCCTCTCGCTCGCGGTGTACCGGATCGTGCAGGAGTCCCTGAGCAACATCGCGCGCCACGCGACCGGTGCGGGAGCCGAAGTGGTGATCGAGCGGACCGCCGCCGGGCTCGTGGTCGAGGTCCTCAACGATCCGGCACCGGGTCGCCCCGCGTCCGCTCCCGCCCCCGAGAGCGGCGGCCACGGCATCCGGGGGATGCGGGAGCGTGCCGACTTGCTCGGCGGATCCCTCGACGCCGGCCCGCGACCGGAGGGCGGGTACCGCGTGCGCGCGACGCTTCCGCTCCCGGCTCCGGAGGACGCGTCGTGACGATCAGCGTGCTGGTCGCGGACGACCAGGCGATGGTGCGGGCGGGATTCGCCGCCATCCTGGCCGCGCAGGACGGCATCGAGGTGCTCGGCCAGGCGGCCGACGGCGCCGAAGCCGTCGAGCTCGCTCGCCGCCTGCGTCCCGATCTCGTGCTCATGGACGTCCGCATGCCGGTGATGAACGGCATCGAGGCCACCCGCGAGCTGGTGCGGCCGAGCAGGGGCGACCCGCACCGCCCCCTCGTGCTCGTGCTCACGACGTTCGACGCCGACGAGTACGTCTACGACGCGCTGAGCGCCGGCGCGAGCGGGTTCCTGCTCAAGGACGCTCCTCCCGCAGACCTGGCCCAGGCGGTCCGGGTCGTCGCCGCGGGGGATGCCCTGCTGGCACCGCGCGTCACCAAACGGCTGCTCGAGCGCTTCGGCTCCCTGCGGCCGGCGGGCGGGGCGAAAGCCCAGCGCCTCGCCGACCTGACCGAGCGCGAGCGCGAGATCCTCGTCCTGATCGGGCGGGGGTTCTCGAACGCGGAGATCGCTGCGGAGCTGTTCATCGCCGAGCAGACGGTGAAGACGCACGTGAGCCGGGTCTTCGCGAAACTCGGGCTGCGCGACCGCGTGCAGGCGGTCATCCTCGCCTTCGACGCCGGCCTCGTCGAGCCGAGCCCCTGAGGCGGGTCCCCGAGCCCTTCGGGTCGCCCCCTACCTCGGTAGGGGCGAGGTTGGCTCCAGGGGGTGACGCGGGGTCGCCGACCCTGTTGACACGCTCTGGCCGACGGTCCGCCGGACCGCTCGGAAGGAGCCACGATGACCCAGACCCTCACCAGCGCACGAGCGCCGCGCCGACTCCCGGCGCCGCCGTCCACCCGTCCCGCGGGCGCGCACCGCGACCCGGCCGTCGACATCGCCCGGGCGGCCTGTCTCGTCGTCGTGGTGCTCCTGCACGCTCTCATGGTCGGCGTCGCCTGGGGTGCACACGGCCCGATCCTGCGGAACGCGATGGAGGGCTGGCTCGGTTTCGCCCCGCTGAGTTGGGTGGCGCAGGTGATGCCGCTGTTCTTCCTGCTCGGCGGCTTCTCGGCGCACACGCAGTGGGAGCGGATGCGGGAGCGGGGAGCAGGCTACGGCGACTACCTGGCGGGTCGCATGCGGCGCCTGTTCATCCCGGCGACGGCGGCGCTCGTCGCCGTCGCGATCCTGATCGGCGTGCTCGCACTCGCCGGCGTCCCCGGCGCCGTCGTCGCGACGGCCGGGTTCCGGATGAGCCAGCCGCTGTGGTTCCTCGGCGTCTACGTGCTGTGCACCGCCGCGGTCCCCCCGCTGCTCGCGCTGCACCGGCGTGCTCCCGTCACCGGCGTGCTGGTCCCGGCCGCTCTCGCCCTCGCCGTCGACATCGTGCGCGGGGCGACCGGTGTCACGGCCATCGGGTTCGCGAACCTGCTCTTCGTCTGGCTGAGCGTCCAGCAGCTGGGGTTCTGGCTCGCGACCGGCTGGCCGGGACGCGCGTCGCGGCGCACGCTCGCGCTGGTCGCGGCGGGCGCGTGCGCGTTCCTCGTGCTGCTCTGCGCGGCAGGGGTCTATTCACTCGACATGCTCGCGAACCTCAACCCGCCGACGTGCGCGCTCCTCGTCCTGGCCGTCGTCCAGCTCGCCGTCTTCCTGCTCGTCGCGCCCGCACTGCGCGCGGTCGCCGACGGTCCGGTCGTGGGGCGTGCGGTGGGCTGGGTCTCGGCTCGGGCGATGACGGTCTACCTCTGGCACATGCCGGTGCTGATCGTGCTCGCCGGCGCCCTGCTCGTCTCGGGGGCGGCGCTGCCCGAGCCCGTGAGCGCGGAATGGTGGCTGTCGCGACCCCTCTGGCTCGCCGCCGTACTGGCGGCGGTGGCGGGCGTCGTCGCGGCGACGGGGCGCTTCGAGGCCGGTTCGCGCGGCACGGCGCGCGGGCCGTCGACACCCGGCCCGCGTGCGCTCGCCTCCGCCGCTGCCGGTGCCGGCGGGATCCTGCTGGTCCTCGTGGCGGGGTCCGCCCTGGCGGCCTGGGTCGTCGCGGCCGCGCTCGCCACCCTGGCCCTGCGGATTCTGCGCCGATCGGACATCCGGGGCGCCGTCACTCGGTAGGCTGGGCGGACACGCATCGCGAGGAGGAGAACAGGTGGCCACCGACACCGCGCAGCAGGAAGTGCTGATCGTCACGGGCATGTCGGGGGCGGGCCGTTCGACGGTCGCCAACGCGCTCGAGGACCTCGACTGGTACGTCGTCGACAACCTCCCGCCGCAGATGCTGCGCCCCCTCATCGAGCTCGCCAACCGCGCGGATTCCGGCCTCCCGCGCATCGCAGCGGTGGTCGATGTGCGCGGACGCAATTTCTTCGCCGACCTGCGGGAGATGATCCAGAGCCTGCGCGAGGGGACGAAGGTCCGGGTGCTGTTCCTGGAGGCCGCCGACTCGGTGCTCGTCCGCCGGTTCGAGCAGGTGCGCAGGCCGCACCCGCTGCAGGGCGACGGCACCATCCTCGACGGCATCACCGCCGAGCGCGCCCGCCTGCGCGAGATCCGGGAGGCGAGCGACCTGATCGTCGACACCTCCGACCTGAACATCCACCAGCTGGCGACGAACATCACCGAGACCTTCGCGTCGGAGGGGACCGCGGGCGTCCAGGTCACCGTGCTCAGCTTCGGGTTCAAGTACGGGCTGCCGCCCGACGCCGATCTCGTCGCCGACATGCGCTTCCTGCCCAACCCCTTCTGGAACCCGGAGCTGCGGCCGCACACCGGCCTCGACGAGGTCGTGCGCGACTTCGTGCTCTCGCAGAACGGAGCGGAGGAATTCGTCGCCGCGTACACGAGCGCGCTGCGGCCGATCTTCGAGGGATACCAGCGGGAGAACAAACGGCACGCCACGATCGCGATAGGCTGCACGGGAGGGAAGCACCGGTCCGTCGCGATTGCGGAAGAGCTCGCGGCACGGTTGCGCAATTTCCCGGGTCTCGCGGTGAACACAAAACACCGCGACCTCGGCCGTGAATGACGCCGGTCGACCGCTTCACGGCGCCATCCACGCCGTCGCTCAACAGTTAGGAATCCGATTGGCTCTCACTGCCGACGTCAAGGACGAGCTCACGAAGGTGCAGGTCAGCAAGACGACCGTCCGCGCCGCCGAGCTCGCCACCATCCTCCGCTTCTCCGGCGGCCTGCACCTCATCGGCGGCCGGATCGCGGTGGAGAGCGAGCTCGACACCCCGGAGCTCGCCACGCGAGTCCGGAAAGACCTCGCGGAGCTGTACGGCGTCCGCAGCGAAGGCTCCGTGATCTCGGCCTCCGGCATCCGCCGCAGCCCGCAGTACCTGGTCCGCGTGCTCGACGGCGGTGAGACGCTCGCCCGCCAGACCGGTCTGCTCGATGCCCGTCGCCGGCCGATCCGCGGCCTCCCGAACCGTCTCACCACCGGCTCGCGCGACGAGCTCGCTGCCGTCTGGCGGGGTGCCTTCCTCGCCCACGGTTCGCTGACCGACCCGGGCCGTTCGGCCGCCCTCGAAGTCACCTGCCCCGGCAACGAGGCGGCGATGGCCCTCGTGGGCGCCGCCGGCCGGCTCGGGATCGCCGCCAAGGCCCGCGAGGTCCGCGGCGTTCACCGCGTCGTCATCCGCGACGGCGAGGCCATCAGCGCGATGCTCGTCCAGATGGGCGCTGCGCAGACCGTGGCCAACTGGGAGGAGCTGCGCCAGCGTCGCGAGGTGCGGGCGACGGCGAACCGCCTGGTCAACTTCGACGACGCGAACCTGCGCCGCTCCGCTCAGGCCGCCGTCGCCGCGTGCTCGCGCGTGGAGCGCGCCCTCGAGATCCTGGGCGACGAGGTGCCCGAGCACCTGCGCTACGCGGGGGAGCTGCGCCTCTCGCAGCGCGACGCGAGCCTGGACGAGCTCGGCCACCACGCCGACCCGCCCATGACGAAGGACGCCGTCGCCGGCCGCATCCGCCGCCTGCTGGCGATGGCGGACAAGCGTGCCTCCGATCTCGGCATTCCCGGTACCGACGCGAACCTCCCGGCCGACCTCGACGAGGTGTAGGTTCCGTGGCGAAGGCGCCGACCGGGAAGCATCCGGACGCCGCCGGGGTTGCCGTCACTAGACTGGAAAAGTCGCCCGCTCCCGGCGGACTGCAATGGCGCCGGGACACACCTGAGGAGATGAGTAATGGCTGACTACACGCTCGCCGACCTTCCGTACGACTACTCGGCGCTCGAGCCGAGCATCAGCGGTCGGATCATGGAGCTGCACCACGACAAGCACCACAAGGCGTACGTCGATGGCGCGAACACCGCGATCGCCAAGCTGGCCGAGGCCCGCGACGCGGACGACCTGGGCAACGTGAACAAGCTCCAGAAGGACCTGGCGTTCAACCTCGCCGGGCACGTGAACCACACGGTGTTCTGGAACAACCTCTCCCCGGACGGCGGTGACAAGCCGACCGGTGAGCTCGCCTCCGCGATCGACGAGTTCTTCGGCTCGTTCGACAAGTTCCGCGCTCACTTCACCGCGTCGGCGCTCGGCATCCAGGGCTCCGGCTGGTCGATCCTCGCGTGGGACTCGCTGGGTCAGAAGCTCATCATCGAGCAGCTGTACGACCACCAGGGCAACCTCGCTGCGGCGACCGTCCCGCTCCTGCTGCTCGACATGTGGGAGCACGCGTTCTACCTCGACTACGTGAACGTGAAGGCCGACTACGTCAAGGCGTTCTGGAACATCACGAACTGGTCCGACGTCCAGGACCGCTTCGTCCGGGCGCGTGAAAAGACCTCGGGCCTGCTGCTACTGTCTTAATCAGGCGAGGCGTCCCGGGAGGACACCTCCCGGGACGCCGCCGTCCGTTTCACCCACCCACCTCTGCGCCGTCCGGCGCCCATCAAGTAACTGGAGACATCTGTGTCCGTAAAGATCGGAATCAACGGGTTCGGTCGCATTGGTCGCAACTACCTGCGCGCGGCCCTCGCGAAGGGCAGCGACCTCGAGGTCGTCGCGGTGAACGACCTCACCGACAACAAGACGCTCGCACACCTGCTCAAGTACGACTCGATCACGGGCCGCCTGGACGCCACGGTGGAGCTGGACGGCGACAACATCGTCGTGAACGGCAAGCCGATCAAGGTCCTCGCCGAGCGCGACCCCGCCAACCTCGGCTGGGGCGACCTGGGCGTCGACATCGTCATCGAGTCGACCGGGCGCTTCACCAAGGCCGCCGACGCCAAGAAGCACATCGAGGCCGGCGCCAAGAAGGTCATCATCTCCGCTCCGGCGACGGATGAGGACGCCACGTTCGTCATGGGTGTCAACGAGCACCTGTACGACCCCGCCGCGCACAACATCATCTCGAACGCCTCGTGCACCACGAACTGCCTCGCGCCGCTCGCCAAGGTGTTCAACGACAAGTTCGGCATCGAGCGCGGTCTCATGACCACGGTCCACGCGTACACCGCGGACCAGAACCTGCAGGACGGCCCGCACAGCGACCTCCGCCGTGCCCGCGCCGCCGCCATCAACATCGTCCCGACCTCGACCGGCGCCGCCAAGGCGATCGGGCTGGTCCTCCCGGAGCTCAAGGGCAAGCTCGACGGCTTCGCGCTGCGCGTGCCGGTCCCCACCGGCTCGATCACCGACCTGACCGTCACCGCCTCGCGCCCGGTCACCGTCGACGAGGTCAAGGCCGCCTACAAGGAGGCCGCCGAGGGCGAGCTCAAGGGCATCCTCAAGTACACGGAGGACGAGATCGTCTCCTCCGACATCGTCAGCGACCCGCACTCGTCGATCTTCGACGCCGGTCTGCTCCGCGTCCTGGGCGACCAGGTCAAGCTCTCGAGCTGGTACGACAACGAGTGGGGCTACTCCAACCGTCTCGTCGACCTGACCGAGTACGTGGCCGAGCGCCTCTAACACCAGGGAACCGACGTGACGCTCCGCACCCTTGATTCACTCGGTTCGCTCGCCGGCAAGCGCGTCGTCGTCCGCTGTGATCTGAACGTCCCTCTGAAGGACGGCCAGATCACGGACGACGGCCGTGTGCGAGCGTCGATTCCCACCCTGAACGCCCTGATCAATCAGGGCGCGAAGGTGGTCGTCATCTCCCACCTCGGGCGCCCTGAGGGCGCCCCCGATGCGAAGTACAGCCTGGCGCCGGTCGCCCAGCGGCTCAGCGAGCTGCTGGGCAAGCCGGTGACCTTCGCCCAGGACACCGCCGGCTCCGGCGCGGAGGCGGCCGTGGTCGGCCTCCAGGACGGCGACGTCGCCCTGCTCGAGAACCTCCGCTTCAACCCGGGGGAGACCAGCAAGGACGACGCCGAGCGTTCCGCGTTCGCTGCGAAGCTCGCCGCGTTCGGCGACGCCTTCGTCTCCGACGGGTTCGGCGTCGTGCACCGCAAGCAGGCCAGCGTCTACGAGCTCGCGCAGGCGCTGCCCAGCGCCGCCGGCCTCCTCATCGCGACCGAGCTCGACGTGCTCGACCGGCTGACCGAGAACCCCGAGCGGCCGTACGCGGTCGTCCTCGGCGGTTCGAAGGTCTCCGACAAGCTCGGCGTCATCGGGCACCTGCTGCCGCGCGTCGACTCGCTGCTCATCGGCGGCGGGATGCTGTTCACCTTCCTCGCCGCGCTCGGTCACAAGGTGGGCTCCAGCCTGCTCGAGGCCGACCAGATCGAGACGGTGAAGGGCTACCTCGCCACGGCGAAGGAGCGCGGCGTCGAGATCGTGCTGCCGCGTGACGTCGTCGTCGCCTCGAAGTTCGGCGCCGACGCGGAGCACGTTGTGCGTCCGATCGACGGCATCGAGGACACCGAGTGGGGTGCCTCCGGTCTCGGGCTCGACATCGGCCCCGAGACCGCGCAGGTCTTCGCAGAGTACGTCCGCGGTGCGCGCACCGTGTTCTGGAACGGCCCGATGGGCGTGTTCGAGCTGGCCCCGTTCGCGGCCGGCACCAAGGCCGTCGCACAGGCGCTGACCGAGGTCGACGGCCTCGGCGTCGTCGGCGGCGGCGACTCGGCCGCCGCGGTCCGCGCGCTCGGCTTCACGGACGATCAGTTCGGTCACATTTCGACGGGTGGTGGAGCGAGCCTCGAGTTCCTCGAAGGCAAGCGCCTCCCGGGTCTGGAGGTCCTCGGATGGCAGCAGTGAACCCCTCGGTGCGGCGCGTCCCGCTCATCGCCGGCAACTGGAAGATGAACCTGGACCACCTCCAGGCGATCGCCGTCGTGCAGAAGCTCGCGTGGACGCTCAAGGACGCCCAGCACGACTTCTCGGCCGTCGAGGCCGCGGTCTTCCCGCCGTTCACCGATCTCCGCAGCGTCCAGACCCTCGTGTCGGCCGACAAACTGCCGATCGCCTTCGGCGGCCAGGACGTCTCGGAGCACGTCTCCGGTGCGTACACAGGTGAGATCTCCGCCGCGTTCCTCGCTGCGCTCGAATGCCGCTACGTGATCATCGGTCACTCCGAGCGGCGCACGCTGCACGGCGAGACCGACGAGCAGGTCGCGGCGAAGACCGCGCAGGCGATCGCGCACAACATCGCGCCGATCATCTGCGTCGGTGAGACCGCGGAGGACCTCGAGGTGCACGGCGCCAGCGCCGTCCCGGTCGCTCAGCTCCGTGCCGCTCTCGCGCAGGTCGACTCCGCGGCGGACTTCGTCGTGGCGTACGAGCCCGTCTGGGCCATCGGATCCGGCCAGGCGGCCACGCCCGAGCAGGCCGAGCAGGTCGCGGCGGCGCTGCGTGCCGTGATCGTCGAGCTGCTGGGGGAGGACGTCGCGGCCAAGACGCGCATCCTCTACGGCGGATCGGTGAAGTCGGGCAACATCGCCGCGTTCATGCGCGAGCCGAACGTCGACGGCGCGCTCGTCGGCGGTGCGAGCCTCGACGTGGCCGAGTTCTCGAGCATCATCCGGTACCAGAAGCACGTCGGTATCTGAGGCGTTCCGCCGTTCCCGACCGGTGCGGATATACTGGTCGTTGGCTTTCCCCGGGCATTCTCCCGGGTGTTGTTACGCGAAAGGTAACTCGTGCAGATTCTCCAGGTCGTCCTGCAGGTGCTGCTGGGCATCACCAGCCTCCTGCTGACCCTGCTCATCCTCTTGCACAAGGGGCGCGGCGGCGGTCTCTCCGACATGTTCGGCGGCGGCGTCACCTCCAACCTCGGCGCGTCCGGCGTCGCTGAGCGCAACCTCAACCGGATCACGGTCGTTCTCGGGATCATCTGGATCACCTGCATCGTCGTGCTCGGGCTGATCACCAAGTTCAGCGCCTAGTCAGCGCCTTCACCAGAGGAGAACCATGGCTTCCGGAGGAAGTGCAATTCGTGGGTCGCGCGTCGGCGCCGGCCCGATGGGCGAACAGGACCGCGGGTTCCACGCGGACCGCGTCGCCGTCTCGTACTGGGACGCCCTCGGCAACGAGACCGTCCGGTACTTCGCGGCGAACCTGCCCGAAGAGGAGATCCCCGAGACGATCGACTCCCCGTCGAGCGGCCTCCCGGCCGGTCGCGACAAGGAGAACCCTCCGTCGGTCGCCAAGGCCGAGCCGTACAAGACGCACCTCGCGTACGTGAAGGAACGCCGCTCGGAGGAGGAGGCGGAGCAGCTGCTCGAGGACGCCCTCAACCAGCTCCGCACGCGTCGCGGCAAGCCGACCAGCAACTGACGCAACACTGACGCATCCCGTCGCAGAAGAGCCGCTCACGTTCGCGTGAGCGGCTCTTCTCGTATCCGCAGCGCCGTCAGAGCGCAGGTGCCGCACGGGCGGACGACGAAGCCCCGCCGGTCGATGACCGGCGGGGCTTCAGCGTTGTGCGTCAGTACTTCTCTGCGTCAGTAGCTCGGCGCGATGAGGTTCTCCGGCACGTCGACCGCGGCATCCTTGTCCACGAAGAACACGGTGCGCTTGCGGCCCTTGGCGCCGGCGACCGGCACCTCGGTGTAGCTCGCGCCGGCCAGGGCCAGGCCCAGGGCGCTCGCCTTGTCGGTGCCCGCGAGCACCAGCCAGATGCGGTCGGAGGCGTTCAGCACCGGTCGCGTGAGGCTGAGGCGCAGCGGCGGCGGCTTCGGCGACTCGCGCTCGGCGATCACCGTGGCCTCCGTCTCGCGGATGCCCGGGCGGTCGGGGAACAGCGACGCGATGTGGCCGTCGGGTCCGACGCCCAGGAACGTGATGTCGAACCGCGGGAAGGCCAGACCCTCCGACGCGAACGCCTCGAGCTCGGCCGCGTAGACGCGCGCGGCCTCGTCGATGTCGGCGATCTCGTCGGACGCCGGGAACGGGTGGACGTTCTCCGGCGGGACCGCGATGTGGTCGAGCAGGGCCTCCCGGGCCTGGCGCTCGTTGCGGTCGTCGCTGGACTTCTCGACGAACCGCTCGTCGCCCCACCAGAAGTGGACCTTCGACCAGTCGATGGTGTCGCGGGCGGGGGAGGCGTTGACCGCCTCCAGCACCGCGATGCCCATCGTCCCGCCGGTGAGTACGATGTTCGCCCCGTCGAGGTCGTCGAGGATGTCGATGGTCTTGGTCAGGAACCGTGCGGCCACCGAAGCCGTGAGGGCCTCTTTGTCGGGGTGCACGAGCACCCGCCGTTCATTCGTCATGCGCGCGCGCCCGCTCCTTCGTCGGTGGTCTCGAGGAGCCCGAGACCCTGGGTGATCACCTCGCCGTAGAGGTCGTCCGGGTCCAGCCTACGCAATTCCTCGGCGAGGCAGTCGCGGAGGCTGCGGCGCGGCAGGGAGAGATCGTGCGACGGCTGACCGGGCTGGGAGAGGCGGGCGACGTTCGGCACCTCGCGCTCCAGCTCGATCGTGCCCGACGCACGCTCCATACGGACGCCGTGGATGCCGCCGGAGCCGACCGCGCGCGAGGCGAGGTCGTACTGCACCGGCACCTGCAGCTGCAGACGCAGCCATGCGGCGAGGAGGAGGGTGCTGGGGGAGTCCGCCGCGCCGGCGACCTCCACCGAGGTGATCGGCTCGTACGGCGGCTGGTCGAGCACCGCTGCGAGCTGGGCGCGCCACAGGGTGAGGCGGGTCCAGGCGAAGTCGGTGTCGCCCGGCGCGTACGTCTCGGCCAGGTGGTACAGGGCCTCCTGCGGGTTCGGCTGCGCGGACGCGTCCGTGATGCGGACGGTCGCGATGCGGCCGAGCGGCGAGTGCGAGACCTTGGCCGGCGCGATGCCGGGCCACCAGACCACGACCGGAGCGTCGGGAAGGAGCAGGCCGGTGACCAGTCCCTCCTCGTCGCTCGCGGTCTCGCCGTAGGCGCGGAGGACGATGACCTCGCTCGCGCCCGCGTCGCCGCCGACCCGGATCTGGGCGTCGAGACGTCCTTCTCCGTTGTGGCTGCGCTCCTCCTCGGTCGAGACCACGATGACGCGCATCGGGTGCTCGCGGGAGGCGTCGTTGGCGGCCTCGATGGCCTCCTCCTCCTGACCGAGGTGGGTGGCGATGATGAGGGTCAGCACGCGACCGAGGGCGACGGCGCCGCCCTCCTCGCGGATCTTCACCAGCGTCTTGGAGATGTTGCTGACGGTGGTGTCGGGCAGATCGACGATCATGGGCGCCTCCAGACGCGTCCGTCGCGGGCGAGGAGCTCGTCGGCGGACTTCGGGCCCCACGTGCCGGGGCGATACTGTTCGGGCTGGCCCTGGCTCTCCCAGAACTCCTCGATCGGGTCGAGGATCTTCCACGAGAGCTCGACCTCTTCGTGTCGCGGGAACAGCGGCGGGTCGCCGAGGAGCACATCCAGGATGAGTCGCTCGTACGCCTCCGGGCTCGCCTCGGTGAAGGCGTGGCCGTAGCCGAAGTCCATGCTCACGTCGCGCACCTGCATGCCGGCGCCGGGCACCTTCGAGCCGAAGCGGATCGTCACGCCCTCGTCCGGCTGGACGCGGATGACGAGCGCGTTCTGGCCGAGCGCCGACGTCTGCGACTCCGCGAACAACTGCTGCGGGGCACGCTTGAAGACGACGGCGATCTCGGTGACGCGGCGGCCGAGGCGCTTGCCCGCGCGGAGATAGAACGGCACGCCCGCCCACCGGCGCGTGCCGATGTCGAGCTTGATGGCCGCGTACGTCTCCGTCAAGGACTCGGGGTTCATGCCGTCCTCGTCGAGGAAGCCGACGACCTTCTCGCCGCCCTGCCATCCGCTGGAGTACTGCCCGCGGGCCGTCGCCTTCGCGAGGTCCTTGGGCAGGCGGACGGCAGCGAGCACCTTCTCCTTCTCGGCGCGCAGATCGGCCGCGTCGAACGAGATGGGCTCCTCCATCGCCGTGAGGGCGAGGAGCTGCAGGAGGTGGTTCTGGATGACGTCGCGCGCGGCGCCGATCCCGTCGTAGTAGCCGGCACGGCCGCCCACGCCGATGTCCTCGGCCATGGTGATCTGCACGTGGTCGACGTAGTTGGCGTTCCAGATCGGCTCGTACAGCTCGTTGGCGAAGCGCAGCGCCAGGATGTTCTGGACCGTCTCCTTGCCGAGGTAGTGGTCGATCCGGAACACCGAGTCGGGCGGGAAGACGGACTCCACGACCGAGTTCAGCTCGCGCGCCGACTCGAGGTCGTGCCCGAACGGCTTCTCGATCACGACGCGGCGCCAGCCGTCGCCGGACTGGTCGGCGAGACCCGAGCGGCTGAGCTGCTCGGTCACGATCGGGAACGCCTTCGGCGGGATGGAGAGGTAGAACGCATGGTTGCCCATGGTTCCCCGCTCGCGGTCCAGGTCCTCGACGGTCTGCTTCAGGCGCGCGAACGCGTCGTCGTCGTCGAACTCGCCGGGGACGAAGCGGATGCCCTGTGCGAGCTGCTTCCAGACGTCCTCGTCGAACGGGGTGCGGGCGTACTGCTTGACCGCGTCATGGACGACCTTCTCGAAGTCCTGGTCCTCCCAGTCGCGCCGGGCGAACCCGACGAGCGAGAACCCGGGCGGCAGGAGGCCGCGGTTGGCGAGGTCGTACACCGCCGGCATCAGCTTCTTGCGGGAGAGGTCTCCCGTCACACCGAAGATGATGAGACTGCTGGGGCCGGCGATGCGGTTGAGGCGTCGATCGGAGGCCAACCGCAACGGGTTGAACTCCGGGGTGATTTCCACCGGGGACATCGATCTCCTTGGTCGGCGCGGGGCGCCGCTGGTCAGTTGACGGCCTCGAACAGCGAGACGACGTCGGCCTCGGGGTTCGTGAGCGTGAGGGTGAGCACCGGGCGGCCGTGCGTGCCGAGCACGCTGGCGTCACCGGCGGCCTGGGCCTGGATGAGCTGGCCGAAGGTGAACGGACGGTCCGGGATCTCGAGGTCCTCCGGAGCGGCCGCGGTGATCTGCAGGAACACGCCGACGGCGGGGCCGCCCTTGTGGAACTGCCCGGTCGAGTGCAGGAAGCGCGGACCCCATCCGAAGGTGACGGGACGCTTCGCCTTGGCGGCGAGCAGGTCGCGGACGCCCTCGAGCTGGGGGAGCGCGAGACGGTCCACGTAGGCCTGCACCGAGACGTAGCCGTCCGGGCCGAGCTGCGCGAGCAGCGCGTCCACGGCGGCGTCGAGGGTCGTCGCGCCGGCGAGGAAGGTGCCGGTCTCGCGGACCTCGATGCCCCCGGCGGTGAAGGCCGGAGCAGCGGTCTCGGGGCGGTCGTCGAGCAGCGCGCGTGCGGCGGCCTTGGCGGCCTCCACGTCCGGCTGGTCGAACGGGTTGATCCCGAGCAGGCGGCCCGCGACGGCGACCGCGTACTCCCAGACGAGGAGCTGCGCGCCGAGGCTGCCCGACACGAGGATCTCGCCCTCGTGGCGGTCGGCCGGGAACAGGTGGTGCGCCTCGGCGTTCGCGACGAGGCGGACGATCTGCAGGTCGGCCGGCTTCTGCTCGAGCTCGGGGGCCAGCTTGTCGAGCACGACCGGGAGGAGGCCCGTGCCCTCCTTGCCGGTGGACTCGGCGATCAGCTGCTCGGCCCAGTCGGCGAAGCCAACGATGTGGGTGCCGTCGGAGACGATTCCGAGCTTGTCCTTGAGCGGGTTCGTGCCGGCGATGGCCGCGCCGAGCACCAGGCCCGGGTTGTCCTCGCGGTCGACCGCGAGCTCGATCGACGTGGCCTCGGCCTCGTCGAGCAGCTCCGCGATGTCCACCCCGGCGAGACCGGACGGCACGAGGCCGAACGCGGTCAGCGCCGAGTAGCGTCCGCCGACGTTCGGGTCGGCGTTGAACACGCGGTAGCCCGCGGCGCGCGCCGACTCGTCGAGCGGGGAGCCCGGGTCGGTCACGATGACGATCCGCTCGGTCGGGTCGATGCCCGCGTCGCGGAACCACTTCTCGTAGATGCGCTTCTGGCTGTCCGTCTCGAGCGTCGAGCCCGACTTCGACGAGATGACCACGGCGGTCCGGTCGAGGCGGTCGCGGAGGGCCGCGAGAACCTGGCCGGGGTCGGTCGAGTCGAGCACGGTCAGCTCGGCCTCGGCCGTCCGCGTGATGACCTCGGGGGCGAGCGACGAGCCGCCCATGCCGCCGAGCACGATGTGGTCGACGCCGCGGCCGTGCAGCTCCTCGCGGAGTGCGACGATCTCGGCGACGAGGGGCCGGGAGATCGCGACGGCCTCGGTCCAGCCGAGGCGCTTCGACGCCTCGGCCTCCGCGTCGGGGCCCCAGAGGGCCGGGTCCAGCGCGGTGATGCCGGAGGCGACCTTGTCGGCCACGAGCTGCGGCACGACCGAGGCGACCGCCTCGGCGGCCGGCCCGGTGACGTGGATGCGGAAGGTCACTTGGCCGCCTCCAGAGCCGTCTTCACGGTCTCCACGAGCTCGGACCACGAGACGTTGAACTTGTCGACGCCCTCGCGCTCGAGGGTGGCGGTGACGTCGTCGTAGTCGACGCCGAGAGCGGCGAGCGCGTCGAGCACGCCCTTCGCGTCGGCGTAGTTGCCGGTGACGGTGTCGCCGGTGATCACGCCGTGGTCGAAGGTCGCGTCGAGCGTCTTCTCCGGCATGGTGTTGACCGTGTTCGGCGCGACGAGCTCGGTCACGTAGAGGGTGTCGGGCAGGCTCGGGTCCTTGACTCCGGTCGAGGCCCAGAGCGGGCGCTGCTCGTTGGCGCCCGAGGCGACGAGGGCCTTGGCGCGGTCGGAGGCGAAGGCCTGCTCGTAGACCTCGTAGGCCAGGCGGGCGTTGGCGATGCCGGCCTTGCTCTTGAGCGCGGCCGCCTCGTCGGTGCCGATGGCGGTCAGGCGCTTGTCGATCTCGGTGTCGACGCGCGACACGAAGAACGAGGCGACCGACTGGATGCCCGAGAGGTCGATGCCCGCGGCCTTGGCCTTCTCGAGTCCGGTCAGGTACGCGTCGATGACGCCGCGGTAGCGGTCGAGGCTGAAGATCAGCGTGACGTTGACGCTGATCCCGGCCGCGATCGTCTCGGTGATGGCCTCGAGGCCTTCCACCGTCGCGGGGATCTTGATGAGCACGTTCGGCTTGTCGACCTTGGCGGCGAGCTTCTTGGCCTGCTCGATGGTGCCGGCGGCGTCGTGCGCGAGGCCCGGCTCGACCTCGATCGAGACGCGGCCGTCGGTGCCCTCGGTCTGCTCGTAGACCTCGTGGAAGATGTCGCTGGCGGCGGCCACGTCGTCGGTCGTGATCTCGAAGATCGCGTCCTCGACGCTGGTGCCGGCGGCGGCCAGGCTCTTCACCTGGTCGGCGTACGCCTCGCCCTTGGTGAGGGCCGCCGCGAAGATCGTCGGGTTGGTGGTCACACCGACCACGTTCTTCTCGGCGATGAGCTTCTGCAGGCCGCCGGTGGCGATCCGCTCGCGGGACAGGTCGTCGAGCCAGATGCTGACGCCCGCGGCGGAGAGCTGTGCGGTGGGAGTGGTGTCGGTCATTTCTCTTCTATCTCCTCATGCCCGCGCTCAGAGCGACGCGAGCGATTCCTTCGCGGCGGCAACGGCGTGCTCGGTGGTCATGCCGAACTCACGGAACAGGGTCTTGTAGTCGGCCGAGGCACCGAAGTGCTCGATCGAGACGCTGCGGCCGTGGTCGCCGACGATCTTGTCCCAGCTGAGCGCGAGGCCGGCCTCGATCGAGACGCGGGCCTTCACGGACGCGGGGAGGACGTGCTCCTGGTACTCGGCGGACTGCTCGTGGAACCACTCGAGCGACGGCGCCGACACGACGCGGGCGTTGATGCCCTCGCCCTTCAGCACCTCGCGGGCCTCGAGCGCGATCTGCACTTCGGAGCCGGTGGCGATGAACAGGACGTCCGGGGTGCCGTTCGGCGCCTCGGCCAGGACGTAGGCGCCCTTCGCGACGTTCTTCGCCGACGCGAGGGTGTCGCCGGTGGCGTCGCCCTCGCCGCGCTCGAACACCGGGAGGTTCTGACGGGTCAGCGCGATGCCGGCCGGTCCCTTGCGACGCTCCAGGATGGTCTTCCAGGCGTACGCGACCTCGTTCGCGTCACCGGGGCGCACGACGTCGAGGTGCGGGATGGCGCGCAGCGTCGAGAGCTGCTCGATCGGCTGGTGCGTGGGGCCGTCCTCGCCGAGGGCGACGGAGTCGTGGGTCCACACGAAGATCGACGGCACCTGCATGAGGGCGGCCAGACGGACGGCCGGGCGCATGTAGTCGCTGAAGATCAGGAAGGTGCCGCCGAACGGGCGGGTCGGGCCGTGGAGCACGATGCCGTTGAGGATCGCGGCCATCGCGTGCTCGCGGATACCGAAGTGCAGCACGCGGCCGTACGGGTTTCCGGTCCACTCGTGGGTGGAGTGCTCGCTCGGGACGAACGACGCGCCGCTCTCGATCGTGGTGTTGTTCGACTCGGCCAGGTCGGCGGAGCCGCCCCACAGCTCGGGCATGATCGGCGCGATGGCGTTGATGACCTTGCCGCTCGCGGCGCGGGTCGAGACGTCCTTGCCGGCCTCGAAGACGGGCAGGGCCTCCTCGACGCCCTCGGGCAGTTCGCCCGTGAGCAGACGGTCGAGGAGCTGCTTGCGCTCCGGGTTCGCGGCAGCCCAGGCGTCGAAGCCCTTCTGCCACTCGGCGCGCTGCTCGGCGCCGCGCTCGACGGCCTTGCGGGTGTGCGAGATGACCTCGTCCGCGACCTCGAAGGTCTGCTCGGGGTCGAAGCCGAGCACCTCCTTGACGGCGCGCAGCTCGTCGGCTCCGAGGGCGGAGCCGTGGATCTTGCCGGTGTTCTGCTTCTTGGGCGACGGCCAGCCGATGATGGTCTTGAGGATGATGAGCGACGGCTTGTCGGTCACGCCCTGTGCGGCGACGATCGCGTCGTTGAGCGCCTGGACGTCCTCCGTGTAGACGCCGGTCTTCTTCCAGTCGACGACCTGCACGTGCCAGTGGTACGCCTCGTAGCGAGCCTTGACGTCCTCGGTGAAGGCGATGTTGGTGTCGTCCTCGATCGAGATCTGGTTGCTGTCGTAGATCGCGATCAGGTTGCCGAGCTGCTGGTGGCCGGCGAGGCTCGAGGCCTCGGAGCTCACGCCCTCCTGCAGGTCGCCGTCGCCGGCGATCACGTAGACGAAGTGGTCGAACGGGCTCGTGCCCGCCTCGGCCTCGGGGTCGAACAGGCCGCGCTCGTAGCGGGCCGCGTAGGCGAAGCCGACCGAGGAGGAGATGCCCTGGCCGAGCGGGCCGGTGGTGATCTCGACGCCGTCGGTGTGGCCGTACTCCGGGTGGCCGGGGGTCAGCGAGCCCCAGGTGCGGAGCGCCTTGAGGTCGTCGAGCTCGAGTCCGTAGCCGCCCAGGTAGAGCTGCACGTACTGCGTGAGCGAGCTGTGGCCGGCCGAGAGGATGAAGCGGTCGCGGCCCAGCCAGTGCTGGTCGTGCGGGTCGCGGCGCATGACCTTCTGGAACAGGAGGTACGCGGCGGGGGCCAGGCTCATCGCCGTGCCGGGATGACCGTTGCCCACCTTCTCCACCGCATCGGCCGCGAGGACGCGCGCCGTGTCTACCGCCTTGTTGTCAATGGGATCCCACTGCAGAGCTGCCACGTGAAAACTGACCCTTCGTAGATGTGGTGAGGGTCGTCGTGAACCCGCACCGGTTGAGGTAGTGCGCGCCGTGGACGTCATCGGCGCCGGGTCCTCGTCTGCGTGATGAGTCCTACAAACGGCCGCACGGGAAACGGGCTCCGGCTGGCGAGCACCTCCAAGTATAGGTAACACGCACGAAACGTGCCGTCTTCCCTCAGCGGGTTGTGAAGGAGTGCGGAGCGGGGTAGCGCCGCAGAGGTGTCGTAGACTTGATCGGGACTGCGATCAGCGGTACTTCGATCGAGCGAACATCACGAGGAGCAATGGACGTCGCTGTAGAGAGCCGTGTCGATCCGGGCCGTATCGGCCTCGCGCGCAAGGTGAAGGCGTACATCTCGCTGACCAAGCCGCGCGTCGTGGAGCTGCTGCTCGTCACGACCGTGCCGACGATGATCCTCGCCGCGAACGGCATCCCGAACCTCTGGCTCGTGCTCGCGACCGTGGTGGGCGGCTACATGTCCGCCGGCTCCGCCGGGGCGTTCAACTGCTACATCGACCGCGACATCGACCGCGTCATGCGGCGCACCAAGAACCGGCCCCTGGTGACGGGCGAGCTGAGCGACCGCGAGGCGCTCGTCTTCTCGTGGGCGCTCGGGATCGCCTCGGTGGTCGTGCTCGCCGTCTTCACCAACTGGCTCGCCGCGGCGCTCTCGGTCGTCGCCATCCTGCTCTACGTCGTGTTCTACACGCTCATCCTCAAGCGCCGCACCCCGCAGAACATCGTCTGGGGCGGCATTGCGGGCTGCATGCCCGTCCTCATCGGCTGGGCGGCCGTCACCGGCTCGCTCGACTGGGCCCCGTTCATCCTGTTCGGCATCATCTTCCTCTGGACGCCGCCGCACTACTGGCCGCTGTCGATGAAGTACCGCGCCGACTACAAGGACGCGGGCGTCCCGATGCTCGCCGTGGTCCGCGGCCGCGCCGCCGTCGGCCTGCAGGTGATCCTGTACGCGTGGGCGATGGTGGCGTGCTCGCTGCTGCTCATCCCCGTCGCGCACATGGGGCTCTTCTACACCGCGATCTCGCTGGTGACGGGCGGCTGGTTCCTCTATGAGTCGCACCGCCTCTACAACCTCGCGATCCGCCACGAGTCGGTGTCGCCGATGCGCGTCTTCCACGGCTCGATCGCCTACCTGACGCTGATCTTCCTCGCGGTCGCGATCGACCCGCTGCTGCCGTTCTGACCTCCCTCGGGCTCTGCGGTACGGTCCGTCCGACACGGTCTGGTGTGCGCTGACCATGCGCTGCTAGCGTCGGCAGGGTGCTGACCCTCCGGACGCCGCGGCTCGTGCTGGACGCGCCTCGGGAGAGCGACATCGACGCGGTCCTTGCGGCCTGCCAGGACGAGCAGACGCTGCGCTGGGTGCCGCTGCCGAATCCCTACACCCGCGCCAGCGCCGAGTTCTTCGTGCGGAGCTACGGCCCGCACGGCCTCGCGAGCGGCCAGTACACCGTCTGGGCGATGCGGCCGGGGGAGCACGAGCCGCTGATCGGGGCGGTCGAGGTGCGGCGCGACGAATCCGCCGGCTCGGCCTCGCTGGGATGCTGGCTCGCCCCGGAATCCCGGGGGCACGGGATGATGCACGAGGCGCTCGTCGCGGTGACCGCCCACGCGCTCGCGCCGGACGGGCTGGGGTTCTCCCGCCTGCGCTGGGAGTATCTGCCGGGCAACGAGCAGAGCCGGCACCTCGCCGAAGCCGTCGGCTTCGACTTCGCGGGCGCCGTCGCGCACCGGATCCGGTTCCACGACGAGGAGCGCGACGCGCTCGTGGGCGTGCTGCTACGCGGCGACGGCGCCGCTGACGGCTGACCCCTCCGGGGTGCTGTCCGCGGCGACGGGCGCCTTGAGCGACATGATCACCGCGGTCATCGCGGCGGCCAGGGTCGCCGCGAGCATCATGTGGATGCCGACCAGGATGCCCGGGAGGCCGGTGTTCGCCTGGATGAGCCCGACCGCGATCTGCAGCACCTCGACGGCCAGCAGGTACATCGTGTAGCGGTGCACCGGCGTCGTGCGGATGCGCAGGGAGGCGATCACGAGCACGAGCGTCAGAGCGAACGTCACGTACGCCGGGATGGCGTGGACGTGCTCGAGGATCTCGGGGTTCAGGTTGTTGCGCGTCGCCTTGCTGTCGCCCGAGTGCGGCCCGGAACCGGTGGTGAGGATGCCGACGACGATCGTCACCGCCACGACGAAGCTGGTCAGGTGGGCGATCCCGGCGAACCAGCCGGGCACGGCGCGCACCCGGGGGCCGGGCACGGCGTAGAGGCGCAGCAGGAAGGCGGTGCAGAGGGCCACGAGCACGGTGGAGACGATGAAGTGGAGCCCGACGACGTACGGGTTGAGGTCGGTCAGCACGCTGATGCCGCCGATGACGGCCTGCGCGGGGATCCCGAGACCGGCCAGGAGCGTGAGCCAGAACAGCTCCGGGCGCGAGCGGCGGAGCTTCAGGATGGCCAGGAAGGCGACGATCGCGATGATCCCGAGCAGCACGCCCAGGAGGCGGTTGCCGAACTCGATGAAGCCGTGGATGCCCATCTCCGGCGTGTTCACGAGCGAGGCGTCCGTGCACTTCGGCCAGGTCGGGCAGCCGAGGCCGCTCGAGGTGAGCCGGACCAGTCCTCCCGTGCCCACGAGCACGATCTGCCCGACGAGGTAGACCCATCCGATCACCTTCAGCCGGGTGTCGACGCGGTCGGGCAGCCAGGCGATGATGCGCTTCATGTCTTCCTAGGGGCTTTCTCAGTGGGAATCGGATACTCGGCCAACGCGCAGGGCGCGTCTCTACTTTTACCGGTCCGCACCTGTAGAATCGATGGGTTCGAGAACGCGCGCTCACTGTGCGCGTGCCCGCACTGCGCCCCTGCCGAGAACGGCAGTCCGACGCAGGGCGGTCGGGGCACAGTCGCCCGTCGTCCTCGATCATTTTAGGTACGCACACCAGCCACCCGCACAATCAGGACGCCCGAACGGCAGGCGCATGCCGTCCGTCCGGGAGGAATGAGCCGGACTGATATCCGGTTACGAGTGGTAGGAAACGAGGTAGATATGTCAGACATCCTGATCGACCGGCCAGAACTCGAGAGCCTTGGGCAGTACGAGTTCGGCTGGGCCGACTCCGACAGCGCGGGTTCCTCCGCGCGTCGCGGCATCTCGCCGGAGGTGGTGAAAGACATCTCCGATCTGAAGAACGAACCGGAGTGGATGCTCCAGCGCCGTCTCAAGGCGCTCCAGCTCTTCGAGCGCAAGCCGATGCCCACCTGGGGCGCGGACCTGTCGGAGATCGACTTCGACAACATCAAGTACTTCGTCCGGTCGACCGAGAAGCAGGCCCAGAGCTGGGAGGACCTGCCCGAGGACATCCGGAACACCTACGAGAAGCTCGGCATCCCGGAGGCGGAGCGCCAGCGCCTCGTCGCCGGCGTCGCGGCCCAGTACGAGTCCGAGGTCGTCTACCACCAGATCCGCGAGGACCTGGAGGAGCAGGGCGTCATCTTCCTCGACACCGACACCGCCCTCAAGGAGTACCCGGAGATCTTCCAGGAGTACTTCGGGACGGTCATCCCCTCGGGCGACAACAAGTTCGCCGCCCTGAACACCGCCGTGTGGTCGGGCGGATCGTTCGTGTACGTGCCCAAGGGCGTCCACGTCGAGATCCCGCTCCAGGCCTACTTCCGCATCAACACGGAGAACATGGGCCAGTTCGAGCGGACGCTGATCATCGCCGACGAGGGCAGCTACGTGCACTACATCGAGGGCTGCACCGCGCCGATCTACAAGTCGGACTCCCTGCACTCGGCCGTCGTCGAGATCATCGTGAAGAAGAACGCCCGCGTGCGCTACACGACGATCCAGAACTGGTCGAACAACGTCTACAACCTCGTGACCAAGCGGGCGACCGCGGCCGAGGGCGCGACGATGGAGTGGATCGACGGCAACATCGGCTCCAAGGTGACGATGAAGTACCCGTCCATCTACCTCATGGGCGAGCACGCCAAGGGTGAGACCCTTTCCGTCGCCTTCGCAGGCCCCGGCCAGCACCAGGACGCCGGCGCGAAGATGATCCACATGGCGCCGTACACGCAGTCGTCGATCGTCTCGAAGTCGATCGCGCGCGGCGGAGGACGGGCCGGCTACCGCGGCGAGGTCCGCGTCGACGCCAACGCGCACCACGCCGCGAACACCGTGCGCTGCGACGCGCTGCTGGTCGACAGCATCTCCCGCTCCGACACCTACCCGGCGATCGACATCCGCGTCGACGACGTGCAGCTCGGCCACGAGGCGACCGTCTCGCGGGTGAGCGAGGAGCAGCTCTTCTACCTGATGTCCCGGGGCATGCCGGAGGACGAGGCCATGGCCATGATCGTCCGCGGATTCATCGAGCCGATCGCTCGTGAGCTCCCGATGGAATACGCACTCGAACTCAACAAGCTCATCGAGATGGGCATGGAAGGCTCTGTCGGCTGAAATGACGTCCAGCACCCCCACGATCGACCAGTCGGCGGTCGCGCCCTCCCACATGCGTGCCCCCGTCCCCGTCCAGACCCGCTCCGAGCGCTTCACCTCGACCGACGTCTCCGACTTCCCCGCGGTCACCGGCCGCGAGGTCATGTGGAAGTACACGCCGGTCGCCCGCCTGGGCGAACTCCTCACGGGTGAGCTCGACGGCTCCCCGTACCCCTACGACACGGTCGAGGCCTCCGGCGTCGCCACGTCGTGGATCGCCCGCGACGACGCCCGGATCGGCTCCGCCGGCCTCCCGGAGGACCGCGTGTCCGCCAACGCGTGGACCGCGTTCGAGCAGGCGCTCCTCGTCACCTTCGCGGGCGACGAGGCGAAGGAGGCGACCGTCACGCGCACCGCGCTCGGCGGCGCCCCTCGCGCCGCCCACACGGTGGTCGACATCGCCGCCGGCGCGCGCGGCACGCTCATCCTGCAGAACAGCGGCCCCGCCCACCTCGCCGAGAACGTCGAGTTCCTGGTCGGAGCGGACGCCGACGTGACCGTCGTCACGGTGCAGGAGTGGGACGACGACGCCGTCCACGTCGCGGCCCACTTCGCGAAGCTCGCCGACGGCGCGCGACTGAAGCACGTGGCCGTGACCCTCGGCGGCTCCGTCGTGCGGCTCAACCCGTCGGCGCACCTCGCCGGCGCCCGGTCGGACGCCGAGCTCCTGGGCGCCTACTTCGCCGACGCGCACCAGCACCTCGAGCAGCAGGTGTACGTGCACCACGACGGCGCGGAGACCCGCAGCCGCGTCACCTACAAGGGCGCCCTGCAGGGCGAGGGTGCGCGCACGGTGTGGATCGGCGACGTGCTGATCGGGCCGAAGGCCGTCGGCACCGACACCTACGAGCAGAACCGCAACCTGGTCCTCACCGACGGCGCCCGCGCCGACTCGGTGCCGAACCTCGAGATCGAGACCGGCGACATCGTCGGTGCCGGCCACGCCAGCGCCACCGGCCGGTTCGACGACGAGCAGCTCTTCTACCTGCAGTCGCGCGGCATCACCGAAGAGGAGGCGCGCCGCCTCGTCGTGCGCGGCTTCCTGTTCGAGATCGTCCAGAAGATCGGCTCGCCCGCCCTCCAGGAGCACCTCCAGACGGCGATCGAGGCGGAGCTGACGGCATCCGTCGTGGCGGCCGGCTGATGGCCGCCTCCCGTGTGCTCGCCGTGGCGGAACTGGTCGAGAACCAGGCCTCCCGCGTCGTCGTCGACGGCGTGCCCATCGCGGTGGTCAAGGACTCCGCGGGCGACGTCCACGCGATCGGCGACACCTGCACGCACGGCGAGATCTCGCTGTCCGAAGGGTTCGTCGAGGGGGAGACGCTCGAGTGCTGGGCCCACGGCTCGCAGTTCTCGCTCCTCACCGGCAAGCCCCTCAACCTCCCGGCGTACGAGCCGGTCCCCGTCTACGCGGTCGAGCTGATCGGCGGCGACGTCTACATCGACCCGAACGTTACGAAAGAGATTTGAACACCATGTCTGTCCTCGAGATCCGCGACCTGCACGTCACCGTCGAAACGGACCAGGGAACCAAGCCCATCCTCAACGGCGTCGACCTGACCATCCGCGAAGGCGAGATCCACGCGATCATGGGCCCCAACGGCTCGGGCAAGTCGACCCTGGCGTACACGATCGCCGGTCACCCCAAGTACACCGTCACCGGCGGGACGATCACGCTCGACGGTGAGGACGTCCTCGCGATGACCGTCGACGAGCGCGCCCGCGCCGGTCTGTTCCTCGCCATGCAGTACCCGGTGGAGATCCCCGGTGTGACCAACACCAACTTCCTCCGCACCGCCAAGACCGCCATCGAGGGCCAGGCGCCCGCGATCCGCACCTGGGTCAAGGACGTGCGCGAGAGCATGGCCGCGCTGCGCATGGACTCCTCGTTCGCCGAGCGCAACGTCAACGAGGGCTTCTCGGGCGGCGAGAAGAAGCGCAATGAGATCCTCCAGCTCGAGCTGCTGAAGCCGAAGTTCGCCGTTCTCGACGAGACCGACTCCGGTCTCGATGTCGACGCGCTGAAGATCGTCTCCGAGGGCGTCAACCGGGCCAAGGCCAACACCGGCCTCGGCATCCTGCTCATCACGCACTACACGCGCATCCTCCGCTACATCAAGCCGGACTTCGTGCACGTGTTCGTCGCCGGCAAGGTGGCGGAGCAGGGCGGCCCCGAGCTGGCCGAGCGCCTGGAGGAGGAGGGCTACGACCGCTACGTCGACGCTCCCGAGTCCGCCAGCGCCACTGCCGGCGACCTGGCCGAGGCGTAGGCTCCCACCATGGCCGCCACGCTGAGCCCGGCGCTCTTCGACCAGGTCGAAGAGGCGCTGAAGAACGTCATGGATCCCGAGCTCGGGATCAACGTCGTCGACCTCGGTCTGATCTACGATCTGGCCTGGGACGACGAGAACGACGCGCTCATCATCTCGATGACGTTGACTAGCGCCGGCTGCCCGCTCACCGACGTGCTCGAGGAGCAGACCGCCGAGTCGCTCGACGGCATCGTCGAGGCGTTCCGCATCAACTGGGTGTGGATGCCGCCGTGGGGTCCGGAGCGGATCACCGACGACGGGCGCGACATGATGCGTGCGCTCGGGTTCGCCATCTGACCCGCACCCCACCACTTCACCTCCATCCGTCCCGGACCGCATGGTCCGGGGCGGATGACTTCTGATCAGACAAGGATTCATCGTGCTCAGCGTCCAGGGCCTCGAACTGCGCGTCGGCGCCCGCCTGCTGATGGAGGACGTCAGCTTCCGCGTCGCCGACGGCGACAAGATCGGCCTCGTCGGCCGCAACGGGGCCGGCAAGACCACCCTCACCAAGGTGCTCGCCGGCGACCTCCTGCCCACGGCCGGGAAGGTCGACCGCAGCGGGGAGCTCGGCTACCTGCCGCAGGACCCGCGCTCCGGCAACCTCGAGGACCTGGCCCGCACGCGCATCCTCGACGCCCGCGGCCTCGGGTCGATCGTGCTCGGGATGCAGCAGTCGACGCTCGACATGGCGAGCGACGACGCGGCGGTCTCCGCGGCGGCGATGAAGAAGTACGGGGGGCTCGAGGAGCAGTTCCACATGCTCGGCGGGTATGCGGCCGAGGCCGAGGCGGCGTCCATCGCGAGCAACCTCAACCTCCCGGACCGCATCCTGGACCAGCCGCTCAAGACGCTCTCCGGCGGCCAGCGCCGCCGGATCGAGCTGGCGCGCATCCTGTTCTCGGACGCCCGCACGATGATCCTCGACGAGCCGACGAACCACCTCGACGCCGATTCGGTCATCTGGCTGCGCGAGTTCCTGAAGGGATACTCCGGCGGCTTCATCGTGATCTCGCACGACGTGGAGCTCGTGGGTGAGACGGTGAACCGCGTCTTCTACCTGGATGCGAACCGCCAGGTCATCGACGTCTACAACATGGGTTGGAAGAACTACCAGCGCCAGCGCGCCGCCGACGAGGAGCGCCGCAAGAAGGAGCGCGCCAACGCCGAGAAGAAGGCCGGCGCCCTCCAGCTGCAGGCCGCCAAGTTCGGCGCGAAGGCGACCAAGGCCGCCGCGGCCCACCAGATGGTGGCGCGCGCGGAGAAGCTCCTCGCCGGGCTCGACGAGGTGCGGCAGGCCGACCGGGTCGCCAAGCTGCGGTTCCCCACCCCCGCGCCCTGCGGTCGCACCCCGCTGACGGCCTCCGACTTGTCGAAGAGCTACGGGTCGCTCGAGATCTTCACCGCGGTCGACCTCGCGATCGACCGTGGGGCCAAGGTCGTCGTGCTCGGCCTCAACGGTGCGGGCAAGACCACGCTGCTGAGGATGCTCGCCGGCGTCGACAAGCCGGACACCGGGCAGGTCGAGCCGGGCCACGGCCTTCGCGTCGGGTACTACGCGCAGGAGCACGAGACGATCGACGTCGAGCGCTCCGTGCTGCAGAACATGGTGTCCTCGTCGCCGAACCTGACCGAGACCGAGGCGCGCAAGGTGCTCGGCTCGTTCCTGTTCACCGGGGACGACGCGCACAAGCCGGCCGGGGTCCTCTCCGGCGGTGAGAAGACCCGACTCGCTCTGGCGATGATCGTCGTCTCGGGCGCCAACGTGCTCCTGCTCGACGAGCCGACCAACAACCTCGACCCCGCGAGCCGCGACGAGATCCTCGACGCGCTGGCGCACTACGAGGGCGCGGTCGTGCTGGTCAGCCACGACGAGGGAGCGGTGGAGGCGCTGAACCCCGAGCGCGTGCTCATCCTCCCGGACGGCGTCGAGGATCACTGGAACCGCGACTACCTCGACCTGATCTCTCTGGCATAGCCCCTCTGCGATTCGTGCCGAATGTCGACTCTGAGACGCTCAGAGCCGACATTCGGCACCAATGTGCGCGGGGTCAGCGCGGGGAGGTGGCGTCGAGCAGCTCGTCCTCGACGTCGGAGTCGGTGCGCTTGAGCGCACGCTTGCGATCGCGCTCCGCGGCCCGCGCCTTCTCGGCCGGGTCGTTCTCGTTGAGCTTGCGGTACTCGGTGCGCAGCGCATAGCCCAGTCCGAAGAAGCCGATCAGGGCGAAGATGATCCACTGGATCATGTACGACCAGTGCAGGCCCTCGTCCTGTGTGGGCGCCACGGACACGGTCGACGTGGGCGCGGAGGCCGGGGAGGGCTGTTCGGTGTCCAGGAGGCCGTAGGCGCCCGTGTAGACGTCGTCCGTGCCGAGCTTCTGCTTCACCACGGAGAGCTGGATGGTGCCGACCTGACGCCCGGTCGCCGTGCGCCCGTCGATGGCCGGCTCGCTGGCCTTGAGGCGCGCGACCACGGTCACCGTCCCCGTCGGGGGAGCGGGGACGTGGTCCGGGTCGTCGGAGTCGTTGCCCGTCGGCACCCAGCCGCGGTCGACGATGAAGAGCGAGCCGTCCGCTGTGCGCAGCGGCGTCAGGACCTCGAAGCCCGGGTTGCCGTTGAACGGGCGGTTGCGCGCCAGCAGTTGGAGGTCGGGCTCGTAGGTGCCGGTCATGGTGACCCGTGTCCACTCCTGTCCCTTCGAGTACGACGTGAGAGTCGGCAGCTCGCTGGTGAGCGGGACCGGTTTCGAGTCGAAGTTCGCGGCGATGAGAGCGTTCGCAGCCGCGGCCTCCTTGCTGCGCGCCAATTGCCAGTTGGAGAGGAACCCGCAGGCGATCGCGAAGGCGATCGCGAAGGCGAGGTAGCCGAGCCAGCGCTTCGAGAACGCGAACCGCCAGCCTCCGCCCGCGCTCATGCGGACGTCCGTTCGGCAGCGTCGTCGTCGGCCGCCAGCGGCTTCACGGCGACGGGGAACTCCCGGGCCGCCAGGAACTCCCGCAGGAACTCCTGGTGCTCGTCGCACGCCAGCCAGACCTTCACCCGGTCGGCGGTGTGGATCTTGGGGTTGCGCCATTCGATGCGCCAGGCGGCCGTCTCACGGCATCCTGCACGCGAGCACGTCAGAGGATCCGGCTCTCCGAGTCCGATCACGGGCCCTCCTGCTTCGGGTCGCCCCCGCCGGGCGGCGGAGGTGTCATGGGAAGGATATTGCCCGGACGCTGGGCTTCTCCTCGACGCGGGTCGGTGTGCACGTTCGCGAGCACCACCGCGATGTACGGCAGGAAGATCGCCGCAACGATCGGCACGGCCGCCCACCAGCCCGGCACCAGCACGGCGACGATGAGGCAGACCACACGGATGCCCATCGCCACCGAGTATCTGATCATCCGGTGATGCCGCTCCTCGTCCGGCGAGAGGCCGAGGTTCGTGATCGTGGGGCGTGTGGTCTTCATGAGGATTCCCCTCAAGCGTACGTCCATAGACTGGTACCCGTTCGATTCGAGAGGAAATCACCACATGACCACGCAGCGCACCGTGCTCGTCACCGGCGGAAACCGCGGGATCGGCTATGCGATCGCCGAGGAGTTCGTGGCCCAGGGCCACCGCGTCGCCGTCACCGCCCGGTCGGGCAAGGGGCCGGAGGGAGCGCTCACCGTGCGCGCCGACGTGACCGACACCGCGTCGATCGACGCCGCGTTCACCGAGATCGAGGCGAAGCTCGGGCCGGTGGAGGTCGTGGTCGCCAACGCCGGCATCACCAAGGACACCCTGCTCATGCGCATGACGGACGAGGAGTTCGACAGCGTCATCGAGACCAACCTCGGCGGAGCCTTCCGGGTCGTCAAGCGAGCGAACAAGGGCATGCTGAAAGCCCGGTTCGGTCGCATCGTGCTCATCTCGAGCGTCGTCGGCCTCTTCGGCGGCGCCGGGCAGGTCAACTACGCCTCGTCGAAGGCCGGCCTGGTGGGCATGGCGCGGTCGATCACGCGCGAACTGGGTGCGCGCGGCATCACGGCGAACGTCGTTGCGCCGGGCTTCATCGAGACGGACATGACGGCCGCGCTGCCCGAGACGCAGCAGGCCGAGTACAAGAAGAGCATCCCGGCGGGGCGCTTCGCCTCGCCGAGCGAGGTCGCCAAGGTCGTCGCCTGGGTCGCGGGCGACGACGCCGGCTACATCTCGGGCGCGGTCATCCCGGTCGACGGCGGTCTCGGGATGGGGCACTAGCCTCCCGCGCGACCGCGCACGCCCGGGCACGCCCCGAACGGAGGATGATCGGCCCGTACCCCGGCTGATCTCCTCCGTTCCCTGCGTTCTAGGCCCAAACGCGTCCACATCTCCTCCGTTGCCGCGCTGTCGGAAACGGAGGAGACATGTCGTGACACGCCCGGCAATGGCGGGTTGCGGAGGGGATCCCTGACGGAATGCGCGCGAACTCCTCCCGTGGCGACGCGATGCGAGGACGCGGTGCGCGGAGACGGGATCGGGAAGACCCGGGAACCAGGGCGACCCGCTCAGCCGCGGAGGCCGAGCAGGGGGAGGACCTGGGCGAGGTCCTGACGGTCGATCACCAGGTCGGCCTCCGCGCGCACGCGCGGCTTGGCGTTGAACGCGATCGAGAGACCCGCTTCGGCCATCATCAAGAGGTCGTTCGCCCCGTCGCCGATCGCGAGCGTCCGGCGCACCGGCACTCCCGAAGCGGCGGCCCACTCGTGCAACGCCTCCGCCTTCGCCGCGGCGTCGACGATCGGGCCGGAGACCTCGCCGGTCAGGAGGCCGTCGCGCACCGCGAGACGGTTCGCCCGCCAGTGGTCGAGGCCGAGACGCTCGCCGAGCGGGTCGAGGAGTTCGTGGAAGCCTCCCGAGACGACGCCGACGCGCCCACCGGCGGCCTGCACGCCCGCCACGAGCTCGGGGACGCCGTCCGTCACGCGGATGCGCTCCCCGACGCGCTCGAACACCGACACCGGCAGGCCGGCGAGGGCGCGGACGCGCTCACGCAGGCTCTGGGCGAAGTCGAGCTCGCCGCGCATCGCGCGCTCCGTGATCTCGGCGACCTCGGCGCGAGCGCCCGCCTCCTCGGCGAGCAGCTCGATCACCTCGTCGTGGATGAGGGTCGAGTCCGCGTCGAGGACGACGAGGAACCGCGCGGAACCCTCCGCACGGGAGTGCTCGGGGTGCTGCTGGACGGACGGTCCGGAGGTCTGCTGCTGTGTACGTGCTGACGTCATGGAACGACGTGAACTCCCTTGCCGACGACGGTGATCCCGGACTCCGTGACGGTGAAGCCGCGCGCGCGGTCCCTGGCCGGGTCCACGCCGATGCGGGCGCCCTCGGCCACCACGACGTCCTTGTCCAGGATGGCACGCCCGACGAACGCGTTCGGCTCGATGACGGCGCGCTCGAAGACGACGGAGTCCACGACCTTGGCGCCGGAGTCCACCTTCGCCCACGGGCCGAGCACGCTGCGCTCCAGGTGCGCCCCCGAGATCACGGAGCCCAGCGAGACGATGGAGTCGATGGTCGTGCCCAGGGCGCCGCGCCCGTCGCGCACGATCTTCGCCGGCGGCGAGTTGAGCACCTGGCTGAAGATCGGCCATTCGCGGTTGTAGAGGTTGAAGACGGGGAGGGCCGAGATGAGGTCCTGGTGGGCCTCGAAGAACGAGTCGATCGTCCCGACGTCGCGCCAGTAGTAGCGGTCGCGGTCCGTCGAGCCGGGGACGTCGTTGCGGCTGAAGTCGTAGACGCCGGCCTCGGCGCGCGCCACGAAGTCGGGGATGATGTCGCCGCCCATGTCGTGGTTGGAGTCGGGGCGGTCGCCGTCGCGGATCACCGCGTCGATCAGGGCGTCCGCGTCGAAGACGTAGTTGCCCATCGAGGCGAGCACCTCGGTCGGCGAGTCCGGCAGGCCCACCGGGTCGCTCGGCTTCTCGCGGAAGGCCGCGATGCGGTCGGGATGCGCGGCATCCACCTCGATGACGCCGAACTGGTCGGCGAGGGAGATCGGCTGGCGGATGGCGGCGACGGTCGCCGCCGCGCCGGAGTCGATGTGCGCCTGGATCATCTGGGCGAAGTCCATGCGGTAGACGTGGTCGGCGCCGACCACGACGACGATGTCGGGCTTCTCGTCGCGCAGCAGGTTGAGGCTCTGCAGGATGGCGTCCGCCGACCCGCTGAACCAGCGCTTGCCGAGCCGCTGCTGAGCCGGGACCGAGGCGATGTACGAGTTCAGCATCCCGTCGAGACGCCAGGTCTGCGACACGTGCCGGTCGAGGCTGTGCGACTTGTACTGGGTGAGCACGACCATCTGGCGCAACTGCGAGTTGATCAGATTCGAGAGGGCGAAGTCGATGAGCCGGTACTGGCCGCCGAACGGGACGGCGGGCTTGGCACGGTCGGCCGTCAACGGCATCAGCCGCTTGCCCTCCCCGCCCGCGAGTACGATGCCGAAGATCTTCCTGCCTGCTGCCATGCCACCACAGTAGAGGCAACCGGGGGGCTGTACTAGCGTTCAGGTCATGCGCGTTGATCTTCTGACCCGGGAGTACCCGCCGGACATCTACGGCGGCGCCGGGGTGCACGTGACCGAGCTGGTGCGCGCCCTGCGCGCGGACATCGAGGTGGTGGTGCGGTGCTTCGGCGAGCCGCGCGACGCGCCCGACACCGTCGCCTACCGCGTGCCGGCGGAGCTGCGGGAGGCGAACGGCGCGCTGGCGACGCTGGGCGTCGACCTGCAGATGGCGCAGGACTGCGGGGGAGCGGACGTCGTCCACTCGCACACCTGGTACGCGAACGCCGGCGGACACCTCGCCAAGCTGCTGCACGACGTTCCCCACGTGGTGACCGCGCACAGCCTCGAGCCGTTGCGGCCGTGGAAGGCCGAGCAGCTCGGCGGCGGCTACCGGGTGTCGACCTGGGCCGAGAAGACCGCCTTCGAGGCGGCCGACACGGTCATCGCCGTGAGCGAGGGGATGCGCCGCGACATCCTGAACTCCTACCCGTCGCTCGACCCCGGGCGTGTCGCCGTGGTCTACAACGGCATCGACCTGCAGCGGTGGACGCCGCTCTCCGACGACGACCGGGCACGCGCGCTGGGGATCGACCCCTCTCGCCCCGCCGTCGTATTCGTGGGGCGCATCACGCGCCAGAAGGGCCTGCCGTATCTGCTGCGGGCGGCCCGTCTGCTGCCCGCCGACGTGCAGCTGGTGCTCTGTGCCGGCGCGCCGGACACGCCCGAGATCCTCGCCGAGGTGAGCGGTCTCGTGGAGCAGTTGCAGGCCGAGCGGGACGGCGTGGTCTGGATCGACCGGCTCCTCACCAACGAGGAGCTGCGCATCGCGCTCACGGCCTCCACCGTCTTCGTCTGCCCGTCGATCTACGAGCCGCTCGGGATCGTGAACCTCGAGGCCATGGCGTGCGGTCTGCCGGTGGTCGGCACGGCGACCGGGGGCATCCCCGAGGTCATCGTCGACGGCGTCACCGGCCGGCTCGTGCCGATCGAGCAGGCGCAGGACGGCACCGGGACACCCACGGAGCCGGAGGCCTTCGTGCGCGACCTCGCCGCCGCTCTGACCGAGGTCGTGAGCGATCCGGAGCGCGCCGCCCGTATGGGAGCGGCGGGCCGGGAGCGCGCGGAGACGTCGTTCAGCTGGTCGGCCATCGCCGAGCAGACGCGCGACATCTACCGGTCGGTGAGCTAGCGCCGAGTGGGTAGGCTAGGAGGCATGGCCAGCAGCGTTCTCCAGCTCTCAGACGTGTCCGTGACCCGGGACGGCAACACCGTCCTCCAAGGCGTCGACTGGACCGTGGAGCCGGATGAGCGCTGGGTCGTCCTCGGTCCCAACGGCGCGGGCAAGACCACGCTGCTGCAGATCGCGGCCGCCGCCCTCCACCCGTCGTCGGGCGAGGCCGTCGTGCTCGGCGAGACCCTCGGCCAGAGCGATCTCGCCGAACTGCGCCCGCTCATCGGGTTCGCATCGAGCGCGCTGGCCCGCCGCATCCCGCGCAACGAGACCGTGCTCGACGTCGTCATGACCGCGGCGTACGCCGTGACCGGGCGCTGGAACGAGCTGTACGAGGAGATCGACGAGCGACGCGCCCTGCGCGTCCTCTCGGAATGGCACCTCGACCACCTCGCCCAGCGCACCTTCGGCAGCCTGAGCGACGGCGAGCAGAAGCGCGTGCAGATCGCGCGTTCGGTGATGACCGATCCCGAGATCCTGCTGCTCGACGAGCCCGCGGCCAGCCTCGACCTCGGCGGCCGTGAGGAGCTCGTGCAGTTGCTCGGCGGGTACGCGAGCGACCCGAAGTCGCCCGCCATCGTGATGGTCACGCACCACGTCGAGGAGATCCCGCTCGGCTTCAACCGGGCACTCCTGCTGAAGGACGGCGCCGTCACCGCCCAGGGTGCGATCGGCGACGTTCTGACGAGCGAGAGCCTGAGCGACACGTTCGGACTCGACATCGATCTGACCGAGACCGACGGCCGGTACACCGCCCGGGCGCGTCAGACCACCGCAGGCTGACTCATCTGCTAAACTCGATAGCTGGCTCCCGAGTCGTTCCGACTCGTGGTGGCCGAGAACTTTCCGTCCGTGCTCCTCTTGTGCGGGCACTGACCGACCGAAACCAACGCAACAAGGAAGTCCTGATGAAGACTGGCATCCACCCCGACTACGCTCCGGTTGTTTTCCGCGACCTGGCCTCGGGCGCGACGTTCCTCACCCGCTCCACCGTCTCCAGCGAGAAGACGATCGAGTGGGAGGACGGCACCACCTACCCGGTGATCGACGTCGAGATCTCGTCCGAGTCGCACCCGTTCTACACCGGCAAGCAGCGCATCCTCGACTCGGCCGGCCGCGTCGAGAAGTTCAACTCGCGCTACAAGGCGTTCGGCAAGTAAGCCGCCGCGGCCCCGTGCCGCGCACACGAGAAGGCCCCCGTCCTGCGACGGGGGCCTTCTCGTGTGCGACCGGTGGATTCCCGGTCAGTAGCTGTTGTAGTTGGCGGCCGCGACGCCCAGCGACGCGACGATGATGATCGTGAAGATGATGCCGAGCACGATCTCCGCGAGGCCGATGATGATCGCGGCGATCGCGAGGCCGCGACCCTGCTCACCGGTGCGCTTGATCTGGGACAGTGCAACGAAGCCCAGGATGACGCCCACGACGTTCACGAAGAACGCGAGGATGAAGCCCACGATCGCCAGCGTGTTGTAGCCGGGCTGCGCGGGCGGGGCGGCAGCGTACTGCGGCTGCTGCTGCGGCGGGAGTGGCTGAGGGTTCAGGTTGGGATCGCTCATGCCGACGACACTAGCGTCCAGCGACTTGGGAGAGAACCCCCAGCCCGGGAGGGGTGCGTCAGTGGAGGGGTGCCTCAGCGGAGCGGCCAGTCGCCTGACGCGGTGAACTCGGGGTCGCGCACGCGGCGCATGTACTCCTGGAAGTCGGCCGCCTGCTCCCGGCACCAGTCGATCTGCTTGAGGTGCAGCTCGGCGGCCTCGATCGAGAGGTGCTCGGCGTGCCGCTGGGCCATGGCCTGCGCGACCCGGCCGGCGGCGATCGCGTCGGCTCCCGCATCGTGGGCGTCGGTCAGCGACACGCCGTAGTGGTCCGCGGCGACCGTGAGGGTGCGCTTGCCGGGGCGGAACTTGTCCACGGCGCGGTCGATCACGAGCGGATCGACGATCGGGCCGGGGGAGTCGAGGGGCTCGACGCCGTGCCGCTTGGCCTCGCGGTCGAGCAGCGTGAAGTCGTAGGGGGCGTTGTAGGCCACCACGGGGATGCCGCGGTCGAAGAGCCGGCGCAGCTGGTCGACGATGGCGGCGACGCCGGCGGCGGCCGCCATGCCCTTCTCGCGCGCGAGCTCGGTCGTGATGCCGTGCACGGCCGTCGCCTCCGCGGGGATCTCGACGCCGGGGTCGAGCAGCCAGTACCGGCCGTGGACGACATCGCCCTGCTCGTTCAGGAGGCCGACGTGCGCGGTGACGACCCGGGCCGTCTCGACGTCGATGCCGGTGGTCTCCAGATCGAAGACGCCGAGCTCGTGATGCCAACCCATGACTTCAGGGTACGAGGAGCGGCCGACACCGCCCGGTCGCCACTCCGGGCGGGTCGTCGACCCGTGCGATCAGTCGCGTCGTGGCTCGATGTGCAGCCAGTAGAAGTTCTGGGTGCCGAGCGTGAGCGTGAACCGGCCGTCCTCCGCCACCGTCGGGAACTCGGCTCCGCCGAACATGTCGTACAGCGCGCGACCCGCGAACTCGGGTGCGTCCAGCGTCACCGAGATCGGGTTGTGCGCGAACGAGAACACGCAGAGCACGTCCTCGGGCTGGTCGCCGAAGTGCGTTCCGCTGCCTTCGTACGAGCGCACGAACGCGAGCACGGACTCGTGGTCGGTCTGGAGCACCCGCATGTCGCCGAGACCGAAGACGGGGTGGGCCTTGCGCACGTGGATGACGTTGCGCACCCAGTGCAGCAGCGAGCGGGACTGCGCGAGCTGCGCCTCCACGTTGACCTGGTTGTAGTGGTAGACGAGCGACTGCACGATGGGCAGGAAGAGCTTGCCCGGGTCGGCCGTCGAGAACCCGCCGTTGCGGTCCGGGGTCCACTGCATGGGCGTGCGGGAGCTGTCGCGATCGGGCAGCCAGATGTTGTCGCCCATCCCGATCTCGTCGCCGTAGTAGAGGAACGGGCTCCCGGCGAGCGAGAACAGCAGGGCGTGCGCGAGCTCGAGTTCGGCGCGCGAGTTGTCGAGCAGCGGCGCAAGGCGGCGGCGGATGCCGACGTTGGCGCGCATGCGCGGGTCGTACGCGTACCAGCCGTACATCGCCTGGCGGTACTCCTCGCTGACCATCTCGAGGGTGAGCTCGTCGTGGTTGCGCAGGAAGACGCCCCACGCGGCGCCCTCGGGCGTGTCGGTCGTCTCGGAGAGCACCCGGACGAGCTCGGTGGCCTGCTGCGAGCGGAGGGCGTAGAAGATGCGCGGCATGACGGGGAAGTCGAACGCCATGTGGCACTCGGGCTCCTCTTCGCTGCCGAAGAAGGCCGCGACCTCGCGGGGCCACTGGTTCGCCTCGGCGATCATCATGCGGCCGGGGTACTCGCGGTCGACCATCGCGCGGAGCTTCTTGATGAACTCGTGCGTCGGGGGCTCGCCCTCGCCGTTGCCCTCCTCGGACTCGTAGAGGTACGGGATGGCGTCGAGACGGAAGCCGTCGACGCCGAGGTCGAGCCAGAACCGGACGATGTCGTACATCGCGTCGTGCACGGCCGGGTTCTCGAAGTTGAGGTCGGGCTGGTGCGAGAAGAAGCGGTGGAAGTAGTACTGCCGCCGGGCCTCGTCGAACGCCCAGTTGGAGTCCTCGGTGTCGACGAAGATGATCCGGATGTCCGGGTACTTGTCGTCGGTCTCGTTCCACACGTAGAAGTCGCCGTAGGGACCCTCGGGGTCGGAGCGCGACTGCTGGAACCACTCGTGCTGGTCGGAGGTGTGGTTCATCGGGAGGTCGATGATGATGCGCATGTTGCGCTCGTGCGCCTTCGTGACGAGGTCGCGGAACTCGTCGATCGTCCCGAACTCCGGGAGGATCGCCTTGAAGTCCGAGACGTCGTAGCCTCCATCGCGCAGCGGCGACTGGAAGAAGGGCGGGAGCCAGAGGGCGTCGATGCCGAGCCACTGCAGATAGTCGAGCTTGGAGGTCAGCCCGGCGAGGTCGCCGGAGCCGTCCCCATTGCTGTCGACGAACGAGCGCACCATGACCTCGTAGAACACCGCGCGGCGGTACCACTGGGGGTCGAGGGTGAGCCCGGGCAGCGTGATGGGCGCGGTGAAACTCACGGTTCTCCTTCTGGCGCGAGGCCGTATGCAAGCGGTTACAACCAGTGAAGTCTAGGGGGTCTGCGCAGTGGGCTGTCCAGTCCTGACGGGACATTCACGAAGTGGATGCCTGCGGCTTGCCTAGACTTGACTGCGATGACCACCTCGACGAGGAACACAGCCTCACCATACGCCGACGCCCTCGACCGCATACCGGTGCGCCGCGGCGAGATCGACCTCCTCGGGGGGACGACGCGGTACTGGGACTACGGCGACCCGGACGCGGCCGTGACGGTCGTTGTGGTGCACGGTTTCCGTGGCGACCACCACGGCCTGGAGCCCGTGGTCGCGCAGCTGCCCGGACTGCGGATGATCTCGCCCGACCTGCCCGGCTTCGGCGAGTCCACGCCGCTCACCGAGGCGGCGCACGACATCGACGGCTATGGCCGCTGGCTGCACGGGTTCGTCGGCGGGCTGGACCTCCCGGGTCGGCTCGTGCTGCTCGGTCACTCGTTCGGCTCGATCGTGGTGGCCGGGACGCTCGCCACGCGGGCTCCCGGGGACGCCCTGCGACCGGAGTCCGTCATCCTGGTCAACCCGATCGGACAGCCGGCTCTGAAGGGTCCCCGCGGCATCCTGACCCGGCTCGCGATCTTCTACTACTGGCTCGCGGCCGTGCTGCCGGAGCGCCTCGGGTTCGCGCTGCTGCGCAACCGGATGATCGTGCGCGTCATGAGCGAGGCGATGGCGAAGACCACGGACCGCAGCTTGCGGTCGTGGATCCACGACCAGCACCACCGGTACTTCTCGGCCTTCGGGGACCGACGGGTGGTGCTGGAGGCGTTCCGCGCGTCCGTGTCGCACGACGTGAGCGAGTTCGCCGCGCGCATCCCCGAGCCCACGCTGCTGGTCGCCGCCGTCGACGACGACATCACGCCGATCGAGGCCGAACGCCGGTTGCAGACGCTGTTCCCCGACGCGCGCCTGGTCGAGATCGAGGGCGTCGGGCACCTGATCCACTACGAGAAGCCGGTCGAGGCGGCGGACGCGATCCGCACCTTCATCGGGAACGACGGCCACGACGGGGAGGGCGCCGCGTGAAGGTCCTGTTCGACTGCCGGTACACCCGCATCGGCCGCCACGACGGGATCAGCCGGTACACCGCCGGGCTCGTCACGGCGCTCGCGGAGCGCCACGCCGTCACCATGCTCGTCAGCGACCGCCGTCAGCTGGAGATGCTGCCCGACCTGCCCTGGGAGCTCATCGGCTCGCCGACGGCGATGGGGGAGCCGTGGGTCGCCCGCCAGGTGAACCGGCTCGACCCCGACATCGTGTTCACCCCGATGCAGACGATGGGCGGCTTCGGGCGGCGCTACCGCCTGGTGCTGACGGTGCACGACCTGATCTACTACCGTCACCCCACGCCGCCGCGCGACCTGCCGGCGTTCGTGCGCGGTCTGTGGCGGCTGTACCACCTGGCCTGGTGGCCGCAGCGGCTGCTGCTGAACCGCTCGGACGCGGTCGTGACGGTCTCGAAGACGACGAAGGGCCTGATCGCCGAGCACCGGTTGACGAAGCGCCCGGTGTACGTGGTCCCGAACGCGGCGGACATGCCGGCGATCCCGGTGGCGCGCGCCTCCCGCACCGCGGCCGAGACGAAGAGCCTCGTCTACATGGGGTCGTTCATGCCGTACAAGAACGTCGACACGCTGGTGCGTGCCGTCGCGCTGCTGCCCGGGTACGAGCTGCACCTGATGAGCCGCGTCGCGGACGCCGAGAAGGAGCGGCTCGCCGCGCTCGCCCCGGCCGCGCACCTGGTCTTCCACGACGGGGCGAGCGACGAGGAGTACGCCGAGACGCTCGCGGCGGCGACGGCGCTCGTGACCGCCTCCCGAGACGAGGGCTTCGGCATCCCGCTGGTCGAGTCGATGACGCTCGGGACGCCGGTGATCGTCAGCGACATCCCCATCTTCCGTGAGATCGGGGGAGAGGCAGCGCTGTACTTCCCGGCGGACGCACCCGAGAAGCTGGCCGAGCAGGTCAGGCATCTGGAGCAGGACGGCGTCTGGGCCGAGCGCTCGGCCGCCTCACGCGCCGAGGCGGCGCGCTTCACGTGGGAGGCGTCGGCCGAGCATCTGCTGACCGTGCTGACCGCGACGGCCGCGCGCGCCGAGCGGGTCACATCACGGAAGCGGTGAGCAGGTCGCGGTCCTCCGGGCCGAGGTTGAAGCGATCGAGCCGCAGCACGCCGTCGTCGTAGACGAACCGGTGCACGGATCCGTTCGGGATGACCTCGCCGGGCCCGGGGAGCGCGTGATCGGTGACGTGGCGCACGAGGGAACCGATGACGCCGCCGTGGCTCACCACGATGACGCTCTGGTCCGGGTGGGCTTCGCCGAGCTCGAGCAGGGCGGGCAGGGCGCGTTCGACGACCTGCTCGCGCGACTCGCGCCCGGGGACCGGCGTGCCCTCCGGCCACCGCTCGAGGATCTCGGCGCCGGTCAGGCCCTCGGCGTCGCCGTAGTTGCGCTCGGCGACGGCCGGGAGGGCGCGGGGCTCACCCAGGCCCAGGTGCGAGGAGATGATGCGCGCGGTCTCGAACGCGCGGCCCAGCGGGCTCGCGTAGATCGCGTCGAAGCTGCCGCCGGCGAGGGCGCGACCGGTGGCCTCCGCCTGCCCGCGTCCCGTGTCGTTCAGGGGGATGTCGCTGGAGCCCTGGATGCGCCGGGCGAGATTCCAGTCGGTCTGGCCGTGCCGAACGAGGGAGATGGAGGTCACGCGCGTCCTTTCGCTGCGGGACGCGCGAGGCTGCGGGTGAGCGCTACGCCAGCCGGCGGGAGAGCTCGACGAGCGTCTCCGTCGTCCCGCCTTCCAGCTTAATGGTCGCGCGCAGGTCGCCCTTCGTCTCGCCGCGGTTGACGATGACGATCGGCAGCCGGCGTCGGCGGGCCTCCTCCAGCAGGCGGATGCCCGAGTTCACGATCAGCGAGGAGCCGGCGATCAGGAGCGCGTCGGACGAGCGCACGAGCGCGCTGGCCTCGCGGTACTTCTCGGCGGGGATGAACTCGCCGAAGAAGACGACGTCGGGCTTGAGGCGGCCGCCGCACACCGTGCAGTCGGGCACCTCGAACGAGTCGATGTCGGTGACGATCGCGTCGCCGTCGGGCGCGATCTCCACGGCGCCCTCCGTGTCGATCCAGGGATTGGCGGCGTCGATGCGGGCGGTGATCGCCTCGCGGGCGAACACCTGGCCGCAGACGAGGCACACGACCCGGTCCATCGCGCCGTGCAGGTCGACCACGCGCTGCGAGCCCGCCTGCTTGTGCAGGCCGTCGACGTTCTGCGTGATCACTCCGTTGGCGGCGCCGGCGGCTTCGAGGGCCGCCAGAGCGCGGTGCCCGTCGTTCGGGCGGGCGGCGGCGAACCGGCGGTAGCCGAGGTGGCTGCCGGCCCAGTAGCGCTTGCGGTAGCGGTCGTCGGCGAGGAACTGCTGGAAGGTCATCGGGGTGCGCTTCGGCGCGCCCTCGCCGCGGTAGTCGGGGATCCCCGAGTCGGTCGAGACCCCGGCGCCGGTGAGCACTGCGAAGCGGCGGCCGGCGAGCAGCGCGACCGTCTGGTCGATCCCGCGTGCGAGCTCGGGCGGCAGCTCCGTCGTCAGCGTGTCCACAGGCACCTCCCGGTCGTTACCCTCCTGAGTCTAAACACCTCAGTTTTCCGAATTGTTTCCGGCGACTGGCAATGCCGCTGGCACTGGCTCCGGCACGGGCTCTGGCACTCTTGGGGGGTGCAGATCCATCGTGTGACCGACCTGACCGCCGACGGCCTTGCCGACTACTCCCGCCTGACGGACGTCGCTCTGCGGCGGGTGAGCGAGCCGGAAGGCGGCCTCTACATCGCGGAATCGACCAAGGTGATCACGCGCGCACTGGCGGCCGGGCACCGCCCGCGTTCGGTGCTGCTGCAGGAGCAGTGGCTGGCCGATGTGGAGCCGCTGCTCGCGGACTACCCGGACGTGCCCGTCTACGTCGGGGCGGCCGGGCTGCTCGAGCAGCTCACCGGCTACAACCTCCATCGCGGAGCTCTCGCGGCGATGCACCGTCCCGAGCTGCCGGATCCGCGGAAACTGCTGCGGGAGGCGCGGCGGGTCGTGGTGCTGGAGGACATCGTCGACCACACGAACGTCGGAGCGATCTTCCGCTCCGTCGCGGGCCTCGGTGCCGACGCGGTGCTGGTCAGCCCGCGCTGTGCGGACCCGCTCTACCGGCGCAGTGTGCGCGTGAGCATGGGCACCGTTCTCCAGGTGCCGTGGACGCGCATCCCGGAGTGGGACGAGGCGACGGGGATCCTGCACGACGCCGGGTTCGACATCGCCGCCCTCGCGCTGGCGGACGACGCGGTCACGCTCGACGAGTACGCCGCCGCGCCTCCCGAGCGCGTCGCGATGGTCCTCGGATCGGAGGGCGACGGGCTCAGCCGTCGCGCCCTGGCCTCCGCGGACACGGTGGTCACCATCCCGATGCTGCACGGGGTCGACTCGCTGAACGTCGCGTCGGCGAGCGCGGTCGCGCTCTGGGCGCTGCGGGCGCGTTCTCAGGCGTTGCCTGAGTAGGCGCGCTTAGACTTTCCGCGTGTCCCCGCAAGTGCCTGTCGATCCGCCGCGCCGTGCCTCCCGGACGGTGTACCGCCGTCGCCGATTCGTCGTCTTCGGTATCGGAGGGACGCTGCTGCTCGCGTTCCTCTACGTCGCCGGATCCCTGCTGACCCCGGTCCCCGCCACTGCCGCGGCGGTGACACACGAGAAGTCGATCGTGCAGCCGGCCGCGCAGCTCGCCTGGCCCGGATACGGTTCGGCCGGGGTGACCGCGCCGGACTACGACGGTGCCACCCTGTACAACGGCAGCGATGCGAGCGTGCCGATCGCGAGCGTCACGAAGGTGGTCACCGCGCTCGTCGTCCTCGACGCGAAGCCCCTGGACGGTGACGCCCAGGGGCCGACGATCTCGTTCACCCAGAAGGACGTCGACATCTGGAACGAGGTGATCGCCGAGGGCGGCTCGTGGGCGCCGGTGCAGGCCGGGACCTCCATGACCGAGAAGGAGGCGCTCACCGCGATGCTCCTGCCCTCGGCCAACAACTACGCCATCTCGCTGGTGAACTGGGCGTACGGCTCGACCTCGGCGTACGTCGAGGCGGCGAACAAATGGCTCGCGGCCAAGGGGTTCACCGGGACGAAGATCGTCAGCGCGGACGGGCTCGACCCGGGCAACGTGAGCAGCACGAAGGACCTCCTGGGTCTCGGCTACCTGGTGCTGGACTCGCCGGCGCTCTCATCGATCGTGTCGCAGAAGACCGCGACCCTCCCGGGTGCCGGCGCTCAGGACAACACGAACACCCTGCTGGGGTGGGAGGGCATCGACGGTCTGAAGACCGGCAACACCGACGAGGCGGGCAACTGCCTGCTGTTCTCGGCGGAGGTCGCGGTCGGCTCGTCCAAAGTGCGCGTGCTGGGCGTCGTGCTCGGCGCCCCCACCCACGACGACCTGTGGGCGGGCGTGAAGGCGCTCCTCACCAGCGTGAAGGCGGGCTTCCACGAGGTCAGCGCATCGACCAAGGGACAGGTGTTCGGCTCGTACAGCACGCCGTGGAAGGCGAGCTCCGACCTGGTCGCGACCACCGCGACGAGCTTCGTGGTGTGGTCGGACCGGCCGATCGAGGTGGCGCTGGAGACCCGTCCCGTGCAGTCCGGCTTCGCCGGCGATGTGGTGGGGCGGGTGACCTTCACCTCGAACGGGAAGACGCAGACCGCGGAGCTCGCGCTGGCGAAGGACGTGCCCGACCCGGGCTTCGGCTGGCGCCTGGCGCATCCGGGCGGGCTCGGCACCTGAGACGACCGGGCACTTGACCGCCTGCGCGGTCAGTCCTCCGTGCGGATGAGGAAGGGACCGGCCTCCGGCCGCTTCGGGAGCACGTGGTCGCCGGACGACTGGTGGCGGATGCGGCGCACGACCCACGGCACGAGGTAGGCGCGCGCCCAGGAGAGGTCCTCCGAGCGCGCCTGCCGCCAGGTGCGGGCGGGCAGCGGCTCGGGCTCGAGCGGCTGGAGGTCGTTCTCCACGTTGAGGGCGGCGAGCACCATGCGGGCGACGGTGTGGTGCCCGAGCGGCGCGAGGTGCAGGCGGTCCGGAGCCCACATCCGCTGGTCCTGGATCTCGGTGAGCGCCCACTGGTCGGCGACGATGCAGTCGTACTTCGCGGCGATGGCGCGGACGTTCTCGTTGTAGATCGCCACCTTGCCGCGGATGCCGCGGAACACGGGGGAGAAGCCGACGTCGACGCCGGTGAACACCACGATCGTCGCGCCGTCGCGGCTGAGGCGGGCGACCGCCTCGTCGAACAGGACGGCGATCTGGTCCGGGTCGGTGCCGGGGCGGATGACGTCGTTGCCTCCGGCGGAGAGGGTGATGAGATCGGGCCGCAGCGCGAGCGCCGGCTCGACCTGGTCGTCCAGGATCTGCTTGATCAGCTTGCCGCGCACGGCGAGGTTCGCGTACGCGAAGTCGTCGGTCTGGCTGCTCAGCACCTCGGCGACACGGTCGGCCCAGCCGCGGTGCCCGCCGGGGCTGGCGGGCTCGGGGTCGCCGATGCCCTCCGTGAAGGAGTCGCCCAGGGCGACGTAGCGGGACCAGGGATGCTGCGCTTCGACCATTCCTCCATTCTGCATCCGCTCGCCATCGCGTCCAGGCGGATGTCGGAGCGAACAGGTAGATTTGATCCACGTGGAAACGACAGCTGCACCCCTCCCCGGGTTCGAACCGGACGCCGAGTCCGGCGACGAGCCGGATGCCATCGGGGTACACGCGGGCAGCTTCGCGGCCGAGCACCTGTCGCCCTCGTTCCCCGAGCGCGCCGCCTGGGGCACGGCGGGAAAGCTGCGCGCTTGGCAGGCGGAAGCGCTCGACACCTACTTCCGCGACGAGCCGCGCGACTTCCTCGCCGCGGCGACCCCCGGCGCCGGGAAGACCACGTTCGCGCTCCGGCTCGCGACCGAGCTGCTGGCCCGTCGCACGATCGACCGGGTGACGGTCGTCGCACCCACGGAGCACCTCAAACGCCAGTGGGCGGAGGCGGCGTCGCGGGTCGGCCTCAACCTCGATCCCGACTTCAAGAACGCCGACGGCCGGTACGCCCGTCACTACAAGGGCGTCGCTGTCACCTACGCCCAGGTCGCCATGCGCCCGAGCCTGCACAAGGACATCACCGAGGCGAACCGCACGCTCGTGATCCTCGACGAGGTGCACCACGGCGGCGACGCGCTGAGCTGGGGCGACGGCATCCGGGATGCGTTCGAGCGCGCCACACGCCGTCTCTCGCTGACCGGGACGCCGTTCCGGTCGGACACGGCTCCGATCCCGTTCGTCACCTACCTGCCCGACCGGCAGGGGATCCGCACCTCGCTCACCGACTACAACTACGGCTACGGCCGCGCCCTGTCCGACGGCGTCGTGCGGCCCGTGATCTTCATGGTCTACGCCGGGCACATGCGCTGGCGCACCAAGACCGGCGACGAGATGGAGGCGCGCCTCGGCGAGGGCAACACCAAGGACATCACCTCGCAGGCCTGGCGCACAGCGCTCGACCCGCGCGGCGAGTGGATCCCCGCCGTGCTGAGCGCGGCGGACCGCCGGCTCACCGAGGTGCGCGGCGCCATCCCCGACGCCGGCGGCCTGGTCATCGCCACCGACCACTACACCGCGCGGGCCTACGCCGACATCCTGGAACAGATCACCGGGGAGCCCGTCACCGTCGTCCTCTCGGACGAGAAGGAGGCGAGCGACCGGATCGAGGCCTTCTCGGCCGGCACCTCCCGCTGGATGGTCGCGGTGCGGATGGTGTCCGAGGGCGTCGACGTGCCCCGGCTGGCCGTCGGCGTGTACGCGACCAGCGCCTCCACCCCGCTGTTCTTCGCGCAGGCGATCGGCCGCTTCGTGCGTGCGCGACGGCGCGGCGAGACCGCGTCGGTGTTCCTGCCGAACGTGCCCATGCTGATGGCGCTCGCGAGCGCCCTGGAGCTGGAGCGCGACCACGCGCTCGACCGGCCGACCGACGAGAACGCCGAAGGCGACCTGTGGAACCCCGAAGACGCGATGATGGCCGAGGCCAACCGTGAGGAGCGGGCGTCGGAGGCGCTGACGGAGGAGTTCGCGTTCGAAGCGCTCGGCTCGGAGGCGAACTTCGATCGGGTCGTGTTCGACGGCAAGGAGTTCGGCAGCTACGCGGTGCCGGGAACGGACGAGGAGCACGACTTCATCGGCCTGCCCGGCATCCTGGAGCCCGATCAGGTGCACGAGCTGCTGCTCCAGCGGCAGCAGCGCCAATCGCGACGGTCGTCCGCACGGCCGGCGGCGGCGGAGGGACACCCTCCCGCGCCGTTGCACCGCACGCTGAAGGAGCAGCGGCAGCTCCTGAACAGCCTGGTCGGCCTGTACTCGAAGAACTCGGGGGAGCCGCACGGGCTCATCCACGCCGAGCTGCGCCGCGTCTGCGGCGGTCCCGCGGTGGCTCAGGCGAGCGTCTCGCAGCTGCAGTCGCGCATCGAGTACCTGCGCAAACGGCTCGGCCGGCACTGAGCCGGCCGAGCCGTGAGGTGGGTCTCGCGCGTTAGATCACGCCGAGGGCCAGCATCGCGTCGGCGACGCGGACGAAGCCGGCGACGTTGGCGCCCAGCGCGTAGTCGCCCGGCTCTCCGTACTCCGCGGCCGTCTCGGCGCAGCTGTCGTGGATGTTCGTCATGATGTCCGAGAGGCGCTGCTCGGCGTACTCGAACGTCCAGGCGTCTCGGGAGGCGTTCTGCTGCATCTCGAGTGCGGAGGTGGCCACCCCGCCCGCGTTCGCCGCCTTGCCGGGGGCGAACAGCACGCCCGCGGCGCGGAGCACGTGCACCGCGTCGGGCGTGCAGGGCATGTTGGCGCCTTCGACGACCGCGGCGACGCCGTGGGTGGCGAGGGCCGTGGCCGCCGTCGCGTCGAGCTCGTTCTGCGTCGCGCACGGCATCGCGACATCCACGTGCGTGGAGGCGGCGAGCGCCCAGATGTCGCCGTTCGGGAGGTACTCGGCATCGCCGCCGCGGCGGGCGGCGTACTCGCTGAGGCGACCGCGCTCGACCTCCTTGATCTGGCGGAGCAGGTCGAGGTCGATCCCGGCCGGATCGTGCACGACGCCGGAGGAGTCGGAGCAGGCGATCACGGTGCCGCCGAGCTGGTGGACCTTCTCGATCGCATAGATCGCCACGTTGCCCGAGCCGGAGACGAGCACGCGCGCGCCGTCGAGGTCGCGACCGCGGGTCGCGAGCATACGCTGGGCGAAGAAGACCGCTCCGTAGCCCGTGGCCTCGGTGCGGACGAGCGAGCCGCCCCAGCCGACGCCCTTGCCTGTCAGCACCCCGGACTCGTAGCGGTTGGTGATGCGCTTGTACTGGCCGAACAGGTAGCCGATCTCGCGACCGCCCACCCCGATGTCGCCGGCGGGGACGTCGGTGTGCTCGCCCAGGTGCCGGTAGAGCTCCGTCATGAACGACTGGCAGAAGCGCATGACCTCGCCGTCGGACTTGCCCTTGGGATCGAAGTCGCTGCCGCCCTTGCCGCCGCCGATCGGCAGGCCGGTGAGCGCGTTCTTGAAGATCTGCTCGAAGCCGAGGAACTTTACCGTGCCCAGCGTCACGCTCGGGTGGAAGCGGAGCCCTCCCTTGTACGGCCCCAGGGCGGAGTTGAACTCCACCCGGAATCCGCGGTTGACGCGCACGCGCCCCTCGTCGTCGGTCCACGGCACGCGGAAGATCAGTTGACGTTCCGGCTCGGTCAGCCGTTCGAGCACGGCCGCCTCGGCGTAGCGCGGGTGACGGTCGATGACCGGCCCGAGCGAGCCGAACACCTCCCGGGCCGCCTGGTGGAACTCCGGCTCTCCGGCGTTGCGCCGGAGGACGTCGTCGAGCAGGGAGGTGAGAGCCGTGGTCAAACGCGTACCTTCTTTCGCACAAGATTTCTGAGTCTACTCTCATGTTTCCGGCACGTTACGGCGCGCGGGTTTCCTAAGCTGGCGTCATGGCGGAGACGACGAACACGCGGCAGCACCCCGACGAGCCGCACCGCGAAGGGCTCGCCCAGCGGCTGAACTGGCTGCGCGCGGGCGTGCTGGGGGCGAACGACGGCATCGTCTCGGTCGCCGCGGTCGTGGTCGGCGTCGCGGGGGCGACCCCCGAGACCCCGGCCATCCTGACGGCCGGCATCGCGGCGCTCGTGGGCGGCGCGATCTCGATGGCGCTGGGGGAGTACGTGTCGGTGAGCAGCCAGCGCGACAGCGAGCACGCGCTCATCGCCAAGGAGCGCCGGGAGCTCGCCGAGATGCCGGAGGAGGAGCTCGAGGAGCTCGCCGGGTTGTACGAGGCGAAGGGGCTGCGGCCGGAGACCGCGCGGCAGGTGGCTCTCGAGCTCACCGAGCGGGACGCCCTCTCCGCGCACCTGTCGGTCGAGCTCGGTCTCGACCAGGACGACGTGGTGAGTCCGTGGCATGCGGCGCTGGCGTCTGCCGTCGCGTTCACGGTCGGCGGCTTGCTGCCGCTGCTGACCATCCTGCTGCCGGCGGCGGTGCGCATCCCGGTCACCTTCGTGGTGGTGCTGGTCGCGCTGGCGATCACCGGCTACGTCGCCGCCTGGATCGGCGGGAGCCCGCGCGGCCGGGCCATCGTCCGCGTCGTGGTGGGCGGTGCGATCGCGCTGGCGGTCACCTTCGCGATCGGGGCGCTGCTCGGGACGACCGGGGTGGTGTGATCCGGGCGGACGCCCTCAGCGGAAGTCTCGGGAGGCGGTGCGGATCCCCGTCTGCAGCGGCTCCAGCCGGTCGGCGATCACGTTGACCACGCCTTCCTCACTGCGCTCCAGGATGCCGCGCACGATCATCGCGGGCGCCTGTCGTGCGACCCGCCGGTAGCGGTTCCACACCCCGACCGGGCAGACCACGTTCACCAACCCGGTCTCGTCCTCCAGGTTGAGGAAGGTCACGCCGGCCGCGGTCGCCGGACGCTGCCGGTGTGTGACCACTCCGCCCACCTCGATGCGGCGGCCCGACTCCGAGGTCGCGAGCATCTCGGCCGTGCGCACGCCGCGGGAGGCGAGGGCCGGCCGCAGGAAGCGGATCGGGTGGTCGTCGGTCGAGATGCCGGTCGCCCACAGATCGCTCGCGAGCTGCTCGGCCGGGCTGAGCAGCGGCAGCAGGGGTGGCTGCACGGTGATCGCGGTGCCCGCGAGGTACTCCGGCCGGTCCTGCGCCGCGTTGCCCGCCTCCCAGATCGCCTGCCGCCTGTCGAGCCCGAATCCCTCGAACGCACCCGCCGCGGCGAGCGCCTCCAGCTGTGCGACGGTCAGCCCGACCCGGCGTGAGAGGTCGGCGAGGTCCCGGTAGGCGCCGCCCGCCTCCCGCTCGGCGACGATGCGCTCGGCCAGCTTCTCGCCGATGGAGGTCACTCCGGCGAGTCCCAGCCGCACGGTGTGGCCGGCGTCGCGGCGATGCGCTGCGTAGTCGAGCGGGACGGCCGGGTCGAACGGAGCGATGGGAGGCTGCTCCTCGACCCGGCACGGGTCCATCCCGGTCGGCCCGGGGCGGTCGCCGTCGAGCGGTTCCAGCACGGGGAACACGCCGGAGCGCTGGATGTCGGGCCGCTGCACCACCACGCCGTGCCGGCGGGCGTCGGCGGTGAGGGTGCGCGGCGAGTAGAACCCCATCGGCTGCGCACGCAGCAGGGCGGCGAGGAACGCACCGGGGTAGTGCAGCTTCATCCACGAGCTGACGTAGACCAGCAGCGCGAAGCTGATCGCGTGGCTCTCGGCGAACCCGAAGTTGGCGAACGCCTCGATCTTGGCGTAGATCGCGTCGGCGTCGTCGCCGGTGATGCCGTTGTGCTCCATGCCCGTGTAGAGCTTCTCGCGCAGGGCGCCGATCTTCTCCACCCCGCGCTTGGAGCCCATCGCCCGGCGCAGCAGGTCGGCGTCCTCCGCCGTGCAGTCGCCCACCGCGACCGCCATCTGCATCAGCTGCTCCTGGAACAGCGGGACGCCCAGCGTGCGCTTCAAGACCGGCTCCAGCGCCGGGTGCAGGTAGGTTACCTCCTCCTGGCCGAGCTTGCGCCGGATGTAGGGGTGAACGGCGCCGCCCTGGATGGGGCCGGGCCGGATGAGGGCGATCTCGATCACGAGGTCGTAGAAGGAGCGGGGCCGCAGCCGGGGCAGCGTGCCGATCTGCGCCCGGCTCTCCACCTGGAACACCCCGATCGAGTCGGCGCGGCAGAGCATGTCGTACACGCCCTGCTCCTCTTTGGGGATGCTCTCCAGCGTCCATTCCTCGCCGAGGGCCGACGCGATCGCGCGCATCGAGTAGTCGAGGGCGCTCAGCATCCCGAGGCCCAGCAGATCGAACTTGACCAGGCCCATCCACGCGCAGTCGTCCTTGTCCCACTGCAGCACCGTGCGCCCCACCATGCGGGCGTGCTCGATCGGGCACACCTCGCCGACGGGCCGGTCGGTGAGCACCATGCCGCCCGAGTGGATGCCCAGGTGCCGGGGGAACTTCAGCACCTGCTGCGCCAGCTCCACCACGGCGTCGGGGATGTCGTGGTCGTCGGTGGTCGAGACGTGCGACCACGAGTCGATCTGCTTGCTCCAGGCATCCTGCTGGCCGGTGGAGTGGCCGAGCGCCTTCGCCATGTCGCGCACCGCGTTCTTCGGCCGGTACGTGATCACGTTGGCGACCTGTGCGGCGTTGTGCCGGCCGTACTTGGCGTAGACGTACTGGATGACCTCCTCACGACGGTCGGAGTCGAAGTCCACGTCGATGTCGGGCTCCTCCTCGCGCATGCTGGAGAGGAACCGCTCGAACGGCAGGTCGTACTTGATCGAGTCGACCGCGGTGATCCCGAGCAGGTAGACGACCGCAGAGTTCGCCGCCGAACCGCGCCCCTGGCAGAGGATGCCCTGGCTGCGGGCGAACCGCACGATGTCGTGCACGATCAGGAAGTAGCCGGGGAAGTCCTTGGCCTCGATCACGTCGAGCTCCCGCTCGATGCGCTCCCGCCACTGCGGGTGCCGATCGAGATCGCGGTAGCGTTCGGCGGCGCCGCGCCAGGTCAGCTCGCGCAGCCAGCTCATCGGGGTGTGCCCCTCCGGGACCTCCTGCTTGGGCAGCCGGGGACGGGCGCTGCGCAACCGGAAGGAGAGGTCGTCGGCGACCTCCACGGTGCGCTCCACCGCGCCCGGGTAACGGGCGAACCGGGCGGCCATCTCGGTGCCGCTGCGCAGATGGGCGGCGGCGGAGGCGGGCAGCCAGCCGTCCATCTCGTCCAGGCTGCGCCGGGCGCGCACCGCGGACACCGCGGTCGCCAGCGGGTACTGGGCGGGGGAGGCGTAGTGGACGTTGTTGGTCGCCACGACGGGCAGACCGAGCCGGTCGGCGATGCGGGCGAGTGCGTCGTTGTCGGTCGTGTCGTGCGGGTTGCCCTGGTCGATCAGCTCGACGAGCACGTTGTCGTGGCCGAACAGCTCCGCCAGGCGGGCGACCTCGTGCTCGGCGGCGCGCTCGCCCTGCTCGGCGAGCGCCAGGCGCACGTCGCCCTTGCGGCAGCCGGTCAGCACCATCCACTCGCCGGCGGCCTGCTCGGCCAGTTCGGGCAGGCCGTAGAGCGGGCGGCCCTTCTCACCGCCCGCGAGCTGCCCGGCGGTGATCGCGGCGGCCAGGCGGTGGTAGCCCTCCTGGCGGCGTGCGAGCACGACGAGGTGGCTGCCCTCGGGGTCGGCTTCGCCGTTCTGCGGCCGGCTGAGGGCGAGCGAGAGCTCGGCGCCGAACACGGTCTTCACCCGTTCGTACGCCTCGGCGGCCTCGGCCAGGTGGACGACGCCGTAGAGGCCGTCGTGATCGGTGAGGGCGAGCCCGTGCAGGCGCAGCCGGGTCGCCTCCTCCAGCAGCTCCTCGGGCGAGCTCGCGCCGTCGAGGAAGCTGAAGTTGCTGTGCGCGTGCAGCTCGGCGTACGCGACGTGCCCGCCCTCCGGCTCCTCCGGGAGGGGCGGCGGCACGTACTTCTGCCGCTTGCGGGACGACGGGCGCTCGACCGCCTGCTCGCCGGTGCGGCGCCCCGAGAGCCGGCGCTCGAACTCGGCCCACGGGATCGGCGGGTTGTTCCAGCCCATCAGTCGTACCTCGCCTCGGCGAGCCAGCCGCCGGCGGCCAGGCGCAGCAGCCAGGCCGTCCCGTCGGCGTCGACCAGCTGGAAGCGGTGCATCGCCCGGGCGAGCGTGGCGTCCCACCAGCGCTCGCGTACGGGCCACGGCCCCGCCCACGACCCCACCTGGCGGGCGTCGCGCACGTTGCCCGTGGGGGAGAAGAGCGCGATCGGGGCGGTGAGGTCGCCCCGGTCGGTCACCTCGACGGCATCGCCCTCCGCCGTCAGCACGGCCACCGCCCGCGGCACCTCGAACACGGTTGACGGCGCGGGGGCCGGCAGCGACCCGGGCCAGGGCTGCTCGGCGCGGGAGGCCCCGACCGGCCGGTCGCCCCACGGCACCAGCACCTGTCGCTCCGTGAGCCCGCGGCCGCCGCCGATCGTGGCGGTGAGCACGGCCTCGTGCCCCAGCATGCTCTGCACGCGGGTGAGGCCGTGGTGGATGCGCTCGTCCGCGCCGCCGCCCCACAGGCCGTCCTCGTGGTGGCCGATGTCGTCCACCGCCTCCGGCACCAGGCCGACGCGCACGATCGGCGAGGCGAGCCCGGGGTCGGCGCCCCCGGAGCCCTGCAGCTGCCAGCGCACCCGGTCGACCACATCGCCCGCGGAGAACAGGCGCGGATGCAGCCAGCTGCGCTCGCTGATCCGCCCGGACTCGTCGGTCACCTCCACCCGCAGCGTCGTGCAGACGAGCCCGGCCTTCGTCAGGCCGCCGACGAACTGCTCGGCCGTGCCGCGCACGGCGAAGGTGACCTGGTCGACGCGGTCGAGGGGAGGCTCGAACTCGATGGTGCGGTCGAGCTGCTTCGGCGGGGTGCGCGGCACGATCGCGGCTCCGTCGAAGCCGCCGGCCAGGTCGTGCGCGTGCTCTCCGCGTTCCCCGAACCGTTCGCGCACGTCGAGGCGGTCGAGGGCGGCGAGGTCGCCGAGGGTGTGCAGGCCGAGGCGGCGCAGGAGCGGGGTCAGCTCGGTGAGACCGAGCTGGGCGACCGGCAGCGGGGCGAGGAAGGCGGCGGAGGCTCCCGGCGGGATCAGGCGCACACGGGCGGATCCGGTGGAGCGGGCGGCCTGCCCGGCGGCGAACGGTCCGTCGGCGATGCCGGCCCGCGCGTCCGGCAGCCCGAGCGCCTCCAGGCAGCGCAGCAGCTCGGCGGCAGCCTGCTCCTCGCCGCCGTAGTAGCGGGCCGGGCCACGTGCCCGCAGCAGCGAGGTGCCGGGGCGCAGCGGCTGCACCCCGGGTGCGATCTCCTCGATCGCGGCCAGGATCGGCTCGAAGGCCCGTTCGTCGAGCACCGGGTCGTAGGGGAGCACCTCCAGCTGCGGGCAGCGGGACTGCGCCTCGCGCATCCGCAGTCCGCGGCGCACGCCGTCGGCACGGGCTGCGGCCGAGCAGGCGAAGACCATGCCCTTCTGCATCAGGGCGATCGGGGTGTCGTCGGTCAGGGCCGGGTCCGCCCGGCGGGCGGCGACCACGGGCCAGTCCGGGCACCAGAGCACGATCGCGCGGGTGACCTCGCGCATCTAGCCCACCGCCTCCAGGCGCGTCGGGCCGGACGGGCGGAAGCTCTCGTCGGGTGCGGGCAGCCACAGCTCGGCCCGCCGCCTCGGGCCGGAGCCGCCGCGCGGTGCGGACTCGACGGTCACCCTCCGGGACGAGAGGTAGCCCGCTCCGGTGCCCAGGCCGTCCCAGCCGCTGCGTGCGACCGAGAGCGTCGCCTCGGCCTGGGGCCAGTCGCCCGCGACGATCAGCGTCGACTCCCGCTGACGCAGCCGTGCGCTCAGCCGGGCGACGTCGCCGTCTTTCGCCCGGGCGGGCGGTGCGACCACCACGATGGATAGCACGTCGACCACGGCCGCCGTCACGGTCAGCCACTGGTCGCCGGGGTGCGGCACGAGCACCAGCCGGTCCAGGTCGATCCCGAACCGGCCGGCGGCATCGGCGCCGAAGTCGGGCATGCCGACCACCCCGCACCAGGCGCCCGCAGCGCTCGGGCCGGCGAGCAGTGCCATCAGCAGGGTGGTGGAGCCGTGGACGGCGTAGACCGCGCCGGCCTTCAGCGCCCCGCCCGGCAGCAGGGGGCCGAGCGCGGGATGCGTCTCGAACGTGCGGCTCTCGAGCTTCGTCGCCTGCATCTGCCGGATGCGCGACTGCAGCTCGTGCACCTGCGCCCGGTCGGCGACCGGGTCGGAGACCTGGTCGGCGAAGGCGGGTGCGGAGGCCGGGGACATGCATCCATTTTCGAACACATGTTCGAATGAAGCAAGTGCGCGGAGGGGCCGTTGCGCGGCGTCTCGTCGCCATGCGGACCGATGCGCGTGCCATGACGCCGCTGGCCCAGCGTCGTACTGACCCGGACGACCCGGTCTACTGAAGTCTGCGCGGAACCGTACGGAACCTTCCCGATCCGCCTCCACCGCGCCCTTCTGCTCGGCCAAGCTGGCGCTCGTGAAATATCGGGGGCGTGCAGGTGATCGTGTTCGTTGGGTGCTGGGGGTCGTGGCGTCGCTGACGCTGGCGCTCGCGCCGTTGGCCGCGGGGGTGTCGGCGGACGCGGCCGTTGCAGCGCCGACGGCGGTCACCGCGACCGTCGATGCGCGCAGTCATGTCCCGTGCCCGGCGCAGGGCGAGGTGTCGTCGTGCGATGCCGACGGCGACACGATTCCGGATATCGTCGAACGCGTCGTGTGCGGCACGGCCACGTGCGCGACCGGTCGTGAGGATCGCGACGAGGACGGCATCCCGGACTGGGTCGAGGTCATGGCGTGCGGCACGACGACGTGCGCGTCGCCGACGAGGGACAGCGTCGGCGACGGCATCCCGGACTACGCCCGCCAGATCGTGTGCGGGTCGGCGACCTGCTGGACGGACAACGCCGACGTGAATGCGCACGGTGTGCCGAAGTGGGCGTCCGTCGTCATCTGCGGCACCACCGGGTGCGCGACCGGCCACGAGGACTACGACGCCGACGGCGTCTCGGACGCGATCATGCTCGCCTCCTGCGTCACCCCGCGCAACCCGTTGGCGTCCACCGGTTCGATGCTGGCGATCGGCGTCATCCTCGCTCTGGCGGCCGCGCTGATCGGCACCGGCATCGTCCTCTCGCGCCGGCGTGGCCTGTACTCCGCGGCGCTCGATCAGGGGGCGGCTGCCTGATGCGGGCGCGACGGATGCGGGGTCGGTTCGTCACCCGCCTGACGCGGGCGCGCGTCGTGATGGGTGTGCTGGCCTCGGTGGCCGTCGTGGGCCTGACCGTGGTCGTCACGGTGACGCCGGCCGAGGCGTCTCCGGCGGAGCTGGCGCGGCGCACCGCGGCGGCGACGTTGGCCGAGGTGCGGGCGTCAGCCGCGGTGCAGGACGCGCGGGTGAAGGCCGAGACGGAGGCTCCGGCGCCTGCGGCCTCCGGGAGCATCGATCCGGGCAAGAAGTCCACCATCGATGCGAACGATCTCGGCGCCTCGGTGACCTTCTCCGGCAACAAGGTCGAATCGAAGCTCTCCGTGACCGTCGGTGGGGCTCCGGCCAACGCGCTGCGCGCAGCCCGCTCCGAGCAGCCCGGCGGCGGTACCCCGGTGTCGGACCCGGTGGAGATCACGGCGGAGGATGCCGACGGCAAGCAGGTCACCCGGTTCCCGGCGCAGGCGGTCAACACGCGCGGCGGCGGCGAGAAGGGCCCGATCGTCTCCGACGTCGTCCCCGGCGTCGCCCTGGAGCTGAAGCCCGACCTCGATCTCGTGACGTCCAACGACCTGGATCCGGCGACCCTGCAGATCTACACCCGCGAGAGCGCGGGCGATCCGTGGACGGTGCTGCCGTCGTACTACGACGCGAAGGCGGGCGTGGTGAAGGGCGTCTCGACCCACCTCTCGCAGTTCGTCGTCATCGGTGACGCCTTCCCCGTGCCCGACCGACCCGTGATCGTCCTCGACCCGGACAACGACGAGGGCCACGTCACCACACCGGCGCCACCGGTGACGGAGCTGTCGTACAACATCCAGCTCGCCCAGCAGGTCGCATCCCGGCTGCAGAATCTGTGTCTCGCGACGGTGCACATCACTCGTGAGGATCCGGGCGTTCCGATGGTTCCCCGCGAGATCCGCGCCGGGCAGATGGCGGCATGGAACCCCACCCTGTCCCTCGGTATCGGCTTCAACACGTGGGAGGGTGTCGCCTGGGGCGGAGAGCACCCTGAGCAGGGCGGCTCGCAGGTCTACACCCGGGGCGGCTCGTCCGACAGCGCGGTCTCCGATTCGCTGGTCGGGAACCTGCCGACCTACACCGGTCGCCCAGCCACCAACATGGGCGACAACGGCAACTTCCCGGGCAGCGAGTTCGCCGGTGTCCCGAACGCCTTCACTCATCTCGAAGCCCTCTATCTCGACAACCACTACGACCGCAGCTACATCGACAACGGCGGAATGCCTCACCTCGCCGATGGTGTCTTCACGGGTCTCGGCAAGTACCTCGAGACGCAGGGGTTCGATTGCACCGACCCGGTGACCGGGGGATGGCCGACTCCTCCCTCGGCTGCGGATTTCGCGCGCTGGCGCATGCTCGGCCTGCAGAGCTACCTGACCTACGGCGGCGAGCCGTTCGCGTTCTCCACCGGCAACCTCTTCGAGCGGGAGAAGCTCTTCTCCCTCCCCGGCGCGGGCGGTTCGAGCACCGACATCACACTCTTCTACAACAGTCAGGACGGCCGCCTCTCCCGCGTCGGCGCGGGCTGGTCGTTCGGGATGGGCGCTCGCGCCCAGCGGTTCATCGACGGGTCCGTGATGGTGGTCCGCGACGACGGTGCCTCGTTCGTGTTCACCGGCGATGGGAACGGTGGTTACGCGACCTCCGATCCCGGCGTCCACCAGACCCTGACGGAGGCGGGCGGCGGGCGGTTGAAGCTCACCGACGTCTCCGGCGAGAGCTGGGTGTTCGACACCGCCAACATCGACGGCATCGGCAACCTGATCCAGCACGCCGACACCGAGGGCCGCACGACGACGCTGACCTACGGTGCCCCCGCCGATCCGAAGACGACCCAGTTCTACCCGCTCGCCTCGATCACGGACAGCGCCGGTCAGACCATCCAGGTCGACTCCGACGCCCTGGGCCGCGTCACCGGCTTCACTCGCCCGGGCGGCGACCGCTGGTCGCTCTCCTACGACGGCGCCGGCAACCTGACCACCATCACCCTGCCGGACGGCCGCACGAAGCAGTTCAGCTACGACGACAAGCACCAGCTGCTGACGGGCACGGATGCGACCGGTGCCACGTACTTGAAGAACCAGTACGACGACCAGGGCCGCATCGTGAAGCAGTGGGATGTGCAGGGCAACCTGCGCACCCTGGACTACTCGACCGCCGGGCAGACCACCTATACCGACAACCTGGGTCGCACGAGCGTCTACTTCTTCGACGACCGGTTCCGGATCACGAAGGTACAGCATCCGGACGGGACCACGGCGAGCTTCTCGTTTGATGCGGACTACAACATCCTCTCCTCGACCGATGAGAACGGGAAGAAGACGACCTACGGGTACGACGCCGCGGGAAACCTCACGACGGAGACTGCCCCGGACGGCATCGTCACCAAGTACACCTACACGCCGACCGGCCTGGTGGCGACCAAGACCGACACCGGCGGCCCGTTGCTGGGATCGGCCTCCGGGCATGCGCCGCAGGGCTCGCAGCGCACCTGGTCGTACGACTACGACGGCGCCGGGCACCTCGTCGCGACCCACCAGCCGGACGGCACCACGATCACCAACGCGTACGACGCGGCGGGCAACGTCGTCAGGACGACGCAGCCGTCCGGGGCGGTGACGACGTACGCGTACGACGCCGCCGGCCATCTGGCCTCGAGCACCGACGCGGTCGGCCGCACCACGACATTTGCGTACGACGCCGCCGGGCGGATGACCGCCCAGACCGATCCCGGAGGCCACGCCACCTCGTACGCGTGGGATTCTGGCGACCGGATGGTCACCGCCACCGATGCGACCGGCGCGGCCTTCGGCTACGGCTGGGAGCCGAATGACCACCTCGCCACCCTGACCGACCCCACGGGGGCCGTCACGAAGTACTCGTGGGACGCCATGTTCCACCTGACCGACTCCACCAGCCCCTCCGGCGGTGTGACGATGTACGGGTACACCGCCGAGGACGCCCTGTCGTCGCAGACGGATCCGCTCGGTGCGACGACCACCAACAGGATGGACGACCGGGACCGGGTCATCACGACGGTGGACCCCAACGGGGGCGAATGGCGGTACACCTACGACGGTGTGGGGAATCTCCTGAGCTCCACCGTCCCGTCGGGTGCGAAGACCACCTTCACTTACGACAGCAACGGCCACCTCCTGACTCAGAAGGACCCGACCGGCGGCACCACGACCTCCGTGTACGACTCCGTCGGTCGCCTGATCACCCAGACCGACCCGGATGGCGTCGTGTCGAAGTACGAGTACGACGCGATGGACCGCATCGTCCGCATCATCGACGGTCTCGGCAAGCGGACCGACCTCGCCTACGACGTCGACGGCAACGTGACGAGCGTGGTCGACCGGCAGGGCAACCCGTGGACGTTCACCTACGATGCGGCCGGGCAGCTCCTCACCACGAAGACTCCTCTCGGTGAGGTGACGAGCTACGCGTACGACGCCGACGGCAACCTCACCGCCGTGACGGATCCGCTCGGACGCACCACCACGAACGCCTACGACACCCTGGACCGGCTCGCGTCGACCGCCGACCCGGCCGGCAACACCACCTCGTACGCGTACGACCCGAACGGACGCACCGCGTCCATCACCGACCCGAACGGTCACACCACCTCGTTCGCCTACGACGTCGACGGCAACCAGACCTCGACGACGGACGCCACCGGCGCCGTCACCGCATACGGCTGGGACGCGGCCGGAAATCAGACGTCGATGACGGATGCCAACGGGCACACCACCCGCTACGGCTACGACCCGGCCGGGCAGCTCTCTCAGGTGATGGAGGGCTACGAGGCGGGAGCGTCTCCCGGCCCTGACGTGAACGTCGTGTCCAAGTACGCCTACGACGCGGACGGCGCGCTCACCAGTGTCACCGACCCCAATGGCCACACGACCACATACGAGGTCGACGCCGCCGGCCGCACCACCAAGGAGCTCGACCCGGTCGGTACCACCACCGCCTGGTCGTACACTGCCGCGGGTCGCCTGGCCTCCCTGGTCAACGGCAACGGAGCGCGCACAACCTACGCGTATGACGGTCGCGGCGACCTCTCCCGCCAAAACCAGGCCGGAGCCGTCGCCACCTACGAGTACTCGGCGAACCAGCAGCTCATCGCCATGACCGACCCGACCGGCACCTCCGGCTGGACCTACGACAAGGACGGCCGCACCACTACCCAGATCGACCTGACCGGCGGCCACCTGAAGACCAGCTACGACAAAGCCGGGCAGACCACTCGGATGACCCTTCCCACCGGCCAGAAGCTCGACTACACCTACGATGCCGCGGGCAACGTCACGTCGCAGACTTCGCCGTGGGGTGCGTTGACGTACGGGTGGGATGCGGCAGGCAACCTCACCGACCTCGCCCGCTCCACCGGCGTCGCCACGAGCTACTCGTACGACGCCGTCAACCGGGTCGTGGACGTGCTGCACACGACCCCGGAGTCGGCCACGCCGGCATCCCAATCGCCGTCTGCGTCGCCCGCCGCATTCGCCGCGAGCGACGTCCAGTCCGAGAAATGCGCCTCCGTCGCCGGCTACCTCAGCGCACGGTCCGCACCAGCCGCGGGCGAGAACGGCAAGTGCAAGCAGACCAACACGTATCTGAACGGCCGCACCCTCCCGACGCCGGAGAACCCGGTCGCCGATGGTGGCGCCCTGCGCTACCAGTACGGGTACGACCCCGACGGCAACCTGACGAAGGCGACCCGCACGATCACCCCGGCGCCGCCGATCGCAGCGACGACGGACGGGTCCGGTGCTGTGTCCACCGTGCCCGGTGTGCCGTCCGCCGTCGCTCCGCCTGCGAAGGCGAAGACGACGTCCACCAGCTACGGCTACGACGGCCTGGACCGTCTGGCCTCCTCGAAGACGAAGTCCGGCGAGAAAGACACGTACGCGTATGACCCGGCGGGTAACCGGACCGGGTGGACTCGCACGGGCGCGAAAGAGGGGAACTTCTCCCAGACCGCTTCCTTCAACAACGCGAACCAGTTGACCCAGTCGGTCACGTCGGGTTCGGGTCGGGGAGTATCCGGTGGTGTGGCGTCGTACTCGTATGACGGTGCCGGGAACAGGGTGTCGCAGTCGGTGGCGGGTGTCGGGACGTTGTTCTCCTATAATCCGTCCGGTCGGGCGACACAGGTGACTCGTGACGGCCGCTCCACGTCGTATGCGTATGACGGTCTCGGCCGACAGGCGTCGTCCACGGATCAGACGAAGTACGGCACGGAGACGACCGCAAGGGTCTACGCAGGCGCCTCCTTCCTGCAGTCGACGAGTTCGACCCAGGGCACTACGACGGTGGTGCGGGATTCAGCTGGCTCCCTGGCCGAGCACGTTACCGCGTCTGGTGAGGCGAGCTGGGACCTGTTGGATGGTCTGGGCTCGACGATCGCCGAAGTATCCGCTGGGTCGATCACCCAGCTGGCGTCGTATGACGATTGGGGCGGTGAGACCTTCGAAACCGACGGGTGGAGCGCCCCGGAAAGCTACACGGGTCACCCCCAGGACCCGACCCAGGCCCTGATGCACACCTTCGCCCGCTCGTACGACGTGTCAACCGGAACGTGGACGAGCCCGGATACCTGGCGCGGCCTTCTGACGCAACCGAAGTCGCTGGCCCGCTACCAGTACGCGTTCACTAGCCCGACCACGAACTGGGACCCGGACGGTCACCGGTGCGCACAAAGGTCGGGGACGTCGGACGCGCTACCGCTTGGATGTGGCGCGCCGCCGGCCCAGGCGTGGGACAACGTGAACATGCCACCCACAAGTCAGCCCAGCACGCCGTCAAAGCCGAGCAAGCCCACGCCCAACGGCCCCAACGACCAGAACGATGAGCAGGACCGCCACATGTGCCCGGCGGGTCAGACGATGTACGCGAGTTCGTACACCTCCTCGAGCTGTGTGTCGAACGCTGCGCTGGAGCAACAAGCGGCGAACTGGGGCACCTTCTTCGACGTGCTCGGATGGATCGGCGCTGCTGCAGGCCTCCTGTCACTCATCCCCGGAATGCAGTGGCTTGCGCCGATCGCCTTGGTGGCAAGCGTTGCAAGCACGATCTACAACTGCGTCGTAGGCGGTGAGCGTATTGGCGGTTGCGTGATTGGCATTATCACCACGGCGATTCCTGGGGGAGGGAAACTCTTGGGGAAGGCCCTGCGCGGAAAGGTAGAAGATTGGATTTCGGACGCGGTTGCGCAGGCCTTCGCTGCCCTCGGGATCTCGGCAGACGGGCTGGGCGTGGCGCAATTGGCGGGGACACGATGACGACGAGGACGGAGGGACTATGCCATCAGACGAGATCGAAAGGCGGGAGTTGTTAGCGGGGCACAGCGCCAACTGGTGGTCGGGAGTCAGCCTGGGCGGGGGTGCGCTCTGGCTCGTCGGATCGATTGGCGGAGTCATCTGCGGGCTGACGATCGTGCGAATCAACCAACGACTGGATCCTGTCACGATTGGCTTCCTTGCTCTGTTCGCTTTAGGTCTCGCTGTCCTCGTGTTCGGTGATCGGATGGCGGCCTTCAAAGCCAAAAAGGAAGTGGCCGCGGGATATACGACGATGGCACAGGGGCATTACGAGGTAGAGCGACGGCATTCTCCGACCGGCGTTGTGATGCGTCAGGCAGGTCAGCCGAACCTCACTAGGTCCGAGTGGGAGTCGGCCATGGTCCGCGTTCGCGCTTTTGAAGGATCACGGGGCAAGGAGCATGGAAGCTGAATTGAGCCGTCGGCACCTTCGTTTCACCTTCTCCCAGACCTCTACCTTCAACAACGCGAACCAGCTGACCCAGTCGAATACTTTCAGCTCGGGTCGTGGGGTCTCCGGTGGCATCGCGTCGTACTCGTACGACGGTGCCGGCAACCGGACCTCGCAGTCGGTGGCCGGTGTCGGGACGTCGTTCTCGTACAACCCGTCCGGCCAGGCGACACAGGTGAGCCGCGATGGCCGGCAGACGTCGTACGCGTATGACGGTCTCGGCCGGCAGGCGTCGTCCACGAATCAGACGGAGTACGGCATGGAGAGCTCGGCGTCTCGGGCGATGCTTTCGGTGTTGCCCAAGGATGGTGAGCAAATGAGTGAAGATTGGGAACTATGTGAGCTTCTCCCCGGCCGCACGGTTAAGCAGTGGAGCCGGGTCGGTCTCTTCGGAATTGCAATGCTCGCTGTCGGAATGCTGGGAGCAGCGACCTGTGCGCTGATCATTGTCTCGCGAACCAAGCAGTGGGACCCGCTCACTCTTGGCTTCCTGGTGGTTCTTGTCGTGGGCTTTGCCTGGGTGTGGTTTTGCTATCTGGCGGGAAATCGTAAAGAAGAGCGTGAACTTGAGGCTGGCTATACGACCGCTGCGCAAGGCAACAACGAGGTTGCTCGGGTTCATTCCCCTACTGGAGTTGTGATGCGGCGCGCTGGTGAGCCGGATTTGTCGCGCCAGGATTGGGAGCGAGCGATGGAGAAGGTTCGCGCGTTTCAGCGGGCCAAACTCGAAGGTCGTGAAGACTGAAGGAGAGCCGGCCGCAGTCGACGAGTTCGACCCAGGGCACTACGACGTTGGTGCGGGATGCGGCGGGCGCGTTGGCTGAGCACGTCACAGCGTCCGGTGAGGCTACCTGGGACCTGCTGGACGGTCTGGGCTCGACGATCGCCGGTGTGACCGGCGGATCGGTCACCCAGGTGGCGTCGTATGACGATTGGGGCGGCCAGGCGTTCGAGACCGACGGGTGGGATGCGCCCGAGAGTTACACCGGTCGCGTCCAGGATGTGTCCCAGGGCCTGATGCACACCCTTTCACATGTTTGGCCGCCGACGGTGGAGGAGTGTACGCCTCCTACTCGCGCGACTGGTTGGGTCGCGACTCAGCTGACTCAGGGATTGCCGCCGGAGGCGGAGCAGGGTGCTCCGGATACATGATGTGGTTCTTCTAGGAGCGTCGATGACAATTGGCAACGTGATCATGTTGGTCATGGGATTCGCCGGAATCGTAGGAGGGCTTGCGGCGGTGGCCTATCGAGTACCGCTGGCCGACCGCAACCGACGGAATATTGAGGCAAGGTTCGGCGCAGGCCAAGCGGGGTCCCGTCGATCGACCCCTGGGATGATGCTCGCGCTTGGTCTCGGCTGGGCTGCTATCGGGCTGGGTGTAGTGATTTCCGCCATCATCGCTTAGACGGCGGCGTCGATGTGCTTCATCCATGGGCAATCGGACGGGTGAACGCAACAGGGAGTGTCGAACCAGAGGCCGTTGGCTCATTCGGGGCAGGCATCGTAACCGTCGTGCCCTACGGCGGATACCAAGTGGTGAAGTACGCAGACGTAGCGATCATCGTTACCGCCTGGGCGAGAATCTCAGGTCCCGCGCAAGGACAGTTACTAGAAACGGAGTTGCCTTTATGAAGCGACGATTTGTTGAAGTTTGGGCCCCGTTCGTTGGAAGGGTATTCGCACGCAGACTGTTTCGCAGTCGTCTCCCCCTTCTTGTCGGCGCTGTGCCGATAGCTATTTCGTGGATAACTGGAGTCTTGCATGCACTGGGCGTGGCGACTGAGGTGGTCGGTGTTCTGAACGCCCTATTGGCGCTCGTTGCAGCGCTGAGCCTCATCACCTGGGTGAGTGTGTTGGGTAGTCGGCGCACCGAGATCGTGAGGCGGATCGGCGCAGCGGGGGTGTCGGTGTCGAGCCGCCCCGCGATCCTGACCGTCTCGCGATTCTCCGCTTGGCTTGCTCGAGAGGCGATTCCGAAATCTCTAGCAGCGCAGGTGGTATCAAGCTCGTGAGAGCGTCGTCGTCGGTTCCAGGTGTGCCGTCGGGAGCGACGCCGCCGGCGACGGCGAAGGTGACCTCCACGAGTTACGGGTATGACGGTGTGGACCGTCTGGCCTCCTCGACCGCCTCGTCGGGTGAGAAGAACACGTACGCGTACGACCCGGCGGGTAACCGGACGGGGTGGACGTGTTCGGGTGCCGCCGACGGGAACTTCTCCCAGACCGCCGCGTTCAACGACTCGAACCAGCTGACCCGGTCGAACACGTCGGGTGCCGGTCGTGGGGTGTCCGGTGGTGTGGCGTCGTATTCGTATGACCGTGCCGGGAACCGGGTGTCGCAGTCGGTGGCGGAGACGACCGCGAACGTGTTCGACGGCACGAGCATGCCGCAGTCGACGAGTTCGACCCAGGGCACCACGACGTTGGTGCGGGATGCTGCGGGCGCGCTGGCCGAGCACGTCACCGCATCCGGTGAGGCGACCTGGGACCTGCTGGACGGTCTGGGCTCGACGATCGCCGGCATCACCGGCGCATCGATCACCCAGTTGGCGTCGTGTGACGATTGGGGCGGCCAGGCGTTCGAGTCAAACGGGTGGGACGCCCCATGAGTCTGATCGACGCGATCGCAATTCCTGAGCGCACCCGCACCCTCCGCTCGGGTTGGAATCCACGTTCGTTGCTCCTGAAGTGACCATTGGCAACGTCAACGCTGTGCGACCAGGCCTGCACTCGGCGAAGTACCTGCAAAGCAGACCCCGGAGATCGACAGCCTCGACCTCGCAGGGAGACCGTCTCGTCCACTGAATGTCGGCACGACGCCCACGCAAATGGCGGCGGCAGGACCGAGTGGGAGGCCTCGATCGGGTTGGCTTGGTGCGGGGAAACCGGGGGAGCCCTGTGGCATCGGAGCACTTCGAGATGCGAGCGAGGGGACACACCTGGGGCGGTGATTCGATCGCAGCCACAGGGCTCAGGCCCAGCCCCCTGCGCCGCGCGTTCGCAGCCCGCTCAGCGCCCGCTGAACCTACGCCGGCTCGGTCACGAAGTCGATCAGGTGCTCCACGCGGCCGAGCAGCTCCGGCTCGAGGTCGGCGAAGGTGCGCACCTGGCCCAGGATGCGCTTCCACGCCCGGGCGATGTCGGCCTGGTTCTCGTGGGGGAGGCCGAGTGCCGCGCAGATCCCGCGCTTCCATTCGATCGAGCGGGGGATCGACGGCCACGCCTCCAGGCCGACCCTGGCCGGCTTCACGGCCTGCCAGATGTCGATGAATGGGTGACCGACCACGAGCACGTGCGCCCCGAACGGGCCGCGCGCGACCGTCTCGGCGATCCGGCTCTCCTTGGAGCCCGGTACGAGGTGGTCCACCAGCACGCCGATCCGGCGCTCCCGGGTGGGAGCGAACTCGCGCACGATCGCGTCCAGGTCGTCCACACCCTCCAGGTACTCGACGACGACGCCCTCGACGCGCAGATCGTCTCCCCACACACGCTCGACGAGCTCGGCGTCATGCCGCCCCTCGACGAAGATGCGGCTCGCTCGCGCGATACGCGCCTTCTGCTCACCGACGGCGAACGAACCCGACGCCGTGCGCCCGGTGCCGCCGCTCGCGCGCTTCGGGACGACGAGCCGCACGGGCTCACCGTCGATCAGGAACGCGGATCCGAGCGGGAAGACGCGCTTGGTGCCGAAGTAGTCCTCCAGCTCGATGGTCTGCGCCTCCAGGCGGGTGACCGCCCCGCAGAAGCCGGTGGCGGCCTCCTCGACCACGAGGTCGCGCACGGCCTCGACATCGGGGACGGGCTTGCGCCCGGCCGTCTTCCATCCCGGTGCGAGCACATCGGATCCGTAGCGGTCGTCCATCACCCCAGGAGGCTATGCGATACCGCCGGACGACGGCGGGAGGCACGCCCGCCCGCGGCGACGCCCGCCCGCTGAACCCGCCCGGTGCGATCGCAGCGGTCAGTCGAAGACCCGCACCAGCCGCCACGTGCGGTCCACGGCGTCGTGCCGCACATCGAACACGTGGGCGACCCCGGAGTCGCTGGTCGCCTGGAACCGCCAGCCGCCGATCTCGCGCGGGAGCGCGCCCACGTCGTAGCGGTGCTCCCCGAACGGCCGCCACCACGCCGGCGCGACCGCCCAGACGGTCGGCATGTCACTCACGCGGTAACGGGTGGAACGCCAGACCAATCGCAGCGGGATGCCGTCGTCGGTCGTCCACACGGCGACCGCTTCGTCGACGTCGGTCATCGCAGTCACCTCCTCGATTCGAACGAATGTTCGAATGTGAGTGTAGACCGGACGGCCGACACGCGCATCCTGTACCGTGCGTCCCACCCCTGGCATACTGGCCGCATGACCGACCTCAACGACCCGTCCGGCGCGTCGCTGCGCCTCAGCACCGACGAGCGCGAGCGTGCCGTTGCGGCATTGCAGTCGCATGCGGCGGCGGGGAGGCTCGACGACGCCGAGCTGCAGTCGCGTGTCGCGTCGGCCCGCTCGGCCGTCACACGCGGCGATCTGGCCCCGTTGTTCGCCGATCTGCCCGGTGGCCTGCACCTCGACGACCACGCGGGACGGCCCGCTCAGGCTCAGCCCGCCCAGCCGACGCAGCCCGCCCCGCCGGTCCCGCCGGCGGCGGCCTACGACCCGGGCGCGACGTACGCCCCCGGCGACCCGTACGCGGACCAGCGCTATCGGCCGACGAACCGCTGGGGGCTCCTCGTCGTCTCAGTGATGCCGTTCATCGCAGTCATCTTGTTCTTCGTGACGAGCGGGATCTGGGGCTACCAGTACAGCTGGCTGTGGTTCCTGCTCATCCCGCTCGCGGGCGCCCTGGTCTACGGGATCGACGGCCCGCGGAGGCGTTAGCCCAGCGCGGTCCCGAACAGCAGTCCGAGCAGGTAGGTCGCCGCAGCGGCGCCGAAGCCGATCGCGAGCTGGCGCAGCGCGCGCTTCAGCGGCGACCCGCCCGACAGCAGGCCGACGACGGCGCCGGTCGCCAGCAGCACGATGCCGACCAGGCCGGCGGACACGAGCACGGCCGTGGTGCCGCCGAGGCCGAAGAGGTAAGGGATGATCGGCACGAGCGCGCCGGAGGCGAAGAAGCAGAAGCTCGACAGGGCGGCGCTCCACCCGTTGCCGACGGCCTCGTGCTCGTCCACCTCCGGTGCCGCCGCGGTCCCGGCCGCCACGTCGCCGACGGGGATCTCGCTCGTGTACGCCTGCAGAGTCTGCAAGGTCTCGCGGGCCCGGGCGGCGGCATCCTCCGCTGACATGCCCCGGGCGCGGTAGACGAGCGTCAGCTCGTTCGCATCGACGTCGAGGTGCGGGAGGGCGGAGCGCGTCGCCGGGTTGGGGCTCGACGCCTCCAGCAGCTCGCGCTGGGAGCGTACCGAGACGTACTCGCCCGCACCCATCGAGAGGGCGCCGGCGAGCAGACCGGAGACTCCCGTCAAGAGCACCACGTGCGTCGCCACCCCGCTCGCGCTCACGCCGAGGACGAGGGCGAGGTTGCTCACCAGGCCGTCGTTGGCGCCGAAGACGGCCGCGCGGAACGTTCCGGAGAGGCGCTGCCGGCCACGCGCCGCGAGCGCGCGCACGACCTCTTCATGCACCTGCTCGTCGGCCGCCATCTGCGGGGTGGCGTCGACGTCGGTCGCGTAGGGTGACCGCGCCTCGGCCCGCTGAGCGAGCGCCAGCACGAAGACGGAGCCGAAGCGGCGGGCGAGGAAGCCGAGCATGCGCGTGCGCACGTCGCCGCGGAGCGGTCTGCCCACCTGGTCGCCGAGCAGGTCGAGCCAGTGCTGCTCGTGGCGGCCCTCCGCCTCGGCCAGAGCGAGGAGGATCTCGCGCTCCTCGCCGGTGCGGCGTTGGGCGAGGTCCCGGTAGACGGCGGCCTCGGCGCGCTCGTCGGCCAGGTAGCGCCGCCACCGCCGGATGTCGGCAGGGGTCGGGGTGCGCTCGGTGGTCGTCATCGCCAGAAGTCTAGGCGACCCCCGCCGAGGCGGCGCGGAAGCGCTCCGCCCATACGGCGGCGAGCTCGCGCACCGCATCCGGAGCTTCGATGGAGAAGGGGGCGCCTGCGGCCGCGAGCCCGAAGAGGGCCCACTCCGGGCTCTCCACGACGAGCCGCACGCGAGCGGTCTCCGCATCGACGGGCGTGACGGTCGCCCAGCGGCCGATCGCCTCCTCCACCCGGGCGGGGTCCGCGTGGACCAGCGCGTCGACGACGAGCTGTTCGGAGGCGGGGGAGAGGGAGGCGCGGACGTACTCCGCGGCATCCTCCGCCGGCAGGGTGCGCGGACGGAACCGCGCCCCGGTCGCACGCGGTTCGCTCAACCGGTCGAGCCGAAAGCTGCGCCAGTCGAACCGGCTCAGGTCGTAGGCGACGAGGTACCAGCGCCGCCCGACCGACACGAGACGATGCGGTTCGACGGTGCGCCGCGTCTCCTCGCCGCCCCGGGCCACGTACGTGAACTCGAGCCGCTCCTCGTCGCGGCACGTCTGCGCGACGGTCGTCAACGTCGAGGCGTCGACGACCGGGCCGCCACGCAACGCCGTCGCCAGCGTCGCGACGCGCAGGGCGTCGACGCGCCGCTTCAGCCGCGGGGGCATGACCTGGACCACCTTGGCGAGCGCGCGGACCGACGCCTCCTCCACTCCGGCGATCCCGCTCTGCGCCGCAGTCCGGAGACCGACGGCGAGGGCGACCGCTTCGTCGTCATCGACGACGAGCGGCGGCAGGGAGGCGCCGGCGGCGAGCTGGTAGCCTCCCGCGACTCCGCGCGTCGCGTCGACCGGGTACCCGAGATCGCGGAGCCGGTCCACGTCGCGGCGGAGGGTGCGCGGCGAGACGCCCAACCGGTCCGCCAGCTCGGTGCCCGGCCAGTAGCGGTGGGTCTGCAGCAGCGACAGCAGCTGCAGGGTGCGCGATCCGGTGCTTGCCATGCCTCCCAGTGTGCACCGGGATGCGGCCGGATTGTGGCCGCTATCCGGAGGTGCGCGGCTGGAGGGCCGGGGCGCCGGGGCGCGAGAGGGTGAGCACGGCCTCCGTGATGTGCGGATCGCGTTCGAGGTCGTCCTCGACGAGGGACAGATCGGACGCGACGTCCGACTCCCGGTCGTTGCCCACGAGGTCGACGGCCGCGACGAGGAAGAGTCGCTCCGGACCCACGAACTCCAGGTGCAGGTAGGTGACCTTCTCGACCTCCGGGTGGCGCAGGAGGCCCGCGAGCACGGCCTGATGGGCGCGCTCGGGGGCGGGCTCGCCGAGCAGGAAGCGGCGGTTGCGGTCGATCAGCACCACGGCGACGACCGCGAGGAGCACTCCGACCAGGATCGAGCCGAGGGCGTCGAAGACCGCCTGCCCGGTGAGCTGGTGCAGCAGGATGCCGGCGAAGGCGATCACGAGCCCGATCAGCGCGGCCGCATCCTCGGCGAACACCGCACGCAAGGTCGGGTTGGAGGTCATGAGCACCTGCTCGACCGTGCCCGTTCCGCGCTCGGACGCCAGTGCGCGCGCCTGCCGGTACGACTGCAGGAACGAGATCCCCTCGAAGACGAACGACACGGCGAGGACGAGGTAGGCGATCAGGTAGTCGGCCTCGGGCTCGTTCGAGCCCAGTTCCGACACGCCGTGCATGATCGACACGACGGCGCCCGCGGTGAACAGCCCGACCGCCGCGAAGAGGCTCCAGACGTACGACTCCCGGCCGTAGCCTCCCGGATGCGCGTCGTCGCGGGGGCGGGCGGCCGAGCGCTCCGCCTGCAGCAGGAAGATCTCGTTGCCCGAGTCGGCCCACGAGTGCGCGGCCTCGGCGACCATCGACGCGGAGCCGGTGAGCGCGGCGGCGACCGTCTTCGCGATCGCCACGATCACGTTGGCGCCGAGCGCGAGGATCACCGTGAAGACGCTGGAGGATTCCCGCTTCGAGGCCATGGCGGTCACGATAGTCCCCGCTCACGCCGCGAGAACGAGAAAGGCCCCGGTCTCTCGACTGGGGCCTTCTTCTGTGTCCGAGGGGGGACTTGAACCCCCACGCCCTATACGGGCACTAGCACCTCAAGCTAGCGCGTCTGCCATTTCCGCCACCCGGACGGGTGTTTTCGGCTTCCGGACGAACCGGCTGCCGAAGAAAGACATTAGCACGGATACCGGGCCCGGATTCACATCGGCCGGGCATCCCGGGCGTGGCGCGTCACTCGCCGTCACGGCGCGGCGGCCGCGGCGCCGTCGCCGGGTAGCGTGGAGGTCATGACCGACGACTCCAAGCTCGACGAGACAGCGATCATCGCCCGCGACCTGATCCGGTTCGACACGACGAACTACGGGGAGGGCAAATCCAACGGCGAGACGGACGCCGCCGAGTACGTCGAGGCGCGGCTGTCGGCACTGGGGCTGAAGCCGCAGCTGTTCGACTCCGACCCCGGGCGCACGAGCGTGGTCGCGCGCGTGGCCGGACGCAACCCGGCCAAGCCGGCCCTCGTCGTGCACGGTCACCTCGACGTGGTCCCCGCCGACCCGCGCAACTGGAGCGTCGACCCGTTCGGCGGTGTCATCAAGGACGGCCTGCTCTGGGGCCGCGGCGCGGTCGACATGAAGAACATGGACGCGATGATCCTGACCGCGGTCGGCGACATCCTGAACGCGGGGGAGCAGCCCGAGCGCGACCTGGTCGTCGCCTTCTTCGCCGACGAGGAGGACGGCGGCCGCCGCGGCTCGCACCACCTCGTCGACAACCATCCCGAGCTCTTCGCCGGCGCGACCGAGGCGATCAGCGAGGTGGGCGGCTACTCGATCGACCTCGACGGACGCCGCGCGTATCTGCTGCAGACGGGGGAGAAGTCCCTGGTCTGGATCAAGCTGATCGCCCGCGGGACGGCCGCGCACGGTTCGCGGCTGGTCCGCGACAACGCCATCACCCGCCTGGCGGAGGCCGTCGTCGCGATCGGCCGCACCGACTGGCCGATCCAGCTCACTGCGACCACCACGCGACTGATCGACGAGCTCGGCCGTCTGCTCGACGTCGACCCGGAGCAGGTCGGTCCGGACGAGGTCGTGCTGCGCACCGGGACGGCAGCGGGATTCATCCTCGCGACCCTGCGCGCCACCACGAACCCGACGCTCCTCGACGCCGGCTACAAGCACAACGTCATCCCGGACACCGCGGAGGCGCTGGTCGACATCCGCACCCTGCCCGGCGACGAGGACCGCGTGCTCGCCGAGGTGCGGCGCCTGATCGGCGACGACGTCGAGGTGCAGATCATGCACCGCGACATCGGCCTGGAGGCGGACTTCGGCGGCGAGCTAATCGACGCGATCACCGGCACACTGGAGCGCCACGATCCGGGCGCGCCCGTGCTGCCGTACCTGCTCTCGGGCGGAACGGACAACAAGGCGCTGAGCAAGCTCGGGATCACCGGCTACGGCTTCGCCCCGCTGCGGCTGCCGAAGGATCTCGACTTCCCCGGAATGTTCCACGGCGTCGACGAGCGCGTCCCGCTCGACGCGCTAGTGTTCGGTAGGGCCGTGCTGCGGGACCTGCTCAGCAGCTACTGAGCCGCGCCCCCCGATCCACCGACCAGGCGAAAGCGACGCATGGAGTTCATCAACGCCCTCATCCTCGGGCTCGTCCAGGGGCTCACGGAGTTCCTCCCGATCTCGTCGAGCGCGCACATCCGCATCGTCGGCGAACTGCTCGGAACGGGTGCGGACCCGGGTGCGCGGTTCACCGCGATCATCCAGCTCGGCACCGAGGCGGCCGTCCTCCTGTACTTCTGGAAGGACATCACGCGGATCGTCTCGCGCTGGTTCCTGGCCCTGTTCGGGAAGATCCCGCGCAACGACCCCGACGCCCGGATGGGCTGGCTGGTCATACTCGGGAGCATCCCGATCGTGGTGCTCGGTCTCTTCTTCCAGGATGCGATCGAGACGACGTTCCGCTCGCTCTGGATCGTGGCGACGACGCTGATCGTGTTCGGCATCCTGCTCGGCATCGCCGACTGGGTGGGCGCGAAGACCCGGCGGCTCAAGGAGCTGACCTGGGGCCACGGCATCATCTTCGGCTTCGCGCAGGCGCTCGCACTGATCCCGGGCGTGTCGCGCTCGGGCGGGACGATCACCGCCGGGCTCTTCATGGGCTACCAGCGCCGCGCGGCCGCCCGCTACTCGTTCCTGCTGGCCCTTCCCGCGGTCTTCGGCAGCGGCTTCTACCAGCTGTACAAGGCGATCAAGGAGCCCTGCGCCGACGCGCTCGCGAAGGCGGGCACCTGCACCGTCGAGGTGTTCGGACCGGCGGAGACCGCGGCGGCGACGCTCGTCGCGTTCGTGGTCGGGCTCGCCGTCATCGCGTTCTTCATGGGATACATCTCCCGGCGCAGCTTCCTGCCGTTCGTGATCTACCGCGTCGCGCTCGGCGTGCTGCTGATGATCCTGCTCGCCACGGGCGTGCTCGCGGCCTGAGCCGCTTCAGCCGCGGCGCGGGTCATCCGGGGCGCGCCCGGCGGTGCCGCCGTCGCGGCCGTCCTTGCCGTCGCGCCGGCGCAGGTAGCGCTCGAACTCCTGGGCGATGGCCTCGCCACTCGCCTCGGGGGAGTCGACGGTGTCGCGCGCCTGTTCGAGCTGCTGGATGTACGCCGCCATCTCCTCGTCGTCGGCGGCCAGGGCGTCGATCCCGGCCTCCCACGCTCCGGCCTCCTCGACCAGCGAACCGCGCGGGATGGTCACGTCGACCATCTCCTCGAGCTTGTCGATCAGAGCGAGCACCGCCTTCGGGCTGGGCGCGTTGTGCACGTAGTGCGGCACCGAGGCCCAGATCATGATGGTCGGGATGCCGACGTCCTCCGCGCCCTCGGCGAGCGCGCTCAGGATGCCGACCGGCCCTTCGTAGGTGGAGCGCTCGACGCCGAGCTGGGCCCGGACGGTCGCGTTCTCGCTCGACGCGAAGACGGAGATCGGGCGGGTGTGCGGCACATCGGCCAGCATCGCGCCGAGGAAGACGATCGCGCCGACGTCGGCGGCGAGCGCCACGTCGATGATCTCGGCGGTGAAGCTGCGCCAGCTGCGGGAGGGCTCGGTGCCGACCAGCAGGAAGATGTTGCCGGCGTTGTCGCCGGTCACGCTCAGCTCGGCGTCGTCGGCGAGGTCTTCGGGGACGCGCCCGGGGATCGCCGGCCCGTAGACGATCGCGGACGGCCAGACCAGACGCCGGCGCCCGTCCTCCTCCTCGACGACGGGGCGGTTGAACTGGAAGTCGAAGTAGAGCTCGGGGTCGACCTCGGCGACGGGCACGACGTCGAGTTGCTCCTTGAGCGTCTTCACCGCCCCGCTGGCCGCTTCGCCGGCGTCGTTCCAGCCTTCGAAGGCGACCACGAGGATGCGCCCGTCGAGAATGCTGTCTGCGTCAGTCACTGAGCTCTACCTGGTCCTCTCCGTGCGACCGTTCGACCGCCGTCCCTCCAGAATAGGCCCGAGCGCGTGCGGATAGACTTGTGGCCCGTGACCTCACCGCTCCCCGCCACCGCCTCCGACCGCTCGCACCTCCCGGCCGCCGTGCTCTGGGACATGGACGGCACCCTGGTCGACACCGAGCCGTACTGGATGGCCTCCGAGGAGGAGCTGGTCTCCTCCTTCGGCGGACACTGGACGCACGACGACGCGCTGCTGCTCGTCGGCCAGGGCCTCTGGACGTCGGCGGAGATCCTGCGCTCGCACGGCGTGGAGATGGAGGCGGACGCGATCGTCTCGTGGCTGACCGACCGGGTGCAGCACAAGCTCGAGACCGAGGGCGTCCCGTGGCGGCCCGGAGCGCGCGAGCTGCTGTCGTCGCTGCGCGAGCGGGGCGTGCGCACCGCGCTCGTGACGATGTCGGTGCGGCGCATGGCGGAGCAGATCGTGGCGCAGATCCCGTTCGACGCGTTCGACCTCATCGTCAGCGGCGACGAGGTGGAGCAGCCGAAGCCGCATCCCGAGCCGTACCTCCGTGCCGCGCGGCTGCTGGAGATCGATCCGCGCGATGCGGTCGCGATCGAGGACTCGCTGGTCGGCCTCGCGTCGGCGGTGGCGTCGGGGGCGATGGCCATCGGCGTACCGCACATCGTGCCGATCCCGGAGTCGGACGAGCACACTCTCTGGACCACCCTCGCCGGTCGCACGGCCGACGACATCGCCGCGGTCGCCGCGGCGCGCACACAGACTCCGAAGGCAGAGGCATCCCGATGAACGAGACCCCCCGCAGCTCCGGCCCGTTCCGCGCGGGCGACCGCGTGCAGCTGACCGGCCCGAAGAACCGGATGAACACCATCACGCTGGTGCCGGGCAAACTGTTCCACAGCCATCGCGGCGTGCTGGAGCACGATGCGATCATCGGCCTGCCGGACGGCTCCGTCGTCGCGAACAACGCAGGCGTCGAGCACCTGGCGCTGCGCCCGCTCCTCACCGATTTCGTCATGTCGATGCCGCGGGGCGCAGCCATCGTCTACCCGAAGGACGCCGCGCAGATCCTCGCGCTGGCCGACATCTTCCCGGGCGCGACCGTCGTCGAGGCGGGCGTCGGCTCGGGCGCGCTCTCGCTCTGGATCCTGCGGGCGATCGGCCCGGAGGGCCGCCTGCACTCGTTCGAGCGGCGCGAGGAGTTCGCAGACGTCGCACGGGACAACGCGGCGACGTTCCTGGGCTCGGACCCGGCGAACTGGACGGTCACCGTCGGCGACCTGCAGGAGGCGCTGCCCGCCGCCGTGGAGCCCGGCACCGTCGACCGCGTCGTGCTCGACATGCTCGCGCCCTGGGAGACGCTGGAGGCGGTGACCTCGGCGCTCAAGCCCGGCGGCGTCGTCATCTGCTACGTCGCCACCGTGACGCAGCTCTCCCGCGTCGCCGAGGCGATCCGCGCGACCGGGCACTACACGCACCCGCAGTCGAGCGAGACGATGGTGCGCGGCTGGCACGTCGAGGGTCTCGCCGTGCGCCCGGACCACCGGATGATCGCGCACACGGGCTTCCTGCTCACCGCGCGCCGCCTCGCGCCGGACACCGTGCTGCCCGAGCTCAAGCGCCGTCCGTCGAAGAGCGACTACTCCGACGCCGATGTCGAGGCCTGGACGCCGGGCGCGCTCGGCGAGCGGCAGTCCAGCCCCAAGAGCCTGCGCAAGCGGGTGCGGGAGGCCGCGACGAGCGCCGAGCTCGCCAAGGCCCGCGACGGTGCGGACGAGGACGCCCCGACCGTCGACTAGCATGAGGAGGTCGTCGGTCTCGTACCTGACGGCCTCCCCACCGATTCGCATCGAAAGAGGACCCGTGCGCAGAGCTACCGCACTCGTCGTGGCCGCCGGCCTTCTGGCCGTCGCGCTGACCGGCTGTTCGTCGAACCCGAACGCGAGCTGCGACGGGGCACTCCCGTCGGGCAAGGCCTCCGACCTGGTCACCGCGACCGGCAAGCTCGGAAGCACGCCGACGGTGAAGGTCCCCGCGCCGGTCGACACGACCACCTCGCAGCGCACGATCCTCACCGAGGGCACGGGCGAGAAGGTGCAGCGCAACCAGATGCTCGAGGTCACGTACAGCGTGGTCAACGGCGAGACCGGCGAGGTCGCGGGCAGCAGCTCGTCGAAGCAGCTCTACGCGACCGGCACCGACGCCGTCAGCAAGGGCCTCCTTTGCGCCCCGGTCGGCTCGCGTGTCGCGATCGTCGTCTCCCCGAAGGACTCCGGTGCGGATGCGGGCTCCGGCTCGCCGTCCCCGATCTACGTGATCGACGTGGTCAAGGCCTACCTCCCGGCCGCCGACGGCGCGGTGCGTCCCTCGGTCTCCGGCTTCCCGACCGTGGTGCTCGCGCCGACCGGTCAGCCCGGCATCACCATCCCGTCGTCGGGTTCGGCGCCCACGAAGGTGCGCAGCGAACTCCTCAAGGAGGGCGACGGCGCCGTGGTCAAGAAGGACAGCCAGGCGGTCCTGCAGTACACCGCGGTGGGCTGGGAGCAGAAGAACGTCGTCACGAGCAGCTGGACGACCTCCCCGGATCTCGTCGATATCGCCACCGGTCAGAGCTCGCTCCAGAACCAGAGCAGCTCCGTCCTCCCGCAGGCCATGCTGAAGGAGCTCGTCGGCCAGAAGGTGGGCTCGCAGGTCGTCATCGAGACGCCCAAGGACAGCGCGTTCCCCGCCGCGGCGTGGGTCGTCGACATCCTCGGAGTCCGCTAGCCGCGACTAGGATGGACGGGTGCCGAAATCCTCGTCCTCGCCGTCGCGCGTCCCCGTCGAGGAGCGGTTGTTCAGCCTTGTGCTGGCGCTGCTCGCGACGGAGACGGGGCTGACGAAGAACGAGATCCTGTCGACCGTCCAGGGGTATCGCCAGCGCTTCGCGGCGCACGGCGACAACAGCAGCCTGGAGCGCCAGTTCGAGCGCGACAAGGACGACATCCGCGAACTGGGCGTCCCGCTGGAGACCGTGGAGTCGCCCGAGGCGTCGGGGAACAACCAGCTGCTGCGCTATCGCATCCCGAAGGGTGCGTACGACCTGCCGCAGGACGTCGTCTTCTCCCCGGAGGAGATCACGCTGCTCGGTCTGGCCGCGACGGTCTGGCGCGAGGGATCCCTGTCGGGGGAGTCGCGCCGCGCGCTCATGAAGCTGCGCTCGCTCGGCGTGGAGGCGGACGAACCGATCGTCGGCTACGCCCCGCGGCTGCGTGTGCGGGAGGCGGCGTTCGAGCCGCTCAGCCAGGCGCTCGAGCGTCACGCGATCGTCCAGTTCCCGTACCTGAAGCCCGGTGAGACGGCATCGCGGCTGCGCACGGTGGCACCGCTCGCGCTCGTGCAGCACCAGGGACGCTGGCATCTGCAGGGCATCGATCAGGATGCGCAGGGCTCACGCACGTTCCTCCTCTCGCGCATGGTCGGCCCGGTCAAGGTCACCAACCGCACCTTCGAGCCCGAGGGCGACGGCTTCGCCGAGCGCGCCCTCGCCGATCTCGCCGCGATCTGGGAGGCGAACGTCGCCGAGATCCGCGTCGATGCGGGCACGGATGCGGCGACCCGGCTGCGCAAGCGATACGGGGACGCGGTTCCGGCGCACGGAGAGGGTGAGGCCTTCAGCCTCACGGTGAACTTCTCCGACATCAACATCCTCGCCGACCAGCTCGCGAGCTTCGGGCCCGAGGTGCTGGTCGTCTCGCCGCCGGAGCTGCGTGACCAGGTTCTGGAGAGGCTGCTCGCCACAGCGCGCGCCCACGGCGCAGGGGAGGAGCACGATGGCTGAGCGACGCCGTCCGATGCAGGCGCAGGACAAGCTCGCCTTCCTGCTGGCCCTCGTCCCGTATCTGATGGACCGCGACCGCGTGAGCGTGGCCGAGGCCGCCGCGCACTTCAGCGTCGAGCCCGAGCAGCTGCGCGAGGCGGTGCGGCTGATCGCGGTGTCGGGCATCCCGGGTGAGACGAACGCCTACCAGCCCGGGGACCTCTTCGACATCGCCTGGGACGACTTCGAGGACAACGACCGGATCGTGCTCACGCACCAGGTCGCGATCGACGACTCGCCGCGGTTCTCCGCCCGCGAGGCGGCAGCGCTCATCGCCGGCCTCCAGTATCTGACCTCCCTCCCCGAGAACGGCGACCGCGATGTGATCGGCTCGCTGATGGCGAAGCTCGCCCGGGGCGCCTCCGGGGCTCCGAGCGAGGTGGCCGTCGCGCGGTCCGAGACCGACGAGGCTCTGGCGGTGATCCGCGATGCGGTCGTCGCCGGAACGCGCCTCGACTTCGACTACCGCAACTCCCGGGGCGAGAGAGAGCGCCGCCGGGTCGACCCTCTGCGGGTGGAGTCCATCGACCAGGACTGGTACCTGCGCGGCTGGGACCATGCCCGCACCGCCCTGCGCACGTTCCGGCTCGACCGGATCGAGGGGCTCACGGCGACGGACGTGCCCATCGCCTACCGCCCGGGCGACGTGACGCTGCCCGAGACGCTCTTCGAGGGGACGCCGGACGACCAGCTCGTCACGATCGAGGTCTCGGCGTCCGCGGTGCCGCTGATCGAGGACTACATCCCCGACGGCGCCGAGCGGCGCGAGCACGACGGCGTGGTGCGCACGAGTGTCCGAGTCGCGCACTTCCACGGCCTCAAGCGGCTCGTCGGCGGCCTCTCCGGGGTGCTCACCGTGCTCGACCCGCCCGAGGCGCGACGCGTGGTGGCCGAGTGGGCGGCGGGCGGAGCAGAGCGGTACCGGTAGGCTTTCCGCATGCCGTGGTGGTCGTGGCTGGTGATCTGGACCGTGCTGGTGCTCGGTCTGCTCGGCATGCTCGCGTACTTCGCCTGGAGCCTGTTCCGCAAGCTGATGGCGGCCGCCGGAGAGGCATCCGCGCTGATCGAGAAGGCCGAAGTGCTGCAGGTGCGGGTGGACGATCTGCGCGAAGAGAGGTTCCACTCCGCCGTGTTCGCCGACGCCGCCGAGCTCCGTCAGGAGCGCACCCAGGCCCGAGCCGACCGCGAGTTCGCAAAGCAAGCTCGCAGGGATGCGCGCGTGCGGCGAGGTAAGCTTCTCATCAAAGCGGACCCCTCGCGCTTTGAACACGTGACTCGAAGGACTCCATAATGCTCGGTGGACTCACCGGATGGCATCTGCTCATCATCCTCGCAGTGATCCTGCTCCTCTTCGGCGCGCCGAAGCTCCCCGCCCTGGCGAAGAGCATCGGCCAGTCGATGCGCATCTTCAAGGGCGAGGTCAACGAGATGAAGAAGGACGGCAAGGACGCCGACGCCTCGACCGAGTCGCCGGCCACGGACTCGTCGGCCGAGACGAAGCCGAAGCCGTAACGCGGTGGCCTCCACCAAGCGAGGCAAGAACCGCGAAGGGCGGATGTCGCTCGCAGAGCACTTCGTCGAGCTTCGCAAACGCCTCTTCCGGTCGGCGCTCGCCCTCCTCGTCGGCGCCGTCATCGGCTGGTTCCTCGCCGATTTCGTCATGGACGCCCTGCGCGGCCCGATCACCCAGATCGCCGAGCAGCAGGGCCGGGACGCGACTCTCAACTACGACAGCATCACGGGTGCCTTCGACCTGAAGATGCAGGTCGCGGTGACGATCGGCGCGATCATCTCGAGCCCGGTCTGGCTGTACCAGATCTGGGCCTTCTTCGTGCCGGCCATGACACGCAAAGAGCTGAAGTACGCCTTCGGCTTCTTCTTCACCGCCGTCCCGCTGTTCATCGCGGGCGGCATCGTCGGCTGGATGCTCGTCCCGCACATCGTCAGCCTGCTCACGAGCTTCGCGCCCGAGCAGGACGCCGCGATCATCGGAGCGAAGACGTACTTCGACTTCATCATGAAGCTGGTGCTCGCCGTCGGGATCGCCTTCGTGCTGCCGGTGTTCCTGGTGCTGTTCAACTTCATCGGGATCCTGAGCGCGAAGTCCATCATCGCCTCGTGGCGCTGGGCGCTCATCCTGATCGTGCTGTTCACCGCGATCGCCACGCCGGCGGCCGACGTGCTCTCGATGTTCCTGCTCGCCATCCCGATGGTCGGGCTGTACTTCGCCGCCTACGGGGTCGCCTGGTTGCACGACCGCCGCGCGGCGAAGGTCGCGGATCGGCTGGAGGCCGAGCTGGCGGCATAGTCTGGACGGGTGACCGACCAGCAGCTCTCCCCGGCCGAGCGTTTCGCCGCCTCTCGTCAGCGCGCCAGCCAGCCGCTCATCGAGACCTTCCGCGCCGGCCTGCGCTTCGACCTCGACCCGTTCCAGCGGCAGGCCTGCGCGAGCCTGGAGGAGGGCCGCAGTGTGCTCGTCGCCGCCCCCACGGGCGCGGGGAAGACGATCGTGGCGGAGTTCGCCGTCTTCCTCGCCATGCGCGAGGCCAACGCGAAGGTGTTCTACACCACGCCGATGAAGGCGCTGAGCAACCAGAAGTTCCAGGAGTTCGTGGAGGCGTACGGGGCGGAGTCGGTCGGCCTGCTCACCGGCGACACCAACATCAACTCGCACGCGCGCATCGTCGTGATGACGACCGAGGTGCTGCGCAACATGCTCTACGCCGACTCCGATCTGCTCTCCGACCTCGCCTACGTGGTGATGGACGAGGTGCACTACCTCGCCGACCGCTTCCGCGGCGCCGTCTGGGAGGAGGTCATCATCCACCTCCCGTCGGAGGTCCGGATGGTCTCGCTCAGCGCCACGGTGTCGAACGCCGAGGAGTTCGGCGACTGGCTGCAGGCGGTGCGCGGCGAGACGGACGTGATCGTCTCGGAGGAGCGGCCAGTCCCGCTGGAGCAGCACATCCTCATGCGGTCGAAGCTAATCGACCTGTTCGACTCGTCGGGACTCGCCGCGACGAACCGGGTGAACCCCGAGCTCGTCCAGATGGCACGCTACGGCGGGCGGGTGCTGAGCAGCAGGCAGACCCGCGACGTGGGCCGCTACCACTCGAAGGGCGGCCGGCCGGACTCGTTCCGGATGGAGCGCGCGGCGTTCGTGGAGCTGCTGCGCGAGCGCAACCTCCTGCCCGCCATCTTCTTCATCTTCAGCCGCAACGGTTGCGACGCGGCGGTGCGCCAGACCCTGCGGTCGGGCGTGCGCCTGACCGAGAAGCACGAACGGGACGAGATCCGCGCGATCGTGGAGGAGCGCTGCCGCACCCTGCTCGACGAGGACCTCGCGGTGCTCGGCTACTGGGAGTGGCTGGAGGGGCTGGAGCGGGGAGTCGCCGCCCACCACGCGGGGATGCTCCCGGCCTTCAAGGAGGTCGTCGAGGAGCTGTTCCGCCGCAAGCTGGTGAAGGTCGTCTTCGCGACGGAGACCCTCGCGCTCGGCATCAACATGCCGGCGCGCACGGTCGTGCTGGAGAAGCTCGAGAAGTTCAACGGCGAGGCCCGGGTGCCGATCACGCCGGGCGAGTACACCCAGCTCACCGGACGCGCCGGGCGCCGCGGCATCGACGTGGAAGGCCACTCGGTCATCCAGTGGGAGGACGGCCTGGACCCGCAGTCGGTGGCGTCGCTGGCCTCCCGTCGCAGCTACCCGCTGAACTCCAGCTTCCGGCCGACGTACAACATGGCCGTCAACCTCATCGACCAGTTCGGGCGTGCCCGGACGCGCGAGATCCTCGAGTCGTCGTTCGCGCAGTTCCAGGCGGACCGCGCCGTGGTCGACCTGGCCCGCAAGGTCCGGCAGCAGGAGCAGTCGCTCACCGGGTACGAGGAGGCGATGACGTGCCACCTCGGCGACTTCCGCGAGTACTCGCGCATCCGTCGCGAGCTGACCGACCTGGAACGCAAGGGCGCCAAGCTGGACAACGCCTCCCGCGCCGACCGCGACAAGCGGCAACGGCAGCTGGCAGCGCTGCGCAAGCGGATGAAGGACCACCCCTGCCACCGCTGCCCCGACCGCGAGAAGCACGCCCGATGGGCGGAGCGGTGGTGGAAGCTCAAGCGTGAGACGGACCGGTTGAGCGCGCAGATCCAGTCGCGCACCGGCGCTGTAGCCAAGGTGTTCGACCGGGTGTCCGACGTGCTGCTGGAGCTCGGCTACCTCGCCGAGGAGGAGTCCGGTATCGCACTGACCGTGCACGGGCGCACCCTCAAGCGCATCTACGGGGAGCGCGATCTGCTGGTGGCGGAGTGCCTGCGCCGCGGCGCCTGGAAGGAGCTCGACGCGCCGAGCCTCGCGGCGATGGCCTGCGCCCTCGTGTTCGAACCGCGGCGCGACGAAGGCCTCGCCCACGAGCGCTCCCTCCCGCGCGGCGCGTTCCGCCCGGCGCTCGATCGCACGATCGAGCTGTGGAGCCGCCTCGACGACCTGGAGCGCGAGAACCGGCTCGCGGGCAGCGAGCCGCCGTCGACGGCGCTCGCCCTGGCCATGTACCAGTGGGCGCGCGGAGGCGCGCTGGACTCGGTGCTGCGCGAGGCCGATATGGCGGCGGGCGACTTCGTGCGCTGGACGAAGCAGACCATCGACCTGCTCGACCAGCTCTCGCTCGTCGCACCCGGCAACGTCGGCCGCACCGCGCGTCAGGCGCTCGACGCGATCCGTCGTGGCATCGTCGCGTACTCCGCCGTCGCGTGAGGCCTGGCCCGGTTGCCTGAGCGGGACCCCGAGCCGGATGCCATAGGCTCTCCCTTCGTGACCCGAACGTCCCGTGCCCCGCTCCCGCTCTGGCTCGCCGTGGTCGTGGCGGTCGCCGCCGGCCCCGTGCTCGACGCGGGCTTCCCGGACAAGGACTGGTGGCCGCTGACCTTCGTCGGCATCGGGATGGTGCTGCTCGCTCTGCGCGGACGACGTGCGGGCTCGGCGTTCTTGATCGGGTGGCTGGCGGGGGAGTCGTTCTACCTCGTCCACGTGGCGTGGACGGCCCTCTACCTCGGGCCGATCCCGTGGGTGGCCCTCGCGACGCTGGAGGCGCTCTTCTGGGGCGTGGGCGGCATCCTGATCACGCTGGCCTACCGCTGGGTCCCGCGCGCGTGGCCGGGCCTGTGGGGCCGTGCAGGGCTGCTTCCCGTCATCGTGGCGGGTCTCTGGGTGCTGCGGGAGTACGTGACCGGCAACTGGCCGTACGGCGGCTTCTCCTGGGGGCGGGTGGCGGAGTCGCAGTCCGAGAGCCCGTTCGCCCCCCTGGCGGCCTGGCTCGGCATCTCCGGGCTGAGCTTCGTGATGGTGTGGCTGGTCGCCCTGCTCGTCGAGCTGGCGTTCGCGATCGACCTGCGTGCCGTCTCGCGGGGTGTCCTGGCGATCGGCGCCGTCGCCCTCGTGCTGGTGATCCCCGCCTGGCCGACGCCGACGCACGGGACCACGCGCATCGCGGCCGTGCAGGGCAACGGTCCCGCCGGCTACTTCGACGACGCGCCGGAGGGTGCGGTGCTCGACTCGCAGGTGGCCGAGACGCTGAAGATCGCGCACGAGAAGGCCGACATCGTGGTGTGGCCCGAAGGCGTCGCCCAACCCGACCCGACCCGGGATCCGTCGTCTGCCGCGATCCTGGACGCGCTGAGCCGCTCGATGGACGCGACCTTCGTCGTCGGCACGATCACGTACCGCGACGGCAAGTACTTCAACACGTCCCTGCAATGGGAGGCAGGCAAGGGGGCCGTCGACTACTACGACAAGAAGCACCCCATCCCGTTCGGCGAGTACGTGCCGGACCGCGCGTTCTGGCGGCCGTTCGCCCCGGACCTGATCGACCTCATCGGTCGCGACTACACCCCGGGCACCCGCGACAACGTGTTCGACATCGACGGCGTGCGGGCCGGCATCTCGATCTGCTTCGACATCGTCGACGACCAGCTGCTGACCGACATGATGAAGGGCGGCGCCCAGGTCATCCTGGCGCAGACCAACAACGCCGACTTCGGCCAGACGGACGAGAACCAGCAGCAGCTCGCCATCGCCCGGCTGCGGGCGATCGAGTCGGGTCGCGCCCTCGTGAACATCTCGACGGTGGGCAGCAGCCAGATCATCGCGCCCGACGGGCGGACCATCTCGGAGATCCCGCCGTTCACCCCGGGCCACATGATCGCGGACGTGCCGCTGGGCACGACCACCACCCCGGCCACCCTGCTCAGTCGCGGCATCGAGTTCCTGGTCGCCGGTCTCGGCCTCTTCGGGCTGCTGATCGCCGCCGGTGCGCGCCGCAACCCGGCCCCGGACGGGAGAAGGCCGCTCCCACCGATGCGGTGAGAGCGGCCTTCGGGTCGCCGGTGGGGTCAGGCGCTGTGCTTGCGCTCCCCGGTGCCGCGGCGCGCCCGCAGGTACTGCAGACGCTCCTCCAGCAGCTCTTCCAGCTCAGCGCGTGTGCGGCGCTCCAGGAGCATGTCCCAGTGGCTGCGCGGCGCCTTGACGTCGGAGTGGTCGACCTCGACAGGGGTGTCGCCGACCAGTCTCCGGGCTTCGTGGCCGCAGTGGCGGCACTCCCAGGTGTCGGGTGCCTCGGCCTCGGACGAGAACACGGTCTCGGTCTCTTTGCCGCATTCGGGGCACAGGTAGGTGTAACGGGTACGCGGAGAGTAGACGACGCCTTCTTCACTTTGTAAGCTCTGGGCGCCGAGCCTCATTCCGCGCAAACTGCGATCTGCCATCGTGTGGTCTCCTCTTCGCGCGAATCCTCACAGTTATAAACCGTCAAGCTGGGGATTGTCTTTCCGGGCCGCCCCTTCTCTCAGGACGCTCACAGCCTCCCAGAAGACTCCCAGGTCAGCTGCGACGGGAAGAGACCAGGTCAGCCAGCAGATCGCACCGATCGGAGACGATCCCGTCGACCCCGAGATCGAGCAGCCGGGCCATGTCGGCGGGGTCGTCGACCGTCCACACATGGACCTCGGCGCCGGCGGCGTGGATGGCGCGGACGGTGCGGGCGCTGACGACGCGCACCGCGCCCTGGCGCTCGGGGACCTGGACGGCGGCGAAGCCGCGCAGGGACCGGCGCACGAGGGGAGTGAGCCCCGCCTTCGCCGCGGCGAGTGCGGGAGCGAACTCCGGCACGGAGGGCGAGGTGGCGACGCCGGGGAGCTCGTCGGCGACCGCGCGGCGGCGCGCCTTCGAGAAGCTGGTGATGAGGACGCGGTCCGTCGCGCGCGCCTCCCGGATCGCCGTCACCGTCGACGCGGCAGCACGCTCGTCCTTCACGTCGATGTTGAACCGCGCCTCGGGGAACGCGTCGAGGGCCTCGGCGAGTGAGGCGAACTGCTGGCCGTGCCCGAGCTCGACGCGGCGCAGCTCCTTCATCAGCATGCCGTCCACGCGCCCGGGGCGACCCGCCACGCGGTCCAGCCCGGGGTCATGGCTGATCACGGCGACCCCGTCGGCGGACGCGTGGACGTCGGTCTCCAGATGGGTGGCACCCGCGTTCAGCGCTTTCAGGAACGCGAGCAGCGTGTTCTCCGGCGCGTCGATGGCCAGCCCGCGGTGCGCGATCACGCGCGGCCGCGGGCCGTCGAGGAAGCTCACGCCGGGGGAGCGGGGGGAGCCGGGGGAGCGGGGGTTCCCGTTGCCGCGCCTTCGCCCGCACCTGCAGCCGCAGCCGCAGCGGCGGCACCCTTCTCGCCGAACGCCTGGCCGATGCCCTTGAGCGCATCGGTCAGCTCGCTCGGGATGATCCAGAGCTTGTTGGCCGGGCCTTCGGCGATCTTGGGCAGGGTCTGCAGGTACTGGTAGGCGAGCAGGAGGTTGTCCGGGTTCCCCTCGTGGATGGCGCCGAACACGGTCGTGATGGCCTTCGCCTCGCCCTCCGCCCGCAGCACTGCCGCCTTCGCGTCGCCCTCCGCGCTCAGGATCGCCGCCTGCCGGCGCCCTTCGGCGTTGAGGATCTCGGACTGCTTGGTGCCCTCGGCGGTGAGGATGACGGCGCGGCGGTCACGCTCGGCACGCATCTGCTTCTCCATCGAGTCCTGGATGGAGAGGGGCGGGTCGATCGCCTTCAGCTCGACGCGGGATACTCGGATGCCCCATTTGCCGGTGGCCTCGTCGAGGACGACGCGCAGCTGGCCGTTGATGTTGTCGCGGCTGGTCAGCGCGGCCTCGAGGTTGAGCCCGCCGACCACGTTGCGGAGTGTGGTGGTGGTGAGCTGCTCGACGGCGCCGAGGTAGTTGGCGATCTCGTAGGTCGCCGCTCGGGCGTCGTTCACCTGGAAGTAGACGACGGTGTCGATGGAGACGACGAGGTTGTCCTCCGTGATCACCGGCTGCGGCGGGAACGACACGACCTGCTCGCGCATGTCGATGAGCGGACGCACCTTGTCGATGAACGGCACGACCACGTTGAGGCCGGGGAGGAGCGTCTTGTGGTACTTGCCGAGCCGCTCCACGACCCCGGCGCGCGCCTGGGGGATGATGCGGATCGCCCGGAAGAGTGTGACCAGGACGAAGATCGCGATGATCGCGATGATCACGATGACCACGATGGTCGTGACGAGCTGGCTGGTGTCGGTCACGATGCACTCCTCTCGGTGATGCCGTCGGCGCCCGAGGACACCGGGGCAGGGGTGACGACGGCCGTCGCACCCTCGATGGACAGGACGACGACGTGTTCGCCGGGAACGAGCTCGGCCGGCGGGGCGACCGCGATCGCGCCGTCCGCAGCCGTGGCGAGCCGGGCCGTCCAGGTCTCGCCGACCGCGAGCTTCACCAGGCCGCCGGTGCGCGAGACCGTGGAGACGACGAGGCCGCCCATCCCGATCAGCGCGGCGACGTTGCTCTTGGCCGGATCGGCGCCGCGCTTGAGCACACGCAGCAGCGGCGGGCGGATGAAGAACAGCAGCAGCACCGAGAGCACGGCGGCGACGATCAGCTGACCCCACCACGGGGTGCCGACGAGGCCGGAGACCAGGCCGCCGACACTGCCGACGGCGATCATCAGGAAGACGAAGTCGAGGGTGAGCATCTCGATGATGATGAAGATGAGGATCAGCACCAGCCAGGCGATCCATGCGAAGGATGTGATGTCCATGATCGGGCCCCTTCCCTGCGCGTCCTGACTCGACGTTATCAGGTGCGGGACCGAGCAGCCGGAACCCACTTGGTAGTCTCAGGATGCAGTTTTCCGCACACTCTAGGAGTCTTCGTGTCCAACCCCCTCGCCCCCGGCTCGCTCGCTGGCAAGCGCGCCCTCGTCACCGGCTCGTCCCGCGGGATCGGCGCCGACACCGCGCAGTACCTGGCCGAGGCCGGCGCGAGCGTCGTCATCAACTACCGCAACAAGGAGGCCCGCGCGGTGAAGCTCGCGGACTCCCTGCGGGCGAACGGCGCCACCGCGCTCACCGTCGGAGCCGACCTGACCGACCCGGCGTCGGTCGGCGCGATGCTCGACACCGTGGCCGCCGAGTGGGGCGGCCTCGACATCCTGGTGCTGAACGCCTCCGGCGGCATGGAGTCCGGCATGGCCGAGGACTACGCCATGCAGCTCAACCGGGATGCGCAGGTCAACGTGCTGGCGGCGGCGCTCCCGCTGCTCGGCGCCGGCTCGCGTGTCGTCTTCGTCACCAGTCACCAGGCGCACTTCATTCGCACGACGCCGACCATGCCCGAGTACGAGGCCGTGGCGCTGAGCAAGCGTGCGGGCGAGGACGCGCTGCGCGCCCAGCTCCCGGCACTCGAGGAGAAGGGCGTCGAGTTCGTCGTCGTCTCGGGCGACATGATCGAGGGCACCATCACGGCGACCCTCCTGAACCGCTTGAACCCGGGTGCCATCGATGCGCGCAAGGAGGCGGCCGGCAAGCTCTACAACGTCAGCGAGTTCGCCGCCGAGGTCGCGGCAGCGGCGGTCGACCCGGTCCCGGTCGGGCACACGCGGCTCGTCGGAGACGTCTCCAGCTTCACGCCGGTCGACGAGTAAGGGGCGACGATGAAGGCGAGCGACCTCGACCTCCTGACCGGTGTCTCCGCTCCGACCGTGCACCCCGGAGGCGGGCGCGCGGTCGTCTCGGTGACGCACCCCTCCCTCGCGGCGGATGCCGCGGTCGGGCAGCTCTGGAGCATCCCGTTGACCGGCCACGCCGCCCCGCGGCGTCTGACCAGAGGCTTCCGCGACGGGGCTCCGCGGTTCTCGCCCGACGGGCGGCTGCTCGCATTCGTCCGCTCGGGGCCGAAGTCCGCGCCGCAGCTGTACGTGGTGGATGCCGCCGGCGGCGAGCCGGTGCAGGTCACGGACCGGAAGCTCGGCGTCTCGGAGTTCGCCTGGGCGCCCGACGGCCGCTCGATCGCCTTCGTCAGCCGCGTGCCCGAGCAGGGGCGGTACGGGACGGTCGAGGGGATCGACCCGGGCAGCGAGCGGCCGCGTCGGTTCGACACGCTGAACTACCGGGCGAACGGCCTCGGCTACATCACGGACCGTCGCGCCCACGTGTTCCTGGTCGCCGTCCCGGATGTGTGGGCGGAGCCCGCCGTGACCCCGGTCGCGCGGCCGGACGGCTCCTCGGACACCGTCGCCGCGGTCCTGGAGGCCGCCCAGCTCACCGACGGCCCGTGGGACGACGGTTCGATCGCGTTCTCGCCGGACGGCGCGACCCTCGCGTTCGTCTCCGCACGCCATGAGAGCCGCGACGACGACCTCCGCGCCAACGTGTTCCTGCTCCCCGTCGGCGGATCCACGGGCTCGGGCGACCCGGTCGATGCGACCGGGGCGCACGGGGACTTCTCCGCCGACCAGCTCGCCTACGGCCTGAACGGCGCGCTCTACTTCACCGCGCAGGACGTGGGGGAGAGCGGTCGCGACTTCGTCGGCCGGAACGCCGCACTGTACGTCATCGACGGCGCCGGTGCGGCTCCGCGGCGGCTCACCGACGCCGAGACCCTGGACTTCACCGAGTCCGACATCGTCGCCTACCGCGACGACTCCGTGCTCGTGCGCGACCGCAGCCGCGGCGCGCTGGTCCTCACCGAGGTGACCGCCGACGGCACGGCGACGCGGCTGACCGACGACGTCACCGTCGTCGGCGGCGTCGGGACGGCCGGCGACGTCGTCGTCCTGAGCGTCTCCGACGCGGAGACCGCGGGCGACGTGGCACTGCTCACGGCCGACGGCGTGCGCCGGCTCACCGACTTCTCGGCCCCGCTGCGGGCGACCGGGATCGTGGAGCCGCGCCCGCTGACGATCACCGCCCGCGACGGGTACCCCGTGCACGGCTGGGTGCTCGCGCCGGAGGGGGAGGGGCCGCACCCCGTGCTCCTCGTCATCCACGGCGGGCCGTATGCGGCCTACACCGGCGCGCTGTTCGACGAGGCGCAGGTCTACGTGGACGCCGGGTACGTGGTCGCCATGTGCAACCCGCGCGGATCCGCGGGGTACGGGCAGGAGCACGGCCGGGTCATCCGTCAGCGGATGGGCACCGTCGACCTCACCGACGTCCTCGACTTCCTCGATGGAGCGGTCGCTGCGACCCCGGGCGCCGACGCGGAGCGCGTCGGGATCATGGGCGGGTCGTACGGCGGATACCTCACCGCGTGGACGATCGCGCACGACCACCGCTTCGCAGCGGCGATCGTCGAGCGCGGATTCCTCGACCCGGACGCTTTCGTCGGCACGAGCGACATCGGCAGCTTCTTCGGCGACGAGTACACCGGCACCGACCCCGAGCTGATGCGGTCGCAGAGTCCGCAGGCCGTGGTCGACCAGGTGCGGACACCCGCGCTGATCGTGCACTCGGAGCAGGATCTGCGGTGCCCGCTGCCGCAGGCGGAGCGCTACTACGCCGCGCTGAAGCGCAACGGCGCCGAGGCCGAGCTGGTCGTCTTCCCTGGGGAGGATCACGAGCTCAGCCGCAGCGGACGCCCGCGGCACCGCCAGGAGCGGTTCGACCTCATTCTGGAGTGGTGGGCGAAGCACCTGCCGTCCGTGCGCAACAGCGCCTAGCGGGGGAGCGGCACACGCGGAACGGCCCCGCTTCTTCTCGAGGCGGGGCCGTTCTGCGTCTGTGTCTGTGTCTGTGGCTGTGTTTGTGGCTGCGTGCGACTATTCGGCCGCGGCCAGCACGTCGCGCCCGAACGTGAACGCGCGCACCACGCCGATGACGCCGAGCACGATGAGGGCGATCGCCGAGAACAGGATGAGGAACGCGGCGGACGATGCCGGCAGGACGAGCACGACGATGCCCGCCAGGATGCTCAGGATGCCGAACGCGATCGCCCAGCCGGAGTTGGGCGTGCGGCCCGACTCGGCCAGCGCCATGACGCCGTCGATGATCCAGCCGACGCCGACGAAGGCGATGGCGAAGATCACGAGCACGGCCGCGGCGGTGGCGACGTTCTTCAGCGAGACGACGCCGGCGATGACGAGCAGGACGCCGAGCAGGATGTTCAGCGTGCGCAGACCGCCGCCGATGCCCTTGCTGAAGATGCCGATAGCGAGGCGCATGACGCCCGCCACGACGAAGTAGATGCCGAGGAAGACGGCCAGCACGGCGATCGTCTTGACCGGCCAGAACAGCAGCACGATGCCGAGGATCACGGCGACGCCACCGGTGATGCCGATCGTCGCACGGATGCCGTTGATGGCGGAGCGGGTCAGGTTCTTCGCGTCGAGCGAGAAGTCGTGCAGTACGGTGTCGACGGGATCGGTGGCAGACATCGGGTAACCCTTTCGGTGGTAGGCGCGCGGGGGATGCGTTCCAGGCTCGACACTAGCGCTCCGGAGCGATCCGCCGAAGGCACGTGTTCGACGGCGTGTCCTGCGTGGGCCAGCGGGCGCGGACGACCCCGCCATTCGTCAGGCCTGCGGTCTCTCGGGAGCGTTCATTGATACGTTTCAATCGCCGGATGCGCGGGGGAGCGGCACCGGATCCCCGTATGCGCGATAGGGCGCCGCTTTGCCCGGTTCACGCAATTCGAACCAGACGGGGAGCCCGGCCTGCTCGAGGAGTGCGGTCTGACGGGTGACGAGCTCGCTGGTCACGTAGACGACGCGGGTCAGATGCCACGTGTCGGAGAACCAGCGGCGCAGCGCGTCGAGAAGGCTCGCATCCGATGCGTCGTCCGCGAAGCCCGTGCGCAACCAGAAGTACACGACGGCATCCACCGTCGCCCAGTCGACGTTCCCGCGGGCGGTCACGGACGCACGAGCAAGGAAGGCGGCGTCGTGGGGAAAGATGTACACGCAGCCGAGGCAGCGCGAGTCTCCAGGATCCCGCACGGTGAACGTGAACGCCCGGCCCGCAGAATGGCGTTCCGCCAACTCGACGAGATCCTCGCGGTTGTCCGCCACGGTGAAGTCGTCCGCCGGCCAGGACGTCTGCTCCCACAGCCGGAGAAGATCCCGCGTCTGCATCACGGCCTCGTGGTCGGCCTTCGCGTCGTCGGCGGTGATCGGTCGCAGGAGGAACGCATCCGTGCGCAGGACCTCCGGTACGGCTTCGTCGGGACGGGGAAACGGCACCAGGAACCTCCGTGGTTCGTACTGAGCGGACGTGAGCCCAGGCTACGCGCTGTGCTTGTTTGCTTCGCTGATAATGCACATTATGTCAGGTTGCGAAGGGCCGATACCCGTGATTATCACATGGCAACTCGGCCCGTACCCCTCCCGGGGTTGTCCAGGCGATGGTCAGGCCGTTGCGGTGGCGAGGAGTGCAGCGACACGATCCAGGCTGCCCGGGACGAGCTTGTAGTAGGCCCAGGTGCCGCGCTTGGAGCGGGTCAGGTAGCCGGCGTCCATCAGGATCTTCAGATGGTGGGACACCGTGGGCTGGCTGAGGCCGACGGGCTCGGTCAGGTCGCACACGCATGCCTCCTCCCCCGAGGCAGCGGCGACGATCGAGAGCAGCCGGAGCCGGGTGGGGTCTCCGAGCGCCTTGAACGCGATCGCCATCGCCTCGGCGTCTTCGGCGGAGAGCACGTTCTCGGTGACGGGCGTGCAGCAGGAGCCCACCGGAGTCAGAGGGAGTGCTTCCAGAGTGCTCATGGGCCCATCCTAGTGTAAATATTGACAAACGTCGATGGATGAGGTCAGACTCGGTGCATCGAAGAACTTCAATGGAGGAGACGATGACACTCATCGACCTGACCACCCCAGTTGCGCGAAGCAGCCGGCTCGACGGCTTGCCCGTCGCGATCATCGGCGCCGGCCCGATCGGGCTCGCCGCGGCCGCGAACCTGGCCGAACGCGGCATCGACTTCGTCATCTACGAGACGGGCGCGAACGCGGGCTCCAGTATTCAGAAGTGGTCGCACATTCACTTCTTCTCCCCGTGGAAGCACCTGATCGACCCGGCCTGCCGGCGGCTCCTCGAAGCAGCCGGCCGGACCGTGCCGGACGGCAAGGCGCTCCCCCGTGGCGGGGAGTTCGTCGCGGCCTACCTGGAACCCCTCTCGCAGCTGGAAGCGATCGCGCCACGCATCCGCTATGGGGTGACGGTCGACGCGGTCAGTCGTGAGGGCATGGACCGCACGCGAACCGCCGGCCGCGCGGACACCCCGTTCTTGCTCCGGATCACCGACGCCGACGGCGTCCAGGAGGTGACGGCACGGGCGGTCATCGACGCGTCCGGCACCTACTTGAGCCCGAACAGCCTGGCGTCCTCCGGCCTCGACCCGCTCGGACTCCCCGCCGTCGCCGAACACATCTCCCATGCCCTCCCCGACGTGCTCGGCAGCGAGCGGGCGCGCTTCGCGGGCAAACGCGTCACCGTCGTCGGCGCCGGGCACTCGGCCGCGAACACCCTGCTGAACCTCGCCGCCCTCAAGCGCGAGGAGCCCGCGACCCAGATCACCTGGCTCATCCGCAACGCGACCGCCGTCCGGGTCAGCACGTCCCCGGATGATGAACTCGCCACTCGTGCGGCGATCGGCCAGCGAGTGGAGCGACTGATCGAGGCAGGCGCCATCGAGCAGCTGGACCGGTTCGAGATCCTCCGCCTCTCCCCCGCCGCGGTCGGCGTCCGGCTCACCGGGCACCGCGCCGGTGAGGTCGTGGACCACGAGACCGACGTCGTCGTCAACGCAACCGGATTCCGCCCGAATCTCGACATGCTGCGCGAGATCCGCCTCGGGCTCGACGACATCGTCGAAGCACCCAAGCGGCTCGCCCCACTGATCGACCCGAACCTGCACTCCTGCGGCACCGTCGAGCCGCACGGGTTCGCCGAGTTGCAGCAGCCCGAACCGAACTTCTTCCTCGCCGGGATGAAGTCCTACGGCCGTGCCCCGACCTTCCTGCTCGCCACCGGGTACGAGCAGGTCCGCTCGATCAGCGCCTTCCTCGCCGGCGACATCGCCGCGGCGAGCAACGTCCAGCTGGTGCTCCCGGCGACCGGGGTGTGTTCCACCGGCGCAACCGGATCTTCCTGCTGCTCCTAGTGACACCCGGCGCCCCAACCGCATAGACTGGCGTCTATGGATGGGGCGCCGGAGGTCGACACGCTACGCAGCCTGAAGCGGATCAGCGATCCCACGCGGGCGCGCATCCTGCGACTCCTGCTGGAGGCGCCCGACGGTCGCGGGTCGGTCACCCGGCTGGCCGAGCGGCTCGAGCTACGGCAACCCACCGTGTCCCATCACCTGAAGTTGCTGCGCGAGGAGGGCCTGGTGGTCCGGGCCCAGGACGGACGCACCGCCTGGTATTCGATCACCCCCGCCGAAGTCGACCGCGTCGCCGAGCTCGTCCACGAAGACCAGCCCTCCGACGATGCGGCCGCCCTGGACCGGATCGTGACCGACCTCGCCACGCGGTACCGGGGCATCCTCGCTCCTGAGAGTATCGACCAGTATGTGCGCGACAGTTTCGACCGCCTCGACGGCCGCAAGAACCGGGCCTCGCTGACCAGTGCGTTCGCCGTCTCCCGGCTCGACGCCGTGCTGCGCGCGCGTGGCGAGAGGTCTGCGGAACCGGAGGTGCTGTTCGTCTGCGTGCAGAACGCCGGCCGCTCCCAGCTCGCCTCGGCGATCCTGCGGCAGCTTGCCGGTGACCGGGTCATCGTCCGCACCGCCGGCTCCGAACCCGCCGACACGGTCCGCTCCACGATCGTGACGGTACTCGATGAGGTGGGAACTCCCCTGGGCGGCGAGTTCCCGAAGCCGTTGACTGACGAGGCGGTCCGTGCGGCGGACTATGTGATCACGATGGGCTGTGGCGACGCATGCCCGATCTACCCCGGCCGCGAATACCTGGACTGGGACATCCCCGACCCCGTCGGACAGCCCATCACCGCCGTTCGTGCGATCCGCGACGACATCGAAGGACGGGTCCGCGACCTCCTGGAGCACATCGTTCGTGAACGGCTCGTGAACGCCACGACCACCGACTAGAGAAACCATAGATGTGCGTCTATGCTTTCTTGTGAGAGAAAGCGAGACCGCATCATGACCGTCACCACCCCCACCGTCCTGTTCGTCTGCATCCACAACGCCGGCCGCTCCCAGATGGCCGCCGGATTCATGCGGGAGCTCTCGGGAGGCCGCGTCGAGGTCCTCTCCGCCGGTTCCGAGCCGAAGGATCAGATCAACCCGGTCGCCGTGCAGGTCATGGCCGAGGAGGGTATCGACATCGCGGGCGAGCAGCCGAAGATCCTCACCACCGAAGCCGTCAAGGAATCCGACGTCGTCATCACGATGGGCTGCGGCGACACCTGCCCGATCTTCCCCGGCAAGCGCTACGAGGACTGGGAGCTCACCGATCCGGCCGGCCGGCCTGTCGAGGAGGTCCGCCCGATCCGCGACGACATCAAGCAGCGCGTGCAGGATCTCCTCGCTGAGCTCCTCCCTGCGGCGGTGTGAGACCCATGACCATCGACGCGACGGGGCGCCGAGCCCAGCCAGAGCTCGCCTACCCGGAACAGTATCTGCGCCGCCTCGCCGACGAGCTGGCAGCCAAGTTCGCGGGCATCTTCAACCGGGAGACCGTCGAACGCTACGTGCTGGAGTCCTACGCCGCCCTGCTGCGCACCGCGACCGTGAAGGCGCACCTGGCGACCCGCACCATCCATTTCGCCACCGAACGACTCACCGCACTCGCCCAGGCCAAGGGCGCCCTCCCCGTGACCGGGCCCGAGGTGCTGTTCGTGTGCGAGCAGAACTCCGGCCGCTCCCAGATGGCCGCCGTCCTCACCGAGGCACTCTCCGGCGGCCGCATCCACGTTCGCTCTGCCGGGTCGATGCCCGCCCACGAGCTGAACCCGGCCGTGGTCGAGGTGATGACCGAGGTCGGGTTGGACATGAGCCGCGAGTTCCCCAAGCCCCTGACCGACGATGTCGTGCAGGCCGCGGACGTCGTGGTCACGATGGGCTGCGGCGACGCCTGTCCCATCTACCCGGGCAAGCGCTACCAGGACTGGGAGCTGAAGGACCCGAACGGGCAGTCGATCGAGACGGTGCGGCAGATCCGCACCGAGGTGGAGCAGCGCGTGCGCGAGCTGCTGGAAAGCTTGGAGGTGACGCCCGCATGAGCGTCGAGAACGTCGTCGTCATCGGCTCCGGCCCCGCCGGCTACACCGCCGCCATCTACCTCGCCCGCGCCGGACTGGACCCGGTCGTGCTGACCAGCTCCGTCGACATCGGCGGCGCCCTGGTCACCACCACCGAGGTCGAGAACTTCCCCGGCTTCATCGACGGCATCCAAGGCCCCGACCTGATGGAGAACCTGCGCCAGCAAGCCGAACGCTTCGGCGCCCGCCTCGTCTACGATGACGCCACCGCCGTCGACCTCACCGGCGACATCAAGACCATCACCACCGGAGGCGGCGACACCTACCAGGCGCACGCCGTCGTCCTCGCGATGGGGTCCGCGCACCGCAAGCTCGGGGTGGACGGTGAAGACAGGCTCTCCGGGTACGGGATCTCCTGGTGCGCGACATGCGACGGCGCATTCTTCCGCGACCAGGACATCGCCGTCGCCGGCGGCGGCGACTCCGCACTGGAAGAGGCCATGTTCCTCACCCGGTTCGCCAACTCCGTCACCCTCATCCACCGCCGCGACGAACTTCGCGCCTCCCAGATCATGCAAGACCGGGCGCTCGCGAACCCGAAGATCACCGTCCGGTGGAACACCCGGATCGCCGAAGCCCACGGGGACGACAAGCTCAACGGGCTCACCCTTCGCGACACCGTCACCGGACAGCCCGACACGCTCGATGCGACCGGCCTGTTCGTCGCGATCGGACACGACCCCCGGAGCGCCCTCGTCGCCGAACAGGTCGACCTCGACCCCGACGGGTATGTGAAAGTCGCCCACCCCACCACCGCGACCAACCTGCCCGGCGTGTTCGCCTGCGGCGACCTCGTCGACCGTCGCTACCGGCAGGCCGTCACCGCCGCGGGCACGGGCTGCGCCGCCGCCCTCGACGCCCAGCACTACCTCGCCGGGCGCGCCCCGGTCACCGGCCAGTCGACGGCGGTCCCCGCGTGACGGCGGCCGCCCAGAGCACAGAACGCGTCCGGCTGCCCTCCGTTGCAACCATCCGACCAGCCCTGGCTGAGTTCGTCGGCAGCGCGGGACTGACGGCGGTCGTCGTCGGGTCGGGAATCGCCGCCCAGCACCTCACCTCGAACGACACCGGCCTCCAACTGCTCGAGAACGCCCTCGCGACCGCGCTCGGACTGACCGTGCTCATCCTGGTCTTCTCGCCCAGCTCCGTTGTCCACCTCAACCCGGTCGTCACCCTCGTCGACGCCGCCGCACCGACATGGAAAATCTTCAGATCGTCGAGCGCCGTGAACGCGACGTTTCCCTCACCGATGCTCCCCAGCCGGACCAGCCCGCCGGCGTAGCCGAAGGCGTGCACGATTGGTGGTGAGGTTGCCACTCGATGACAGAGTCGGCCGCGGCACGGTGGTCGTTCCCCGTGCCCCGACCGACTGATGGACTATTTGCCGCTGTAGACCGGGAAGACCGAGTCGTCGCCGTAGTCGCGAATGTGGAGCCCGCGCAGGCTGGCCATGTCCTCGTCCGAGAGGACGAAGTCGAGCGCCGCGTTGCTGCGCATGTGCTCCGGGTTCTCGGTCTTGGGCAGCGGGACCGTGCCGAGCTGGATGGTGTACCGGAGGGCGAGCTGCGGCACCGAAACGCCGTAGCGGTCCGCCATCTCGGTCAGCTCGTCGTTCTTCAGGATCGCGCCGTGGCCGAACGGCGAGTACGCCTGCACGAGGATGTCGTGCTCGGCCGCGTACGCGAGCAGCTCGTCCGGGGTGTTGCCGACGTGTACGAGCAGCTGGTTGGCGTGCGGGGCAACGGTCGATCCCTCGAGGATGCTGTCGATGTCCGCGTTCTGGAAGTTGGAGACGCCGATGGCGCGCAGCGTGCCACCTCGGTAGGCCTCTTCGAGCGCGCGCCAGGCGGCGCGGTTGCCTTCCGAGTAGTCGCCGCCGCGGAAGTCGTCCCACGGCTGCGGGCTGTGGATGAGCATCAGGTCGATATAGTCCAGCCCGAGGGTCTCCAGCGAGCGGTCGATCGCGGCGACGGCGCCCTCGTAGTCCTTGATCTCGGCGGCCAGTTTGGTCGAGACGAACAGCTCGTCGCGAGCGACGCCGCTGGTGCGGACTCCCTCGCCCACGCCGCGCTCGTTGCCGTATGCCTGCGCGGTGTCGATGTTGCGGTAGCCGGCCTCGATCGCCTCACGGACCGCCTGCGCGGCCCGCTCGTCATCGATGAACCAGGTGCCGAATCCCAGCTTCGGGATCAGGACACCGTTGGAGAGGGTGTAAGTCTCGGCGAGGATCGTCATGATTCAGTTCTCCTGCTCGTTGTCGTTGCTGTCATCGGCGAAGACGTTCTTCGCCACGGTCATCGCCGACATGGCCTTGGGCCAGCCGGCGTAGAAGGCGAGGTGCGTGATCGCCTCGATCAGTTCCTCTTGGGTTGCGCCGTTCTGCTTCGCGAACGCGAGGTGGAAGTTCAGCTGTTCGACGTTGCCCGCGGTCAGCAGGGCCGCCACCGTGACGAGGCTGCGGTCGCGCTTGGACAGCTGCGGCCGCTCCCACACCTCGTCGAACAGCACCTTGTCGGTGTAGTGCACCAGCCCGGGAGCGAAGTCCCCGAATGCGCGCTGTCCGCCGGTCCAGCCTGTCGTCTTGTCGGTCATCGGGTTCCTTTTCAGCGGGGGTCGACGCGGACAGTGGCCGCGCGGACCCGGTCGGTCAGCATGGGAGGCAGGTAGGGGCTGTCGCTGTACTTCGCCTGGTATGCCGCGTCGACGCGAGCATCGAGCTGCGCGTCGTGGCCGGGCGTGAGGAGAACGTCCTTCTCGAGCCCGCCGGCGGTGATGCGGCCCGCACGCTGCGTGGAGGCGGAGCCGTACCAGCGGGAGGCGGTGCCGTTGTAGGCGCGCACGTAAACAGTGGCATCCACTACCACCGACCAGATCCAGGTCGGGGTGCCAAGTGTCGTCCCATCGGCGCGGAACGGCGAGATGTGGAAGTCGTCGGTGGAGCCGATACGCTCCAATTCGTCGGGTGTCCAATCGGTCATGATTCCAGTGAACGCCTCGTCCGGGGGCACGCGGGAGACTCTGCCGATACAGGTACTGACAGAGACTCCCAGGAGGCACAACGCAGCCATAGCGTGGTCGCATGGACAACCGCAGCGAGATCCGCGAGTTCCTCGCCACCCGGCGGGCGAAGCTCAGCCCCGAGCAGGCGGGCCTACCGACTTTCGGCGGCACTCGCCGTGTCCCCGGGCTCCGCCGCGAAGAGGTCGCACTGCTGGCCGGAGTTTCGGTCGAGTACTACACCAAGCTCGAACGCGGCGCGCTCGGCGGGGTCTCCGACAGCGTGCTCGAATCCCTCGCTCGCGCGCTCCAGCTGAACGAAGCCGAGACCGAACACCTGTACGACCTCGCCCGCACCGCGGCACCCTCGGCCAGGCCGCGTCGCAAGACCGCCCTGGGAGTCACCCCGAGCATTCAGCGGCTTCTGGACTCAATGGCAGGCGTTCCCGCGTTCGTCCGTAACGGTCGGCTCGACATCCTCGCCGTCAACCCTCTCGGCCGTGCGCTCTACTCCGAGGCGTATGCGAGCGGCACGAACCCGGTGAACCTCGCCCGGTTCGAGTTCCTCGACCCCCGCTCCCACAACCTCTACCCCGACTGGGAGAAGGCCGCGGACACCGCCGTAGCCATCCTCCACACCGAAGCCGGACGAGACCCGTTCGACAAGGCGCTCACCGACCTGGTCGGCGAGCTCTCCACCCGGTCCGACGAGTTCCGCACCCGCTGGGCCCGCCACGACGTGCGCCTGCACCGCGGTGGACACAAGGACTTCCGACACCCCGCCGTCGGGGACCTCCACCTCGCCTTCGACGCGCTCGACATCCCGAGCGCGCCAGGCCTCACCCTCACCGCCTACAGCGCCGACCCCGGCACGCCCTCCGAAGACGGGCTACGCCTCCTCGCGTCCTGGGGCGCGACCGAAGCCGCATCCTCGGCGAAGAAGGAGAACGCATGAACATCGAACCCCGCACCCCGACTTCCAAGAACCCGCCCGAACAGTTCGCCGGCGACGTCTGGCTCGACCCGATCGCCCTCCCCCACGACGACGACCAGCGTATGATCGTCTCCACCGTCCGATTCGCACCCGGCGCCCGCACCGCCTGGCACTCTCACGCCAGAGGCCAGTACCTCCGCGTCACCCAGGGCGTCGGCCGCTTCGGCACCCGCGACGGGCAGATCATCGAGGTCCACCCTGGCGAAACCCTCTACACCCCGCCCGGACAAGAGCACTGGCACGCCGCCGCCCCCGGCTGCTTCATGGAGCACATCGCCATGCTCGAAAACGCCGACGACCCCGCCGACACCACCACCTGGCTCGCGCACATCACCGACGACGAGTTCAACGGGACCACCCAAGCCTGACCATTACCGATTCACTCGACGACGAGCCCCGGATGCCCCCTCCTTCCGGGGCTCGTCCCCTTCGCGGATGACATGACCACCACCTCCACTTCCTCCTCCTCTGCCGACACCGTGCCCCACGCGACCTCACGCGGCTTCATCGCTGCAACGATCTCCTTCATGGCTGTGTTCGCCGCCGGCGCCACCCCGATCCCTCTCTACGACACGTACGGTCGGGTCGACGGCCTCACGCCCGACGAATTCTCCCTCGTCGCCGTCGCGTACTTCGCGTGCGCCGTGTTTGCGCTGCTCGTACTCGGACGGCTCTCAAACCATCACGGCCGCCGCCCCGTCTCCGTCGCTGCGCTGCTGATCGCCACAGCAGGATGCGTCACCCTTCTCTTCGTGCACGGCTTCCTCGTGCTGCTCATCGGCCGCGCCCTGCAGGGACTTGCCGCCGGAATCGCCTCGAGCGCGATCGGTTCCTACGCCGTCGACACCGCCGCCGGCCGGCCACGCTGGCTGGTGGCGACCGTAGCCACCGCGGCCTCGACCGTCGGCCTCGCCCTGGGAGTCTTCATCTCCGCCGCGCTCGTGCAGTTCGCTCCAGCACCCAGAGAACTCAGCTACATCCTCTTCGCGGTACTCCTCATAGGATGCGCCGTTGCCCTCAGCACGCGCCCCGAAACCGTCGCCCGCACACCAGGCGCGCTCGCAGCCCTCATCCCACGGCTTCGAGTGCCGGCCGTCTCCCGCCCCTACCTGCCTGTGGCGGCCGCGATCTTCGTAGCGACCTGGGCGTTCGGCGGCTACTTCAACTCCTTCGGACCCTCGATCGCAGCAGAAGACCTCGGATCCCACAGCCCGCTGATCGCCGCCGCGGTCTTCGCCTCCTACATGGCGCCCAGCGTCGTGGGAGGAATCGCGGCCGGCCGCTTCAACCCAGCCACCGCGCAACGGATCGGCATGACCATCGTCGCCGTCGCAGGCACAGGCCTCGCCTTCGCCAGCGCGGCGGGACTCCTCCCTCTCTTCCTCACCGCCGGGGTCCTCGGAGGTATCGGCATGGGACTCGCAACCGCCGGAAGCATGAGCACGCTTCTCCCTGAGGCCGAACCAGTCGAGCGAGCGGGACTCCTCGCGGTCATCTATGCCATCAGCTACACCGGCTCAGCCATCCCGGCGCTGATCTCAGGGCAGCTCAGCCGCATCGTCTCCCTCCCAGCGATCACGGCTGGCTACGCAGCCCTCGCCGCGGTCGCGTGGTTCGTTACCCTCGTCGCCGCGCGCAGCCCCAAGCCACGCAGCTGACGGCTACAGGCGTGCCTCCCCGATCAGCGGATGATCGGCGACATCCATCTTGGCTTCGACCCGCACGAATACGCCGCTCACGAATAGGAAACCTCACCACTCGACGCATGGTGGCGCGATGCGATGTACGACGCCGCACACTGCCAGACCGCCCAGCCGCAAAAGGCAATCTTCGCATCTGCGCGCACCGCGGCAGCGGGACAACGACAGCTACCGCCGAGCCCACCGCGAGAACAGGGACCCGGTAGATTGACCACAGCGCCACGGCGGTGAAAGGCGGGGGAAATGATCCAACCAGCGACGAGCGGAATCGCCATCCCGGATCCACGGTCCGGAAAGACCAGGGGGTGGCTGATCGCGCAGATCGTGTTCCAGTGTCTGACGGTGGCCGGGGCGCTGGCCACGCTGCTGCTCTGGCCGATCACGATGTCGACTCGCGACTTCTCCCCCATTTTCATCGCTCTCGCACTGTGGATCCTCGTCGCTGTCATCGGATTCGTCTGCGCCATGATCGCGTTCGGTTACCAGTCCGCGACCCGCCGGGAGCTCGACGATGCGTTGACACGCTTCGGGCACGGCGGAACCCCGGCGAAGAAGCTGCTGAGCGGCAAGCACCCCCTGGTCCCCTCCCCTGCAGGCGTGCTCCTGCAGCTGCGGCGGGAGACCGACGATCAGGGCCACCGCTGGATCCTGGTGGATGCGTTCCCGATGCCTGCGGCCGCGGCGGCCACGATGCCTACCGGCCGGTAAGGATCCACGGCGTCCAGGATCGGACGACCGTGATGCTGCGCACTGCCGCTGCGTCGCCGGGTTCGGCTCCGAGCACGGTCGCGCTCCCCCACGGCACGCCCCAGCGCGTCCGACGCTCGGTGCGCAGTCCGAGGCGAGCCACGTCGCGCACGACGCCGAGAGCCCAATCCGCTCCGCGGTCAGGGTCGTCGTAGCCGTCGAAGGTGCGCGGACCGGCAACAGCGTCGGCGAACTCGCCTTCGATATCGCGCACGATCGACTCGAGTTCGCGTATCGGCTCCGTCACGATGGCCTCCGTCGTGTCCCATGCAGCCGTGCACTCCCCTGCCTCACATGTCGTTCGGGTGATCGATGCGCCGTCGAGCGCGGGTCCGCAGCGCTCGGGTGAACGTCAGCCAGGCTGCAGCCCAGGCGAAGTGCGGCACCGGGATCGCAGCGATCACGTTGACGGAGATCAGCTCGACGTACGTGCCGACCCCGAACGCCACGAAGAAGACCGAGCCGGCCAGCTGCGGGCGATCTCGACACCGCCCCATCAGAGGCGCATGAGCCGACTCGGCTCGTGCGACGGTCACCGCGCCCACTCCAGCCAATCTCTTCCCAGAGTTCATGCCGATTCCTTCGCGTCATCGCCTGAGGCGACAGGTGATCGGCCTGCTCATCCAGTTCCCGGACGCGGTCTGGTGTCAACTGCGCCGCGCTCATCGCGGTGTGGGTGACATCGGTCTCGCGCGAACCGACGGTCAGCGGGTGAGGAACGCAAGTTCGACGACCCAGCGCGTCTTGCGGGGTTCCGTGCGAGGGTCGGTCAGGTAGATCTCGCAGCGGGCGGCGAACGCCTCGCCCTCCGGGTGCGGCTGCGTGTCCAGGACGAGACCCTGCTCGCGAACCCAGGCGTGCAGGAGCCGATTCGCGGCGAGCGACTTCGCCCGGTACGCGAGTACGGCATACTCCCCCGCCGGTATGAGGCCGGCCTCGACGCGGCCGTCCGCGGCAGCGGACTCCCCCACGACGCCGACCTCGATCTGCATCCGGTCGGACATGTTCACGACGTGGAGTCGCAGGAAGAAGGGCCCGCGTGGTTCGACCCCATGATCGTCGAGCCACTGGATCAGCTCTGCCAGCATCCGGTCGCGGTTCGAGAGCATCGTCCGGAACGGGACGGTCTCGCGGATGCCGAGGGTCGCGACGGCCGGGCGCGGCTCCAGCCGTGGGCCGCTCACGATGTCCAGCCCGGCGGTGCTCACCTCGCCTCCTGACGTCGGGACATCGCTCACGCCTTCCGCTTCCCTCCCCCGACCCCGGGTACGGACGTGACCTGTCGCATCCAGGTCGCGAGCTGGGCGTCGTCGATCTCGTCGAGGGAGGCGAGCTCGACACCCCGGGTGGCCTTGCCCATGCCGACGGGCGTGACGGGAGGGACCGGGTCGAGGTCGACGCCGTTGATGAACATGAGCTTCACATGAACGGCGAATCCGCCGCAGCTGAAGCACCAGCCGTCGCCGACGCCGTAGTAGGCCATGCCCCATTTCACCGAGCGCTGCAAGCCGGGAAGCGTCGCGGCGGCCAGCGCGTCGACCGCCTCCGCGATCCCCCGCTGCGGCTGCGGCAGGCTCGCGATGTACGCGAAGACCGGCTTGTCGCCCACCGCGGCCTTGGCCGGGCTCGCACGGCCGGTCATCGCCTGGGGAAGCGCTGCGCCGCCGGAGGAGTCTCCATCCATTCGATCGCGCGTCATGGCGCGATCGTAGTCCGGCGCGGCGGTCGTGCGGCAGCGCTCACGGCGTCGGTCCCGGCAGAAGGGCGGCAATCGCTTCCAAGCCGGTCTCGAGCTCGGTCGTGAAGCGGTAGGAGGCGACCAGGGACCACGGTCGGCCGCTGTTCCGGTCTCCCAGCTCTCGCTCGATACGAACGACCTGCTTCGCGACGACGACCCGGAAACCCGCCACCTGCGCGTGGTAGTACGCGCTGCTGCTCCGGGAATGCAGTTCGAAGCCGAGGTCGGCGAGCTCGCTCTCGACGCGCTCTCTGCCGATCTCTGAGCGGGTGAGGCGTTCCTCTGCCTCGACCTCGACGCTCTCCGGGGCCGAGACGGTCTCGGCCACGGAGGCTGTGAACCGCAGGAGGGGGTCGAGGGCGTCCGCGGTCGACAGCGGGACCTGGCCCGCGAACGAGCGCAACGCGTCATCCTCGCTCTCCCTGAGAACCTGCAGGGGGTCGGCGTCGCCCGCGCTGACCGCTGTGCGGACATCTCGGAACTCGTCGGGCCAGCGCAATTCGAGCGCGAGCAGCTGGGAAAGCGTGCCGGCATCGAACTCGATCCGCCGGGCGGAGAGGACCCTCATCGAGAGGGTCAACGCGTTGATGAACCGCTTGACGGAACGGGGATTGCCCAGGAACACGATATCGGCGGCATTTTGCAGCTGATCGCGGATTCCCACCAGATGATCGAGCGTCTGGAAACCGGGAACGAGCGTCTCGAGCGCAGCAGGATCGTCGCTCGCGATCCGAGGGATGCGGAAGGGAACCTGGATGATCTTCTCTATGAACTCGTGTCCGCTCGCATGCGGGTAGCGGTTCTTCACTGCCTGGACTAGTACGTCGTAGTCCAGTGCGAGGACGAAGACGAACCCGCGCACATCAGTGATCACATTGATCGATTCGAGCATCGCGACCACGTTCTCAGACGTGCAACGGTCCAGATCGTCGACGAAGATGACGATGCGTCGCTCCCCAAGCTCCTCGCCCACGCGCCGAAGTTCGTGGAAGGGGCGCGCGAACGCATCGTCAAGCGCGACGGCTGGTTCACCTTCGTCATTCCAGGCCTTCGCCACATCGTCGATGGAGAACTCGGCGCCGACGACCGGAATCTTGAAGCCGAGACTCTTGCCGAACGCCTTCACCAGCCGCCAGATCGACGCCGCCAAGGCGGGGTCGCTGGCCTGTGCCGCGGAATGGACCGCGTGCAGGAGCGGGATGACGATCTCCTGCGTTCGCTGGTACCGCCACGCATCGAACTCGACCGTGAGAACGTCTGCTCGATCGCCGAGCAGCCGTTCGATGGCCTTCAGCAGCGACGACTTGCCGCTCCCCCACTTGCCGTAAAGTCCGACGGTGAATTGCGGTTCCGCCGCAGAAAAGATGGCCTCGGCGAGAGCCTCCGCGTAGTCCTCGAATCCCAATCCTGGGCGCGACGTGGGCACATCTGCGACGATCCGATTGGCGACGTGCACAGGACCTCCTGGTGAGTGGTGCGGCCGATGGCCGAGTGTAGCGGACCCCGGGAGGGGCCCTCGAGCGGACGAAGAGGGGTCATGATGCGGGGAGGGAACATGGTGCGGGAGGGACTCCCGGCAAGGGGCAGTTCCGACCCCGGATGGTGGATCCGTGAACGCAGGAATTCTGGTCGGCCGCACCTCTCAGCGGGCGAGGGCGCAAACGGCCGATCGTCACCGGTCGGCGGACGCATACTGGTAATGCGCGCGGCGACTTCCGCGCGTCGACGAGCAGGTGGAAAGGCGCGCGCATGACCGATCAGAAGCCGGACCCGGTCTTCCTGTCGGGCGGACTGCGCCACGGACTCCCCGCAGCCCCCGTCGGCCTGCCGAAAGCCGAGGACGTGCAGCCCGGATCGGTCGCGCTGGACCTGGACGGCGTCCGGTGGCGCGCGACCGACTCGACCTGGGTGCGCGTGGTGATCGTGACGGCGCGGGAGCATCGCCGGCTGATCGTCTGGACGGTGGCCTGCGGGCTCGTCTCGCTCGCCGCCTTCGCGGCGATCGCGACGATCGGCGTCGTCGAGGTCGCCGCGGGGTCGGCGATCCCGATCATGGAGGCACTCCCCCTGTTCGTGGTCGCCCTCGGGGCGGGCTGGGCGTGGACGCGGCTGCGCCGCCGCGCCGCGAGCCAGGACGTCGCGCCGAGCGGCGACTGACACCGGCCCTCGTGGCGACGAGGGGAATCCCGGTACCCTCGACCCAACGGACGGGGGTACCGATGGGGTTCTGGAACAGGGTGCGGCGCATCCTCGCGGCGGTGGGTCGATTCGCGTCCCGGCTGCTCGAGCGGGTGGCGACGGTGCTGACCAGCGTCGTCAGCGGGATGAACGGCGGGCACGGCGCCGAGCCCGGCGCGAAAGACCTCTACCTGCCACCCAAGGACGAGTACCGGCCGTAGCGCACGGGAGAACCGGCATGCGGGCCGTCGACCGGCTGACCGTCAACGCGCGGCGAATCATCCGGAGGAATGACGCGAGCGCATCCCGGGACGGACGCGGACGCCGGTGCCGCGAATCTACGGTGACGATGTGCCTTGGATCGATCTCTCCGCAACCGCCCTCGTCATCGCCGCGCTCGTCGTCGGCGTCGCCACTCGACGCCGGAGTGTGCTCCCCGGCGCCATCACCGGCGGCGCAGCCGTGGTGCTCCTCGCCGTCGCGTTCGCACTCGAAGGCCCACGGCCTCCCCTGGTCGCAGCGGGCCTCGTCGCCGTCGCGTCCGCCGGCGTCGTGGTGTGGGCGCGCTCCGGGAGGCTGCCGAAGCTCGCGATCGCCGGCGTGGCCGTCGTGGTGCTCGGCGCGGTCGGTGTCGGCGGCGTCGCGTGGGCACTCCCGCCGATGTCCGTCCCGACCCCGAGCGGACCGCACGCCGTGGGCGTCAGCGCGCATGTCTGGACCGACCCGTCCCGCGACGCGCACGGGGGCAGCACTCCCGGTCAGGAACGCTCGCTGCCGGTGACCATCTGGTATCCGGCGGCAGAACCCGGCCCGTCGTCCCCGTACCTCCCGCGCGACGCGGCGTCGATCGCGCTCACGAAGGCTCTGGCCCAGCAGTACGGCCTGCCGCGCATCCTGTTCGACGGCCTGCTGCGTGCGACGAGCCCGGCGACGTGGCAGGGCGCGGCCGCCCACGGGTCCTTCCCGGTCGTCGTCGCGTCGCCCGGCTTCGCCAGCACGCGCTGGTTCTTCACCTCCTGGGCGGAAGAGCTCGCCAGCAACGGCGTGATCGTGATCGCCGTCGACCATCCGTACGACGCCGCCGCGACCGAGCTCGCGGACGGGACCACCGCCGTCGACGAGGCGGAGTCGACCGGCGACGATGCGGCCGATCAGGCCGCCGCGGACCGCGCGGTCGGCGTCCGGGCGGCGGACGTCCGTGCCGTCATCGACCACCTGCAGAGCGTCGCGGCGAGCACTCCCGAGCTGGCCGGCGCGGACCGGAGCACGATCATCGCCGCCGGGCACTCCGCCGGCGGCGCGACCGCGGTGGAGGCGGCCCGGCTCGACGACCGGATCGCGGGAGTGGTCGACGTCGACGGCATGCCGCGCTCCCCCGCAGACACCCGATTGGACCGGCCGCTGCTGGCCGTCGTCGCCGGCGACATGGACTCGAACCCGGAGTACCAGACGGCGCTCGACGGCATCCTCGCAGGCGCTGTCGGCGCGCGCGTGACCCTCGACGGCGTCGCCCACCTCGGGATGATGGATGCGGGACGCCTGATCGGCCCGGTACCGGGGATCACGGGTGCCGACGGTCCCGACGGTGCACGCCGCGCGGCGCAGGCGACGCTCCTGCTGGTCACCGCGGTCGAGACGGTGCGGCCGATCGACACCCGGGCACTGAGCCGTCTGGGGTCCGTCGGCTGAACCGGCCGTCCGCCGCCGGACGCGCGACTCGGAGCCACCTACTCGTCGTCGGTGACGCTCGCGAGCACCCCCGTGGCGCTCATCGCTGCAGGCCATCCGGCGTAGAACGCGAGGTGGGTGATCGTCTCGGCCAGCTCCTCCACGGTGACCCCGTTGGCGAGCGCCCGGCGCAGGTGGCCGGAGAGCTGCGCGTCCCGGCCGAGCGAGACCAGCGCCGCCACCGTGATGAGACTGCGGTCGCGCGGCGAGAGCTCGGGACGCTCCCAGACGTCGGCGAAGAGCACGTCGTCGGTCAGGTCGGCGAGCTTCGGGGCGTGCTGCCGGATGAGGTCGGGGGCGACGCGCGGGTTGGTGCCGGTCATGAGGCTTCCTTCGTTGTCATGGATGCTGCCGTTGGGGCGGACGCTGCGACGGTGTCGTGCGAGGCGGCGAGGGTTCCGAGAAGCGTCAGGCGCTCCTCGGTCGCGGATCCGGGTTCGGCCGTGAAGACGAAGAGCGACCAGCCCGGTGTGCCCGGCAGGTCCATCCCCTCGAAGGTGAACTCCAGCTCGCCGACCTCGGGGTGGACGATGCGCTTCGGGCCGGTGCGGTGGTGGCGGACGTCGTGCTTCGCCCAGCGGTGCCGGAAGGCGTCGCTGCGGGTCACCAGCTCGCCGATGAGGTCGGTGAGGCCCTTGTCGTGCGGATTCTGGCCGGCGGCGATCCGCATCGACGCGACGGTGCTGTCGGCGGAGCGCTCCCAATCCGGATAGAAGAGCCGCGACGCCGGGCTGAGGAAGAGGAACCGGGCGCCGTTGCCCTGCGTCGCCGGATCGTCGAGCATCGGCCCGAGCAATGCGCGGCCGAGGGCGTTGATCGCGAGGGTGTCCTTGCGCGGGTTGAGCACCCAGGCCGGCGCAGCCGTGATGGCGTCCAGCATCCACTGCACGGAGGGACGGACCGTCGGCTCGGCCGTACGGGTCCTCCGCCGGATCGGGGCCGGGGCCGCGGCCCGGGCGAGGTCGTGCAGGTGCTCGGTCTCGGCGTCGGAGAGCTGCAGGGCGCCGGCGATCGCGTCGAGGATCTCCGGAGAGACGCCCGCCAGGCTCCCCCGCTCGATCCGCACGTAGTAGTCGGAGCTCACCCCGGCGAGCAGGGCGACCTCCTCTCGGCGCAGCCCGGGCACGCGTCGCCGGCCGCCGCCGATGAGTCCCACCTGCTCCGGGGCCAGGCGACCGCGCCGGTTGGTGAGGAAGTCGCGCACCTCGGTCTCGTTGTCCATGCCTCCACGCTACGTCCGGATGCTCCCGGGAAGGAGGGTCTGCCAGTACCGGTAAGACGGCCCCCTGTCGCGCGGCTGGGAACGGGGGTGGACTGGGGGTGTCCACGATCAGAACGGAAACACCATGACCGACTCCTCGACTCCCGTCGCCGTCATCACCGGAGCGTCCTCCGGCATCGGCGAGGCCACGGCCCGCGCGCTGGCGGCGAAGGGCTACCGCATCGCCCTGCTCGCGCGCCGCCTCGATCGGATCACCGCGGTGGCCGACGAGCTCGCGAACGGCTCCATCGCCGTCCAGGCCGACGTCACCGACCGCGACGGGCTCGTCGCGGCAGCGGAGCGCGTGCGCGACGATGGGGCGTGTCGACGTGCTCGTCAACAACGCCGGGGTCATGCTCCTCGGCCCGTTCGGCCCCGAGCAGCGCGACGACTACCGCGCCATGATCGAGACCAACCTGCTCGGCGCGATCACGACCACCGAGGTCTTCCTCGACCAGCTGACGGACGGCGGCGGCGAACTCGTCAACATCTCGTCGGTCGCCGGACGCACCGCGCGCGCCGGCAACGGGGTCTACGCGGCCACCAAGTGGGGCATCAACGGCTGGTCGGAGTCGCTGCGCCAGGAGCTGCTCCCCGACGTGCGCGTCACCCTCATCGAGCCGGGAGCGGTCGCCACCGAGCTGCCGCAGCACATCACCCACGCGGCGACGAAAGCGGGCGCCGAGCAGGCGTACAGCCAGGTCGAGGTCACCGCGGACGACGTCGCCGATGTCATCGAGTTCGTGGTCAGCCGGCCGAAGCGCCTCGCCATCCACGAGGTGCTCCTGCGGCCGGCGGGGCAGCAGCTCTGACCTCCGCGCCCCTGCCACCGACCCGGACATCCAACCCCGCGAACGACGAAGGACCCTCATGCACGCAGTCACTCTGAACAACGGCGTCGAGATGCCGATCCTCGGCTTCGGCGTCTTCCAGATCGCCGACGACCAGACCCAGCAGGCGGTCGAGGCCGCGCTCGCCGCCGGCTATCGCTCGATCGACACCGCGGCCGCCTACGGCAACGAGCGGGCCGTCGGCGCGGCGATCGCCGCCTCCGGAATCCCGCGCGACCAGCTGTTCGTCACGACCAAGCTCTGGGTGCAGGACGCCCCGGCCGAGGCAAACACCCGGCGTGCGTTCGACGCCTCCCTGGCGCACCTGGGCCTGGACCATGTCGATCTGTACCTCATCCACCAGCCGTTCGGCGACTACTACGCGCAGTGGCGGGCCATGCAGGAGCTCAACAGGGAGGGCCGCGCCCGCGCGATCGGCGTCTCCAACTTCGCGCCGGATCAACTGCTCGACCTGATCATCAACAACGACATCGTCCCGGCCGTCAACCAGATCGAGACGCACCCGTTCCGGCAGAACGTCGAGTACCAGGAGCTGATGCGGGCCGAAGGGGTACAGCTCGAGTCGTGGGGGCCCTTCGCGGAGGGCAAGAACGGGCTCTTCTCCAACGAGGTCCTGACCGCGATCGGTGCAGCACACGACGTGTCGGTCGCCCAGGTCGTGCTGCGCTGGATGATCCAGCGCGAGATCGTCGTCATCCCGAAGTCGGTCGACCCGGGCCGGATGGCGCAGAACATCGACGTGTTCGGCTTCGAACTCACCGAGGACGAGATGGCCCGCATCGCCGAACTCCACACCGGGCAGTCGCAGTTCTTCGACCACGCCGACCCCGAGATGGTCCGGTGGCTCAGCGCGCGGCGTCTCGAGAGCTGATCGCCGGAGCGGTCGCCCGCGATCAGCCGAGCTGCTGCAGCCGATCCCGCTGACGCGCGTGCACCTCGCCGACCCACTCCCAGCCGGGCGCGGCCGCCGGGCCGATCCGGGAGTCGTCGGGTTCGCGACAGGAGCGCAGGGCGTCGACGTACGCGCGGTCGGCGGCGATCCGGGCACGCACCTGACCGACGCCTCCGACGGATCCGTGACCCGGGATGACGGCGGTCGCATCGCCCGCCGCACGCTCGAGCAGGTCGAGCGCGCCGAGGTAGTCGCCGATCGGGTCGGCGGCGCCGGACAGGTCCAGCATCGGGATCAGCACGTCGGAGAGCATGTCCCCTGCCACCAGGACCCCGCTCTCCTCGATCAGGAGGGCGGCGTGTCCGGGCGCGTGCGCCCGGTGCTCGACGATGCGGAGCTCCGGCCCGTCCCACGGGATGCGAGCGGCCGCGTCCGGGAGCGCGGTGAGGTCGCCCAGCAGGTCGAGTGGCGTGTCCTCCGGGATGCCGAAGCGGCGGCCGTCGATCCCGCCGGCCAGTCGCTCCCGGGCCGTCGTCGCGGCCAGGGCGGTGCCGTATCGCGGCGGGGTGCCGAAGGCGGGATGCCAGAGCAGGTGGTCCCAATGCGGGTGCGTCGAGAACCCGGCGAGCACGACCTGGTCGCCGAGGTCTAGCGCGAGGCACTCCAGCTCGTCGCCGAGGAGCCCGGATCGACGAGCAGCACGCCGCCCGCCCCCTCCACGACCACGGTGTTGCTCTGGCAGAACGTGCTCTCGTGCACGGACACGCCGGGAGCGACCGTGCTCAGCACGAGCGGACCCGAGGGCGGGAAGCGATCATGCCGCGCAGCCTACTCGGCTCTGACCTCTTGCGTTCTCTTCCGCCGGGCCGCCTCATCCCCCGCCCGCGCGGGAGGGCCAGGGCGGAGGACGAGAGCGGAGGACGAGCGTGGAGTGCGGCTACCGCCAGAACGCCCCGAGCGTCTCGGCGAGGGAGCGACCCAGCGCATGCCCGGCGCGGGCGGCCGGTATGCGCGTCGCCAGGTCCATCATGTTGTCGCCGAAAGCGGCGAGCGACGCGGCGTCGGGGTAGATCGTGTCCACCTCACTCCCCCGCGCGCGCAGCTCCGTGAGCTGCGCCTCCAGCCAGGCGCCCCACTCCTGCGGCAGCCGCGACCGTCCGCCGAACGGCGAGAGCACGAGCACCCGCCGAGCTCCGGCCGCCAGGTCGGCGTTCTCCGCATTCGTGCGGTAGCCGCCGTCGATGTACCGGCGCTCGCCGATGGCGAAGGGCAGGCCGCCGGCGCAGCTCGCCGCCACCGCGTCGACGGGCGACACTCCGCTCGCGCGATCGAACACCACCGGCTCGCCGGTGTCGGCGTCGACGGCGGTGATCAGGATGCGCCGGCCGGGCCAGTCCGGACTCGGGAGCCGGGTGGCGACCGTGGCGCGCCACTGGTCGTTCCAGGTTCCGTCGGAGGCATCGAGCAGTTCGACGGCGCCCGCGCCCATCCGGCGGCGCATGTCCTCCAGGCCTGTCGATGCGGCGATGATCGCGGCTGTCCGCGCCAGGTGGTCGACCGGGATGGGCCCGCGGTGCGCACCGCCGGTAGCGGGGCGCGGCCGAGGAGGCGCGTCGACGATGTCGGCGTACAGGCGGGCGGGCGGGGCGCCCGTGATCTGCAACGCGGCGGTCGATCCGGCCGAGGTGCCGACGATCAGGTCGGCGTCGGACACGTCGAGGCCGCCGTCGTGCAGTCCGGCGATGACGCCGATGAGCCAGGCGTTGCCGGCGGAGCCGCCTCCGCCGAGGACGAGCGCGGTGCGCGGGAGATCCGGGTGGTTCTGAGGGGAAGGATTCATGGTCGTAGCTTTCTCGGGAGTGCGGGGCGCTCCCTGCGACGGCTACGTCAGTCGCGGGATCGTGAACTCGAAGGAGCGCCCGTCATGGACAGTGTGTGCATCGGGCTCACCCCCTCGGATCGTGTCACGTTCGAGCAGAAGCATACCCCCGCTGCGCCCCTGGCCGTCACAGTGCGCGACGCCAGACGTCCACGTGAGCGGCGGCGTAGTCCGCTGCCGTGCGCCAGTGCTCGCCGTGCCCGTGGAGGTACATGGTGCCCCAGGGCTCGCGACCGGTCTCGTGCGCCTCGCGCAGCAGGTCGTGCATCGCGGCGGCTCGCTCGGCCACGGCGGTCGGCAGCGCCGAGCGGAGGGCGGCGTCGGCGCCGTATCCGTCGACGAACGCCGCGAGCCGTCCGGCGGCCACGTCGGGTCGGATGCTCGTGTCGTTGAGCGTGAACGATTGGGCCGCGTAGGCGAGGTCCCACAGGCGGGTGCTCGGGCCGGCGCCGTCCCAGTCGATGAACACCCATCGCTCCCCCGTCATCAGGTTCCACGGGGCCAGGTCGTTGTGACAGATGAGATTGGCACCGAGGACATCGGCACTGACCAGATCGGCCTCGGGAGCCGGGAGGAGCACATCCCACTTCACTCCGGTCGGTGCGGCGTAGTCCGCGGACGCGTCGTGGATCGCGCGCACCAGCCGCCCGACGCGCGCCAGCCCGGCGTGGTCCAGCGGTTCGCCGCCGAGCGCGAGTCGGCCGGGCACGAACTCGATGATCTGGCGCCCGCGTCCGTCGCGACCGAGCGGGCGCGGGACGTCCACGCCGTGAGCGCCGACATGGGTGACGTAGTCGATCACGGCCGGCGTGGATGCAATCCAGGGTTTGCGCACCGTCTCGCCGGAGCGCACCACGCCGGCGGATGCGTTTCCCCCGGCCAGCGGGGTCTCGTCGGCCACGACGTGTCGTCTAGTACGCGACCGAGATGTGCGCGCGCCGGTGCTCGTGCTTCTCGACCTCGTCGATGACCGCGAGGGCGAAGTCGGCGCCCGAGATCGCCGACTGCCCGTCGGCGTCGAGGAGCGCGACCTCTCCCCCGATCCGGTAGCGGCCGGTGGCCTCGCCTGGCACGTACGCGCCGTACGCGGCGCCGGGGCTGACGAAGAACCAGTCCAGGTCCGCCGGGGCGGACGCGAGCAGGTCCTCGAGCACCTCGGTCATCTCGCGTGCCTCTGCGGCGAACTGGGGAGGAACGTCGTCCCCCTCGGCGAAGCGGGGCGCGCCGGGCGCGGGGCGCAGGCCGCTGAACCCGCCGATCACCCCGAGCCGAACCCCCTCCTCGCCGGCGAGCTCGGCCAGGCGGGCATCGATTCCGCGCAGCTCTCCCTCGAGTTCGCCGCGCGGCGACAGGGCGGAGATGACGACGTCCGCATTCGTCACGGCACGGCGGCGCACCGCGTCGTCGAGCAGGGAACCCGTCTCGTAGCGCAAGCCGTCGACGGGCTCGGCGGGCGTCGACCGGCTGTACGAGGTGACATCGTGGCCGCGTGCGGCGGCCTCCCGGACGAGGTTCGTGCCGGTGAAACCGGTGCCTCCGAGGATGGTGATGCGCATGAGTGACGAACCCTTCGATCGTGTGCGTGGAGCGTCGTGCAGCTCCAGCCTAGGCAGCCGATCCGGAAGCGCGATGCCCCGAGCCTGTGGATCCGCTCAGTGGGCGTCGTCGAATGTGCTTAGTAGTACTCATCTTAATGCTATGGTGTACTAAGTAAATGGAGGTGGCATGACCGACGACATCGGCGAGGTGGGCGCAGAACTGCGACGCGCCGTCAGCCGGCTCTACAGTCGGTTCCGCTCGGAGCGGGCGGACGGCGAGGTCTCCGATGCCGCGCTGCTCGTGCTCATGGTGCTGTCGAAGCGCGGCGAGCTGAGCCTCAGCGAGCTGGCCGCGGCCGCGCACGTGACGCTCGGCTCGATGAGCCAGACGATGCGGCGGCTCGAGCAGTCGGAGTTCGTGGCCAAATCACGCGGCACGGCGGATCGTCGAACGGTCATCTTCCGCCTCACCGAGCACGGCGCCGCCGCGGCGACGGCCTCGCGCCTGCACCGGGAGGACTGGCTCAACGGCCGCCTGGCCGAGCTCACCCCGGCCGAGCGCGCGAGCATCGCACACGTCGCACCTCTCCTCCTCCGTCTCGCCGATTCTTGAACAGGAGCACCATGCACCCCGTCGAAGCCCTCTTCGTCCCGTTGGGCCGGGCGCTGCGCAACCGGCGGCCCGACGAAGCGCTGAGCCTCGCCGAAGACCCCGCGTTCGCGACGTCCACACGGCTCGCACTCACCTCCCCCTCCTTCGCCGACGGCGAGGTGATCCCCGCCAAGCACTGCGGCCCGCTGATCGGCGCCAACATCAGTCCCGCGCTCGAGTGGAGTGCCGTGCCGGCGGAGACGGCGGACCTGCTCCTGGTCATGGAGGACCTCGACATCCCCGGCGGCACGCCCGGCCTGCACACGGTCGTCGCCTTCGCCCCGACCAGGGGCGGTCTCGCGGAGGGCGCGTTGCGCACCGACGACCCGCGCGTCCGCTTCCTCCCCACCCGCTTCGGTCGCGCACAGTACGCCGGGCCGCGCCCGCTGCCCGGCCACGGCCCGCACCGCTACCGGTTCCACCTCTACGCGCTCGACGCCGTCGTCGACCTCGGCCAGGTCGCCGGCACGTCCCAGCTGCCCGCCGCGGTCGACGGGCACGTCCTCGCATCGGGCACCCTCCTCGGGACGCGCACCACCTGATCTGCTCACTACCGCGCGTGTCGGCACCCGCGAACGGGCGTGTTGCGACGCCCTGTCCGCCCCGGGGAGAATGAGGCCGATGGGGGTCTCGTTCGCCGTACCGCGCCGCTGGGGCAGGGCGTACTTCGCGCTGCAGGCGGCGGCGGGCGGCGCGTGGTGGATCGCCGTGTTCCTGTCGCCCCCGGTGCGGAACGCGACTCTCGGCGGGCTGGAACCGCTCGTCGTCGCGGTTCTGGACATCCCCCTGTTCGTCGTCTCCTCGGCGGTCGCCGCATTTGGCAGCCGGGTGGCCGCCGTCGTCGCGACCGGCTGGACGATCCTCGTGACCGTCGGGCTCGGCGTCTACGCGACGGTCACCGGTGCGGCGGGATGGGGTGTCCTGCTGATGCTGGCGGCATCCGGACTCTCCGTGCTCGCGCTGTGCTCGGTCGTTCTGGGCCGCCTCCCGGCCGAATGGGTCGTGAGCGGGCCGTTCCGGTTCCGTCCCGCGACCGCACGCAGGTCCGCCGCCGCGCATGTCGTGGCGACGTTCGCGCAGATCGCCGCGTTCTGGGGTTTCTTCCTGGCTGCCCTGCCCGCCGTGATCGCATTCCTCGAGGAGCGCTGGGGCTTCCACATGAGCTTCCCTCCGGGTGCGGTCGTGACGGGGCTGGTGGTCCTCGCACTGGCCAGCGCCCTCGGAATCTGGTCGGGCGCGATCATGTCGGCGCTCGGCGACGGCACTCCCCTGCCGGCCGCGATGCCGAATCTGCTCGTGGTCGCTGGGCCGTACCGCTGGGTGCGCAATCCGATGGCACTGGCCGGGATCGTGCAGGCGGTGGCGGTCGGGCTGGTGCTCCAGTCGTGGATGGTCGTCGTCTACGCGCTCATCGGCTCGCTGGTCTGGAACCTGCTGGTGCGGCCGTTCGAGGAGGCGGACCTCGAGCAGCGCTTCGGCGCGGAGTTCGCACGCTACCGCGCCAACGTGCGCTGCTGGATCCCGCGGATCCTGCCCTGGACGCCCGCGACTGAATCGCTACAATCGGCCTGAGAGCGGTGGTGCGATCGCGGCACCGCACCGGTGAGCGGCAGCGAGAGGCACGCGTGTACTGGTCGGCGGGGGTCGAAGCGGCAGTGGACGAGGCCGTCGCGCGAGCGGCCTCCGGAACCCCGACCATCCTCGACATCGAAGGCCTGGCGGGGTTCGGCAAGACGCAGCTGGCGCGCGCGGTCGCCCAGCGCTTCCCGGGCGGGGCCACGCTGCGCGCGACCGCGTACGAGGACACGCAGTCCGACCCGCTCGGTCTGCTGGAGCAGCTCGGCGTCGAGACGGCCGGCCTGCCGGCGAACGCCCTCAGCGCGTCGCGTACGCTCGGAGCTGCGCTCGACGTCCTGACCGACGACGACCCGATCGTGATCGTCCTGGACGACCTGCACTGGGCCGACCCCGAGTCCCTCGACGCCGTGGGCGTGCTGATGGATCGGATGGCCGGCGACCGCGTACTGGTCGTCGCCGCCCATCGGCCGGCCGGGTCGCGCCACGCGCGCTGGTCGGCGCGGCTGGCCGACGCGCCCTCCGTGGTCCGTGTGAGACTCGACGGGCTCGACGACGACGCCACGCTCGAGCTGATCCGGGAGACCGCACCGGAGGCATCACCCGAGCTCGCTCAGGCCCTGCGCGCCCACACCGGGGGCAGCCCGCTGTTCCTGCGGTCACTGCTGCACGAGCACCCCGCAGCCGAGCTGGCCGCCCTCGCCGAGCGCAACGAGCTCCCGGCGTCGAGCGAGCTGGTCGCGACCATGGGCGAGCGCCTGGCCCGGCTCGACCCGGATGCGGTCGCCACCCTCAGCGCGATCGCCGTGCTCGGCGGAGACGGCGCCGAGACCTTCGTCCTGAGCGCCGTCGCGGACGTGCCCGACATCGCACCGGCGCTCGACCTGCTCACGCGCGATCGGCTCGTGATCGTCGACCGGACGGGGCCGATGCCTCGCGCCCGGATCTTCCACGGCGTCGTGCGCGCAGCGGTCTACGACAACATCCCACCGGCCACGCGCGACCGCATGCACTCGGTCGCGGCCGCTCGCGTGGCGAACCCCGGTGACCGGCTCCGGCATCGCGTCGCCGCCGCCCGCGGGGCCGACGACGGACTCGCCCTCGACCTGCGGATGTTCGCCGACGCACTCCACGAGCGCTCGCGCTACCGCGAGGCGTCCCGGTTCCGCAGGCAGGCGGCGCACCTCGACTCCGACCCCGGCGTGTCGACGGCGGACACGCTGGAGGCCGACTTCGAGTCCATCCTCGCCCTCGATCTGGAGGACGTCACGGTCACCGCCGACGACGTCTCGCTCGCACCGCGCGGACGGTTCGTCGCCGGCGCGAAACTCGCGGCCGAGAAGCGCTTCGTGCAGTCCAGCGATCTGCTCGACACCCTGACGGAGGACGACCTGGACGCGTTCGATCCGCTCACGGCCTACCGGGCCCGCGTGCTGCGTGCGTGGTCGCTCGTCGCCTCCGGCAGGTCGGCGCAGCGCGCCCTCGACGACCTCGCCGCCGCCCGCAGCGGCCCGGTCGCCGATCCGGCTGTGCAGGGATATCTCGCACTCGCCCAGGGACAGGCCGCCCAGCGGGTCGCCCCGGTCGAGGAGCGGATGTCGCTCCCCGGTCTGCTCTCGGTCGACCGCGCGCAGATGGCCTCCACTCCGCAAGGGACGGTCGGGCTGGCATGGCGTGGCGCCGTGATGTCGCTGACCGGGATGCCCGAGGAGGCGATCGGTGATCTGAGCCTGGTCACCTCCCGTTTCGGCGACGGGCTGATGGACTTCACCGACGGCGTGTTTCACGCCCTGCAGGGGTTCGCCCACTTCGTCAACGGCCAGTGGCCGCGCGCGGCCATGATGATCGACCTCTCGCGGGCGGGCCGCCTGCGGCATGCGGCCCCGCTCACTGCCGCCATCGAACCATTGGCCGCGGTCGTCGCCGGGGAGCCGGAACGCGCGCGGGCGGCGCTCGCCGCGGCGCGGCGCATCCGTGTCGACGGACCGCAGCCGGCCGCCGTGCACGCCGGCGACATCGTGGACGTGCTCACGCTCGCCTACCTGGGCACGGATGAGGAGCGGGCGGGGTGGCTCGCGGGCCGCACCCGCGACCTCGGCTCGCCGGACGACTGGGCGGCCGAGCAGGTCCCGCACCTCTGGTACGTGGCGCAGGGAATCGGAGCCGAGTGGGCGGGAGAACCGGAGGCGGCGCCCCGATGGGCGGCCCTCCTGCGGACGGTCGATCCCCCGCCGTGGTCGGACGTCGTCGCGGACTGGCTGGAGGCCCGCGCCGACCGGACCCCGGACGGCGCGGCACAGCTCACCCGGATCGCGACGCGGGGCGTGCCCGCGCTCCCCGCGATCGACGCGCTCCTCCGGTACGACGCGGCCGTCCGAACACCGACGGGACCGCAGGCGACGGCGCTGCGTCGATCGGCCGACGACGCCCTCCGGGATCTCGGTGCCGACCTCCTGGCCGACAGCCTCCCGGCCGTCGCCGGCTCGGAACCCGGAGCGAGTGCGCCCGCCGCGTCCGTGCTCGGCGAGCTGAGCGATCGGGAGCGGGAGGTCGCCGCGCTGATCCTCGAAGGGCTGAGCTACTCCCAGGTCGCCAAGGAGCTCTTCATCACACGATCCACGGTCTCGTTCCACCTGTCGCGCATCTACGCGAAGACGGGGACGAACTCCCGGCACGAACTCGTCGACGCCGCTCGCCGGGGCGACACCTAGGCGGAGGACTGTGCACTTCGCACAGTCGGTCCGGCCGCGCCGCTCGGGAGACTGGAGGCATCCCTCTTCCATAACCGAAAGGCCTCCCCATGATCGCGGACATCATCGCCGGACTCATCGGCAACTACATGACCACCCTCTTCGTCGTCGGACTCATCGTCGCCCTGGTGCGCGTGCTCGCCCATCGCGGGCCGCGCAGCGCCGAGTTCGTCAGCGGCACCTTCCTCAACTCCTTCGTGATCTGGGGCGTCGGCGTCGCGCAGACCGTGAACTTCGTGATGCACTCCGTCTTCGGCGACTACGCCGCCAAGACCATCGGCTGGGCGCAGAGCCCGTTCCAGTGGGAGCTCGCCGTCAGCAGTCTCGGGGTCGGTGTGATGGCCTTCATCCTCGGCCGCCGGATGGCCCCTCTCATCGGCAAGGCCGCCGTCGTCATCGCGACGGTGATCTTCGGCCTCGGAGCAGCAGGCGGCCACGTGTACCAGATGATCGCCAACCATGACTACGCGGCGAACAACACCGGCCTGCTGCTGATCTCCGACATCGTCATCAACCTGGTCGGCCTGGCCTTCGTGATCTGGCATGCGATCGCCGTCGGGCGCGAGACCGACACCACCGACGCCGAGTCCACGCACGCCGAGCCCGTCCGCGTCGCCTGAATCCCTGACCTCAGCCGCGCGCACCACCCGAACACCTGACCCGAGGAGTCCCCATGAAGCACACCATCGCCCCCTTCTCCCCCGACCCCGACCACGACTTCGAGATCCGCACCGCGCTGGGTCTCGCCGTCGAGGGTGCCACCGAACCCGGTGAGGTTCTCGCGGCAACGGCCGGAATCGGCAAGGACGGTCACGCGGCCTGGTTCGCCGCCTGGAACGACCTGGCCACCCGCACCGCAGCGGTCGCCGACGAGGCCGCACAGGCCGGGCATCGGGTCAGCGCCGCAGAGGCGTACCTGCGCGCGTCGACCTACTTCGGCGTCGCCGTGAACGCGCTGAGCGCCCTGCCGGACTCGGACGAGCTCGGCACCACCTTCCGCGCGCAGCGTGCGGCCTGGGAGTCGTTCGTGTCGCTCACCGCCGTGCGCGCCGAGCGCGTCGACATCCCGTTCGGGCTCGGCTCCCTGCCCGGTTACCTGTTCCGTCCGTCCCAGGACGCGCAGGCCAACGGCGCCACCCTGGTCGCGGTGAACGGCAGCGACGGGTCGCTCGCGGCCCTCTGGGCGACCTGCGTGTCGCCCGCGGTGAAGCGCGGCTACACCGTGCTGGTCTTCGACGGGCCGGGACAGCAGTCGCAGCTCTTCGAACGCAACTCGTTCTTCCGCCCCGACTGGGAGAACGTGCTGACACCGGTCTACGACTTCGTCGCGCGCCAGCAGGGCGTCGACCCGTCGCGCATCGGCCTCTACGGCATCAGCCAGGGCGGCTACTGGGTCGCCCGTGCGCTCGTCTTCGAGCACCGCTTCGCTGCGGCGATCACCGATCCCGGTGTCGTCGACGTGTCGACCTCCTGGACCGGGCATCTCCCGAAGGTCCTGCTGAAGGCGCTCGACGATGGTCAGACCGAGAAGTTCGACGCGGAGATGGCGCTCGGGCTGAAGCTCTCCCCCGGCACCGCGCGCACCTGGCAGTTCCGTGCCCGGCCCTACGGGACGACGGGCTACGCCGAGACCATCCAGGCGGTGCGGGCGTACCGCATCACGCCGGAGGAGGCCGGCCGCATCACGACGCCCGTCTTCATCACCGATCCCGAGAGCGAGCAGTTCTGGCCCGGGCAGGCGGACGAGCTCGCGCAGTACGCACCCGGCGTGTCGACGCTCGCGCGGTTCACCGCTGCCGAGGGCGCGGACGGGCACTGCCAGCCGCTGGCGCGCACCGTGACCGCGCAGCGCATGCTCGACTGGCTCGACAGCCGGCTGGCACGCGCATGAGCCCCCTCCGGATCGTCCTGGGACTGATCCCGTTCGCGCTGTTCCAGCTCCTCGCGACAGCCATGCCGGTCGGGCCGGCGGCGCTGATCGGGATGGCGGCGGCGATCGCGGCCGTGCTCCTCGACCTCCGCGGCGGGGTGAAGGCGGTCCCCGCCGCCGGAGTGGTCATCCTCGGTGGCCTGGCGCTCGTGGGATTCCTCGCCGCGCCGCCGGTCGTCGCCTTCGTCGGTGACTACGGGCGCGGGCTCGCCACCCTGCTGCTGGCCCTGTTCATCCTCGGTACAGCGCCCTTCGCACCGTTCACGGCCGCCTACGCGCGTCAGAGTGTCGCGAAGCAGTACTGGAGGAGTCTGCGGTTCGTCGCGACAAACCGACGGATCAGCCTGATGTGGGGCCTGGCCGTGCTGGCGATGTCCGTCGGGCACCTGCTGGCGTCCGCGCTGGTCGGTTCGGGCGCCGCGTTCCCCGGGCTCGTCGTGATCCTGAACTGGGGAGTGCCGATCGCCGCGATCGTCGCCACCATCAAGTACACCGCGCGCACCGCAACCGCCGCGGGCTCCACGGGATCCGCTCCGGCGGACCCGACGGTCAGTACTCGCCCTTGATCACGAAGAACGACCCGCGGATCTCGCCGGCGAGTTTCGAGCGCTGACGGGCGAACTTGAAGCGCTCCGCGAGCTCAGCCGGCACCTCCATGCCCTGCGAGAGCTTGAAGCCGACGGCGCGCTTGCCCGCCGGGTCGATCGCGTACATCACGTTGATCGCGAGCCCGGACTCGTAGAACACGTAGTCCATCCGCAGCCCGTCGACCTCGAACGTCGTTGCCTCCAGCGGGCGGGAGGCGATGTGGATGTCGCGCTCCTCCGCCAGCACGCGGGTCAGGCGCTCGACGGCCTCGGTCTCCTCCGCGGCCGGGCCGACCGCGAAGTCGTGGTCGTACTTGTTCTTGTAGTAGCGCGCCTCGTTGGCCCGGAGGCCCGCGAGCGCGTCCGCCACCGGGCTCGATTCCAGCCCCGCCGTCGACACGGTCACGAAATCGACGATCTCACGCATGTGGCCTCCCAGCCGTCTTTCGAACCACGATAGTCGCCTGCAGCGACCCGAGCAGGGCGAGCTTCTCCCCCGCCTCCACCGTCGCCGGGTGGTAGAGCACGAGGACGAGCCCGTCCGTCCCGGTCACCTGCAGCTTCTCTCGGTGCACGCTGAGAGCGCCGACCACGGGATGTTCGAACGTCAGGGTGCCGCCCTGCCTCTCGCGCACGTCGTGGCGGCTCCACAGCCGGCGGAAGGCCGGGCTCGCGATCGAGAGCTCGCCGACCAGTTCGACGACGCGCGCGTCGTCGGCGTCGGCTCCGACCGACCGGCGGAACCCGGCTATCAGCACGGCCGACGCCGCCTCCCAGTCGGGGAAGAGCGCCTGCTCGGCCGGATCGAGGAAGACGTCGCGCATCCGGTTGCGGCCGGCGACGAGACGTGGCGAGAGCGCGGTGGCGAGCGGGTTCGCGGTCAGCACGTCGAGGTACCGTCCTTCCACGAACGCGGGGAACGGCAGTTGCGGGACGAGCGCGGCGATTCCGGCGGGCAGGGACTCCGCCCGCGTGCGCCGCGGGCGCCGCGGCAGGTCGTCGGCGCGCACGAGACCCAGCAGGTGCGCGGTGGCCTCGTCGTCGAGCTGCAGCACGCGTGCGACCGACCGCAGCACCTGCCCCGACGGGTTGCGGTCGCGGCCCTGCTCGAGCCGCAGGTAGTACTCGGCGCTGATACCGGCGAGCATCGCGACCTCCTCCCGCCGCAGGCCCGCCACACGCCGGGTGCCGTGCACCGGGATGCCCACCGTCCCGGGCGAGACCAGCTCTCGCCGGGCACGGAGGAACTCCCCCAACAGGTTCAGATCACCCGGGTTCTGCTCGCCGTCCATGCGCCCACGCTACCCACCGCACCCGCGCCGTGCCTGCCCCTGGCGGTACCAGTGTCACGGGAGCACTGGATCGACACGCCCCGCAGGGGAACGATCGGACTGTCAGCACATCTCGAAGGGACAGACCATGACCGCACCGCGCATCCTCGTCACCGGAGGCTCCGGCTTCATCGCCGGACACATCATCCTGCAGCTCCTCGACAGCGGTGCATCGGTGCGGGCGACGCTGCGCTCGCTGGATCGTGAATCCCAGGTCAGGGCCACGCTCCGGGAGGCGGGGATGACCCGCGACGACGCTCTGGAGTTCGTGGCCGCCGACCTGCTCGACGACGCCGGCTGGCCGGCGACCGTCGAGGGCGTCGACGGCGCGCTCCATGTGGCGTCGCCCGTGCACCTCGGGCCGGTGGACGACGAGGAGCAGGTCATCGCCCCGGCGCGCGAAGGGACCCTGCGGGCCCTCCGCGCCGCACGGGACGCGGGGGTGCCGCGCATCGTCGTCACGTCGGCCTTCCACGCCGCCGGGTTCGGTCATCCCCCGCTCGAGCGCGCGTTCACCGAGGAGGACTGGTCGGTGCTCGACGGGCCGGGCATGGACGCCTACGGACGCAGCAAGGTGCTGGCCGAGCGTGCGGCCTGGGACGTCATCGCGGCAGAAGGAGGCGACACCGAGCTCGTCACGATGCTGCCGGTCGCCGTCGTCGGACCGCTCCTCGGCGACGGGATCTCGGGCGCGAACCATCTGGTGCGCCGGGTGCTGACGGGCGAGCTGCCGGGCTATCCCGATGTCGCCGTGCCCTTCGTCGACGTGCGCGACGTCGCCGCGGCGCACATCGCCGCGCTGACCGCAGCGGACGCGGCGGGCCGGCGCTTCCTGCTGACCAGCCAGGAGGACGCGGTGCCGCTCGCCGATGTAGGAGCCGAGCTCCGTGCGGCACTCGGCGACCGCGCCCCGAGGATTCCGACTGCGATGCTTCCCTCGGAGGCCGTGCGGGCCGCCGCCGAGAGCAACCCGGGGATGCGCCCGATGGCCGCGGAGCTCGGCTACCGCAAGAAGGTGTCGTGCGAGAAGGCGCGCGACATCCTCGGGTTCCGGCCCCGCACCTGGCAGGAGGCGGTTGTCGCCGCCGGCGAGAGCATGATCGCGCGCGGGCTCGACTGACGCCTGAGGGCGTCAGCCGATCAGCGACACCGCCCGGGCGATCACCAGGGCGAGCAGCACGAAGCCCGAGAACGACTCGAGCGCCATCAGGAGCTTCGCCCGGTGCGAGAGGGGCATCGCGTCGGTGGCGCTGAAGGCCATCGAGTTCGACAGCGAGCTGTAGAAGTAGTCGATGTAGTTGGGCCCCCAGTCGAGCGTCCGGCTCGACCCGCGTGCCACCTCCTCGACCGTGTCCTGGTCCTCGTCCTGCGGAAAGCGGAAGTCGGCGAGCGGCAGCGCGTGCCGTGGCCGGGTCACCCGGGAGACCGGGCCGCCGCGGTCCATCACCCAGAACACCAGCGCGAACGCGATCACGTTGGTCACCCAGACCTGCACGGACGCGAGCAGGATCTCGGACCCGTTGCCGCTCTTGTTCAGCAGGCGGATGACGGTCTCGACGAATGCGACCTGGTTGGCCACCAGGATCAGCAGCGCCAGGGCGAACTCCAGCCACCGCGACCACCGCGACTCCCGAGACAGCCGATGCGGGTTGTAGACGACGAGCGCGACGAGCATGAGCAGGCAGACACCGACGACGAGGTACCGCTCGAGGGCCGGCACGACGCTCGGGAGGAAGGCGTAGGAGGCGAGTGCGAGGAGCGTCGCGATCACGGCGGGCCAGCGGTGCTCCGGCGCGACGTCGCGCGCTCTGCTGTCGTCTTCGTCCACGACGCGACCCTACGCCGTTCAGTCGCGGAGCACGGCCACCGCCTCGATCTCGACCAGGGCTCCGGGATTGGCCGGAGCGACAGCGAGCACCGTCACCGCGGTGCGGTGGGCGCCCCAGACCGCCCCGGTCGCGGCGTAGGCGTCGGTGGGATCGACGGACGGGTCGAGGTGGATGGTGAGCTTCACGACGAACTCCGGCCCGGACCCCGCCGCCTCCAGCACGGCGAGCACGTTGCGCAGCGCCTGCTCCGTCTGCGGACCGAGGCCCTCGCGCAGCACGCCGTTGCCGTCGATGCCGTTCTGGCCGCCGACGTAGAGGGTCGGCCCGGCGGGTGCGATCATCCCCTGGGCGAAGGCCGGGCTGCGGACGAGTGCGGGCGGGTCGACAGGGGTGGGAAGGCCGGACATGATGTCTCCTCTCGCTGGATGGCGCCCATTCTCCCGCCGACCACCGACGGGAGCACCTGTCCACCGAGGGGGCGTATGCTCGTCGTCGTGTCTTCCACCCCTCCCCTTCGGCCCTCCGGGCGTCTGGAGGTCGTCGGCGCCCTGCGCGCCGGCGTGAGATAGCCCCGTCCCCACCCGGCACCACCGGGTGCGCTTCTGCGCGCCCGCTCCACAGGACAGCTCTCTCTACACGTAAGGCACACTCATGCATCCCCTCACCGACGCGCGCATCCGCGCGTCCTTCGTCAACGCCTCCCAGCGCGAGCGCAAGGAGCTCGCGCTCCCCGACCTCGATGCCGTCGCCTGGGACGACATCGATTTCCTCGGCTGGCGCGACCGCAAGCTCCCGAACGTCGGCTACGTGGTCGCCGAGATCGACGGCGAACCGGTCGGCGTGCTGCTGCGCCGCGCCGAGGGCTCGGTCCGCGCGCGGCCGCAGTGTTCCTGGTGCGAAGACGTGCACCTCCCGAACGAGGTCGTGTTCTTCATCGCCAAGCGCGCGGGCAAGGCCGGACGCGACGGCAACACCCTCGGCACCCTCGTGTGCGCCGGCTTCGAGTGCTCGGTCAACGCGCGCAAGCGGCCGGCGACCGCCTACATCGGCTTCGATGTGGAGGCGGCGCGGCTGCAGCGCATCGACACCCTGCGCGAACGGGTGGACGCGTTCGTGCGCCGGGTGCTCGGCGAGGACTGACCTCCCGTCACTCGCCGCCGTCGAGGAACTGCTCGTGGTGGTAGCCGGAGTCGTCGAGGATCGCGACCGTCGACTCCGGCACCTCCACGAACGCACCGGGCAGGTCGTTCAGGGGCTCGGAGACCACCACCTTGGCGTGGTCTCCGAACAGGTGGAGGCGATCGGCTTCCGGGTACATCTCACGCAGTGCCGGGATGGCCACGGAGTGGAACAGCGTGCGGCTGCGATGCGACGTCGAGTAGCGGAAGGCCCACAGCGTCGCCCCGTCCGAGAGGGCGATCGTGCCCTGCATCGGGAAGGCGATCCCCTTCTCCTTGCCGACCTGCTCGACGCGGCGCACCGCGCGGCCCAACGCTCCGACGGGGTCGTCCTGCAGCCCCAGGGTGAGCGCGAGGTAGAAGAGCACCTCGGAGTCGGTGGTCCCGCGGATGAGCGGGTAGAGCGACGGGTCCACCGCGAAGGTCAGATCGCGTTTCATCGCCTCGAACCCGCTCAGGAACCCGTTGTGCATGAACATCCAGTTCTCGTGGCGGAACGGGTGGCAGTTCGTCCGCTGGATCGGCGGACCACCGGCGGCACGCACATGGCCGAAGAAGATCGGGCTGGCGATCGACTTGGTCAGCTCACGCAGGTTCTCGTCGTTCCAGGCCGGCTCGATGCTGTGGAAAAGCGCAGGCCTGCTGCCGGCCACCGACCCCTCGGGGTACCAGCCGAAGCCGAACCCGTCGCCGTTGACCGTCTCCGCGCCGAGCGGCGAGTTGAGCGACTGGGCGACCAGTGAATGCTGCGCGTCCAGGATGAGCACGGAGGGCTTCAAGGCCTCCCCCGAGTAGGCGAGCCAGCGGCACATCGGCCATCACCTCCCGGCGGGGCGTCAGCCCTGCGCGGCTGCTCCGGAGATGTTGACGAGCCACTGGGTGCCGAAGCGGTCGACCGCCATGCCGAAGCTGTCGCCCCAGGGCGCCTTCGACAGCGGCTCGATGACCGTGCCGCCGTCGACCAGCTTCTCGTAGTAGCCGGTGAGCTCCGCCTCGTCGTCGCCGCTGAGCGAGACCGAGATCGTGGAGCCGGGGTTGAGGTCCATGTGGGAGGGCACGTCGGCCGCCATCAGCGTGAACCCGGCCGGCGTCGTCAGCTGGGAGTGCATGATCCACTCGGCTTCGGAGGGCTCCTGGCTCACCTGGAACTCGGCGAACGTGCTGCGGGTGACCTCTCCGCCGAACACGCCGGCGTAGAAGTCCATGGCCTCGCGGGCCTGCCCGCGGAAGTTGAGGTAGGGGTTGAGCGTCGATGGCATCGGGGTCTCCTTCGTCCGGTCGGTTCGGCTCCAGCGTAGCCAGCGGCCCTGCCCTGCACGAGTGGCAACTTCAGCGACGGTAGGCCGCGACGAGCAGTTCGCCGCGGATCTCGCCGAGGCGGTCCAGGATGCGGTCGGCGACCTTCGCCGACACCCCTCCCGGCACCACGTCGTAGGGTCCGAGCGGCTGGAGCCTGCCGCAGCGCACCCGCACCACCTCCCATCCCGCGGCGCGCAGCAGACGGTCCTTGCTGCGGTCGGAGACCTCACGCGGACCGACGTGCTCGAGCCCGTGCCGGCCGGTCGTGTCGTACTCGATCGCCACCTGGAGCTCGGGGATGAGGATGTCCGGCCACACCTCCAGATGGGAGTGGAACGGGCGCGCGACCCGCACGGCGTTGAGCGACAGATCGACGTCGAGCCGGTCCGCGAGCAGGCGTTTGAGTTCGGGCTCGGCCGCGGAGGCCGGCCTGGGCGCGTACCGGCTGTGGAACGCGGTCCCGACCGGGAGTGCGCCAGCACCCTCCCGGGCGTGACGGCAGACCGGGCAGCGGCGGCCGTCGATGATCCGCTCGATGCTCGCGCGGAACGCCGGGTGCCCCTCGGCGCACTGCCACGAGTGGGTCGCGGCCGAGCTGTTCTCCGCGGACACCGAGATGCGGGAACCCGGTGCGGCGAGGGCCACGAGCTGCTCGCGCGTCATGCTGGTGCGGTCGAGCCGGCGGCAGAGCCAGCAGCGGTCGTCGTCCGGGTCGCTCTCCAGGCGGCGCGGGTCCCGGGCGTGCCCGCACACGTGCGGCCGGCTCTCCGGGTCGGCGGCCGGGCGCACCCGTCGCGGAGCGGCCGCCTCCGAGCAGAACGGGCACCAGGCCGAGCGGCGGCGCGTGCCCCGGGGCCGCGCCCGCTGCTCGGCGGGCGTCGCGATGAACCGGTGCCCGGAGTCGCACTCCCAGAGCAGGTAGACGTCGGCGGCGGGGGGCACCTGCGTCAGGACGATGCCGTGGTTGAGGTCGGGATGGTACTGCCGCACGAGCGTCGGATACCGCTCCCAGTCGGGCCGATAGCGCCCGATGGCGTAGGGCACCGCGGCCCCCTTGGACCACTGGCGGCGCGCCCACCACTGCTCGACGTTCTCCGGCACGCGGCCACCCTACGTCCGGCCACCGTCATCGGCGCGGCTACAGCACGTACGGCAGCAGGGCCCGCCGGTCCGCCGGATAGTCGGGGAACGTGTCGCGGTACCACCGGTGGTTCGCGATCGCGCGCGGCGCCAGGTTCGCGATCGTGTAGAGCGCGAACGATGCGCCCGCGAGCGACCACGTCATGACCGCCCAGCCCGTCCACTCCACGATCTCGCCGAGATAGTTCGGGCTCGAGACCAGGCGGAACCCGCCGCCGTACGGGATGCGGTACCCGCCGGAACTGGCGGACCCGCCGGAGCCGCCGGAGCCGTCGCCGCGAAGCCGGCGCAGGATGCGGTCCGAGGACACGTTGAGCAGGTAGCCTCCCGCGAACAGGACGACGCCGATCCAGAACCGCGGATCCGCCAACCAGGCCACGGGGTACGTGCCGTACTCCGAGATCCAGCGCGCGTTGACCCAGGCGTTGAGGAGGTTGAACAGGATCGCCAGCAGCATGACCGCCACGGGCATCCGCGAGCCCGAGCGCATGAGCAGCGGATACACGAACGCCCGCTGCACGTAGTGCGCCTGCCAGAGGAGGAGGAAGAGCAGCGGGACGAGCTCGCCGCGGTGCTCCCCCAGCAGGTAGAAGACCAGGAAGAGCACCGACGCCGGGCTCTCCATCACGATCCAACCCACGCGCGCCGGCACCGTCGGACCCCAGCCGGAGCGGCCGTGCCTGCCGCCGTACGGAGCGACGACGAAGCACAGCGCGACGAAGGTCACCAGCGCGAGAGCGAGCTCGGCGTAGACGAACCAGCGGTACGCTCCCTCGGGCATGCCGCGAGTCTAGCCACCGCCGGCTGTTAGGCTTCAGGCATGGAGATCGAGGTCGACAGACTCTAGCCACCGGTGCGCCGGTGGCTTCCACCCGCGGGAGGGCTGCTCCCGCGCCGGTGACCGCCCCTTCCCGGGCCGCCTCCCGATCCGAGTCCGCCGCTTCGGCGTCGACCGTCGGCGGGGCGCCGCTCCGTCGCCCCGTTCCGCGCGGCCTCCCCGTCGGCTCCCTGCCGTCGTGCCGTCGCGCGCCCTCGACACCTTCACCCGCCGCACGCCAGCGGGTCGCGCAGAGAGCTCTCCATGTCCAGATCCACCATGTCCAGCAGACCATCCATCACCCTCCACGACGTCTCCTTCGAGTGGCCGGACGGCGCGGTCTCGCTCGCCGGCGTCAGCGGCACCTTCACGCCCGGTCGTACCGGACTCGTCGGCCGCAACGGGGCGGGCAAGTCCACCCTGCTCCGGCTCGTCGCCGGACTCCTCCAGCCCACCGGCGGCCGCATCGACACCGTCGGCGATGTCGGCTACCTCGCGCAGAACCTCACGCTGCGCAGCGAGACGACGATCGCCGAACTGCTCGGCATCGATCGCGTGCTCGGAGCGATCGCCGCCGTCGAGGCCGGAGACGTCGATCCGCGGCACTTCGACACCATCGGCGACGACTGGGATGTCGAGGCGCGCGCCGACGAGGCCCTCCACCGCATCGGCTTCGCGGCCTCCGACCTCGATCGGCGCGTCGCCGAGGTGTCCGGCGGCCAGGCCATGCTCATCGCCCTCACCGGTCTCCGGATCGCGCGCACACAGGTCACCCTGCTCGACGAGCCGACGAACAACCTCGATCGGCCGACCCGGGCGATGCTGGGCGAGCTCGTCGACGAGTGGCCGGGCACCCTGGTCGTCGTCAGCCACGACCGGGAGCTGCTCGAACGCATGGACACCACGACCGAGCTGCACGCCGGCCGGCTGACGTCGTTCGGCGGCCCGTACAGCGCCTGGAAGGAGCACCAGGAGGGCGAGCAGGAGGCCGCGGTGCAGGCGGCGCGCTCCGCGCAGCAGACGCTGAAGGTCGAGAAGCGCCAGCGAGCCGAGGCCGAGGTGAAGCTCGCCCGGCGCGAGCGCACCGGGGCCAAGACCCAGCGCGACGGCGGAATCCCGAAGATCCTCGCGGGCGCCCGGGCGAGCAAGGCCCAGGCGTCGGCCGGGTCGCTCCGGGGGACGCTCGACGACAAGGTGCGCAGCGCGCAGGTGGCGCTGGACGCCGCAGACGCACGCGTGAGGGAGGAGGAGCACATCCACCTCGTACTGCCCGATCCCGACGTGCCGCGCGGGCGCCGCATCGCGGAGTTCCGCGGCGACGGGCGCAGCATCGTGATCCAGGGGCCGGAGCGCGTGGCCCTGGTCGGCCCCAACGGCGCAGGCAAGTCGACCCTGATCGACCGGCTGCTGGGCGGCGCCTCCTCGGCGCCCTCGCTGGTGGAGGCGGAGCTGTTCGTCGACCGTGTGGGCTACCTGCCTCAGCGGCTGGACGGCCTGGACGACGACGTGAGCGCGATCGACAACGTGCGCGCCGTGGCTCCCCGGTCGGCGCCGGGCGACGTCCGCAACCAGCTCGCCCGGCTGCTGCTGCGCGGCGGGGCCCCGGACCGTCCGGTGCGCACCCTCTCGGGCGGCGAGCGGTTCCGGGTCTCGCTCGCCCGCCTGCTCCTGGCGGAACCGCCGGCGCAGCTCCTGGTGCTGGACGAGCCGACGAACAACCTCGACATCGCGAGCGTGGAGCAGCTGGCCGAGGCGCTCGACGCTTACCGTGGCGCGCTGCTCATCGTGAGCCACGACGAGCAGTTCTTGGACCGCATCGGCATCGACGCGACGATAGCCCTCGACGCCACCGGCCGCCTGGCCTGAGAGACGGGCGATTTGGACCGAATGTGGGGAAAGCGAGCTCCATTCCCCACATTCGGTCCAAATCGAGAACACGAATCGGGGCGAGAGGTGGGCCCTGCCGGGATCGAACCGACGACATCCACGGTGTAAACGTGGCGCTCTACCAGCTGAGCTAAAGGCCCGGGTGCCGCCCCAGTTTAGCGAAGGCTGCGGCGTCAGCCGACGCGGACGGGCAGCTGATCCAACGCGGCGCGGTAGGCGTCGATGGAACGGGCCTCGCCCGGCGCGGTGATGAAGGAGGCGCGGATGATGCCCGACTCGTCGATCAGGAAGGTCGCGCGGTTGGCGAAGCCCTTCTCGGGGAGGAAGACGCCGTACTCCTTGGCGATCTCGCCGTGCGGCCAGAAGTCGGCGAGCAGGCTGAAGTCGTAGCCCTCCTGCTCGGCCCAGGCGCGCAGGGTGAACTTCGAGTCGACCGAGATGCCGATGAGCTCGACGCGGTGGTCGTCGAACAGCGCGAGGTTGTCGCGCAGCGCGCAGAGCTCGCCTGTGCACGTCCCGGAGAACGCGAGGGGGAAGAAGACCAGCGCGACCGCTTTGCGGCCGCGGAAGTCCGAGAGCCGCACGGGCTGACCGTGCTGGTTGAGGAGCTCGAAGTCGGGAGCCTGGGTGTCGTTCTCCAGAGCCATGAGGTGTGTTTCGTCCTTTCGTCGCCCGCGTCGCCCTCGCAGGAGCGGAGCCTCGCGCAAGCGCACGAGGAGACAGCCTAGACCCGTCCGCTCCGAGTGCCAAGGACGCGGTCACGAGGAGGCCCGGAGTGAGGCTAGGCTGAACGATGGTGCCCGCCCCTTTGTCGTGAACCGACAGCGGTGCGAGCCGTCCACGATCCATCCGACACAAGAAAGAGGTCGAGGGTGACTGTAAACGACCAGGACCCGTACTCGGTGAACAACATCGACTCGGACCCGGAGGAGACCGCCGAATGGCAGGAATCCCTCGACGCACTGGTTGCGGCTCACGGCCACGAGCGTGCTCGTGAGATCATGCTGAGCCTGCTCAAGCGCTCCAAAGAACTGCACCTCGGTGTTCCGATGGTCCCGACAACGGACTACATCAACACCATCTCTCCCGAGAACGAGCCGGAGTTCCCCGGCGACGAGGAGATCGAGCGCCGCTACCGCCGGTGGATCCGGTGGAACGCGGCCGTGCTCGTGCACCGTGCGCAGCGACCCGGCATCGCCGTCGGCGGCCACATCTCGACCTACGCGTCGAGCGCGGCCCTCTACGAAGTCGGGTTCAACCACTTCTTCCGCGGCCAGGACCACCCCGGCGGCGGAGACCAGATCTTCATCCAGGGCCACGCCTCCCCCGGCACCTACGCCCGCGCGTTCCTCGAGGGCCGCCTCAGCGGCGACCAGCTCGACGGCTTCCGCCAGGAGAAGTCGCACGCCGGCGGCGGCCTCTCGTCGTACCCGCACCCGCGCCTCATGCCCGACTTCTGGCAGTTCCCGACGGTGTCGATGGGTCTCGGCCCGATCAACGCGATCTACCAGGCCCAGCTCAACAAGTACGTCACCAACCGCGGCATCAAGGACGCCTCCGACCAGCACGTCTGGGCGTTCCTGGGCGACGGCGAGATGGACGAGGTCGAGTCCCGCGGCCAGCTGCAGGTGGCGGCGAACGAGAAGCTCGACAACCTGACCTTCGTCATCAACGCCAACCTCCAGCGCCTCGACGGCCCGGTGCGCGGCAACGGCAAGATCATCCAGGAGCTCGAGAGCTACTTCCGCGGTGCCGGCTGGAACGTCATCAAGGTCATCTGGGGCCGCGAGTGGGACGACCTGCTCGCCCGCGACGCGGATGGCGCGCTGGTCAACCTGATGAACCAGACGCCGGACGGCGACTACCAGACCTACAAGACCGAGAACGGCGCCTACGTGCGCGAGAACTTCTTCGGTCGCGACCCGCGCACCCTCAAGCTCGTCGAGGACTTCACCGACGACGAGGTGTGGGGCCTCAAGCGCGGCGGCCACGACTACCGCAAGGTCTACGCGGCCTTCAAGGCGGCCGTCGAGCACAAGGGCCAGCCCACCGTCATCATCGCCAAGACCATCAAGGGCTACGGCCTCGGTCCGAGCTTCGAGGGCCGCAACGCGACCCACCAGATGAAGAAGATGACGCTGGACAACCTGAAGACGTTCCGCGACGCGATGCGCATCCCGGTGACCGACGCGCAGCTCGAGGAGAACCCCTACCTGCCCCCGTACTACAACCCGGGACCGCAGGACGAGGCGATCCAGTACCTGCACGACCGTCGCCGCGCACTCGGCGGCTACCTGCCGGAGCGCCGCTCGAAGTACACCCAGCTGAACCTCCCGGACGACTCGGCGTACGCCATCGCCAAGAAGGGTTCCGGCACGCAGGAGATCGCCACCACCATGGCGTTCGTTCGACTGCTGAAGGATCTGCTGCGCGCGAAGGACTTCGGCCACCGGATCGTCCCGATCATCCCGGACGAGGCGCGCACCTTCGGCATGGACGCGTTCTTCCCGAACGCGAAGATCTACAACCCGAACGGCCAGCACTACACGTCGGTCGACCGCGAGCTGCTCCTGGCCTACAAGGAGAGCCCGCAGGGCCAGATCATCCACGTGGGCATCAACGAGGCGGGCGCCCTCGCGGCGTTCACCAACGTGGGCACCTCGTACGCGACGCAGGGCGAGCCGCTCATCCCGGTCTACGTCTTCTACTCGATGTTCGGGTTCCAGCGCACCGGCGACGCGATGTGGGCGGCCGGCGACCAGATGGCGCGCGGCTTCATGATCGGCGCGACCGCGGGCCGCACCACCCTCACGGGTGAGGGCCTGCAGCACGCCGACGGCCACTCGCTGCTGCTCTCCTCGACCAACCCGGCCGTGCTCTCGTACGACCCGGCCTACGGCTACGAGATCGGGCACATCGTGCGCGCCGGCCTCGAGCGCATGTACGGCGGCAACCACCCGGACCCGAACGTCATGTACTACCTGACGGTCTACAACGAGCCGATCGTGCAGCCGGCCGAGCCGGAGGGCGTGGATGTGGACGGCATCGTCCGCGGAATCCACAAGCTCAGCACGTCCGACGTCGCCGGACCCAAGGCCCAGCTGCTCGCCTCGGGTGTGTCGGTGCCGTGGGCGCTGGAGGCCCAGCACCTGCTCGCACAGGACTGGGGCGTGTCGGCGGACGTCTGGAGCGTCACCTCGTGGGGCGAGCTGCGCCGCGACGGTCTGGCGGCCGAGGAGCACAACTTCCTCTACCCCCAGCAGGAGAAGCAGGTGCCGTACGTCACCCGCAAGCTCGAGGGCTCCGATGGTCCGTTCGTCGCCGTGACCGACTTCATGCACGCCGTGCCGGACCAGATCCGTCCGTTCGTGCCCGGTGAGTTCGCCACGCTCGGCGCCGACGGCTTCGGCTTCTCGGACACCCGCGCCGCCGCGCGCCGGTTCTTCAAGATCGACGGTCCCTCGCTCGTCGTCCGCACCCTCGAGCTGCTCGCAGCCCGTGGCCAGGTGGACCCGAACGCGCCGGCCTGGGCGATCGAGAAGTACCTGCTGCACGACGTCAACGCCGGCACTACCGGCAGCGCGGGCGGCGAGTCCTGACGACCCCCGTGCCGAAGCAAGTCGAGAGGACCAAGGCCGAGACTCTTGCGTGGCTGCGCAAGATCTCGGGCGAGCTCGCCACGACCACGCTCAAGCGGCTCGAGGACACGCTCCCCTGGTATCGCGACATGCCGCCCGGCCGCCGCAGTGCGGTCGGGCTTGTCGCGCAGGCCGGCATCTCGTCGTTCATCTCGTGGTTCGACGACCCGCGCTCGACACCCTGGATCGCGGCCGACGTCTTCGGGGCGGCTCCTCGTGAGCTGCTCCGGAGCGTCAGCCTCCAGCAGACCCTCCAGCTGATCAAGATCACCGTCGAGGTGGTCGAGGAGCGCGTGAAGGTCGCCGGCGGCGAGGCGCTGCGGGAGGCGATCCTTCTCTACTCGCGCGAGATCGCCTTCGCGGCGGCGGACGTCTACGCGCGCGCCGCCGAGGCGCGCGGCCTGTGGGACGCGCGGCTCGAGGCGCTGGTCGTCGACAGCATCCTGACCGGCGAGTACGACGACGAGCTCCCGAGCCGGATCGCCGCGCTCGGCTGGCACGGGCACGGCGAGGTGAGCGTGCTCGTCGGCACCGCCCCGCGCATGCTCGACGTGGATCAGCTGCGGCGCACCGCCCGGCACATGTCCGCGGATGTGCTGATCGGAGTGCAGGGCAGTCGTCTCGTACTGGTGATCGGGCGCGCGTGGCCCAGCGACAGCGTCCCGGAGGACGCGATCGGCGCGACACCGGCCGTCAGCTTCCTCGAGATCGCCCAGCAGCTGGAGCCGGAGTTCGGCCAGGGGCACCTGGTGCTCGGCCACGAGGTCTCGAGCCTCGTCGACGCGTCGAAGAGCGCGAAGGCCGCCCTCGCCGGGTTCGCCGTGGCGAAGGCGTGGCGCAACTGCCCGCGCCCGGTCCACGCGGACGATCTGCTCCCCGAGCGCGCACTCGCGGGCGACGGCCTGGCGCGGACGACCCTGATCAGCCGGATCTACAAGCCGCTGCAGGCCTACTCCGCCGAGCTGCTGACCACCCTCTGGTGCTACCTCGACAACGGGCGCTCGCTCGAGGCGACGGCGCGCGAGCTGTTCGTGCACCCCAACACCGTGCGGTACCGCTTGAAGCGCGTCTCCGAGGTGATCGGGTGGGATGCGACCGGCGCGCGCGAGGCGCTCATCCTGCAGGCGGCGCTCATCGTGGGCTCGATCAACGAGCCCGAGGCAGCGCGCCGCTCGTAGCGCTTGTAGACTCCCACAAAGCTTTTACCGATACTTCGTATCCATTCGACACATCCGCGCGGCGGAAGATTGGCAGACTAAGTCAAGTGATTGTGATCGTGTGCCCGGGCCAGGGCTCCCAGACCCCCGGATTCCTCGACCCGTGGTTGACGGAGTCGGCGTTCCGCGACCAGTTGACCGGAATCTCCGACGCGGTGGGCATCGACCTGGTCGCCCACGGCACCGTGAGCGATGCCGAAACCATCCGCGACACCGCGGTGGCGCAGCCGCTCATCGTCTCCGCCGGGCTGCTGACCCTGTCGGCGCTCCTCGCCGACGGACGCCGTGAGAAGGTCGGCGGCATCGCCGGGCACTCGGTCGGCGAGCTGACGGCGGCTGCGGGCGCGGACGTGCTGAGCGAGACCGACGCCGTCGCGTTCGTCCGTGAGCGCGGTGCGGCGATGGCACGCGCTGCGGCAGAGACCCCCACCGGCATGAGCGCCGTGATCGGCGCCGATGAGACCGAACTGCTCGCGCAGCTCGAATCGCTCGGCCTCTCCCCCGCCAACTACAACGGGGCGGGCCAGATCGTCGTCGCCGGCGCACTGGACGCCCTCGCCGCCCTGAGCGAGAACCCGCCGGCCCGCGCCCGGGTCATCCCGCTGCAGGTCGCCGGCGCGTTCCACACCCGCTACATGGCCCCGGCCGTGCCCGCGCTCGAGGCGTTCGCCGCGACGCTCGCCACGCAGGACCCGACACTGCCGCTCTGGACCAACAAGGACGGCTCCCGGGTGACCGACGGTGCGGAGTTCCTCCGCCTGCTCGTCGGACAGGTCTCCTCCCCCGTCCGCTGGGACCTCACGATGCAGGCCTTCCAGGACGCAGGCGTGACCGGCATCATCGAGGTGGCCCCCGCCGGCGCGCTGGTCGGCCTCGCCAAGCGCGGCCTGAAAGGCGTGCCGAGCGTCGCCATCAAGACGCCGGACGATCTGCCCGCCGCGTTCGACCTCATCGACCAGGCCGCCTAGGAGGACCCGGATGACCCACCCCACCCTGCAGCAGTCGCACGGTCCGCAGTACACCCGCATCCTCTCGATCGGCGCGGCGCGCGGCGACCTCGTGGTCCCCAACGACGACCTCGTCGGCCCGATCAACTCGTCGGACGAGTGGATCCGCCAGCGCACCGGCATCGTCACGCGCACCCGCGCCAGCCACGACATCGACGCGGTCGACCTCGCGACGGAGGCCTCGAAGGAGGCCATCGCCAAGTCCGGCGTCGACCCGCAGCTGATCGACGCCGTCATCGTCGCGACGATCTCCAACTCGCGTCAGACCCCGTCGCTGGCCGCCGTACTCGCCGACCGCGTCGGCGCGAATCCCGCCGCGGCGTACGACATGAACGCGGCCTGCGCGGGCTACGCCTACGGCATCGCCCAGGCGGACGCGCTGATCCGCACCGGCGTCGCGCACTACGCGCTCGTCGTCGGAGCCGAGAAGCTCTCGGACGTCGTCGACCCGACCGACCGCACAATCTCGTTCCTGCTGGGCGACGGCGCGGGCGCGGTGGTCGTCGGCCCGAGCGAGTTCCCCGGCATCTCCAAGACCATCTGGGGCTCCGACGGGTCGAAGGCCGACGCCGTCGGCATGTCGAACACGCTCACCGAGTTCCGCGACGGCGAGCAGCCCTGGCCGACCCTGCGCCAGGAGGGCCAGACGGTCTTCCGCTGGGCGGTGTGGGAGATGGCGAAGGTCGCCAAGGAGGCGCTCGACGCGGCCGGTGTGACGCCCGACCAGCTCGCCGCGTTCATCCCGCACCAGGCGAACATGCGGATCGTCGACGAGTTCGCCAAGCAGCTCAAGCTGCCGGAGACCGTCGCGATCGCTCGTGACATCGAGACGACCGGCAACACGTCGGCCGCCTCCATCCCGCTCGCGACGCACCGGCTCCTGCAGGAGCACCCCGAGCTCTCGGGCGGCCTCGCGCTGCAGATCGGCTTCGGCGCCGGTCTGGTCTTCGGCGCGCAGGTCGTCGTGCTGCCGTAGGCCCTGCCCTAGACTGATCAACGGTCAAAACGACACCCCTCAAGGAGAAAACACCATGGCATTGTCCACCGAAGAAGTTCTTGCCGGCCTGGCCGAGCTCATCAACGACGAGACCGGCATCGCGACCGACACGGTCGAGCTGGACAAGTCGTTCACGGACGACCTCGACATCGACTCCATCTCGATGATGACCATCGTGGTCAACGCCGAGGACAAGTTCGACGTCAAGATCCCCGACGAGGAGGTCAAGAACCTCAAGACGGTCGGCGACGCGGTCGAGTTCATCGTCAAGGCGCAGGACGCCTAGACCCCGCAAGAATCGTCCTCCGCGCGGGCGGCGCGCCCATCGGCCGCCGCCCGCGCGAGCGCTCGTGCGCCTGCGCGGGCCCGACGTACCGAACTACGGAGAGTTGTCGTTATGACCAAGAAGATCGTCGTCACCGGCGTGGGCGCATCCTCCCCGCTCGGTGGCACCGCCCCGGAGAGCTGGCAGGGCCTGCTCGCCGGTGAATCCGGCGCCCGTTCCCTCGAGCACGAGTGGGTCGAGAAGTACGAGCTGCCCGTCACCTTCGCCGCGGAGGCCAAGGTACGCCCGGAGACCGTGCTGGAGCGCCCCGTCGCCAAGCGTCTCGACCCGTCGAGCCAACTGGCGCTCGTCTCCGCGATGGAGGCCTGGGCCGACGCGGGCTCCCCCGACGTCGTCCCCGAGCGTCTCGGCGTCGACTACGCCACCGGCATCGGCGGCGTCTGGACCCTGCTCGACGCGTGGGACACCCTGCGCGAGCGCGGCCCCCGCCGCGTGCTCCCCATGACCGTGCCGATGCTGATGCCCAACGCCGCATCGGCCGCGATCTCCATGCACTTCGAGGCCCGTGCGTTCGCCCGCACCGTCGCCTCCGCCTGCGCGTCGAGCACGGAGTCGCTCGTCAACGCGTACGAGCACCTGCAGGCCGGCCTCGCCGACATCGTCATCGCCGGCGGCAGCGAGTCCGCCATCCACCCGATCACGATCGCGTCGTTCTCGTCGATGCAGGCGCTCTCGCGCCGCAACGACGCCCCCGCGACCGCCTCCCGCCCCTACAGCGTCGACCGCGACGGCTTCGTCATGGGCGAGGGCGCCGGCGCGCTGGTGCTCGAGACCGAGGAGCACGCCCTCGCACGCGGCGCGCGCATCTACGCCGAGGTCGTCGGCGGCGGCGTCACCGCCGACTCGTACCACATCACCGCCAACGACCCCGAGGGACGCGGCGCCAGCCGTGCCGTGCGCCTGGCGCTCGAGCAGGCCGGCGCCTCGCCCGACGAGGTCACCCACATCAACGCGCACGCGACCAGCACGCCCGTCGGCGACCCGGCGGAGTACGTCGCACTGCGCGAGGTCTTCGGCGATCGCGTCCACACCATCCCGGTGTCGGCCACGAAGGCGTCGACCGGCCACCTGCTCGGCGGCACCGGCGCCCTCGAAGCCGTGTTCACGATCTTCGCGATGCGCGACCGCGTCGCCCCGCCGACGATCAACCTGACCGAGCAGGACCCGGCCATCCCGCTGCAGGTCTCGGGATCGGTGCAGCCGCTCGGCGACGGCCCGCAGCTCGCGATCAGCAACTCGTTCGGCTTCGGCGGCCACAACGCCGTCGTCGCTTTCCGCTCCGTCTGATCGGCGAGGAACGAGAGAACGCCCCGGTCCAGTGGACCGGGGCGTTCTCGTTCACCGCCAGCGGGCGGCATCAGCCGGGCCCGCCGCGGGATCCTCTCAGTCGACAGCCACCCTTATCCGACGCGCTCCTCAACCGACACGCTCGTCAACCGACCTTGTGCAGCCAGATGACCGACGTGTCGTCGTGTGCATGGCGGAACGGCTCCAGCTCGTCGTCCCACGCCTGACCGAGCGCCAGCCGCAGTTCGCGCTGCAGCTCCTGCGGGTTGCCTCCCGCCAGCTCCATGGCGTAGCGGATGCGGTCCTCGGGCACGACCATGTTGCCGACGGTGTCGGTCTGGGCGAAGAACACGCCGAGGTCGGGGGTGTGCATCCACCGGCCGCCGTCGGCGCCGAGTCCGGCGTCTTCGGTGACCTCGAAGCGCAGGTGCTCCCAGCCGCGGAGAGCCGTCGCCAGGCGTGCACCGGTGCCCTGGGGGCCGTCCCAGAAGAACTCGGCGCGCTGGGCGCCCTTGAGCACGGGCTGCGTCTCCCAGGTGAAGTTCACGGCGCGACCCAGTGCGCGACCCGCCGCCCACTCGATGTGGGGGCAGAGCGCGCCAGGTGAGGAGTGCACGTAGAGCACTCCTCGACTTGCGTGACCCGTCATGATTTCCTCCGATCGCTTGGTGCGTCTTCCCCAACGACCAACGAACGGTGTGTCATGACTGCGTGTGAAGTTCTCGGGCCCGAAGCGGGCCGCTGCCCCTGATTATGCCGGACAACGCGCCGGAGTTACAAGATTGTGATTCGGCGATTCCCGCGTGCCGTGCCGGGATCGGCGGAATAGCATACCGAGTATGTCCGTTCAGAATGGTTTCCTCGCCGTGCTGACGCAAGGCCCCGCGTACGGCTCGCAGCTGCAGAACGAGTTCCTCGCCCGCGCCGCGCATCGGCGGCAGCTCAACGCCGGGCAGGTGTACTCCACGCTCGACCGGATGGTCGATCAGGGCCTGATCGATCCGGCCGGGACGACCGACGACGGCCTCCCGCTCTACGCGCTCACCGCCGACGGCGAGTCGTCGGCGCGGGCCTGGCTCACCTCGGGCCCGACCGACGCCCAGCCCGACTGGGACGAGATGCAGGACCAGGTGCTGCTCGCCGCCTCCATCGCCGGAGCGGACGCGGCCGCGATCGTGGCCGACTACCGTACGGCGTACGCGGAGCGCATCCGGGAGCTGACGCACGACGCCGACTCGCGAGCGCTGCTCGCCGCCAACCGGGCCGCCGAACTCGGTGCGAACGCCGCCATCGAATGGCTCGACGAGGTCGCCGCCGTGCTGGCCTCGCACCCGGAGGTGCTCCTCCAGCCCCGCTCCCCCGAGCGTCCGCGCCGTGGGCGCCGTCCCGCGGGGGACGCGGTCTGACCAGCCGCCCTCAGTGCAGGAGGGCGCCCTCCTTGTTCAGGACGTTCTTCTCGCCGGCCTCGATGGCGACGGCGAACCGGTTCTGCGCCGGCGGCAGCGGGCAGTTGAAGTTGTAGCTGAACGCGCAGGGCGGCAGGACGGCGAGGTTGAAGTCGAGGGTGACCGTGCCGTCCTCGTTCGGGACGACGAACAGGAAGCGCCCGACCGAGTAGGTGCTGTCGCCGTTCGTGGTGTCGGCGAAGACGAGCTGCAGGGCGCGGCCGGCCTTGAAGGCGGCGAGGTTGTACTCCACGCCGTCCTTCGCGAACGTGATCTCGCCCGGGATGACCATCTCGCGGGTCTTGCCGTCGTCCTTGAGGTGCTCGAACCCGACGGACTTGCCGCCCTCGATCGGGGTGAAGGCCGCCTGGATGATCCACTCCCGGTTGAACGGGAAGGCGTCGATGGATCCGAACTCCTGGATCGCCTCGGACTGTGCGTCCCACACGCGCAGGGCGTAGTCGCCCTCCTCGCTGGCGATGACGAAGCCGGTCACGCCGTCGCTGAAGACGATGGCGCTCGGGTTCGCGTCGTCCTTGCCGCGCACGATCGCCCCGCCGTCGACCACGACGCCGTCGACCGTGATCCCGTCGGCGGCGGTCGCTGTGACCTTCAGGCCGGACTGCCCGGCGGGGAGGGGCGACCACAGGCCGGGGACGCCCCAGACGGGCTGTGCGGGAGCCTCCGGGTCGCCGGTGATCCACTGCGTGTTGACGAGCGCCAGATTGCCCTGCGGCGCCGTCACCGCCTGCTCGCGGCGCTGGCGGTACCGGGCCAGGACGGCGTCGGGGTCGGTGGGGGCGGCGGCGGTGTCAGTCATGGTCTCCATCCTCGGTCAGGTCGTCTCTGACAACCAACTCCGACACCCGGGAATTCCGGCTGGAGCTCACTTCGCCTCCGCGTAGCTGTCCACGATGGCGGCGGTCACCGGGAAGTCGACGGGGAAGGCGCCGAAGAGGAGGCGCCCGGCCCCGCGCGCGGACTCCTCGACCGCGACGGCCGCGGCTTCGGCGAGCTCGGCGGGCGCGTGCACGATCACCTCGTCGTGGAGGAAGTAGACCAGGTGGGGCGACTCGGCGAGCGGACGCCCGGGAGCGAGGGCGGTGAGCCGGTTGCGCAGCTCGGCCATCCAGCACAGCGCCCACTCCGCCGCACTCGCCTGGACCACGAAGTTGCGGGTGAACCGGCCCCAGTCGCGGGCCTGGCTGCGCGCGCGCCGCTCGTCCGCCGCGGTCGACTCGGCGGCGGAGGCGGCCGACTGGGTGGAGCGCCAGGAGCCGCTCGGCGGCGGCGAGCTGCGACCGAGCCGCGAGGTCACGACCGCCCCGCGCTCCCCCGCGCGAGCGGCCTCCTCGACGAGACGGATCGCCCGCGGGAAGGCCCGGGTCAGGCGCGGCATGAGCCGGCCGCTCTCGCCGGTGGTCGCGCCGTACATGGCGCCGAGCATCGCGACCTTCGCGTGCGCGCGCTCGTCGACCGCACCGGAGGCGACGATGCCCGCATAGAGGTCCTTGCCCCGGCCCGCCGCGGCCATCGCCGTGTCGGCCGACAGCCCGGTCAGGATGCGCGGCTCGAGCTGCGCGGCATCCGCAACGACGAGCTTCCACCCCGGATCGGCCACCACGGCGCCGCGGACCTGCTTGGGCAGCTGCAGAGCGCCTCCACCCCGCGTCGCCCAGCGCCCCGTGACGACGCCGCCGGGCACGTAGTCGGGCCGGAACCGGCCGTCGTGCACCCAGCTCTCGAGCCAGGTCCAGCCGTTGGCGGTCAGCAGCCGCGAGAGCTTCTTGTAGCGCAGTAGCGGCTCGATCACCGGGTGGTCGATCTCACGGAGCTCCCACGAGCTCGTCGACGCGACCAGCAGACCGGCGCGTTGCAGCGCCTTCAGCAGCGACGGCGGGCTGTCCGGGTTGAGCTCCGGGGCGTCGAGCTCGGCGCGGACCCGCGCCGCCAGCTCTTCGAGGACCGGCGGCCGGCCGTAGGCGGGCCGGGGGCCGAGCAGACCGGTGAGCAGCTCGTCGTGCCGTTCGACGCTGTACGGGAGGCCGCAGAAGCGCATCTCCGCGGCGATGAGGGCACCGGCGGACTCGGCGGCCAGCAGCAGGCGCAGCCGGCCGGGATCGGCGCTGCCGGCCACGGCGTCCTGCTGAGCGGCGAACTCCGCGAGGGCCGACGACGCGGCGTCGCCGTCGGTGTGACCGGTGTCGAGGTCGAAGAGCGCGGAGTGCGTCGGCTCGGGCGCCTCGTCGAGCACCGACGCGGCGTCCCACGGGCCGGACGGCGCCGTGGCGAGGGTGGATGCGGCGCTCAGCGACGAGTTGCGCAGGATCGTGTGCGACAGGGTCAGGTCGATGCAGCGCTCGACGCGGACCCCGGCGGACAGCAGCGCCGGATACCAGGCGCGGGTGTCGCTCCAGACCCAGCGCGGCCGCTCGCCGTCCGCCGGGCCGCGCTCGTTCCCGGCTTCCTTCCTGGCCACGTAGGCGGGCAGCTCGGCGTCGGTGAGCGCGATCGCCTCGCCCGCGTCGCCGCCCGGTGAGGGGTGGGCGCGGATCGCGTCGCGACCGACGCGTTCGAGGACGATGTGCACCCTCCCATTGTCGGGTGAGCGGACGACATCCTCCGCGCGTCGCTTGCCGAGTCGACGGATCATGAGGATAATTCATCCAACGACGATGCCGACCCGAAAGGCGATCGACGATGACCGTATATCTGCACGACAGTCAGGGAGTCTGGATAGCGTTCCGCAGCGACCCGCGCGGGCGGTACCTGTTCAACCCCGACGGCGACTGGATCGGCTGGTTCCCGTGGGACGACGACGACGTCGTGACCCCGGGCGGCGGCTACCTGGGCACGGTGCGAGGCGACCGGATTTTCACCGAGGACGGCCACCGCTACCGCGGCGACCCGGGGTATCCCGGTGCTCCCGGCTATCCGGGCCAGGCCGCGTACCCCGGAGCCGCCGCGTTCGTGAGCCTGCCCGCCGGCTGCGAGGACGTGGCGGGCGCGCTGCTCTGGCCGCGCCTCGCCTCCTGACGCGCGTCGAGGACGCGGAACGCCGGTCAGTCCGCGCGGCCGGACAACCGCGCCCGCAGCTCCGGCCACGACGCGCCGAAGCCGGGATGCAGCGGAAGATCGGCGACCTGCTCCACCGGCACCCAGCGGAGCTCGATGCTCTCCACGTCGGCCATGCGCGCCTCGAACGGGCGCACCGCCTGCGTGACGACCGTCGTGTACGACCAGAACCCGAGGTCGAGCACGCTCTCGAAGAGCACCCGCACCGCGTCCGGCGGCACGTCCGCCTCTTCGTGGGCCTCGCGCAGCGCTCCGTCGACCGCACTCTCCCCCTCGTGACGCGCGCCGCCCGGGAGGCCCCAGGTGCCGCCGAAGTGGCTCCAGTCCGCGCGGTGCTGCAGCAGGATCCCGCGGCCGAGATCGTGCACCAGCAGCCCGGCGGCACCGAACCGTCCCCAGAAGCGTTCGCCCTGGGGGCCTTCCACCCACGCGTCACCTGAGTTCACGGTTCCACGTTAGCCGCCTGATGGAGGGGATGCGGACGTAGGGTCGCAGTATGACCGTCCGCAGCGCCGCGCTCCTCCTGCACCGCTCCTCCCCCGCCGGTCCGGAGGTCTGGCTGGGACACATGGGCGGCCCGTTCTGGGCACGGAAGGACGACGGGGCGTGGTCGCTGCCGAAGGGTCTGGTCGAGGAAGGAGACCAGGACGAGCTCGCCGCAGCCCGGCGCGAGTTCGCCGAGGAGATGGGGGTGCCGTCGCCGGACGCCGCCTATGTGCCGCTGGGCGACTTCCGGACCTCCGGCAAGGTGATCGTCGTGTTCGCCGGTGCGGCGCCCGGGTTCGACCTCGCGGACGTGCGCAGCAACACGTTCGACCTCGAATGGCCGCCGCACTCCGGTCGCACGCAGAGCTTTCCCGAGATCGACGCGGCGGGATGGTTCCCGCTCGACGTCGCCGCCGCGAAACTGACGAAGGGCCAGCGGCCCATTCTGGACGCGCTCCGCGAAGTTCTCGCGACTGGGGAGGGCGCATGACCCCCGAGTGGACGTATGGTGAGCGCGACAGGGCTGTCCGGTACCCGGAACGCGCAAGGAGGAGCCGTGAGCACGAAGAAGGCGGAGAAGGACGCGGAACGGGCGCTGGTCGCCGCCCGGGCCGCCGTGGACGAGGCGGAGCGGGCGGTGAAGAAGCTCGACAAACGCTCCCGCAAAGAGGCCGAGGAGCTGTCGGCCCGGCTGGAGCAGGCCGCGAAGGACGCGAAGAAGGCGGTCAAGCGCACGGAGAGGACCGAGAAGGCCGAGAAGGCGGCCCGCACAGCGCAGGCGGAGCCCGCCTCCGCCGGCGGCACCGCCGCGGCTCCGTCCACGGGCATCCCCACCTTCCACGGGCTGCGCGACCGCGCGAAGGCGCAGGGCATCCAGGGGTACTCGCGCATGAACAAGGCGCAGCTGCTGCACGCGCTCGGCGAAGGCTGAGCCGTTCACCGGCCGGTAACCGTATCGGCCTAGCGTGAACGCCCGTGACTGACCCCGACGGATCCGCCGCTCCCGGCCTGCTGCTGCGCTCCGCGCTCGCCCCGGCTCCGCGCACCCTCATCGACATCCTGCGGGCCTCGGTGACCGAGGACCCCGAGGCGTCCGCCATCGAGGACGCCCGCGGCGCGCTGTCGTACCGGGAGCTGCTGGCGATCGTGCTCGCCACGGCGGGCCGGCTGCGCCAGGCCGGCGTGCGCCCCGGCGACCGGGTGGGCGTGCGCATGACCTCGGGGACCCGGGAGCTGTACCTCGCCATCCTGTCGATCCTCGCCGCGCGCGCCGCCTACGTGCCGGTCGACGCCGACGACCCGCAGGAGCGCGCGGACCTGGTCTTCGGCGAGGCCGCCGTGCGCGGGGTCATCGGCGACGAGGGGTACCGGGCGAGCGGCTACGAGAGCGCCGTCGCACTCTTCGACGCCAGCGTGCCGCACCCCAGCACGTCCTCGGTGCCCCTGATCGACCCGCCGACGCCCGACGACGACGCCTGGATCATCTTCACCTCCGGCTCGACGGGGACGCCGAAGGGCGTCGCGGTCCGGCACCGGTCGGCGGCGGCCTTCGTCGACGCCGAGGCGCGCATCTTCCTGACGGACGAGCCGATCGGCGCGCAGGACCGCGTGCTCGCCGGCCTCTCGGTCGCGTTCGACGCCTCGTGCGAGGAGATGTGGCTCGCGTGGGGCCACGGCGCCTGCCTGGTGCCGGCGCCGCGCTCGCTCGTGCGGACCGGCATGGACCTCGGGCCGTGGCTGGAGGCGCACCGCATCACCGTCGTCTCGACCGTGCCGACGCTGGCCGCGCTGTGGCCGCCGGAGGCGCTCGACAACGTGCGCCTGCTGATCTTCGGCGGCGAGTCGTGCCCGCCCGAGCTCGTGAACCGCCTGGCGGTCGACGGGCGCGAGGTCTGGAACACCTACGGCCCGACCGAGGCCACCGTCGTGGCCTGCGGCACCGCTCTCACGGCGGGTGAGCCGGTGCGGATCGGCCTCCCGCTCGACGGGTGGGACCTGGCGGTCGTCGATGCCGAGGGCAACCCGGTGGGCGACGGCGAGAGCGGCGAGCTGGTGATCGGCGGCGTTGGTCTCGCCCGCTACCTCGATCCGGCCAAGGACGCCGAGAAGTACGCGCCCATGCCGACCCTCGGCTGGGACCGCGCCTACCGCAGCGGCGATCTGGTCCGCTTCGACCCGGACGGCCTGTTCTACCTGGGCCGTGCCGACGACCAGGTCAAGGTCGGCGGACGCCGCATCGAGCTCGGCGAGGTGGAGGCCGCGCTGCAGGCGCTGCCCGGCGTCTCCGGAGCCGCGGCCGCCGTGCGCCGGAGCGCGGCCGGGAACGACATCCTGGTCGGCTACCTCGCGGTGCCGGAGCGCGAGGCGTTCGACCGGGCGCTGGCGCTGCAGCAGCTGCGGGAGGAGCTGCCGGCGGCCCTCGTTCCGCTGCTGGCGGTCGTCGACGACCTCCCAGTGCGGACCTCCGGCAAGGTCGACAGGGCCGCGCTGCCCTGGCCGCTGGAGGACTCCGCGGACGCGGCCTCCCCGGTCGGCGACGATCCCGTCGCCGAGCTCCTGGCCGCCGATTGGCGCAGCGTGCTCGGGCTGCCCGTGAGCGGGCCGGACGACAACTTCTTCGACCTCGGCGGAGGGTCGCTCGCCGCCGCCCAGCTCGTCTCGCTGGTGCGCCGGCGGCACCCCGACATCAGTGTCGCCGATGTGTACGCGCATCCCCGGTTCGCGGCGATGGCACAGGCGCTCGCGGAGAGCTCTCCGTCGCCCTCGGCGGCGTCGACCCACGTCGTGCCGCGCACGCCGCGGCGGATGCAGATCCTGCAGACCGTGCTGGGACTCCCGCTGTTCATCCTCAACGGCGTGCGCTGGCTGATCTACCTGCTGACGGCCTCCGCCATCCTGCGTCCGTTCGGCGGGTTCGATGCGCTCCCGGAGGTGAACCTGCCCTGGCTCATCGTCGGCCTGATCGTCTTCGTGACGCCGTGGGGGCGCATGGCCATCGCGGTCGTCGCCGCGCGTCTGCTGCTCGCCGGGGTGAAGCCCGGCGACTACCCGCGCGGCGGAGGTGTGCACCTGCGCCTGTGGCTCGCCGAGCAGGTGGCGCACCAGATCGGGGCCGCGAGCCTCGCCGGAGCCCCGTGGATCAGCTACTACGCCCGGGCGCTCGGCGCGAAGATCGGCCCCGGGGTCGACCTGCACACGCTCCCTCCGGTGACCGGGATGCTGCGCATCGGCGCCGGCGCCTCCATCGAGCCCGAGGTCGACCTGGCCGGGTACTGGATCGACGGGGACCTCGTGCGCATCGGCGAGCTCCGGATCGGGGCCGGGAGCTCGGTGGGTGCACGGAGCTCGCTGATGCCCGGTGCGAAGATCGGGCGCGGAGCGACAGTGGCCCCGGGCTCGGCCGTCTTCGGGCGGGTCCCCGCGGGTCAGACGTGGGCGGGATCCCCCGCCGTGCGCGTCGGCCGGTCGCACGAGTGGTGGCCGAAGGAGCGGCCGCCGCGGCGCACCCGCTGGGTGTTCGCGTACGCGGCGGGGTCGCTCGTCGTCTCCCTCGCGCCGGCGGTGGCGTTCGCCGCCGGAGCGCTCGTCCTCGCCGCGGTCGTCCGGGGCGCCTCCGACATGGCCGAGGTCGCCGCCCGCGCCTTCGCGGCGCTCGTGCCGGGCACCCTCGTCGCCGGCGTCGTCCTCGCCGCCTTGGTCGTGCTGTTCGTCCGGCTGCTCGGGATCGGCGTGGAGGAGGGCGTGCACGCCGTGCGCAGCCGCGTCGGCTGGCAGGTCTGGTCGACCGAGCGACTGCTCGACATGGCCCGCACCATCCTCTTCCCGCTATACGCGAGCCTGTTCACGCCCGTCTGGCTGCGGATGCTCGGCGCCCGGGTCGGCACGGACGTCGAGGCGTCGACCGTACTGCTGCTGCCCGCGATGACGCGCATCCGCGACGGTGCGTTCCTCGCCGACGACACGCTCGTCGCCTCGTACGAGCTCGGCGGCGGGTACGTGCGCATCGCCCGGGTGGAGATCGGCGAGCGGGCCTTCCTCGGCAACTCCGGGATGGCGGGCGGCGGCAACCGCGTACCCCGCGACGGTCTCGTGGCCGTGCTCTCGGTCGCGCCGCGCAAGGCGAAGGCCGGATCGTCCTGGCTGGGCTCCCCGCCGGTCAAGCTGCGACGTCGACCGCAGGAGGCCGATCTCTCGCGCACGTACGCCCCCTCGCTGGGCCTCCGCGTCGCCCGGACCACCTGGGAGCTGCTGCGCATCGTGCCGGTGCTCGTCACGTGCGCGATCGGGCTCGGGGTCCTGCTCGGGCTGGGTGCCATCGTCGAGGCGTGGGGCCTCTGGTGGGCGGTCCTGCTCAGCGGGCCGGTGCTGCTCGCCGCCGGGGCGGGCGCGGCGGCGATCAGCTCCGCCGCGAAGTGGGCCCTCCTCGGGCGCCTGCGTGCGGGCGAGCATCCGCTGTGGTCGTCGTTCATCTGGCGCAGCGAGGTCTCCGACACCTTCACCGAGATGGTCGCGGCTCCCTGGTTCGCCTGGGCGGCCGCCGGCACCCCGGCGCTCGTCTGGTGGTTGCGCAGTCTGGGCGCCCGGATCGGGCACGGCGTGTGGATCGACAGCTACTGGCTCCCGGAGGCCGACCTGGTCTCGCTGGGCGACGCGACGACGGTCAACCGGGGTTGCGTCGTGCAGACGCACCTGTTCCATGATCGAATCATGAGCATGGACGAGGTCATCATCGAACGCGGCGGGACCCTCGGGCCGCACAGCGTCATCCTCCCGGCGGCCGCGATCGGTGCGGAGGCGACGGTGGGACCCGCCTCCCTGGTCATGCGCGGCGAGACCGTGCCGACGGGCAGCCGCTGGAGCGGCAACCCGATCGGCCCGTGGCGCGAGGTCGTGGTGCGGCAATACCAGACGCGGGCGGCCCGATGAGCGGCGCCCTCGCCGCCTCGGCTCCCCACGTCTACCTCCCCCGCTCGGGCACCGACGACTACGCGGTGGTCTCGTACGACCTGACGCTGGACTACCGCGTCGCGAACAACCGCCTGGAGGGCGTCGCGGTCATCACCGCCCGCGCCGAGACACGGCTGACGGCGATCGTGCTCGACCTCGTGCATCTGCGGGCGAAGAAGGTGCGGCTCGCCGGGGAGAAGCGGACGAAGCACTCGCAGAACGCGACCCATCTGCGTATCGCGCCGGCCACGCCGATCGAGGCCGGCAGCGAGTTCCAGGTGGAGGTCGTCTACGACGGCTCCCCCGCCCCCCGGCGCACCCGGTGGGGCACGCTCGGCTGGGAGGAGCTCACCGACGGCGTGATCGTGGCGGCCCAGCCCTCCGGCGCCCCGACCTGGTTCCCGTGCAACGACCGGCCGTCGGACAAGGCGTCGTACCGCATCCGGATCACGACCGAGGCGGCCTACACCGTGGTCGCGACGGGCGAGCTGATCGAGCACCGGGTGAGCGCGGGCCGCGGCATGTGGCTCTTCGAGCGGCCGGAACCGACCGCAACCTATCTGGCGGCCGTGCAGATCGGCCGGTACACGCTCGAGCCCCGGCGCACGGGCGACGTGGAGGTCGTGCTCGCGTACCCGGGGTCCCTCGCCCGGCGGGTGCTGGCCGACTTCGCACCGCTCTCGCGGATGCTCGACTGCTTCCAGGAGCGCTTCGGGCCCTACCCCTTCCCCTCGTACACGGTCGTGGTGACCGAGGACGCGCTCGAGATCCCGCTCGAAGCGCAGGCGATGGCGACCTTCGGCGAATCGCACGTCGACGGCCGCGGCGGCTCGGAGCGCCTGATCGCCCACGAGCTCGCCCACCAGTGGTTCGGCAACAGCGTGGGGCTGGCGAGCTGGCGCGACATCTGGCTGAACGAGGGATTCGCGTGCTACGCCGAGTGGATCTGGTCGGAGGCGTCCGGCGGGCCGTCGGCGAACACCCTCGCGCGCACGCACCACGCGATCCTGCGCCTGAAGGCGCACGACCTGGTGCTCGCCGACCCGGGCCCCGACACGATGTTCGACGACCGGGTCTACAAGCGCGGCGCGTGCACGCTGCATGCCCTGCGCAAGCGGATCGGCGACGAGCGGTTCTTCGCCCTGCTGCGTGACTGGTGCGGCGGGCACCGCTTCGGCACCGTGGACACGGCGACGTTCGAGGCGTTCGCTGCGCCGTACTCGGACGAGCCGCTCGACGACTTCTTCGACGCGTGGCTGCGCCAGACGCGCCTGCCGTCGCTCTCCGCCTGAGCGACGGCGTCGGGGGGACGCCCCCGGACTACGGCTTCAGAAGCACCTTGCCGACGCGGCCCTGACGGTCGCTGGCGTGGACGGCGTCGTGGATGTCGTCGAACAGGTACACGCCCGCGACCGGCAGCGTGATGGCTCCGGTCACGGCGGCCTGGATCAGCTCGCCGAACAGGGCGCGCCGCTTGTCGGACGCCATCGCGGCGCTGACCTTGCTGCCCCAGAAGCCTTTGACGGTCGCCTGCTTGAAGATCACGTCGCCGGACGAGATCGACATGGTGTCGGATCCCATCGCGCCGAACGAGACGAGGGTGCCGCCCTCGGCGAGCAGGTGGAGCAGGTCGCCGCTCGACTCGCCGCCCACCGAGTCCACGGCGGCGGAGATCGGTGCGCCGCCCGTGATCTCGGCGACGTGGGTCCGCCAGTCGGCGTGCGCGGTCGCGACCACGTTGCCGATTCCCGTCTCGGCGAGCACCTTCACGTCGGCCTCCCGGCGCACCAGCCCGACGACGTTCACGCCGCGGGTGGCCGCGAACTGCGCGAGCAGGCGGCCGACGGCGCCGTTCGCCGCGTTCTGGATGATCCAGTCGCCCGGCTCCACCTCGAGGTAGTCGAGCAGGCTGAGGGCGCTGAACGGCATGGCGACGAGCTGGGACGCGGTCTCGTCGTCGAGCGCGTCGGGAACGGGGATGAGGCCCGCGGCGTGCGCGACGAAGTACTCGCTCCACACGCCGAACGTGCCGCCCGTGACGACGCGCTGGCCGACCGCGGGCGACTCGACGCCCTCGCCGAGGGCGTCGACCACGCCGACGGCCTCGGTTCCCGCCTGCGCAGGAAGCTCGGGCTTGAAGCCGTACGTGCCGCGCGCCGTCCACAGGTCGTGGTTGTGGATGGGCGAGAGCACAGTGCGCACGCGCACCTGCCCGGGCCCCGGCGCCGGGAGCGGCCGCTCCTCCACACCGAGGACCCGGGCAGGGTCACCGAATTCGTGCTGGACGAGAGCGCGCATGGAAGCTCCTTGGCTCGAGGGGACAGGTCCATCCCAGCCTAGGCCGCGCGCCCTGTCCGTCTACTGGAAGGTCTTCAGGTTCTTCTCGACCGCGTCGATCACTCCGAGGGCGTCCGAGTACGAGCCGGGCAGGAAGTCGGGGGTGCCGACCGCGTGACCACCGCTCACGGCGGGCAGATCCTGGTAGCTCTGCAGGGCGAAGAGCTTGTCGATGTTGTTGGCCGGGGTGCCGTCGTTGTTCGTGTAGTAGATCAGCGCGTCCGCGTCCGTCAGCAGGTCGGTCTTCTCGTACGAGACGGACTGGTTCTCGCCGGCCTTCGTCGCGGCGGACGCGGATGCGAACTGCGCGCCGAGCTCTTTCAGGATGGCGCCGACCGGGGAGGTGTCGCTGTAGATCCAGTAGTTGCCGGCGTCGAAGCCGCCCTGGATGACGTCCCACTTCACGCTCGCGAGCTGGGTCGCATAGGTCGACGAGACGGAGGCGACCCGGGCGTCGTACTTCTTCTTCAGCGCGTCGTACTGGGCGGTCGCGCCGGCGAAGTCGGCCGTGTACTTCGGGTAGTCCTGCCAGGTCGAGTCGTCGTCGAACGGAGCGAACGCCGTCGGAGCGATGGCGGAGAGCTTCGAGTAGGCGTCCTTCAGGTACGGCACGTCCACGCCGACGATCAGGTCCGGCTTCAGCGCGGCGATCTTCTCGTAGTCGATGGTGCCGCCGTCCGTGACCTTGTCGGTCTTCTTCCAGTCGGTCAGGTAGCGCCCGGGCACGTACTGCTCGCCGCTGTTCTCGACGCCGACGGGAGCCACGTCGAAGTCGAGCAGCGACTCCGTGGTCCAGGAGTGCACGGAGACGATGCGCGTCGGGTGGACTGGGATCGTGACCTCGCCCTCGGGCGTCGAGACGCTGCGGGTCTGCGCGCTGCTGCCGGCGTCGCCGGTGGCCGGGGCGCTGCAGGCGGCGAGGGCCAGCGCGAGTGCGGCGCCGGTGAAGGCGAGGGCGGCGCGGCGGAGGCGGGGACGACGGTGGGGGTGCTGTGTCATGGGTCCTTCGATCGGTCGGTGGAGCAGGGAGGGGGAAGGTGCAGGTCAGGTGAGGATGGTCAGCGCGCGTCGGTCGCGCGGGCGGCGAACACGCGGCCGGGCGGGCCGAGCGGCACGACGAGCGGAGTGCCGGAGACGGGATCGGGCAGGACGTGCGCGGGCAGTCCGAACACGTCGTGGACGAGGTCGGCCGTCACGACGTCCGCCGGTGCCCCCTGGGCGACGATGCGGCCGTCGTTCATGGCGATGATGTGGGTCGCATAGCGGCTGGCCTGATTGAGGTCGTGCAGCACGGCGACGAGGGTGCGCCCCTCCAGGTTGAGTTCGTGGAACAGTTCCAGCAGCTCGAACTGGTGGGCGATGTCGAGGAAGGTGGTGGGCTCGTCCAGCAGCAGGATCCCCGTCTGCTGCGCGAGGGCGAGCGCCACCCAGACCCGCTGCCGCTGACCGCCCGACAGCTCGTCGACCCGGCGGCCGGAGAGCTCGGTCACGTTCGTGGCCTCGAGGGCCGCCGCCACCGCGGCCTCGTCGTCCCGGCTCCAGGTGCGGAACGCGTTCTGGTGCGGGTGGCGGCCACGGGCCACGAGGTCGGCGACCGTGATGCCGTCCGGGGCGAGGGAGGACTGCGGGAGCAGCCCGAGACGGCGGGCGACCTCCTTGGTGCGGTAGGCGTGGATGTCGCGCCCGTCGAGCAGCACCTGCCCGGCCGTCGGGCGCAGCAGTCGCGCGAGACCGCGGAGCAGCGTGGACTTGCCGCACGCGTTCGGCCCGACGATCACCGTGAACGACCCGTCCGGGATGGCGACGTTCAGGTCATGCGAGATGGTGCGCCCGTCATAGCCGAGCGTCGCACCCGATACGGCCAGCGGTGCGTCGGGCGGGGTGGTTGCGGTCATCGGCGTCGCCCTTCCGCGATCAGGAGCCAGACGAAGTAGCCGCCGCCGAGCACGACGGTGACGAGTCCGACGGGGACGGCGGACGGCAGGGCATGCTGCGCGACCCAGTCGGCGGCGAGGAGCAGGACCGCTCCCGTCGCCGCCGACACCCCGAGCGTGACGCCCGCGGTGCCGGCGAGCCTGCGCGCGATCTGCGGGGCGCTCAATGCGATGAACGCGATCGGCCCGGCGAGGGAGGTGACGGTCGCGCTCAGGGCGACGCCCACGATGGTCGCGGCCAGGCGTGTGCGCTCGACGGAGACGCCGAGCTGGGCGCCGGCGTCGTCGCCGAGCTCCAGCATCCCGAGACCGCGGGCCAGCAGGGCCGCGCAGGGGAACAGGATCACGAAGATCTCGCACGCGAGGAGCAGCTGGGGGTAGCCGGCGCGCTCGAGCGATCCGGCGCCCCAGAACGCCGCGCCGATCGCCTCCATCGTGTCGGCGTGCAGCAGCATCCACGTGTTGACCGAGGTCAGCATGGCGGTCACGCCGATGCCGACCACGATGAGCCGGAAGCCCTGCATCCCGCGCCGGTAGGCGAGCGCGTAGACCACGCCCGCGGTCACGAGGCCGCCGGCGATCGCTCCCCCCGTGACGGCGAGGGACGATCCGGCGTGCAGCCCGAGCATGACGATGAGCGCGCCGGTGTAGGCGCCGGTGTCGAAGCCGATGATGTCGGGGCTGCCGAGCGGGTTGCGGGTGAGCGACTGGAAGATCGCTCCCGCAGCGCCCAGGGCCAGGCCGAACAGGGCAGCCACCAGGACGCGCGGCAGACGCCACTCGACGACGATCGTGTGCACGATGCCGGACTCGCGCCCGGTCAGCGCGCCGACGACCTGGCCGAGGCCGAGGCCGTACGACCCCGTCGCGAGCGAGAGCAGACCGATCGCCACCGCGAGGGCCGCGAGCACGACGACGGTCACGACCGTCCGGCGCGGCACGCGGAAGGACGTCCGGCCGCGACGCACCACGACCTGGCGACGGCCGAAGGCCACGCTGCGCTCGGGCACGCCCGTCACGTGCGGTCTCGTGCTCACAGCGCCACCGCCCGGGATCGGCGGACCAGCACGATCAGCACCGGAGCCCCGACGAACGCGGTCACCAGGCCGACCGGCAGCTCGGCGGGGCTCATCACGATCCGGCCCAGGATGTCCGCGCCGAGGAGCAGCACCGGGCCGAGCACGATCGAGTAGGCCAGGATCCAGCGCTGGTCGGGGCCCACGATGGCGCGGGCGACGTGCGGGATCATCAGGCCGACGAAGGCGATCGGTCCGACGGCGGCCGTCGCCCCGCCCGCGAGGAGGGTCACGGCGACGACGGCGAGCGTGCGGGTCACGGCGGCGCGGCTGCCGAGGGAGGCGGCGAGATCGTCGCCGAGCGCGAGCGCGTTGAGCCCGCGCGTGGCGATCGCGGCGACCACCAGCCCGGCGAGGACGACCGGGGAGACGATCAGTGCCGCCTGCAGCGGCTGGGCGACGAGACTGCCGGCCGACCAGCCGAGCATGCGCTGGAAGGCGGTCGGGTTCAGGAGCTGGATGGCGGAGGTGATGCCGCCGAGCACGGCCGCCACACCGATCCCCGCGAGGGTCATCCGCAACGCGGTCGCGCCCTCGCGTGCGCTCATCCCGATGAGGGAGACGACCACGGTGGCGACGACCGCCCCCAGCAGCGCGAGCCAGAGGTACTGGCCGATGTCGCGCATCCCGAGCAGTGCGACGCCGACCGTCACGGCGAGGGCGGCCCCGGCGTTGACGCCCAGGATGCCCGGGTCGGCGAGCGGGTTGCGGGTGAACGCCTGGATCACCCCGCCCGCCACGCCCAGCGCGGCACCGGCGAGCAGGCCGAGGAGCGTGCGCGGCACGCGGAGACCCGTGATCACGAGCTCGTCGTCCGATCGGCCCTGGCCGAGCAGGGCGGGCAGCACGTGGTCGAGCGGGATCGCCTTCGCGCCGATGGCGATGCTCGCCCCGAGCAGGATCACGAGGAGGGCGATGGCGACGAGCAGCCAGCCGAGCCGCCACGTCAGGGGCCGCGTCGTGCGTTCCGGCCGCGTCGTACGCTCGGGCCGCGCGGTGCGTGTGCGCCGCGACGGGGACGGGGCGAGCGGGGCGCGAGCGGGCACGGAGGACTTTCTGAGGGGCGTCGTCGGGAGGCTGGCCAAGCTACTTAGGTAAGGCTAACCAAAGTGGGCCAGAGGTCAGCGTATGCCACCCGGCGACGGTCGCGCTATCGGCGATCGGACACGTCGTGTCGTGAAGCCGCCACGTTCCAGAGAGCGGCGAAGTGGCCGCCGCGTTCGATCAGGTCGCCGGGCGCGCCGACCTCGACGATCGCGCCCTGCTCCATGACCACGACCAGGTCGGCCTCCGCGGCCTGATCCAGACGGTGGGCGACCACGACGGCCGTTCGGCCCGCGATCGCCGCTCGGGCCGCCTCGTCGAGCGTCCGCGCAGCATCGCTGCCCGCCTCCGCCGTGGCCTCGTCGAGCACCGCGACAGCCGGGTCGATCAGCAGCAGCCGGGCGAGGGCCAGATGCTGGGCCTGCTGCGGCGTCAGAGCGTGACCGCCGGCGCCGACCCGGGTCGACGCGCCGTCCGGGAGCCCGTCGACCCACCCGGCCGCGCCGACGGCTTCGAGCGCGGAGCGGACCTCGGGCTCCCCTGCGGCGGGCGCCCCGAGCAGCAGGTTGTCCGCCACCGACCCGGCGAAGACGTGCGTCTCCTGCGACACCATCGCGACCGCCTGCGCCCGGAGCGCGGGATCGATCGTCCCGACCGGCACGCCGCCGACGAGGACCGACCCGCCGCCCGCGGAGCGCACCCCCGCGATCAGCGCGGCGACGGTGCTCTTCCCGCTGCCAGTGGTCCCGACCACCGCGACGTGGCGGCCCGCTTCGATGCGCAGCGTGACACCCTCCAGCAGCGGGATGCCGTCGTAGCCGAACCGGACCTCCCGCAGCTCGACCGCTCCCCCGCGTGGCGCAGCGCTCGTGCCGCGGACGACCCGCGCGCCGGCGTCCACGACTCCCACCAGGCGCGCCAGCCCGGCCGAGGCGCGCTGGAGGTCGTCCGCGGTGCCGAGTGCGTCGTTGATCGGATTGAAGAGGCCCGCGAAGAAGAGCGCCGCAGCGGTCGCCTGGCCGATGTCCGCGCCCGCCGTGCGGACGAGCAGGAAGGCCACGAGCAGGATGGCGCCGAGCCCGAGGAACTCCGCAAGGTTCAGCCGGCCGTAGAACCGTGTCATCGTGCGCGTCGCCTCGAGCTCGACCTCCACCGCCTCCCCCGATGCCGCACGTGCTCGGCCCGTCCGCTCCGCGTTCAGCCGGAAGGCGCGGACGGTGGGCAGGGCGGCGAACGTCTCGAGCAGGGTGGCCGCACGGCGGCCGGCCGCGGCGCGTCCGGCCGCGTAGATGCGACCGGACCGGCCCAGGTACCAGTGCACCGTGATCACCTGCACCGGCACGGCCACGAGAGCTGCGAGGGCGAACCGGAGGTCGAGTCCGGCCAGCCCGACGAGGGTGACCGCGATCGTCACCGCGGCCGTCAGCAGCCGTCCGAGGGCACCCTGCGCCACCTCCGCGACCTGCTCCACGTCGTCGGTCACGCGGGAGACGAGATCGCCCGAGGCGGCCTCGACCTCCGCCAGGGGCAGCGTCGCGGCCGCATCCACGACCTCCTCGCGCAGTCGTCCGAGAGGCGGGAGCACGGCGTGCGCGAGCAGGACGCCCGACATCCACGCCGCCAATCCCCCGACGACCGCGCACGCCGCCAGCAGCGCGAGAGGACCCGCGAGGGCGAGTGGGGCTGCCCGATCGCTCAGCAGCTGGGCGATCCAGCCGATGCTGCCGGGGATGCCGAGCCCGGCTGCGGCGCCGACCACGAGCGCGACCGCCGTGCCGAGCAGGGTCAGGCGCGAGTGTCCGAGTGCCGCGGCGGCGAACCGCCGCACCTCGCGCGGAGTCGCGACGGGGAGGAGCGCCGGCCGCGTCATCGAGTCGCCTCGGCACGGGATGCGGCATCGGCGACAGCGGCCACATCGACGGTCTCGACAGCATCGACCGTCTCGACAGCATCTGCGGTCTCCACAGCACCGACGGCGAGGACCTCGTCGCAACGGGCCAGCCACGCGGGCGACGTGGTGACGATGATCGTCGTCCGGTCCCGGCGCAGCACCCGTACGCGCTCCGCGACCACATCCTCCGTCGCAGCGTCGATCGCCGTGGTCGGGTCGTGCAGCACCAGGATCGGTTGGTCCGCCGCCAGTGCGCGGGCCAGGGAGAGGCGCTGCCGCTGACCGCCGGAGAGCCGGAGGCCCGCCTCCCCCACCTCGTCGGCGACGATCTCGTCCGCGAAGGCGGCGCGCAGTGCCGCGTCAACGAGCCCCGCAGGACCGACCGCCGCCACGTTGTCGCGCGGCGAGCCCTGGAACAAGGCGGACTCGTGCGGGGCGATGAGGACGTCCCCGGGGCGGCCGTCGCCCGCGACCCGCAACGCGCCCAGGACCCGCCGGGCATCGGCGGCCGTCGAGGTGACGACGCCGAACATCGTGCCGGCACGCACCGTGAACGTGGTGCCCGGGCCGTCCACCACCAGGTCGCCGACGGGAGGCCGAGCCCGATCCCGCAGGCTCGCCGCCAGATCGTCCACATCGGCGCGAGCGGCGGCGGAGTCGTCGGCGTAGTCGTCGGCGGCGCGGAGCAGCGCGAGGAGCCGGGACGCGGAGGCGCGGGCCCGCGCAGCGGCACCGGGCGCCGCGGCGAGCGTCTGCAACGGCCCCGCGAGGAACTGCGCGAGCCCCAGCGACGCGATCAGGCCGCCGAGCGAGAGCGTCCCGTTCAGAGCGAGCCACCCGCCGATCCCGACCACCACCAGCAGGTAGAGTCCGGTGGTCATCACGGTCACTCCGTCGCGGAGCGCGTGCGCTCGCACCGCCTGCTTCGCGGCCGCCGTCGCCGAACGGCTCGCCTCCGCATAACGACGGGAGGCGCTCGCGCCGGCCGCGAGCCCCGCGACGACGCGCAGCCCGCGTACGAGATCCTCCGCGAGCACCGCGGCCCGGCCCGCCGCATGCTGCTCATCGCCGCTGCGTGTCTCCAGCCCCCGGGCGATGGCCGCGTTCGCGCCGAGCACTGCGATCGTCCCGATCACGATCACCAAGCCCAGCGGAGGCGACGAGACCAGGAGCACCGTCGTGGCCGCCACCAGCGCGACCGCCGCGGCCAGCGCCGAGGCGATGACCCCGACGAAGCCGCCGACCCGGTCCGCGTCGCTCGTGGCACGGGTCAGGAGTTCGCCCGGCGCGTGCTCGCCCGTCTCGCCCGCACACCCGCCGGGCCCACCGGGCCCGTCCAGCACCCCGGCGACGACGCGCATCCGCAGCGTGTGGCCGGCGTGCTGCTTGGCCCGGGCGCTCGCGCGGGCGCCGAACCGGTACGAGGTCGACAGCAGCACGAAGTCGGCCGCGAGCACGGTCAGCCCGAGCCCCAGTTCGATCGGACTGCCGCCGTCAATCGCCCCGCTGACGGTCGCGCCGATCACGACCGGGACGAGCGCCTCCCCGACCTGGTGGGTGCTGTACAACAGGCAGGCGAGAAGCATGTCCCCGCGGCGCGCACCGACCGCCCAGGCGAGCAGGGCGCGCGGGGTACCCGGGAGCGAGGAGGACATAGACCGACCGTACGGGCGTGGAGCGCTGACGGCTGAACGTTATGCTGACAATGCATAGCGCGCATCCGCCAACCCGCCGATCGGCGCCGGAGAGGAACCCAGAGTGAGCACCGACGTCATCGAGCTGCACCGCTTCGCGCTCGACCGCGGCGAGGGCTTCGAGCCGCACAGCCACGACGACCACCAGCTCATCTGGGCCTCCTCGGGTGTGCTGACGGTCGAGGTGGAGGGTCACTTCTGGGTGCTCCCGACGACGCTCGGGCTCTGGATGCCGGCCGGCGTCCTCCACGCCCCTCTCGCCGTGCGCGAGTCCGTGATGGAGGGCATCTACTTCGACCCTGCGCGCACGCCCGTCGCCTGGCGGGAGCCCACTGTGGTGCGGATGAGCCCGCTCAGCCAGCAGCTCGTCGCCTATCTGGGCGACGACCTCGGCACCGACGAGCGCGCCCGCGCCGAGCGCGTGCTGATCGACACCCTGCGCCCGGTCGGCAAGCGGGCCATCGCCGTGCCGTTGCCCGCGGATCCGCGCGCACGGGATGTCGCACGGCTGCTGCTGACCGATCCGGCCGACCGTCGCAGCCTCGACGAGTTCGGCCGCGACGTGGGCGCCAGCGCGCGGACGCTCCTCCGGCTCTTCCAGGCCGAGACCGGCATGAGCTTCGGCACCTGGCGCACGCACGCCAGACTGCAGGCATCGGTGGCATTGCTGGCCGAGGGCGAGACCGTCTCGCGGGTCGCCTACCGCGTCGGGTACAGCACCCCCAGCGCCTTCATCTCGGCGTTCCATCGGGTCGCGGGTCAGACACCCGGCGCCTACTTCGCCGCCGATCATTAGCCGGGAGTCCGCCGTGGAGGCGGCCGCCTGATCATGAGGGTCGCCATACACTGGGCGGGTGAGCGAGGGCGCGGGACAGTCGGGCGGCCCGGGCGAGGTGCTCCGTCTCCCGGCCTTCGCCCTGTTCTGGAGCGCCACCACGATCCGTGCGTTCGGCAGCGCGATCGCCGCGGTCGCCTTCCAGGTCCTGATCGTCACAGTCCTGGGGGCCACCCCGCTGCAGATCAGCGTCCTGAGCGCTCTCAGCGTCGTCCCCTACCTGTTCCTGGGTCTGATCGTCGGCGCACTGATGGACCGCTGGCGCCGTCAGCGCACGCTCGTCATCACCAGCATCGGACGCGTCGTCACCCTCGGAGCGATCCCGGTCCTCCTGCTCACCGGGACGCTCACCTTCTGGTCGCTCGCGACCGTCGTACTGGTTCTCGGCGTCCTGACCCTCTTCGCGGACTCCGCAGCCCAGCCCTTCCTCCCCCACATCGTCCCGCGCCGTTCGCTCGTCCAGGCCAACTCCCGGCTGGGACAGAGCGCGACCGTCGCCACGACCGCCGGCCCGGCTCTCGGTGGCGCGCTCTTCGGTGTGCTCGGCGCACCGGTGCTCTTCCTCCTTGAGGCCGCGGTGAACGCGGTGGCCGCGATCCTCCAGTCCCGCATCGACGTGCGGGAGGCGCCGCCCGAGCCGCGTCCGCGCGGGCGCCACATCGGGCACGACATCGTCGAAGGCATGCGGTACACCTACCGGCACCGCACCCTCCGTCCGCTCGCGCTCTCCGTCCACGTGTGGTTTCTCGGGAACAGCATCGCGACGACCGTGTTCGCCGTCTTCGTCCTGCGAGAGCTCTCCCTGCCGCCCTGGGCCTTCGGCGTCGCTCTCGCCTTCGGCGGGGTCGGCGGGTTCCTCGGGGCGGTGCTCGCGCCCCGGCTCGGCGCGCAGATCGGAGCGGGACGGGCGATCCTCGCGGGCCGGGTTCTCGTCGTCGTGCCGTGGCTCGTCCTCGCGGTCGCACCGCTCACCGCGTCGAGCGGGCTCCCGGCCCTCGTCGCCGTCGTGTCCGCCATCCAGTTCCTCTACGGCTTGTCGATGGGCATCGAGGACGCCAACGACATCGGCTACCGGCAGGCCGTCGCACCCGACCGCATCCAGGGCCGCATGAACTCGACCATCCGCACCGTGAATCGCGTCGTGTTCTTCGTCGGTGCCCTGCTCACGGGACTCCTCGTGACGGTCGCGGGGTATCGTCCGACGATCGGCATCGCCGCGATCGCCTTCGCCGCCGCAGCGCTCATCGTCGCTCTGTCACCGCTGCGGACCGCCCGGCACGAGGACGCCGCCGACGCGCCCGTCTCCTGAGCGCGCTCATTCTGGTAGGGCGGACGGGACTTGAACCCGTGACCGGCGGATTATGAGTCCGATGCTCTAACCAGCTGAGCTACCGCCCCGGTCGTGTGCCGCCCGCTATTCGGGGCTGGGCACGCTGTCGGCCGCGTCCGTCACCGGGTCGGCCACCGGCTCACCACGATACAGGCTCTCGAATGTCGAGATGGTGCGCTGGATGTCGTGCGAGGCGACGATGCGCAGCGACGCGTTCTTGAGCACGTCGAGCTCCTCCTGGGGCAGGGTGAGCACGCTCTCGAGCTTGTCCGCGAGGTCCTGCGCGTCGCCCGGGCGGAACAGGTGGCCGTTCTCGCCGTCGTGCACGAGGTGGGGCAGCGCCATCGCGTCGGCGGCGACGACGGGCAGCCCGGAGGCCATGGCCTCCATCGTCGCGATCGACTGTAGCTCGGCGATCGACGGCATAGCGAACACCGTGGCGCGGGTGTACGCGGCGCGGAGCTCTTCGTCGGTCACGTAGCCGAGGAAGGTGACGCGGTCGGCGATGCCCAGGCTCTCGGCCATCGCCTGCAGGTTCTTGAACTGGTCGCCGCCTCCGACGATCTCCAGCTGCGCGTCGAGCGACGCCGGCAGGAGGGTGATCGCCTTGAGAAGCACGTCGATCTGCTTCTCGCCGGTGACCCGACCCACGAAGAGGATGCGGTTGGCCGTGCGCGGGGTGAAGTCGGGCGTGTAGTTCTGCGCGTCGATGCCGCAGGAGATCGCGTGGACGCCGCGCAGGCCCGTGGCCTTCTGCAAGAACTGGGCGGCCTTCTGCGTCGGCGTGGTGATCGCCTCGGCGCGGTCGAAGCTCTTGCGGGCGTCGCGCCACGCGATGTCGACGAAGGTCTGGTGCAGGAACTTCGGCAGCCGGGTGAACTCGATGATGTTCTCGGGCATCACGTGGTTGGTCGCGATGATGCGGATTCCGCGCTTCTGCGCCTCGTAGGCGAGACCGCGGCCGACGACGATGTGCGACTGGAAGTGCACGACGTCGGGCTTCACCTCGTCGAGCACGCGCCGCGCATTGGCCTTGCTCGTCCAGGGCAGTGCGAAGCGCAGCCAGTCGTGCGGGTACCAGCGCCAGCTGCGCAGACGGTGCGCGGTGATCTTCTGACCCTCGTGCTCCTCGATCCACGTTCCGTGCTTGCGGCCGGCGGCGGGTGCGACGACGTGCACGTCGTGGCCGTGCTCGACGAGGCCGGCGGAGAGGCGCTCGGCGAAGCGGGCGGCGCCGTTCACATCGGGGGCGAAGGTGTCGCACCCCATCAGGATGGTCAGCGGCTTGCGGGCCGGGGCGGGCGGGGTGTCGTTCGTTCCGCTCGGATCTGGCACGTGGTTGGTCCCTACTGTCGTGGGCCGGGTCGGTGGTCCGGCGACGGTTTCGGCGTGCCGGGCGGTGGTCCGCTCCGGCCGATTCAACGGCTTAGTCTAGGCCGGATTCCGTGGAGGTCTCTGCGACGCGCGCGGCGAGCGGCGTCTCGGCACCGGACTGCGGGTGGTACTTGGCGAGCTGGAACACCCCGTACATGGCCACCGCGCCGGTCAGTGCGAAGCCGACCATCGCCCACCACGGGGCACCCGCGGCCTCGTCGAGCACGACGATCCCGATCGTGACGGCGACGAGCGGGTCGATCACCGTCAGGCCGGCGATGACCAGGTCGGGTGGGCCCGACGAGTAGGCGTTCTGCACGAAGTAGGCTCCGAGTCCAGCGGCCGCGAGGAGCGCCACGATGCACAGCACCAGCAGCCAGTCCCACTCGTTGTTCGAGACGCGGTCGATGACGACCTTCGCCAGCGTCGCGACGAAACCGTAGAGGACCCCGGCGCCGACGATGTACATGATCGCCTTGAAGCGATGGCGGAGGAAGAAGAACAGACCGCCGGCCACGAGCAGCACGACGGCGAGGATGATCAGGATGACGATGAGCGATCGGCTGGTCACCGGCACATCCCGGGCGAAGACAGCCGCGATCAGCACGAACGCACCGACACCGCCCACGCAGAGGCTCACGGCGACGACCGAGCGCCGGTTGAGCCGCACCCCGCTGACGCGCGCGTTCAGGATGCTCGTGATCACGAGGCCCACGACGCCGAGCGGCTGCACCAGGATCAGCGGCGAGAGCTTGAGGCTCACCAGCTGGAAGACGATCGCGAGGCCGAGCAGCAGTGTCCCGATCACCCACGACGGCCGTGCGAGCAGCAGCCCGAGCTGGCGGACGTTGAGGCCGGAGGAGGCGTCGGTGGTCTGCGCCTCGACCTTGGCGACCCCGTGATGCTGCAGCTGCGCACCGATCGAGAGGAAGCAGGCGCCGACGAGGGCGATGGGGATGCCGAGGAGCTGGCTCGGCTGGTACGTCAGCTCGAGCGCGTCCATCAGTTCCGTACCCACCCCACGACCCTACCCAACATGCAGCCGATAGTCTTGCCGAATGGCCGTCCTCCCCATCCGGATCACCGGTGAACCCGTCCTCCACTCCCCCGCAGCCCCCGTCTCGGACTTCGACGACGACCTCCGGCAGCTCGTCGAGGACATGTTCGAGACCATGGACGCCGCGCCCGGCGTCGGGCTGGCCGGCCCGCAGGTCGGCGTGCCGCTGCGGCTGTTCGTCTTCGGCTGGACCGACGACGACGACGTGCTGCACCGCGGGGTGGCCGTGAACCCCGAGCTCTGGCAGAGCCCGCTCTCGATCGACGAGCTCGACGAGGACGAGGAGTCGGAGGGGTGCCTGTCGTTCCCCGGTGAGCGGTTCCCGCTCCGCCGGGCCGACCGCGTCATCCTGCGCGCCCTGGATGCGACCGGGGAACCCTACGAGATCGAGGCGGACGGCTGGCTCGCCCGCATCTTCCAGCACGAGTACGACCACCTCGACGGAGTGCTCTACGTCGACCGTCTCGCCCACCCCTTCGCGAAGACGGCGCTGAAGACGCAGCGCAAGAACAGCTGGGGCGTCCCCGGGCTGAGCTGGCTGCCGGGTCGCGACCACCTGGAGGACTAGCGGCGCAACTAGCGGCGCAGCTCCACGCCGTGCACGCCGTTGTGGTGGCGCAGCGCGGGGAACACCACCGAGAGGGTGAACCCGACACCGGGGACCGTCTTGGCGTTCAGCACCCCGCCGAACAGGGCGGCGCGGTCGCGCAGCTCGGTGAGCCCGACGCCCTCGTACTGCTCGGTCACCGCGCGCAGGTCCTCCTCGATGGAGTAGGCGGTCGCGGCGTCGACGCCCTCACGGTCCAGACCCTGGCGCCGGGCGGCGGCTCGGATTCCGTCGTCGTCGACGGTCACCTGCAGGCCGTCCTGCGTCCAGGCGAACGAGACGCTCACCCGCGTGCCGGGACCGCCGTGCTTGAGCGCGTTCTCCAGGCTCGTCTGCAGGATGCGGAAGACCGCGAGCTCCGCCCCCTGGCGGAGGGCGAACGATTCGCCCGTCTCGGTGAAGGACACCTCGATGCCCGCCTCGCGCATGATCCGGAAGAGGTCGCGGGCTGAATGCAGCCGGGGCTGCGGCTGGGAGGCGTCCTCCCCCTCCCGCACCAGGTTCTGAAGGCGTCGCAGGTCGCCGAGCGCGTCCCGCGCCGTCGTCTCGAGGGCCGTAGTGGACCGGGCCGCCGCGGCCGGGTCGGTGGAGGCGGCATAGCGGATGCCCTCCGCCTGCGCGAGCAGGCGGGTCACCGTCTGCACTGCGACGTCGCCGAGCTCGCCGGCGATCCGGAAGCGCCCGGCCTGCTCGGCGAGTTCGAGCTCGCGGTCGATGCGGTCCCACTCGGACTCCTCGCGGGAGTCGCGGAGGCGACGGTGCCGGCGTCGCTCCAGCAGCCAGAGGGTGAGGAACGCGAGCGCCACCACCAGCAGCACGACGCCGACGATCAGGGCGAGCGGGGTCATCACGGTCCTTCCTCGGCCGCCTGCGCGGCCCGGATGATCCTATCCCGGGCCGCGCGGAGAGGCGAAGGCGGTGCTGCAGGGGCGTTCAGGCGCCGCCGGGGTCAGGCCCCGTCGGTGCGGTTCGCGCGCAGGACCTCCAGTCGCGCCCGGTACTCGACCTCGTCGATGTCGCCGTTCGCGTAGCGCTGGGCGAGCGTCTGCTCGGCGGCGCGGGTGGCGGACTGGGAGGCGGACTGACCAGCGGAGTGCGGTCCCCAGCCCGGACCGCCGTACCCGGCGTACCCGCCGCGCGCTGCGGCCGCACGACGCCACCGGCGACCGGCGAACCCGAAGATCAGCACGAACACGGCGACCCAGAAGATCGGGATGAAGATCCACCACCATCCGAATCCGAACCCGGGTCCGGCCCAGACGGTGCAGGGAGCGGCGGCCAGTGCGGCCGCGACGGAGGAGCTGAACATGGTTCGTCCAATCGGTCGATGCCGTCCGCGGCTCTCGCGGACGATGACATCAGCCTCGTCGCCGCGCCGTCCGGGCGAATCCGCCCCCTGGAGTGACCTGCCCTACTCCCCCGGGAGCACGACCTCCCCCGGGTGCACGACGGTCAGCTCCGGCCTGCGCGAACCAGCCCCGTCTCGTAGGCAAGGACCACCAGGTGCACGCGGTCGCGGGCGCCGAGCTTGGCGATGATCCGCGAGACGTGGGTCTTAGCCGTAAGCGGCGAGAGGTAGAGGCGCTCGGCGATCTCGGTGTTGGTCAGCCCGTGGCCGACCAGCGCGAGCACCTCGCGCTCGCGCTCGGTCAGCACCGCGAGCCGCTCGAGGTCCGGCGCCGGGCCGAGGCCTCCCGCGACCCGTGCGATCAGCCTCCTGGTCGCGCCCGGGGAGAGCAGGGCGTCCCCTTCGGACACGACGCGGATCGCGCGCAGCAGCTCGACCGGCTCGGTGTCCTTGACGAGGAACCCGCTGGCGCCGGCGACGATCGCCTGCGCGACGTACTCGTCCAGTTCGAACGTCGTCACGATCACGATCCGCGTGCCGGCGAGGGCCGGGTCGGCGACGATCTGTCCCGTCGCCCAGAGCCCGTCGCCGTCGGGCATGCGGATGTCCATCAGCACGACGTCCGGAGACGTGCGCCGTGCGAGGTCGACCGCCTCCCGCCCGGTGGAGGCCTCGCCCACGACCTCGAGGCCGTCCTCGGCTTCGAGCAGCGCACGGAATCCGGCCCGGACGAGGTGCTGGTCGTCGGCCAGCAGGACGCGGATCACGCGGCCTCCGCCGGCCGCGCCGGCAGCTGCGCCTCGACCGTGAGCCCGCCGCCCGCCGTCGGCCGGGTGGTGAAACGGCCGCCGAGCAGCTCGGCGCGCTCGCGCATCCCGAGCATCCCCTTGCCCTCGGTGAGGGCGTCGTCCGAGCGCCCGCGCCCGTCGTCGGCCACGGTCAGCACGTACCAGCCGTCGCGCTCGGCGATGGCGATGTCGACCCGCCGCGCCTGCGCGTGACGGCCTGCGTTCGTCAGCGACTCCTGCACGATGCGATAGAGAGCGTGCCCCGTCGCCGCCGAGGCGCCGTGCGCAAGGTCGTTCGCGTAGGTCACGTCGAGCCCCGCGCGCCGGTATGTCTCCACGAGCACCGGGATGCGCGACAGATCGGGTTCGGGCGACCGGTCCGCGTACCCGTCGGAGCGCAGGAAGCCGAGCACGCCGCGCACCTCTTCCAAGGCCTGTCCGCTGGTCGTCTTGATGGCCTCCAGCGCCTCCCGGGACTTCTCCGGGCGCGAGTCGAAGAGATGGAGCCCGACACCCGCCTGCACGCTGATCTGCGACAGCGAATGCGCGAGCACGTCATGCAGCTCGCGCGCGATGCGCAACCGCTCCGCCTCGGCTGCGGACTCCCGTCGCGCCGCGAGCGTGCGGGAGAGCTCGCGGTAGCGCTCACGCCGGTTGCGGATCGCCTCCCCGACGCCCAGCAGCAGGCACAGGAACAGCGCGAGGATCAGCGGACGGATCATCGAGGTCGGACGCTCGGTCAGCAGGAAGGCCGCGAGCGGCGCCACCACGGCGAATCCCGCGAGCGTCCACCACGCCCAGACGCGGGCGCCCCGCACCACGGCGCCGACCACGGCGAAGGCCAGGGGCAGCGCGGCGGCGGGCGGGCCGGTCGTCAGTGCGATCGCCGGCGTGCAGAGTGCGGCGATGGCGACCACGACCGCACCGGGGCGGCTCCGTCCGAGAGCGAGCAGCCCGGAGGACAGGAACGCGACGAGCATCGCCGCAGCGGTGAACGGATGTGCCGACGTGTCGAACAGGGCGAACAGCAGGCCGGGGACCTGCAGGAAAGCAGCCACGACCACCGGGAACCAGCGCGAGCCCCGCGGCCGGCCCCGGTCCGCCCACGCGGACGCGCGCGGATCCGAGGGGGTCTCGTCGCGCGCGGGAAAGGGCATCTCCCCATGCTAATCACGCGACGAGGCGCGCTCGTGCGCCCGAGGGCGTCACGGCGATACTCCCGGCTACTCCCCCGGGAGTACGCAGCCCGCTACCGGTCGGCTCACGGATTGCGCTCGGCGTCGAATCCGCCGTCGTCCACCGGCTCGTACAGCGTGCCGAAGGCCGGACCGCCGAACGACGTCAGCCCTGCCTCCTCGGCCCGGGCCTCGTCGGCTTCGCGGGTGCCGTTCTCGTAGTCCTCGTACGGCGCATCGGGTTCTTCGGGCCCGTTGGCGCTGTCGGATCCGTCGGCTCCACCGGAACCGTCAGGCGTCGTGCGGCTCTGCTCATCGCTCATGGCGCGGAGGCTAGACCCGTTCGGTGAACGGCGGATGTATTCCGCTCGCGGCATGCGGAGAAACGAAGATCCCGGTCACCTGCCCTGAAGGGCGGGTGACCGGGACCCGGTGGCTCCCCGACTTGGACTCGAACCAAGAACCTGCCGGTTAACAGCCGGCTGCTCTGCCAATTGAGCTATCGAGGAATGCTTGATCAGCGAAGCCACTGTAGCAAGGAATCGGGCCGGGTATGAAATCGGGTCCGCATCTCGCGCGCGTCGCGTGAGCGGGCGGCTAGTAGCCCGCCTCCGGGTCCACCAGGCCGACGAATCGTCCGTCGCCGAGGAAGGCCGCGACGTTCAGCCGCACCCGCTCGGCGAGCAGCGGCGCCACCATCTCCGGGGTGTCCGCCTGGTGCGGCGTGATCAGGCAGTTCGGCTCGTCCCACAGCGGATGGCCGTCCGGCAGCGGCTCCGGGTCCGTGACGTCCAGACCGGCTCCCGCCAGCGTGCCATCGCGCAGCGCCTGCACCAGGGCGTCGGTGTCGACCAGGCCGCCGCGCGCGATGTTGACCAGGACGGCGGACGGCTTCATCAGAGCCAGCTCGGCCGCGCCGAGCAGCCGACGCGTCCCCCCGGTCAGCGCGGCGGCCACGACCACGACGTCGGCCGTCGGCAGCGCACCCCGGAGCTGATCGGTCGTGAGAGTGTGCTCGGCGCCGTCGACGTCGTGAGCCGAGCGGCGCACGACCGTGATGCGCACCCCGAACGGCTGCAGGAGGCGGATGAGCTCCAAGGCGATGCCGCCGGCGCCGATGACGACCACGTCCATCCCGTACAGGGAGCGGCCTTCGGGCACGGTCCCCCAGCTGCGGGCCCGCACACGCGTCGGGATGACGCGCAGCAGCGCGAGCGTCAGGGTGAGGGCGTGCTCGGCGACCGGCTGGGCGTACGCGCCTTTGGCGCTCGTCCAGATCAGGCCCGGCCGGGCCTCGGCGGCGATGGTGCGCGCGAACGCGTCGACGCCCGCGAACGGCAGCTGCACCCAGCCGATCGACGGATGCGCCTCGAGCGCCGCGGCGAAGCCGTCGGGGTCGCGGTAGTCGAGCCAGACCAGGCCGCGGGTGCGCTCCGAGATCGGTTCGACCCTCCCGCCGGACGCTTCGACCGCGTCGACGAACGCCGGCTCGGCGTTCGGCAGAACGGCGATCGGCCCGGGCTCCGGACGCTCTTCGGCGGGGAGGGCCTCCACCTCGACGGCGAGGACGGCGCGGTGCTGCCCTGCGCCAGGGCCGGTGGATGGTGCGGACATGTCGGGCTCCTGATTCGTGGGGGCGGGAGTGCGGGCTCGCGCTCGCCGGTCAGTCGGCGGAGCGCTGCGGACGGCGCTCCGTGCGGCGGGAGGTCGTGCCCAGGGCGCGGGCGAGACCCGCGACGAAGGGATGCGTCGGATCGGCGAGCACATCCTCGATCGGTCCGTAGCCGACCGTCCGGCCCGCCTGCAGCACCAGGCACGAATCGGTGGCGCGACGCAGCACCGCGGGATCGTGGCTCACGATCACGGCGGAGAAGCCCTCGTGCCCGCGCAGCTGCGCGAGCAGGTCGATGACCGCGTCGCGCACGGTCGCGTCGATCCCGGCCGTGGGCTCGTCGGCGACGAGCACGCTCGGGCCGAGCACGAGGGCGCGCGCGAGCGCGACGCGCTGGCGCTGACCGGAGCTCAGCTCGTAGGGGTACTTGGAGAGCACGCTCAGCGGCAGATGGACGGTGTCCAGGATGGTCGCGGCCCGCTCGCCGGCGGCCCGACGGGAGTAGTGCTGGTCGCGCTCGAAGATGGGCAGGGTCACGTTGTCCTGCACCGTCAGCGACGGCTCCAGTGTGCTTCCCGCATCCTGCGGCAGGTACCCGACGTGGAAGGTCACCTCGGCCAGATCGCGCTTGCGCGCCTTGCGCAGCGGATGTCCGAGGACGGTGGCCTCCCCACCGCTGATGCGCGGACCGGGATCGGCCGAACGGGCCGGGAGCACATGTCCGGCGAGCACCTCGGCGAGCGTGCTCTTGCCCGAGCCCGTCTCGCCGAGGACGCCGAGGATCCGGCCGGTCTCCAGCCGGAAGCTGATCCCGCGCAGGGCGACGCACGACGGGCTGACGCCCCGCGCGGGATACTCGACGGACAGGTCGCTGACGACGACGGCGGCGGCGGGATCGGAACTCACATATCGACCCTAGGCGCTCTGCTCCCGCAAAGCGCGGAGCGCCTCGCGCCGCTCGGCCTGTTCGATCGGATCGGGCACCGGCAGGGACGCCAGCAGGCGCTGGGTGTAGGCGTCCTGCGGGTTCACGAGCACCTGCTCACCCGTCCCCTCCTCGACCAGCCGCCCGTGATGCAGCACGGCGATCCGGTCGGCGAGCAGGTCGACGACCGCCAGATCGTGGCTGATGAACAGCGACGCGAACCCGAACTCGCGCTGCAGCTCGGCGAAGAGCTCCAGCACCCGCGCCTGCACCGAGACGTCGAGCGCCGAGGTGGGCTCGTCCGCGATGAGCAGCGACGGCTCCAGCGCGAGGGCGCGGGCCAGGCTGGCGCGCTGACGCTGGCCGCCGCTCAGCTCGTGCGGGAAGCGGTCGCCGTAGCTCCGCGGCAGCTGCACGGCCTCCAGGAGCTCGTCGACGCGCATCCGAGCGTCCGCCGGCGAGTCCGCCCGGCCGTGCACGACCAGCGGCTCCGCGACGCAGTCCGCGATCGTGAGCAGCGGATTGAAGCTCGACGCCGGATCCTGGAAGACGAACCCGATGTCGCTGCGCACCCGCCGGAACTCCCGCTCGCGGACGCCGTTCATCTCGATCCCGAGCACGTTCAGCGATCCGCTGCTGACCTTGTTGAGGCCGGCGATCGCCCGGCCGATGGTCGTCTTGCCCGACCCGGACTCCCCCACGAGGCCGAGGACCTCCCGGGGCCGGATCTCGAAGTCGACACCGTCCACCGCGACGAACCCCGGTCGCCCGAGCCTCCCCGGGTACTGGATGCGCAGATCCTTCGCCGCCACGACCGGGGCGGCGTCGGGCGCCGCCTCGCGCGCGGTCGCCCGCTCCCGGGTCTGCACCGCCCCCTGGCCGATCTTCGGCACGGCGGCCAGCAGCTTCTTGGTGTAGTCGGCCTGCGGCGACGCGAAGAGCGTCCGCACATCGGCCTGCTCGACGAGCTGCCCCTGGTACATGACGGCGACGCGGTCCGCGAGGTCGGCGACGACGCCCATGTTGTGGGTGATGAGCACGATCGCCGCACCGAACTCGTCGCGGCAGCGCCGCAGCAGATCGAGGATCTCGGCCTGCACCGTGACGTCGAGGGCGGTCGTCGGCTCGTCCGCGACGATCAGCCCAGGGTTCAGCACCAGCGCCATCGCGATGACGATGCGCTGCTTCTGCCCTCCCGAGAACTGGTGCGGGTAGTACTTGACGCGCTTCTCCGGCTCCGGGATGCCGACCCGGCCGAGGATCTCGACGGCCTTCGCCCGGGCCTCCTTCTTCGACAGCGAGCCGTGGGCGCGCAGCCCTTCGGCGATCTGCCAGCCGACCGGGTAGACGGGGTTGAGCGCGGTCGAGGGCTCCTGGAACACCATCGCCACGTCCGTCCCGCGCACCGCGCGCAGCTGCCGCTTGGTCAGGCTGACCACGTCGGCGCTGCTCGAGCCGTCCTTGCTGCGGAGCACGACCGCACCCGAGGCGGTCGCGGTCTCGGGCAGCAGGCCCAGGATGGTCTTCGCCGTCACCGTCTTGCCCGACCCCGACTCGCCGACGATGGCGAGCACCTCCCCCGGCGCCACGCTCAGCGTCACGTCGTCGACGGCCTTCACCGGGCCGGCGTCGGTCGCGAACGTCACCGACAGGTTGTCGATCTCCACGACATCGCTCATGGCTTGACCTCGATTCCGTGGTCGTCGAAGGACTCGCCGCCCTCCAGTCCATCCAGCCCCGCCGGTCCCGCGCTGAGCGGGCCGCCCGGGACCACCGACGTCTCGGCCACCAGGCCGGAGGCCGCAGCCGCCCGGCGGCGGCCGCGCAGACGCGGGTCGGCCAGGTCGTTCAGGCTCTCGCCGACCAGCGTGATGCCGAGCACCACGAGCACGATCGCGACTCCCGGGAAGACCGAGGTCCACCAGATGCCGCTGGTCACGTCCGACAGCGCCTTGTTCAGGTCGTAGCCCCACTCGGCCGCGGCCGTCGGCTCGATGCCGAAGCCGAGGAAGCCGAGGCCGGCGAGCGTGAGGATCGCCTCCGACGAGTTGAGCGTGAAGATCAGCGGAAGCGTGCGCGTGGAGTTGCGGAGCACGTGCCGGAACATGATGCGCGTGTTGCTCGCCCCGACGACCTTCGCCGACTCGACGTACGCCTCCGACTTGATGCGCACGGCCTCGGCGCGGATGACGCGGAAGTACTGCGGGATGAAGACCACCGTGATCGAGATCGCCGCCGCGAGGATGCCTCCCCACAGACTCGACTGGCCGCCGCTCACCACGATCGCCACGATGATCGCCAGCAGCAGCGACGGGAACGCGTAGATCGCGTCGCAGATCACGACGAGCACCCGGTCGAGCCAGCCGCCGAAGTACCCGGAGACGAGTCCGAGCACCACACCGGCGAAGATCGACAGGATCACCGCGACGATGATCACGAGGAGAGCGGTCTGAGCGCCCCAGATCGTGCGGGAGAAGACGTCGTAGCCGCCGACCGTCGTGCCCCAGATGTGCGCGGCGCTGGGCGGGTTCTGCGAACCGAACTGCCCTCCTGGGCCGCTCAGCTGCGAGTACCCGTACGGGGCGATGACCGGCGCGAAGATCGCGACCAGGACGAAGACGCCCGTGATGACGAGGCCGGCGACGAGCATCCCGCGCTGCAGGCCGACGCTCTGGCGCAGCTGGTGGATGACGGGGAGCCGCGACCAGAGGGAGCGCTTCGGCGCCCGCCCGGTGCTCTCGGCCGGGTCGGTGCCCGGGTGCGTCTCGGTGTCGGTCGACATCTCAGTACCTCACTCTCGGGTCGATGAGCGCCGCGATCACGTCGACGATGAAGTTCGTCAGCGCGACGATGACCGCGAGCAGGGCGACCAGGCCCTGGACGGCGACGAAGTCGCGTGCGGAGAGGTAGTGGAACAGCTGGAAGCCGAGGCCCTTCCACTCGAACGTCTTCTCCGTCAGGATCGCGCCGCCGAGCAGGAGGGCGATCTGCAGGCCGATGACCGTGATGATCGGGATGAGCGCGGGGCGGTAGGCGTGCTTGCGCACGAGCCTGCTCTCGCGCACTCCGCGCGAGCGCGCCGCGTCGACGTAGTCGGTCGAGAGGGTGCCGATCACGTTCGTGCGCACCAGCCTCAGGAAGACGCCGGCGGTCAGCAGTCCGAGCGCGATGCCCGGCAGGATCGCGTGCGAGAGCACATCCCCGACCACCGCCGGATCGCCGGTCTGGAAGGCATCAATCAGATAGATGCCGGTCTTGCTGTCGAGCGTCTGCATCTCGATCTCGGAGCCGGTGGATGCGCGCCCTGCGACCGGGAGCCAGTCCAGCCAGACCGCGAAGACGAGCTTCAGCAGCATGCCGGCGAAGAAGACCGGGGTCGCGTAGCAGATGATCGCGAACACACGGAGGACGGCGTCCTGGCCCTTGTCGCGGAAGTAGGCGGCGACCATCCCGAGCGGGATGCCGACGATGAACGCGACGATGAGGGCGTAGAACGCGAGCTCGAGCGTGGCGGCGCCGTAGGTGATCAGCACCTGGGTGACCGGCTGGTGGTCGGTGAACGTCGTCCCGAAGTCCCCGCGGAGGATCTGCCCCAGGTAGTCGAAGTACTGGACGATGAGCGGCCGGTCGTAGCCGGCCTCGTGGATGCGGGCCTGGAGCTGCGCCGGCGGAAGCTTGCCGCCGAGGGCGGCGGTGATGGGATCGCCCGTCGAGCGCATCAGGAAGAAGACGACGGTGACGAGGATGAAGATCGTGGGGATGATGAGCAGCGCACGGATCACGAGATAGCGGCCGAGACCGCCTCCCGATTCGCGCTTCGCCTTCGTGCGTCCGGGTTCGGGAGCGGTCCCGGACGCCGGCGTGCTGACTGTCGCGGTCATGGAAGCCAATCGTGGTGGTTCGTGGGAGGGGGCGGCCCGCACTCGGCGGACCGCCCCCGGTTGCCAGGTTCTGGCTCAGCCCTTGGAGAGGGCTGCGTAGCGGAACTTGAACGACGGGTCGAGCGTCTTGTCGGTGCCCGACACGTTCTTGCCCACGACGGCGACCTGAGCGCCCTGCAGCAGCGGCAGGGTGCTGAGGTCGGCGCCCACCTTGGCCTGGATCTCCTCGATGAGCTTGGTGCGCGCGTCCTTGTCGGTGGTGCCGAGCTGCTTCTCGATGAGGGCCTGGACATCAGGGTTGTCGTAGTGGTTCGCCAGGAAGTTGTCCTTGATGAAGAACGGCGACAGGTAGTTGTCGGCGTCGGAGTAGTCCGGGAACCAGCCCAGCTGGTAGGCCGGGTAGACATCCGCGGTGCGGTCCTTGGAGTACTGGACCCACTCGGTCGACTGCAGGTTGACCTTGAACAGGCCGCCCTTCTCGAGCTGCTCCTTCACGAGCGCGTACTCGTCACCGGAGGACGGACCGTAGTGGTCCGGGTTGTACTGCAGGCTCAGTGCGACCGGCGTGGTGACGCCCGCCGCCTGGAGGGTCTGCTTCGCCTTGTCCAGGCTCGGTCCGCCGTTGCCGTCGCCGTAGAGGTCCTTCAGCACGGTGGTGGCGCCGGTGAGGCCCTCCGGGACGAAGGAGTACAGCGGGGTGTAGGTGTCCTTGTAGACCTGCTTGGCGATGGCCGCGCGGTCGACGAGGTCGGCTGCCGCCTGGCGGACGGCCAGCGCCTTGGCCGCGTCGGCCTCCGGCGTGGTCGCGCCGTAGGGCTGCGTGTTGAAGTTGAACACGATGTAGCGGATCTCGCCGCCGGGGCCCTTGACGACCTTGACGTTCTTGTCCGTGCCCAGGCTCTCGATGTCCGTGGCCGACAGGCTGCGGAACGCGACGTCGATCGAGTTCTTCTGGATGTCGAGCTTCAGGTTCGACGAGTCCGCGTAGTACTTGACGTTGACCTTGTCCGTCGCCGGCTTGCCGAGCAGGCCGTCGTAGTTCGGGTTCGCCTTGTACGCGATCAGGTTGTTGAAGTCGTAGCTGCTGATGTCGTACTGGCCGGCGAACGCGTGGCCCTTGACGATGTCGGCGTCGGGGGTGACCTTGTCTGCCGAGAAGACCTGCTCGTCGACGATCGGGCCGGCGGGGCTCGACAGCACCTGCGGGAACGTCTGGTCGTTCGCGACCTTCAGCTTGAAGACGACCGTGGTCGCGTCCGGCGCCGAGACGCTGTCGAGGTTCGCGAGCAGCGACGCGGGACCGTTCGGGTCGTTGATCTTGAGCTGGCGCTCGAAGGTGAACTTGACGTCGGAGGACGTCAGGTCGTGCCCGTTGGCGAACTTCAGGCCCTTCTTGAGCTTGACGGTGTACTCGTTCGGCGACGTGAAGTCGGCGCTCGTGGTGATGTCGGGCTTGACGTCCGGGCTGCCGTACGGCGTGTTCAGCAGGAACGGGTAGACCTGGTTCATCACGGCGAACGAGCCGTTGTCGTACGAGCCGGCCGGGTCGATCGACGTGATCTTGTCGGTCGTGCCGATGGTCAGCGTGCCGCCGCTGCCGCCGGAGCTGCTGTTGCTCCCGGAGCAGCCGGCGAGCACCAGCGCCGACGCCGCGAACGCGGCGGAGACGGCCAGAAGGCGCCGACCGCGGATGTGTGCGGATCTCATATCCGAATACCTCTTCCTGGTGTGGATTCACCGACACGGCGAGGCACACGAGAGCCTCGATGCCGAATCGCGTACCCATTTCCTAGCACGGATCAGGCGTGAGGCAGGCATCCGGGAGCGGATCGAGCCGAATTCTTTACGTGCGCGCAACATTTCGTCGCTCATCCGCGCGAGGCGGCACGGAATCCGTCGAGGAGCAGCGCAGCGCGGCTATTCTGCGCGCAGGCGCATCCGCTCCTGGTCGATCGACGAGAGGGCCACCTGCAGGGAGCGCCGCAGTTCGGCGTCCTTCTGATCGGTGCGCGCCAGCCGGGACGTCAGCTCGGCCTTCTCGCGCAGCAGGTCGCGGTCGATCAGGCCGTCGAGGATGGACCGGGCGTACCGGCCGAGATCGCCGCCGGCCTGCGGGAGCGCCGCGACGGCGAGCCCGTTGACGGTCGGTGCGTAGGCGGCGGGCACCTCGGCGAGCACGCGCTCCACCCACCCGTTGTCCGTCATGGTGGTCAGCTGTGTCGCGATCGCGTCGCGCACCACCGCGTGGGTGGGGTTCACGAACGGCACCTGCACGGCGCGCGAGGCGCGCTCGAGGCCGACCTCGCCGGGCAGCTGCAGGAGAACCATGAGGCATTCGCGCTCGGTGCGCTGGGTCGGGTCCGTGGAGTCGATCGCCGGGACGGGGATGGGCGCGGCGCCGTCCTCCTGAGCGCCGGATTCGCGTGGGCCGCGGCCGAGCTGCTCGTTCCGCGAGCCGCGCTGTGCGGAGCGCACCGCGCGGATCGTGTCCTGGAGGTCGGCGCCCGACAGGCGTGCGAGCTCGCGCGTATAGCCGCTCTGGGAGGCGGGATCCCGGATCGTCGCGACGATCGGGGCGCCGGCGCGCAGGGCGCCGGAACGGCCTTCGACGCTGTCGAGGTCGAAACGCTCGACGACCTGACGGATCATGAACTCGAACATCGGCTTCTTGGCGTCGATCATCCGGCGCACCGCGTCGTCCCCGCGGGCCAGACGCAGGTCGCATGGATCGAGGCCGTCGGGGCCGACCGCGACGTACGTCTGGGCGGAGAACCGCTGCTCTTCGCCGAAGGCGCGGGCCGCCGCCTTCTGGCCGGCGGCATCGGGGTCGAAGGTGAAGATCACCGACCCCTGACTGGTGTCGTCCCCCATGACCCGGCGGATGACCTTGATGTGGTCGACGCCGAAGGACGTTCCGCAGGTCGCGACGGCGGTCGTGATGCCGGCGAGGTGGCACGCCATCACATCGGTGTACCCCTCGACCACCACGACCTGGTCGTTGCGGGAGATGTCGCGTTTGGCCAGGTCGAGGCCGTAGAGCACCTGCGCCTTCTTGTAGACGGCGGTCTCGGGGGTGTTGAGATACTTCGGCCCCTTGTCGTCGTCGAGCAGGCGCCGGGCGCCGAAGCCGATGGTCTGGCCGGTCACGTCGCGGATCGGCCACACGAGCCGCCCGCGGAACCGGTCGTAGACGCCTCGGTCGCCCTGCGACACCAGGCCGGCAGCGACGAGTTCGTCCTGCGTGAAGCCCTTGGCCCGGAGGTGCTTGGTCAGCTCGTCCCAGCTCTTCGGTGCGAAGCCGACGCCGAACTGCGCGGCCGCGAGGGCGTCGAATCCCCGTTCGCCGAGGAAGCGCCGGCCGGGCTCGGCGTCGGGCGCGGTGAGCCGGTCGCGGAAGAACTCCTCGGCGGCGCTGTTCGCCGCGAGCAGCCGCGCACGGTTGCCGCCTCCGCCCTCGGTCGGCGCACCGCCCTCTTCGTAGTGCAGCTGGTAGCCGATGCGCCCGGCGAGCCGTTCGACCGCGTCTGTGAACGAGACGTGGTCCATCTTGAGCAGGAACTCGTAGATGTCCCCGCCCTCGCCGCAGCCGAAGCAGTGGTACCGGCCGACGCCGGGTCGCACGTAGAAGCTGGGGCTCTTCTCATCGTGGAAGGGGCACAGGCCCTTGAGCGCGCCGACGCCACCGGTCTTGAGGCTGACGTAGTCGCCGATGATGTCGGCGATGTTCGTGCGTGACTTGACCTCTTCGATGTCGCTCTGTCGAATCCGGCCTGCCATACGTCGATTCTAGTGAGCGGCACCGACTCCGGTTCGCGCCGGGGCCTGTTCGACCGCGCTCAGTCGCGCGGAGGCCGCCGCCGGCCACGCGTGTTCTGCGCGATCTCGATGATCGCGACGAACACCTCGATGCCCACGCGCAGCAGCAGCACGGCGAGGATCGCCGCCACGAGCGTCACCAGCACGCCCAGCAGGAACGCGAACGCGCCGGCCGGTGACTGGGTCGACACCGCGATCGCGAGGCTCTGCGAGAACCCGACCAGGATGCCGAGGGCGATCAGCACGAGACCGACCACGTACACCGGGCCCGCGAGTCTCCGCGTCACGTACGCCGTGAACGTGAAGTCGAAGAGCGCGGAGAAGAAGCGCGAGTCGTCGAGACGGTCGGCGAGCTCCACGACGCTGCGGCGCCGGGCCTCCTCCGCGTGCGCGTCGGCGGCATCCGCGGGTTCGGCGGGTTCGGCGGGTTCGGTTCCCCCTGCCGGAGGGACGTCGCTGGCCGAAGCGGTGACCGGCTCATCCGTCAGGATCGAGGCATCGGGCGTCGACGGGGCGGCGTTCGCAGAGGCCGGTGCCGAAGAAGCCGGTGCAGCGGAGGCCGGTGCAGCGGAGGCCGGTGCAGCGGAGGCCGGTGCAGCGGAGGCCGGTGCAGCGGAGGCCGGTGCAGCGGAGGGCGCGACGGCTGGGGTCGACGTAGCCGGGGACGGAGTAACCGAAGCGGCCACCGACGACACCGGGGTCGATGAGGGCGACGGAGTCGACGGCTCGGCGTCCGTGAGCTCGGAGGTCGGGGGCACGACGGGCGCAGCCGGTGCGAGCGGCGTCGAGGTGCCGAGCGTCGCGTCCATGATCCCCGGCGCCTCGCCGACGGGAGACGGCGGCGCGGCCTTCGCGGTGCTCCGCTTGCGCGGTGTGGTGGTCTTGGTGGCCGCGGCTCTCGCTGCAGGCGCCTTCGCTGCCGGGGTCTTCGCCGCCGGGGTCTTCGCGCTCGTGGATCGCGAGGCGGTGGAGGCGGTGCCGGCGGGCTTGCGTGCCGGTGTCTTCCTCGCGGGGGTCGCCGCCGGTCCGGTCGGGTCGGCGGGTGCGGTATCGGGTGCTTCCGCGGCCGGTTCGGCGGGTGCGGAAAGGTCGGCCTCGTCCGGGCGGTCGCCGTTCGACGGGGGCTGTGGGGTGCTCATTGATGTCCTTCCGATGCCGTGACCTCCAGCATTCTGCACCTGCGGCGGGTATACAAGCCCGCGCGCCGCGTCACTGCTGAACGAGTCGTTCGAACCAGCTGAGCGCCGACTGGTCGGTGAGGCTGGCGACCTGGTCGACGACGACCCGTTTGCGCTGCGAATCGCTGTCGGCGAGGCGCCAGTCCTCGGCGAATCCGGGGTCGAGCGCCTGCTCGCCGCGCTCGTACAGCGTGTCCGAGAGCGCGGTGAGGATCTCCCGCTGCTGCGCGTAGATCGGCTGGCGGGTGTTGCGCGACATCACGAAGGTCGCGACGATGCCCTTGAGCACGGCGATCTCGGCGCGGATCCCCTCCGGAACGACCACGTCGGCCCCGAAGCGGATGAGGCCGGTGCTGCCCGATGCTGCCTTGGTGGCGTGCACCGCGGCGTGCGCGAAGCGGCCGATCAGCTGGCTCGTGAGGTTCTTCAGGTGGGCTTGGGCGCGACGGCTGCCGTCCCAGTCCTCCAGCCAGATGTCGAGACTGTCGAGGCGGTCGAACGCGGCGATCAGCTCGTCGTGCCCGATCTCGCCGCCCACCCACTCGTACATCGAGCGCACGAGGTCGTCGTGGTCGACGCGGCTGCTGAGCGCGGCCACGTCGATGTACCCGTTGACGATCGCATCCTCGAAGTCATGCACCGAGTAGGCGATGTCGTCCGACAGATCCATGACCTGCGCCTCGATGCACTGCTGCCGCTCGGGGGCGCCCTCGCGCAGCCAGGCGAAGACCGGCTCGTCGTCGGCGTAGAACCCGAACTTCGCACGGCCGCTTGGGTCCGCCACGGACGTGGAGGCGGGCCACGGGTATTTGCAGCTCGCGTCGAGGCTGGCTCGCGTGAGGTTGAGGCCGTACGGCCGCCCGTCTCGCCCGAAGACCTTCGGCTCGAGGCGGGAGAGCAGGCGGAGCGTCTGCGCGTTCCCCTCGAACCCGCCGATGTCGGCGGACCAGGCGCTCAGGGCGCGCTCGCCGTTGTGGCCGAACGGCGGGTGCCCGATGTCGTGCGCCAGGCACGCCGTGTCGACGATGTCGGGATCGAGGCCGAGGCTCGCGGCCAGCTCGCGCCCGACCTGCGCCACCTCCAGGGAGTGCGTGAGCCGGTTGCGGGCGAAGTCGAGGCCGGCCGTCGGGCTCAGCACCTGCGTCTTCGCGGCGAGCCGGCGGAGTGCGCTGGAGTGGAGCATACGCGCCCGGTCGCGAGCGAAATCGCTGCGCCGGCTGGAGTGGTGCTCGGGGAGCCATCGGTCGCGATCGCGCTCGGTGTACCCCAGCTCGTCTGCCGGACTTGCGGCGTGACCCGCCGCGTGGGCGAGCGCGCTATCCACCACTGTTGTGCACCTCCGCCTCGGCGACCTCCACACGCTGCGCGCCGTCGACCTCCCGCGAGTCGAGCCACCCGTCCGGCAGGGCGGTCCGCTTGGGCGAACCGGCGCGACCGCGCTGCCCCTCGGCGGCCTCGCCCGGGTACTGCTGGTCGCCGTCGAGCGTGGCCAGCAGATCGTCCAGGTGCGCGAGCGTGTCGACCGTGGCGAGACTCGCACGCAGGTCGCCGCCGACCGGGTATCCCTTGAAGTACCAGGCGACGTGCTTGCGGATGTCGCGACAGCCGCGTTCCTCGCTGTCGAAGAACTCGACGAGGAGTTCGGCGTGTCGCCGGAACGCCGCCGCCACCTCACCGAGAGTCGGGTGCGCGAGCGCGCGCTCGGCCTCCTCCGCCGTGATCAGGCCGGCCCGCGCGTGGAACGCCGCCGCGAGGTCGCCGAACAGCCACGGCCGGCCGAGGCAGCCCCGCCCCACGACGACGCCGTCGCAGCCGGTCTCGTCGACCATGCGAAGGGCGTCGGCGGCGGACCAGATGTCTCCGTTGCCGAGCACCGGCGTGGAGGTGATGGTCTCTTTGAGCTTCGTGATCGCCGACCAGTCGGCGTGGCCCGAGTAGAACTCGGACGCGGTGCGCGCGTGGAGGGCGATCGACGCCACTCCGGCGCCCTCGGCCGCTTTCGCCGCCTCCAGATAGGTGAGGTGGTCGCTGTCGATGCCCTTGCGCATCTTGACCGTGAGCGGGATGTCGCCCGCCGCCTTCACCGCCCCCTCGACGATCTCGCGGAAGAGACCGAGCTTCCAGGGGAGCGCCGCTCCCCCGCCCTTGCGGGTGACCTTGGGGACGGGGCACCCGAAGTTGAGGTCGATGTGGTCAGCACGGTCTTCGGCCACGAGCATCGTGACGGCTTCCCGGACCGTCGTCGGGTCGACCCCGTAGAGCTGGATCGAGCGCGTGGTCTCGGACTCGTGGTGGGTGATGAGGCGCAGCGACTCCGGGGTGCGCTCGACGAGCGCGCGGGATGTGATCATCTCGCTCACGTAGAGGCCCGCTCCGTACTCGCGGCACAGGCGGCGGAACGCGGTGTTCGTGATCCCGGCCATCGGTGCGAGCACGACGGGGACGTCGAGGGCCAGCGGACCGATGGTCAGCTGGGGCGCGTGGCTTAGGGTGGCAGTGGTAGACATCTGACTCGATTCTCCCAGAAAGCGTGCTGAATCATGGCCGAGAGCCCCGAAACGGTGGAGAACGGCGCTCCGAGCGCTCCTGTGGAGAGTGGACGCGCCCGCGTCGAGGCGGATGCCGCCGCCCGCGGGGTCCCGGTCGAGATCGTCGAACGCCCCGCCGCCCGCAGCCTCGACGAGGCCGCGGCGCTGCTCGGCATCGCGCCCGGCGACATCGTCAAGACCCTCGTCGTCAAGCGCAGCGACGACACGTTCGTCTTCGCCCTCGTCCCCGGCGGCCGCAAGATCTCCTGGCCGAAGCTCCGCACTCTCCTCCAGGTCAACAAGCTGCAGCTCCCCGACGCCTCGATCGCCCTGGCCGCGACCGGCTACGAACGGGGCACGATCACGCCCTTCGGCAGCACCACGGCCTGGCCCGTGGTCGCCGATGCCTCCATCGCCGGCCGCCGCGTCTCCATGGGCGCGGGCGAGCACGGCTACTCCCTCTTCGTCGAGGCCGACGACGTCATCCGCGCCTACGCCGCCACCGTCGCCGACATCACCGACCCCGAGTAGCCCCGCCGCCTCGGCCGCCGAACCATCTGTCGCAACACGCCGTCTCCCATCCTCTCCGACGGCATGTCGTGACAACCGGATTCCCGGCCTGTGGATAACCCGCCTCCGACCGTCCCGCCCATGCCAAGGTGGCGCAATGCAGCCATCGCCATTGCCACCGGAACTCCGCAACCACGCCTTCTCCGTCTCAGCCGCACGAAACGCCGGCGTCTCGCCGTCACGCCTCCGGAGAGCGGATCTCGAGCACCCCTTCCACGGCGTTCGTGCGCCCCATCGCCCTGACGGCGGCGATCTCCTCGCGCGATGCCGCACGCTGCGTCCCGTGCTGCCAGATCGCGGGATGTTCAGTCACGCGACAGCGGCGGCACTCCACGGCCTGCCCGTACCGGCGCGCACACTCCACAGCATCCATGTGTCCGTGGCGCGTCCGTCTCGGGCGATGCGGAGGTCCGGCGTCTCAGGTCACCAGTTGGACGTCGTCCAGCCGATCGGACACCATGGACTCCCCCTCGCCGACCCGGTTGAGACCTGGGTGCAGCTGTCCTCCATGCTGACGGTCGAGGACCTCGTCGTGGCTGGGGATGCGCTCGTACGGCGAGACGGTCCCCTCGCCGACCTGCCGACCTTGCGGTCCGCGGTGGAGGGGGCCGCCGGCCGTCCTGGGATACGCCGGTTGCGGGTCGCCCTCCCTCTGGTGCGGGCGCGAACGGATTCCCCGATGGAGACCGTGCTGCGCCTGGCGATCGTGAGATCGGGACTTCCCGAACCGAACGTCAACCACGTGATCCACGCGGCGGACAGGAACTACCACGCCGATCTCGCCTACCCGTGGGCGCGCCTCGCGATCGAATACGACGGAGAGCAGCATCGCCTGGATCGACGGCAGTATCAGGCGGACATCGACCGGCTCTGGAGCATCGAGGCGGCGGGCTGGCAGATCGTCCGCGTCAACCGCACCCATCTCGCTGACGGTGCGGAGAGCGCGATCACCCGGATCAGAGCGGCACTGGCATCCAGCCGCCGCGACACGTCGTCCGCCACGGGACGGTGAGGACGTGTCGCGACGTCCGGCTCACGCAGGGAGGGCGCAGGAGTCGCCGTCGCAGGCCGCGGCGGAGACGTCACCGAGCGGGATGAGGCTGAACGGCGCCACGACGGGCGCACCGCCCGTCGCGGTCTGGTCGCCGACGGTGAGGGCGCCGTCACTGGCGATGCCGTCAGCGGCTACGCCGTCAGTGGCGATGCCGTCGGTGTGGGCGCCGCTCATGCGGACGCCACCTCGCGCTCGCCCCAGACCTGCTCGAGCACCTGGGCGAACGTCGCGGCGTCCTGAGCGCCGGAGACGCCGTACTTGCCGTCGATGACGAAGAACGGGACCCCGTTGATGCCGAACTCGGTCGCCGTGCGCTGGTCCTCGCGGACGTCGGCGAGGTACTGCTCGGACTCGAGGGCGGCGAGGGCCGCCGCGCGGTCGAGCCCGACCTCGGCGGCGAGGTCGGCGAGGTCTTCGACGCGGCCGACGTGGCCGCCCTCGACGAAGTAGGCCTTGAAGAGGCGCTCGGCGAGTTCGAGCTGCTTGCCGTTCGCCTTGGCGAAGTGCAGGAGCTCGTGCGCCTTGACGGTGTTGGTGTGCTTCAGGCTGTCGAAGTCGTAGTCGAGTCCGACGGAGGAGGCGATGCCGCTCACGCGCTCGAGCATCTGCCCGACCTGATCGGCAGGGATGCCCTTGTGCCCGGCGAGGAAGTCGACCTCGCTGCCGTCGAAGTCGACGGGGGTGTCTGGGGACAGCTCGAAGGAGTGGTACTCGACCTCGACGCCGCGGCCGACGCCCGCGCCCGCGAAGAGGCCGGTGCCCGCCTCGAACTTGCGCTTGCCGATGTAGCACCACGGGCACGCGATGTCGGACCAGATGTCGATCTTGATGGGTTCGCTCACGTCGGGTTCAACGTCATGCAGCGCTGCACCTATTCCGCGGTGACCGAGATGCCCGGGGAATCCACCGTCGGCGTGTCCACCGCACCCCCGAAGCGGCGGCTGCGACGTGCGTACAGGTCGACGGCCTCCCACAGATCGGTGCGGCTGAAATCCGGCCACAGCCGGTCGAGGAACACCATCTCGGCGTACGCGCTCTGCCACAGCAGGAAATTGCTGGTGCGCTGCTCCCCCGAGCTGCGGACGAACAGGTCGACGTCGGGCATGTCCGGAAGGTAGAGGTGGCGCTGGATGGTCTTCTCGCTGACCGCTGAGGGCTTCAGCCTGCCCGCAGCGACGTCCTCGGCGATCCTGCGCACCGCGTCCGCGATCTCGGTGCGGCCGCCGTAGTTGACGCACATGGTGAGAGTGAGCACGTCGTTGCCCGCGGTGAGCCGCTCCGCGTACTGCAGCTCCTTGATGACCGACGACCAGAGCCGCGGTTTGCGGCCGGCCCAGCGCACGCGCACGCCCCACTCGTTGAGCTGATCGCGTCGTCGGTGCAGGACGTCGCGGTTGAACCCCATGAGGAACCGCACCTCGTCGGGCGAGCGCTTCCAGTTCTCCGTCGAGAAGGCGTACACGCTGAGGTGCTTCACTCCCAGCTGGATGGCACCGGCGACGACGTCGAGCAGGGACGCCTCCCCCGCGCGGTGGCCCTCGATGCGGGTGAGCCCCTGACGGTTCGCCCAGCGCCCGTTGCCGTCCATGACGATCGCCACATGCTCCGGCACCGCAGAAGCGGGGATCGCGGGCGGGTACACACCGGTCCAGTCGAGGGGGCGGTACTCGACCGCGTCCTTGTGGGTGAACGGCTTGGGGCTCATGCGCTCCCCTTCTCATCGTGGTGCACGTGCTGCAGCGACCGGAGGCCGCGCTCGAGGTGCCATTGGGTGTAAGCGGATACGACGCCGTTCGCCTTCGAGCGGGTCGCGTCGTCGGCCGCCTCCGCCGCGGCCCAGTCGCCGGTCAGCAGCGCGCCGAGCAGGGCGATGGTGGCGGCGTCGACGCGCGGGGCGCCGCTCGGCGCGCACTCCGGGCAGACCACGCCACCGAGCTGCACGACGATGTGGTCGTGCGGGCCGGGGCGGCCGCAGCGCGAGCAGTCGAGGAAGCTGGGCGCCCAGCCGGCCAGCGACAGTGCGCGCAGCAGGTACGAGTCGAGCGTGAGCGTCGGCGGGTGCTCGTTGCGGGACAACGACCGCAGCGCCCCGACGAGCAGCAGGTACTGCTGCAGCGACGCCTCCGCGTCGGTGAGCCGGTCCGCGGTCTCGACCATGGCGTTGGCCGCCGTGTAGCTCGCGTAGTCCGCCGCGATCAGCGCGCCGTAGGCGCCGAGGGACTCGGCCTGCGTGATGACGTCGAGCGTGCGGCCCTCGTAGAGCTGCAGGTCGGCGACCATGAACGGTTCGAGCCGCGAGCCGAAGCGGGAGGCCGTGCGGCGCACGCCTTTGGCCACCGCGCGGATCTTGCCGTGCTGACGGCTGAGCAGCGTGACGATGCGGTCGGCTTCACCCAGCTTGTGGGTGCGCAGCACGACGGCTTCATCACGGTAGACAGGCACCCCTCCAGTATCTCGCGTCCAGCCGACAGCCTGGCGCAGCACCGCATGGTAGAAGTGACTGTGAGCACGACCGCCGCCCTGACCATCCCCCTGTGGGGAGACCTCGTCGCTGTCGGTATCGGCAGCCTCCAAGGGGCGATGTTCGCGTCCGGTTTCCGGGATCGCCGGCTGGATCTGCTCGGTATCGCCATCATCGGCGTGGCGACGGGGGTCGGTGGCGGTCTGCTGCGCGACCTCCTCCTCAACGTGACTCCGGTCGCCCTCCAGTCGAACTGGTACCTGCCGGCGACGGTCGTCGCGGCACTGCTCGGCATGCTGCTCGTGCGCCTGTTCCGCCGGCTGGATCCGCTCATCACCTTCCTCGACGCGCTGACGATCGGCCTGTTCGGCGCGATCGGCGCGAGCAAGGCGCTCTCGCTGGGGCTGCCGGAGGTCCCGGCGATCTTCGTGGGCGTGGTCGCGGCGGTCGGCGGGTCCATCCTGCGCGACGTGCTCCTGAACCTCCCGATCGCGCTGATGCACGTCGGCTCCCTGTACGCCGTCGCGGCGGGAGCGGGGACGGTCGCGCTCGTGATCCTCGTCGATCTCGGGGTGCCGCTGACGATCGCCGCGCTCACCTGCGTGATCGTCACGCTGACCATCCGCCTGCTCGCCGTCCGTTTCGGCTGGAGTCTGCCCGAGCAGCGCGAGCTCGGGCGCCTTCCCCGCGTGCGCTGGCCGCGCCTCGTCCGCCGCCCGGGCGAGACGCACGTCGACGAGCGGACCGACACCGGGGCGATCCCGCGCTACCGCATCGACAAGCCGGACCCCGACACCGACGTCTGACGACGAACGAACGACCGGAACGACGGAACGCCGCCCGCGAGGCGGACGGCGTTCCGGGGACCTGCTGCTCAGGCGGAGACGAGCTCCGCATCCTCGGTGTGCCCCGCCGACGCACGCACCGCGCGGTTGACGGCGGAGACGACGGCCTTGAACGATGCGGTGGTGGTGTCGGCGTCGATCCCGACGCCCCACAGCCGCACACCGTCGACGTCGAGCTCGATGTACGCCGCGGCGAGAGCGGACTCGCTGGCCGAGAGCGTGTGCTGCGAGTAGTCGTAGAGGTGGGCGTTGATGCCGCGTGCGTTCAGGATGTCGAAGAACGCCGCGATCGGCCCGTTGCCCTCTCCGGTGACCTTCGACACGGTGTCGCCGTCGCGCAGGGTCGCGGTGAGGGTCACGTGGTCGCCGGACTCGTTCGTCGTCGACGTGCTGCCGAGCTCGAAGCGTCCCCACTTGGCGTCCGCCTCGGTGGCGGGAGCCGGCAGGTACTCGTCCTGGAAGACGTCCCAGATCTGCTCGCTCGTGACCTCGCCGCCCTCGGCGTCGGTCTTCGCCTGCACGACCCCGGAGAACTCGATCTGCAGCTTGCGCGGCAGGTCGATCGCGTGGTCGGTCTTCAGCAGGTAGGCGACGCCGCCCTTGCCGGACTGGGAGTTGACGCGGATGACGGCCTCGTAGCTGCGGCCCAGGTCCTTCGGGTCGACCGGCAGGTAGGGCACGGCCCAGACCAGGTCGTCGACGTCCTTGCCCGCCGCGGCGGCCTCGGCGGCCATCGCCTCGAAGCCCTTCTTGATGGCGTCCTGGTGCGAGCCGCTGAACGCGGTGAAGACCAGGTCGCCGCCCCAGGGGCTGCGCTCGTGAACCGGCAGCTGGTTGCAGTGCTCGACCGTGCGCTTGATCTGGTCGATGTCGCTGAAGTCGATCTGCGGGTCGATCCCCTGCGTGAACAGGTTCACGCCCAGCGTCACCAGGTCGACGTTGCCGGTGCGCTCCCCGTTGCCGAAGAGGCAGCCCTCGATGCGGTCCGCACCGGCCATGTAGCCGAGCTCCGCGGCCGCGACCGCGGTGCCGCGGTCGTTGTGCGGGTGCAGCGACAGGATGACGTTCTCGCGGTGGTTCAGGTGGCGCGACATCCACTCGATGGAGTCGGCGTAGACGTTGGGGGTCGCCATCTCGACCGTCGCCGGCAGGTTGATGATGACCTTGCGGTCGGGAGTGGGCTCGAAGATCTCGATCACCTGATTGCAGATGTCGGCGGCGAACTCGAGCTCAGTCCCGGTGTAGCTCTCGGGCGAGTACTCGTAGTAGATGTCGGTGCCGGGGACCATCGACTCCATCTGGCGGCAGAGGCGCGCTCCGGCGAGGGCGATGTCGACGATGCCCTGCTGGTCGGTGCGGAACACGACGTCGCGCTGCAGGATGCTGGTCGAGTTGTACAGGTGCACGATGGCCTGCTTGGCGCCGACCAGCGACTCGTAGGTGCGCTTGATCAGGTGCTCACGCGCCTGGGTCAGCACCTGGATGGTGACGTCGTCCGGGATGGCGCCCTCCTCGATGAGGCTGCGCACGAAGTCGAAGTCGGTCTGGCTCGCGCTCGGGAAGCCGACCTCGATCTCCTTGTAGCCCAGGCGCACCAGCAGGTCGAACATGATCCGCTTGCGCTCGGGGCTCATCGGGTCGATCAGGGCCTGGTTGCCGTCGCGCAGGTCGACCGCGCACCAGCGCGGCGCCTCGGTGATGCGGTTGGCCGGCCACGTACGATCGGGCAGGTCGACACGGATCTGCTCGTGGAACGGACGGTACTTGTGGATCGGCATGGCGCTCGGCGCCTGCGTGTTCTTCATGGTCTGAATTCTCCTCGCGGGGTGGTGTGGAGAGCCGACGACGAACTCCGCGACGAGGGAGGCCCGGAACTAGGACTCGTCGCGGCAGCTAAGAAGGAGCAGACCGTACACAGCATCGAGGGTACCACGGTCGCTCACGAGCGCCCCCGCGCGAGCGAGGCCGCCTGCCCGACCGAGAGGTCGGGGAGGTAGGCGCGCACCAGGCCGATGCCGATCTCGGGCAGGGCCACGGGATCCGGGTACGCCATGATCAGCGGGTGCAGCTCCGGCTGGAACTTCTGCTTGAAGTTGAGCAGCGAGCGGAAGCCGTAGACCGGTTCGAGCGAGCTGCTCAGGTAGCCCAGGATCCGGTCCATGCCGCTCTTCTCGGCGTCGGGCGTCCCCGCGGTGTGCGCCAGCGGCGCAGCCGAGAGGCTCATGAACTCGACCCCGTCGGCCTTCATCCGGGTCGCGGCCTCGGCGATGAGGAACTCCATCACGCCGTTGATGCTCCCGGGCCGGCGGCGCATGAAATCGAGGGTCCAGCCGATGACGACGCCGTCGCGCCACGTCGGCAGCCAGCTCGTGACGCCCTCGATGCGGCCGTCCTCGTCGATCGCGAGCATGAGGCGCACGGCGGGATCCCGCAGCTCGTCGATGCCGCCGAGCGTGAAGCCCATCTCGGGGAGGTCCTTCTCGGCGACCCACTCTTCGGAGATGTCCGAGATCTGGACGGTCGCGCTGAGCGGGAGCGCCGGGTACGACGTCCACTCCGCACGGATCCCGGCCCGTTGCGCCCGGTTGATGGACGTGCGCACGTCCTGCCATTTCTTGCCGGTGGTCGCCCAGTTCTGCGGCCGGATGACCGTCTCCTCGGCGACGGTCATGGTCGACCATCCCATCCGCTCGAACAACGGCTCGTACTCGTCCTCCACGCTGTAGAAGACGGGGATCCAGCCGTTGTCGTCGCAGAAGCGGGCGAAGCGCTCGATCGCGCCTTCGTGCGGCGGGGCCGCGCCGAACGGTCCGCCGGTCGTGATCGCGACACGGCCGACGACGCGGTAGGCGATGGCTCCCCCGTCCGTCTCGTCGAACCAGTGGCTCGTGCCCGGCCAGGTGGCCATGAAGGAGAGGGCATCGCCGCCGCCGCGGGTGAGCAGCCCGCGCACCCGGGCGGCCTCGTCGGCGGATCGGCCGACCACGCTGCGGCCGAGCATCGGCGGGATGGCCGCCACGATGACGATCAGCCAGAACAGCGTTCCGATGTTGTGGTAGACGATGGTCGCGAGCGGGGTGGTGGGGAGGTACTGCACCGGTTCGCGGCGCAGGAAGCTGACCGGGACGAATCGCTCGAACACGTCGTCGAGCAGGTCGCCGATGTCGATCGGCCGGGTGAACCCGGTGTCGCGCTGCAGCCAGCCCACGAAGACGTACAGGGCCGCCAGGCCGAGGCCGGCGATCACCACGGTGAACAGGTACCGTCGCACGGCGCGGGCCGTGGGCAGCACCGGGAAGTGCCGGCGCAGCACGATCAGGAGGATCGCCATCACGAGGGGGACGGCCGCCGAGATGGCGAGGATCGCCGTGACCTCCCAGTAGCGCGGCGAGACGGCGGCGCGCGCGCCGCCGGCGACGGGCAGGATGCCGAAGTACAGCATCGAGAGCACCGCGAGCAGACCGTTCACGCCGACCCCGAGCCAGACGGCGAACCGGCGGCCGCGCAGCAGTCCGAAGGCGGCGACGAGGAGGACCAGCAGCGGGAGCACCGACAGCAGCACGGGTCCGAGTCCGTTGATCCGCTCGAGCGTGATGTCGCGAACGCAGTCGCGGGTCACCGCGAACGCCTGGCAGCGCTCGAGCACGTTGCCCCGGTTCGCGACGTCGTCGCTGAACAGCAGGGCGATGGGCGAGAGGAGGCCGTAGCGCGACCGCGTCAGCAGACCGATCACCGGGCCGATGGCGGTGACGGCCACGGCGGAGGCCAGCAGCACCCGGATCTCGTGGTGGGAGCTGCGCCGCCAGCCCCGCACCCGTGCGCCGCGGTTCAGGAGGGAGCCGAGGGCGAGGCCCGCGAGCACCGCGAGCAGCCGGTCCAGGTCGGACGGGAACCCCGAGTAGAGCACGAACATGATCGCGATGAGCAGCGTCAGGACGCGGATGCGGCGACGCCACAGCGGCCCTGCGAATGCGCTGGCCGTCATGATCGTGCCGGCGATCGCGGTGAAGACGTCGAGGGCGACGAGGCCGTGGACGTTGCGCGCCCACATCTCGCCCGTCTGGCTCCCGATCAGCTGCACGGCGGAGCCGACGACGATGCCGACCACCGGGGTGACCACGAACGCGAGCGCGGTGCGCCAGGTGCGCATCAGATGCTCGGACGCGCCGACCAGGAGCACCAGCAGCACGAGGCCGAGGATGAGCTCGGCGAGATCGCTCGTGAACAGCACCGAGGTGAGCGGCGACCACCAGTGGCCGTCCGCGATCTGCGCGGCGCCGGTTCCGACCCAGATCCGCAGGGGCCGGTGCGGCCCGTGGAGCGGACCGGTGACGAGCGCGAGCACGAGGACGAGGACCGTGACGCCGAGCGTGAACGGATAGCGCGCGACGATGCGTCCGACGCGCTCGAGTGGACGCTCGCCCGTCTGGATGGCCAGGGCGCCGGTCAGCGGCAGCGGCTCCCGCGGCCGTTCGGCCCCGCCCTGCTCCGCCTGTTGCTCCGCCCGTTCATCCGGCGGACGGTTCGGCTCCTGCTCGCTCATCCCTCGAGCCCCATCTGCCGGGCGATGGCCGGGAACCCGAACTGCAGGGTGTGGCGCACCGTGTTCCAGTCGTGGGCGGAGCCCGGGGAGATCAGCAGCTCACTGTGGATGCCCGCCTTCGTCGCGGCGGCGTCCAGGGTCCGGGCGAACGCGGTGTACTTGGTGTCCTCCTGGCCGACGCCGAACACGATCGTCGAATCCTTGTACGGCGCCTTGGCCGCCATCATCGCGAGCGGCTGCGCGGCCTCGTAGGCCTTCGCCGACCCGCCGAACCCGGTGTCGATCGTCTGCGTGCGATCGCCGAGGGTGGGACCGAGCTCGCTGGACGAGGCGAGGGCGGAGCCGAACAGCTCGGGATGCCCGGTCGCGAACTGCACCGCGCAGGTCGCGCCCTGGGAGTAGCCGAACACGCCCCAGGCCGCCGGGTCGCTGCTGACCCGCAGGTGCGACGAGACCCAGGCGCGCACATCGGTGAGCAGGTACGTCGCGGAGTTCCCGTACGCCCGGGAGTCGACGCACATCGGGTTGCGTCCCGGACCGCCCAGCTGATCGGCGGCCACGACGATGGGCGCGTACCCGCCGTGCGCGGCGGCGAACGCATCCATCGCCGGTGCGATCCGCCCCGCGGTGAACATGTCGGCCGGCGCCCCGGGCTGCCCGGAGAGCGCGTACAGCACCGGCAGTGCCGGCGGCTTGTCCGTCAGTGCGATCGGCGGCAGGTAGACGACGGCCGAGCGCGCCGGGAAGTGCGACTCGGACGCCGGGATGCGCACCGTTCCGACCTCCCCCTTGGCCGGGATCGTCTGGCCGGGCGTCGCCGTCGAGGCGTAGTCCGTGCCGATGTCGAGCACCTCCCCCCGCTGCGCGTGCAGGTCGAGCGCCTTGTACGGCACGACCCCCAGCGCGTCGTTGAGATCACGGTACGCCCCGAAGTCGACGTTGATGCCCGCCGCGGCGGTGACGAGGAAGACCGGGATGCTGACGATGGCGATGAGCTTGCGCCACCAGCGCGAGCGGAACAGGTTCGCGATCGCGAGGCTCACCCCGGCGAAGCCGAGCACCGCCCAGAGCGTCGTCACGGGGGTCAGTCCGACGCCGAAGACGTTGAACACGTCGTCCGCCAGCCAGACCACGAGCCAGCCGACCAGACCGCCGACCACGGCGGCGATCAGACCGGCCGCCGTGCGGCGCGCCGTGGGGCGCAGGAGCAGGTAGAGCGCCAGCACCGCGGCGACGATGTCGAGGGTGATGAGGAAGGGCGGCTTGTCGATCCTCAGCGTCATGAGCCAGTTCAGGGCGGTTCCTCTCATCGGTGCGCTGCCATTATCCGGGTCACAGGTGGTCCAGGGCTGGAGCCGTGTTCAGGTTCAGGAAACTCGGAGGCTGCTATTCCACGGCGAGGGCGGCGACCGGGGTGATCCGCGTGGCCCGGCGCGTCGGGGCGAGCGAGGCGAGCACGGCGAGCAGGGCGCCCGCACCCGCCACCAGCCCGAGGTAGGCCCAGGGCAGCACGGGGATCACGAACCCGCCGCCCGGGATGCCCCCGAGCAGCGACTGGGCACCCGCCCAGCCGTAGACGCTCCCCAGCAGCAGCCCCGTGACGACGCCCGCGACCGTGATCTGCACACTCTCCGCCAGGATCATCCTGCGCACCTGCCCTCCCGTGAAGCCGAGCGCCCGGAGGAGCCCGAGCTCCCGCGCGCGCTGGAGCACGCTGAGGGCGAGGCTGTTGACGACGCCGACCGCTGCAATGATGGCCGAGAAGCCCACCAGCACGCTGAAGACCACCATCACCACGGTGAGGACATTCTCAACACCGGCGTAGGCCTCGGGCTGCTCCCTCGCGGCGTCGCGGATCATCTGGAGCCAGGACTGCGCGGCGACCACGAACATCGTGACCAGCGTCACCCCGATGACGAGCCCGATCGCAGTGCGCGAGCTCCGCTCCGGGTTGCGGGTGGCGTTCGCCGCCGCGAGGCGGCTCGCGGCCCCGCGGCCGAGGAGCAGACCGGCGAGCCGGAGCACCACGGGCAGGAACAGCGGCGCCGCGAGCACGATACCCGTGAACGAGAGGATGCCTCCGGGCAGCGCGACGAGCACGCCGTACGGGCCGAGTCCCTCCAGTCCGGGGGTACCCGCGAACACCCGGAGTCCGAGCAGGACGCCGACGAGCAGCAGCGCAGCCCCCACGACGATCAGGCCGAGCGACACCGCGATGCGTGCACGGGAACGGATGGCGGCCACGGGTCGCTCCTCCGCCGCGCCGAGGGCCTGGATGGGAGACACGGCCAGCACCCGCCGGCTGCCGATCCACGACGCCAGCCAGGTCGTCAGCGCGACCACGACGACGGGCACGAGGAGGGACGGTGTGAGCACGGGGTACGGCACGTCCGGCAGCACGCCCGTCGCGGTGAGCAGCCGCGTGGCGAGCAGCGACAGCGCCGCGGCGCCCGCCCCTCCGGCGATCGCGCCGATCACGCCGACCGTGAGGCCTTCTCCGGCGACGGAACGGCGCTGCGCGTGCGCGCTCGAGCCGATCAGGCGGAGCAGCGCGATCGTCCGGGTGCGGCCGGCGATGATCGTGGCGAACGTGTTCGTCGTCACGATCGCCCCGACGTAGACGGCGATCACGAAGAAGATGCCGGAGACGATCGACAGCGCGATCTGCGCGGTCGTGCTCGCCCCGAAGTCGGTGGCCGCGATGTACGCGCCGAGCACGTTCGTGCAGGCGAGCAGCGCGACGCCGAAGGCCGAGCTCAGGGCGGCGACCAGGATGCTCGCGCGATGCTCGCGCGCATTGGCGCGGAACGCCCGGATCACGCCGACGCCTCCATCCCGAGCATGTACGACGAGATCTCCTCGGCGGTCGAACGCTCGCGCTCGGCGACGACACGTCCGTCGGCGAGGAAGACGGTGCGGTCGGCGAAGCTCGCCGCGATCGGATCGTGGGTGACCATCGCGATGCTCTGCCCGTAGGTGTGCGCCGCCTCCCGCAGCACGGAGAGCACCTCGCGCCCGGTGCGGGAGTCGAGGTTACCGGTCGGCTCGTCCGCGAAGATCAGGTCCGGCCGCGTCGCCAGCGCACGCACGATCGCGACGCGCTGCTGCTGACCGCCGGACAGCTCGTGCGGACGGTGGGTCAGCCGCGAACCGAGGCCGAGCGACTCGATCAGGTGGTCGATCCACTCGCGCTGCGGCGCGGTCGGCGCGCGGCCGTCCAGCTCGAACGGGAGGTGGATGTTGGCCCGCACGTCCAGGGTCGGCACCAGGTTGAAGGACTGGAACACGAACCCGATCCGCCGACGCCGCAGCAGCGTGAGCTCGGCGTCCGGGAGCGCCGTGATCTCCGTGTCGCCGAGGAAGACGCGTCCGCTCGTCACCGAGTCGAGCCCGGCCATGACGTGCATCAGCGTCGACTTGCCCGATCCGCTCGGCCCCATGATGGCAGTGAACCGGCCCGCCGGGATCCCGATGGTCACGCCGTCGAGCGCGGCCACCCGTCCGGCTCCGGATCCGTACGTCTTGGTCGCCGCCTCGACGCGGGCGACTGGAGCGGCGGCAGGAGCCGCAGAGGTGGAGGCGGGCGGCTGTGCGGAGGTCTCAGTCATACCTCCACGCTAGGAACCCGCGCCTCCGCGTGAATCGCGCTGCGGGGCCATCCTGTATCCGTCGGGAGGATGATTCCGTGTTGGCGAACCTGACCCTCCGGGCCGGACAGGGCCCGGCCCGGAGGGCGTCAGCGAGTGGTCAGCTCGCGCAGGGCTTCAGTGCCGCCACGTTGTCAGACAGCGACGCCGTGCCGCCAATGACGACCACCTTCTTCACATCCAGTTTCTTCAGCGCGTCCAGCGTCGCCTTCTTCACACATTCCTGCGGCGAGAAGAAGATCGGCGACGTTGCCGTGCCCGCGAGGACACCTGCGCCGAGCGCGTCAGGGAAGCCCAGTCCGCTTACCAGGTATGCGACCGACGATGTGTTCGGGAAAGCCCGTGCCATCGACTTGTTCGCCAGGTCGTAGGTGTCGGAGCCATCGAGTCGCGTGGTCGTCGAGACAACGGACTTCAGACCCGAGAATACCGACGCATTGATTTTGGATGTTCCGCCGATTGCACGGATCTCCGTGGTACCCATCGCGCGGATGAAGTCGATCGACGCCTGGTCGAGACCACCGACGGCGCCGTTGATTGCGAGTACGGGGGCTTTGCTCGAGATCGCTTCATTACCTGCGACGAGTGCTGTCGCCCAATCCATCGAGTCGACGACGTAAAGCAGAGGCGCCGACGTGAAGGCGGAGCGGATGGTCGCGCGGGAAGTCTCAAAACGGTCGATGCCGCCGATACGACTAACCGCTGCGGCGGGAACCGCAGACTTGATCGACGCGAGTACGGCGTCTGTGACCGAAATCGTCCCTCCAACGACGCGCACCTGCGCGGGCGAAAGTCGCTGCAATTCCGCCTTCGTCGCGTCAGGCAGAACGTCGGACCGCGTGAGTAGGAGCGGACCACCGAGCTTGGCAGCGGATGCTCCGGCGGAGATCGCGTCGACGTACTGTTCGCCGGAGACGACGTAGACGGCCGGGGCGGTCTGAGGGAATCCCGCTTTCGAGACCTCGACAGCGGTGGTGAACCGGTCCACGGCCGCAACCCGATCCGCTAGCACCGTCGTGGCGGCGGTCCACTGCTTGTTCGCAGCGCTCGACGGAGCGCCCAAGATCGGCGCAGATGTGGCCTGCGCACCCGCTGTTACCAGCAGACCGGATTCGACATGTCGAATCACGACGGCGTCCTTCACCGCGACGGCAAGGAACTCGAATCGCTGAGCGCTGCTGTCGGCGGCACAGGCTTGGAACACCAATTCCGAGCTCGCTGCGGCGGGCGACCTCGTCAGGCAACGGTCGGTCTGCGGATCGCGCAGCAGGAAGATCTGAGGTGCGACCTCCCGAAGCTCCCACGTAAAGGTGCGACCCGTCGTGGCTACGTTGGTGAAAACCATTCCGCGTCGGTCGTCGAAGGTCGCGATGGGCTGAATGTCATCGGCGACTCCCGCGATCCAGTCACCAGTGCCGTCAAGGCGTGTCGCGAACGCGCCATTGTGCTGCTGATCTGTCGTTCCGATACAGTTCTGCTGCCAGGAGCGGCTGTTCAGCGCAACAAGCTCGGGACCGTTTGCAGTCGTGCGAATCGCGGGCGCACCGCTGTCTCCGAGGCACAGACTCGCGTCGCTTCCGCCGGATACCTCGATCTCGCCTGCCTCCACACTGGCGATCGCGAACACCGCCTTGTGCGGCTGCTTCGGCACCCACTCGGTCTTCGTCCGCCCATACCCCGTGAACTCGAGCTGCTCACCGGGAGCCGGTGCAGACTGCGCAATGCGGTACGGGACGGCATCGAGTGCAGGTGTCTGGAGACGGGCCAGGACCAAGTCACGACCATCAGACGCCGGGTATCTCCTGAGGTCGGTGACGGCGATGCCCTTGTTGTCACGCCAGGACGCGTCCTTGCCGAGGAGGACCTTAGCAGCGAGCTCCGGCTTTCCGTCGCTCAGGAATTGATGATCCTCGGGGTTCGGCGTGAAACAGGATGCTGCAGTGGCGACCCACGAGAGGTCGACCACTGCACCTGTGCACGTTCCATAAGCGGTCACGACTTTGACAACGCTAGGGGTCTGATCGTTGGGCACAGCTGTTCCATTGGTCAATGCCGCGGCAGGGGCGATTACAGCTCCCGCGACCATGGCGCCGACGATCGCGGCACCGACAACGTACTTGCGTCTGGTTGTTCTGGACATCTCTCGTTTCCTCATGCTGTTCGTCATCCGACTCGGAGCTCGACGACGACGACACCCGTCTGCTCGGCGCTGGTGTCGACGTAGACGGGCTTGTCGGCAGGAACCACCACGGTTCGGGTCGTCAGGTCATCGGTCGTCGTCGCCGTGACGGCGTGCTTCTTAGGGGCTTTCACCAGGTACGAACCGGGGATTTCCATCGTCAACCAGCCCTTGTCGCCGGTGAGCCCGAAACACAGCTTCGGATAGTCGTCCCGACTGAAGTCGCCAGTAGAACTCTCGACCGTGATCTGTTCCTTCAACGGGTCGCACGGTTGATGAATGATGTTGCCGTCGCCCTCCTTGAGAAGGATGTTGAATTCGACAGCGATCCGGCCCGCACCGGGATGCTGGAAGTTCTCCACCGTGAAACCGGCCTCGAGCGGCGCAGAATTCGCACGTTCGACCGTGTAGCCGGGCGCGTCACCGCCCGCTGACGTGCTTTGCACGTCCGAAAGCGATCCCACTCGAACCGCCGCCTGCTCGTCTTCGGCGGAATAGGCGGCGAGCGGCATCGCGATGCCACAGAACGCCAAGGCTGTGCCGGCCAAGAGCAATGCCAGCGCCCTTCTCATTTTCGTGTTCATATTCCTTGTCTCATTTGCGCGCAGCGGCACCGTCTGGTCGGTCGCTGATTATCACGGGTTCGTCTATCCGACGTGGATCTTCTCCAGCTTCTTCACCGCCGCCTTGGCTTCGCTGCCTAGCCGATCATCCGGACTCCGGGAAAGTTCGCGAAGTCTGGGAAGGGCCTCTGTCGCCTTACGCGAACCAAGGGCATTTGCGGCGAATGCGGCGCGCTGGAAGTCGGCGCCGTCGAGATCGGCGAGCAGGGCCGTGACGCCGGCGCTTTGAGTCTCCTGCTCATATCGAGTCCTTCGGAGGCGATACAGAGCGTCCTCGACCCTCGCAATTGAGGGGCGATCGGGCCAGTCCTCGGTCGTCGAAGAGAGGAGACTCTGGATGTCCGGAATGAGGTCGACGAGCTTGCGATTCACAGCAATTCTGGCAGCGCGCTCTAGCGAACCGGGGTATCGCAAGCCCTCAGGTTTCAGCAGCAGTCTCACAACATCTGAGATCGCGGGGTTCCTTGATTTCGCGAAGAAGTTGTCATAGATCATCGGCATCAAGGGCAGATATCTCGGAACTGCTGCCAGGCCCGCGAGTTCGTCGAAGTTCTCGGCTGTCGCTACGTGCGATATGCCGGACATGAGTTGCCACCCCGCATCCGTATCCACATCGGTCGCTCCGTCAATGACACGCCTAAACACACCGATCCAGAACCGTGTAGCTTCGGCATCCCTTCCTGTCCGTGAGAGGACAATGCTCACGTCAATACAGAAGGACTCGATCTCATCCGGATCCAACCGATTCTGCAAGTCGTCTGCCCACTCTCGATAGATTGCGTGGGTTCCGGCGTCAAGCGCTCGCAGTCCTTGAGATTCGATCTCGTGATACAGACCTTCCAATCCCTTTAACACGGGCTCGTACCTCTCGTCACTCTGGATGTTGGCTATAAGCAGTGAGTTAGGACATTGACGCTTGCATTGCTGGCAAGCGCGCTTGCCACGCCTGCGCCTATCTTCGTGGGCTGGCTTCCACATCTCACAAAGAGGTGGTAGCTGCCGGTTTGGCTGCCCTTCGCAATGAAATCGATCGCGTCCCGGATTTGAGACTCGATGTTCGGCCCGCTGAGGCGAGCCACATTCTTTGATTCGAAGATGGCTCGCATGCCTCCTTCTGAGTACCACCCGTCGGTGATTCGCACAGTCCCCGGCCTTGACGCGGATGGATACCCGAACCGTGGGGTATAGCGATCCAAGTTGGGAATCCCAAAGCCCCCCGGCGCCTTCTCGATCTTCGAGTGCATCTCCGCCTCGCCCCACTGCCCGATCTGGTTCGAGTTCTTCTTCCCGGTGGGAGCCAGGCCCGGGTTCGGCACCGACGGTGGCGGGAACCGGCAGCTCGCCGCGACGCTTTGCACCTCGGCGGCCGCGCGATCGGAGGTCCAGTAACCAGCTGTCTGCGCAGTCGCGCCTGACCCGTTGTCGAATCGGAAGGAAGCACCAGGGACAGCGCATGTGCCCGGTATCGTCTTCGCCTTGCCCTTCGCACTGCTGATTGCTTCGAGCGCTCGCGCGTAATCTGCCGCGTGATTGACGATCTTGGGCGCGATTTTGGCGAGCAGGGCAACGACGGAGCCAAGTTTGACGAGCTTGCCGATCGGGATGGCGCTGGCGAGGGCCATGATGCATGCGCCGATGTCACCCTTGGTGACGCAGTTCATGATGTCGGTGACGCCGATGACGTCGAGGAGCAGCTGGCCGCCCTCCTTGAGGATCATCTGCCAGACGTCACCCTTTTTCAGCGTCTCGTAGGCCTTCTGCAACTCGTCGACCGCTGTGGCTCCGCCCGAAGCCTGAACTGCCGCGAGTTCGGCGTCGGTCGGCTTGTCACCGGCAGTCTTCGCGTCTACTGTCGTGTACCGATTCGCTTCGTCCTCGGAACGCTTCTTCTCGTCCGCGATCGCCGTCGCTTCCGTTGCCGCCTTCTCCGCGGCTGTCGCGTCTTCTCCGGCCCGTGTCGCCGATGCCGCCGCCTCGGACGCAGCAGCGGACGCAGCTTGCGCCGACGAAGCCGCCTGCTGGGAGTAGGCAGCGGCCGTAGCGGCCTCGGCTGCTGCCGCCGCCGCATCGGCGCGCGCCTGGGTTGCAGCCTGACGCGCCTGTGTGGCAGATGCTGTTGCCGCTTCAGCCGATGCCTGCGCCTGATTGGCGTATTCATCCGCCTGCGCGGCTGAGACCTGTGCCGCATTCGCGTGTTCACGTGCTTCGGCGGCGTAGCGAGCGGCATCGGCGGCGGCCTTGCGCGCTTTGGCCGCAGCCTCCTGCGCTACTGCTGCAGCCTGATGAGCCATCGCAGCATCTGCCGCACCCTGAGCCAGGAGCCCCTCCATTGCCGCAACATGCGACGCGCTGGCCTGATCGCGCGAGGAGGCCTCGTGGCGGCCGTCTGCGAGGAACTCGATCAAGCCGGAGTCGGTGCCAGCGAGAGCCACCTCGATCGCGACTTCGAGCTCGGGGCCAGCACTGGGCAGCATCGCCGCGGTCGCGCGGCGACGATCGACGAGCTCAGCGGCTGCGAGGCCGCTCGACAGAAACTCGCGGACGGCGGCCGGCGACGGCGATGCCAGCGCCCGCTCCGCCGCTTCCCGGACCGCCGACCCCGGCGATTGGAGCATGGCCGCAACCGTGGCTCGATCGTCGGCGATCGTGAGCTTCGCGAGCTCCGTGTCGAGCAGCTCGTCCACGACGTCGTCGCCGCCCTCGACGGCCTCCTGAGCCGCAAGTGACACCGACGGATTCGGGTGCTCCACCAGGAGGACGGTCCTGGTCCAACGATCCTGACGCTGCGCCGCCGCCATGCCTGCGACGATGAACTCCTTCAGCGCTTCCGGCCCACCCACGAGAGCCCGCTCTGCCGCGGCACGCGAAGCCGCTCCCTCACCGGCGGAGGCCACGCCTGCAACCGCGCGCCGCATCTCGACGACCTTCTGACCCAGATCTGTGCCTGGAACAGAGAGCTCGTCAAGCAGGCGTCGGCTGTCCGCTGCAGCGGCAATCGACGCCTCGCGGGCGCTTTTCGCCTTCGCGGACTTCGCTTCTTCGGCCGCACGTTCTTCCGACGCCGCCGCGATGAGGAAGGCGCGCTCATCTGCGAGACGGTCCTGTTCGGCAGTCCGCGCCACGTCGAATACTTCCCGCGCTTTGGCCACCGCCGTCGTAGCGTCATCAGCGGCTTCCGTGGCACCGTTCGCGTACTCGGTCGATTTCGCGGCAGCTATCTGCGCATTCCCTGCGTGCGCCGCCGCTTCATCGGCGGCAGTTGCGGCTGCATTCGCGTGGTCTCGAGCGTCGAGCGCGGCCCGACGTGCGTCCTGAGCTGCGCTCCGCGCTTGCGCCGCGAGGGAGTCGACGGAAGCGGCGGCGGTCTGCGCCCGCGCGGCAGCTGCTTGGGCCCGCGCCGCGGCAGCACGCGCCTGCTGCGCAAACTCCGCCGAGACACCTGCAGCCTCCGCTGCCGTTGCTGACGCGGTCGCCGCCGCCGCTGCGTTCTGGCCGGCGCTCGCAGCCGAGGTCGCCGCAGCGGTCGCCGCGTTCGTCGCTTCAAGCGCTTTATCGACAGCGTCCGCCGCCGCTTGAGCGCCGCGTGCCGCTTCTCGCGCGTTCTCCGCCGCCGTGCGGGCTCCGGCGGCGTTCGTCGCATCCGTCGCCGCGCTCGCCGCCGCTTGCTGTGCGGAGGCGGCGGCCTCGGACGCACGAGCAGCCGCGCTGGCCGCATTCGCGGACGCCTGCGCGGCCTGGCCCAGCGCCGCGCGTGCCTGCTGCGCCGCGTTCACCGCCTGCGCTGCGGCCGTCGCCGCCTGCTCAGCCAGCGACGCCGCGCGCAACGCTGCGGAGCCAGCGCGCTCACTTGCCCCCTGGGCGGCCAGCGCCTCTGTGGCAGCACGTTCGGCTGCCTCCTTCGCTAGTCGCGCGGCCTCAATGGCTTGGGCCGACATCTCTTGTGCCTGGGCAGAGAGCTCGACCGCCGTGGCGGATGCGCGGGACGCCTGAGCGACGAGCGTGCCGATGGTGGTCGCCTCGTCATCACGCGCGGCAGCGACAAACTGCCCGTATCGCAGGTAGGCACGAAGGCCATCCGGGTCGTCCTCCCGGTCCAACGCCTCCTGCGCGCCCGCGGCGACCGAGGGCGACGCGTTGAGAAGTTTGGCCACCTCCTTGCGCAGGTCTGTGTACTCCGCTGCGTCCCGCTGATTCCATAGGAAGTTCTGGATGGCGGCGTCGGTCCCGAGCTTGATGGCCTTGGCGGCCGCCTGCTTCACGATCGGTTGACCCGAAGTGGCGAGCCGGGCCGTTTCGGCCCGATCGTCGAGGTACCACGCCTTCTGCCACTCCGTCGCGACGAACGCCTCGAGCGCCGCACGAGTGCCGGCGGCGACGGCCTTGCGCGCAGCCTCGCGCGTGAAGGACCGGCCGGCAAGCGACATCTGGATCGCAAGCGCGCGATAGTCCTGAACGATCGCCGCGTACTGGCCCTCATCAAGGAACTGCTGGAACGCCTGGTTCGACCCGCTCAACGCCTCGCTGGCGGCCGCGGCGGTGGCGGTTCCGCCCTGCTTCCAAAGACGGAGCGCACCCGCTCGGTCAGTCGCGGGTGCGACCACGGCGAACAGCGAAGTCGCCGGAGCTGTCGCCGCCACCGCGGGAGCCGACGTCTGCCAGAGCAGCTGAGCCGGGATCAAGGATCCGACTATCGCGCCGATCGCGACTGCGGCGATGCCCAGTCTGGCTCTCACTTTTCTGCGCTTTCGAGCAGCCCTCGTACCCACGTGCTCCCCCATCTTGCATCTCAGCACCAGAGGAAACATAGCAGTTCATGAGAGAACGCACATAATGTTTGCAACAGGCGCAGACAGAGCCCGCCCGAACGATGACTGACCCGCTCTGACCAGGCGGTCCGTCAGTCCCCCGCACCCCCGGTCAGCCCGTGCTCGAACGCGTAGACCACCATCTGGACCCGGTCGCGCAGCCCCAGCTTGGCGAGGATGCGGCTGATGTGCGTCTTGACGGTCGCCTCGCTGAGGAACTCGGAGCCTGCGATCTCGGCGTTGCTGAGCCCGCGCGCGGCGAGGACGAAGATCTCGCGCTCACGCGCCGTGAGGGTGGCGAACTCGACGGGCTGCGGTCGCTCCGCCCGCCCCTCGGAGAAGTACTGGAACAGTTCCCGGGTCGCGCCGGCGGCGATCACCGCGCTGCCGGCATGGACGGTGCGGATCGCCGCGAGGAGGAACTCCGGCTCGGCGTCCTTGAGCACGAAGCCGCTGGCTCCGCCACGGATCGCCCGCGCCGCGGCCTCATCGAGGTCGAAGGTCGTCAGCACGACGATGCGCGGCGGTGTGCGTCCCTCCCGTTCGGCCTCGGCGATGATCGCGGCGGTGGCGGCGATGCCGTCCATGACGGGCATGCGGATGTCCATGAGGACGACGTCCGGTGCGACGGTGCGGGCGAGCTCCACCCCCTCCTGGCCGTTCGCGGCCTCGCCGGCGAACTCGAGGTCGGGCTGCGAGCCGACGAGCATCCGCACGCCCGCCCGGAAGAGCGCCTGGTCGTCGACCAGGAGCACCCGGATCGGGGCGGTCGCGCTGCCGCTCATGCGGCGCCGCCCGCGGGAAGGAACGCGGAGACCACGAACACGCCGTCGGCCGGACCGGCGGAGAGCGTGCCCCCGGCCAGGGAGGCGCGCTCCCGCATCCCGGGCAGGCCGTGGCCGATGCGCGGGAGCATCCCGGTCGACGTCTGTTCGGTGGACGGGTGCTTCATGGTGTTCCTCACGGTGATGACGATGCCGGGGCCGCCGTCGCCGGGAGCGGCTTCGGCGAGCACGACGACGGCGGGATGGGCGGTGTCGCCGTGCCGGAGCGCGTTGGTGAGCGCCTCCTGCACGATGCGGTACGCGGCGATCTGCTGGGCGGAGCCGAGCCCGTCGTGCGACCCGAGCCGCTCCAGCACCACCGGCAGACCGGCCGCCCGGATCTGGTCGACGGTCTGGACGACGTCGTCGAGGCCCGGCTGCGGGCCCTCCGGCTGCGACTGGCGCAGCTCGGCGAGCAGGATGCGCACGTCGCCCAGCGCCGATCGGGCGGTCGCGGCGATGGTGGTCAGCGCCTCGTCGACCGCGTCGGGATCGGCGTGCCGCGCGTACCGGGCGCCGTCCGCCTGCGCGATCACGACGGCGAGCGAGTGGGCCACCACGTCGTGCATGTCGCGCGCGATGCGGGTGCGCTCCTGCTCGACGACGACGACCTCCTCCGCGCGGTTGCGGTCGAGCTCGGCGACGGTCTGCGCGTAGCGCGAGAACCGGGCGGCCCGCCACGTGCGCATCAGCAGTCCCAGCACCCACGACAGCCCGAGCACGGTCGCGCTGACGACGAACAGGAAGGCGAACTGAAGTGCGATGCTGGTGATCGCCGTCGAGAGCAGGTCGTAGTAATTCTGCGACAGCGCGCTGGTCACCGACAGGTACAGTGCGGCGACGAGCGCCCCGAGGCCGGCGGACACCAGGCCCACCCAGCGCACGACGCGATCGCCGTAGGCCGCCGTCGCGTACAGCACGAGGAGGACGCCCAAGTCGCTGGCGAGCACGGTGTTGCCCGTCGTCATCTGGATGACGGCGGCGAGCCAGGCGAACGCCAGCGCGACGACCGGCGACATGCGGCGAAGGGCGACGGCCACGGTGAACACGGCCAGCACCACCACACCGGAGCGGCTGCCGTCGGCGCTCGCACCGAGCACGTTCGCCGTGTCGATCACCAGGCAGACGATCGCGAACGCCGCGGCCCCGGCGATGTCGAACGTCAGCTGCGCCCGGCTGAGCCGGCGCACCAGCCCCGGCCGGTCGGGGTCGCCGTCCCGGACGATCGCACCGCCCGACGACGCCAGCCAGACCAGCACCGAGCCGCGCTGCGTCGCGCCGCCCGCCGTGGCCCCGGCCGGATCGAACGCGCGCTGACGGGCGACGAGGTAACCGAGCAGCCAGGCGATCAGGAACGCCACGATCATCAGGAGGCTCATGAGCAGCAGCCCGACGCCCTGGCTGGTGTAGTAACCCGCGATGACCGGGCCGAACTGGAGGAACTTGAGCTCCCCTCGCACCGTGAACAGGTAGGCCATCGCCGGACCGATCAGGATGGCCGAGCCGAAAGCGAACCAGCGGAGCACCCGTCCGCCGTGCGCGGCGATGCCGAAGACGGTGGCGAACACCGCCACCGCGCCGATGACGCGGAACGCTCCCGGCAGCGGATCCGGCTCGGTCAGCTCCAGCAGGATCGCGGTCCACACGATTCCGAGAGCGACACCCGGGAGCACCCGGGACAGCGCGACGGCAGCGCAATAGAACAGCACGGCGAGCCCCGACAGCGCGGTCGGGAGCCCCGCCAGCAGCCACGAGACGAACAGCAGCGCCGCGACGGCCGGCTCCAGCACCCAGCGGTGCGGAGCGAGCGCGCTCAGGAGGCGGGTGCGGTCGGGCATGCCTCTACGGTACGGTCCCGGGCGCACGCGCGACGCATCCGGAAGCGCGAATCATCCTCCGGATGTACGCCGGATGCACGTCTGATGCACTCCGCGTCAGAACCCAAGCCGTCCCAGCTGCTTCGGGTCGCGCTGCCAGTCCTTCGCCACCTTGACCCGGATCGACAGGAACACGTGCCGCCCGAGCAGCGCCTCGATCGGCTCCCGGGCTGCGGCGCCGACGTCGCGGAGACGGCTGCCGCCCTTGCCGATCACGATGGCCTTCTGGCTGTCGCGCTCGACGAAGAGGTTGGCGTAGACCTCCACGATGTCCTTGTCGTCGCGCTCGACGATGTCGTCGATCGTCACGGCGAGCGAGTGCGGGAGCTCGTCCTGCACACCCTCCAGGACCGCCTCGCGGATGTACTCGGCGATGCGGTCCTCGAGCCCTTCGTCGGTGATCGCGTCGTCCGGGTACAGCGGCCCGGGAGACGTGGGCAGAAGCTTCATCAGCTCGCCCGCGAGGGTGTCGAGCTGGATGGCGCTGGTGGCGGAGATCGGCACGATCGCCTCCCACTCGCGCAGCTCCGCGAGGGCGAGCAGCTGCTGGGCGACCTGCGGCCGGCTCGCCTTGTCGATCTTGGTGACGATGGCCACCTTCTTCGCCGAGGGGTAGTCGTCGAGCTGCTCGTTGATGAAGCGGTCGCCTGGGCCGATCTTCTCGTCCGCAGGGACGCAGAACCCGATCACGTCGACATCGCCGAGGGTGGACTGGACCAGCGTGTTCAGGCGCTCGCCCAGCAACGTCCGCGGGCGGTGGATGCCCGGCGTGTCGACCAGGATGAGCTGGCCGTTCTTCTGATGCACGATGCCGCGGATGGCGCGGCGGGTCGTCTGCGGCTTGGAGCTGGTGATCGCCACCTTCTCGCCGACGAGGGCGTTGGTGAGTGTCGACTTACCGACGTTCGGGCGGCCGACGAACGACACGAATCCGGCGTGGTACTCGGTCACGGGCGTACTTCCTTCTCGTGTCTGTCGTGCTTCTCGTGTCTGTCCTGCTTCTGGCGCTTCTCGTCCGGGCGGCGCGCGAGCACGCGCTCGTCGGGCGCCGGGAGGAGCGCGGTGTCGCGCTCGACCAAGACGCTGCTGACGTGCTTGTGGCGGCCCTCGATGCGGTCGACGGTGAACCGCAGACCCTCGAACGAGACCGTCGAGCCGACCTCCGGGAGACGGCCCAGGGCTTTGGAGACCAGACCGCCGACGCTGTCGACGTCCTCGTCGTCGATCTCGAGGTCGAAGAGCTCGCCGAGGTCGTCGAGCGGCAGACGGGTGGCGATGCGGTAGCGTCCCTCACCGAGCGGCTGGACCAACTCGACCTCGTGGTCGTACTCGTCGGAGATGTCGCCGACCAGCTCCTCGATGAGGTCCTCCAGGGTGACGAGCCCGGCGATGCCGCCGTACTCGTCCACCACCATCGCCAGGTGGTTCGACTCCCGCTGCATCTCGCGCAGCAGGGCATCCGCCTTCTGCGACTCGGGCACGAAGAGCGCCGGGCGCGCGATCTCCCCCATCGTCAGCTCGTCGGCCCCGAGCGGTCGTTCGAAGCTCAGCTTGGCGACGTCGCGCAGGTAGAGCACGCCGACCACTTCGTCCGGGTCGCCGTCGATCACCGGCATGCGCGAGACGCCCTTGCTGAAGAACAGCCCCATCGCCGTGCCGAGACCGGCCGACGTGTCGAGCGCGATCATGTCCGTGCGCGGGATCATCACCTCGCGCACGACGGTGTCGCTGAACTCGAAGATGGAGTGGATGAGCTCGCGGTCGTCCTCCTCCAGCACGTCGAACTCGGTCGCCTCGTCCACGATGCTGAGCAGCTGCTCCTCACTCGTGACCGGGGCGGACCGCGCGCGCGACGGCGTCACCCGGTTGCCGAGGGCGACCAGTCCGCCGGGGATCGGCCCGAGCACGACGCGCACGAACCGGACCAGCCCGGCGGTCGCGCGAAGCAGCACGGTCGAGTTGGCACGCCCGACGCTGCGCGGGCTCGCTCCGACCAGCACGAACGACACGCCCGTCATGATGAGGGCGGCCAGGATCAGCGAGATCCACCACTCCTCGAAGATCTGCTCGAAGGCCAGGGTGACCAGCACGGCGGCGGTCGTCTCCGCGATGATGCGGCTGAAGTTGACGGCGTTGAGGTACGGGCCGGGATCGTCGGCGATCGCCAGCAGCGCCTTCCTCGACCGCGAGGTCTCCGCGAGGTCGGCGATGTCGCCGCGCGACTGCACCCCGAGGGCGGAGTCGACCGCCGCCATCAGGCCGCCGAAGGCGACGAGCAGGAACGCGACGACGAAGAAGAGCGCCGGGAGCATCCGGCCCCCTAGCGCTGTCGGTCGTAGCGGGCGAAGCCCACCAGGATGTCGCGCTGGATCCCGAACATCTCGCGCTCCTCGGCCGGCTCCGCGTGATCGAAGCCCAGGAGGTGCAGGATGCCGTGGGTCGTCAGCAGCAACAGCTCGTCCATCAGCGTGTGCCCGGCCGTCTCGGCCTGCACCTGCGCGACCTGCGGGCAGAGCACGACGTCGCCCAGCAGGCCGGCGGGCGACGGCTCCTCCTCGGTGCCGGGGCGGAGCTCGTCCATCGGGAAGCTGAGCACATCCGTCGGGCCGGGCTCGTCCATCCACTGCACGTGCAGCTGCTCCATGGCGGCCTCGTCGACCAGCACGATCGCCAGCTCCGCGTCGGGGTGGACGTGCATGATGTCGAACGCGTACGCGGCGAGGCGCTGAAGGGCGGCCTCGTCCACCGCGATCGTGGACTCGTTGTTGATCTCGATGCTCATGGCGGCCCTATCGTCGCTTCGGGAGGTGGTCGCGCGCGGCACCGCGGCGCTCGGCGCGGTTGGCGAACTCGGCCGCCTTCTCGCGCTCGTACAGCCGCGCCTGCTGCTTGGCGTCGAACTCGGTGTAGGCGTCGACGATGCGGCCGACCAGCGTGTGCCGCACGACGTCGTCGCTCGTGAGCTGGGCGAAGTGAATGTCGTCGATGTCCTTGAGCACCCGGGTCACGAGCCGCAGGCCGCTCGCGGCGTTCGGGAGGTCGACCTGCGTGATGTCGCCGGTGACGACCATCTGCGAGCCGAACCCCAGGCGGGTGAGGAACATCTTCATCTGCTCGGGCGTCGTGTTCTGCGCCTCGTCGAGGATGATGAACGAGTCGTTGAGGGTGCGCCCGCGCATGTACGCCAGCGGGGCGACCTCGATCGTTCCCGCCGCGAGCAGCTTCGGTACCAGCTCCGGATCCATCATCTCGTTGAGGGCGTCGTACAGCGGACGCAGGTACGGGTCGATCTTGTCGGTGAGCGTGCCGGGCAGATACCCGAGCCGCTCGCCCGCCTCGACCGCCGGGCGCGTCAGGATGATGCGGCTGACCTCCTTGCGCTGCAGGGCCTGCACCGCCTTCGCCATCGCCAGGTACGTCTTGCCCGTTCCCGCGGGGCCGATGCCGAACACGATCGTGCTCTCGTCGATGGCGTCGACGTACTTCTTCTGCCCCAGTGTCTTCGGGCGGATCGCCTTGCCACGCGCCGTCAGGATCGCCTGGCCGAGCACGTCCGCCAGGTTCAGGTTCGTGTCGGTGTCGAGGATCTTCGCCGACGTGGTGACCTCGGCCGGGCTGATGTCCTGGCCGTTGCGCACCAGCTGCAGCAGCTCCTCCAGCAGCCTGCGCGCGGCCTCGACCTGCGTCGCGTCGCCGCTCAGGGTGATCTCGTTGCCGCGCACGTGCACGCTGACGAGGGGGTACTGCCGCTCCAGCGTGGTCAGCAGGCGGTCCTGCGGTCCGAGCAGACGGACCATCTGGACGCCGTCGACATGCAGACGCGCCTCGGCGGCCCCGTTCGACGCGGCGCCCGCCTCGGGCATCGGTTCGCTAGTCGGCAAGGCTTCCTTCCTCGAGCGACCCGCCGGGGCCGGCGCTCAGTACGTGGGCGTGGACGTGGAAGACGGTCTGTCCCGCCCCTGCACCCGTGTTGAAGACCAATCGGAAATCGCCGCCCGCCTCGGCCGCCAGGCGCTTCGCGACCGCGACGATCTCGGCGAGCAGGGCCGGGTCCCCGGCCGCGAGCTCGGTCACGTCGCGGTACTGCTCGGTCTTGGGGACCACGAGCAGGTGCACCGGCGCCTTGGGCGCGATGTCGCGGAACGCGATGATGCGCTCGCCGTCGTAGACGATGTCGGCCGGGATCTCGCCCGCGACGATGCGCGAGAAGATCGAGGGCTGTGCGCTTTCCATGGCATCCATCCTATTCGGCTACCACCGACCGAGGGCGGCGTTCAGCACGGCGAGGGCGGCGGGGCCGGCGGTGGAGGTGCGGAGCACCGTGCCGCCCAGGCGCAGGATGCGCGCCCCGGCAGCCCGGAGCGCCTCCAGCTCGGCCGGCGCGATGCCGCCTTCCGGACCGACGACGAGCACGATGTCCCGGTCCCCCGGCACGAACGCCGTCAGGGCGGAGTCCCCGGTCGGCTCGAGCACCAGCACGTCGGACGCCGAGGCGAGGCCGGCGACATGCGCCGTCATCGCCAGCTCGCCCACCTCCGGCACCCACGCGCGGATCGACTGCTTCGCGGCCTCCCGCACGATCGCGGACCAGCGCTCGCGCCCCTTGGCGACCTTCGCGCCCTCCCACCGGGAGACGGAGCGCGACGCGGACCACGGGACGACCCGGTCGACGCCCAGCTCGGTCGCCGCCTGGACGGCCAGCTCATCCCGGTCGCCCTTGGCCAGCGCCTGCACGAGCGTGATGCGCGGGCTGGGCTGCTCGGCGTGCTCGACGGACGCCACCTCGATCGTCAGCTCTGCGCCGGTCGCGACCAGCACCTCGCCGGAGGCGACCAGCCCGCGGCCGTTGCCGATCAGCACGGTCTGGCCGGGGCGGGTCCGGTTCACGGTCGCGGCGTGCTTGGCCTCGGAGCCGGTCAGGGTCAGCCGGGAGCCGGGCTCGGCCGCGTCGAGGTCCTCGCGGAGATAGAGCGAGCTCATCGGATCAGAAGTTCAGGAACCGGTCGCGGAGCTTGGCGAAGAGCCCCTGCTGGAAGCGCGCGAGCGAGGGCTCCACCGAGTGGTGGGTCGCCGCGAACTTCTTGATGAGCTCCTTCTCCTTGTGGTCGAGCTTCGTCGGCGTGACGACCTGGATGCCCACCCGGAGGTCTCCGCGGCCGCTGCCGCGCAGGTGGGTGATGCCGCGGTCCTTCACGGTCACGATGTCGGCGCTCTGCGTGCCGGCCTTCAGCTCGAGTCTGATGTCGCCGTCGAGGGCCTTCACCGACGCGGTCGTGCCGAGGATCGCATCCACCATCGACACCTCGAGGGTGCAGAGCAGGTCGTCGCCGTCGCGGCTGAAGACGTCGTGGTGCTTCACCTTGATCTCGAGGTAGAGGTCGCCGTTAGGGCCGCCGGCGGGGCCGGCCTCGCCGCTGCCCGGCATCTGCAGGCGGAGCCCGGTGTCGACGCCCGCGGGGATGTCGACCGGCACCGTGCGGCGGGCGCGGACGCGCCCCTGGCCCTGGCAGGTCACGCACGGGGTGGCGATGACGGTGCCGTACCCGCGGCAGCTGCCGCACGGGCTCGACGTCATCACGTTGCCGAGCAGCGAGCGGACGGAGCGCTGGATGCTGCCGGTCCCGTGGCAGATGTCGCACGTCACCGGTGCGGTGCCCGGCTGGCAGCACGATCCGTTGCAGGTCTCGCAGACCACGGCCGTGTCGACCTCGAGCTCGCGGTGGGTGCCGAAGACGACCTCGTCGAGGTCGATCTCCACGCGCAGCAGGGCGTCCTGTCCGCGTTCGCGGCGGGAGCGGGGCCCGCGGGAGGCTCCCCCGCCTCCCCCGAAGAAGGTCTCGAAGATGTCGCCGAACCCGGCGAAGTCGCCCTGGCCTCCTCCGCCTCCGCCGAACCCGGTCGAACCGCCGAGATCGTACTGCTGGCGCTGCTGGGGGTCGCTGAGCACGTCGTACGCGTGCGTGACGAGCTTGAAGCGCTCCTGCGCCTCGGAGCTCGGGTTCACGTCCGGGTGCAGCTCGCGCGCGAGCCGGCGGTACGCCTTCTTGATCTCGTCGGGGGTGGCGTTGCGCTCAACGCCCAGGACTTCGTAGTGGTCGGCCACGTAAGGTGCGTTCCTTGTCGTTTGTCGTGTTTCTAGTCGCCGAGGAGGCGCGAGAGGTAGCGGGCGACCGCGCGGACCGCGGCCATGTTGCCCGAGTAGTCCATGCGGAGGGGGCCGAGGAGGCCGATGCGGGCCACGTCGGAGCCGGCGGCGCTGTAGCCGCTCGACAGGATGGAGGCTTCGCTCAGCCCGAGGACGGCGTTCTCCCGGCCGATGCTGACGGCGACGCCGTGCTGGTCGTGCGCCATCTCGTCGAAGAGGCGCAACAGCACCACCTGCTCCTCGATCGCCTCCAGGACGGGGGTGATCGTGCCGGGGAAGTCGGTCTCGGTGCGGACCAGGTTGGCCGCACCGGCCATCACGAGCCGCTCCTGCCGGTTGGCCGCGATCTGGTCCAGAAGGGCGCTCGCCACCGGCGAGACCAGCTCGCGGGTGCGCTCGGTGAGGGCATCGGGCAGCTGGCGCAGCCGGGCGGTCGCGTCGGGAAGCGACAGCCCCGCCGCCGCTCCGTTGATCGCCCCGCGGATCTCGGCGATCTCGGGGTCGGTCAGCTCGGCGCCGAGCTCGATCACGCGCTGCTCGACCGCCCCGGAGTCCGTGATGAGCACGCTCAGGAGACGGTGCGGGGCCAGCGAGACGAGCTCGATGTGCCGGATGCGCGAGCGCGACACCGACGGGTACTGCACGAGCGCGACCTGGTTGGTCAGCTGGGACAGCAGGCGCACCGTGCGTGCGAGCACGTCGTCCAGGTCGATCGACTCGCCCAGGAACGCCTCGATGGCGGTGCGCTGGGCCGGTGTGAGCGGCCGCATCTCGGAGAGGTGGTCGACGAAGAGCCGGTAGCCCTTGTCGGTCGGAACCCGGCCGGAGGACGTGTGCGGAGCCGCGATGAGCTCCTCCTCCTCGAGGAGAGCCATGTCGTTGCGGATGGTCGCGGCCGACACGCCGAACGAGTGGCGTTCGACGATGCTCTTCGAGCCGACGGGCTCGCGGGAGGCGACATAGTCCTGGACGATCACCCGCAGGACCTCGAGGCTGCGCTCCGAGACCATCCGACCCTCCCGTTCACCCTGTTCGCTCCGGCAAAACACTTAGCACTCAGCGTTCCTGAGTGCTAATCATATCGCGCGATCGGCGGACACGAGTTATTGTCCGCGCGCACCGTCAGCGGTACCGTGAACGCAACGGGTCGACTCCGTCGCATCCGATCACGAAAGGGCAACACGATGTCCGATCCGAACCAGCCTGTGGACCCGGCCGACGGCGTCCCTCCGCAGCAGCCGTACGTGCCCCCGCAGCAGCCGGCGGGACCGCCGCCCGGCGCCTACGGAGCCCAGCCCGCCGGCGCGCCCCAGCAGCCGTACGCCGCGCCCGCCGCGCCACTGGACGCGACCCAGGACAAGCAGTGGGCGTCGTTCGCGCACCTCGGCGGCATCCTCTGGGTCCTCCCGTCCCTGATCATCTGGCTCGTGTTCAAGGACCGCGGGCCGAAGACGAACGTGGAGGCCAAGGAGGCGCTGAACTGGCAGATCACCTGGATCATCGCGTGGGTCGCCTCGCAGATCCTCGGGATCATCATCGGGACCTTCACGGTCGGCATCGGCTACCTGCTGTTCGGGCTGCTCATCCCGTGGGTGCTCTACATCGTGAACCTGGTGTTCTCGATCCTCGGGTTCGTGAAGGTGAACAGCGGCGGCTCCTACCGCTACCCGGTGAACTTCCGCTTCATCAAGTAGCGCACCGGATGAGCGGGGCCGGAACGCTCTCGGCGTCTTCTCAGATTCGGGTCTCCGGCCCTAGGCTGTCTGGGTAATCGTCCGTCGATCAGCCCGGCGCGCCCGGGCTCTTTGCAAGGAGACTCCATGTCCGCAACGCCCCCACCGCCGCCTCAGCAGCCGTACGGAGGCGCTTCTCAGCAGTTGAGCCCCGCCGACGAGAAGCTCTGGGCGACCCTCGTCCACATCGGAGGGATCCTGTTCAACTGGATCCCCGCGCTCATCGGCTACCTCGTCCTCAAGGATCGGGGGCCGTTCGTCCGCTCGCACACCGCGACGGCGCTCAACTTCCAGATCACGCTCTTCATCGCCTACGCGATCGGCTGGATCACCAGCTTCGTCGGCATCGGCCTGATCATCCTGCTCGCCGTGTTCGTCGTGAACATCGTGTTCAGCATCATCGCCGCGCTGAAGGCCAACCAGGGTCAGTACTACACGTACCCGATCGCCATCAAGTTCGTGAGCTGACGCTCCCGATCACACCTCGGCGAGCAGCCGTCTCACGACGGCGTCCGCCAGAAGCCGTCCTCGCAGGGTCAGGGTCACCGATCCGGCGAGGGCGGCTTTTCCGTCGATCAGGCCATCGGCGATGAGTCCCGCGATCTCCCGGCGGCCCTCGGCGGAGAGCTCGGCCGTGCGAATGCCCTCCCGGATGCGGGTGAGCAGCAGTACGCGTTCGACCCGCCGGGTCTCGGCGTCCAGGGTCTCGCGGCCTGCGGCCGGGGACTCTCCCGCGAGCACGCGCTGGGCGTAGGCGGCGGGATGCTTCACGTTCCACCAGCGCACGCCGCCCACGTGGCTGTGGGCGCCCGGGCCGATTCCCCACCAGTCGTGGCCGAGCCAGTAGGAGAGGTTGTGACGGGACCGGTGGGCGTCGTCGCGGGACCAGTTGCTGACCTCGTACCAGTCGTAGCCGGCCGTGGCGAGTCGCGCGTCGGCGAGCTCGTACATGTCCGCCTGGAGGTCCTCGTCGGGCTCCGGCACCTGACCGCTCTTGATCTGGCGCGCCAGCTTCGTGCCGCCCTCGACGATCAGCGAGTACGCCGACAGGTGGTCCGGTGCGCAGGCGAGGGCGGTGTCGAGGCTCCGCTCCCAATCGGCGAGCGACTCCCCCGGCGTGCCGTAGATCAGATCGAGGCTCACCTGGAGGCCGGCGTCGCGCGCCCAGTCGACGACCAGGGGGATGCGCTCGGGATCGTGGGTCCGCTCCAGCGTCGCGAGCACGTGCGGCACCGCGGACTGCATCCCGAAGGAGACCCGCGTGAAGCCGGCATCGGCCAGCCGACGCAGGTCGCCGGCGTCGACCGAGTCGGGGTTCGCCTCCGTGGTGACCTCCGCGCCGGGCGCGAGACCCCACGCGTCGCGCACCGCGCCGAGCATCGCCCCGAGGTCGTCCGGCGGAAGCAGCGTGGGCGTGCCGCCGCCCAGGAAGACGGTCGAGACCTCCCGGTGCGGCAGTCCGCTCCTCTCCAGCGCGTGAGCGGCGAAAGCGACCTCCGCGACCGCGTGCCCTGCGTAGTCCGACTGGCTCACGCCCCGCAGCTCGGTCGCCGTGTAGGTGTTGAAGTCGCAATAGCCGCAGCGCACCCGGCAGAACGGCACGTGCAGGTAGACCCCGAAGTCGCGCTCGGACGTGCCCTCGCGCGCCGACACGGGAAGGACGCCGTCGGCGGGTGCGGGATCGCCGAGCGGGAGGGCGCTCGGCATCAGGCGGACCGCGCCGGCAGGAGCGAACGCAGGTACTTCGCGGTGATCCGGTTCTGCATCACTCGCAGTACGGGCGACACGAGCCGGTAGAACCCGGTCGACGGCCGCGAGAACGAGCGCAGCACGAACCAGACCGTGCCGTCCTCGCGCAGCTCGACGATGAACGCCTCCTCGCCGCTCTCCGGGTGCCCGTGCAGGGTGCCGTACGCGAACCCCTTCCGGTCCGGCTCGTCGATGACGTAGACGACGCGGATCGGCGCGGACACCTTGAACGGGCCGAACGGCACCTTCATGACGGCGGTCATCCCGTTGCGGATGAAGGGCGAGCCGTCGTCGGCGAAGACGTCCTCGTCGGGGCGGTGCTCGCGCATGCCCTTCGGCGAGCCGTCGACGTCGTACTCGATGCCCTCGTACTGCACGCCCGTGCCCTCGGCGACATCGGTGACGAGGATGCCGCTCCCGCGCTGCACGCCCCACGTCATCAGGGCGGAGGCGGCGGTCTCGAACCGCTCCTCGCCGGAACCGAGCCGCATCTTCTTCTGCAGCGGCCGGTAGCCCTTCGGTGGGTAGTAGAGCAGGTCGGGGGCCTGCGTTCCGCCGACGGCGCCGTACGTGACGGGCTGATCGGTGAAGGTGGAGCGACGCATGAGGTCTATCCTCCGCCAATCCGCCCGGCAGCGCGAACCGGGACCCGGATCGTCACGGGGCCTGGCGCCATCCGCGACCCGGGACGACACTGGTGCGACAGGCCATCGAGGAGGATCGCATGAGCAGCATCGTGGTGCAGGAGTTCATCACCCTGGACGGCGTCATCCAGGCGCCGGGAGGATCGACCGAGGACGACGAGCGCGGCTTCCCGTACGGAGGCTGGCAGATGGACTTCGATCGCGAGCACGGCAGCGACCAGGACGACAACGTCATCCTGGAGTGGGAGCAACGGACCGAGGCGCTGCTGCTCGGCCGCCGCACCTACGAGATCTGGGCGCAGGCGTGGGGCGTGTGGCCCGAGGACGCGCCCGGACTGCAGGGCGAGTTCACCCGTCGCTACAACCGGGTGCCGAAGTACGTCGCCTCGCGCACGCTCACCGAGCTCGGCTGGAAGAACTCGCAGCTGCTGGGCGACGACGTCGCGGGAGCGGTCGCCGCCCTGCGTGAGCAGCCGGGCGGCGAGATCCGCGTCTGGGGCAGCGCCGGCCTCATCAAGACACTCGGCGCCCACGACCTGGTCGACGAATACCGCCTGATGGTCTACCCGATCGTGCTCGGCACGGGCAAGAAGCTGTTCCCGGACGGATTCCCCCGCACCACGCTCTCGCTGGCGGAGACGAAGACCCTGGCGTCCGGGGTCCAGATCAACACCTATCGGCGCAACGACGCAGGCTGACGCTGGCGTCCCGGGCGTCTACTTCTTGGCGTCCTTGGTCTCGGTGTCGCCCGAGAGCGCGGCGATGAACGCCTCCTGGGGGACCTCGACGCGGCCGACCATCTTCATGCGCTTCTTGCCCTCCTTCTGCTTCTCGAGGAGCTTGCGCTTGCGGGTGATGTCGCCGCCGTAGCACTTGGCGAGCACGTCCTTGCGCATCGCACGGATGTTCTCGCGCGCGATGATGCGGGCGCCGATGGCGGCCTGGATGGGCACCTCGAACTGCTGGCGCGGGATGAGCTCGCGCAGACGGCCGGCCATCATCGTGCCGTACGCGTAGGCCTTGTCGCGGTGGACGATCGCGCTGAAGGCGTCGACGGCCTCGCCCTGCAGCAGGATGTCGACCTTGACGAGGTCGGCCTCCTGCTCTCCCGCGGGCTCGTAGTCGAGCGACGCGTAACCGGCGGTGCGGCTCTTCAGGTTGTCGAAGAAGTCGAAGACGATCTCGCCGAGGGGCATCGTGTAGCGGATCTCCACCCGGTCCTCACCGAGGTACTCCATGCCGAGCAGCGTGCCGCGACGGCTCTGGCAGAGCTCCATGATGACGCCGACGTAGTCCTTCGGTGCGAGGATCGCCGCCTTGACGATCGGCTCCTCCACCTTGTCGATCTTGCCGCCCGGGAACTCGCTCGGGTTGGTGACCGTGATGACCTTCTTGTCCTCGGTGGTGACCTCGTAGACCACGCTCGGCGCGGTCGTGATCAGGTCGAGGCCGAACTCGCGCGACAGGCGCTCGGTGATGATCTCCAGGTGCAGGAGGCCGAGGAAGCCGCAGCGGAACCCGAAGCCGAGAGCGACCGAGGTCTCGGGCTCGTAGACGAGTGCCGCGTCGGAGAGCTTCAGCTTGTCGAGGGCCTCGCGCAGCTCCGGGTAGTCGCTGCCGTCGAGCGGGTAGAGACCCGAGAATACCATCGGCTTGGGCTCGGTGTAGCCGGGCAGCGCGACGGTCGCCGGCTTCGCAGCCGTCGTGATCGTGTCGCCGACCTTGGACTGGCGCACATCCTTCACGCCGGTGATCAGGTAGCCGACCTCGCCGACGCCCAGGCCCTTCGACGGGGTGGGTTCGGGAGAGGAGACGCCGATCTCCAGGATCTCGTGGGTGGCCTTGGTCGACATCATCTGCACGCGCTCGCGCGGGGAGAGCTTGCCGTCCACCATGCGCACGTACGTCACCACGCCGCGGTAGCTGTCGTAGACGGAGTCGAAGATCATGGCGCGCGCGGGCGCGTCCGCGATTCCGACGGGGGCCGGGATCTCCTGCACGACGCGGTCGAGGAGGGCGTCGACGCCCATCCCGGTCTTGCCGGACACGCGCAGCACGTCCTCGGGGCGGCCGCCGATGAGGCTCGCCAGTTCGGCGGCGTACTTCTCGGGATCGGCGGCGGGGAGGTCGATCTTGTTGAGCACCGGGATGATCGTCAGATCGTTCTCGAGCGCCAGATAGAGGTTCGCGAGCGTCTGCGCCTCGATGCCCTGGGCGGCGTCGACCAGCAGGATGGCGCCCTCGCAGGCGGCCAGGGACCGGGACACCTCGTACGTGAAGTCGACGTGCCCGGGCGTGTCGATCATGTTGAGCGCGAAGGTCGAGCCCTCGTGCGCCCAGGGCATGCGCACCGCCTGGCTCTTGATCGTGATGCCGCGCTCACGCTCGATGTCCATGCGGTCCAGGTACTGGGCGCGCATGTCCCGCTCGGCGACCACGCCGGTGATCTGCAGCATGCGGTCGGCCAGGGTGGACTTGCCGTGGTCGATGTGCGCGATGATGCAGAAGTTGCGCAGGGACGCGGGGTCGGTGGCGGCGGGCTCGAGGGCCGTCAAAGCTCGTGGTGACATCGTGCCGCCATTCTCCCATGAACGACCGGACGCCTCCGAACCACCGGGTCCGGCCTCGCACGCGTCAGGCGAAGCGCTCCGAGCGCTCGACGACGCGACCGGCGCCGTCCTCCCAGCGGTAGACCTCGGTCCCCTCGATGAAGACGCGCTCGGCGCGGGAGGTCACGTCGAGCGGGTCGCCGGACCAGACGACCACATCGCCGTCGCGTCCCGGAGCCAGCGCACCGACGCGCTTGTCCAGCCCCAGGAACGCCGCCGGGTTGACCGTGAGGGCTTCGAGCGCCGTCTGGTGCGGCAGGCCGTCCTTGACGGCGAGGGCCGCCTGGTAGACGAGGAAGTTGATCGGGACGACCGGGTGGTCCGTCGTGATGGCGACGCGCACGCCGGCCGCTGCGAGCGTGGCGAGGTTGGCGATGGCCCGGTCGCGCAGCTCCACCTTCGACCGAGAAGTGAACATCGGGCCGAAGATGACCGGGATGTCGCGCTCGGCGAGCACGTCGGCGATCTTGTGCGCCTCGGTGCCGTGGTTCACGACGAGCTTGTAGCCGAACTCGTCGGCCAGGCGCAGCGCGGTCGCGATGTCGTCGTGCCGGTGCGTGTGCTGGTCCCAGTAGAGCTCGCCGTCGAGCACGCGGACGAGCGTCTCCTTCGTGAGGTCGCGGGCGAACGCCTTGCCGTCGCGCTCGGCCTCGTCGCGCTGCGCACGATAGTTCTGCGCCTCGACGAACGCCTGACGGATGATCAGCGCGACGCCCAGGCGGGTGCTCGGCGTGACGTTCTTGGCGCCGTACACGCGCTTCGGGTTCTCCCCCAGGGCCGACTTGACGCTCACAGCGGCCTTGATGACCTGCTCGTCGATCGTGCGCCCGCCCCAGGACTTGATCGCGACGGTCTGCCCGCCGATCGGGTTCCCGGAGCCGGGCTTGACCACGATGGAGGTGACGCCGCCCGATAGCGCGTCCCGGAAGCCCTCGTCGTCGATGTTCACGGCGTCGATCGCGCGGACGCCCGCGGTGTTCGGCGTCGTCATCTCGTTCGTGTCGTCGCCGGCCGGGCCATTGGCCTCCTCGTGGATGCCCACGTGTCCGTGGGACTCGACGAAGCCCGGCAGCACCCACTTGCCGGTCGCGTCGAACGTGGGCACGTCGTCCGGCACCGCGACCTCGCCTGCGGCCCCGACCGCCTCGATCACGCCGTCGCGGATGAGGACGGTGCCGCCCTCGATGGGCTCCCCGAGCACGGGGACGACGCGGGCGTTGACGATGGCGATGGTCGAAGCAGTCATGGATCCGAGCCTACGCTCGGCGGGCCGGGTGCCGGGGAATGCCCCGGGCGCGAGCGCGTTGCAGAACTGCATGAGCATCCTCCTGACCGGCGCGACCGGCTACATCGGCACCTCCGTCCTCCCCCGCCTCATCGAGGAGGGGCACAGCGTGACCGCGCTGGTCCGCGACGCCTCGAAGGCCGCGATCGTGGAGGCCGCGGGAGCGACCGCGCTGATCGGCGACGCCGCCGACAGCGATCTCGTCGCCCGGGCCGCGCTCGACAGCGACGGCGTCATCCACCTCGCCTCCGGCCAGGACGTCGACCCCGTCTTCATCGCCGCCGTGCTGCGCGGGCTCGAGGGCAGCGACAAGCCTTTCGTGCACACCGGAGGCATCTGGACCTACGGCTCCAACGCCGACATCGTCGACGACTCGCCGTCGGCACCGCCGGCGATCACCGCGTGGCGGGGCGCGAACGAGGCCGTCGTCCTCGGGGCCGAGGGCGTCCGCGGGATGGTCGTGGTCCCCTCGATCGTGTACGGCCGCGGGGCGGGGCTCGCCCGCGTGATCGTCGACGCGCCCCGGGGCGACGAGGTCGCGCCGGCGCTGCATCTGATCGGAGACGGATCGCAGCACTGGGCGACCGTGCACGTCGACGACCTCGCAGCGCTCTACGTGCTCGCGCTCGAGCAGGGCGACGCCGGGTCGATCTACCTCGGCGCCAGCGGCGTCAACCCGACCGTGCGCGAGCTCGGCGAAGCCGCCGCGGCCGTTGCAGGGGTCGTCGGCGGCGTGGTCGCCGAGACCGTGGACGAGACCGCCGCACGGCTGGGCGCCGGTCTGACCGAGGCCCTGCTGCTCGACCAGCAGTCTCGCGGATCGAAGGCGCGCATCGACCTCGGCTGGGAGCCGAACGGGCCCGCCCTGCTCGACGAGATCGTCTCGGGTTCGTACGCGCCGGAGGCCGTCGCCGCCGACTGAGGCACCAGCATTTGGCGCAGGCGGACCCTACTGGTAAAGTTGTTTGTTGGCTTGCGTGTGGGTGTACCCGCACGAACGCCGGGAAGCGCCCTCTCTCGCTGAACGGCACATCCGATACTCACTTCGAACGAAAGTAACCATTCGTGGCAAACATCAAGTCGCAGATCAAGCGCAACGGCACCAACAAGAAGGCGCAGGAGCGCAACAAGGCCGTCAAGAGCGAGCTCAAGACCGCCATCCGCGCGACTCGTGAGGCCGTCGTCGCCGGCGACAAGGACAAGGCGACCGCGGCGCTGCGCCTCGCCTCCAAGAAGATCGACAAGGCGGCCAGCAAGGGCGTCATCCACCAGAACCAGGCGGCGAACCGCAAGTCGGCCATCGCCAAGCAGGTCGCCGCTCTCTGAGCCGGTGACCCCGCGGGACCTGATCCCGCGCAGCGAAGAGCCCCCGCTCCGACGACCGTGAGGTCGGAGGACGGGGGCTCTTCGCATGGGCGCTCGTTGTTCACGCCTGTGCTCGCATTTCCAGGATAGCGGGACGCACCCCTCTTGCTGCAAGGCCCCCGTCGTGCGGCAGACTCATGCCCTCCCCCTACTGAATGGATGTGCATGACCGTCTCCTCCCCGTTCCCGTTCGCTCTCGACGCGCATCCCGCGAAGGCCGTTCCCGCCCTCCTCGATGCGGACGTCCGGCAGCTCGCACGCATCGAGTCCACCCTCGCCGCGCAGATCGACGAGCTCGAAGCGCGACTCGGTGCGGAGCTGCAAGCGCCCGCTGGGAGCGGGCAGGGCGCCTATGAGCGCGACCTCGAGGTCCGGCGGCTCGTACGTCGGCTTCGGCTGCTGCGGCGGTTCGGTCTCGATCTGTGCATCGGGCGGATCGACTCCGCGACATCGAGCCTCTACATCGGGCGGGTCGGCCTCGTGGACTCCGCGGGCGAGCGCTTGCTCGTCGATTGGCGCGCTCCCGCCGCCGAGCCGTTCTTCGGCGCGACCCTGGCCGACCCGATGGGGGCGGTCGCGCGGCGTCGCTACCGCTGGGTCGACGGCCGGATCGCGGACTTCTGGGACGAGGTGCTGGACGGCGCAGCAGCCGCCTCCGGCGCCGCACTCGACGATCAGTCGGCGTTCATCGCCAGTCTGGGCGCGAGCCGGTCGCCGCGGATGCGGGATGTGCTCGGCACCATCCAGGCCGATCAGGATGCGATCATCCGCGCGGACGGCCGCGGCACGCTCGTGGTCGACGGCGGACCGGGCACCGGCAAGACGGTGGTGGCCCTGCATCGCGCGGCGTACCTGCAATACTCCGATCCGCGGTTGACGAGCGGACACGGCGGTGTGCTCGTCGTCGGGCCGTCGCGCGTGTACACCGACTACGTCGGCGACATCCTCCCCGGGCTCGGCGAGGACGGCGTACGCACCTGCACGCTGGCCGATCTGGTGCCTGCGGCCCGGGATGCGGAGCCGGAGGCGGACAGGCGGGTCGCGGCGCTGAAGGCCGATGGCCGCATGCCCGGTGCCGTCGACGCCGCGATCCTCCGGTCCGAGCGGGTGCCGGTGCGCGCCACACCGATCGACACGGCCTGGGGAGAGCTGCGGGTCGGCCCGGCCGAATGGGCCGAGGCGTTCGCCACCGCCGATCCTGCCTCGTCGCACAACGAGGCGCGGGAGGACATCTGGCGCGCGCTGCTCGACATCCTCGTCGACCAGGTGTCGGCCGGCTCCCGGTCCTCGCGCGGGGGCGAGGAGCCATGGGGCGACGCGGGCTGGGGCGACGCGGGCTGGGGCGGCGCGAGCTGGGGCGACGCAGGCTCGGGCGGCGACCGTTGGGACGGCTCCGGATGGGGCGACGCGGGCTCCGCAGCCGCGGGACAGCACGACCACCCGGGCGACGACGTACGCCTGGGCTTCGACGACGAGGAGCAGTTCGACGCCTACGGGCTGAACGCCCCGGATGCCGATACCGAGGCGATCCGCGTCGGGCTCACGCGCGACACCCCGTTGCGGGCCGTGTTCGACACCGTCTGGCCGCTGCTGGACCCGTCCGGCATCGTCCGGCGGCTCTGGAGCTCGCCCGCGCTCCTGCGGGAGTGCGCGCCCTGGCTCGGGGACAGCGAGGCCGAGCTCTTGCAGAGGGATCCGGGATCGCCGTGGACGTCCGCCGACCTGCCGCTCCTCGACGCGGCGGCCCTCCGCGCAGGCGATCCGGAGGCCGCCGAACAGCGACGGAGGGCGGCCGCGGAGGCCGCTGCGGATCGCGCGGTCATGGACGACGTCGTGCAGGGGCTCATCGCGACCGACGATTCGGATCTGAAGCTCATGTCCATGCTGCGCGGACAGGACCTCCGCAGTGCGCTCGACACCGCCGCCGCTCCGGAGCTCTCGGACGCCGGCCGGTTCGCGGGTCCGTTCGCGCACATCGTCGTCGACGAAGCGCAGGAGCTGACGGCGGCCGAGTGGAGCATGCTCGTGCGGCGCACCCCCTCCCGGAGCTTCACGGTCGTCGGCGACCGCGCGCAGGCGCGGCACGGCTTCACGGAGACCTGGGAGGAGCGGCTGGCCGACGTCGGGCTCGAGGGTGCGACGGTGGCCTCGCTGACGATCAACTACCGGACTCCCGCCGAGGTGATGGCCGTGGCGGCGCCGGTGATCCGCGCGGTGCTGCCCGACGCGAACGTCCCGACGTCGATCCGCGAGAGCGGCATCCCCGTACGGTTCGCCGAGCCAGCACAGCGGGACCACGTGCTGGGCGAGTGGCTCCGAACGCACGACGAGGGGACGGCGTGCGTCATCGGCGACCCGTCCTTCGTCCCGACGGCGCGGGTGCGCTCCCTGACGCCGGTGGAGGCCAAGGGACTCGAGTTCGATCTGGTGGTCCTGCACGATCCGGACGACTCCGTCGACCCCGTCGAATCGATCGAAGCCGCCGTCGATCGTTACGTGGCGATGACACGAACGACAGGCCAGCTCGTGATCCTGGGCGGCGTGGGGCGAGCTCGCGGCTGAGCTCGGCGCTCAGCCGCGTCCGCGGGCGCTGACGATCCGGATCATCCGCTCCAGGGAGAACACCGGGTCGCGGCCTCCGCCCTTCACGTTCGCATCGGTCTCCGCCAGTACTTCGATGCAGCGTCCGAGGCCGTCCTCCGTCCAGCCCTGGAGGTCGCGCTTGGCGCGGTCGACCTGCCACGGGGCGAGGCCGAACTGCTGTGCCAGCTGGCCGGAGCCGCCGCGCGCGCCCGCCACCTTGGCCATCGTGCGGATCTTGCTCGCGAAGGCGGCGACCATCGGGACGGGATCGGCACCCGAGGCGAGCGCGTGGCGCATCGTGATGAGCGCCTCCCCGTGGCGTCCGGCGATGGCGGCGTCGGCGACCTGGAACGCGTTCGTCTCGACGCGGCCGCTGTAGTACTTGTCGACCGTAGCCTCGGTGATCTGCTCCGCGGCGTCCGAGATGAGCTGCTGGCAGGCGGCGGCGAGCTCGGCGAGGTCGTCGGAGAAGGCGGACGTGATGGCCCGCAGCGCACCGGCGGTGATCTTGCGGCCCGCGCCGGCGAACTCCGCCTGGGCGAACTCGTACTTCTCGGCGTCCTTCTTCAGTTCCGTGCAGACCACCTCGACGGCACCGCCGGTTCCGGAGCGGATCGTGTCGAGAAGCTTCTTACCGCGCACGCCTCCGGCGTGCCGCAGAACGACGACCGTGCCCTCCGCGGGTGCCGAGAGGTACTCGATCATCTCGGTGAGGAACGCATCGGTGCACTTCTCGACGGCGTCGACGCGGATGAGCCGCGGCTCGTCGAAGAGGGAGGGGCTCGCGAGGGTGACGAGCTCGCCGGGCGCGTAGTCCGACGCCGAGACGTCGCTGATCTCGAGGCTCGGGTCGGCGGTCTTGAGCGCATCGCGCAGGCTGCGGATGGCACGGTCGGCGAGAAACCCCTCCGTGCCCGACACCAGCACCACCGGGGCGGGGCGGATCTGGTTCCAGGCGAGTTGCGGGATCGCGCTCGCGACCGCACGGCCCTTGCTGGCTCCGGAGCGGCTCGCGCCGCTGCGGCCGGTGTTCCTGGTCGCCACATTCCTCCTCGTTCCCCTCCAGGATACGGGCGACCACCGGCATCCGACGTCTCGGTACGCTCGGTCCAGAGGGTGGGACCCTGCGCGCCGGGAGACACGAGGAGGAGACCTCTCGTGTCCGTGCGCACCGCGACCGCGCCGACGTGGTCCAGGATGTCGAGCGCGCGCCGGGTCGGATGGCCGTAGCCGTTGTCCGCACCGACGGAGAGCACACCGATCCGCGGTGTCACCGCCTCGTAGAGACGCGCGCTCTGGTCGGCGGAGCCGTGATGGGCGACCTTGACCACGTCCACGGGACCGAGACCCCCTGCCGCCAGCAGGCCTTCCTGGGCGCGCTCGCCCAGATCTCCGAGGAAGAGGCCGGTCAGGCCTGCGCCCCAGGTCCGGATCACGACGCTTCCGTCGTTCCCCGTCGGCATGCCGGAGACGTCACCGTGCGGCCAGCGCACCTCCCAGTGCAGGCCCGCCAGCGATCCGGCCAGCCCTGCGACGGCCTGCTCCGTCTGCACCCCGTGCGCTGCCAGAACGGCCAGCACGCGGTCGTCCGCCGGCCCGTCGGCGCGCCCGACCACCGCTCGCGCCACCCGGTCGACGACCCCCGCCAGACCCCCGACGTGGTCGGCGTCGTAGTGGGTGAGCACGAGGAGGTCGATGCGCGAGACCCCCAGGACGTCGAGGCACGCGGCCGCGGCCTCAGTTGAACGCCCCACGTCGATCATGCCGACGGCGTCCGCGTCGCGGAGGAGGAGGGCATCGCCCTGCCCGACGTCGCACGCCGCGATCTGCCAGTCGCCGGGCATCCCGACCGACCGGGCGACGAGCCCGCCGCCCAGCGCTCCCGCGTAGGCCGTCACGGACACGGCCAACCCCAGTCCCGCCGTCGTGACGAGCGCCCGGGGGACGCGCCCGCGCGCGGTCACGACGGCCACCGCCGCGAGGGCGGCGATGCAGAGCAGCACTCCCAGGGCGCCGTCGATCCAGGGAAGCGACGCTCCCGGCATCGCCGCGGCCGTGTGGGCGATCTGCGCGATCCAGGCCGAAGGCAGCCAGGCGAGCCGGACGAAGAGCTCTCCGAGGCCCGGCGCCCACCCGAGGGTGAGGCAGGCCAGACAGCCCAGCACCGTCGCCAGGGGCGCGGCGGGCTCCGCGAGCAGATTGGCGCCGACCCCATACAGCGGGATGGTCGGCGTGAGCAGGAGCAGGATCGGCTGGCAGGCGAGCTGGGCGGCGGTCGGCACGGCGATCCCCAGCGCCAGGCTCCGGGGCATCCAGCGGGTGAGCCGCCGTGCGAGCGGCCCGGCGAGCAGCAGCAGCCCCGCCGTGGCCGCCACCGACAGGGCGAACCCGTAGTCGCGCGACATCCACGGATCATGGAGGAGCAGCACGATCACCGCGAGAGCGAGCGCGGGCACACCGTCCACGGGTCGGCCCCGGGCGAGGGCGAGCAGGACGACGGCCGCCATCACCGCGGCCCGGAGGATGCTCGCTCCGGGCCCGACCAGGACGACGAAGCCCAGCAGGGCGGCCCCGGCGATGGCGACCCGCGACCGGCGGCCGGCCCCGAGTCGCGCGGCCACGAAGAAGACGAGACCCGTGACGAGCGCGCAGTTCGCGCCGGACACCGCCGTCAGGTGGCTCAGCGCACTCGCTTTCATCGCCGCGTCCAGTTCGGTGGAGACGCCGGACTCGTCGCCGATCGCGAGACCAGGCAGAAGGGCACCGCCGTCGCCGGGGGTGCCGGCCGCCGCCCGCGCGAAGCTCGACCGCACCGGCTGGGTCCACGCCAGCCAGACGGGTGGATCCTCGACGGTGACGACCTCGCCGGCGGCCGACAGGCGGAAGGTGGTCGACTCCCCTAGCTCGTTCGTGCGCAGCGTGCCCGTCACGGATGCGACAGCGCCGAACGGCGGCACGCCGCTGGATCCGTCCGCGGCGCCTCGGGCGAACACCGTGAGCGGCACGCTCACCGCCGTCTCGGCTCCCGCAACGGCGTTCGGAGCCGACGTGCCCAGCACCGCCAGCGCCGTGCCCTTCCAGCTCCAGCGCTCCGCTCCGTCGAACGAGGCCGTCACCGGCCGTGCCGGCCCCTCCACCCGCACCCGCAGAGCGAGCTCCTGCCTCGTCTCGGCCGCACGCTCGAGCACCTCCGCGCTTCGCCCCGGCGCTCGCACGGCCGTCGCAGCGCACCCCACCGCGATCGCAGCGACCACGACACCGGTCAGGACGACTGCACCGCGCCGCCGCTCCAGGCGGAATCCCGCGCCGACGGCGAGCACCGCGACGACGGCGGCGACGACCGCGCCGATCGCCGCCGCCTCCGGCATCGCGACGCCGACGACGCAGGCGACCCACAGCCCGGCCGCCGGCAGGGCGAGACGCAGGTCGGGCATCATACGGTCACCTGGTCTTTGAGGCCGTCGAACACCTTGTCGCCGATGCCGGTCACCTTCATCAGGTCGGACGCCGCGGTGAACCGGCCGTTGGCCTCACGCCAGTCCAGGATGCGCTGGGCCAGCGCCGGGCCGATGCGCGGCAGCGTCTCGAGCTCGGCGAGGCCCGCCGTGTTGAGGTTGACCGCGCCGCGCGCCGCTGCGGTGCCCCCGCCGCCTCCGGCGCCCGCCGCCGGCACCGGGGCTTCGCCCTGCTTCGGCACGACCAGCTGCTCGCCGTCGGAGAGCAGACGGGCGAGGTTGACGCCGGCCGGGTCCGCCTCGGGCGTGAGCCCTCCCGCCGCCGCGATCGCGTCGACCACCCGCGCACCGAGACCGAGCGTCACCAGGCCCGGCTCCACCACGGCGCCGGAGACGTGCACGAAGACCTCCCCCGGCCCGGCCGTCGCGTCGTCGCCGGGACCACCTCCGCCGACGACGGCCGCCGACCCCGAGGGCGGCGCTCCCGAAGGCGGCGGCACCGCGACCTCGCTCCCCCGCTGCGCGAACGCGGACGTCAGGATCGCCACGACGAACGCGCCCAGCACGAGCACGATCGCGGCGCCGACTCCCAGCCGCAGCCGTCGACGCGCGCCCGGCTCCGCCTCGGAGGGATCGGCTCGATGTCGCATCCCTCCACGCTAGGAACGCGTCGCAGGTCGGCCATCGACTCCCGCGCGACCGGTGCAGAACGCGAATCGGCGGCCCTCCTGTGGAGGACCGCCGACCGCTCAGCAGAATCGCGGCGTCAGCCCTTCGGCCGCGTCGCGATGTTCACCAGGCGCGGCGCGCGCACGATCACGTTGACGATCTCGCGGTCGCCGACCGACCGCACGACCGCCTCCGAGCCGCGCGCCAGGGCCTCGAGCTCGTCGCCCGAGATCTTCGGCGAGACCTCGACGCGGTCCCGCACCTTGCCGTCCACCTGCACGACGGCCGTCACCGACTCCTCGATCAGGAGGGTCGGGTCGGCCTTGCGCCACTGCGCGAGCGCCACCGAGGCGTCGTAGCCGAGGATGTTCCACATGTCCTCGGCCGTGTACGGCGCGAACAGGTTGAGAGCCATCGCCGTGACCTCGGCCGCCTCGCGGACGGCCGCATCGGCCGGGCCGGCGCCGGTGTCGATCGCCTTGCGTGTCGCGTTCACCAGCTCCATCAGCCGAGCGACGACCACATTGAACTTGAAGGCCTCGATCAGACCGGGCGCGTCGGCGAGGAAGCGGTGGGTCACCCGGCGCAGCCCGGCGTCGCCGGTCTTCCAGACGACGTCGGGCGCGCTCGTGACGTCGTGCGCCACGCGCCAGGCGCGGGCGAGGAACTTCGCGCTGCCCGACGGCGACACGTCCGCCCAGTCGATGTCGTCCTCCGGCGGACCGGCGAACGCCATGGTCAGGCGCACGGCATCCACCCCGTGCTCGTCGAGCTGCTCCGAGAGCTTCACGATGTTGCCGCGCGACTTGGACATCGCGGAGCCCTCCATCAGCACCATGCCCTGGTTGAGCAGTGCCGTGAACGGCTCGGTGAAGCTGATGGAGCCCATGTCGAACAGCACCTTGGTGATGAACCGCGAGTACAGCAGGTGCAGGATGGCGTGGGTCACCCCGCCGACGTACTGGTCGACGGGCGCCCACTTCTCGGCCTCGCGCGGGTCGAACGCCTGGGTGTCGTCCTTCGGGTTCAGGAACCGCAGGAAGTACCACGAGCTGTCCACGAAGGTGTCCATCGTGTCGGCGTCGCGCTTCGCGGGTCCGCCGCAGGTGGGGCAGGACACGTTGACCCAGTCCTCCGCCGCACCCAGCGGGCTGGTGCCCTTCGGCTTCAGGTCGAGACCCTCGGCGGGCGGCAGCAGCACGGGCAGCTCCGACTCGGGCACGGGCACCTCGCCGCACGCCGGGCAGTGGATGATCGGGATCGGCGTGCCCCAGTACCGCTGGCGCGAGATCAGCCAGTCGCGCAGCCGGAAGTTCTTCGCCGTCTCGCCCAGCCCGGACGCGTGCAGCGCCTCGGTCACACGCCGGATCGCGTTCGACTTGCTCAGCCCGTCGAACGGACCCGAGTTGATCAGCCGGCCCTCCCCGGTCAGCGCGACTCCCGTCTCGGACGGGTTCTCCAGCGGGGCGTCCTCCGGCATCATCGGCTCGCCCGTCTCCGGGTCGACCGGGATGACCGGGATGACGCCGGTGACCGGCTGGTTGGTGTCCACGACGACGCGGACCGGGAGGTCGAACGCCCGTGCGAAGTCCAGGTCGCGCTGGTCGTGCGCGGGCACGGCCATGATCGCGCCGTGACCGTAGTCGCTCAGCACGTAGTCCGCCGCCCAGATCGGGATGCGCTCGCCGGTCAGCGGGTTGACCGCGTGGCGCTCCAGGAAGACCCCGGTCTTCTCGCGCTCGGTGCTCAGCCGGTCCATCTCCGTGGTCCCGCGTACGGCCGCCAGGTATTCGTCGAAGCGCTCGCGGACCTCCGGGCGCGCGCCCTCGACGAGCTCGGCGGCCAGATCGGAGTCCGGCGCGACCACCATGAACGTCACGCCGTACAGCGTGTCGGGACGGGTCGTGTAGACGGTGACGGGCTCGTCGCGGTCCTCGATCGCGAACTGCACGTCGGCACCGCTGGAGCGGCCGATCCAGTTGCGCTGCATGCTGAGCACCTTGGACGGCCACGCGCCCTCGAGCTGCTTCAGGTCGTCGAGCAGGCGGTCCGCGTAGTCCGTGATGCGGAAGTACCACTGCGTCAGCTTCTTCTTGGTGACCAGGTTGTCGCAGCGCTCGCAGCGCCCGTTGACGACCTGCTCGTTCGCCAGGACCGTCTGGTCGAACGGGCACCAGTTGACCTGGCTCGCCTTGCGGTAGGCCAGGCCCTTCTCGTACAGCTTCAGGAACAGCCACTGGTTCCAGCGGTAGTAGTCCGGGTCGCAGGTCTGGATGACGCGGTCCCAGTCGAAGCTGGGTGCGTAGCGGCGCATGCTGGCCTTCTGCTGCGCGATGTTGTCGTAGGTCCAGTCGCGCGGGTCCAGGTTCCGCTTGATCGCGGCGCCCTCTGCCGGCAGGCCGAACGCGTCCCAGCCGATCGGATGCAGCACGTTGAAGCCCTGCTGACGCCAGTAGCGGGCGATGACGTCGCCCAGCGCGTACGCCTCGGCGTGACCCATGTGCAGGTCGCCGGAGGGATAGGGGAACATGTCGAGCACGTACTTGCGCGGACGCTTGTCGTCCGGGTCGGCCGTGGCGAACGGCTTGAGCTCGTCCCAGATCGGGAGCCACTTGCTCTGGATCGCGGCGAAGTCGTACTGCGCGCCCTCGACGGGCGTGCTCCCTGAATCGTGCTCGTGTGCCACGGGACTCCTGTTTTCTCGCTAGCGCTGTGTCGATACCGCCGGCTCGACCGCACCGCGACGGCGGACCGTCGGGCGGGGTGGCTGGCGAAGCAGACTCCGGGCACAAGCCCGGGACTCCAGACTACTAAACGTCGGAGGCGTCCAGTCCGTTCCCAGCGGGCTCCGAGTCGGCGGCGACGCCGAGCCCGGCGGCTCGGAGCAGGGCAGCGGCCTTCACCCGGACCTCGTCGAGCTCTTCGACGGGCACCGACAGCGCGGTGATGCCTCCTCCCGCTCCGATGCGCACCTCCCCGTCGCGGAAGCGGAGGCTCCGGATGACCATCGCGAGATCGGCGGATCCGTCGAGCCCGACGATCCCGAAGCAGCCGGCGTAGACCCCGCGCGGGCCGTCCTCGAGGCGGGACAGGATGCGCATGGCGCTCAGCTTCGGCGCCCCCGTCATCGAACCGGCGGGGAACGCGGCGGCGATCGCGTCCACGGCCCCGAGCCCGTCGCGGAGCCGCCCTTCGACGGTGCTGACGAGCTGGTGGACCTGCGCGTAGCTCTCGACCGAGAGCAGATGCCGCACCTCGACGGAGCCGACCTCGCACACCCGGGCGAGGTCGTTGCGCATGAGGTCGACGATCATCACGTTCTCCGCCTGCTCCTTCTCGCTCGCCTCCAGCTCCGCACGCAGCGCGAGGTCTGCCGCGAGCGTCGCGCCGCGCGGGCGCGTGCCCTTGATCGGCTTGGTGCGCACCCGGCCGTCCGGTGTCACGTGCAGGAACTGCTCGGGGGACGAGCTGACCAGCGTCTCCCCCGCGATCCGGAGGAACCCGCCGTGGTGCGCCGGGCTGGCCGCGCGCAGCCGCAGGTGGACCGCGAGCGGGTCGGCCGCCGTCCGCGCCGTCGCCAGGTTGGTCAGGCACAGCTGGTACGCGTCCCCGGCGGTGATCGCGTCGAGGCACGCGCCGATCAGGCCCAGGTACTCGTCGTCGCTGTGGCGCCACGTCGCGGTCGCCGGAGGGACGGGATGGGCGGCCGCGTACTCCTGCGCGCGACCGCTGCATCCTGCCAGGGTCGCGCGAACCCGGTCGGACCAGGATCGGCCGTCGTCGGCGTCGGTGGCGTCGTCGTCGGAGGCGGCGGCGGCGGACGCGATGATCTCCACCCGGCGGGACTCGTGATCGAAGACGACGGCGCGGTCCACCAGCAGCAGGGCGGAGTCGGCGCCGTCGCCGACGCGGTACGGCACCCCGAGGGGCCGTGCCCCGCTCTCGTAGCCGAGCCAGCCGACCCAGCCGAGCGGTGCGCCCGCGATGCTCGGTGCCTCCCTGCCGGCGAGGTCGTCGCGCAGGGCGTCGAGGATCTCGCCCGACCGCTCGACACCGTCGACGGAGACCGTCCCCCGGGCTGCGGACGCGGAGAGAACCCGCCGACCGGTCCCGATGACGCTGCGGCCCTCGTGAGCATCCGGGCCGCTGTCGAGCCAGACGGCGGGCGCGCCGCCGGCCGCGGCGGGGTCGCCGAAGAGGGCGACGAAGGCGTCCGCCGGATCGACCCAGTCGTCGAGCTGCTGCGCACGGAGCGGGAGAACCACTGGGCTAGCCTAGGCGAATGGACGCGAGCAGCACCCTCTTCGACTGGGCGGGCGGCGCACTTCTCGCCCGCGACTCCTGCGAGGTCGTCGAGACCGAACTGCTCGTCGCGGACTCCTTCCTCGTCACCGACGGCGCCGCACTCGCCCTGGGGCTGCACGCGTCCCGCTTCCAGGACTCGGCACGTCTGCAGGGCCACCCCGACCGCGCCGAGCTCCAGCGGTTCTGGGAGGCCGGCGTCGCCGAGCTGCCGCGCGAGGGATCCTGGTTCCCCCGGTTCGAGCTGGTCCGCACCCGGGATGCCCTGCGCCTCCGGTTCCGGTTACGGACGGCGCCGCCGCTCGGCGACTCCATCGTCGTCGCGACGGCGGCCACCGATCCGCGTCGTGCACCCGACATCAAGGGGCCGGACATCGATCGGCTCTCCGTGCTCCGGCAGCGGGCGCAGTCGCAGGGGGCTCAGGAGGCCGTCCTCCTCGATGAGGGCTTCGTCTCCGACGGCGCGACGACGGCTCTTCTCTGGTGGCGCGGCGACACCCTGTTCGCTCCACCCCTGTCGCTCGCCCGCGTCGACAGCGTCGCGGCGCGCACCGTGCGCGGCGTCGCCGCCGCCCTGCGCGTCCCCGTCGACGAGGAGGAGGTGCGGCCGTCGCAGCTCGACGGCGCCGTGGTCTGGGCCGTGAACTCCCTGCACGGCATCCGGTCGGTCAGCGCCTGGATCGACGGACCAGCGCTCGCCCAGGATCCCGCTCGCATCGAGGCGTGGCGGTCGCGCTTCGCCGCTCTGGCTAGGCCGCTGCCGCCGCGCCGGTGATCCGGCCGTCCTCCAGGGCGATGCTGCGGGTGATCAGCTCGTTCGGCACCGCCGTGTGCGAGATGAGCAGCACGGTCCGGCCGTCCTCCTCCGCCGTGCGCAGGATGTCGCGCACGACACGGTCGGCGACGGCCGCGTCGACGTTCGCCGTCGGCTCGTCCACCACCAGCACGGGGAAGTCGGCGAGCAGAGCGCGCGCCAGCGCGATCCGCTGGGCCTGACCGCCGGACACCAGCGCACCCCGTTCTCCGACGCTGGTCGCCAGCCCCTCGCGCTCGTCCGCCCAGTCGGCGAGTCCTACGCGCTCGAGCACGGCGCGCAGCTCATCGTCCGAAGCCGTGTCGCAGGCGAACAGGAGGTTCTGCCGCAGGTCGGCGTCGAACAGGTACGGCTGCTGCTCGCAGAGCCCGACGACCCGGCGCACGTCGTCCTGCCGGACGTCCCGCGTCTCGGTGCCGTCGACCAGGTAGCTGCCGTCGTGCTCGAGGAATCGCACCAGCACGTGGGCGAGGGCGGTCTTCCCGGCCCCGGTCGGGCCGGTGAGGAGAACACGCTCCCCCGGCTGCAGGTCGAGGTCGATGTCGCGCAGAACCGGCTGCTCCACACCCGGCCAGTGCGCGGACACGCCCGAGAGCCGCACCGCCGGCACGCCCTGCACCGCGAGCCCGGGCGCGTCGGCGCCGTCGACCGGGATGCCGTCGGGGACGGTCTCCGGTGCGGCGTCGGCGATGCGGCGTGCACTGGCCGCGACCTGCCGCCATGCGCCGAGCGCCAGCGGCACCATCCCGAACACCTCGAAGACGGCGAGAGGCAGCAGCGCGATCACGGCGAGGACCGGCCCCTCGATGCGTCCCGCGCCGAGCGCGGGGACGCCGCCGACGAGACCGAGGACGGTGGCCCCGCCCGCGAGCAGAGAGACAGCGCCCGCCGTCAGCCCGAGGCCGGTGGCGCGGGCGCGCACAGCGCTCGTGAGACGTTCGCTCGCCTCCCGCACCCGGTACTGGGCGCCCTCCAGAGCGCCGAACGCCGTCAGGACGTCCACGTTGCGCACCAGATCCAGGAGCGCATCCGAGAGCTCGGCCCGCAACGGGGCGATCCTGCGCTCGGCCGCTCCCGACGCCCAGGTGTTCACCAGGGAGCCCGCCACGGCGGCGATCACCAGCATCGCCAGCAGGGCGACGCCCGCCTCGGGCAGCAGGACGAACGCGACGACGACGCTCACCAGCGCGATGAGTCCGGATGTCACGAGCGGCTGCACCACGCGCAGTGAGTAGTTCTGCAGCTCGTCGACGTCGTCGGCGACGCGCGAGAGGAGGTCGCCGCCGCGCGCGCCGCGCAACCCGTCGGGCGCCAACGGGACCAGTCGGGCGAACAGCGACGACCGCATCGCGGGAAGCTGACGGAACGCCGCATCATGGCCGGCGAGCCGCTCGAGGTAACGGAAAAAGGCCCGGCCGAGCGCGAAGGCGCGCACGCCCACGACGGCCATCGACAGGAAGAGCACGGGCGGCTGCTCGGCGGCGTAAGTGATCAGCCAGGCGGATGCGCCCAGCAGTGCGACCGCGCAGGCCGCGCTCAGCGAGCCGAGCGCGATGGCCGCCCACAGCCGGCGAACGGGCGGGAGGGCGAGCCGGAGGATGCGGCGGACGTCAGCGGACACGGGCGATCGCCTCCACGTCGAAGATCACGTCGGCCGCGGAGACCACGGCCTCCCGGTGGCTGACGACCAGGACCGCCGTGCCGTCGTCCGCGATGCGGCGGAGGCTCGCCACGAGGGCGGACTCGGTCGCGGCGTCCAGCGCGGAGGTCGGCTCGTCGAGGATGAGGACGGCGCACGCGCGGGTGCGCAGCCGGTAGAGCGCACGCGCGACGGCGACGCGCTGCGCCTGGCCGCCCGAGAGTCCCGCTCCCCCGGCATCGACGGTCGCGTCGGGATCCAGCTCGCCCGCTGCCGCATCGTGGAGCGCGTCGAGGACGGCGGCGCGGTCGGGCTCGGGATCGCCGAGGGCGATGTTCGAGGCGACGGTGCCCGCGATGAGACCGGGACGCTGGCCCGCCCAGGCGATCGCGGAACGACGCCCGTCGACGTCGGCGCGCCCGCCGGCGGAGATCGCCCCGGACGACTCGGCGAACCCCAGTGCCGCCGACACGAGGCTGGACTTGCCTGCGCCGCTCGGTGCGCTGAGCGCGGCGAGTGCCCCGGGCGCGACGGCTCCGGTGAACGGCCCCACGACGGGGACGCCGTCGTAGCCGACGACGACGTCGCCGAAGACCAGACCGCCCGCCGGCTCCGCGACCGCGCGGGACGGTGCTCCCGCCGTTGCCTCGAAGGCTTCCGCTGCCTCGAGGCCTTCCGCTGCCTCGACGGCTTCTGCTGCCTCGATCACGGCGAACGCGTTGTCGGCGGCCTCGATGCCCTCGGCCGCCGCGTGGTAGCTCGCGCCCACGTTGCGCAGGGGGAGGAAGGCCTCCGGGGCGAGCAGCAGCACGAAGAGACCGACGGAGAGCTCCATGTCGCCCGCGACCAGGCGCAGGCCGATCGTGACCGCGACGAGGGCGACCGAGAGGCTCGCGGCCAGCTCCAGCACGAATCCGGACAGGAAGGACATCCGCAGCACCTTCATCGTGTGCACGCGGTAGTCCTCGCTCACCGAGCGGATCCGGCCCTCCTGACGGTGCTGGCGACCGAACAGCTTCAGGGTCGACAGGCCGCCGACGACGTCGAGGAACCCGCGCGACAGCGTCGAGAGCGCCGTCCACTGGCGCTTCTGGGCGGCTTGCGTCGCCCACCCGACGAGGACCATGAAGAGCGGGATGAGCGGCAGCGTGAGCACGATGATGATGCCGCTGGTCAGATCCTGCCAGGCGATCACCAGCACCAGGATCGGCGTGGCGACAGCGGTCAGGACGAGCTGCGGCAGGTACTTGCCGAAGTAGCCGTCGAGCGCGTCCATCCCCCGGCCGGCGATCAGCGTCACATCCGCCGAGCTGCGGGAGGCCGTCCAGCGCGGCCCGAGCGTCGCGACGGCGGAGACGAGCCGTTCGCGCAGCTGCCCGACGACCCGGGCGCCGCCGCGGGCCGCGACCGCGTCCACCAGCCAGAGCACGACACCGCGCGCCATGACCACGAGCACGAGGGCGGCGACGAGCCCGCTGAGGGCGGCGAGGCTCTCCCCCGCGATCGCACACACGATCAGCTGCGTGACGAGCCAGGCGAAGGCCAGGCCGGCGGCGGTCTGCACGATGGCGAGCAGACCGCCGGCGGCGAGGGTTCCCCTGGTCGCGGTCGCGTACCGCAGCAGTCGGGGGTCGAAGGGCTTCACGGGATCAGGCGGCCACGGGCTCGGGGGCCTCGTCCGGGATGCTCGCCCGGGTGACCCGCTTGCGGAAGACCCAGTATGTGAAGCCCTGGTAGAGCAGGATCAGCGGCAGGAAGATCGCCGCGACCCAGGTCATCACCGTGAGGGTCGCCGTCGTGCTCGACGCGTTCGCGATGGTGAGGCTGTTCTCCGGGTTCGGCGACGAGGGCATCACGTTCGGGAACAGTGCGGCGAAGAGCGAGATCACCGCGAAGGCGATGGTCGCGGCCATGAAGGCGAACGACCAGCCCTCCGCCCCGCGCAGATTCGCGACCCACGAGGCGATCAGGGCGACGGCGGCCAGTGCGGCCAGGATGAGGAACAGGACCGAGAAGTGCGCGATGCCCGTCCACAGCAGGAAGGCCGCGGCCACGACGATCGCCGCCGCACCCGACTTCACGGCGAGCTTGCGGGCCCGCTCGCGGATCGCACCGTCCGTCTTCAGCGAGATGAACACGACACCGTGCGTGAAGAACAGCAGGAGCGTCGTCAGGCCGCCCAGCAGCCCGTAGGCGTTCAGGAGGTCGAACAGCGTGCCCGTGTAGTTGTAGCCGGAGTCGAGTGCGACGCCCTGCACGATGTTCGCGAACGCGCAGCCCCAGAGGAACGCCGGGACGGCCGAGCCGAAGACGATCATGCCGTCGAACCACTTCTTCCACCGCGTGCTGTCGCGCTGGTGACGGTACTCGAACGACACCCCGCGCAGGATGAGCGCGATCAGGATGAGCAGCAGCGCCAGGTAGAAGCCGCTGAACAGGGTGGCGTACCACTCGGGGAACGCCGCGAACAGCGCGGCGCCGCCCACGATGACCCACGTCTCGTTGAGGTCCCAGACGGGGCCGATCGTGTTGATCATGACGCGGCGGTCCACGTCGTCCTTGCCGAGGAAGGGCAGCGCCATCCCCACGCCGAAGTCGAACCCGTCGAGCACGAAGTAGCCGACGAAGAAGAAGGCGACGATGCCGAACCAGAGAACTGCAAGATCCATTTTCCGTCTCCTCCTAGTAGACCGTCGCGACCGGGACGTGCTTGCCCTCTTCGTCGAGATGCTCCTCGACGGGGGCGGGTCCCTTCTGGGCCGCGCGTTTGATCAGCTTGAACTCGACGACCGCGAGGACGCCGTAGACGAGGGTGAACGCGATGATCGAGATGAGCACCTCGAGCCCGGTGGTGTTGGGCGAGACGCCGTCCGCCGTCTTCATGAGGCTGAAGACGATCCAGGGCTGCCTGCCCATCTCCGTGAAGATCCAGCCGACGATCATCGCGGCGAGCGACAGGGGCATCGCCCAGATGGCGAGCTTCCACTGCCACTGGTGCCGCGGCATGCGGCCCTTGCGGGTCAGCCAGAGGCCGACCACGGCGACGAGCACGTGGAGCATGCCGAGGCCGATCATCCAGCGGAACGCCCAGTAGGTGATCCAGATGGTGGGCGTGTAGTCGCCGGGCCCGTAGAGCTGCACGTACTGGGCCTGCAGGTCGTTGATGCCCTCGACCGTGCCGTTCAGCGTGTGCGTCGACAGGAACGACAGCAGATAGGGCACACGGATCGAGAACAGCTCGTGCACGCCGTCCGGCGTCCCCAGGGTGAAGATCGAGAACGACGCATCGGCGCCCGTCGAGGTCTTGTACAAGGCCTCCGCCGCCGCCATCTTCATCGGCTGGGTCTCCACCATGGCGAGACCGAGCTGGTCGCCGCTGAGCACGGTGCCGACGCCGGCCACGACCATCATCCAGAGGCTGAACTTGAGCGCCGGCCGCATGGTCTCCAGATGCTGGTTGCGCGAGAGGTGCCACGCGGCGACCGTGATGATCAGACCCGCCGAGACCATGAAGGCGCCGAAGATCGTGTGCGGGAACGCCGCGAGGGCCACTTTGTTGGTGAGCACCGCCCAGATGTCCGTGAGCTCCGCCCGGCCGCGCTCCGGGTTCAGGGTGTAGCCGACCGGGTTCTGCATGAACGCGTTGGCCGCGATGATGAAGTACGCCGAGAGGATGCTGCCGGCGGCGGTGAGCCAGATCGTCGCGAGGTGGAGCCCCCTGGGCAGCTTGTCCCAGCCGAAGATCCAGAGACCGATGAACGTCGCCTCGAGGAAGAAGGCCAGCAGGCCCTCCAGCGCGAGCGGTGCGCCGAAGATGTCGCCGACGAATCGCGAGTAGTCCGACCAGTTCATTCCGAACTGGAACTCCTGCACGATTCCCGTCACGACGCCCATGGCGAAGTTGATCAGGAAGATCTTGCCGAAGAAGTGGGTCAGCTGCAGGTAGTGCACCTTGCCGGTGCGGTACCAGCACGTCTGGAAGATCGCGACCACGGTGACGACGCCGATCGTCAGGGGCACGAACAGGAAATGGTAGATCGTTGTGAGCCCGAACTGCCACCGCGAGAGCAGCAGCGGGTCCAAGAGATCGTGCACGGCGTCTCACCCTTCGATCGGTCTTCTACACGGTGTAGAAGTGCGTCTTCTACAGAGTGTAGAACATTCTCAGCCTCTTCGCGGTACTCTTGATCCGTGGCGAATCTCGGAGAACTGGAAAGGGCTGTCATGGACGCCCTGTGGACGGGCGACGCCCCGATCACCGCCAACGAGTTACGCGACAAGCTATCGGCCGCTCGTGGCGAGGGCAAGACTCCCGCTCTCACGACGGTGCTCACCGTGCTCTCGCGGCTCGAGCAGAAGGGCATGGTCGATCGCGAGCGCGACGTCCGCCCCCACGTGTACTTCGCGACGCTCAGCCGCGCCGGGCACGTCGCCGATCTGATGCGCGAAGTGCTGGAGTCGTCGTCCGACCGCACCGAGGCCCTCGCCTACTTCGTCGGCACCGTCGACGAGTCGGAGGCGCAGATGCTGCGCCGCCTGCTCGACGCGCGCACCACCTGACCCGACCGTGCTCCCCGTCAACGAGACGGCCATCGCCCTCGGGCTGCTGGCGATCGCCCTCGCGTGGCCCGTGCCGCTGCTGCTCGCCCGTGCGACCTGGCCGCCGGCCGCTCCGGTCCTCGCGGTCGCACTGTGGCAGTCGATCGCCCTCGCCGGTGGCATCTCGATGATCGGGTCCCTGCTGCTGGCCGGGCTGCAGCCGTTCGGCGACGACCTGTGGAGCAGGATCGGCGGGGCGGCGGCGACGCTCTTCAGCGGCCCGCTGCCGTCGGGCGTCAGCCTCCTGAACGCCTTCCTGCTGAGTGCGGCGGTGCTGCTCACCGCGCATCTGCTCCTCAACCTCGCCCTCACCTCGGTGCGGAGCCGGCGCCAGCGGCACCAGCACATGGAGCTGCTGCGCCTTCTCAGCTCGCCGCTGCCCGACGTCCCGAGCACCCGCGTCATCGACCACCCGGCTCCCGCCGCCTACTGCCTCCCAGGCGCGCGCAGCGTCACCGTCTTGTCGGAAGGGATGATCGCGCTCCTCAGCCCGGAAGAGCTCGACGCGGTCATCGCCCATGAGCGCACTCACCTGCGGCAGAAGCACCACCTGCTGCTCGACGCCTTCCGCTCCTGGAAGCGCGCGCTCCCCTGGTTCCCCATCGCGACGCGCGCCCAGGATGCGGTGGCGCTCCTGCTCGAGATGCTCGCCGACGACACGGCGCGCCGGGCGTCGGGCGACCCGGTGCTGGCCGAGGCCATCCGCATCGTGGACGAGACCGGCACCGCGGGCACGGCCCTCGGCGCCCCGAAGGACCGCCGCACCCCCGAGCAGCGGCGCGACGCGCTCCTCGCCCGGGAGGCGCGGCTGACGGCCGGCCGGCGCACCGTCGGCCCGGCCCTGCGTGCGACCATCGCCCTCGTCACCGTGCTGCTCGTCGTCGTGCCGCCGGTCCTGGTCCTCACCAGCTGACGACCGCGCAGACCATCGGCTCCGACCACCGGCCCCGACGACCGGCTCTCCCAGGCGCGGCCCAGTAGCATCGTCCCTATGCCGAAGAAGGGCTCGTACGCCAAGGGAATCGCCAAACGGGAGGAGATCCTCTCCCGCGCTCTGGAGGTGTTCGCCGACAAGGGCTATCGTCGCGCGTCGCTGCGCGAGATCGCCGAGTCGGTCGGGCTCAGCCAGGCCGGGCTCCTGCATCACTTCTCGTCGAAGGAGGAGCTCTTCTCCGAGGTGCTGCGCAAGCGCGACGAGGTCGACACCGGCGAGGCCGCGCTCGGCGACGACTGGACGGACGCGGTCGACGGGCTCGTCCGCGTCATCCGGCACAACGCGCAGGTCCCGGGGCTCGTCCAGCTCTACGCCACCCTCTCCGCCGAAGCGGCCGACCCGGAGCACCCCGGTCACGACTACTTCGTCGAGCGCTACCAGAAGATCGTCGGCGGACTGGAGCAGTACCTGCGCGCCGAGCAGGCCGCCGGGCGGATGACCGACGCCGTCGACGCCAAGCAGCTCGCCCGGCTCGGCATCGCCGTGGCGGACGGCATGCAGGTGCAGTGGATGCTGGACCCGTCGGCCGACATGGCCGATGCCCTCACCGCGTTCTGGAGCCTCGTGCGGACGGCTCCCGTCACGTGAACGACGCCCTCAACTGGCTCCTCGACCTCGTCCAGAACGTCGACCCGGTCCTCCGCACGCTGCTCGCCGGGGTCGGGATCATGCTGGAGACGTCGATCCTCATCGGCCTCGTGGTGCCCGGGGACACGGTCGTCCTCGTCGCGAGCACGGCGGTCGACGGGCCGGTGGAGTACATCGCGATGGTCGTGGCCGTCGTCGTGGGCGCGCTCTGCGGCGAGTCGATCGGCTTCGCCCTGGGCCGCTGGTTCGGACCGCGCATCCGGGCGAGCAAGCTGGGCCGTCGCCTCGGACAGGACAACTTCGACAAGGCGGAGGCGTATCTCGCCCGTCGCGGAGGCATCGCCGTGTTCCTGTCCCGGTTCCTGCCGGTGCTGCACTCCCTGATCCCGCTCACCGTCGGGATGAGCCCGATGCGGTACCGGACGTTCATGGCGTGGACCGCGCCCGCCTGCGTGCTCTGGGCGTTCGCCTACGTGAGCGTCGGCGCCCTCGCCGCCGGCAGCTACCGCGAGCTCTCGCGCGAGCTGCACTGGGCGGGGTACATCTTCGTCGCCATCATCGCGGTCTTCGTCCTGCTGGTCTTCCTGGTGAAGAAGATCCTGCAGAAGCGCGAGGCGGCGCACATGGGTGCGGCGGCCCGGTCGCCCGAGCCGCCGCACGACGAAGAGTGAACCCCGCTCTTACTTGACCGGGTGGTCCTTCAGCCAGTTCTTGGCCACCACGTCGGGCGCCGTCTTGCTGTCGCCCTGGTTCTCGCTGTTCATCGAGATCAGGTCATCGGTCGTCAGTTCGGCGGAGAGCTTGTTGAGGACCTCCTTGACCTTCGACGACGCCTTCGAGCTGTTGATCAGCGGAACGATGTTCTGCGCCGCGATCAGGCTCTTCGGGTCCTTCAGGGTGACGAAGCCGTTGTCCTTGATGGCCGGGGTCGTCGTGTAAATGTCCGCCAGCTGCACGTCGCCGTTCTTCAGCGCGGTGACCGTCAGCGGGCCGCCCGAGTCACTGATCGGCTTGAGCGTCGCGGTGACGCCGTAGGCCGACTTGAGGCCCGGGATGCCGTAGGGGCGCGTCTCGAACTCCGGGTTGGCGCCCACCGTGAGGGGCTCGGTCACCTTGGAGAGGTCCGCGAGGCTGGTGACGCCCCACTTGTCCGAGAACTCCTTGGTGACGTTGTACGAGTCGGCGTCCTGCGCCTGCGCCTGGTCGAGCACCTCGTAGCCCTTCGGCAGCGCCGACTTGAGAGCGGTGTAGACATCGTCGCTCGACGTGGCGGTCGAGTCCTTCTTGTAGAACTGCAGCAGGTTGCCGCTGTACTCGGGGATGAGGTCGATCGAGCCGTCCTGCAGCGCCTTGAGGTAGACGTCGCGCTGGCCGATGCTCGGCTTGTAGTTGACCTTCACGCCGTTGGCGACCAGGGCCTGGCCGTAGACCTGCATGAGGATCTCGGACTCTCCGAACGCGGCGGAGCCGATCGTGACGCTGTCGCTCGACGAGGTCGAGGTGTTGCCGCCGAGCGCGCCGCCGCCGGACGAGCACGCGCTGAGAGCGAGGAGGGCTCCCGCCGCGACCACGCCGGCCGCGATGCGGCCTCTCTTGGATGCGAACATGTTGGTTTCTCTCTTTCGTGGGTGCTATGGATCTTGGTGGGTTCGGGGGTCAGACACCGCTTCCGACCGGCTGGTCGGCGACGGAGGGGTCGAGGGGACGGCTCTGGTCCTTCGACCGGACGTCCTGGACTTTTCCGGCGGTGACCCCGCGCGGCACCACGAGGCGCTGCACGAGGGCGAAGACGCCGTCGGTGACGAGGGCGAGGGCGATCACGAGGATCGAGCCGCCGAGCATCTCGTCGTACCGCTGGACGGCGAGACCGTCGAACAGGAACCGGCCGAGACCGCCGACCGGCAGGATCGCCGCGACGGTCCACGTCGCGATCACCTGCAGGGCGGCCGAGCGGATCCCGCCGATGATCAACGGGAGCGAGAGCGGGATCTCGACCTTGACGAGGATCTGAAACTCGGTCATGCCGACCGCGCGGGCGGCGTCGATCGTCCGGCGGTCGACCGACTCCAGCCCCGAGTACGCTCCGGCGAGCACCGGCGGGATGGCCAGGATGGTCAGTGCGATCAGGGGCGGCACGATGCTGAGGTTGAGCGTGATGAGTGCGAGGTAGACGACGAGGCCCAGGGTCGGGATGGCGCGGAGCGCTCCAGAGACGCCCACCGCGAGCCCGCGGAACCGGCCGGTGTGCCCGATCGCGAGACCGATCGGGAGCGCGATGACGGCGGCCAGGATCAGGGTCAGCAGCGAGTACCAGGCATGCTCGCCGAGTCGCGCGCCGATGCCGCTGGGGCCTCCCCAGTTCGCCGGGTCGAACACCCAGCCGAATGCCGCGAGGATGTCGGTCATGCGCCCGTCACCGCCTTCAGCGCGGCCCGGCGGCTCGCGCGCTTGGTCGTGCCGAGCCGGGTCCAGGGCATCAGGAGCCTGCCGAGCAGCACCAGTGCGAGGTCGAAGACGAGGGCGATGATCACGATCGCCACGATGCCGGTGACGACCTCGGCGTTGTTGTACTGGTTCAGCCCCTGGACGAACATCGTTCCGAGGTTACTCACGCCGACGAGCGAGCCGACGCTGACCAGGCTCACCGTGCTCACCGAGACGACCCGGAGGCCCGCCAGCAGCACCGGACCGGCCAGCGGGAGCTCGACCGACCAGAACCGCCGCCAGGTGCTGAAGCCCACGGCCGTCGCCGACTGGAGCACGTCACCCGGCACGCTCGCCAGGGCGTCGGAGGTCGTGCGGACCATCAGGGCGAGCGAGTACAGGCTCAGTGCGATCACCACGTTGATCGGATCGAGGATCTGCGTGCCGATCAGGGCGGGCATCGCGACGAAGAGCGGCAGCGACGGGATCGTGTAGAGGATGCCGCCGATCGTCAGCAGCACTCCCCGACTGGCGCGGTAGCGGTTCGCGACCCAGCCGATCGGGATCGAGATCAGGAACCCGAGGACGATCGGGAACACGCTCAACGTCACGTGAGCGACCGTGAGATCCCAGACGAGGCCGAGGTTCGACCACAGCCAGCTCACGACGCTTCCTCACCCTGCGCCGAAGCACCCACGACCGGGAGGGTCATGGCCTTTGTCTCATCGGACGGGGTCAGCACGCCGGCCGGCCGTCCTTCGCTGTCGACCAGCACGGAGCCGGTCGGGGTCTGCTCCACGTGAAGCGCACGCCGGCCGCGGTCGGCCCCGATGAACGAGGCGACGAACTCGTCCGCCGGGTCGGCGAGGATCTCGGACGGGGTGCCCTGCTGGGCGACGATGCCGCCCTTGCGGAAGATGACGACCTGGCTGCCGAGACGGAACGCCTCGTCGATGTCGTGCGTGACGAACACCACGGTCTTGTCGAGCTCCCGCTGCAGGTGCAGCAGTTCGTTCTGCAGCTCGTCGCGCACGATGGGGTCGACGGCGCCGAAGGGCTCGTCCATCAGCAGGATGTTGGGGTCGACGGCGAGCCCGCGGGCCACCCCGACGCGCTGCTGCTGGCCGCCGGAGAGCTGGCTGGGGTACCGGTCGGCGAGGGACCGTTCGAGGCCGACGGTGTCCATCAGCTCGAGGGCGCGCTCACGCGCCTCCTTCTTCTTGACGCCGCGCAGGAGCGGGACCGTGGCGATGTTGTCCACCACCTTGCGGTGCGGCAGCAGCCCCGAGTTCTGCATCACGTAGCCGATGCTGCGTCGCAGCTGCACGGGCTGGAGCCTCTGGACGTCCTCACCGTCGATCTCCACCGTGCCGCTCGTCGGGTCGACCATGCGGTTGATCATGCGGAGGATCGTCGTCTTGCCGCTCCCGGACGAACCCACGAGAACGGTGATCTTGCGCGAGGGGATGACGAGCGAGAAGTCGTCGACCGCGACGGTCCCGTCGGGGAACCGTTTCGTCACCGAACGGAACTCGATCATCGCTGCGGCCCATTTCTGTCGGTCAAGTCCATCCATTCCACCCAAACAGCGTTCTGCCCGTTTGGCAACGGATGCGTCCATTTGTGGCGAAAATCACACGCTCTCCCCGTCACGGAGAGTGTTCGGAGCACAGCCGTCGATGGATGTCAGCGTCGCGCGGACCACCGACATTCCCGCGAAGCGGGATCAGCTCTCGCTGCCGTACCGCTTCTCGAGGTACTCGCGTGCAACGATGCGGGCCTCCGCGATGTAGCGCTCGTCGCCCATCGGGTCGTCCCGGAACGCACGGTTGATCAGCGAGTCCATCACCTCGACGACGATCTCGAGACGGAACGCGAGGTCCTCGCCGGCCGGGAGGCGGTACTCGTCGGCCAGGATGTCGGCGAATTGAGCGGCGAACGAGACGTCGCGGACGACCTCCTCGCCGGGCACGCCCGACCGCTCGGCGTCGGTGAACCGGATGATCCGGAACCCGGCCTCCTCGCGGAACATCGTGACGAACGAGTCGATGGCGGCCTCGACGGCGTTCCACCAGTGCTCGGGCTGCTGCTCGTGGATGGCGGCGACGACCGCGCGCCGGTAGCGCAGCACGGCGCGGTCGCGCAGGGCCTGGAGGAGCACGATCCGATCCGGGAAGTACCGGTAGACGGTGCCGATGGAGGCGCCGGCCCGCTCGGCGACCATCGCCGTGGTCAGCCGGTCGAACCCGATCTCGTCGACCACCTCGGCGGCGGCGTCCAGCAGCGCGTCGACCCGGGCGGCGCTGCGCTCCTGGATCGGCTCGGTGCGCACGAGCGCGGGTCCGACGGTGTTCTGTCCAGCGACGAGGTCGTTGATGGGCACGATCGCAACTCCTTCTTTCCGGTGACTACGTTACGTGTTGCGGTTCCCCAACCCATGCGCGACGCCGCGCGTCGCGCACTCCATTGGGATCGATCATATTCGGGGAAACCTCACTTATTGCGGGGAATCCCCTGCAACTCGCCGAGGGATCGCCCCCAGATCTGGGGACTGTGGAAATCGATCCTGCACTCCATGAGAGACTTGAACCTCTATGACCGCAACTCCCGACAAGCGTGGCGCCGCCGTGGAGCCCATCATGCATCGCGCGGCGCGCATCGAGGACGCTTTCCACGAGTTCCGGGCCCGGAGGGCGCGCAAGCGCGGCTATCTCGCGACCGTGCTGCCCTACACCGGCTACGGCGCACCGACCTGGGTGCGCATCCTCGGCCGCGTCGTGCTCGCCAAGGAGCCCAAGCCGGGCAGCAGGGCCGAGCGCAAGCACCGCAAGCGCGAGGAGTCGATCCGCGGCTGGCGCTCGTTCGTCAGCGTCCCCGTCTCGGATGTGGCGGTGGTCATCGAGATCGAAGGCGAGACGCACACCGTGCGGCCCGACCGCGGCGGCGTGATCGACACGGTCGTCCCCGTCCAGCTCGCTCCCGGATGGCACACGGTCCGCATGTCCACGGTGGAGTCGGCCCGTGTTTTCGAGGCCCCGATCTACATCGTCGACCCGAAGGCGACGTTCGGCATCATCTCCGACGTCGACGACACGGTGATGGTGACCGCGCTCCCCCGGCCCCTCCTCGCGGCCTGGAACACCTTCGTGCTCGACGAGCACGCACGGGTGCCGACGCCCGGGATGGCCGTGCTGCTCGAGCGCCTGGCGTCCACGCACCCCGGCACGCCGGTGGTGTACCTCTCGACCGGTGCCTGGAACGTCGCGCCGACGCTCCGCCGATTCCTCTCGCGCAATCTCTTCCCCTCCGGACCGCTGCTGCTGACCGACTGGGGGCCCACCCACGACCGGATCTTCCGGAGCGGCCGCGAGCACAAGCGCACGAGCCTCGAGCGGCTCGCCGCCGAGTTCCCCGGTCTCAAGTGGCTGCTGATCGGCGACGACGGGCAGCACGACGAGCTGCTGTACGGCGAGTTCACGACGGCGCATCCCGACAACGTCACCGGCGTCGCCATCCGCCAGCTCTCGGGCCAGGAGGCCGTGCTCGCGGGGGGCCGCTCGAAGGCCGAGAAGCACAGCGAGCTCTCGGGCGTGCCCTGGGTCTACGCGCCCGACGGCGCCGGGCTGAGCGAGCAGCTGAGCGACCTCGGCATCCTGCCCTGAGCCGTCACGGGATACGCGCGCGGCGCGCGCGGCACCGTCGGTGGGCTGCGGCAGACTGACGGCATGCCAGCCAGCCGCGCCGACCTGCTCCGGATGCGCCGCCTGGCGCACGCGATCGACGGCGATCGCGAGCCCGACCCCGCCGCGGTCACCCGGCGTCTGCTCGCCGTGCAGGCCCAGGACTTCGCCGCCGCCTGCTGGGCGCTGGCGCTGCGTACGCTCACCCCCTCCCGGGAGGCGGTCCTCGCCGACCTCGACGCCGGACGCATCGTGCGCTCGTGGCCCATGCGCGGCACCCTGCACTTCGTCCCGCCGGAGGATCTGCGCTGGATGCTCGCCGTCACCACCGAGCGCATGCTCGCCGGCCTGACGCGCCGGCACCGCGAGCTCGAGCTCGGAGCCCCCGATTTCAGCCGCGCCCGCGACCTGCTGACGGACGCGCTCTCCGGCGGCCGCGCCCTCGGCCGCGCCGACGTGATGGAGCTGTGGGAGAACGCCGGGATTCCCACCGGCGGCGAGCGCGGTTACCACCTCCTGTACTACCTGGCGCAGACCGGTCTGATCTGCTGGGGCCCGACGCACCGCACCCAGCAGGCGGTGGTGCTGCTCGACGAGTGGGCTCCGCGTTCGCGTGCCCGCGAACTGGCACCGGACGAAGCGGTGGCCGAGTACCTGCGCCGCTACCTGCAGGGCCATGGCCCCGCAACGCTCAAGGACTTCGTCTGGTGGACCAAGGGCACGGTGGCCGGAGCGCGCGCCGCCGTCGCGGTGCTCGGCGACGCGATACGGACGCTGGACGTCGACGGCGTCCCGTACCTGGTCACCGCCGAACTGGCGGAGGAGGCGGCCGCCCGCCCTGCAACGCGGGCCGAGCGCGACGCGGTCCGCCTGCTCCCCGCTTTCGACGAGTATCTGCTCGGCTACCAGGATCGCGCGCCGGTCATCGACGAGCGGGACTTCGAACGCGTGGTGCCGGGCAAGAACGGCGTCTTCTCCCCCATCATCGTGGTGAACGGGCGGGTCGCCGGAACGTGGCGGCGCAGCGGGGACCAGGTCGACGCGCGCCCGTTCGAGGCGACGAGCCCCACCCGCACCGCAGCGGTCGCGCGGGCCGCGGCGTCCTACGCCCGCTACGCGGACTAGCCTGGGACGGTGGCACTGAAACTCCCCGCGAGCATCCGCGCGACCAGCCGCACTCCGTTCCTGCAGGTGCTCAAGACCGCCGTCGCCATGATCCTGGCGTGGCTCGCGGCGAGCCTGATCGTGCCCGGCGAGCTGCCCGTCTTCGCGGCGATCGCGGCCCTGCTCGTCGTGCAGCCGAGCGTCAACCAGTCCGTCGGCCGTGCCATCGAACGCTCGCTCGGCGTGATCGTCGGCGTGCTCGTCGCCTACGCCGTGGGGCTCGCGTTCGGGATGAACAGCTGGATCGTGCTGGTCGCCGTGGTGGTGTCCGTGCTGCTCGCCTGGGTGCTCAAGCTGACCCCGGGCAGCGCGAACCAGGTGCCGATCAGCGCGATGCTCGTCCTCGCCATCGGCGCCTCCAACCCGGAGTACGCGTTCGCGCGCATCGGCGAGACGATCGTCGGCGCCGTGATCGGCGTGATCGTGAACATCGCGGTCGTCCCTCCCGTGCTCACGGCACCGGCCCGGACGGCCGTCCTCGCGCTCGGCAACGAGCTCGCCGCGACCCTCGACCGGCTCGCCCGCGCCATCACCAGCACGCTCACCCCCGGCGAGCTGGACGCGCTCCTGATCGAAGCGCGACTGCTGCGGCCCATGGAGACGAAGGCGGGTGGCGCGCTCACGGCCGCGGAGGAGAGCCTCACGCTCAACCCGCGACAGGGCAAGCACCGGCTGGTGCTCGCCCACGACGAGGCCCTGTTCGCCCGCCTCAAGCCCATCGTCACCCGCGCCGTCGGGATGACCCGGGCCTTCCACGACCACTACGACGACGGGCTCACCGGGGAGCCGACCATGGTGGCCATCGCCGAGGAGCTGCGCCGGGCGGCGCACGACCTGCGACTGCTCAGCCGGGACCCGGACTCCCCGATCGTGGAGCCCGAGACCGCGACGGCCAACATCCCGGCGCTGACGGCTCCGCTGGTGATCTCGACGCCCGACCCGCGGCACTGGGTGCTGCTGGGCTCGCTCGTGGAGGATCTCCGGCGCATCCACTCCGAGATCACCGGGGACGACGAGGCCGCCTGAGCGGCCCCGCCGGCCTCCGGGGTCTACGCGATCAGTTCGGCGATCGCCTCGGCGAGCGGGAGGGTCTGACGCTCGCCGGTGCGGCGGTTCCAGAGCTCGACCTCGCCGTCCGCGGCGCCGCGACCGGCGACGAGGACCCGCGGGACGCCGATGAGCTCCGCGTCGCCGAACTTGACGCCGGGCGAGACCTTGGGGCGGTCGTCCAGCAGCACCTCCAGCCCGGCCCCTTCGAGCGCGGCGGCGGCCTGCTCGGCCACGTCGAACGCGGCCTGATCGCGGCCGGCGGCGACCACGTGCACATCGAACGGAGCGACGGAGTCGGGCCAGATCAGGCCCTTGTCGTCGTTGTTCTCCTCCGCGATGATCGCGAGGATGCGGGTCACGCCGATGCCGTACGAGCCCATCGTCACCGTGACGAGCTTGCCGTTCTCGTCCAGGACCTTGAGCCCCAGCGCCTCGGCGTACTTGCGGCCGAGCTGGAAGACGTGGCCGATCTCCATCCCGCGCGCCAGCTCGACGGGGCCGGAGCCGTCCGGGGCGGGGTCGCCGGCCTTGACCTCGGCGACCTCGACCACGCTGTCCCAGCCGAAGTCGCGACCGGCCACCAGCCCGAACACGTGCTTGCCGTCAATGTTGGCGCCGGTGATCCAGCCCGAGCCGTCCACGACGCGTGGGTCGACCACGTAGCGGATGCCGGTCGCGGACTCCTCGCCGAGCACGGCGCCCGCGGGCGACCACGGACCGATGTAGCCCTTCACCAGGCCCGGGTGCTTCGCGAAGTCGGCCTCGGTGGCGGGCTCGATCTCGGCGGGGGCGAAGGCGACTTCGGCGCGCTTCATGTCGACTTCGCGGTCGCCGGGCAGCCCGACGACGACCAGCTCGCGGCTGCCGTCGAGGTGGATGAGGGCGAGCACGACGTTCTTGAGCGTGTCGGCCGCGGTCCACGAGCGCCCGTCCGGGCGCGGGTGCTTCTCGTTCGCCACATCGACCAGGGTCTGGATCGTCGGGGTGTTCGGCGTCTCCAGAACCTCCGCGGGAGTGAGCTTCTCGTAGCCGCGGGCGGGCGGCGCGATGGTGGTGAACGCCTCGACGTTGGCGGCGTAGCCGCCGTCCGAGCGGACGAAGGTGTCCTCGCCGACGACGGTCGGGTGCAGGAACTCCTCGCTGCGCGAACCTCCCATCGCTCCGGCGTCCGCCTGCACGATGACGTACGACAGACCGAGGCGCTCGAAGATGCGCTCGTACGCGTCGCGCTGAGCCTGGTAGCTGGCTTCGAGCCCGGCGTCGCTCGCGTCGAACGAGTAGGCGTCCTTCATCGTGAACTCGCGCCCGCGCAGGAGGCCGGCACGGGGCCGTGCCTCGTCGCGGTACTTGTCCTGGATCTGGAAGATCGTCAGCGGGAGGTCCTTGTACGACGAGTACAGGTCCTTCACCAGCAGAGTGAAGACCTCCTCGTGCGTGGGCGCCAGCAGGTAGTCGGCGCCCTTGCGGTCCTGGAGCCGGAAGAGACCGTCGCCGTACTCCTCCCAGCGGTTGGTCACCTCGTACGGCTCGCGTGGGAGGAGCGCCGGGAGGTGGACCTCGTGCGCGCCCGCGGCGGCCATCTCCTCGCGGATGATCGTCTCGATACGGGCCTTGACCCGCAGGCCGAGCGGCAGCCACGCGAAGATGCCCGGCGCCTGGCGTCGGATGTAGCCGGCGCGGACCAGCAGCCGGTGGCTGGTGACCTCGGCGTCGGAGGGGTCTTCGCGGAGCGTGCGGAGGAAGTAGTTCGTCAGGCGTGTAGGCACCGTTCCATGTTAGGGGGCGCGGAGGAGTATTCCTGCGGCGAGGGGCATAGGGTGGCGCCATGCCCGACCGCCGGACCTCCATCGCCCCGTCCGCGGCCCAGACCGAGCTCGCCCGCTCGCTGGCCGACCTGCGCGCGTCGCTCGGGCTCCCCGACGCGTTCGCACCGGAGGTGGAACAGGCGGCGCGGCGCGCGGCGGACGCCCCGCACCTCCCGGTGACGGACCTGACCGGCATCCCGTTCCTCACCATCGACCCGCCCGGGTCGACGGATCTCGACCAGGCGCTGCATCTGGAGCGCCACGGCGACGGTCACCGGCTGCGCTACGCCATCGCCGACGTCCCGGCGCTCGTCCCGCCGGACGGCCCGGTCGACGAGGAGGCGCGGCGGCGCGGCCAGACGCTCTACGCCCCCGACGGCCGCGTGCCGTTGCATCCCAGCGCCATCGGGGAGCACGCCGGGTCGCTCCTGCCCGATGCGGTCCGCGGGGCGTACGTCTGGGACATCGTGCTGGACGGGGACGGCCGGGAGGTGTCGGCCTCGGTGGCCCGCGCCCGCATCCGCTCGCGGCGTCAGTGGTCGTACGCCGAAGCGCAGGAGGCGCTCGACGCCGGTACGGCGCCGGAGCCGCTCGCGTTGCTGGCGCAGGTGGGCCCCGCTCGGATCGAGCAGGAGCGCGCACGCGGCGGGGCCAGCCTCAACCGGCCCGACGAGGAGATCGTCTTCCGCGACGGCGCCTACGCGATCGAGCGGCGCGCCACCCTCCCCGTGGAGGACTGGAACGCCCAGCTCTCCCTGCTCACGGGGATGTCCGCGGCGCGCGTCATGCTCGACGCGAAGGTGGGCATCCTGCGCACGATGCCGGCGCCGTCTGCGGAGGCGGTCGACGCTTTCCGAGCGCAGACCGTCGCGCTGGGCCTGCCCTGGCCGCCCGCGGTGGACTACGGCGAGTACCTGCGCACGCTCGACCACCGCGAACCGCGGGCCGCCGCCGTGCTGCAGGCCGCGGCCGGGCTCTTCCGCGGCGCCGGCTACGTCGCGATGGACGGCGAAGCGCCCGCGGATCCCGAGCAGTCCGCCATCGCGGCCCCGTACGCGCACGCGACGGCGCCCCTCCGCCGGCTGGTGGACCGCTGGGCCCTCGTCATCTGCGAGGCGCTCTGCGCCGGACTCCCGGTGCCCGTGTGGGCGCGGGACTCGCTCGGCGAGCTCCCCTCGATCATGGGGGCGTCCATCCGGCTCGCGGCACGACTCGACTCCGGCGCGCTCGACCGGGTGGAGGCCGCGCTGCTCGCCTCGCGGATCGGCGCGGTGTTCGAGGCGACCGTGCTCGCCGTCCGCAACGGCACGGTGAGCGTGCAGCTCGCGGACCCGGTGGTCACCGCCTCGCTCGCGCGACCGGACGGCGTACGCCCGGGCGACCGCCTGCGCGTCCACCTGGTCGCGGCGGACATCCCGAGCGGGACCGTCCGCTTCGACGCGGTCGACTGACCTGTCGCCGGCCGGTCGGCACCTCGGCTCAGCGCGGGAGGCCGCTGCTTCGCGCGCTCAGTGGGCTCCGACGGTGACGACGGGCTCGCCCGACGGGCCGCCCTCGTCGCCCATCTCGGCGGCGATGCGGTTGGCCTCCTCGATCAGGGTCTTGACGATCTCGGCTTCCGGCACCGTCTTGATGACCTCGCCCTTGACGAAGATCTGGCCCTTGCCGTTGCCGCTCGCGACGCCCAGGTCGGCCTCGCGGGCCTCGCCCGGTCCGTTGACGACGCAGCCCATCACGGCGACGCGCAGCGGGACGCTCATGCCCTCCAGCCCGCTCGTCACATCGTTCGCGAGAGTGTAGACGTCCACCTGCGCACGGCCGCAGCTCGGGCAGGAGACGATCTCGAGCTTGCGCTCGCGCAGGTTGAGCGACTGCAGGATCTGCAGGCCTACCTTGACCTCCTGCGCCGGCGGGGCGGAGAGCGAGACGCGGATCGTGTCGCCGATCCCCTCGGAGAGCAGGATGCCGAACGCGGTCGCCGACTTGATCGTGCCCTGGAACTCCGGGCCGGCCTCCGTCACGCCGAGGTGCAGCGGCCAGTCGCCCCGCTCGGCGAGCTGGCGGTAGGCCTTGACCATCACGATCGGGTCGTTGTGCTTGACGGAGATCTTGAAGTCGTGGAAGTCGTGCTCCTCGAACAGGCTGGCCTCCCAGACGGCGCTCTCGACGAGCGCCTCCGCCGTCGGCTTGCCGTACTTCTGCAACAGGCTCGGCTCGAGCGAACCGGCGTTGACGCCGATGCGCAGGGAGACGCCCGCCGCCTTCGCGTAGGCGGCGATCTTGCCGACCTGGTCGTCGAACTTGCGGATGTTGCCCGGGTTGACGCGGACCGCGGCGCAGCCGGCGTCGATGGCCGCGTACACGTAGTTGGGCTGGAAGTGGATGTCCGCGATCACCGGGATCTGGCTCTTCTTGGCGATGATCGGGAGCGCCTCGGCGTCGTCGCGGCTCGGGACGGCGACGCGGACGATGTCGCAGCCCGAGGCGGTGAGCTCGGCGATCTGCTGCAGCGTCGCGTTGATGTTCGTCGTCGGCGTCGTGCACATCGACTGGACGCTGACGGGAGCGTCGCCGCCGACCAGGACCTTGCCGACACGGATCTGACGGGACTTGCGACGGGGTGCGAGGGTCTCGGGGACTTTGGGCATCCCCAGATTGATTGCTGCCACCCAACAATCCTACGCGGACGGGTGGGAACGGGCTGGACGTCGCCGGGGAGCGGGCTCTAGCCGAAGAGGTTGACCGGCTTCACGATGTCCGCGTAGGCGAGAAGGACGCTCATCCCGCCCAGCACGATCACCACCGCGAAGGTCAGAGGCATGAGCTTCGCCATGTCGACGGGCCCCGGGTCGCGGCGGCGGAAGATCTTCGCGAACGTGCGCCGGATGCCCTCCCAGAGCGCGCCGGCGATGTGACCGCCGTCGAGCGGGAGCAGCGGCACCAGGTTGAAGACGAACAGCGCGATGTTGAGGGAGGCCAGCATGCCGACCATCGTGTAGGCCTTGTCCACCACCGGGACGCCGTCGAGGGCCGTGAGCTCGCCGGCGGCGCGACCGATGCCGACGACGCCGATCGGGCCGTTCGCGTCGCGCTGCCCCGACCCGAAGGCCGCGTTCCAGATGTCGACCATGCGCTCCGGGAGGTGGATGAAGACGTTGAAGACCGCGCCGACCTGCGTGCCGACGGCGGGCAGGACCGACGTGATCGGCTGCGGGACCAGCTCCTGCACGGCGCCGATCCCCGCGAACCCGGCCGTGAAGGTGGCGACCGCTCCATCGGCGGTCTTGACGACCTGGCCGGACGCGTCGGTCTTCGCGACCTTGTTCGTCGTCGGCGTCAGCGTGACGGTGCGCTCTTCGCCGTCCCGCCGCAGCACGACCGAGAGCGAACGGCCGGCGGAGTCGCGGATGATCTCGGTGGACTGCGCCCACGTCGTGATCGGCGTGCCGTCGATGCTGACGATCGTGTCGCCGGGCTTCAATCCGGCCGCCGCCGCGGGACCTTGCGGGGCGCTCGCGGAGCAGGTCTGGCTGGTGCTGGAGGCCGGGAGCACGCACTGGCTCACCGAGGCGATCGTGGTCGAGTTCTGCGGCGTCCCGAAGCCCATCAGGAGCACACCGAACAGCACGACGGCGATCACGAGGTTCATGAACGGGCCGCCGAACATGATGATGACGCGCTTCCAGACCGCGAGCTTGTAGAACGTGCGATCCTCTTCGCCGACGAGGACGGTCTCCGCGCTGGCCGTGCGCGCATCCTGCGCCATCGACTGCATGAACCCGGTGGTCGCGTTGCGGCCGGCGCCGCCGTCCTTGCCGGGCGGGAACATCCCGATCATCGAGATGTAGCCGCCGAGCGGGATGGCCTTGACGCCGTACTCCGTCTCGCCGCGGCGGAACGAGAACAGGGTCTTGCCGAAGCCGATCATGTACTGCGTCACTTTGACGCCGAAGAGCTTGGCGGGCACCAGGTGCCCGATCTCGTGGAGCGCGATCGAGAGCGCGAGGCCGATCAGGATGATGACGACGCCGAGGACGAACAGGAGCACGGTTTCCACGGACTCAGGGTACTGTTGTCCAGCTTGGAGCCAGCCGCTAGCCGGCTATGTGCGCGATCACGTCGTGCGTGGTCACGCGCCGCCGAACTGCGACGGTGCGCTCAGCCGGGTGATCGGGCCCGGCCAGGGCGAGGCCGCGGCGAGGACGCCGACGGCCGTGCTCGTGGCGTCGGGGACGAGGACCGATCCCGGGGACGCCTCGACCAGGATGTACACGGAGGCGGCGCCGTCGACCGTGACCACGTCCAGCCGGTCGGCGTCCGCGTGCCCCGGGATGTCGTTAACCGCCGAGCCGACCGCGACACCGGTCGACGCCGCGATGTCGACGCCCTGGACCGCGGCGGCCGTCGTCGACACGGTCCAGACCGGTGCGACCAGCACGTCGTCGTCGACGGCGCCCTCGTAGTGGTTCTCGGTGATCGTGAGGGCACCGAATTCGTGCGCCGTCGCCGGGACCGTGTGGTTCGTCGCCGGGAACTCCGTGGTGCCGGTCTGCGGTCCCACGGCATCCTCCACGGCGCTCAGCACGTCGGCGAGCGGCTCGGTGTACCCGATCCGCCGCTCCGCACCGGAAGCGTCGACGAAGCGGAGCGCGTCGCCACCGATCACGATCGCCGTGACCGCGGGCGCAGCCGTGGGCGCGGTCGTGGACGGGGAGGCGCCCGGTGAGGCGGCGCCGGTGCATCCGGCGATGCCGAGAACGAGTGCGAGCGCTCCGACGAGCGCGACGATCTTCTTCACGAAACCCCCGAAATCCGGTCCCCTCCGGACCCTTCCTGAGAAGGCTATCAGCCAGCGATCAGGGCGTCCGCCGCCGACCTGGCCCAGCGCTCCGCGGCGTCGAGCGACTCGCGGGTGAGCTCCGTGGCGGGCTCGTGGGCGTCGACGACGCGCTCCACCGTCTCCAGGATCGCCAGGTAGCCGATCGCGCCCGCGTGGAAGGCGGCGACCGCCTGCTCGTTCGCCGCGTTGAAGACCGCGGGATACGTCGACCCGGCGATTCCGACGCGCTTCGCCAGAGCGACCGCGGGGAACGCGTCGCCGTCGAGCGGCTCGAAGGTCCAGGTGTGCCCCGCCGTCCAGTCGAGCGGCTCGCCGACACCGGGCACGCGGTCCGGCCAGCCGAGCCCGAGGGAGATCGGCAGGCGCATGTCCGGCGGGGACGCCTGGGCGATCGTCGAGCCGTCCACGAACTCCACCATCGAGTGGATCACGGACTGCGGGTGCACCGTGACGTCGATCCGGTCGTACGGGACGTCGAAGAGCAGGTGCGCCTCGATGACCTCGAGACCCTTGTTGACCAGCGTCGACGAGTTCGTCGTCACGACCAGGCCCATGTCCCAGGTCGGGTGGGCGAGCGCCTCGGCCGGCGTGACATCGCGCAACGACTCTCTGCTGCGCCCGCGGAACGGGCCGCCGGACGCCGTCAGGACGAGCCGGCGCACCTCGCGCGGCGCACCCGAGCGCAGCGCCTGCGCGATCGCGGAGTGCTCCGAGTCGACGGGCACGATCTGACCGGGCGCCGCGGCCTGCTTGACCAGCTCGCCGCCCACGATCAGCGACTCCTTGTTGGCCAGCGCCAGGCTCGCGCCCGTCTCGAGCGCCGCCAGCGTCGGGCCGAGCCCGACCGAGCCGGTGATCCCGTTGAGCACGACGTCCGCCTCGACCGAGCGGACCAGCCGCTCGGAGCCGTCGGCGCCGAGCGCCGTCTCCGCGACGCCGAACCGCTCCGCCTGCGCGGCCAGCCCCTCCGCATTGCGGCCGGCGGTGAGGCCGACGACCGTGAAGAGGTCGGGGTTGGCCGCGACGACGTCGAGCGCCTGGGTGCCGATCGAACCGGTCGAACCCAGGAGGATGACGCGCCGCGGTCCCCCGGTCATCAGCGCGCGGTCTTCAGGATGTCGATGACGAACACGATGGTGTCCGTTCCCTTGATGGCGCCGTTGCCCGCGTCACCGTAGCCGTCCGCGGGTGGGATCACGACGAGCACCTGAGAGCCCACCTTCTGGCCCTCGAGGGCCTTCTTGAAGCCGGCCACGACCCCGGTGGTGGGGAACGACGTCGGCGCTCCGCGGCTCCAGCTGGAGTCGAACATCTCGCCGTCGCGCCAGATGACGCCCTTGTACTGCACGGTCACCGTGTCGCCCGGCTGGACGGTCTCACCGTCGCCCTGCTTGAGGACTTCGAGCTCGGTCTGGGTCGGCGGGTCCGCCTTCGGGATGGTGATCGTGGGCTCGCCCGTCTTCGAGAGCTTCACGGTCGGGAAGCCGGCTTTGGGCGCGACAGGAGTGCCGTTGGCGCGGGTCGGGGGCAGGTCGACGAGGTCGGCGACGAAGACCACGGTGTCGGCCGCCTTCAGACCGAGCTGGGTGAGGTCGGCGTTGCCGAACGCCTCCTTCGCCGTACCGGTGAGCACGACGCGGGAGCCGACCTTCAGGCACTCGACAGCGCGCACGAGCCCGGGGACGTACTGCTTGTCGTCCACGGTGATGGTCTGCGCGGCCTGGTCGTCGAATCCGGCGGCGGCGGTGAGCTCCTTGCCCGTCGCCCCGCTGTAGGCGGCCAGTGCGATGTCGACGGTCGAGCCGGCTTTGGCCTCCGCCCCCTTGCCGGTGATGACGACGCTGCGCTGGAGGTCGGTGGCCTTCAGCGGGGTGGAGAACGTCACGGTCGGAGCCTTGCGGAAGTCGCCCTCCACCTTCACCGCCTTCGAGGCGTCGCCCGCCTTCAGGTTCTGGCACGAGGCCGCGGCCGTCGTGCTCGTGGCGGACGGCTCCGGGGAGGAGGAGCTGCAAGCGGCCAGTCCGGCGACCACGAGGGCGGCGGTGAGGAGGGAGAGTGATCTGCGCACGATCGAACAGTCTGCCGTATCCGCCTAGGGCTCCGCTGACAGTCCGGTCGGAGGCGCGCCGCCCGGGCGGGCTCCGCGCCGGTCGCCGCCTACGATGGAGGCATGACTCGCGAATTCTCGGTTCCCCAGTCCCGCCACGTCGTCACCGCCCTCCCGGGCCCGCGCTCGCTGGAGCTGCAGCGCCGCCGCGAGGCGACCGTGAGCCGCGGCGCGGGGACCCTCGCGAACATCTACATGGAGTCGGGCTCCGGCGCCATCCTGGTCGACGTGGACGGCAACCGCCTGATCGACCTGGGCTGCGGCATCGGCGTCACGACGATCGGCCACGCCCACCCCGCGGTCGCGGCGGCCGCCGCCGAGCAGGCCGCGAAGCTCACGCACACCCTCTTCACGGTGACGCCGTACGAGAACTACGTGCGCGTCGCCGAGAAGCTCGCCGAGATCACCCCCGGCGACTTCGAGAAGCGCAGCATCCTCGTCAACTCCGGGGCGGAGGCCGTGGAGAACGCCGTGAAGATCGCGCGCAAGTTCACCGGTCGCCGCGCGATCGCGACCCTCGACCACGCGTTCCACGGCCGCACCAACCTGACCATGGCGATGACGTACCGCCCCTGGCCGGAGCGCGCCGGGATGGGTCCCTTCCCCGGTGAGATCTACAGCGTGCCGATCAGCTACCCGTTCCGCGACCCGGAGGGGATGACGGGCGAGGAGGCCGCCGAACGCACGATCGACTACATCCGCACCCACATCGGCGCGACCGAGCTCGCGGCGCTCTTCGTCGAGCCGATCCAGGGCGACGGCGGCATCATCATCCCGGCTCCCGGCTACTTCGCCCGCCTCTCGGAGTTCTGCACCGAGAACGGCATCGTCTTCGTCGCCGACGAGATCCAGGCCGGCATCGGGCGCACAGGCACGTGGTACTCGATCGAGCACCACGGCGTCGTCCCCGACCTGGTGACGAGCGCCAAGGGCATCGCCGGCGGCTTCCCGCTGGCCGCGGTCACGGGCCGCGCCGACATCATGGACGCCGTCCAGCCCGGCGGGATCGGCGGCACCTTCGGCGGCAACCCGGTGTCGACCGCCGCGGCCCTCGCGGTGTTCGAGGCGTTCGAGTCCGAGGACCTCCTCGCCGAGGCGCGACGCGTCGAGGCCGCCCTGTGGGCGCGCATCGGCGACTGGGCCGAGCGGTTCGCGGTCGTCGGGGAGGTGCGCGGCAAGGGGGCGATGTTCGGCATCGAACTCGTCGTCCCCGGCACCACGAAGCCCAACCCGGAGGCGTTGAAGGCCGTGCTGGCGCACGCGACGGCCAACGGCGTCATCCCGCTCGACGCCGGCAGCTGGGACAGCGTCCTGCGCCTGCTGCCGTCGGTGGTCATCAGCGACGAGCTGATCGACGATGCGGCGACGGTCATCGAAGAGGCTCTGGCGAAGCTCGGCTGAGGTCCACGTCATGCTGATCAGGCGCTGGCGCGCGCTCGCGGCGGCCTCCGTCACCGCGATCGCGCTCGCCCTCGTGCCCGCGACCGGGGTCCTCGGCGCCGAGCGCGCCGCCTTCGACCCCGGCGACATCATCAGCGACGACAGCTTCTTCAACCCGGACGCGATGACGGCGGGCGAGATCCAGTCGTTCCTCGAGGACCGCACCTGCAAACCCGTCGACGGCGCGCCGTGCCTCGCCGACTACCGGGTCGACGTCCCGCGCATCCCGGCGTCGGCCGAGCGCTGCACCGCTCTGCCCGCGAAGAAGGCCGAACGGGCGAGCAGCATCATCGCGCGCGTCGCCGCCGCCTGCACGATCAGCCCGCGGGTGCTGCTGGTGCTCCTCCAGAAGGAGCAGTCGCTCCTCACGGCGCCGAGCCCGTCGGGCTATCAGAAGGCGACCGGATACGCCTGCCCCGACACCACCGAATGCGACAAGCGCTACTTCGGCTTCGTCAACCAGGTCTACCGGGCCGCCTGGCAGTTCCGGGAGTACACCGTGCACCCCGGCGACTGGCGATACCGCGTCGGGAAGAACGACATCCAGTTCCACCCGGACGCCTCGTGCGGCTCCAGCCGCGTGACGATCGTCGACCAGGCGACGGCGAACCTCTACAACTACACGCCGTACCAGCCCAACGACGAGACGCTCGCCGCACCGACCGGCCCGGCCGGCGACTGCTCGACGTACGGCAACCTCAACTTCTCCCGGCTCTACAACACCTGGTTCGGCGACCCGCTCGCCGTGCGCTACCCCGCCTTCGCCCTGCCCTGCCTGAACTACGCCGGAGGCTTCGGCTGCGACCCGGTCCCGGGGCTGCGCGGCTGAGTTCCACACGTCCACGCGGTCTCGGCCCTGCGCTCAGCGCAGGATGCCGCGCTCGCGGGCGGCGGCGATCGCGGCGGTCCGCGAGCTGACGCCGAGCTTGGTGAAGATGTGCGCGAGGTGCGATTTGACGGTCGTCTCACTCACGAAGAGGGCCGAGGCGACCTCCGTGTTCGTGCGTCCCTCCGCCACCAGCCGGAGCACCTCGATCTCGCGCACGCTCAGGCTCGCGCGCGGTGTGCGCATCCGGTCGAGCAGTCGAGAGGCGATGACCGGGGCGAGTGCGCTCTCCCCCGCCGCCGCCGCGCGGACGGCGGCGGTCAGTTCGTGCGGCGGTGCGTCCTTGAGCAGGTAGCCGCTCGCGCCCGCCTCCACGGCTTCCAGGATGTCGGCGTCCGAGTCGTAGTTCGTCAGCACCAGCACGTAGGGCGCGGCGTCGAGCGCACGGATGCGGCGCGTCGCGTCCGCTCCCCCGCCCGTCTCGCCCGCACCGAACTGCAGGTCCATCAGCACGACGTCCGGGTTCTCGCGCTCCGCGGCGGCGACCGCCTCGGCCGGCGTGCCCGCTTCGGCGACCACCGTCAGATCGTCCTCCGACGCGAAGAGCGCGACGAGCCCGGCGCGCACGATGGGATGGTCGTCGGCGATGACGAGGCGGATCACGGGGCCGTCACCGCCGAGAGCAGCACCGTCAGCACGGTGCCGCGGCCGGGCGTGGAATCGACGACGAGCGTGCCGCCGAGCTGCTGCACCCGTTCGCGGGTCGCCTGCAGCCCGAACGAGTCGGACGTCGGTGCGGGCTCGCCCGTCTGCGCACGCGGGTCGAAGCCGTCTCCGTCGTCCGAGACGCTGAAGCGCAGCCCGTCCGCGCCGGAGACCAGCTCGATCACGGCCTTCCCGGCGTGCGCGTGCTGCACGACGTTCGCGATCGCGCCCTGGGCGATCCGCAGGAGCGCGGTCTGGACGTGCATCGGGAGCGGGACCGCGTCGGCGACCCGGACCTCCACGGTGAGACCCTGCGCGGCCCACTGCGTGGCGGCGAGCCGGCGCAGCGCGCCCCCGAGCCCCTGGTCGTCGAGGTCCGGCGGTGCGAGCTCGCGGATGAACCGCCGTGCGTCGGCCAGACCCGTGGCCGCGGTCTCGCGGGCGAGCCGGATGTGCTCGACACCCGGGCCCTCCGGGTCGGCGCGCTCGGCGGCGTGCAGCAGCAGCTGGATGCTCGACAACCCTTGCGCCAGGGTGTCGTGGATCTCGCGCGCCAGACGCGAGCGCTCCGCCAGCACACCGGACTCGTGCTCGGTCACGGCGAGCTGGTCACGCGTGTCGAGCAGCTCGCGCATCAACGCCTCACGCTCCGCCGCCTCCCGTGCCAGCGCCTGATAGCCGAGCCCGATGAGCAGCGCGACCCCGGCACCCACCAGGGGACCGACCACCCCACCGACCGTCCAGCCTCCGTGGAGGCCGAGGGCGACGATCGACGCCGCCGTGGCGAGCACGATGGCGACCGCCCCCCATCGCCCGCCCAGCAGGTGCAGGTAGAGGAAGAACAGCGGGAAGACCAGGTAGGCGGCTTCGGTGCTGAGCCAGAGCAGTGCCGCCCATTCGACGGTCAGCACGGCCAGCCAGAGCAGTGCGGCCGAGCCTCCGAGGCCGGACGCCCGGCCACTCCGCCCGGAACCGCGGGCCAGCAACGCGCCGACGGCATAGGTCGCGACGAGCACGAGGGCGACGGCCACGACCGCCAGGCTCGCGGTGGTCGGCACGACGATCGCCCGCACGATCACCAGACCGGCGAGCACCAGGAACAGCACGTGGAGCCCGGTCCGCAGACCCACGAAGACCGGGGTGAGCGCGGTGTGGGCCATGCCTGGACTCTACGCGGCCGGGGCGGGTGCGGCATCGTCCGAAAGATGGAACGCCGTCTCGACAGAACAGTCGGCGGCGACCGTCCCCGCGGCCGATGACCGGAAGGGGCGTCCCAGCGAGGCTGGAAGCACCCTCCCGTCCGCTCCCTACTCGAAAGGCCACCCATGTTCGTCGCCCTGCGCGACCTGCGATTCGCCCGCGGCCGCTTCCTCCTCATCGGCTCCGTCGTCGCCCTCATCACCGTGCTCGTCGGCTTCCTCAGCGGCCTCACCGGCGGCCTGGCGACGCAGAACATCTCCGCCGTCCTCGCGCTTCCCGGTGATCGCCTCGTCTTCTCTGCGCCCGAGGCGGGCGACTCCGGCGCCAGCTTCGCCGACTCCGCGGTCACCGCCGAACAGGCCGCCGGCTGGTCCGCGGAGACCGGCGTCCGCAGCGTCGAACCGATCGGCATCACGCAGTCCCGGGCGGAGGCCGACGGCACCCGCACCGGGGTCGCCCTGTTCGGGATGGACAGTGGAGACGGCGGCGAGCTCTCGACCGGATCCGTCTCCCTCTCCACCGGGGCCGCCGCCGCCCTCGACGCCGCGCCCGGCGACGCGATCACGATCGGATCCCGGTCCTACACCGTCGACACGGTCGCGGGCGACGGCTGGTACAGCCACACCCCCGTCATCCGGATGACGCTCGGCGACTGGCGGGCCTACGCCGCGGAGACGGGCAGCCCCGACGCCTACGCGACCGTTCTCGCCGTCTCCGGCGACCCCGACTGGTCCGCCGCCGACGCGGCGACCGGCACCGTGTCCGAGACGACCATCGGCTCCCTCACCGCGCTCAGCGCCTTCCGCTCCGAGATCGGCTCGCTCCTGATGATGATCGCCCTGCTCTTCGGCATCTCCGGGCTGGTGGTCGGCGCGTTCTTCACGGTGTGGACCATGCAGCGCAAGGGCGACGTCGCCGTGCTCAAGGCCCTGGGCGCGAGCACGCCCGCGCTCGTCCGCGACGCACTGGGCCAGGCACTCATCGTCCTCGTCGCCGGTATCGCCGTCGGACTCGCCGTCGTCGCCGGGGCGGGCGCCCTCGCCGGAAGCGCGCTTCCCTTCCTGCTCAGCCCGCTCACCACCCTCGTCCCTGGCGCGCTCCTCGTCGTGCTCGGGCTCGCCGGCGCCGCGTTCGCGCTCCGCTCGGTCACCTCCGCCGACCCCCTCACCGCACTCGGGAGCAACCGATGATCCGCTTGGACGATGTCACCCTCACCTTCCCCGACGGCGACGCCCGCGTCACCGCCGTCGACCACGTCAGCCTCACCGCGCGTCCCGGAACCGTGACCGCGGTCACCGGTCCCAGCGGATCGGGCAAGTCGAGCCTCCTCGCCGTCGCGGCGACGCTGATCCGACCCGACTCGGGCACCGTGACCGTCGGCGAGGTCGACACGACGGCACTCGACGCGCGGGAGGCCGCCGAGCTCCGGCGCACCAGCATCGGGATCGTGTTCCAGCAGTCGAACCTGCTGCCCTCCCTCACGGCGGGCGAGCAGCTGCGTGTGATGGGCGAGCTCGGTGGACGCCGTGCACCGGGTGCCCGCGCAGCGACCCTCCGGCGTGCGGACGAGCTCCTCGACGCCGTCGGACTCTCCGCCCAGCGGGACCGCCGGCCCCACCAGCTCTCGGGCGGCCAGCGGCAGCGCGTCAACATCGCCCGCGCGCTCATGAACGACCCGGCCGTGCTCCTCGTCGACGAGCCCACCAGCGCACTCGACCAGGAGCGGGGCGCCGAGATCATCGAGCTGCTCCTCCGTCTGAGCGCCGAGCGGGACGCCGCGACCCTGCTGGTCACCCACGACGTCGTGCACCTGCCGCGCATGCACCGGGTGGTCCGGCTGGTCGACGGACGGCTGGTCGACGGACGGCCGGACGACCCCGTCCGCGACGCTGTCGACCTCCCGCACGCGCATGCGCGCCACGGAATATGAAACGCACTACCCTCGAAAGGTGACGATCCACGAACCCGACGACGGGCAGGCCCCGGTGCAGCGGCCCGGCTTCACCTACTATCTCGGGCGCTGGATCATGGCTCCCATCGCCAAGATCGTCTACCGGCCTCGCGTCATCGGCCGCAAGAACGTCCCCCGCCACGGCAAGGTCATCCTCGCCAGCAACCACCAGTCGTTCATCGACTCCATCCTCATCCCGCTCATGTCGCCGCGCCGAGTGCAGTTCCTGGCGAAGTCGCACTACTTCGAGGGCACGGGCCTGAAGGGCCGCATCTCGCGCTCGTTCTTCACCGGGATCGGCGCCGTCGGCGTCAAGCGCGGCGCGGGTCAGGCGGCTCAGGAGGCCCTCGAACAGTCCCGCCGCATCATCGACACCGGAGCCGCGTTCGCGCTCTACCCCGAGGGGACCCGCTCCCTCGACGGCCGCTTGTACAAGGGACGCACCGGCGTCGGCTGGCTGGCGCTCACCACCGGTGCGAAGGTGGTCCCCGTCGGGCTCATCGGCACCGACGAGATGCAGCCGGTCGGCGCGAAGTTCCCGCGGGTGCGCCGCGTGACGGTCGCGTTCGGGGAGCCGCTCGACCTCGCCCACTACGGGCCGCCCGAGTCGGGACGCGCCCGCCGCCAGGCCACCGACGAGATCATGGCGGCCATCCACGCCCTCACCGGGCAGGAGCTCGCCGGCACCTACAACGAGGCTCCCCCGGCCAACCCGGTCGAGCGCGTCAAGCGCGCGCTGCACCCGGAGCGGCTCTAGTCCCGCTCGGATCCGCCGCCCGTTCAGGCGAGGGTGAGCAGCTCCGGCTCGTGATGCACGGGGAAGTTCACGCTCGCCGCGATGAAGCACTTCTCCGACGCCGGACCGTGCAGGGCCGCCGCCAGCTCGCGCTGCGCCGGGTCGGCGACGGTGACGCGCGGGTGGAGGGTCGCCGACGTGAAGTGGCCCCCTCCGTTCGCCGTCTGCTCCATGGTCCCGGTCGCGGCGTCGCTGTAGCCGACGATCACGACGCCGGCGCGCGCCGCCTCCGCCAGATAGCTGAGCATGTGGCACTGCGCCAACGCACCGAGCAGCAGCTCCTCGGGGTTCCAGCGGTCGCGATCGCCGAAGAACGCCCGATCGGCAGACCCTTCCAGCGGGTGCTTGCCCTCCGCCGTGAGAACGTGATCGCGGCCGTAGTCCTTGTAGCCGCTGGTGCCCGTCCCGCGGTTGCCGGTCCACTGCAGGTCGATCGCGTAGCTGTGCTCGAGTCTCATGGATCGATTCTGACACCGCGGTTAGAATCGATCCATCATGACTGACACCCTCAACGCGCCCGTCTACACCGTTCCTCAGGAACGCCGCATCGTCACCGCCGTTCCCGGCCCGGCCTCCCAGGCGCTCCACCAGCGCCGTCTCGCCGTCGTGCCGACGGGTGTCTCCTCCGCGCTGCCCGTGTACATCGCCCGCGCCAACGGCGCCATCCTGGTCGACGTCGACGGCAACCAGTTCGTCGACTTCGGCGCCGGCATCGGCGTGACCACGGTCGGCCACACCGAGACCGCGGTGGTCGCGGCGGCCGCGGAGCAGCTGCAGGACGTCATCCACACGCTCTTCACCATCACCCCGTACGAGGAGTACGTGCGCGTCGCCGAGCTGCTCGGGGCGCACACCCCCGGCGACCACGCCAAGAAGACCGTGCTGGTCAACTCGGGCGCCGAGGCCGTGGAGAACGGGGTCAAGATCGCCCGCAAGCACACCGGCCGCCGCGCCGTCGCCGTGCTGGACCACGCCTATCACGGCCGCACCAACCTGACCATGGCGATGAACTACAAGGCGGCGCCGTACGCGACCGGCTTCGGCCCGTTCGCCGGCGACGTCTACCACGCCCCGAACTCCTACCCCTACCGCGACGGCCTGACCGGCGCCGAGGCCGCCGCGCGCACCATCGCGTACCTCGAGAAGGTCGTCGGCTCCTCCGACCTCGCCTGCCTGGTCGCCGAGCCGATCCAGGGCGAGGGCGGTTTCATGGTGCCCGCCGAGGGCTACCTGACGGCGCTCCAGGAATGGTGCACCGCCAACGGCGTCGTCTTCATCGCCGACGAGATCCAGAGCGGGATGGCCCGCACCGGCGCGTACTTCGCGAGCGAGCACTTCGGGCTCGTCCCCGACCTGGTGCTCAGCGCCAAGGGCATCGCGGGCGGCCTGCCGCTCGCCGCGGTCACCGGGCGTGCCGAGATCATGGACTCGGCCCAGCCGGGCGGTCTCGGCGGAACCTTCGGCGGCAACCCGGTCGCGGCCGCCGCCGCCATCGCCGTCTTCGACGAGATCGAGAGCAACGACCTCCTCGCCGAGGGCCGCCGGATCGAGGCGTCGCTGACCGCCGGCCTGCGCCGCCTGCAGGAGAAGTACGACATCATCGGCGAGGTGCGCGGCATCGGCGCGATGGTCGCCATCGAGCTCGTCCAGCCCGGCACGGCCGAGACGACGAAAATCCCGAACGCCGAGGCCGTCTCGAAAATCGTGGCCTTCGCCGCGCAGCAGGGCGTGCTCCTGCTGAACGCCGGCACCTACGGCAACGTGCTGCGCTTCCTGCCCAGCCTCGCCGTCTCGGACGCCCTCATCGCCGACGCGCTCTCGGTCATCGACGACGCGTTCGCCGCCCTGTGAGCCCGGCCGTGGCCCCCGCGGTCTTCTCCGGCGAGGAGGCCGTCGAGCTCGCGGTCGTCGAGCGGAGCGGTTTCGTCGAGTCGCGCCACGTCGGCTCGGCGGTGGTCCTCGGAGCGGACGGCACCGTCGCCCGGTCCCTGGGCGCCCCCGAGAAGCCGGTCTTCCCGCGCTCCACCATGAAGCCCTTCCAGGCGGTCGCCGTGCTCGGCGCCGGCGTCGCCCTCGAAGGCGCGCGCGCCGTGCTCGCCACGGCCAGCCACGCGGGTACCCCGGCGCACCTGTCGGTCGTGCGCACCATCCTCGCCCAGGCGCAGCTCACCACCGACGCGCTGCTCTGCCCGCCGGACTGGCCCCTCGACTCCGCCGCGCGCGACGACGCGATCCGTGCCGGCGAGCAGAAGCAGCCGCTGTTCATGAACTGCTCCGGCAAGCACGCCGCGATGCTGGTCGCCTGCCGCGTCAACGGCTGGCAGCTGGAGAGCTACCTCGACCCGCAGCACCCGCTGCAGCAGCACATCCGTGACACGGTCGAGCGCCTCACGGGCGAGAAGGTCGTCGCGACGGGTGTGGACGGCTGCGGCGCCCCCGTGCACGCGATGTCGCTCGTCGCCCTCGCCCGCGGGATCCAGCGCATCGCGACCGCGTCGGACGGCTCCCCCTTCGCCCTCTACCGCAATGCGGCCCTGCTGAAGAACGCGGTGCTCGCCGACGGCTGGGCGATCGACGGCCCGGGGCGCGCGAACACGGTCGTGATCGATGAGCTCGGCGTCTTCGCGAAGGGCGGCGCCGAGGGCGTGATGATCATGGCGGCGCCCGACGGCACCACCGTCACACTCAAGATGCTCGACGGCAGCCTCCGCGCCGCGACCGTCGTGGCGCTCTCGCTTCTGGCCGACGCCGGAGCGGTCGACCGCGCCGCCGTCGACGCGCTCGCCCCGAAGCTCGACCTGGCCGTCCTCGGCCGCGGCGAGCCGGTCGGCGAGATCCGCGCCTCCTACGTCTGAAGCCCGCGCACCGGACGGCCCCGGCAGCTCACGCTGACGGGGCCGTGCGGCTTCAGGGGTCTGTTCGCGGCTACTGCGTCGCGCGCGCAAGCCGCCGGGCACGTGCCGCCGCGCTCAGCTGCGAGATGAGCACGACAAGGATCGTCAGGATGAACACGGCCGACGCGATCACGTTCGCCTGGGCCGGGATGCCGCGCGACGCCGCGATGTAGATGTACATCGGGAAGGTCGTCACCGCGCCCGCGTTGAAGTTGGTGATGATGAAGTCGTCGAAGCTGAGCGAGAACGACAGCAGCGCGGCCGACAGGATCCCGGGCAGCAGCAGAGGGAACGTGATCCGCCAGAAGACGGCGTTGGGCGAGCCGTAGAGATCGCGCCCCGCCTCCTCCAGCGCGGGGTCGAGGCTCGCGACGCGCGCCTTCACCGTGACGACCACGAAGCTGATGCAGAACATGACGTGGGCGATGATGATCGTCCCGAAGCCCTTGTTCACGCCGAGGCTCAGGAATTGGGCCGCCAGCCCGGCGCCGAGCACGACCTCCGGGCTCGCCATCGGCAGGAACAGCAGCAGACTTGTCTGCGATCGGAACCGGAAGCGGTAGCGCATCAGCGCGATCGCGATCATCGTGCCGAGCACGGTCGCGATCACCGTCGAGATCAGGCCGATCACGATGCTCGCCATGAACGCGTCGCAGATGCCCGCTGCGTCGCACACGTTCGTCCAGTTGCGCAGGGTGAAGCCGCGCCAGGCGATGTTGTTCTTGATCGCGTCGTTGAACGAGAAGACGAACGTGTAGACGATCGGGATGAGCAGGAACGCCAGGGCCAGGAAGGCGTAGACGCCCAGCCCGAGGCCCGCGAAGCGCCGCCGGGGCGGCCGCTGGGTCGGCCGCCGGGTCGGTGTCGCCGCGGCGGGCGCCGGGTCCGGCGAGAGGGGCGTCGTCACAGCAGGTCCTCCGTTCCGCTCCGGCGCACGTACAGACCGACGATCAGCAGGATGACCGCCATCAGGATGACCGACATCGCCGCGGCCGCCGGATAGTTCTGCAGCACGAGGAAGTTGCTCTCGATGACGTTGCCCATCATCGAGGTGTCCGCCGCGCCGAGGAAGTCCTGCGACGCGTTGATGTAGTCGCCCGCCGCGGGGATGAACGTCAGCAACGTGCCCGACACGATCCCGGGGAGGGAGAGCGGCACCGTCACCTTGCGGAAGGTGGTCCACGCGTTCGCGTAGAGGTCCTGCCCCGCCTCCAGGAGCCGGACGTCCAGGCGTTCCAGGGTCGCGTACAGCGGGAGGGTCATGAACGGGATGAAGTTGTACGTGAGTCCGAAGATGACCGAGAAGGGCGTGCCGGTGATGTGCGCGTCGGGGGGCAGCACCGAGATGGCGCGCAGCGCGCTGGCCACGACCCCGTCGTCGCTCAGGATCGACTTCCACGCCAGGGTGCGCAGCAGGAAGCTGATGAAGAAGGGCGCGATGACCAGCGTCATGAGCAGGTTCTGCACGAGCGGGCGCCCGCGCATCTTCACCCCGATGAAGTACGCGAGCGGGTAGCTGATCACGAGCGCCGCGGCCGTCGCGATCAGCGCGTACGCGAACGAGCGGATGATCTGCGGCCAGTACTCCGAGATCGCGTCCGTGTAGTTGGTCCACTGGAACGCGGCCTGGTACTGACCGATGTCGCCATCCGGTACCGGCGTCTGGAACGACGTGATGATGAGCGAGACGAGCGGCGTCAGGAAGAACAGGACCAGGTAGGCGACACCCGGCAGCAGGAGCACGAGCGCGATGCCGCTCTTGCGGCGGACCGCGGGCTCGGCGTCCTGCGTCGGGGGTGCGCCGGTGAAGGCGGCGAGGGCCATCTACGCCTCCTCCAGCTCCGTGAGCATCCGCTCGCGCGCCTGTGCGGCGATGGCCTGGGTGTCCGCATCGTCGGCGAAGCGGCCGTCCGCCGGGGGCTCGTCGGCGAGCACGAAGGTGTGCGCGGCGTCCCACGCGACCCAGACGGACGCGCCCAGGGAGGCGACCGGCCCGGCGTGCATGTTCTGCGCGAACACGATGACCGAGCCCAGGCCCGGGATGTCGACCAGGTACTGCGTGCTCACACCGCTGAACGAGACATCGGTCACCCGTCCCGGGCCGAGGCTGTTCGCGCCCGACGGGATGGTCTCCGGCGATTCGTGCAGCGTCAGCTTCTCCGGCCGCACCCCGACGGTCACCAGCCCCGCGTCGCGCTGTGCCCGCGAGCGCGGGATGCGGATGCGGTGGCCACCGACCTCCACGCCGACCGCGTCCGCCGCGGACTCCTGCACCGGCCCGACGAACAGGTTCGACTGGCCGAGGAAGTTCGCGACGAACACCGTCGCCGGCAGTTCGTAGAGCACCTCCGGAGCCCCCATCTGTTCGATCCGGCCCTTGTTCATCACCGCGACGGTGTCGGCCATGGTCATGGCCTCCTCCTGGTCGTGGGTGACATGCACGAACGTGAGGCCAACCTCGGTCTGGATGGACTTCAGCTCGAGCTGCATCTGCCGCCGCAGCTTCAGGTCCAGCGCGCCGAGCGGCTCGTCGAGCAGGAGCAGCGCAGGCCGGTTCACGATCGCGCGGGCCAGCGCCACGCGCTGCTGCTGACCGCCCGAGAGCTGCGAGGGCCGGCGGGCGGCGAGGTGGTCGAGCTCGACCAGGCGGAGCGCCTCGTGGGCCTTGGCGACGGGATCGCCGATCTTGCGGCGACGCAGGCCGAACGCGACGTTCTCCAGGATGGTCATGTGCGGGAAGAGCGCGTAGCTCTGGAACACGGTGTTCACGGGCCGCTGGAACGGCTTCGTCGCGGTGACGTCCCGGCCGCCGATGACGATCCGTCCGGCCGTCGGCTCCTCGAGCCCGGCGACCAGGCGCAGAGTCGTCGTCTTGCCGCAGCCGCTCGGACCGAGCAGGGCGAAGAAGGAGCCGGCCGGGATGGTCAGGTCGAGCTCCTCGATCGCCGTGAACCCGGGGAAACGCTTGGTGATGCCGTCGAGACGCAGGTCGGCGCCGGACTCGGCGAAGACTCCCCTGGCCATCAGGCGCCCAGGATCACTTTCTGGAATGCGGCCTGGTACTTCTGCTCCTCGGCCGTGCTGAGCGAGCGGAAGATGTGCGCCTGCGAGAGCGTGTCCGCGTCGGGGAAGATCAGCTGGTTGTCGGCCAGATCGGGGTCGATCTTCACGGCCGCCTCCTTGGCGCCCTCGACCGGGGTGATGTAGTTGACCCACGCGGCCACCTCGGCCGCGACCTCGGGCTGGTAGTAGTAGTCGATCAGCTTCTCGGCGTTCGCTTTGCGCGGCGAGCCGATCGGGATGACGAAGTTGTCACTCCAGAGCGTGCCGCCGGCCTCCGGGAGGACGAACTCCCAGTTGTCGCCGGCCTCGGCGTTGAGCTGCGTGATGTCTCCGGACCAGCAGATCGCGGCGAGCGTGTCGCCGCTCTTCAGATCGTTCAGGTAGGAGTTGCCCTTGATGTTGCGGATCTGACCGTCGCTCACCTCTTTCGTGAGCGTGTCGATCGCCTTGTCGAACTCGGCGTCGGAGAACGTCTTGGAGATGTCGACGCCCTGCTGCAGCAGCAGCAGACCCATCGTGTCCCGCATCTCGCTCAGCACTCCGACCTTGCCCTTGAGCTCGGGCTTCCAGAGGTCGTCGACCGATTTCAGACCCTGCGGCAGCTTCTCCTTGTTCCAGCAGATGCCGGCGAAGCCGCTCTGCCACGGGAGGGACTTCGTGCGTCCCGGGTCGAAGTCGATGTCCTGGAGGTTGCTGACCAGGTTCTTCTTGTTCGGGATGGTGCTCTCGTCGAACGACTGCACGTAGCCGAGCCGGATCCACCGGGCGATCATCCAGTCGGTGAGGCACACGGTGTCGGCGCCGATGTCCTTGCCGAGCGCGAGCTGGTCCTTCACCTTGGCGTAGTACGTGTTGTTGTCGTCGACCGCGACGTCGTACTTGACCTTGATGCCGCTCTGCTTCTGGAAGGCGTCCAGCGTCGGGTACCCGCCGCTCTCGTCCTGGTCGAGGTACGCCTGCCAGTTGGCCCAGGTCATCGTCTTATCCGTCGACGAGGTGTCCTTCGCGGCCGTCGGCTTGCCCGAGGCGCCCCCGGTGGAGCAGGCCGCGAGGGCGAGTGTCGCGGCGCCGGCGCTCAGACCGGCGAGCAGGCCGCGGCGCGAGAGCTGGGACGCCCGTGCGGACTGCACGAGCTGGCGGATCATCGGGTCTTGCGGGAGGGGCCTGGGATTCACTGCGGTGCTCCTTCGGGGCTCGAACACGGACCACTGGGCGACGCCGGAGACGAGACACTACGGCGTGTCGTCGCGGTGGGTCGATACTGGCACAGGACGCATCGACGCGCAGCAAAAAGAGGGCAGAACGTCGGATCGGAAACATGATCGTCACGAAATCCGTTCCGATCCGGCCGTTTCGGGCGGGAAACCGCAGCTCGCGCCGTGGACGGATCGTCACGGGGAACATGACGGACGATATCCGCGTCGCACAACATGTCTGAATACGGAATCAGCACAGACGGATCGACTCCACTATCGAAATCCTCCGTCGAGGCGACTATGGTGAGAGGGAATCACCACGTCGATGTGAGAGGAATCCCATGAAGGTCGCGATCCCCCGCGAGATCAAGAACAACGAGTTCCGGGTGGCGATCACCCCGGCCGGAGTCCACGACCTGGTGGGCGCCGGACACGAGGTCTACGTCGAGGCGGGTGCGGGAGTCGGCTCGTCCATCCCGGACGACCTCTACGCGGGCGCGGGCGCGACGATCCTCCCCGACGCTGCGGCCACCTGGGCGGCCGGCGACCTGATCCTGAAGGTCAAGGAGCCGATCGCGAGCGAGTACGGCTACTTCCGCGACGGCCTGGTGCTCTTCACCTACCTGCACCTCGCGGCCGACGAGGCGCTCACGCGGGCGCTCATCGCCTCCGGCGTGACCGCCATCGCCTACGAGACGGTGCAGCTGCCGAACCGCTCGCTGCCGCTCCTCGCCCCCATGAGCGAGGTCGCCGGCAGGCTCGCCCCGATCGTCGGCGCCAACACGATGCTCAAGCCCAACGGCGGTCCCGGCCTCCTCGTCCCGGGCGTCCCCGGGACCCACCCGGCCGTCGTCACCGTGCTCGGCGGCGGAGTCGCGGGCACCAACGCGACCTCGGTCGCCGTCGGTCTCGGCGCCGAGGTCACCGTGCTCGACACGAACATCGCGCGGCTGCGCGAGCTGGACGCGCTCTACGCCGGACGCATCAAGACCATCGCATCCAACAGCTTCGAGATCGAGAAGGCCGTCGTCGCGTCGGACCTCGTCATCGGATCCGTCCTCGTGCCCGGGGCGAAGGCGCCGAAGCTCGTCAGCAACGACCTCGTCTCGCGCATGAAGCCGGGCAGCGTGCTCGTCGACATCGCGGTCGACCAGGGCGGCTGCTTCGCCGACTCGCACCCGACCACCCACGCGGACCCGACCTTCACCGTGCACCAGTCGCTCTTCTACTGCGTGGCGAACATGCCCGGCGCGGTGCCGCACACCTCCACCTACGCACTCACGAACGCGACGCTGCCGTACGCGCGCGCCATCGCGAACCGCGGCTGGCAGGAGGCCCTGCGCGCCGACGCCTCGCTCGGCCTCGGGCTGAACGTCCACGCCGGGCAGGTCGTGAACGCGGGCGTCGCCGAGGCGCACGGCCTCCAGGCCGCCGAGATCGCCGAGGCGCTCGTCTAGGTGTGAATCCAGGCGCTCGTCTCGCGGCACCGCCCACCGGCGTGCGAAGGGAAGCGTTGCGAAGGGAGGATATCCGCGCAGTTCAGGCGCGGAGCTCCTCCCTTCGTCACATTTCGGGGGGTTCTGAGCGCCTTTCTCCTCCGGTGGCGACCACACGACGCAGTGGAGGTAACGGAGGGGATCTCGGGCGACACGCCGGGCGAACGCCGGGAGCGGAGGTGATCGAGCGGAATCGAGGCGGGATCTCCTCCGATGGTCGGCCACGCTCAGGGCGGCCGCGCCCGGTCAGGTCAGGTCAGGTCAGGTCGGGTCAGGGTCAAGCGGGCTCACGTCTGCTCAGCTGACGTCGAACCACTGGTCGCCGATGTCGACCCGGGTTCCGCGGGTCACACGGTACCGGCGGCCGGACTCGCACTGGCGTGCTGTGCCGCCGAGAGGGCGGGCGACCGTGCCGTTGCCGGAGTACCGGTCGCAGATCCAGAGGTCGTCGCCCTCCATTCCGAACTCGAGGTGCGTCTTCGAGACGCTGCGCGCCGGGTCGGACACGACCACGAGCTGGTCGACCTCCTCCCCCGGCTGCGTGATCGGACGCCGGCCCACCAGGCCGGAGCCGGAGACGGTCACGCTCTCACCGGTCGAGAAGCTCAGTGTGTAGGCGACCACGGCGGAGGCGGCGGGCGGCGCCGTCTCGATCGGCAGGATCTCGACCGCTTGCGTCGGCGGCAGGCCGTCCTCGTCGAGGAACTGCCCCGCGACGGCGGGCTTCGGGAGGCGTTCGACGATCGTCGTGTCCGAGGGCCGGGGATCGGCCACCTCGGGCTCGCGCACCCGTGAGGCGGTCACCGAGCTCCCGCACCGGCCGCAGAACAGCGTCCCCTCGCTCAGCTCGGTCCCGCACACCCGACAGTTCATCGCCCGTCTCTCCTCTCGCGCCTCCCCCCACGGTATCCGAGGGAACGCAGGGAGACCGCCGCCAGCAGCCTCTTCCAGCGCGTGTCGCGCCGATCGAGCTGGCCGCGCAGGTCGTCGACGGCCTTCCACACGGAATCGGCTTCGTCCGGCGTCGGCGCGGTCGGGCTGTAGACCGCACGATCGGCGACCTTGGCGAGAGCCGCGGCCCGCGTGCCGCCGATGGTCTGCGCGAACTCCACCCTCGTCGCGGCGGGAGGAGGCTCGTAGCCGTGATCGACCGCCGCATCCGCGAACTCCCGCCACCCTCCGACGATCCGCTCGGCCGCCGTCCCGGCCGATCGGCGCAGAGCACGCCGCCGCCACTTCGCCGCGATGACCGCCAGGAACGGCGCGGCGAGCACAGCGAGCACCAGGAGGGTCCACCCGACGACGACCAGGATCGCCAGCAGGGTCTCCACCAGCGGATTCGGCGGCTGCTGGTCGGTGCTGTCGACCTGTGCCTGCGGAGGTTCGTCGTTCTGCTGCGGGTTCTCGTCGACCGGAGGCTGCACGTTCGTCTGGGGGCGGGAGATCTCCGTCGGCTGCTCGGGCTGCTTCGGCGGCACCGGGCGCACCGGCGGAGTCGGGTCGACCGTCACCCAGCCGTCGGTCGTCTGGACCTCGATCCACGCGGACACATCGGAGCCGGTCAGCGTGACCGTGGCCGACGTCGCGGAGCCCGCCGGGGCGGCGAATCCGAACACGACGCGGGCGGGGAACCCGAGCTGGCGCGCCATGAGCGCGGCGGTGACCGCGTACTGCTCCTGGTCGCCGAGCATCGGCACATCCGTCAGGAGCTCCGTGATGCGGTCGGCCCCGTGCCCGGAGCGGCTCGCCGGCTCGTCCGGGCCGATGCCGTGACTGATGTACCCGTCCTGCGCCAGGCCGCGGAGCGCGGCCGCCAGCTTGTTGCCGGCGCCGGCCACACCGGCCGTGTACTTCTGCAGGACGGAGGTGAGCTCGTCGGGCACCACCGTGGGCTTCGGGACGGTGTCGGAGCCCGGCTCGACCTTCTCGAGCGCGGCGGCCGTGAGCGTAGGCTTGACGACCGAGTCGGCGGTGTAGCTGTCACCGGAGTGGAGTGCCGTGGTGACCGCCCCGGTGCCCGTCACGTCGTTGTAGAAGAACGCTCCGGCGAGGGTCGAGGCGTCGTCCCCGGCGAACGAGATCTGCTGCAACTGCCCGGTGCCCGGAATCCACGGCCCGCGGTAGTCGCGGATCGTGACCGTAACGGCGTGTTCGGTCCCGCGCACCCCCGACTGGTCGAGACGGTACGGAACGCGTGTGAACGAACCGGAGGCGCTGGTCGTCCCGTCGCTGCCCACCGAGTACGTCACCCCGTCGTAGGTGTCCAGTGCGGCGATCCGCAGGCGCCCGTCCGACGGCAGCCCCGAGACGCTGAGCATCGGCTCGTCGGCCCGCGGATCCTCCAGATACGACCGGAACCCGCTGAGCGGACTCGGGTACGCGCGGGGATCGAACGGCTGCTCGACGGCGGTGCGGACGACCTGGCGGTCCGAGGACGGAGGGATGACGGCCGCGGCGGCGATCCCGACGGCGGAGGCCCCGACCAGCATCACGAGGGCGCCCACCCCGGTCAGCATCGCGGTCGACCGGCGCTCGCGCGGCGTCTCCATCGCGAGGCCGCTCTGCTCCCCCAGTGTGCGCAGCGCCGCGCTCCGCCGGCGCAGGCGGAACCGGATGAGCCACACCAGCAGGAGGGCGAGCAGGCCGAGGACCACCCAGAGCGGCACCGCAGCAGTGCCGGATCCGAACACGATGCCCGCGACCAGGAGCAGCGCGGGCGGCAGGGCGGCGGCCTCCGGGACCCGGGCGCGCAGCGCGATGCTCACGGTGACGACCGTCGTCAGCAGGACGAGGATGAAGGCCGGCACCAGCAGCGCCTGGTACGACCCGACCGGCACCGAGATCGTGACGAGCTGCTTCCAGCTCAGCCAGGTCGCCTGCACGAGGTCGACGAACCCGGGACCGGTCGGCAGGAGCCCGCCTGCGGTGGCCTCGGTGGGGACGGCCAGCTGGACCCCCGCGCCGAGGTAGACCGCGACGACCGCGGCGGCGACGGCGATGCTCGGCCAGCGGAAGGCGGCGCCGAGCACCGCGACGACCGCCCCGAGCGCCAGCGTGGCACCGAGCAGCACGATGAAAGCGGTCGACTGGTAGACCGGCCAGAACGACCAGGCGGCGAGCCCGACGGCCGCCAGCGCGAGCGCCGTGTCGATGGCGGCCGTGCCGGGCCGCACGCGCGCCGTCATGTCGCGAGCCGCTTCGCCAGGCTGTGCTTCAGATCCTCCAGGTAGCCGATCGTGAGCACGCTCAGGTCGGCCACCCGGCGCAGCGACGGGACGGCCCCGGCATCGCAGACGATGGCGACCACGTCGACTCCGAGCGGGAAGTGCGCGGCAGCGGCGCGCAGCTGCGCGGGAGTCGGGGCGGACCCGGCCACCAGGAACGCGATCGAGATCCCGGCCGCGTCGTCGACGGCGACACGCGCGAGCTCGGGCAGGCGCAGCGCGGACTCCGCCGTCTCGACGCCCGCGAGGTCGTCCAGAAGGCGGCCCCGGTTGATGGTGCTCAGGTGCCGTGCGCTCAGCACCATCCGCTTGGCGAAGTCGGGGGTGGCGGCACTGGCGACCACCGAGACCGTGCGCGAGTCGAGCATCGCCCGCACGCCGAGGGAACCGGTCGCGCTCACGGCGAGCTCGAACTCCTCGTCGGAGGCGTAGTCGGCGGCCGAGAGGCTCAACGCGACCAGCAGGTGGCTGCGCCGGGTCTCCTCGAACTGCCGCACCATGTAGCTGCCGGTCTTGGCCGTGCTCTTCCAGTGGATGTTGCGGCGCTCATCGCCCGGCTGGTATTCGCGCACGGCGTGGAAGGCGATGTCGCTCGCCGTCAGGTCGCGGGTCGGCGCCCCTTCGAGGTCGCGGACGAACCCGGTGCTCATGCTCGGAATGGCGACGGTGCGCGGATGCACGAAGAGATCGAGGGACTCGGCCCAGACCACCTCGCGCCGCAGCAGCCCCAGCGGGTCGGCGCGCACGGTCCGGACCGGGCCGATCGGCACGATGCCCCGGCGGGCGGTGGGCACCACGAAGACCTCCGAGTGCTCCTCGCCCGCGCCGAGGGCGGGCGACGCGAACTCGGCGAGCCCTTCACCCACGGGGACCTCGATCCGCACCCCGGAGAGCCGTCGCCGTCCGGGGTTCCGCACCGCGACCTCGCCCGGCGCGCGATCGCCGACGACGACCCGGTTCGACGGCAGCGAGAGCCCGACGTCGAATGCGATCCGTCCGGCGAGGTATCCCGTGGCGATCACGAGCAGCGCGACGGCCGTCCACCCCGCCACGACGGACTCGGTCCAGCCGAAGACGTAGCCGAGCACCAGTGCGACGACCGAGACGACGGCCAGCGACCAGCCCAGCGGGGTCACCACGGAGCCGGCGCGTCGGCCGACCCGTGCGACGGCCCGCCCGGCGGTCGAGGACGTGCGCACGATCCAGACGATCGCGTCGGCCAGCGCGCCCTCTCGCTCCCCGACGATCCGGGCGCGCGCGTTGGTGAGCTCGGTCGGCGTGCGGGTGACGGTGCTGGTCACACGGCGGCCCGATCGCTCGGCGGCGGCACCTCGATGAGCAGCTGCCCGACGACGCTGGAGGCCGACACGCCCTCGAACTCGGCCTCGGGATCCAGCACCAGCCGGTGCGCGAGGACCGGCTCGGCCAGCGCCTTCACGTCGTCCGGCGTCACGTAGTAGCGCCCGTTCGAGGCGGCGAGCGTCTTCGCGGTGCGCACCAGGGCGAGCGCTCCGCGCACGCTGACGCCCAGCCGGACCTCCTCGGCGCCGCGCGTCGCGTCCACCAGGCGGGCGACGTAGTCGTTGATCGTGGCGTCGACGTGCACGCCGCGCGCCATCGTCGCCATCTCGACCACGGTCGCCGCCGACACCACCTCGGGCACGACGACCTCGTGGGCGCGGTGCTCCGCCCCCTCCAGGATGCGCAGGGTCGCCTCGTGGTCCGGGTAGCCGATCGACGCCTTCATCAGGAACCGGTCGAGCTGCGCCTCGGGCAGCCGGTAGGTGCCCGCCTGCTCGATCGGGTTCTGCGTGGCGATCACCATGAAGGGCGCGGACACCGTGTGGCGCACGCCGTCGACGGTGGCCTGCTGCTCCTCCATGACTTCGAGCAGCGCCGACTGCGTCTTGGGGCTGGCCCGGTTGATCTCGTCGGCGAGGACGATGTTGGCGAAGATCGGACCGCGGTGGAAGTCGAACGCACCCGAACGCTGGTCGTAGATGTTCACGCCCGTGATGTCGCCGGGCAGCAGGTCGGGGGTGAACTGGATGCGGTTGGTCGAGCCGCGCACGCTCTCGGCGATGGCGCGCGCGAGGGAGGTCTTGCCGGTGCCCGGGACGTCCTCGAGCAGCAGGTGCCCCTCGCTGAGCATCGCGGTCAGCGCCAGGCGGATGACGTGCGACTTGCCCAGCAGGACGCGGTCGATGTTCTGCACCAGCCGGTCGAACACGCCCGCGAACCAGGTGGCCTGCTCTGGGGTCATCGTCATGCGCGGGCCTCTCGGAACGGGGTACGGGGTGCGGGCGGCAGGCGGTCCGTCCGGAGATCAGTATGACGGTGCCGGGTCATTGCATGCTCGAAGCGGGATACGGCGCGCTGTACGTGTCGCCGGCGCTGCGGGTGACGGAGATCACGAGCGTGGGATTCGGGTCGTCTCCCGGCGCCTGGCAGCTGGCCGTCTGCCCGACGGCCGGCATGTCGGTCGCCCCTGCGCCGCAGTCGAAGCGGACCGCGGAGTACCCCGGCCCGGTCGGCCACGACGTCCACGTGAACGTGCGTGTCGCGGCGTCGTAGCGCTGACCGCCGATCGCCGTGCTCACGGCGACGCCGAGCGGGAAGCTGTTCGGATCCTGACCGGTGCAGAGCTGGGACCCGTCGGAGTACGTCTCGCAGATCTTCGTGATGATGATGGCGAGGTCCATCCCGTAGTGCGGGCCGTTGGCGCCCGCGACCAGGCCGCTCGTGCCGCCCAGCACCCCGCTGTCGACCGCGTTGCCGCCCGAGGTGAGGGTGTACGAGACGGAGGCCGTCGTGCCGCTCCCCTGCGCGTACGAGACACCGGTGAGCGAGAAGTCCCAGAGGTTCTGCGCGCTCGAGACGAGGGTCGAGCTCGCCGAGACGTCCGACACCTGGCCGGGCGCGCGCCGCTGGGTCGCCGAGACGACGGCGCTCGCCGTGCAGCCCTGCCCGTTGTAGGCGTAGACGACGAAGTTGTAGGTCTGGTTGGGCTGGAGGCCGCTGAAGCCGACACTTCCCGCCTGGACCTTCTTGAACGAGTCGGACGGCGGGTCGACGTGCAGCACGGGGGCGCCGCTCTCGACGCCGGTGACGGAGCAGGCGGGCTGGGCCGTCCCCTGGAACACCCCGGCGTAGTAGGTGATGATCGCCTTGCCGTTGTCGGAGAACACGTTGGGCCAGCTGAGGGTCGCGGAGCGCCCGTCCGCCGTGTTCGGAGACGCCACCGGCGCCACGCTGGTCGTCGTGGGTGCGCCGGCGGGGACGCCGCTGCTCTGCGTCTGATTCCACGTCGTGCGGCCCTGGTAGAAGTCGTTGCGCGCGGCGACCGTGATGCCGACGGAGACGCCGTTGGCGAGGGTCGCATCCGTCACGTTCATCGAGTACGCCGTGCCGACGGGGTCGGATCCCGAGACGAGCAGGGAGTTGGTCACCCCGCCGACCGTGAGGAGGTAGGAGGTGATCGGGCTGGCCCCAGCGGCGTTCGCGGGCTTCGTCCACGTCACCCGCAGTCCGTTGCTGAGCGGGGTGGATGCGACGGCGGCCGGGGCGTTCGGCACGACGTCCGACCAGGTCGGCTCGGCGTACGGCGTCGGGTCGGAGAGGCCCAGCGCATTGCGTGCGCGCACGCTCAGCTGCACGGCGTTGGCCGGCCCGTTGCCAGGCGTCTGGATCGCGCACGTCGTCGTCGTGCACGTCGTGGTCGAGAGGGTCGCGCCGGTGGCGGCCGACGACATGGTCACCTCGAAACCGGTGATCGGCGAGTTGTTGAACGCGCCCGGGATCCAGCCGACGGTGAGGCTGCGGTCGCCGATCGCCGTGATCTGGACGTTCGACACCGGCGCCGGCCGGTCCTGCACCGAGATCGTGATCGTGCCCCAGGTGTAGCGGTCGGGGTCGCCGGTGGCGTCGGCCACCTCGTACTGCAGCGTGGTGTCCGCCGGCGCGGCCGTGGCCGAGACGGTCACGGCGAGCGTGGAGTTGTCGGCGCTCGGCACGATGCCGACGCCGGTCGGGAGCGACCCGCCCAGCCCGCGGACGGCGAGGACGCGCAGCGGCTTGCCGGGGAACGGGTTGGTGGCGGCGTCGTTCGCGAGCACGTCCACCGTCGTCGTCTGGCCCCGCGGTGCGATCACCCGGTCGGGCTGCGGGCTCGCCAACGGCCGGGTGGAGGGCACGACGTTGATGTCGATGCGCCCCGCCTGCCCGGCGTTGACAGCATCCTTCACGCCGATGGAGATCGACGGCGTGGACCCCTTCTGGGCTCCGGCCGACACCGAGACGGTGAGCTTCTGCCCGTTGAGGGAGGTGCTCACCCCCGCCGGCTGGGGGTTCTGCACCGCGTAGACGAGCTCGCCCTGGTCCTTGGCGTACGGGTAGCTGGTGAGCTTGGTCAGATCGAGCGTCTTGCTCTGACCCGGCTCGAAGTCGATCAGGGCGCCGGTGAAGACCGGCGGCTGGTTCTCGCGCGGGGTCACCTCGATCGGCAGCACGATGGTCGCCACGTTGCCCTGCGGGTCGGTGGCGCTCGATCCGTCGGTGACCTGGAACGAGATGGAGGCGGGCCCGAAGTAGCGCGCGGACGACGTGTACTGCAGCGTGTCGCCGCTGACCACCAGGTCGTCCCCGTTGGCGTGGGTCGCCCGGACGGTCGCCGCGTCCGTCAGCTTCACCTTGCGGCCGCCGACGGCCACGATGTAGTCGTTCAGCCGGATGGTCAGCGTCTTCTCGCTCACCACCGTGAGCTTCGGTGCACCGCGCTTCACCTGCGGGAGGGCGTCGTCGTAGCCGGGCACGTGGACGAACCCGTAGGCGACCACCGAGGCGTCCTCGGGATTGGCGACGGCGAACGGGATGATCTGGCTCTTCGCGCCGATCTGCACGCGGATGCGCTTGCCCGAGGTGACCTGCGCCGTGTCGCCGTAGCCGGGCACGACCGAGAGCTTCAGGGTCGAGACGGCCCCGTCGGCGAAGAACACGTTGGCCAGCACGTTCACGTCGACGTGGTCCTTGCCCAGGATGTCCGAGAGCCCGAGCGTGGTGTCGTCCACGATCGGCCGGGCCGGTGGCGCGTTCGCATCCACCGTGACCCGCAGGAACGCCTGGCTCGTGCCTCCGCGCTCGTTCTGGATCGTGTACAGGAACCCGTAGACGCCCTGCTTCTGCGGTGCGGTGACGACCACGATGTCGCCGCTGACCTTCGCCTTGGCCGCGCCGTCGAGGGAGGTGACCGCCGTCACGGCGAGCGGGCTGCCGTCCGGGTCGCTGTCGTTCGCGAGCACCTGGACGCTCAGCGTCTTGCCGGGCCGGGTGGTGACGTCGTCCTCCACCGCGACGGGGTTGCGCGCGCCCTCCACGCGGGCGGCGATGCCGACCCGGACGGTGCCGGTGGCCCGGGCTCCGAGCGCGTCGACGACGGCGTAGGTGAAGCTGTCGGTGCCCGCCGCGTAGTCGCCCGCCTGGAAGTCCATCCAGTCGGGCCCGGAGGCGATCACGGCGCCCTTCTGCGGGTTCGTCTCCTGCCCGACGAACTGCACGGAGTCGCCGTCGGGGTCGATCCCGGAGAGCGGGATGGTGATCCGGACGACGTCGCCGGCGAGCACGCGCGCGGTCACCGTCTTGGGCACCGGAGGGTTGTTCGTCGCCGGGTCGCGCTCGCGCACCGCGATGGTGACCTCGGCCGTCGCCCACTGGCCGTCCTCCCCGACGACCTTGTAGGCGGCCGTGTAGTTGCCCGGCTTCGTCGGGGCGAGGTAGCGCAGGTGGTCGCCGCTGGCGAACAGGAGGCCCGCGCCGGCGGGCAGGGGTGAGGCGAGCGTGGGATCGAGGGTCAGTTTGTCGCCGTCGGGCTGCACGTCGTTCGCCAGCACCGGGATGTCCACCACGTCTCCCACGCGCACGGCGACGGAGTCCGGCGCCGCGATCGGCGGCTGATGCACCGTGAGCGGGGGCAGCTGCACGATGGTGACCGTGCCCGTCGTCTCGGCGAGGCCGTTGCTGAGCCGGTAGTGGAAGTCGACGGGGCCGCTCAAGGGGCGGCTCAGGGTGACTCGGAGGGTGCGCTGCTGGAGCACCTGCACGTGGACGCCCGCGCTCGCCTCCGGCTCGGTCGCGCCGGTGACGAGCAGCACGCCGCCGGACGGGTCGATGTCCGTGGAGAGCACATCCACATCCTGCGACGACTGCTCCCGGATGAAGGCGGTGTGGGGCACGGCGATCGGCGCGGTCTTCGCGCCGGGCGGCGCCTTGACCTCGACGCGGACCAGCCCGGTCGTCGTCACAACGCCGTCGGTGACGGAGTACTCGATGTTGTGCGTGCCGGGCTGGTCGGAGTCGAACCGGAAGGTGCCGCCCTGGTAGTCCGGGGTGATCGTGGCGTCCGCCTTCGTGGGGACGGTCGCCAGCCGCACCGTCCCGTTGCCGCCCCGCACGTGGTCGAGCGGTCGGATCGTGACCTCCTGGCTCTCGTAGGCGAGCACTGCGAACGGGTCGGCGATGATCGGCACCTGGCCGGGCGGACGCACCGTGACGGCCAGCAACCCGGTGCCTTCGGCCCGGCCGTCGGAGAGGACGAGCGCGACGTCCGTGACGTCTCCCCCGCCGCCGTGATCGGAGAAGGCGACCTGGCCTTGCGGGGTGTATGTCACCGTGTCGGGAGCCGGGACCGTCGCGCCCGCCAGGTAGAACGAGTCGCCGTCCGGGTCGTAGCAGTCGCCCAGCACGGATGCGGTCACCCGGCCGCCGGTCTGCACGACGGCCTTGGCATTGCGCACGCACACCGGCGGCGAGTTCTCCTGCGGGCCGCGCACCGTCACGACGACGTGCGCGGTCGCGGTCCCGCCCCGCCCGTCCGAGATCGTGTAGTCGAAGGCGATGGTCCCGGTCGCGGTCTCCGGCAGCGAGATCTGCAGCTGCTGATCGGCGTTCGTGAGCTCGATCGACCCCTGGTCGTCCGGGATCGCGGTGAACGAGTCGATCGTCAGCACGTCGCCGTTGGGGTCGTAGTCGTTGAGCAGCACCGGGAGGGGCGTCACGCGTCCCGGTCGTGCGCCGAACTGGTCGTCGACGGCGACCGGCGGCTGCTCCTGCTTCTCGAACTGCGGCGCCGTGTCCTGCTTCGACTGGTCGACGAGCTCTTGCGTCGTCTTCTTGGACACCAGCTCGTCCCAGTTGTCGATGCGGGTGTTCCCGCTCTGCACCGCCCACGACACACCCGAGCGCGTGTCGTTCAGCACGGCCCGATCGCCGTTGATGCGGAAGGCGAGCGTCGCGCCGGAGGGGACGTCCGCGAGCGTGGTGCGCTGCCCCGACCCGGCCGTGTCGCACGACCGCCAGGCGGTGCCGCTGTTCCACCCGGCGTAGGTGCAGTCGCCGACCGTCACCGGAGCGGCAGCGGCGCCCGAGGCGGCGGAGAACGGGGTGGAGGTCGCGGTGCCGTCCAGCGGCACCCGGATCACGCCGCTCGTGGAGCCGATCCACACGGCCGTGCCCGTCGCCGACGGCTGCTGGAGCACGGGGTCCGAGCTCGCGTCCAGACGCGAGGTGAGGCTGACCGGGCGGCCGTCGAGCCAGAGCCGGCGCTCGTCGGGGTCGAGCAGCGCCCAGTGCCCGTCGACGACCGTCAGGGAGACGTTCGCGCCGTCCCCGCTGGTCGGGACCTTGGTCGTCGTCGTGGAGGGCTCGCTCCCGCTCAGCTGGATGCGCACGACCGACCGCGTCGAGGGCTGATACGTGACGAGCGCCCCGGTGGGGTCCATGGCCGCGACCGTGCGACCGCCCAGGTCGACCGTCGCGGCCGACCCCGAGTTGAACTGGTCGAGCTGCGCGACCGTCGTCAGCCAGAGCTGACCCGTCGTCTGCGAGAGCAGAGCCACCCGGTCGCCGGCGAGGAACACCTCCGGCGAGCGGGGCGGAAGGGCGACCGACTTGCCGGCCTCGGCGGTGGCGGGATCCACGACCGATACGGTGTTCGCCTCGCGGTCGATGAGCAGGACGTTCTCGCCGTCCTGCACGACGTCGAGGGCCTCCCCGGTGCCGGCGACGACCGAGTTGAGCTTGTCGATCTCGGTGTTCGCGCGGCCGACGGCCTTCTTCGCGTCGCTCGCCACCCAGACGGAGGCGTCGTCGAGCTGCAGGTGCTGGGCGCTGTAGCCGCCCGACACCACCGCGAGCGTCGTCACCAGGGCCGCCACGACCGTGCCGCTCACCGCGGTGGCGGCGATCGACTTGTGCGCTGCGACCCAGGTCCAGGCGGCGCCCAGCCGGCTCACGACCCGCCGCTCCGTTCGACGCATTTCTGCCCGCTCGCCGACCCGGTCTTGCCGTCGCGGTTGACCGTGACGGTGACGCAGACGGTCTGGCCCGCGCGCGCGTCCACCCGGAACTCCGTGGAGCGCTGACTCGACGGCGGCTGGTCGTCCACCGTCACCTGGTACATGTCGCCGGACTGCACGCCGGGGTCGCTCCAGCTGAACACGATCGTGCTCCCGTCGACCCGGCCGCTGAGGTCGCGGACGGCGGGGATGTCGTCGGATGCGCCCGCGCGCACCAGCACGATCGACGCCATGACCCCGAGGACCACCACGAGCACCGCACAGGCGATCAGGGAGTACACCAGGGCCCGCGGAGCCCGGGCCGCCACCACCGGACCGGTGCCGGGGGCGCTCCCGGCGCTCTCGCGCACGACGGTCCGCGTCGGTGCGCGGGTCACCGACGCCGACGCGGGAGCGCGCCGGCGTCGTCGGGGGGAACCGGCCGGGTCGACCGCGACCACGCCGTTGACCCGGGTGCGGTCCTCCGGATCGCCCGCCGCCGCGAGCGCCCAGTCGTCCGTGGCGACCTCGATGGGGGTCTGCGGCAGACCGAGCTCCTGCTCGACCGCCTGCAGCTCCCGGATGAACTCGAGGACCGACCGCTGCCGCTGCGACGGCCGGCGCGCCATCGAGCGCAGCAGCACCTGCTCCAGGCGCGGCGGAACGTCGGGCCGGTCGATCGGCTGGGGACGCCCCTTGGTGATGCGGTGGATCAGCTCGGCGGAGGTGTTCTCCTTGCCGGCGACCTCGAACGGGGAACGTCCCGCGATCAGCGAGTAGACGGTGGCCCCGAGCGACCAGATCTCGCTCGCGATCGTCCCGCTGGTCTCGTCGAGCAGGACCTCGGGCGCCGACCACGGGATCGAGAGGCCGATCGCCTCGGTGACGTCGGCCTCGCTCAGGGTGGCGGCGATGCCGAAGTCGCTGAGCACGGGGTGGCCGTACGCCGTGGTCAGGATGTTGGAGGGCTTGATGTCCCGGTGCAGGACCCCCGAGCGGTGGGCCGTCTCGACCGCGCTCGCGATCCGCACGCCGACGCCGAGCGCCTCGGGGACCGACAGGGGCTCACTGCGGTAGCGCTGACCGATCGCGGACGAGCACAGCTCCATCACGAGGTACGGGCGCCCGTCCCCCGACACGCTCGCCTGGTACACCGTCAGGATGGACGGATGGGTGCTGAGCTGGGCCATGAGGTTCGCCTCGGCCTGGAACATCTGCTTGACCTGGCTCGTGACCACCTCGGCGAGCATGACCTTGACCGCGACCTGACGGCGCGGCATGTTCTGCTCGTAGAGGAAGACGTCGGCGAAGCCGCCGGACCCGAGGACCCGGACGTACGAGAAGCCGGGGAGGTTCGGCGGCTGTGACGGCAAGCGCCTGGCCACGGGCTCCTCCGTTCGGCGTCGACAGCGCTCGCGGGCGCGAGCGTTCCCCAATTGTAGGCAGCGCGAACACGCGCTCCGCTGGGCGGAACCCGTACAACAGGGCCGGGCGCACCCCCACTCCGGGGGCCATCGGCGATGCCCGCGGAGGCGGCCGGAAGCCGTGCTCAGTGGCGGCGGGCGCCCCGTCGCGACGCACCCTCGCGGTGCGCACCGCTCTCGGGCGTCGCGAGCACGTCGACGACGACGACGGTGACGTTGTCGCGGCCGCCGTTGCCGAGCGCCGCATCCATCAGCTGCTGGGCGGCGTCGAGCGGGGACGATCCCTCGCCCAGGAAGTAGCGGATGCCGTGCTCGGTGAGCTCCTTCGTCAGGCCGTCGGAGCAGACGAGCAGCCGCGAGCCGGCCACGATCGGGAAGAGGAAGAAGTCGGGGACGGGGTCTTCGTTGAAGCCCACCGCGCGCGTGATCACGTTGCTGTGCGGGTGCACCTCGGCCTCCGCCGGGGTGATCGCGCCGGCGTCGAGGAGCTCCTGCACGATCGAGTGGTCGACCGTCAGCTGCTCCAGCGTCCCGTCGCGGAAGCTGTAGACACGCGAGTCGCCGATGTTGAACACCAGCCAGTACGGCGCGCCGTCCACCAGAGTGAGGGCGAGCCCTGTGACCGTCGTGCCCGTGCCGAGATCGGTGTGGCCGACGCCGCGCCCCATGTCGTCCACGGCCGAGCGGAGCGCCCCGGTCAGGGTCTCCTCGCCGATGAACGGGCTCGCGACCTGTTCGGCGAGGCGGGTGACGACGGCGGTGGACGCGAAGTCCCCGGCCGTGTGCCCGCCCATCCCGTCGGCGACGGCGAAGATCGGCGACCGCGCGAGGAGGCTGTCCTCGTTGACGCTGCGCCGGTATCCCTTGTCGCTCAGCGCCGCCCACGCGAGGCTGATGCGCGCGTCGGGCGTGCCGGGGACGGCCACGGTGTGGCGCCTGTTGCTGCGACCTATCTGGGTCACTCGCGTCCTTCTTCGTCTCGGTGCCGGTCCGTCCCCCCGGTGCCGCCCGGCACGGCGGTGATCTCGATGATATTACCGTCGCCGATCTCGACCGTGGTCCCGGCCAGCGCCACGGTGGACTCGCCGGGCCGCAGCCGGAAGGCCGATCCACCGGGTGGGACGACCCGCGTCCCGTTCGTCGATCGCAGGTCGGTGACGACCACAGCGTCCCCCGACTGCTCGATCCGGACGTGGGTGCCCGACACCTCCTGCGTCGCCGACACGACCGGCACGAGCCTCGGCGCGACGCCCGACTCAACGCGCGATGCCGACGGGTGCCGCCCGTAGACCACGGGGGTGTCGAGCGTCAGGATGTCCCCCGCTCCGAGGCGCACGGCGAAGGTCGCCGGGGCCGGCGGGAGCACCAACGGCTCGGTGGCCGGCTGCGCCGTCTCGGCCGTCGCGAACGTCAACGCATCGGGCGTGTCGCCGGCGGTGGCCGGGGCTTCGATGTCGACGGCACCGGGCAGCTCGTGCGGAACCGGGAGCTCCGGGGCCGAGGCGAGTTCGCCGTCCTGCCCCAGCGACGGAGACGGAGCCGGGGGCGGAGGCGTCGGCACGTGGCCGAACAGGCTGCCCCCGCGCTGCGGGATGATGGTCTCGCCCGCGGCCGCGTCGGCCTCGGCGGCGGAGGCGGCCGGGCGTGCGACCGGCTCGGCGTCCGTCTCGGGAACGGCGCTGCGCTCCACCCGCTCGATCGGGGAGAGCGACCAGGTGAGGAGCTCGCCGTCGACGACGCCGGACCCGAGCGGCAGGGAGCCGATCGCGAGGCGCGCCACCGGACCGGTCGGCGCGTCGTCGCCGCCCAGCACGAGACCGGTCACGCTGCGGAACTCGGCCAGCACCCAGGGCTGGACGCCCGCGGACGCGAAGCGGCGGGAGCCTCCGACGGAGAAGACGTCGATCGCGGCCGAGCCGCGCACCACAGCCGTCACCACGACGTCGCCTGTGGCGCCGGGCCGGCCGATCTCCGCGACGGCGAACGAGCGGACACTGTCTGGGCCGGCGAGCGGGAAGGCCCCCACGACGGATTCGATGGTCGCGAGCTCCGATCCGGCCAGCCACCACACGGCGTCGATGATCGAATCGGAGACGGTGCTCTCGACGGCGGCGACGAAGCGGCGGCCGGCGACGAGGAGCCAGCGGGAGGGGCCGGCCATCGGCGCATAGCGCACGTAGCCGTTCGCGGTCTCGGCGCTGCGCGCGTCCGACGCTGCCGGATCCGGACTCACGCGTCGCCCCCTTCTCGTCGTCTCGGCGGCAGTGTGCCGCGGCGGCCTATTCGAGTGTAGTCGTCGGGACCAGCCGGAACGGGGTTCCCGGGCACGGCACGGCGCGGGGCGACCGCGCCTCGGCGTGCACGGCGCCGGGCAGCACGGCCGGGTCGGTCGAGACCAGGACCCGGCCGTCGTCGTTGACCAGGACGAGCGGCGTCCGCGTGGCGAGGAGGGAGGGAAGGAGCTCGCGTTCGAGGCGCTTGACGAAGACGTCGACGCCGACGACCCCGATCATCCGCCCCTCCCGCTCCACCGGCGCCGTCACCGTGACGATGTAGTCGCACGTGCACAGGTGGTCGACGTACGGCCCGGTCACGTGCGTGCGATGCGTCGACTGCGGGACGCGGTACCACTCGAGCGAGCGGAAGTCGCGCAGGTAGTCGGTGTACGAGCGCGTGCCGAGGTCGAGCTTCGTCGGCCCGGTCGTCGCGCCGTAGACGGGGTTCTCGTCGAGGGGGCCGAGCCACCAGGAGAAGTGGACCGCGTCGGCGCCGGTGAGCTCCGGCGCCGCGATGAACCCGGCCCCGATCACCAGGGCGCCCGGGTCGTCGAGCTCCGGGAGCACGAAGGCCGCGACGGTCGCGTCGAGGGCGGCCGTCGTCGGCCGTTCGGGAGTGTCGGCGAGCACGGCCTCCCGCCAGCCGGCCAGGGTGTCCTGGATGCGTGCGAAGAGTGCGCCGACCCGGGCGGCCGCCACGTCCAGATCCATCTCGGAGTCAGGCATCGAGGCCTCCCCCGCGCTCCAGGCGCGCCTTCGCCGCCAGCAGCCATTCCGTGACGGAACCGACGAGGGCCGTCACCGCGTCGCGCGCCGCCGGACGGTTCCCGGTCGCCACGGAGGCGGCCGTCGCCCGCATCGACGCCAGCGCCTCCTCCCGTGGCCGGGGATCGTGCAGACCGATCCAGAGCAGAGGGCCGTACTCGGCCTGCAGCCGGATCTGCTCGCGCACCAGTCGCGCCGACTGACTGAGCACGGCGAGCTCGAGCAGGAACCCGCCGGCGTTGCGGCGGGCATCGGCCGCCGTGCCGAACGAGGCGGTGTCGAGCCAGGCCGCCAGTCGTGCGCCGTCGGCCGGTGTCGCCCGTTCGGCGGCCCGGTCCGCGCACCCGGCCGCGATCGCGGACACGTAGACGGCGAGATCGGCCAGCTCGACCTGTGACAGGCCGCGCAGTCGCGCGGCGAGCAAGGCGTCCTCCCCGCCGTCCGGGGCGACGACGAAACTGCCGCCGTCGCGGCCGCGTCGGGTGTCGACGAGGCCGGCCTCGCGCAGGATCCCGAGCCCCTCCCGCGCGGTCACGAGCGCGACCCCGAAGCGCCGGGCCAGCTCCGCCTCGCTCGGCAGCCGTTCACCGGGCACGAGGACCCCGAGCACGATCGCGTCGGCGATGCGGCGCGAGACCTGCTCGGCGCGCCCCACGTCGGCGAGCTGCGCGAAGACGGCGTCCCGTGCACCGGGAGACACCCGGGCGGGCCCGGTCGTCCCGGAGTGTTCGGTCGCGCTGCTCACCCGCCCACGATATCCCGCCGCAATCATTCGGTATAGGATGAATCCACGATCGCGGCGCGGGGATGCGCCCGGGACGGAACGGAGCGCAACATGGCCGACGGAGTGCTCGCCGGGGTGCGCGTCGCGGACTTCTCCCGCGTGCTCGCCGGCCCGTACGCCACGATGATGCTCGCCGACTTCGGCGCCGACGTCGTGAAGATCGAGGGTCCCGCCGGCGACGACACTCGGGCCTGGCGCCCTCCGGTGGACGCGGACGGCGGCTCCACCTACTTCGCCTCCGTCAACCGCAACAAGCGCTCCGTCGTGTGCGACCTGCGCACGGAGACCGGGCTCGCCGACGCCCGCCGCCTCGCGGCGACCGCGGACGTCGTGGTCGAGAACTTCCGGCCCGGCGTCATGGAGTCCTTCGGCCTCGACGAGGACTCCCTGCGGCCGGGGAACCCCGGCCTCGTGTACTGCTCCATCACCGGTTTCGGGCGCGAAGCCGGGGCCGGCCTTCCCGGCTACGACCTGCTCGTCCAGGCCGTTGGCGGCCTGATGTCGATCACCGGGGCGCCCGACGGCGATCCCAGCAAGGTGGGCGTCGCACTGGTGGACATCCTCACCGGTCAGAACGCGCTCGCGGGGATGCTGCTCGCGCTCCGCTCGCGGGATCAGACGGGACGCGGCTCCCGCGTCGATGTCGACCTGCTGGGCTCGCTGCTCGCCGCGTTGACGAACCAGGCGTCCAGCACGCTCGCCACCGGGACTCCCCCGGCCCGGCTCGGCAACGCGCACCCCAGCATCGCGCCGTACGAGCTCTTCCACGCTGCGGACCGGGAGCTGGTCGTCGCCGTCGGCAACGACCGCCAGTTCGCCGCCTTCGCCGCGGCCATCGCCCTGCCCGCACTCGCGACCGACGCGCGGTTCGCGACGAACGAGGCCCGGGTCGGCAATCGCGCAGAGCTGCGCGCCCTCCTGGCACCGGCGCTCGCCTCCCGCCCCGCGGCCGACTGGGTCGAGGCGTTGGGCCGCGCCCGGGTCCCCGCCGGTCTGGTGAACTCGGTCGCCGAGGCATTCGCCTTCGCGGACACCCTCGGCCTCTCCCCCGTCGTCGAGACCCGGGACCCGGCCACCGGGCGCAGCAGCCGCCAGCCCGCGACTCCGATCAGGCTCGACACGGCGCCGGCCGAGCATCGCACCCCGCCGCCCCTGCTCGGCGAGCACACCGCGCGCTGGAGGGACGAGGCGCCCGGCCCCCGCACCTCCACGACCCCGACGACCACCGCCACCGCCACCGCCACCGCCACCGACGACAAGGACACACCGTGACCGCTTCCTCCCTCGACGAGGCCTTCAGCATCGACCATCTGCTCAGCGCCGACGAGCGCGCGTGGGCGGCCAAGGCCCGCGCGTTCGCCACCGGCCGCATCCGCCCCGTCATCGAGCAGGACTTCGAGGACAAGTACTTCCGCCGCGAGCTCGTCGCCGAGCTCGGCGCGCAGGGTTTCCTCGGCATGCACCTGACGGACGAAGGCTGCGCCGGCGCCGGGGCCGTCAGCTACGGCCTGGTCTGCCACGAACTCGAGGCCGCCGACAGCGGATGGCGCACCTTCGTCTCCGTGCAGGGGTCGCTCGCGATGAGCGCCATCTCGAAGTTCGGGTCGGACGAGCAGAAGGCCGAGTGGCTGCCGCCCATGGCCCGCGGCGAACGGATCGGCTGCTTCGCACTCACCGAGCCCGAGGGGGGCAGCGATCCGGCGGCGATGGGCACCCGCGCCCGGCGCGACGGCGACGACTGGGTGATCACGGGCGTGAAGCGCTGGATCGGCCTGGCCGCGCTCGCCGATGTGGCGGTCGTCTGGGCGGCGACCGACGACGGCGTCCGCGGATTCCTCGTGCCGACCATCACTCCCGGCTTCTCCGCGACCGCGATCGACGGCAAGCTGTCGATGCGCGCCTCCGTGCAGTGCGATGTCGTGCTCGACGAGGTCCGCGTGCCCGCGTCGGCCCAGCTCCCCGGGGCACGCGGCCTCTCCGGGCCGTTCTCCTGTCTCAACGAGGCGCGCTACGGGATCGTGTGGGGCGCCATGGGCGCCGCCCGCGACTGCCTCGAGGTGTCGATCGAGCGCGCCACCACCCGCCAGGTCTTCGGCCGGCCGATCGGCGCGACCCAGCTCATCCAGCAGAAGCTCGCCGACATGCTCGTCGAGTACGAGAAGGGCGTGCTCCTCGCACTCCACCTGGGGCGGCTGAAGGAGGCCGGGCGGCTGACGCCCACCCAGATCAGCGTCGGCAAGCTCAACAGCGTGCGGGAGGCGCTGTCCATCGCCCGCGAGGCGCGCACCATCCTGGGCGGCGACGGCATCACCAACGCGTTCCCGGTCATGCGCCACATGGCCAACCTCGAGTCGGTGCGCACCTACGAGGGCACCGACGAGATCCACACGCTCGTCCTCGGCCGCGCGCTCACCGGGCTGGCGGCCTTCGCATGACCGACGCGGCGGTCGAGGCGGCGGTCGAGGCGGCGGTCATCGCCGCCCGCTCCGTCACCACGCGCGCAGAACGGGCGGGCTGGCTGGAAGCCCTCGCACTCGAGTTGGACGCCGACCGTGCGGAGCTCGTGCGCCTCGCCGCCGCCGAGACCGGCCTCTCCACCGCCCGACTCGACGGCGAGGTGACCCGAACGGCCGCGCAACTGCGGTTCTTCGCGGGCGTCGTCCGCGAGGGCGGCTATCTGGAGGCGACGCTCGACTCCCCCGACCCCGGGCTCATCCCGCCGCGCCCCGATCTGCGCCGGATGCTCCGCCCGCTCGGGCCTGTCGCCGTCTACACGGCCTCGAACTTCCCCTTCGCCTTCTCCGTCCTGGGCAACGACACGGCCTCCGCCCTCGCGGCGGGCTGCCCGATCGTCGTGAAGGCCCACCCCGGGCACCCCGGCCTCTCACGCCGCACGGCCGACCTGGCGCAGTCGGTGCTCCCCGCCGGCATGTTCTCCCTCGTCGAGGGGATGGCGGCGGGCGTCGCCCTGGTGCAGCATCCTGCGATCACCGCCGCGGGCTTCACCGGATCGGAGCGCGGCGGCCGCGCCCTGTTCGATCTCGCGTCGGCGCGCCCACATCCCATCCCCTTCTACGGGGAGCTCGGCAGCATCAACCCCGTGGTCGTCACGGCTGGGGCAGCGGATGCCCGCGGGCCGGCGATCGGCGCCGGGCTCGTCGGCTCGTTCACCCGCGACGCCGGCCAGTACTGCACCAAGCCGGGTCTCGTGTTCGTCCCCGACGGCGGCGCGGTCGAGACGGCCGCCCGCGAGGCGCTCGGCACCGCGCCCGCGTCGCGGCAGCTGACCACCGGGATGACCGACGCGTACACCTCCGGCGTCGACGCCTTCGACCCGCTCGACGGCGTCGAGGTCGCGCGCGGCACAGCGGCGGACGGCGAGTCCGCACCCGCACTGGTGCTGACGGACGCCGCGACGTTCCTCGCGCACACCGACGTCTTCCTCGCCGAATGCTTCGGCCCGGTCAGCGTGATCGTCCGGTATCGCGACACCGAGCTGGACGGCCTGGTCGCCTCACTGGAGCCGTCGCTCACCGCGACGATCCACCGCGCACCCGGCGAGGACGTCGGTGCTCTCGCGGCAACGCTCGCCGCCGTCGCGGGCCGGCTGCTCTTCGACGGCTGGCCCACCGGTGTGGCGATCGGCTGGGCCCAGCACCACGGCGGTTCGTGGCCGGCGACGACGGCCTCCATCCACACGTCCGTCGGCGCCACCGCGATCCGGCGCTGGCTCACGCCCATCGCCTACCAGGACGCCCCGCAGGAGGTGCTGCCGGCGGAGCTGCGCGACGGCAACCCGCTGGGCATCCCGCGCCGCGAATCCTGAGCCGCCCCGAGTCGCGAGCCGCACGACAGAGCAGCACTGCAGAGCCGCCATCCGTCGCCGCGCCGAAGCGGGGCGACGGATGGCGGCCCGCCGTGGGTCAGCCGCGCGTGACGCCCGCGCCCGAGCGGTGCGCCCGCAGCAGCTCGGCGACCCGGATCGCGTCGCCCTCCGGCGCATCGGACTTGCGGTCGGGACGCGCGATCAGCAGGTAGAGCCCGCCCGTGACGACCACGATGCCGAGGCCGATCAGCACGATCCAGTCGTTGAACACGTTGCCGGTCGAGGTCGGCCACGCCAGCAGGATCATCGCGCAGATGCCGTAGAGCAGCGCGACCGCGTTGATCACGATCCCGGCGCCGCCGAGCGAGAACGGCCCCGCCGGACGCCAGCCGCGCAGCCGCTGCCGGAACGACGCGAGCACGACCGACTGGAACGCCACGTAGATCCCGAGCACCGCGAACGCCGTCACCTGGGTGATCAGGCTGTCCGGCCCGACGTAGACGATCAAGCTGATCACGACCGGGATGGAGCACGCGACGATCAGGGCGTTCACCGGCACCTTGCTCCGTGGCGGCACCTTCGCGAGCCAGCGGTGCGCGGGCACCATCCCGTCGCGCGCGAACGAGAACAGTAGACGGCTCGCGGCGGCCTGGAGGCTGAGCACGCAGGACAGGAACGCGGTCACGGCCACGACGAGGAAGATCTTCGCACCGACGGGCCCGAGCGACGATTGCAGGATCTCGGGGATCGGGTCGACGTCCTGACCGGCCACGATCTTCTGCAGGTCGGGAGCGGCGAGCACGTAGCCTCCGAAGGCGAAGAGCGCCGAGACACCGCCGACGAGGATCGTCATCATCATCGCGATGGGGATGCGGCGCGCCGGGTTGGCGACCTCCTCAGCCACATCGCCGCAGGCCTCGAACCCGTAGAACAGGAACAGGCCGGCCAGCGCGGCTCCGAGGAACGCGGCCAGGTACGACCCGTTGCCCTCGACCCCCATCGAGTTGAAGAAGACCGAGAACTCCTGCTTGCGCTGGAAGATCAGCAGGTAGAGGCCGACGGCGATCACGCCGATCAGCTCGGCCGCCAGCCCGATGCGCGCGACCGTGGCGAGCGTCTTGGTCCCGGTGAAGTTGAGGGCCAGGGCCACGACCAGCAGCAGCACGGTCAGCAGCAGCGTGACCTCCTTCGTCACCGGCAGGCCCAGCAGGCTCGCGAGGAACCCGCTGCCGAACTCGGCGACGGCGGTGATGGTCACGATCATCGCCCAGATGTAGACCCAGGCGGCCATCCACGCGTAGCGCCGCCCCCAGAGCCGCCGGGCCCACGGGTAGATGCCGCCGTGGATCGGATACTGCGAGACGACCTCGCCGAACACCAGCGAGACGGTGAACTGGCCGGCGCCGACGATGACGATCCACCAGATCGACGGCGGTCCTCCGGTGGCCATCGCCACGGCGAAGAGCGAGTACACGCCCACCAGCGGGGAGAGATAGGTGAAGCCCAGGGCGAAGTTCGCCCACAGGCTCATCGAGCGGTTGAACGAGTCCTCGTAGCCGAGGACGGCGAGGTGCTCGCCGTCCCCGAGCTCCGACGAGGTCGAGGGTTCTGCGGACATCGGATGCCTTCCGGATCAGCGCCACACGACGATGTGTGTGTGGGCAGCGTAGCGGAGGGCGGGGCCGAATACCTATAGGACAGGATGATTAAATCCCGAACAGCGCAGCGTCACTCCCCGATGTAGCTCATGACGTGCTTGATGCGGGTGTAGTCCTCGAAGCCGTACTGGGAGAGGTCCTTGCCGTAGCCCGAGTGCTTGAAGCCGCCGTGCGGCATCTCGGCGACGATCGGGATGTGGGTGTTGATCCACACGCAGCCGAAGTCGAGGCCCTTGGCGAACCGCATCGCGCGACCGTGGTCCTTCGTCCAGACGGACGAGGCGAGACCGTACTGCACCCCGTTCGCCCAGCGCAGCGCCTCCGCCTCGTCGGTGAACCGCTGCACGGTCTGCACCGGTCCGAAGATCTCGTTCTGGACAGCGTCGTCGTCCTGCCGCAGGCCGGACACGATCGTCGCCTCCCAGAAGTACCCGCGGTCGCCCTGGCGCCGGCCGCCGAGCTCGACGGTGGCGTGGTCGGGCAGGCGGTCGACGAAGCCGCTGACCTGCGCGAGCTGGTTCGCGTTGTTGAGCGGGCCGTACAGGATGCCGTCCTCGCGCGGTCCGCCGGTGAGGGCGTTGGCGCGCGCGTACTCGGCCAGCGCCGCGACGAACTCGTCGTGGATGCCGGCCTGGACGAGCAGGCGGGTGGCGGCGGTGCAGTCCTGGCCGGCGTTGAAGTAGCCCGCGGCGACGATGCCCGCGACGGCCTTCGGGATGTCGGCGTCGTCGAACACGATGACCGGCGCTTTGCCGCCCAGCTCGAGGTGCACCCGCTTGAGGTCGAAGGAGGCGGCACGGGCCACCTCCATCCCCGCGCGCACGGACCCGGTGATCGAGATCAGCTGCGGGATCGGGTTCTCGGTCATCGCGGCGCCGGTGCTGCGGTCGCCCAGCACGACGTTCAGCACGCCGGCCGGGACGAACTCGGCCGCCACCTCGGCGAGCAGGAGGGTCGAGAGGGGCGTGGTGTCCGACGGCTTCAGCACCGTCGTGTTGCCCGCGGCCAGCGCGGGCGCGAACTTCCAGACCGCCATGTTCAGCGGGTAGTTCCACGGGGTGACCTGCCCGACGACGCCGATCGGCTCGCGCCGGATGAACGAGGTGTGGTCGCGCATGTACTCGCCCGCCGACCGGCCCTCCAGGTTGCGGGCGGCGCCGGCGAAGAAGCGGATCTGATCCACCGAGAGCAGGATCTCGTCGTCGACCAGGGTGGAGCGCGGCTTGCCCGTGTCCTGCGACTCGGCGTCGGCGAACTCCTCGGCGCGCTCCTCCATCGCGTCCGCGATGCGGAAGAGGGCGAGCTGGCGCTCGGCCGGGGTGGTGCTCCCCCACGTCTCGAATGCGGTCTGCGCGGCGCGGTAGGCGTCGGCCACGTCGTCGGCGGTGGAGACCGGGGAGGTCGCGTAGACCTCCTCCGTCGCCGGGTCGATCAGGGGCAGGGAGGACTCCCCTCGCGCCTCGACATGCGTGCCGTTCACGAAGTTCTTCAGCTCGGTCATGGCCGGGAGTCTACTGATTCCGTCATCGAATGCGCCAGGAATGTGCGGAATCGCTTGCCAGAGTGCATTGTCACTGACAGAATCGCTCCATGAGTACCCCTCGGGCAACGAACGGCGCGAAGGCTCCGCAGATCGACGACGTCTCCAAGGCGATCATCGAGCAGCTCCAGGTGGACGGCCGCAAGTCGTACGCCGAGATCGGCAAGGCCGTCGGTCTGAGCGAAGCGGCGGTGCGCCAGCGCGTCCAGAAGCTGACCGAGTCGGGTGTGATGCAGATCGTGGCCGTGACCGACCCGATGCAACTCGGGTTCTACCGCCAGGCGATGATCGGCGTCCGGGTCTCCGGGGACACGCGCGTGGTCGCCGACAAGCTGGCAGCGATGCCCGCCGTCGACTACGTCGTCCTCACGGCCGGGACGTACGACATCCTCGCCGAGGTGGTGTGCGAGAACGACCTCGACTTGATCACGATGCTCAACTCCGAGATCCGGACGCTCGACGGCGTGCTGTCGACCGAGACGTTCGTCTATCTCAAACTCCACAAACAGTTCTACAACTGGGGAACACGATAACCATGACAACCGTAGAAACGTTCGGCGAGCCGATCACCTCCGACGAGGCGACGCTCCAGGCCAAGGCCAAGGACCACCTCTGGATGCACTTCGCCCGCCAGTCGGTGATGGAGGACGGCCAAGGTGTGCCGATCATCACCCGCGGCGAGGGCCACCACATCTGGGACTCGAAGGGCAAGCGCTACTTCGACGGCCTCTCGGGGCTGTTCGTGGTCAACGCGGGCCACGGCCGCAAGCGGCTGGCCGAGGTCGCGGCGAAGCAGGCGGAGCAGCTGGCCTTCTTCCCGATCTGGTCGTACGCCCACCCGAACGCGATCGAGCTGGCCGACCGGCTCGCGCACTACGCGCCGGGCGACCTCAACCGCGTGTTCTTCTCCACCGGCGGCGGCGAAGCAGTCGAGACCGCCTTCAAGCTCGCCAAGTACTACTGGAAGCTGCAGGGCCGGCCCACCAAGCACAAGGTGCTCTCCCGCGCCGTCGCCTACCACGGCACCCCGCAGGGCGCCCTGGCGATCACCGGCATCCCGGCCATGAAGGAGATGTTCGAGCCGCTGACCCCGGGCGGGTTCCGCGTGCCGAACACGAACTTCTACCGCGCCGGCGAGATGGGCGCACCGACCGAGAGCATCGAGGACTTCGGCGTCTGGGCCGCCAACCGCATCGAGGAGATGATCCAGTTCGAGGGTCCGGAGACCGTCGCGGCGATCTTCCTCGAGCCGGTGCAGAACTCCGGCGGCTGCTTCCCGCCTCCCCCCGGCTACTTCCAGCGGGTGCGCGAGATCTGCGACAAGTACGACGTGCTGATGGTGAGCGACGAGGTCATCTGCGCCTTCGGCCGCATCGGCCACATGTTCGCCTGCGACCAGTACGGCTACGTGCCGGACATGATCACCTGCGCCAAGGGCATGACCTCCGGCTACTCCCCCATCGGCGCGACGATCATCAGCGACAAGGTCTACGAGCCCTTCAAGCACGGCAACACGTCGTTCTATCACGGCTACACCTTCGGCGGTCACCCGGTCTCCAGCGCGGTCGCGCTGGCCAACCTGGACATCTTCGAGGAGGAGAAGCTCAACGAGCGCGTGCGCGAGAACTCGCCGCTGTTCCGCGCCGAGCTCGAGAAGCTCCTCACCCTGCCGATCGTCGGCGATGTGCGCGGCGACGGCTACTTCTTCGGCATCGAGCTGGTGAAGGACAAGAACACCAAGGAGACGTTCGACGACGACGAGTCGGAGCGGCTGCTGCGCGGGTTCCTCTCCAAGGCGCTGTTCGACGCGGGCCTCTACTGCCGTGCCGACGACCGCGGCGACCCCGTGGTGCAGCTCGCCCCGCCGCTGACCATCGGCCCGGACGAGTTCGTCGAGATCCGCCAGATCCTCGAATCCGTCCTCACCGAGGCGAGCAACCACTTGTAAGACGCAGTACCCGACTGCACGAGGCGGGTCCGGCCTCCGCGCGAGCGGAGGCCGGACCCGTTTCTCGCACCGTGGACGATTCCATCCGACAGGGAGAAGCATGGACTACCGCAGCACCGGATTCTGGTTCGACTCCATCGCGGAGGCGGAAGGCGGCTTCGTGCCGCGCCCCGGCCTGGCGGCCGACGCCGAGGCCGACGTCGCGATCGTCGGCGCCGGGCTGACCGGCCTCTGGACCGCGTACTACCTGCTGCAGGCCGACCCGTCGCTGCGCGTCCTGCTGCTGGAGAAGGAGGTGGCCGGGTTCGGGGCGTCCGGCCGCAACGGAGGCTGGTGCTCCGCGCTCTTCCCGTGGTCCGCGTCGAAGCTGGAGGAACGGTACGGCTTCGACGCCGCGGTCGCTCAGCGCCGCGCCATGGTCGACACCGTGCACGAGGTCGGCCGGGTGGCCGACTCCGAGGGCATCGACTGCGACTACCGGCTGGGCGGGACGGTCACCTTCGCACGCTCGCGCCCGCAGCTGGACGCAGCCCGTGCCGAGTTCGCGGAGTCGGAGCGGTACGGCGTGGACCGGGTGGCGCTCTGGGGCACCGAGACCGTGCGCGACCGGTTCGGCGTGCCCGACGCGATCGCCGCGACCTCCACCCCCGACTGCGCGCGCATCCATCCGGGCAAGCTCGTGCGCGGCCTCGCCCGCACCGTCGAGCGCGCCGGGGGCACCATCGCCGAGCAGACCGAGGTGGTCTCGTGGGCGGACGGGGTCGTCCGCGTGCGATCGGCCGGTGCGGAGCGCACGGTGCGCGCCGGCATCGTGGTCAACGCGACCGAGGGATACGGGTCGCAGATCGGGCAGGTCGGGCGCCGCATCCTCCCGCTCTACTCGCTGATGATCGCGACCGAGCCGCTGCCGGACGCGGTCTGGGAGCGGATCGGCATCGATCACGGCCAGACGTTCACCGACTTCCGCAACCTCATCGTCTACGGTCAGCGGACCGCCGACAACCGCTTCGCCTTCGGGGGCCGCGGCGCGCGCTACCACCTGGGCAGCGCCATCCGCACCGAGTACGACCGATCGCGCACCGTGCGCGACCATCTGGTGCGCACCCTGTTCGAGATGTTCCCCGACGCCGCGGGAGCCCGCGTCACCCACCACTGGGGCGGCCCGCTGGGCGTCCCCCGCGACTGGCACGCCAGTGTCGGTGTGGACGCCGCCCGCAAGGAGGCCTGGGCCGGCGGCTACGTCGGCGACGGCCTCAGCACGACGAACCTCGCCGGCCGCACGCTCGCCGATCTGATCGCCGGCCGGGAGTCCGCCCTCACGACCCTGCCCTGGGTCGGTCACCGCTCCCGCGAGTGGGAACCGGAGCCGTTGCGCTTCCTCGGCGCGAACGCGGGTCTGGTGGCGATGGAGGGGGCCGACCTCGAGGAGCACGCGACCGGCCGCTCCTCCCTCCTCGCCCGTGCGCTCGGGCCGCTCATCGGCCACTGAGGTCGCCTCGCCCCGGGGTGCACGAAAAGCCGCCGAGCGCGCAGGGATCTGCGTGCTCGGCGGCTTGTCGCGCGGAGGAGGTCAGGCCTGCTGCAGGACGGCCTGGAGCTCGAGCGTGATGGTGACGTCCTCGCCCAGCAGCACGCCGCCGGTCTCGAGGGCGGCGTTGTAGGTGAGGCCGAAGTCCTCGCGGTTGATCTTGGTCTTCGCGGTCGCGCCGGCCTTGTAGTTGCCGTACGGGTCCTGGCCGAAGCCGCCGAAGTCGAACTCGAACGTGACCGGCTTGGTGACGCCCTTGATCGTCAGATCGCCGTCGACGAGGAAGTCGCCGTCCTCGTGGCGCACGCCGGTCGACACGAAGTCGATGGTCGGGTGCTCCTCGGCGAGGAAGAAGTCGCCGGTGCGCAGGTGCGCGTCGCGGTCCGAGTTCTTCGTGTTGACCGAGGCGACGTCGGCCTTGGCCGTGACGGTCGAGTCGAGCGGGTTCTCGGCGGTGACGAAGGTGGCGTCGAAGTTCTCGAACGTGCCCTTGACCTTGCTGATCATGAGGTGGCGGATGCTGAAGCCGACCTCGCTGTGCGTGGGGTCGATGGTCCAGGTGCCCGCCTTGTAGCCGGGGATGTCGATGGTCATTCGCTGATCTCCTTGAGAATCGGTGGTCTCTGCTGCGGAGCGGCGGACGACGCTACGCCCCGCTCAGGTACATGCAAGCGTATGGACCCTCGGTCTATTCCGATTCCGCGAAAAAAAGTTGACGCGTCACTCTTCGGTGGCGAGCGAGTGCCGGAGGACGAGCAGCGCGCGGGCATCCGCGTCGATCTGCGCAGCCGGGATGCGACCGTCCGCGACGGCCGCGACGACCGCGTCGATCATCGCCCCGGGGTCGGTGCCGGCCCCCTGCACCATCAGGACCATCGTGTTGCCCGCGGCGATCGCGGCGACCGCGTTGGCCCCGGCGTCCTGGTACTTCGGCAGCCCGGTGTCCTGCAGCATCCGCAGGTCGTCGGTGATCGTGATGCCGTGGAAGCCCACCTCGTCGCGCAGGATGCGGTGCCACGTCGCCGAGAGCGAGGCGGGTTCGGCGTCGACCTGGCTGTAGACGAGATGGCCGAACATCACGACCTCGGCGCCCGCGTCGATGCCGGCCCGGAACGACGGGAGGTCGCGCGCCTCCCACTCGGCACGCGACACCGGCGTCGTCGGCACGGTGAGGTGCGAATCCGCATCGGTCTCCCCGTGCCCGGGGAAGTGCTTCAGGGTGCTCAGCACCGCGCCGTGCTCCCCGGCCACGGCACCCGCCACGCGGGCGGAGGCGGCACTCGGGTCGGTGCCGAGCACGCGATCGGAGATGAACGAGTGCGGGTCGGCGGTCACATCGGCGACGACGCCGAAATTGAGGTTCACGCCCGCCTGCCGCAGCAGGGCCGCCCGTGCGGAGAACGCACGCCGGGCCGCATCCGGGTCCTGGCCGCGCAGCCCCTCCCCGCCGGGCTGGCCGTCCCAGGGCAGTCGCGTGACGTCGCCGCCCTCCTCGTCGATGCCGATGAGCGGCGGGAGGGCCGGGTCGGAGGCGCGCATCGTCGCGGTCTGCGCAGCCAACGCCTCCGGTGTCGCGGGGATGTTGTCGCCCATCAGGATCATGCCGCCGAGCCCGTACCGGTCGAGGAACCCGCGGAGAGCGGCGGCATCCGTCCCGGAGGCGTGCAGCATGAAGAGGCTCGCGACCTTCTGCCGCAGGGTCATGTTCGCCAGCCGGGCGTCCGCGTAGGCGGCGACGGGATCGGGCGTCGGCGTCGGCGTGCGTGTGGGCGTCGACGAGTCGGTCGCCGCGCGCGTCGTGGACACGGGTGCGGGGCCCGCCGACGCGCAGCCCGCGAGCCCGACGGAGGCGGCGACGAGAGCGGCGACGGCGCCCAGCACCGTCCACCGCTTCGTCGTCCGCATCCCCCGATGCTAACCGTCACCCCTTGACGGCGCCTCCGAGCCCGGCGCTGCGCAGGAACAGCCCCTGGAAGATCAGGAACAGCACGATCGGGATCAGCGTGGAGATCGCCAGGGCGGCGAGGTACACGTCGAGCTGGATCGCCGCCTGCAATGTGGGCAGGCGCACCGACAGCGGCTGGATGCCCGGATCGCGCAGCACGAGCAGCGGCCAGAGGTAGTCCTTCCAGGCCGCGATGATCGCGAACACCGACACGACGCCGAGGATCGGCTTCGACATCGGGAGCACGATCGACCAGAACAGCCGGAACGGCCCGGCCCCGTCCGTCCGCGCCGCCTCGAACACCTCGCGCGGCAGGTTGTCGAAGAACCGCTTGACGAGCACCACGTTGAAGGCGCTCGCCCCGGCCGGCAGCCAGACGGCCCAGAAGGTGTTGATCAGCGACTGCCCGAGCAGCGGCGGGTTCAGGATGGTGAGGTACAGCGGCACCAGCAACACGACGGACGGCACGAACAGCGTGCAGAGGATCATCCCGTACAGCACCTTGCCGTACTTCGGCCGGAGCACGCTGAGCGCGTAGCCGGCGGTGGTGGCGACCAGCACCTGGGCCGCCCAGGATCCGGCGGCGACCCAGATCGTGTTGACGAACTGCACGTCGATGTGGACCGTCGACCAGGCGGTGGACAGGTTCGCCCAGTCCACTCCGTTGGGGAAGAGCGCCATCGGCGTCTTCAGCGTGTCTGCCGTCGGGGTGATCGCCGACTTGGCGAGCCAGAGCAGCGGGCCGAGGCCCACGACGATCAGCACGATCAGGAGCACCGTGTTGATGACCCGCGAGCTCCAGCGCACCCCGCGCTTGCGGCGGTCGGAGATCGAGAGGATGCCGCGGTCGGCGTCCGCCTGCGGTCGGCGCCGCCGGCGTCGGCGGCGGGGCGGTTCCGGGCTCGCGCCCTCTTCGACGACGGCGGTCACCACGGAGGCGACCTCGGGCGGCAGCTGGGTCGACGTGCTCAATTCTGGCTCCAGGACTTGGTGAGGCGGAAGTACACGAGGGAGAGCACCGCCAGGAAGGCGGCGAGCATCAGGCTCAGCGCCGTCGCGGCGCCGTAGTCGCCCCCGAGCGAGTTCTGGAAGGCGTAGCGGTAGATCAGCAGCAGGATCGTCACCGTCGAGTTGACCGGGCCGCCGCTGGTGAAGAGGAACGGTTCGAGGAACACCTGGGCGGTGCCGATGATCTGCAGGATGAGCGTGATCAGCAGCACGCCGCGCAGCTGCGGGAGCGTGACGTGCCAGATCTTGCGCCAGATGCTCGCGCCGTCCACCTCCGCCGCGTCGTACAGCTCGGGCGCCACACCGGTGATCGCCGCGAGGTAGATGATGATCGTGCCGCCGGCGGCCGCCCAGGTCGCCTCGACGACGAGCGACGGCATCGCCTGCGTCGCATCCTGGATCCAGGGCTGCGGCGGGATGCCCACCCAGCCGAGGATGGTGTTGAACACGCCGGTGGGCCGCGCGTCGTAGAAGAACTTCCAGAGCAGCACGGCCACGACCGGCGGAACCACCACCGGCAGGTAGGCCAGGGCGCTGTAGAGGCCCTTGGCGCGCTTGACCTCGCTCATCAGCACGGCGGCGATCAGCGGGATCGGGTAGCCGAGGATGAGCGCCAGCAGCGCGAACCAGGCGGTGTTGCCCACGGCGGTCCAGAACAGCGGGTCGTTCGCCACCTCGACGAAGTTGTCCCAGCCGACCCACGTGGGCGGCGTCACGAGGTTGGTGTGCTGGAAGCTCATCACGACGCTGCGGACGATGGGCCACCAGGAGAAGACGCCGAAGATCACGAGCATCGGCAGCAGGAAGAGCAGGGAGCTGAGTCCGCCGCCGCGGATCCAGGTCAGGGGCGTGCGTCTCGCCCGGCGGACGGCCGGGCGGGATCGGTCGATCGCGGTCATGCGCGGGTCACTCTCTCGCGTTGTGCGGGCGGCCGGCGGCGCGCGCTGCGCCGCCGGCCTCCCGTCGCTGTCACTTGTCGGCGTCGACGAGCTTCTGGATGTCGGAGTCGACCTTGGTCAGCAGCTGATCGATGTCGGCGTTCTGGTCCGTCAGCACGGCCTGGACGACCGTGTCGAGCGCGCCGTACAGCTCCTGGGTGTGCTTGTTCGGCTCGGGGACCAGGTTCGCGTCGAAGATCTTGTCCGTGAAGGGCGCCACGTTCTCCTGCGGCACGTTGATCTCGTCCTTGATCCACTCCATGTTCTGGTCGTAGGTGGCCTTGTCGAAGACCGGCAGGGTCGGCACGCCGACGGGCTGGCCGGACTTCACCAGCACCTTGGCGTCGGCGACGGCCTGGTCCTGGTTGAGCAGCTTCTGCATGTAGTAGAAGTCGATCCACTTCACTGCGGCGTCCTTCTGCGCCTGCGACGACTTGGGGCTGACGGCAGCGACGTTGCCGCCGGCGAGCACTCCGGCGTCCTTGTTGCTGCTGTCGATCGGCAGCATGGTCAGCCCGTAGTTCTTCGGGTCGACCGCGTTCTGCTGCACGAGCGAGGTGAGCACGTCGGAGCCGGACGGGTACATCGCGATCTGCCCGGCGCCGAACGCCTGGTTAATGCCCGACCAGTCGAGCAGGAAGTTGCTGCCGACCGAGTTGTCCTTCCAGCGCAGGTCCTTCAGCCACTGCAGGGCTTCCTTGGTCACCGGGTTGTTGGTGGTGACCTTCGTCTTGCCGCCGTCGGTGGTCTCCATGCGGCCGCCGCGGGCGTACACGGTGGTGGTCAGCTCCCAGCCGCCGGTGTTGCCCTGCGTCATCTGCATGTAGCCGGCGACGCCGGGCACCTTCTCCGAGATCGTCTTGGCGTCGGCGCGCACCTCGTCCCACGTCGTCGGGGGCTTGTCGGGGTCGAGGCCGGCCTTGGTGAAGATGTCGCGGTTGTACGACAGTCCCATCGCGTACGGGCCGTAGGGGATCCCGTAGATCTTGTCGCCGTCCTTGGCGACCGCGAGCACGTTCTCGTTGAACTTCGACGCGTACGGGAGCTTGTTCACCTCGGCGGTGATGTCCGCGAGCTGGCCCGCCTGGATCAGCGACTGCGAATCGGTGAACGGCACGTTGAAGACGTCCGGGAGGGTCCCGCCCGCGAGCTGCGTGGCGAACGTCGGGCCCGTCCACTGGTACTCCTCCGACTTCACGACGATGTCGGGGTTGGCCTTCTCGAACTCCTTGACGCGGTCGTCGAACGCCTTGAACGCGGCCTTGTCGCTGCCCGGGATGAGGCTGGCGACGGTGATGTGGGTCTTGCCGTCGCTCGAGTCGGAGCCGGCGGACGAGCAGCCCGCCAGGACGCCGGCCCCGGCGAGGGCGACCGCGGCGACGGCCGCGATCGTGCGTGGTGACTTCATTGTCGGTGTTCCTTCCAGTGAGTGGTGAGGGGTTCTCTCAGTGAGTGGTGCTGGTGGTGTGAGTGGTGCTGGTGGTGCTGGGCTCCGGCGGCCGGTGCTGTGTTCGTAGCCACGCCGTGGAGTCGGGAGGCAGCAGGCCCTCGTCGAGAGGGCTGCTGCTGAGCAGGATGGCGTCGTTGTCCGGGAGCGGGACGGACCGCGCCGAGAGGTTGGTGACGCTGACGAAGCGCTCGCCGCGAGCGAAGGCGAGGACGCCGTCCGGTGCGTCGAGCCACGCGAAGGGGCCGTCGCCGAGGCCCGGCTCCGTCCGGCGGAGGCGGAGCGCCTGCCGGTAGAGCCAGAGCATCGAGCCGGGGTCGCTCTGCTGCGCCTCGACGGTCAGGGCGGCCCACCCGGCCGGCTGCGGGAGCCACGGCTCGGCCGCCGATCCGCTCGGGCTGAAGCCGAAGGGGGCGGTCGCGCCGCGCCAGGGCAGGGGCACGCGGCAGCCGTCGCGCCCCGGGTCGACCCCGCCGGACCGGAAGTGCATCGGGTCCTCGAGACGTTCGGCCGGCAGGTCCTCGACCTCCGGCAAGCCGAGCTCGTCGCCCTGGTAGAGGTAGAGCGAACCGGGCAGCGCCGCGGTGAGCAGGGCGGCGGCGCGGGCGCGCCGTCGGCCGAGCTCGAGGTCCGTCGGGGTGCCCCGGCGCTTCTTGACGAAGGCGAAGGACGAGTCCTCGCGGCCATAGCGGGTCACGGGCCGGGTCACGTCGTGGTTCGACAGCACCCAGGTGCTCGGAGCCCCCACCGGCGCGTGTGCTGCGAGGGTCTCGTCGATCGAGGCGCGCAGCTCGGTGGCCTCCCACGGCCGGGCGAGGAAGTCGAAGTTGAAGGCGGTGTGCAGCTCGTCCGGTCGCAGGTACATCGCGAAGCGGTCGATGTCGGGCAGCCAGATCTCCCCCACCAGCACACGCGTGCCGGGGTACGAGTCGGCGATCCCGCGCCACGAGCGGTAGATCTCGTGCAGCTCGTCCCTGTCCTGGTTGGGGTGCTCCCCCGCCGCCGGCGCCTCCGGCACCTCGGGCAGCGCGGGATCCTTGACCAGGAGGGCGGCGGAGTCGATCCGGACCCCGGCCACGCCCCGGTCGAACCAGAACCGCAGGATCTCCTCGTGCTCCCGGCGCACATCGGGATGGTTCCAGTTGAGGTCGGGCTGCTCGGGGCTGAAGAGGTGGAGGTACCACTCGCCGGGCGTGCCGTCGGGATCCGTCGTGCGCGTCCACGTGTCGCCCGAGAAGTTGGAGACCCAGTTGGTCGGCATCAGCTCCCCGGTCTCCCCCCGGCCGGGGCGGAACCAGAAGCGGTCGCGCTCCGGCGACCCGGGGCCGGCGGCGAGGGCAGCCTGGAACCAGGGGTGCTGGTCCGACACGTGGTTCGGGACGACGTCGATGATGGTGCGGATGCCGAGGGCGAGCGCATCGGCGATCAGCGCCTCCGCCTCCGCGAGATCGCCGAACGCCGGGTGGATGCGGCGGTAATCGGCCACGTCGTAGCCGCCGTCGGCGAGGGGCGACACGTACCAGGGCGTGAACCAGAGCGCGTCGACGCCCAGGTCTTTGAGGTAGTCCAGGTGCTGCCGCACGCCCGCCAGGTCTCCCACGCCGTCGCCGTTCCCGTCGGCGAAGCTGCGCGGGTAGATCTGGTAGATGACCGCGCTGCGCCACCAGGAGGCGTCGTCGGCCGCGGGCGCCGATGACGGCGTCTGCGCGGCGGCGACGCCGGCGGCGGCCGCGTCGGCGGTGCGGTGCCCGGCATCGGAGCCGGTCAGCACGGAGAGGTCCACGGTGAGCCCTTCGCATCGGGCGGCCCTCTCGATGGGGCCGCGTCGGTCGCGACGCTGCCCTCGGCATCGTCGCTGCTCACCGAAATGTAGCTAACGCGACAAGATGATGCAAGAACTCAACAATGAGTAATTCGCTTGCGTACTTTTGCAGCGGATTGCACGCTGCGGAGCCGATCAGGCCGGCGCTGTCGACCCTCGGACGACGAGCTCCGGCTCGAAGAAGAGCTCGTCGCGGATCGCCGAGTCGCTCGAGATCTGTCGCAGCAGCAGCTCGATCACCGTGCGCCCCATCGGCTCGATCGGCTGACGGATGGTGGTCAGCGGCGGCTCGGTGCAGTTCATCAGCGCCGAGTCGTCGTAGCCGACGATCGAGACGTCCCGCGGCACCGACAGCCCGGCACGGCGGGCCGCGCGGATGGCCCCCAGCGCCATCGGGTCGCTCGCGCACACGATCGCGCTGACGCCGGCCGCCAGCAGCCGGGCGGCCGCGGCCTGGCCCGCCTCGAGCGAATAGAGGGAGTGCACGACGAGGCCCTCGTCGAGCGGCGTCCCCCACTCCGCCGTCAGCCGGCGCGCCGCGGCGAGCTTGCGCATCGAGGGCACGTGGTCGCGCGGCCCCAGCAGCAGGCCGATGCGCTCGTGCCCCAGCGAACGCAGGTGGCCCAGGGCCTGCGCCGTCGCGACGGAGTCGTCGCACGAGACGGTGGCGAAGTGCAGCTCGTCGACCGGGGCGTTCACCAGCACGGTCGGCAGGTTGAGATCGCGCAGCCGGTCATAGTGCTCGTGCGACGCACCGACCTGCGCGTAGGCGCCGCCGACGAAGACGACACCGGAGACCTGCTGCTGCAGGAGGAGCTCGACCCAGTCCGCCTCGGAGATGCCGCCGGCCGTCTGGGTGCACAGCACGGGCGTGTACCCGTTCTGCGCGAGGGCGCCCCCGATGATCTCGGCGAACGCGGGGAAGATCGGGTTCTGCAGCTCGGGGAGCACCAGGCCGACGAGCCGCGCGCGCTCCCCCCGGAGCTTGGTCGGCCGCTCGTAGCCCAGCACATCGAGGGCGGTGAGGACGGCCTGGCGGGTGGCGTCCGAGACGCCGGGCTTGTCGTTGAGCACGCGGCTCACGGTGGCTTCGCTGACTCCGACCTTGCGCGCGACCTCGGCGAGACGTTTCGACATGCCGAGAGTCTACGCAAGACGTTGCAAATCCGCGCAAGTCTCTTGCAAACGCGCCCGCGGTCTACGATGACGGGCATGGCGAACCGCGTGACCTCCCTGCTGCTCGCCTCGCACCCGGGACCCACTCTCGTCGTCACGGCGGTCGCAGCGGGTCTCGGCCTCGGCCTCGGCTACCCGCCGGGCCGCCTTCTCGTGCTCGCGGTCGCCATCCTGCTCGGCCAGCTGTCGATCGGCTGGTCGAACGACTGGCTGGACGCCGCGCGCGACCGTGCCGTCTCCCGCGCGGACAAGCCGGCCGCCCGCGGCGACATCCCGGTCGTCGCCGTGCGCGCGGCCGCGTTCACCGCCCTCGTGCTGGCGCTGCTCGTCACCCTGCTCCTCGGCCCGGCGGCCCTCGCCGCGCACGCGGTGGCGATCGCGGGCGGATGGGCCTACAACCTCGGCCTCAAGTCGACCGTCTGGTCGTTCGCGCCGTTCGCTGTGAGTTTCGGGCTGCTGCCCGCGATCGCGACGCTGGGGCAGGAGACGCCGGCGCCTCCCGCGCTCTGGGTGCTCGCCGCCGGAGCGCTGCTCGGGGTCGCCGCCCACATCACGAACGTCCTCCCCGATCTCGCCGACGACGCCGAGACCGGCATCCGCGGGCTGCCCCACCGTCTCGGCGCCCGCCGCAGCGGGTTCGCGGCGTTCGCCTGCCTCGCCGTCGCCACCGCCCTCGTCGCCTTCGGCCCGGGATGGCCGGTGCGTCCGGTGCTCCTGATCGGCCTGCTGCTGGGTCTGGCCGCCGTGGTCGTCGGCGTCGTGCTGCTGCTGCGCCGGAGCCCGACCCGCCTCCTGATGCAGCTCATCATGACGTGCGCCCTCATCGACGTCGTCATGCTGGCGCTGGCGGGTCAGTCCGTCGTGACCGCCTGAACCGGCTCGGCGACCGGCTCCTTGTTGCGGATGCCGACGGCCGAGACGATGCCCCCGGCCAGGAGGAGCGCAGCGGTGGCGATCATCGCGCGATGCAACCCGTCCACATCGAGCTGCTGCCCGATGATCAGTCCGGCCATCGCCACCGTGATCAGCCCGGCGATCCTCGACACCGCGTTGTTGGCGGCGGAGGCGATCCCCGCCTCAACCGGGTGGATGGCGCCGAGGATCGCGCTCGTCAGCGGAGCGACGGTCATCGAGAGCCCGACGCCGAAGAGCAGGACGGCCGGCAGCAGCCCGACCCAGTAGCTCACGTGCGCGTCGGCCAGCAGCAGCCAGAGGAACCCGACCGACGCGACCACCGGCCCCACGGCCATGAAGAACCGTGGCCCGTACTTGCCCGCCAGGCCGCCGAAGAACCCCGAGAGCAGGAGCATGCACAGCGTGGAGGGGATGAACACGAACCCGGCTGCGATCGCCGAGAACCCGGCGACCTGCTGGAGGAACAGCGTCACCATCAGCGGACCGAAGGACAGTGCGCCGTAGACGAAGGCCGTCGCGATGTTGCCGACCCAGAAGTTGTGCACCCGGAACAGGGCGAGCGGGAGCATCGGCTGTGCCACGCGGTTCTCGACGACGAAGAACGCCGCGAGCGAGAGCAGGCCGACGACCAGCGGGATCCACACCCGCGGACTCCCCCAGCCGAACGCGCCCTGCTCGATCAGCGCGAAGACCGTGCCGGCCAGGCCGACGGATCCGAAGATCGCCCCCAGCACGTCCACCCGGCCGCCCGTGCCGTGATCGTTCTCCTTGAGGGTGAACATCAGGGCGAGCGTGATCGCGATCGGGATCACGTTGATCACGAACACCCAGCGCCAGGACAGCGTGTCGACGAAGACCCCGCCGATCACCGGTCCCGCGATCATCGCGATGCCGGTCCACGCCGTCCAGCGGCCGATCGCCTTGGCCTGGGCCGCCCCGTCGAACCGGGAGATGATGATGGCCAGGGAGCTCGGCACCAGCAGGGCGCCCGCGACGCCCTGGAGCGCACGCGCAACGACGAGGAAGACCCCCGTCGGCGCGAAGGCGCAGAGCAGTGACGTGATCCCGAACCCGATCAGACCCGCGTACAGCACGCGTTTGCGGCCGAACACGTCCGAGAGCGAGCCGGCGAGCAGGATGAACGAGCCGAGCGTGACCAGGTAGCCGTCGACCACCCATTGCTGCAGCGGCAGTCCGCCGCCCAGCTCCTTGTCGATCGCCGGCAGCGCCACGTTGATCACGGCGCCGTCGAGGAAGGCCACGAAGCTCGCCAGGATGGCGATGATCAGGACTCTCAGCTGAAGGGAGGTCATGCGTTCGGCGGCCATGGACTCATTCAACGGCCCCGGGGCCGCCGGTGCAAGCGTGCGGGAGCGTTACTCGTTGCCCTTGGTGCAGGTCTGCTGCGCGGCGGTCTGGCCGGTGATGGAGGACGGCAGCTCGACGGCGGACGAGGTGGCGTCCGGCGCGGGCGTCGCGGCGGCGTCGGTCGTCGCGCCGGCATCGGCCGTCGGGGCGTCCGAGGAGGTCGTGTCGCCCGGGGTCGGCGTGTTCGTCGCGTTCGGATCCTCCGCCGCGCGCCCCGTCGATCCGGTCAGCTTCACCGCGACATCGTTGACCAGCGCTTCGTTCAGCGCCCGCGCGGCGGACGTCTGCGGCACGACGCGGTTCACGTTGTCGGGGTCGGTGACCGCCGGATACTGCACGAACACCATGTTCTCGAGGCCGGTGTCCTTGACCGCCAACGCGATCTGCACCAGCGTCGTGGGGTTGCTCAGGCTCTCCGACGGCGTGACGTTGTCCACGGCCGCCTTCGCCAGGCCGTAGAGCTGCACCGGGTTGGAGAGCACGCCGCCGCTCACGACCTTGCGGGCGAGGGCGGACAGGAACACCTGCTGGTTCGAGATGCGGCCGAGGTCGCTGCCGTCGCCGACGCCATGACGGCTGCGCAGGAACGAGAGCGCCTCGTCGCCGACGAGCTCGCTGGTCCCGGCCGGCAGGTCGAGCGGCGGGTTCGTGTACTTGTCCACGACCGGCGAGGCGAGGCACACGCTGACGCCGCCGACCGCGGTCGACATCCCGCTCACCCCGGCGAAGTTGATCACGGCCCCGAACGGGATCGTGAGGCCGGTCATCTTCTCGACCGTGAGCACGACGCAGGCCAGGCCGCCACGGGAGAGCGCGGTGTTGAACTGGGCGTAGTCGCTTCCGTCGACCGTCCCGCCGTTCGGCGAGGGACAGTCCGGGATGGCGATCATCAGGTCGCGGGGAAAGCTGACGACCATCATGCTCTTGTGGTCCTGCGCGATGTGCAGCAGCATCGTGACGTCGTTGTTGCCTTCGCCGCTGCTGGCGTCCTGCTCGTCGGAGGACTCGTAGATCCCGCCGAGACCGGAACGGCTGTCGGTGCCGGCGATCAGGACGTTGATGCCGCCCTCCATCGCCGCGACGTCCGGGATCGCCTGCTGCGTGTGTCCCGGAAGCGAGACCAGCTTCACGCCGGTCTTGACCGATCGGGCGACATCCCACACCGCGTACGCCCCAACTCCGCCGACGCTGACCAGGACGACCGCGAGCGTGCCTGCCAGGAGGGCGAAGACGCGGCCCACCGCCCGGCGGCGTTGCAACCGGCCGTGGCGGACGGGGAGCGGGCCTCGGGCTCGCTGGTGCCGTCGCGGCAGGTCCGTCATGCCATGCCTTTCGGGGTCGGGATCACGGGGGATGCGGGAAATACTAGCGATGAATCCTTTCGACCGGCTGCGAGACGCGCCCCGGGCCGTCACGTGCCGACCCCCGATCCGGGGGGTGAGGGGTCAGGCGTGGATGGTGCCCGTCCCCGCGCGCGCAAGCCCGCGTTACCCACGGTGACGCTCGTGACGCCGCGTGACAGCCGCCCTCGACCCGGGCGCGGGCGCTCTGCGAACCTGCCTCGCAACCGTACGAACAGGAGGGTGGTTCCAGACATGAGCGACCAGCTGATCCTCGCCGTCGCGCTCGAAGGAGCGGGATGGCACCCGGCCGCATGGAGGGACGCCGGCATCCCCGCGTCCACCGTGTTCCGGCCGTCCTACTGGGTGGAGCAGGCGCGGCGCGCCGAGGCCGCCGGAGCCGACTTCCTCACCTTCGAGGACGCCCTGAGCGTCGCGACGCCGACACGCACCGACCGGATCCGCGGTCGGCTCGACGCCCTCCAGCTCGCGAACTTCGTCGCCCGGCGCACCGACCGGATCGGCCTGGTGCCGACCACCAGCGTCCTCGAGTCCGAGCCGTTCCACGCGTCCACCCAGCTCGCGACCCTCGACTACACCAGCGAGGGGCGCGCGGGGTGGAAGGTGCAGCTCGGGAGGCCGGGCGAGGGCGCCAACGTCGGGCGCCGCTCCCTGCCCGAGCTCGGGCCCGCCCTGCTCACCGCGCCCGATGGGCCCGAACAGCTCGCCCGCCTGTTCGACGAGGCGGGCGAGTTCGTCGCCGTCGTGCGCCGTCTCTGGGACAGCTGGGAGGACGACGCCGTCATCCGCGACGTCTCGACCGGCCGCTTCCTCGACCGCGACAAGCTGCACCACGTCGACGTCGAGGGCGCCGCAATCCGCATCGCGGGGCCCTCGATCACGCCCCGTCCTCCGCAGGGGCAGCCGGTCGTGACCGTGCTCGCCCACGCCGAGATCCCGTACCGTCTCGCGGCCCGCTCCGCCGACGTGGTCTACGTCACACCCGCCGATGCCGCCGACGCGGCTCGCATCGTGCGGGAGATCCGCGCGATCGAGGCGACCGAGCGGTTCGAGCCCGAGCCGGTGCGCATCCTCGCCGACATCGTGATCGTCCTCGAGCCCGACGCACGAGACGCACGGCGCCGCCTCGCCGAATGGGATGCGCTCGACGGCGAGGCCTTCGTGAGCGACACCCCGGTGCACGCGACGGATCCCGAGTCGCTCGCCGACCTCATCGGAACGTTCGCAGCGGCCGGGATCGAGGGCGTGCGGCTCCGCCCCGCCTCGGCGCACCGCGACCTGCCCGCGATCGGCGACCTGCTCGTCCCCGCCCTGCGCCGCCGCGGCCTCCTGCCCGAGCACCCCCGTGGCGGCACCCTGCGCGACCGCCTCGGTCTCGACCGCCCCCGCAACCGCTTCGCCGCGTGACCCGAGGAGAACCATGACAGCACAGAACAAGCGCCGGCTCCGGCTGGCGGCCGGCGTCCCCGGCGTCAACCATTGGACGGTCTGGAGCGCGCCCGGCGCGGGCAGCCAGATCGATTTCAGCACGTTCGAGCACGTCGCCCGCACGGCCGAGCGCGGCTTCTTCGACTACTTCTTCCTCGCCGAGGGGCTGCGCGTGCGCGAGCACAAGGGCCGCATCCACGAGCTCGACGTCGCGGGACGGCCGGACAACCTCTCGGTGCTCGCCGCCGTCGCCGCCGTGACCGAGCACATCGGACTCGTCGGCACGGCCAGCGCCACCTTCAACGAACCGTACGATCTCGCCCGCAAGCTCGCCTCCCTCGACCATCTCTCCGCCGGGCGGGCGGGATGGAACATCGTGACGTCCTCCGACGCATTCACCGGCGCCAACTTCCGCCGCGGAGGCTACCTGGCGTACGAGGACCGGTACCGGCGTGCGGAGGAGTTCGTCGAGCTCGCGACGCTGCTCTGGGACAGCTGGTCGGCCGACGGGCCGGAGCCGTACCGGTTCTCGGGCGAGTTCTTCGACACCCACGGCTGGTTCCCGGTCGAGCCGGGGCCGCAGGGCCGGCCGGTGCTGGTGCAGGCGGGCGACTCCCCCGCCGGGCGCGATTTCGCCATCCGGACTGCGGACGTGATCTTCAGCCGGCACGGCGAGCCCGCCGACGGGCGTGCCTTCCGCGCCGACGTGCGCTCGCGTGCGCTGGCAGCCGGACGGGACCCCGACAGCATCCTCGTGATCCCCGCGGTGAGCATCGTGCTCGGCGACACCGAGGCCGAGGCCGCGGAGCGCGCCCACGACCTCTCCCTCCAGCAGGTCACCCCGCAGACCGCGATCCATCTGCTCGAGCAGATCTGGGGCACCGACCTGTCGGCCCACGACCCGGAGGGGCCGGTGCCCGCTCCCCCGGCCGAGGCCGGCGAACAGCTCACCCAGGGTCAGGCGCGGCGGGTGGACGACCCGCTCGCCGCCGCCCGGGAGTGGCATGCGCTCGCGCAGGAGCGCGACTGGAGCATCCGGCAGCTCGTCGCCGCGCGGACGACGCGGCACGAGTTCGTCGGCACCCCCGACTCCGTCGCCGCCCAGCTCGACGATGCGGCGCAGACCGGCGCGGCCGACGGCTATGTGCTGTCGGGTGCGGTCGTCCCGCACGGGATCGACGAGTTCGTCGACCGGGTCGTGCCCCTGCTCCAGGAGCGCGGGGTGCTGCGCACGGAGTACGAGCAGTCGACGCTGCGCGGGAACCTCGGCGTGGGCGATCCCTCCGGCAGCACCTCGGCGCGGGTGGAGGCGGCATCGTGACGGCCATCCCGCTCGGCGTCCTCGACCTCGTCCCGGTGTCGAGCGGTTCGGGCCCGCGCGAGGCCGTGGCCGCCTCCCTGGAGCTGGTGCGGCGCGCCGAAGCCGCGGGATACACGCGCTACTGGTTCGCCGAGCACCACTTCAATCCCGGAGTGATCGGGTCGTCCCCCGCCGCGCTCATCGCGCTCGCGGGGGCGGCGACCGAGCGCATCCGGCTCGGCTCCGGCGCCATCCAGCTCGGCCCGCAGAGCACCGAGGCCACCGTCGCCGAAGAGTTCGCCCTGCTCGATGCCGCCTTCCCCGGCCGCATCGATCTCGGGGTGGGGCGTTCCGGGCTCGCCACCGGCGGTCCGAGCGCTCCCGCGACGACGGCGGAATCGGTCACCGCGGGTGGCCTGCTCATCCCGGAGCCCTTCCGGTTCGAGCGGATCTTCGCCGCCCCGAAGTACCGCACGCTCGGCGCGCTCCTGACCCGCGGCGAGGGCGGCGCGGACTTCGCCGATCAGATCGAGACGGTGCTCGCCCTTCTCGGCGACGGCGTCGGCGCCGGCGAGGAGCGGGTCGCCCTCGGCGTGGCCGGAGCGGGGCCCGAGCTGCGGCTGTTCGGCAGCGGGACGCTCACCGCCCGGCTCGCCGGCCGCCTCGGCCTGCCGTTCGCGGCGAACTACCACAGCGCACCGAGCGGAGTGCTCGTCTCGGTCGAGGAGTACCGGCGCAGCTTCCTCCCCTCCCCACGTCTCGCCCGTCCCCATGTCGTCGTCTCCGCCGACGTGGTCGCGGCGGAGACCGCCGAGCGCGCTCAGGAACTCGCGTCCGGGTACGGCGCCTGGGTCCGCAGCATCCGCACCGGAGTCGGTGCCATCCCGTACCCGTCCCCGGCGGAGGCGGCCGCCATCGCGTGGTCGGCCGAGGACGAGCGCCTCGTCAGCGACCGCGTGCGCACCCGCTTCGTCGGGACGGCCGAGGCCGTCGCCGACCGGCTCGAGACGCTGCGGGACGCCACCGGCGCCGACGAGCTCGTGCTGACCACGATCACGCACGACCCGGACGCCCGCGCCGCGAGCCACGAGGCGATCGCCCGGGAGTGGGCCGCTCGTGGCTGAGGTGCGTGCGGCGATCGACGTCCACCGCTCGCCGTCGGCCGTGTTCACCGCGCTGACCGACCCGGCCCGACTGAGCAGATGGCTCGGCGAGCGGGTGCAGTTCGAGTCGCGGGCCGGTGGCCGGGTCGCGTCGACGGACGCGGGCGTGACCACCACGGGCCATGTGCTGGAGGTCGTCCCCGCCCGCCGCCTCCTCATCGCGTGGGATCCGGCGCAACCCGCGTCGGCGGACGCCCCGCCCGCCTTCCCACCGGGCTCGCGGCTGGAGCTGACGCTCGCGCCGGAGGACGGCTCGACGCGTCTCGCGGCCATCCACTGGTATCTCCCGGCGGAGGCGGCTGCGGCCGCACAGCGCGACCTCGACCTCCGGCTGGGTCGCCTGCGCGCCCTCCTGGAGCCCGCGGCGTGAACGCCCGTCGCGATCTCGGCCGTCCGACCGCACCCAGCACCACCTATCTCGACGCGCTGCGCGAGCGAACCGCGCAGCGCGCCCTGCAGGCCCCGCCGCTCGCCTCGCCGCACACGGGCGCGCCCGAGGAGCTGCGCATCGCCGTGAGCGACGCCGTCTCCGCCCGGGAGCCGCGCATCGTCGCCCTCTCGCGCCGCATCTTCGCCGAGCCCGAGGAAGCCTTCGCCGAGCACTGCTCGGCCGCCGCCGTCGCCGACGAGGTCCGCGCCGACGGGCACGACGTCGAGATCGGGCGCTACGGCCTCCCCACCAGCGTGCTCGCCGTCGCCGGCCGCGCGAGCAGCGGCCAAGCCGTCGGCGCCCGCATCGCCATCCTGGCGGAGTACGACGCCCTGCCCGCCATCGGCCACGGCTGCGGCCACAACATCATCGCCGCGGCGGCCGTCGGCGCCTTTCTCGGCCTCGCCGCCGTCGCCGACCGGTTCGACGGGCAGGTCGTCCTGCTGGGGACGCCCGCCGAGGAAGGCAGCAGCGGCAAAGAGCTCCTGGCCCGCGAGGGCGCGTTCGACGGCCTCGACGCGGCGATCATGGCGCACCCGTTCGGCTACGACGCCGCCGATCATCCGTTCATCGGCCGGCGCATCCTGCGCGTCCGCTACCTCGGTGTGCCCGCACACGCCTCCGCCACGCCGTTCATGGGGCGCAACGCCCTCGACGCCGCGACGTTGCACTACCAGGCCGTCGCGCAACTGCGCCAGCACCTTCCGCCGGGCGATCGCGTGCACGGCGTCCTCGCCGGCGGCGACCGCCCGAGCGTCGTCCCGGCCGCCGCAACGCTGGAGTACTACCTCCGCTCCCCCGACGCCGCCACGCTGCGCGAGCTCAGCGAACGCCTCACCGAGATCTCGGAGGGCATCGCGATCGCGACCGGTACCGGCGTGCAGCTCGAGTGGGACCCCCTCCCCTTCACCCTCCCGACCCGGTTCAACCGCCCGCTCAGCGAGCGCTGGGCCGTCAACCAGGCCACTCGCGGCCGTCGCGTGCTGACCCGGGAGGTCGTGCCGTCCGAGCTAGCGGCCTCGACCGATTTCGGCAACGTCAGCGTCCGGATCCCGGGCATCCACCCGGTCATCGCGGTCGCGCCTCCCGAGGTCGCCCTGCATACGGCCGAGTTCGCGTCGTACGCTGGCGGGGAGGCGGGCGACCGGGCCGCGGTGGATGCCGCACACGGCCTCGCGCTCACCGCCCTCGACTTCCTCACCGACCCCGGCCTCCGTGTCGCTGCCGCGGAGGACTTCGCGGCTGCCGGCGGCCCCCTCGACGTCGAAAGGTACTTCGCATGACCATCGCCTCCCGCGCGCACGGCGCCCCGGCCGTCTATGCCCTGCACGAGAACCCCGACTGGTTCGGGCCGTTCCGCCAGGCGTTCGAGGACGAAGGGGTGCCGCTGGTGGAGTGGCTCCTCGTCGACGGGACGCTCGACCTCGACGCGGTGCCGCCCGAGGGCGTCTTCTGGTCGCGCATCAGCGCCTCGTCGCACACCCGCGGCCACGGCCTCTCGAAGGACTACGCGCGCAGTGTGCTCGCCTGGCTGGAGTCGCACGGACGCCGCACGGTCAACGGGCGACGGGTGCTCGAGCTCGAGGTCAGCAAGGTCGACCAGCTCACCGCTCTGAGGGCCGCGGGCATCGACACTCCCCGCACGGTCGCCGTCGTCGGCGTCGATCGCCTGGTGGAGGCCGCGCGCGCCTTCCCGACTCCCTTCCTGACCAAGCACAACCAGGGCGGAAAGGGGCTCGGCGTGCAGCGGTTCGACTCCGCGGACGAGCTGGCCGAGACGATCGGGGCGGGCTTGTTCGAGACCCCGGTCGACGGCATCGTGCTGCTGCAGGAGCTGCTCGTCGCCGCCGAACCCGCCATCACCCGCGTCGAGCTCGTCGACGGCGAGCTCGTCTACGCGATTCGCGCCGATACCGGGCTCGGCGGATTCCAGCTCTGCCCCGCCGACGCCTGCGTGATCGACCCCGAGACCGGCACCGAACTGCCGCAACAGCTGTTCAGCCTGCGGGAGGGCTTCGACCATCCCCTCGTCGGGCAGTACCGCGACTTCGCCCGGCGCACGGGCATCGAGATCGCCGGCATCGAGTTCATCGAGACCGTCGACGGCCGCGCGGTGACGTACGACGTGAACACCAACACGAACTACAACGCCGACGTCGAGGCCGCTGCCCCGTCGTCGGGGCCGCGGCAGATCGCCCGCTTCCTCGGGCGCGAGCTGGCCGCGCTCTACGCCGCGGTCGGCTGAGCCGCCGCGCCCGGCTGAGCCGCCGCGCCCGCCTCGCGCCCGAGAGCGGGCGCGACCAGGGTGAGCACATCGTGGAGCACCTGTTCGTAATCCTCTTCGGCGAACTCGTACGGGAGCTCCAGCCGCAGCTCGTCGACCTCCGCCACCGCCGCATCGGCCAGCAGCGTCTCGACGATCTGCGACGCGGTCCCCACGATGTCCGGTGCGAAGAGGGTCCGGCGCTCGCCGTGCGCGATCCCGACGCGCGCATCCCGTTCGCGCTTGTACTCCCGGTAGCGCTCGGCGGATGCGCGGTCGGCGCCGTCGGTCGGCAGGATCACCCGTCCCAGCGCGACACGGAGGTCGTCGGGCCTCGTCGTGAGGGAGCGGTGGAGGCGGATCAGCTCCACCTGCGCCGTCACGAAGTCGTCGGTCCCCTCCCCGGAGATGACGTTGCCCGTGAGCAGGTGGAGTCCGTGCCCGGCCGCCCAGCGGATGGAACGGGTGCTGCCGCCGCCGTACCAGAGCCGGTCTGCGAGTCCGGGGCTGTGCGGCTGCAGTCGTGGTCGCTGCACGTTGCCGGGCGAGTGGATGACCGTGTCCTCGTCACCGAGGTAGCCGCCCGAGAGGTGGTGCTTCAGCCGCTCGATGCGCCCGTGCCCGAGGTCGTACGACCTCCAGTCGCCGTCGAACACGTGCTCGCCCAGCAGCTCCGCGTGCGGAGGGGTGCCGGCGCTGAGGCCCACTGCGAGCCGGCCGCCCGAGACCACGTCGGCGGTGGCGAGGTCCTCACCCAGCCGCCACGGGCTCTCGTAGCCGATCGGGATGACGGCGGTGCCGAGTTCGATCGTGCTCGTGCGCTGCGATGCGGCGCCGAGCACGACCGCCGCCGACGAGATGCCGTGCTCGAGGTGGCGTTGCCGCACCCAGGCGCCGTCGTAGCCGGCCCGCTCCCCGTACTCGATCAGCCGGAGCGTCTGCTCCAGCCCGCCGGCCGGGTCGTCGTCCTCGTAGTTGCCCGGGGTCAGGAACGAGATGCTGCGGAGGGCTGCCATGCGCGGCCTTTCGGGGTCGTGGCGGCCGGCCAGGCCGGGTCGCCGATGCGGTCGCGGAGCGTCGGGGCGACCTCCGCCTGGAAGAGCTCGAGCGAGTCGGCCCACGCCGTGCGGCCGAGATGGCCGGGATGGCCGGGGATCGAGATGACGCTGTTGCCGAACGCCTCGTGGTAGCGGCCGACCTTGTCGATCACCTCCTGCGGGCTGCCGACCAGTGCCGACGACCGCGCGAGGTAGTCGTCGTAGTCGGCGTAGTCCGTGCGCGTCCCGGGCAGCGAGTGGTCGGTCTTCGCGACCGCGGCGGCGAACTCCTCGTACACCGGCCGGTACGCCGCTCGGGCCTCCTGCGACGTCCGTGCCACGTGGAGGGCGTGGCCCGCGCCCACCGTCGCCTGTGCGGGATCGCGCCCGGTCTCGGCCCACACCGCCCGGTAGTGCCGCACGAGCACGGCGTACTGCTCGATCGGGTTCATGGCGTTCGCCGAGAAGATCGGGTCGCCGTGGCGGGCGGCGAGTTCGACCGACGCCTCCGATGTCGCGGAGCCGTGCCAGATACGGATGCGCTCCTGCAGCGGGCGCGGCTGGATGTCGGCATCCACCAGCGGTGCGGTCCGGATGCTCGGGATCCCGGGCGTCGGCTCCCAGGTCACCGATCGCGACGACCAGAGCTGCCGCAGCAGCAGGTAGTTCTCGCGCAGCGTCTCCCACGCCTGCGTGCGCCCGATGCCGAACAGCTCGGCCTGCTCCGGGCCGTTCCCCTTGCCGATGATCAGCTCGAGCCGGCCGCCCGAGAGGTGGTCGAGGGTCGCGTAGTCCTCGGCGACGCGCACCGGGTCGAGCACCGAGAGCAGGGTGACCCCCGTGAAGAGCCGGATCCGGCTCGTCGCCGCGGCCAGGTATCCGAGCAGCACGGTCGGCGAGCTCGAGAGGAACGGCGCATGATGACGCTCCCCCACGGCGAACCCGTCGAAGCCGAGCTGCTCGAAGAGCACCGCGTTGTCGACGACCTCGCCGAACCGTTCGGCGGCGAGAGGCGGCTCCTCACCCGGATGCCGGGGCGGGTTGGCGATCAGATCCAGTCCGATGAACTTCACGGGGGCCTCCTGCTACCTGGTCTTGTACGCGTCGACCAGCGAGCCCAGGCGCGAGTCGGCGCCCAGCACGATGCCGTGCACGTTCGAGGCGGTGCCGAGCACGGTGGTGAGCTCGACGACCGGGATGTAGTAAGCCAGGTCGATGATGCGCGCGTTCGCCTTCTGAGCGATCTGGGCGCGCTTCGTCTGGTCGGCCGTCGCGAGCTGGTCGGTCAGATCCTGGGCCAGCTCGGGATCGGTGTATCCCTTCGCCGCGTTGCTCGGCAGGGCGGACGAGAACTGCGTGCGGAGCACATCGCCGTCCGCCCGGGACAGGTTGCCGTAGGCGAGGTCGAAGTGCCCGGCGCTCGCCTCCGCGAGGTACTGCGGCACCGTGCCGGTCCAGACCTCGACCTCGATGCCGATCGCCTTCAGCTGCTGCTGGATGAGCTCGATGATCGACTGGTTCGGATTGAAGTTGGCGATGTAGCCGAGCTTCAGCGAGAGCTTCGTGCCGTCCTTCTCGCGGATCCCGTCGCTGCCCTTCTTCCACCCGGCGGCGTCGAGGAGCTTCGCGGACGCCTTCGCGTCGTAGCCGAGCTTCGCGCTCAGATCGACCGCGCCCGGCGTGTTGGCGGCGAGCACGCTCGTCGCGACTGCGAACTCCGGCGTGAGCGCCGACTGCTGGATGAGGTCGCGGTCGAGGGCGGTCAGCAGCGCCTTCCGCACCTGGACGTCAGCGAGGGCGGAACCCTCCTTGATGTAGGTCGAGAGGCCGAACGCGATGCCCGGGTTGGCGCGGATCACCAGCGGGGTCTTCTGCGCCTGCAGGCCCGCGATGTCCTGCGGCAGCACGCCGCCGATCGCGTCGACCTGCTTCGAGCTCAGGCTGCCGGTCCGGACGCCGGCCTCCGGCACGATCGTGAACGTCACGGTGTCGAGGTGGGCGGCGCCGCGGTTGGAGTAGTCCTCGGGCGCCCAGGCATAGCCGTCGCGCTTGGTGAGCACGACCGAGGTGTTCTTCGTGTAGCTCTTCAGCACGAACGGTCCCGTGCCGCTGAGACCCGCGCCGGTCGCCCGGTCGTCGTACGGGATCGCGAGCGACTTCGGCGACAGCAGGCCGAGGGCGACCGACGACGCGGCCTGCGGGAAGGCGCCGTTGGGCTTGGAGAAGGCGACCGTGAAGGTGGAGTCGTCGACGACGGTGGTCCCCGCGTAGTTCGGGAGGGCCGTGATCGCGCTCAGCGCCTTCGTCGCGTTGGCCGCGATGTCGTCGAAGTTGGCCTTGACCACGGCCGCCGTCAACGGAGCACCGTCCGAGAACGTCACGCCCGGGCGGAGCGTGAAGGTGAACTGCGTGGCGTCGGCGTTCGCCTCCCACTTCGTCGCGAGCCACGGCACGAGCGCACCGGTCTTCGGGTCCTGTTCGATGAGCGAGTCGAACAGCTGTCGCTCGACGTACAGCGTGTCGTTGCCACTGCCCGTCGCGGTCGGATTGAGCGTGATCGGGTCGTTGCCGAGAGCGAAGGTGAGCGCGCCGCCGTCGACGGGGGTGCTCGCCGACGACGAGGCGGCCGGGGTCGCGGCTCCCGCGCAGGCCGAGAGCAGCAGGGCTGCGGCCGCCGTGGTGGCGATGCCGGCGGCGAGCCGGCGGAGGGTCGGTGTTCTCATGCTGTTTTCCTGATGCTGGTGCTGGTGCTGGTGGGATGGGGGTCGCGACCCGGGATGGCCTCCAGCAGGTCGCGGGTGTACGGGTGCTGCGGATCGCCGAACACGGCGTCCACCGGCCCGGTCTCGACGACGCGGCCGGCACGGAGCACGGCCACCTCGTCGGAGATCTGTCGCACGACCGCGAGGTCGTGGCTGATGAAGAGGTAGGCGACGCCGTGCTCGGCCTGCAGCTCGGCGAGCAGCTGCAGGATCTGCGCCTGCACGCGCACGTCGAGCGCCGACACCGCCTCGTCGAGGACGATCAGCTCCGGGCGGAGCGCGAGGGCGCGCGCGATCGCCACGCGCTGCCGCTGCCCGCCCGAGAGCTCGGCGGGTCTGCGGTCGAACGCGGCGCCGGGCAGCCCGACCTCGTCCAGCAGCGTCCGGGCCCTCTCGAGCTGCGAGCGGCGGTCGCCGACCCGCAGCGAACGCAGGGGCTCGGCGATCGCGTCCCCGACCGCGAGGCGCGGGTTCAGGGAGGCGTACGGGTTCTGGTAGACGACCTGGATGCGCCGGCGCAGCTGTCGCAGGCGGCCTCCCGACAGCGCCGTGACATCCTGCCTGTCGATCTCGATGCGCCCCTCGGTCGGCTGCTCCAGACGCAGGATCAGCCGGGCGGTCGTCGTCTTGCCCGAGCCCGACTCCCCCACGAGCGCCAGCGTCCGGCCGCGCTCGATCGCCACGCTGACGTCGTCGACGGCGCGCACCCCGCCGAACTCCTTGACCAGCCCGTCGGCGCGCAGGAGCACGTCTGCCCGGTCCCGCGACTCCCCCGCGCCGGCGTGCCGTCCCCGGGCCCGGGTGAGGAACGTCCCGCCCGTCGTGTTGAGGCTCGGAGCCGCTGCGATCAGCGAGCGCGTGTACGGGTGCTGCGGGGTTCCGAGAACGCTCGCGGGCGTGCCCTGCTCCACCAGCTCTCCGTCCGACAGCACGAGGATCCGGTCCGCCCGCTCGGCGGCGATCCCGAGGTCGTGGGTGATCAGGAGCGTCGATGCACCCGCCTCGTCCGTGAGCGCATCCAGCTGGTCCAGGATGCGCCGCTGCACCGTGACGTCGAGAGCACTCGTCGGCTCGTCCGCGATCACCAGCGCCGGGCGTGCGGCCAGGGCGATCGCGATGAGGACGCGCTGCCGCTGGCCGCCGGACAGCTGGTGCGGGTACTGCCGGGCGCGCAGCTCGGGCCGGTCGATGCCCGCGCGTTCCAGCGCCTCGATCGCGTCGAGCTGCGCCGTACGCCGGTCGGCCAGGCGGTGGATGGTCAGCACCTCGGCCACCTGCTGCCCGATCGTCGTGACGGGGTTGAGCGAGACCGTCGGGTCCTGGGGCACGTAGCCGATGCGCCGGCCGAGCAGGGAGCGGAAGGCCCCTCCCCGCAGAGCGCCGAGGTCCTGCCCCTCGAACCGGATCGTGCCGCCGACCGCCGCGTTCGGCGCCAGCAGCCGCACGATCGCCGCGGCGGTCGTCGACTTGCCCGATCCCGACTCGCCCACCACGGCGACACGCTCACCGGCCGCGACCGTGAAGCCGATGCCGCGCACGGCCTCCACCACGCCGCCGCGAGTGCGGTAGCCGACCCGCAGGTCCTCCAGGCTCAACAGCTCCGCCCCGGTCATCGTGCGCCTCCCGCCGTGCCGACGCGCGAGAGGCCGCGCGAGATCCGGTTGCCGGCGAGCACCGTCAGAGCGATCACCAGGCCCGGGATGGTCGTCATCCACCACGCCGTCGCCAGGAAGTCGCGGCCGTTCGCCACGAGGGCACCCCACTCGGGCGTGGGCGGCTGGGCGCCGTAGCCGAGGAAGCTCAGGGCCGAGATCGCGAGGATGGCGCTGGAGAAGTCGAGCGCCACCAGCGCGAGCAGCGGCGAGACGGAGTTCGGCAGCACGTGCCGCAGGAGCAGCCGCGTTCGCCCGGCGCCGCCGGCGACCGCGGCCTCGACGTACACGCTCGAGCGCACGCGCAGCACTTCGGACCGCAGTACCCGCGCGTTGGAGGCGACCGAGGTGACGCCGACGGCGATCGCGACGTTGACCGTCCCGAAGCCGAGGGCCACCACGAACGCCAGCGAGAGGAGGAGCCCCGGGATGGCAAGCAGGACGTCGGTGAACCGCATCAGCACCGCATCCACCCAGCCGCCGCGGTAACCGGCGATCAACCCGATGACCGTGCCCGCGAGCAGTCCGACGACCACGGCGATCGCCGCCGCGCCGAGCGACAGCCCGGCCCCGTGCACGACGCGCGAGAAGAGGTCGCGGCCGATCGCGTCCGTGCCGAAGAGGTGTGAGAAGGACGGAGCCTGCCGCACAGGTCCGGTCGTCGCCAGCGGGTCCACCGCGGTGAAGAGCGTCGGCGCCACGGCGGCGACCAGCAGCAGCAGGATCCACACGCCCGATACGACCAGGCCGGGGCGCGCGATGATGTCGCGGACCGCGGAGCGGCGGCGGGCGATGCGCCGCGAGCGTGCCGCCGTTGGCGCGCCGGCCGGCGGGGTCGCAGGGGGTGCGGGCGTGGTCGCCGTCCCACGGTCGAGGGAGAGCGTCTCGGTCATGATGCGGTCACCGCCGGGATGCGGACGCGAGACCGTGCCGTTACGATCTGCGGGTCGAGCAGCGGATAGACGAGGTCGACGATCAGGTTCACGATCACGAACACCAGCGCCCCGAAGACGACCACGCCCTGCACGACCGGGATGTCCTGCGCCGCCACCGCGTCGGCCGTCGTCCGTCCGAGGCCGGTGCGGCCGAAGACGGTCTCGGTCACCACGGATCCGGCCAGCAGGTTGCCGACCACCAGTCCCGCGATCGTCAGGGCGGGCAGCACCGCATTGCGGAAGGCGTGCCCGAGCTGCACTCGCGAGACCGACGCGCCCTTGGCGCGGGCCGTGTCGGCATACGGCTGCGCCAGCTCGCGATCGAGCCCCTGCGCGAGCAGCTGGGCGATCAGCGCGCTCGTCGGGATCGCCAGCGTGATCGCGGGGAGCACCGCGCTCCCCGGGCCGTTCCCCGTGGCGGGGAACAGCGCCAGCTGGAACGAGAAGAACTGGATCAGGAGCAGCCCGAGCCAGAACGACGGGATCGCGACGCCGAGCGGCGGCAGGCTCAGGAGCAGCCCCCGCAGCCGGCGGGCCCGGGTGCGCGTCGCCGCCAGGGCGATGCCGGTTCCGAGCAGCAGCGCGAAGACGAATCCGAGCCCTGCGATCTGGGCGGTCGCGGGGAGGCTCTCGGCGATGAGGGAGGACACCGGGCGTCCCGAGACGAACGAGCGGCCGAAGTCGCCGGTCACGGCGTGTGCCGCGGAGGTCAGCAGGCGCACCAGCACCGGCTGGTCGAGCCCCCACTCCGTGCGGATCGCGGCGACCTGCTCCGCCGTGAGGTCGCTGGACTGACCGCCGGTGACGCTGGCGAGCGCGTCGCCGGGCAGCGCCCAGAGCACGAGGTAGCTGGCCGCGTAGGCGACGGCGAGCACCAGGGCCGCCTGTGCGAGACGGCGCAGGATGTACCTGCCCATGTCGGCTCCTTTCGCTGGGAGGTGATGGAGCCATTCCCGCAGGACGGCGCGGATCCGGCCCCATCCGATTACCGACTGTGTCCGTTCTTACGTGCCGTTACCGCCGCCCTCGCGCCCGGCGCCGCTGCTGCGCTACGCGCGCCCTGCAGAATGGGGAGATGGAGAACGAGGTCCCTCGGTACACCCGTCAGCTCGACCAGCTCGCCCGGCTCGGGATGCGGACGACCGGGTCGGCCGCGCACACCGAGCTGGTCGACTCCATCGCGGCCGAGCTCGATGCCCTCGGTCTCGCGGTGCAGCGCGACCGGCAGGTCTTGGATCGCTGGGAGGCCGGCCCCGGCAGCGTCGGGCTCGACGTCGGCGGCGCACCGGTCGCCGTGGCGTCCGCCTGGCCGTACTCCGGCGTCACCGGACAGGACGGCGTGACCGGCCGGCTGGTGCGGCTGACCGGCCGCCGGCTCCGCTGGGCGGAGGCGGCAGAGGCGATCGCGGTCGTCGAGGTCGCCCACCTCCGCGTCCCGTCTGCGGCCGTGATCGCGAGCTGGGACGGCGGGGCCGCCCTCGGTCCGACCGTGAGCAACCCGGTCCTCTCCGCTGAGCTCGGCGGAGTGGACCTCGCCGCCGCGCGTGCCGCCGGCGTGCTCGCGGTCATCGCCGTCTGGGATGGGCTGCCGGACGCCGTCGCGACGGGCCAGTACGTCCCGTTCACCCAGCCCTACCGCGACCTCCCGGCCCTGTGGGCGCCCGAGAGCGAGCGGGTGCGTCTGCGGGAGGCGGCCGAACGCGGCGCCACCGCCCGTCTCCGGCTCACGGCGGAGCTCACCCCCGGGGTGCCGACCGACACGGTGTGGGCCGTGTCGCCCGGGACCGTCGCCGGTGAGTCCGTCGTCGTGGTCACGCACACCGACGGCTCGAACGAGGTCGAGGAGAACGGCCACATCGGCCTCCTCGCCCTCGCCCGCGACGCCGTCGCCGCCCCGCACGACCGCACGATCGTCTTCGCCGCGGTCACCGGCCACCTCCGCATCCCGGCCGTGACCGAGCACGGCCAGGCGACGACCGTGTGGCTGCGCGCCCATCCCGAGCTGTGGGACGGCCGTCCCGGCGGGATGCGGGCCGTCGCCGGCCTCGCCATCGAGCATCTCGGCGCTCGTGCTTTCGCGGTCGATCCGACCACCGGCGCCTACCGGCCCACCGGAGCGCTCGAGCCCGAGCTCCTCTACGCGACGACCGCCGAGCTCGCCACGCTCGTCCGGCTGTCGTGGCCCGAAGTCGATGGAGGGCCGGTGCCCGTCGCGAAGCCCGCTCCGCTCATCCACTTCGGCGAGGGCGAGCCGCTCTTCCAGCACCGCATCCCGGCCGTCGCCCTGGTCACGGCCCCGGAGTACCTCCTCGCCGAGCTGACGGAGCGCGCCGTCGACGTGGGGGTGCTCGCCCGGCAGGTGGACGGCTTCCGCGAGCTGCAACGCCGGCTCGCCTCCACGGGTCTTCCCGCCGACGCCCTCGGGACGGTTCGCCCGCCATCGAAGCTCCGGAAGGGTGTCGCCGCCCTGCGCGCCCTCGCCTCCGTGCGCGCTCAACTGCGGCGCGGCTGACGACGCCACAGCCGCCGCATTCGGCACGAATGGCGACTGCGAACGCCGCTTTCACGACATTCGTCACGAATGTCGGCGGCCGCGCGGTGACCACTATCCCCGCCGCGTGGGAGGCGTACCGTGGCCCGGCATGAACACAACCGGATGGATCATTCTGATCGTCGTCATCGTGGTGATCGTCATCGCGATCATCGTGGTCGCCCTCACCGCCGGGCGTCGCCGCAAGCAGGAGCACGACCGTCTGCGCGCGCAGGAGCTCCGGGCGGACGCGCGCGACGACGATCTGGCCGCTCGCGAGCGTGAGGCCAAGGCCGCGCAGGCGACCGCGGACGCCAAGCAGGCGGAGGTCGAAGCCGAGCAGCGCCGCCGCTCCGCCGAGGCGCACGCCACCGAGGCCGCCGAGGCCCGCTCGTCCATCGACGAGAAGCTGGCGAAGGCCGACGCGATCGACCCGGACGTCCGCACCGACCGCGACGGCAATCGGGTCGCCGAGCATCGCACCGAAGCGCCACCTACGGACGCGCCTCGTACGGAAGCGCACGCGGAGCCCCGCATCGACACCGGCAGCGACGGCACGTCCGACGTTCCGCCCCCGCGCCCCGCACGCTGAGCCTGCACACTGCGCCTACATGAAAAAGCCCGACTTCGGCGTAATCACGCGGAAGTCGGGCTTCGTTGGTGGATCTGAGGGGACTCGAACCCCTGACCCCCTGCATGCCATGCAGGTGCGCTACCAGCTGCGCCACAGACCCATGTTCAGTTCTTGTTTCGCCGCCCCGGCTTCCCGCGACAACTCATCCAGCGTACTACACCGACGCGCCCAGGAAAAAATCCTGAAACTCCCCCGGGCGCGTCGGGCAATACGGGGTCAGTCGAAGAGGTCACTGAGCCAGTTCTCGCGCTTCTTCTTGTACGGACGCTGGCCCTGCGGGGCGTACCCGGACTGCGGGGCGTACCCGGGCTGCGGGTATCCCGGCTGCGCGGCGCCCTGCTGCCCGTACGCCGGCTCCTGGTACCGCGGCGCGGCAGCCGGAGCCGCCGATCCCGCACGGTCGATGATCTTGTCGAGTTCGCCGCGGTCGAGCCAGACGCCTCGGCACTCGGGGCAGTAGTCGATCTCGATGCCGTTGCGCTCGCTCATGACCAGGGTCGCGTTGTCGGTGGGACACTTCATGGCCACAGTCAACAAGGCCAACATGAGAGAACTCTCATGCGGAACCGGGAAACCGCCGTGACGACGCTCGCGGACTACTGGGCCGCGTCGTGGACGGGCAGCTCGATCGGGAGGACGGGGCAGTCCTTCCAGAGGCGCTCGAGGGAGTAGTACATGCGGTCCTCCTCGTGGAAGACGTGCACCACCAGGTCGCCGAAGTCGAGGAGCACCCAGCGCCCCTCCGAGCGGCCCTCACGGCGCAGGGTACGCACGCCCGCCTCGTTGAGCTGGTCCTCCACCTCGCCCGCGATCGCCATGACGTTGCGCTCCACCCGCCCGCTGACGAGCAGGAACGCGTCGGTCAGGGGCAGCGGCCCGGAGACGTCGAGCGCGACCAGGTCCTCACCGCCCTTGGAGTCGGCGGCGATGGCCGCGATCTGCAGGATCTCTCGGGCGTGCGGGGATGCGGTCACGGTCGTGCCTCCGGTGCGGTGACGATGTCTGATGTCGAGATGGCGGAGCGGAGGATCAGAACACCTTCAGCCAGTAGGCGGCGACGAGCAGTCCGATGACGCCCACCGCGAGCACGCCCGCGGTGATGATGAGCACGGTCGGCAGAGCGTTTCCGCGCTTCTTCGGCGGGGTGATGACACCGCGCGTGGACGTGTGCGTGCTGATCGCACGGGAGGCGCGCACAGGGGCGACCTCCGAGGTGTTGAACTCGTTCTCTTCGCCATCGAGCAGGTTGTCGATGTCCGAGGAGTCGAGGTGCTCCGGGTTGAGCCCGGTCGACCCGACGCCGCGCGGCAGGTCGATGGAGCCGGTCACGAGGATCTCCCCCGTGCTCGTGAGTGGTGCGGTCGCATCCGGGCGAGGGATGGACGGCAGGATGAGGGCGTTCGTGGTCGTCGCAGCGGTGGACTGCCCCACGTTGCGCGAGATGATCGGCTCGCTCACGTCCTCCACGTCGGCCGCCGTCGACCAGTGGCCGGTGGGCGGCGTGAACGGGCGGCGCTCCTCAGCGGAGACATCGTCCGTCGGTGCCGGCTGCGCCGCAGCGGGAGCCGGCGCGAAGGCGGGAGCCTCGAAGGCAGGATTCGGAGCGAACGCGGGCTTCTTCTCCGCCTCCTCGCCGGACGACGAGGGCGTCAGCGGCGCGAACGGCCACGCCTTCTTCGTGTCGTCGGCGACGGCGGCCTCGGGCTGGGCGCCGAAGCTCGGCTCCTGTGCCCCTGCGGGCTGCTCCGGCGTCGCAGCCGGAGGTGCGTCGAACGCGATCGGCACGACCGGCTCGGCGAGGTGCGGCGTGTGGTTGGCCTGCTGGTTCGCCTCCTGCGCCTGCATCATCGCGCGCATCTCACGGCGGGTCAGGGTGCGCTCCGGCACGATCCCTGCGGCGGCGTCGCCCGACGCCACGATGGAGACCGGCTGGGTCACGGCCTCGGGCGTCGAAGGATCGGACGCCTCACGGAAGAGTGAGGACGGCGCGGCCTCTGTCTCATCGGCGGCCGGGCCGCCGGGCGCGGTGAAGACGAGCGCGTCGAAGTCGTCGCCGCCGGATGCGGACGGACGAGAAGGCGGCAGCACGCCGGGCTCGGCGAAGGCCGTCGCGGGGATGGACGGGCGCTCCGGGGCGGCGGATGCGGCGTCGTCGGGACGATCGGCGCGGCCGGCTGCGGACGCCGGAGTCGTGAAGGTGGGGATCTCGCCGCCGGGAGTCGGCTCGGCCGTTCCGGCACGTCGCGTTTCCTGGCGCGCGGCGGTGCGCTCGCTCTCACGGGCCTGTCGCCGGGTCAGCGGCGGCTGGCCGTCTGCGGGCTGCTCGGGCCACGAAGTCATGCAACACTCCGATACAAGTGGTGTTTCGAGATGTACTGGACGACACCGTCCGGCACGAGGTACCAGACCGGGAATCCCCTACTCACCCGGCTCCGGCAGTCGGTCGACGAGATCGCCAGGGCCGGGACTTCCAACAAGCTTACGTCTTGCGTAGGTAATCCAGAAATACTCAAGTCATGTCCCGGACGACTCACAGCCACGAAATGGGCGAGCTTCCAGAGCTCCTCCACGTTGCGCCAGCTGAGGATCTGCGCGATGGCGTCGGCTCCGGTGATGAAGAAGAGTTCCGCGTCCGGGCGCTGCTCGTGCAGGTCGCGCAGGGTGTCGATGGTGTAGGTCGGCCCGGCGCGGTCGACGTCCACGCGGCTGACGGTGAAGCGCGGGTTGGAGGCGGTGGCGATCACGGTCATCAGGTACCGGTGCTCCGCCTCGGTGACCGGGCCCTTCTGCCAGGGCTGACCGGTGGGAACGAAGACGACCTCGTCCAGGTCGAACGATTGCGCCACCTCGCTGGCCGCGACCAGGTGGCCGTGGTGGATCGGGTCGAACGTTCCGCCCATCACGCCGATGCGCGGCCGCCGGCTCTTCTCCGTGAGCTCCATGCCCGGAGGGGTCAGTGTCCCTGGTTCGGGTGACCGCTGCCGTGGTGCGTGGCACCCGGCGCACCGGCGTGCGAGGCGGCGTCGGAGGCGGCCTTGTGGCTGTGCCGGTTGGCGACGTCCTTGTAGCTGAAGACCACGATCGCGAGCACGGCGAAGATGGTGATGGCGATGGCGCCGTACGCCCAGGTCGGCATCGGCAGCTCGACGTGGGTCTCGGCCTCCGCGAGGACGGTCGTCAGAAATGACATCGGGGGTTCTTCCTTTCCGGTGGGCGCTGGCCCGCCGATCAGTCTAGCGGGCGCTCAGCCGCGGATCTGGCCGGACCCGCGCACGATCCACTTGGTGCTCGTCAGCTCGGGCAGGCCCATCGGCCCGCGCGCGTGCAGCTTCTGCGTCGAGATGCCGACCTCGGCCCCGAAGCCGAACTCGCCTCCGTCGGTGAAGCGGGTCGAGGCGTTCACCATCACGACCGCGGAGTCGACCTGCGCCAGGAACCGCTCGGCGTTGGCGAGGTCGTTCGTGATGATCGACTCGGTGTGCTGCGTCGAGTAGCGGCGGATGTGCTCGATGGCCTCGTCGAGGTCGTCGACGACCTTGACCGAGATGTCGAGGCTCATGTGCTCGGTGGCCCAGTCCTCCTCGGTGACGGGCACGCCGTTCGTCGCGAAGGGCAGCGCGCGTTCGTCCGCGTGCACCGTCACGCCGGACTCGGCGAGGGCTCCGAGCACCTGCGGGAGGAGTCGCTCGGCGGCGGAGCGGTGCACCAGCAGGGTCTCCACCGCGTTGCAGACGCTCGGTCGCTGCACCTTGGCGTTGCGGACGATGTCCACGGCCCAGTCCTCGCGCGCGCTCTCGTCGAGGACGATGTGCACGACGCCGGCTCCGGTCTCGATGACCGGGACGGTCGACTCGGTGACGACCGTGCGGATCAGGTCGGCGCTCCCTCGCGGGATGAGCACGTCGACGTATCCGCGGGCGCGCATCAGCTCGCCCGCACCCGCGCGGCCGAACTCGTCGATCGTCTGCACGGCGTCGGCGGGGAGGCCCGCGCTCGCGAGGGCGGACTGGATGACGCCCACCAGCACGCGGTTGGTCTCGATGGCCGCACTGCCCCCGCGCAGGACCGCCGCATTGCCGCTCTTGATCGCGAGGGCGGCGATGTCGATCGTCACGTTGGGGCGGGCCTCGTAGATGGCGCCGACGACGCCGAACGGCACACGCACCTGCGAGATCGCGACGCCGTTCGGGAGCGTGCTCCCCCGCACCGCCTGGCCGACCGGGTCGGTCAGGCCCACGACCTCGAGCACCGCCTCCGCCAGCCCCTGAAGGCGTGCGGCGGAGAGGGTGAGCCGGTCGAGGAGTCCGGCCGTCAGCCCGTTCTCGCGCCCGTTCGCCAGGTCGAGCTCGTTCGCCGCGAGGATCTCGCTCGCGGACCCGACGACCCGGTCGGCGATCGCGGTCAGTGCGGCGTTCTTCTGCAGCGTGGTGGCCGTCGCGAGGGCGATCGAGGCGTGCTTGGCCGCGGCCAGCTTGTCGGCGAGGGCGACGGGCGCGACGGTGGTCTGAGACATGGTCCCAGTCTAGGACGCGGCGGTGCCCGGGGTGACGGCCGAAAGCGCACCGGTGACGCTCGGAACGCCATCGGGCGCGGGCGCGAACCACGTGCCGACGGCCTCGCCGCGCAGCGCCTCGGCGACGAGCGCGGTCGACGTCAGCACGACCGCCGTGCCGCGCTCCGCGGCCTGCCGGGCGGCCGACACCTTGGTGAGGGCTCCCCCGGTCCCGACACCCGAGAGGCCCGTGGTGCCGATCTCCACGCCGGCGAGCTCGTCGTCGAACTCCACGCGCTCGATGCGTTCGGCACCGGGCTCCTGCGGAGGCTTCGTGTAGAGCGCGTCGACGTCGGACAGCAGGACGAGCACGTCCGCCTCGATCAGCAGCGCCACCAGCGCGGCCAGGCGGTCGTTGTCGCCGAACCGGATCTCGTGCGTCGCGACGGTGTCGTTCTCGTTGACGATGGGCAGGATGCGGAGGTCGAGCAGCCGCTCCATCGCACGCTTGGCGTTGGAGCGGTGGGTCGGGGTCTCCATGTCGCCCGCTGTCAGGAGCACCTGGCCGGCGACGATGCCGAACCGGTCGAGGCTGTCCTGATAGCGGTAGATGAGCAGGTTCTGCCCGACCGCGGCCGCCGCCTGCTGGGTGGCGAGATCGGTGGGACGCTCCTGCAGCGCGAGGAACGGGATGCCCGTCGCGATGGCGCCCGACGAGACCAGGACGACCTGCGTGCCGCGCCCGTGGGCCTCGGCAAGCGCATCGACGAGCGGCTGGATCTGCCCGGCGTTCTCCCCACTGATGGAGGAGGAGCCGACCTTGACGACGATGCGTCGGGCTGCGGGGATCCGGCTGCGGTCGTCGATGGTCATTCCTTGCCCGTCTCCTCGCTGCCGGCGCCGCCGTCGACGCTGTCGTTATACTCGTCGTCCTGCCAGAGGCCGGCCTCGCGCTCGCGGAGGAGCTCCGCGCGGGCCTCCGCCTTCGCGTCCATCCGCTCGAAGTACTCCTCGCGGCGCTGGTTGCGCGTCGGCCGGTTGTTGGCGTCCAGTCGCGCGTCCGTGCCGCGGGGCGCGGTCATCAGCTCGGCAGTGGAGGTCAGCGTGGGCTCCCAGTCGAAGACCACGCCGTTGGAGCGGCCGATGACCACCGTCGAGCCACCCACGGCGCCCGCCTTGAAGAGCGAGTCCTCGACGCCGAGCTTCGCGAGCCGGTCCGCGAGGTATCCGATGGCCTCCTCGTTGGCGAAGTCGGTCTGTGCGACCCAGCGCTCGGGCTTGGCGCCCAGGATGCGGTACACCGGTCCGTCGCTGCCACCCTCGACCTTGACCACGTAGCCGGAGTCGTTGACGGCCTGCGGGCGGATCACGATGCGCGGGCGGGCCTCCTCGAGGGCCGCCTGCTCGGCGCGCGACGTCTCCACGAGCTGGCCGAGGGCGAACGACAGGGCGCGCAGGCCCTCGTGGCTCACGGTCGAGATCTCGAACACGCGGTACCCGCGCGCTTCGAGGTCCGGGCGCACGAGCTCGGCCAGGTCGCGGGCCTCGGGCACGTCGATCTTGTTGAGGGCGATGAGCTGGGGGCGCTCGAGCAGCGGGAGCTGCCCCTCCGGGACGGGGTAGGCGGCGAGCTCGCCGAGGATGACCTCGAGGTCGCTCAGCGGGTCGCGGCCGGGCTCCAGGGTGGCGCAGTCGAGCACGTGCAGCAGCGCCGAGCAGCGCTCGACGTGGCGCAGGAACTCGAGGCCGAGGCCCTTGCCCTCGCTCGCGCCCTCGATGAGGCCGGGGACGTCGGCGACGGTGTAGCGCACGTCGCCCGCCTGGACGACGCCGAGGTTGGGGTGCAGGGTCGTGAAGGGGTAGTCGGCGATCTTCGGCTTGGCGGCCGAGAGCGCCGCGATCAGGCTCGACTTGCCGGCCGACGGATACCCGACGAGGGCCACGTCGGCGACGGTCTTCAGCTCCAGGAAGACATCGCCCTCCCAGCCCGGGGTGCCGAGCAGGGCGAAACCGGGCGCCTTGCGCTTCTGATTCGCCAGCGCGGCGTTGCCGAGGCCGCCGATGCCGCCCGCGGCCGCGACGTAGCGCATCCCGGGCTCGTTCAGGTCGGCGAGCTCCTCGCCGTCCTCGCCCTTGATGACGGTGCCGACCGGCACGGCCAGCTCGAGCTCTTCGCCGGTGTTCCCGCTGCGGTGGTCGCCCATCCCGAAGCCGCCGTTGTCGCTGGAGCGGTGCGGGTGGCGGTGGTAGCCGAGCAGCGTGGTGACCTGCGGGTCGGCGACGAGCACGATGTCGCCCCCGTTGCCGCCGTTGCCGCCATCCGGGCCGGCCAGCGGCTTGAACTTCTCACGACGGACCGAGACGCACCCATTGCCGCCGTTGCCGGCGCGCAGATGCAACGTCACGCGATCAACGAACGTCGCCATGTGGTGCTCCCTACTTGTGTCCCAAACGGCGGATGGGCGGGCCGAAGCCCGCCCATCCGGAAAGTGGTGCTCGTGGTGGAGGCTACGCCTCGACCGCCACGATGTTGACGACCTTGCGGCCGCCCTTGTTGCCGAACTCGACGGCGCCCGCCGAGAGGGCGAACAGCGTGTCGTCGCCGCCACGGCCGACGTTCACGCCGGGGTGGAAGTGCGTGCCGCGCTGGCGGACCAGGATCTCACCAGCGTTGACGGTCTGGCCGCCGAAGCGCTTGACGCCGAGGCGCTGCGCGTTCGAGTCGCGGCCGTTGCGAGTGGAGCTCGCTCCCTTTTTGTGTGCCATGTCTTCTTCTCCTCGGGAGGTCCGGGTCGACTACTTGATGCCGGTGATCTTGACGCGCGTGAGCTCCTGGCGGTGGCCCTGACGCTTCTTGTAACCGGTCTTGTTCTTGAACTTCTGGATGACGATCTTCGGACCGCGCAGGTCGCCGAGGACCTCCGCCGTGACCTTCACCTTGGCGAGGGACTTGGCGTCCGACGTGATCTTGTCACCGTCGACAAGCAGCACCGCAGCCAGCTCGACGTTGCCGTCCTTGTCGGCCTTGATGCGGTCCATCGTGACGATGGTTCCGATCTCGACCTTCTCCTGCCGGCCACCGGCGCGCACAACTGCGTAAACCACTCTCACGTACCTTTTCGTCGGGGAACAGCTCCCGGCGGCCTGACGGCCCGGACCTGGTCCTACTCTTACTGTTCTCGGAAGTCACTGGCGAGTCCGACGCCCCGGGGACCGGGAGCGGCTCTCAGAAAACCATGATGGCAATGCGGGCGACGCCCAACACACACCAGCGGTCAACTTTACCTGAGGCCGCTCGTCACGTCAATTCAACGCGGGGGCTCCAGGACCGTGCGGCACCGTCGATGGCGCCGTTCCTACAATCATTGTATGACGGTCTTGATCGATCCCCCGGCATGGCCCGCCCACGGCATGTTGTGGTCGCATCTGGTCAGCGACGCGTCGCTCGACGAGCTCCACGCCTTCGCGGCCGCGAACGACGTCCCGGCGCGCGCCTTCGACCTGGACCACTACGACGTCCCGGACCGTCGCTACGGCGAGCTGGTGACCGCGGGGGCCCTGGCCGTGCCCGGCAAGGAGCTCGTGTCGCGGCTCATCGCCAGCGGCCTGCGCGTGAAAGCACGCGACCGCGTCCGGAGGCACTGACTCGGTCGGCGCCTCCGCACGCGGTCGCGGGAGGATCTGCTGCGGACTACTCCGCCGGCGGAGCGATCTCGCCGCCGGCGATGACGGCCGTGCTGGCCCGTCGGCTGCGGTTGCGGCCCTGTCCGGGCTCCTTCGGCTGCGGGAGGGAGTCGAGCACCGACCCGAGCAGCTGCTCGGTCTCCGCGAGGGTCGGGCGGACCGCGGGTGCGGCCGGCTCGTGCGGCTCCGGCAGGTCGAGGAGCGGGAGGACCGCCTCCTCGGCGACCGGCGCCTCCGTGGCGGTCTCGACGGCTGCGGGCTCGACAGCTGCGACCGGCTGCGCCTCGGCGGGCTCAGTCGCGACGGACTCGGTCGCCGGCACGGCGTCGCCCTCGGAAGCGGCTGCGCCCTTGCCCTTGCGGCGGCGGCGCTTGGGCGCCGCGGGCGGCTCGGCGGCGACCGGGGCGGCCTCCGCCTCCACCTGGTGCGGGTGGATGGTCGATGCGGCGATCTGGGCCAGCGCGTTCTTCGCGTCGTCCGTGATCGCGTGGGTGCCGCCGTTGCCGCTGTGCGACGCCGAGCTCGACGGAGCGGAGGCGTTCGACCCGCCTCCGTTGCCGCCGCGACCGCGACGGCGCTCGCCCTGCGGCGCCTGCTGCTGCGGCTGACGGTGCTTCACGACCGGGTCGTGGTGCACGACGACGCCGCGGCCGGCGCAGACCTCGCAGGCCTCGCTGAAGGTCTCCAGCAGCCCGAGTCCGAGCTTCTTGCGGGTCATCTGCACGAGCCCGAGCGAGGTGACCTCGGCGACCTGGTGCTTCGTCCGGTCGCGGCTCAGGCACTCGATCAGGCGGCGCAGCACGAGGTCGCGGTTCGACTCGAGCACCATGTCGATGAAGTCGACGACGATGATGCCGCCGATGTCGCGCAGGCGCAGCTGGCGCACGATCTCCTCGGCCGCCTCGAGGTTGTTCTTGGTGACCGTCTCCTCCAGGTTGCCTCCGGAGCCGACGAACTTGCCGGTGTTGACGTCGACGACCGTCATCGCCTCGGTGCGGTCGATCACCAGGGAGCCGCCCGAGGGCAGCCACACCTTGCGCTCCAGCGCCTTCTCGATCTGCTCGGTGATGCGGTGCTCGTCGAAAGCGTCGCGATCGCCCGTGTACGCCTCGACGCGGTCGAGGAGGTCCGGCGCCACCTGACGGAGGTAGTTCTCGATGGTCTGGCGCGCTTCGTCGCCGGCGATGACGAGCTTCTGGAAGTCCTCGTTGAAGACGTCGCGGATGATCTTGATCAGGAGGTCGGGCTCGCTGTGCAGCAGGGCGGGGGCCGACTGGTTCTCGACCTGCTTGCTGATGTCGGCCCACTGCGCGGTGAGCCGGTTGACGTCGAGCGTCAGCTGATCCTCCGTCGCGCCCTCGGCGGCGGTGCGCACGATGACGCCGGCGCTCTCGGGGAGCACCTCCTTGAGGATCTTCTTCAGGCGCGAGCGCTCGGTGTCCGGGAGCTTGCGGCTGATGCCGTTCATCGAGCCGTTCGGCACGTAGACCAGGTAGCGGCCCGGCAGCGAGATCTGGCTGGTCAGGCGGGCGCCCTTATGGCCGACCGGGTCCTTGGTGACCTGGACGAGCACGCGGTCGCCGGGCTTGAGCGCCAGTTCGATGCGGCGGGGCTGGTTGCCGGTCTCGACGGCGTCCCAGTCCACTTCGCCGGAGTACAGCACCGCGTTGCGTCCGCGGCCGATGTCGACGAACGCCGCCTCCATGCTGGGGAGGACGTTCTGCACGCGGCCGAGGTAGACGTTGCCGATGAGCGACGCCTCCTGCGAACGGGCGACGTAGTGCTCGACGAGGACCTTGTCCTCGAGGACGCCGATCTGGATGCGGCCGCTCTTCTCGCGGACGATCATCTGGCGGTCGACCGACTCGCGGCGGGCGAGGAACTCGGCCTCGGTGATGACGGGGCGGCGGCGGCCGGCGTCGCGACCGTCGCGACGGCGCTGCTTCTTCGCCTCCAGGCGGGTCGATCCCTTGACCTTCTGCGGCTCGGTGATCAGCTCCGGCTCGCGCGGGGTGCGCACCTTGACCACGGTGTTCGCCGGGTCGTTCGCGCCCTCGCGGCCGGTCTCGCCCGCGCGGCGACGCGAGCGGCGGCGCACACCGCCTGCCGGCTCCTCGTCGTCGCCCGCGAAGGGCGGGAGCGGGACGATGTCGGGCGCCTGGAAGAGCAGGGTGGTCGGCGGGAGCCCGGGGGCGCCCGCGAGCGCCGGCTCGTCCTCGGCGATCGGCTCCGGGAGCGCGGGCGGCTCGTGGGCGGCACGCTCGGCGACCGCCACAGCGGTGACGGCGGCCTCCGCGGTGACCGCGGCCTCCGTTGCCGTCGCCTCCACCGGCAGAGCCGCGGACTCGGCCGGGACGACGGGGTCGCCGACGGCGCCCGTGGGCGTCTGCGCCTCGGGTGCCGCCGTGGCGCCCGCCTGCTGCACGGGGGAATCGGTGGTGCGCTTCACCGCGCGTCGCGCTCCGAAGAGCCCTTTGCGCTTGCGCCCTCCCGTCTCCGTGTCGTTGCCATTGCTGTCGATATTCTCGTTTTCCACCATCGCTGGTGCACTCCTCGACCGGCTGCGGTTCCCCGCTCACCGGGTACTCTCCGTCGGAGCCGACACTCGGCCTGCCCCGTAATCCTTGCTCGGACGCGGCCGGCTCGTGGCGCGGCACACATCCGGCTCTGTCTCCGGCCTTCACGGCCGGCCCTCACCGGGCGCCTGCGGCGCCCTCAAGCCTTCTATTCGTACGCCTCCGGCAGGGCCGGATCGACGTCCAGTGACGATTATCGCATGATGAGCGATCGGATGCCGGTGCTCCCAGGACCACCCGCGTGGCGCATGCCATAATCCGAGGGTGTCTGAACCTGCCGTCGCGGCGCCCTACCGCCGCCCGACCGTCCTCGCGATCTTCCTGATCGTCGCGGGTGCCATCGGCCTCTGGGCCGCGTTCATGCTGACGGTGGACAAGTTCCACCTGCTCGCGAACCCCGACGCCCAGCTCTCGTGCAACTTCAGCGTCCTGGTGGGCTGCTCGAAGAACCTCAACTCCTGGCAGGGCTCGCTGCTCGGCTTCCCGAACCCGGTGCTCGGGCTCGGCGGGTGGACGGCGACGATCGCCGTCGGCGTCGGCCTGTTCGCCGTGCGCGGCCGCTTCGCCCGCTGGTACTGGATCGCATTCAACGTCGGCGTCGTGCTGGCCCTCGCCCTGGTGATCTTCCTGATCACGCAGTCGCTCACCGTCCTCAACGTGCTCTGCCCGTGGTGCATGGTCACCTGGCTCGTGACGATCCCGACCTTCTGGGCCGTCACCCTCTACAACCTCAAAGAAGGCAACATCCCCGTGCCGGAGCGGGCACGCCGGTTCTTCGCCGCGGCCTACAGCTGGGTGCCCCTCATCACGATCGTCACCTACGCGATCGTCGCGATCCTGGCGCAGATCCAGCTCGACTGGATCCACCGCGCGTTCGTCTGAGTTCGTCTGAGCGTTCGGCTGGGCGTTCCGCTGAGCGCTCTGCGCGCTAGTGGACGGAGAACCCGCCGTCCACGGCGATCGACTGACCGGTGATGTAGGCGGACGACGGACCGGCGAGGAGCACAGCGGCGCCCGCGAAGTCGTCGGGCCTCCCGTTGCGTCCGACCAGGGTGCGCGCCGCCAGTCGCTCGACCGTCTCCGGATCGGAGCTGAGCCTGCGGTTCAGCGGGGTCTGGACGAATCCCGGGATCAGGACGTTCGCGGTGATCCCCGAGGCCGACCAGGCCTCGGCCTGCGAGCGGGCGAGCGCCTCCAGCGCCGCCTTCGAGACGCCGTAGGCGCCACTCGAGGCGAACGGCCGGTGCGCCTGCTGCGAGCTGATGTGGATGAAGCGCCCGTACCCGCGGTCGGCCATGCCCGGCGCGAGCCGTTGCCCGAGGATGAATGGCGCATCCAGGTTGACCGCCATCGTGGCGTCCCAGGTGGCCTCGTCGAGCTCCGGCATCGGCGGCCTCAGATTGATGCCGGCGGAGTTCACCAGGATGTCGACGTGGCCGGCCACATCAGCCAGGGCGTGCGCCCCGTCGCGGGTCGAGAGGTCGGCCCGGACGCCGTCGGCGGAGTCGCCGCACGAGCGGATCTCCGCCACCGTGGACTCGATCGCCGTGACCGTCCGCGCCGCGACGAGCACGTGCGCACCGGCCCCCGCGAGGGCGAAGGCGATGGCCTTGCCGATCGCCGAACTCCCTCCGGTGACCAGCGCCGTGCGCCCGTCGAGTGCGAAGAGCTCCTGGACGTTCATCCCGTCAGCCTCAACCCGCGTCCGACGCGGTCGTCGCAGCACGGACACCGTCCGGTGCTGCGACGACCGCAGGGGACACTGCTCTCAGTCGAACCAGAGCGCGAGTTCGCGCTGCGCCGACTCGGGCGAGTCGGAGCCGTGGACCAGGTTCTGCTGAACCTTGAGACCCCAGTCGCGGGCGAGGTCGCCGCGGATCGTGCCGGGTGCGGCCGTGGTCGGGTCCGTCGTGCCCGCCAGGGAGCGGAAGCCCTCGATCACGCGGTTGCCCGCGACGCGCAGGGCCACGATCGGGCCCGACTCCATGAACTCGACGAGCGGCTCGTAGAACGGCTTGCCCTCGTGCTCGGCGTAGTGCTTGGCGAGCAGCTCGCGGTCGGCCTGCAGCATCCGGATGTCGACGAGCGAGTAGCCCTTCGCCTCGATGCGGCGGACGATCTCCCCCGTCAGGCTGCGGGCGACTCCGTCGGGCTTGACGAGGACGAGGGTCTCTTCGACGGCGGTGGTCATGGGTTCTCCGTTCCGTTGTGGGCCGTTGCGGCCCGTTGGTTGCGGTCGATGCGGGCGGCGGCGATCATGCAGTAGGTCCACATGGCCGTGAAGATCGCCCCGACGATGAAGAAGGCGGGCACCAGGAAGCCGGCGGCCACGACCGTCAGCTGCACGATCCAGCCGAGGACGACGCCGATCGGCCAGCGCAGTGTGCCGACGGCGATGATCATGAGCACGATGACGGCCGCTCCCCCGCCGAGCGCGACCGCGGGCGGCAGTGCGCCGAGCCCGAAGAGCACGAGCGCGCCGAGGAAGACGATCACCAGCTCGAAGGCGAGCAGGATGGAGCCGAGGCTCTCGCGCAGGCTCCGCCGGCGGCGGACCCGCGGGGCCGGTGCGGACCCCTCGGGAGCGGCGGGCTCCGAAGTGGGGCCGGGAGCGTCGCTCACGCGCCCGCCCCCTTCCACTCCTGCTCGGCGGCGTACGCCATCGCGGCGCCGACGAGGACGATCGAGCCCGTCACGACGACGGCGCGCCGGTCCGACTCGCCCGCCCACTCGCGGGCCGCCTCCAGGGCGTCGAGCGCGTCGCTGTACACGATCGTCGCCTCGTCGCCCACCTCGTCGCGCACGATGTCGCCGAGCTCCTCCGCCTCCAGCGCCCGCTCGCTCGCGGGCTCGGTGACGAAGAACTGGGTGGCGACCGGCGCGAGCGCCCGGACGACCCCGCGGGTGTCCTTGTCGGCGAGGGCGCCGAGCACGAACGTGAGCTCGTCGAAGTGGAAGTAGCGGCGCAGCGCGTCCGCGAGGGTCGCGGCGCCGGCCGGGTTGTGCGCGGCGTCGACGAGGATGGTGGGCTCGATCCCCACGAGCTGCAGGCGGCCGGGCGAGGTGGCCGTGGCGAAGCCCTCCTCGACGAGGTCGGCGTTGAGCGGCTGGGAGCCCCGGCCGAGGAAGGTCTCGACCGCCGCCACCGCGACCGCGGCGTTCTGGGCCTGGTGATCGCCGTAGAGCGGCAGGAAGACGTCCTCGTAGGTCGCGGCTCGGCCGCGCACCGTGACGAGCTGGCCGCCGACGGCGACCTTCGTCGACGCGACGTCGAAGTCGCGCGGCTGCAGGGCGAGGCTCGACTCGGTCAGCGCAGCGGCCTCCCGCAGCACGTCGAGCGCCTCAGGAGTCTGCGCCGAGGTCACGACGTCGGCGGACGGCTTGATGATGCCGGACTTGGTGCGCGCGATCTCCTCGATCGTGTCGCCCAGCGCCCGGGTGTGGTCGAGCGAGATCGGTGTGAAGACGGCCACCTGGCCGTCCCCGACGTTCGTCGAGTCCCATTCGCCGCCCATGCCGACCTCGATCACGGCGACGTCGACCGGGGAGTCGGCGAAGATCGCGTAGGCCAGAGCCGTCAGCGCCTCGAAGAACGTCAGCGGCGCCTTGCCCTGCTCCTCCAGTTCGGCGTCGACGATCTCGAGGTAGGGCCGCACGTCGTCCCAGTTGCGCACCAGCTCCTCGTCGGAGATCGGCTGGCCGTCGATCACGATCCGCTCGGCGAAGCTCACCAGGTGCGGGCTCGTCAGCAGGCCGGTGCGCAGCCCGTAGGCGCGGAGCAGGCTCTCGACGATGCGGCTCGTCGACGTCTTGCCGTTCGTGCCGGTGATGTGCACGATCGGGTAGGCGCGCTGCGGGTCGCCCAGCAGCTCGACCGCCCGTCGGGTCGCGTCGAGGCGGCGCTCGGGAGCGCCTTCGCCGACCCGGGCGAGCAGGGCCTGGTAGACCGACTCCGCCTGGTCGCGCCAGTCGTCCTCGGGGATCTCGTCGCTCACGACTCCTCCATCTTGGTCACGCCGACGGTGAATCCGCCGGCGTTCGCGAACTGTCCGGCCGTGAAGGCCTTCTCGTATCCGGAGACGGCAGCACCGACGACGAGCTCCAGCGCGAGCGTCTCGTTCGCGATGTCGACGTCGGCGGCGAGGTCGAGCGCGCGGGCGTCGTCGTCGTGCTCGAACGTCAGGGCGAGCCGGATGCGGTCGCTCACGTCGAGCCCTGCCGCCTTGCGGGTGTCCTGCACGGCGCGGATGATGTCGCGGGCCAGGCCCTCGGCCTCCAGCTCCGGGGTGGTGACGGTGTCGAGCAGCACGAAGCCGCCTCCCGGCAGCAGGGCGAGCGCGCTGGACGATCCCTCGTCGGCCTGAGTGGTCTCGAGCACGAGCTCGTACTCTCCCTCGGCCAGCTCGATGCCGCCGACGGTCACGACGCCGTCGTGCTCGCTCCAGTCGCCGGCACGGGCGGCGCCGATCACCTGCTGCACCTGCTTGCCGAGGCGGGGGCCTGCGGCGCGGGCGTTCACCGTGAGCTTGCTGGTGATGCCGTAGGCGGCCGCGCTGTCCTCCTCCAGCTCGACGAGCTCGACGGACTTGACGTTGAGCTCGTCGCGCAGGATGGCCTCGAACGGACGCAGCGCGGTCGCGTTCTCGGCGACGACGGTCAGCGCCGCCAGGGGAAGGCGCACGCGCAGCCCTGCCTGCTTGCGCAGCGAGAGCGTGGTGGAGCTGATGGTGCGGATGCGGTCCATCGCGTTGACGAGCGCGTCGTCCGCCGGGAACTCCGCCGCGTCGGGCCAGTCGGTCAGGTGCACGCTCCGCCCGCCGGTGAGCCCCTTCCAGATCTGCTCAGACACGAGCGGGAGGAGCGGGGCCGCGACGCGGGTGAGGGTCTCGAGCACCGTGTAGAGGGTGTCGAACGCCTCGGCGCCCGTGCCGTCCTCGGCCACGCCCGTCCAGAACCGGTCGCGCGAGCGGCGCACGTACCAGTTGGTGAGCACGTCGGCGAAGTCGCGCAGCTTGGCGGCGGCCAGCGTCGAGTCGAGGCTCTCCAGGTCGGCCGTCACGGCCTCCACGAGGTCGCGGGTCTTGGCGAGCAGGTACCGGTCGAGCACATCGGTGGAGTCCACCGAGCGCTTCGCCTCGTAACCGGTCGCGTTGGCGTAGAGCGAGAAGAAGTACCACGTGCTCCACAGCGGCAGCAGCACCTGGCGGACGCCCTCGCGGATGCCCTCCTCGGTGACGACGAGGTTGCCCCCGCGCAGCACCGGGCTCGACATGAGGAACCAGCGCATCGCGTCCGAGCCGTCGCGGTCGAAGACCTCGTTGACGTCCGGGTAATTGCGCAGCGACTTCGACATCTTCTGCCCGTCGCTGCCGAGCACGATGCCGTGGCTGATGACGTTGCTGAAGGCCTGGCGGTCGAAGAGCGCCGTCGACAGCGTGTGCAGCAGGTAGAACCAGCCGCGCGTCTGGCCGATGTACTCGACGATGAAGTCCGCCGGGCTGTGGGTGTCGAACCAGTCGCGGTTCTCGAACGGGTAGTGCACCTGCGCGAACGGCATCGACCCCGAGTCGAACCACACGTCGAGCACGTCGGTGATGCGGCGCATGGTCGAGCGGCCCGTGGGGTCGTCGGGGTTCGGCCGGGTCAGGTCGTCGATGAACGGGCGGTGCAGGTCGGGCTCCCCCGCGGCGTTCTGCGGCAGGCGGCCGAAATCGCGCTCCAGCTCCTCGAGGGAGCCGTAGACGTCGGTGCGCGGGTACGCCGGGTCGTCGCTCTTCCACACCGGGATCGGCGAGCCGAAGTAGCGGTTGCGCGAGATCGACCAGTCGCGTGCGCCGGCGACCCACTTGCCGAACTGGCCGTCCTTGACGTTCTCGGGGACCCAGTTGATCTCCTGGTTGAGCTCGCCCATCCGGTCGCGGAACTCCGTGACGCGCACGAACCAGCTGGAGACCGCCTTGTAGATCAGCGGGTTGCGGCACCGCCAGCAGTGCGGGTACGAGTGCTCGTAGCTCGCCTGGCGCAGCAGCCGGCCCTGGTCCTTGAGGAGCTTCGTCAGCGGCTTGTTCGCGTCGAACACCTGCAGGCCCGCGACGTCGCTCACCGCGGGGAGGAAGCGCGCGCCGTCGTCGACGGAGATGATCATCGGGATGCCGGCGGCCTCGGTGACGCGCTGGTCGTCCTCGCCGTAGGCGGGCGCCTGGTGCACGATGCCGGTGCCGTCCTCGGTGGTGACGTAGTCGTCGACGAGGATGCGCCACGCGTTCTGCGTGCCGTAGGCCTCCGCGTCGGCGTAGTAGTCCCAGAGGCGGTCGTAGTGCACGTCCTCCAGCTCGGAGCCGAGGATGCTGCGCGAGACCGCGGCCTGGGCGTCGGCGGCGGACTCGTAGCCGAGGTCCTTCGCGTAGTTGCCCAGCAGGTCGACGGCGATCAGGTACTCGCCGCTCAGCACGTCGTCCTCGGAGCCGCCGTGCGTGTCTGCGGCGCCATTCGGGCCGGCGGGCACGACGACGTAGGTGATCGCGGGGCCGACGGCCAGGGCGAGGTTGGTCGGGAGGGTCCACGGCGTCGTCGTCCACGCCAGGGCGCGCACGCCGGTGAGCCCGAGCGCCTCCGCCTTCGACCCGACGAGCGGGAAGGTGACCGTGACCGTCTGGTCCTGACGCATCTTGTAGACGTCGTCGTCCATCCGCAGCTCGTGATTGGAGAGCGGGGTCTGGTCGCGCCAGCAGTACGGGAGCACGCGGTAGCCCTCGTACGCGAGGCCCTTCTCGTGCAGCTGTTTGAAGGCCCAGATCACCGACTCCATGTACGTGACGTCGAGCGTCTTGTAGTCGTTGTCGAAGTCGACCCAGCGCGCCTGACGGGTGACGTACTCCTGCCACTCCTTCGTGTAGCGCAGCACGGAGTCCTTCGCCGCCTGGTTGAAGGCGGCGATGCCCATCTCCTCGATCTGGCTCTTGTCGGTCAGGCCGAGCTGCCGTTCCGCCTCGAGCTCGGCGGGGAGCCCGTGGGTGTCCCAGCCGAAGCGCCGGTGCACCTGCTTGCCGCGCATGGTCTGGAAGCGCGGGAAGACGTCCTTGGCGTACCCGGTCAGCAGGTGACCGTAGTGCGGGAGGCCGTTGGCGAAGGGCGGGCCGTCGTAGAAGACCCACTCGGGCGCCCCTTCGCGGTTCTCGACGGACGCGCGGAAGGTGTCGTCCTTCTTCCAGAACGCGAGGATGCCCGTCTCGATCTCGGGGAACGCCGGGCTGGCCGCCACCTCGGGGCGGTTCTGGGCGTCCGTGCGCTCGGGCTCGGACGCGTCCGGTGCGGACTGGGGGTACGGCATCTCACTCCTGGCGGGTTCGCTGGTCTGCACGAGGACGCCGGACGCTCGCACGCCCGTCGCGGTACCACCCCGCTTGCCCCGCCCACCGGCGTCGCCGGACGGAACCTCTCCTTCTTCGGCTGTGACGGGCCGGCCCCGTTCGGTTCTAGTGCGCGCCGCCGGAGCGACGCGGTTCTTCCGAAGACTCGCCGGTGATGGCCGGGTCGAAGTCGTTGCCGTCGATTCTACAGGCTCAACTGCCGCGGAGTGCGGTCGTGATTCGATTGGCCAAGGCGCGAACCTCAGCGTCGTGCCACAGCAACGAACGACGCCCGTCGTCACCGATCGGCACGACAGGGAGTTCGACGACGCCGCGAGCGGTCGACACCGGAACGATAAGAGCGAGTGCCACCTGCGGATGGAGGCCTCTCTCCCGGCGCTCTGCGACGGTAATCGGCCCGATCCTGGAGGCATCGAAGGCCGCGAACGGTTCATCGCCCTCGCGCGGCACGAGCGTGAAGCGCTCCCCATCCGCCAGGATCAGAAAGGTGAACGGTAGACCCAATGCATAGCGCACACCGAGCCTTCGAAGGGCGCGGACAGTGTTGCTGAAGCGCACGGCGTGCACGATCGCGGGCGATGTCGTCGAAGGCACCGGCTCAGGCTAGCGCGACCGCGTAGCCCCGGCAGACCGGCTCGACGGCGGAACGGACCAGCGGGGCGAGCGGGCCGCGGCGCACGCCGGATCGCGCCCACACGGTGGCGGCGGCGACGGCCGCCCCGACGACCGCGGTCGCGGCCGACCGGGGCAGCAGCGCGTCGGGGTCCTCGCCGATCCGCGTCGCGACCGCGGCGGCGACCACCCGCACCAGCTCGAGGAAGCGCGGGAGGCCGGAGGCCTGCAGTTCCGCATCCGTCCCCATCAGCTCCACCTGCGTCACGGCGAGCGGCAGCCGGTCGGGGCCGAAGCCCTCGGCCAGGCGCACGACCGCGTCGAGGACAGCATCCATCGGCGCCAGGGTGTCGTCCGCCGCGCTCAGCGCCTCGGCGAAGCGGTCGAGCGACTCGTCGACCTCCAGCCAGAGCAGGTCGCTCTTGGCGGGGAAGTAGTTGAAGAAAGTGGCACGGCTCACGCCTGCGCGCCGCGCGATGTCGTCGATCGTGGTGCGCGCGTACGTCTGCTCGAGGAAGAGCTCGCCCGCCGCCTCGGCCAGCATCCGCTTGGACGAGGCACGGGGCCGACCGGAGCCGGAATGCGGAGACGCCATCGGGTGTTCCTCTCGAATGCCTATTATTGGACCCGGTCCACTTATCAACGATTGCGAAGGACGCCCGTGACAACCACCCCCACCGCCGTGCGCAGCGAGACGGATCGCCCCGGCATCACGCCCGGCACCGCACGCCGCGTCACGATCGCCTCGTTCGTCGGGACCGCCCTCGAATCGTACGACTTCTACCTGTTCGCCTACTTCAGCGCATTCTTCGTCGGCCCGCTGTTCTTCCAGCCGCTGGGGACGTTCGGCGGCGTCCTGGCCGGCTTCCTGACGATCGCGGCCGGCTTCGTCATCCGCCCCATCGGCGCGATCGTCTTCGGCCACCTCGGCGACCGGATCGGCCGCCGCCCCACCCTCCTGATCACCATCGCCATGATGGGCGTCGGCACCGGCCTCGTGGGCGTGCTGCCCACCTATGCCCAGGCCGGCTGGTTCGGCGCCATCGCCCTCGTGGTGCTCCGCCTCGTGCAGGGCCTCTCGCTCGGCGGCGAGTGGGGAGGCTCCATCCTGCTCGCGACGGAGTACGCCAACCCGAAGCGGCGCGGCTTCTACGCGGCACTCCCCCAGCTCGGCTCTCCGGTCGGCTCCATCCTGAGCGCCGTCGTGTTCATCGCGATGACCGCGCTGATCCCGGCCGACCAGATCGCGGCCTGGGGATGGCGCCTGCCGTTCCTCACCGCCATCCCCCTCCTGCTCGTCTCGCTCTACCTGCGCTGGTCGATCGACGAGACCCCGGTCTTCAAGCAGCTGCTCGAGACCGGCACGCGCGACCGCTTCCCCGTCCTCGACGTGTTCCGCAAGGCGCCGTCGGGCTTCGTGATCGCGATCGGCGCGGCCGTGCTCGGCATCGGCTCCTACTCGCTCATGAACACGTACATGGTCGACTACGGCACCGCGACGCTCGGCTTCAGCTTCCAGGACCTGCTCATCGCGACCACCGTCGGCGGCCTGCTTCAGCTCGTCACGATCCCGCTCTTCGGCGTCTGGGCGACCCGGATCGGCTCGGCACGGGTCGTCATGATTGGTGCGATCGGCACGCTCGTGATCGCGTTCCCGATGTACTTCCTGCTGCAGTACGCGACCTTCCCCATCCTCGTCGGCAGCATGATCATCGGCGGGATCCTGCCGACGCTGTCGTGGGCCGGTCTCGGCGGCCTGATGTCCGACCTGTTCCCGAGCGAGGTCCGCTACAGCGGGCTGTCGGTTGCGTACAGCCTCGCCGCGCTGCTGACCGCGTTCGTGCCCGCGCTCACGCTCCTCCTGGGCGGCGCGACCGGCAACGCCTGGTGGCACCCCGGCATCGTGCTCGCCCTCATGAGCGCCATCACCCTGGTGGCCGCGCTGATCGCGTCCCGGAGGGCGCCCATCGTCGACGAGGTCTGATCGCCGGCGCGGTCCTCCGGTACGCTTGTACGGTCGCACACTCAGGCACCCCGATGACACGGTGCCGCACATATCGAACCGGAGGACCATGAGCGCCGCGAACCCCGTGCCCGAGAAGCCCGCACTGGAGGGGCTGGAAGCCAAGTGGGGCGACCGCTGGCAGCAGCAGGGCACCTTCCGCTTCGACCGCGACTCCGCGCTGGCCGCCGGCCGCGACGGCGTCTACTCGATCGACACGCCGCCGCCGACCGCCTCCGGCTCGCTGCACATCGGCCATGTCTTCAGCTACACCCACACGGACGTCGTCGCGCGCTACCACCGCATGCGCGGCGAGCACGTGTTCTACCCGATGGGCTGGGACGACAACGGCCTGCCCACCGAGCGCCGGGTGCAGAACTACTACGGCGTGCGCTGCGACCCGACCCTCCCCTACGAGGCGGACTTCGTCCCGCCGTTCGAGGGCGGCGACAACAAGAGCAGCAAAGCGGCCGACCAGAAGCCGATCTCGCGCCGCAACTTCATCGAGCTGTGTGAGCGGCTCACCGTCGAGGACGAGAAGCAGTTCGAGGCGCTCTGGCGCTCGCTCGGCCTCTCGGTCGACTGGTCGCAGACCTACCGGACCATCGGCCACGAGTCGCTGCGGACGTCGCAGCTCGCCTTCCTCCGCAACATCCGGCGCGGAGAGGCCTACCAGGCCCTCGCCCCGACGCTGTGGGACATCACGTTCCGCACCGCGGTCGCCCAGGCCGAGCTGGAGGACCGCGAGCAGCCGAGCGCGTACCACCGCGTCGCCTTCCACGGCGCCGACGGCCCGGTCTACATCGAGACCACCCGCCCTGAGCTCCTCCCCGCCTGCGTCGCCCTCGTCGCCCACCCGGACGACGAGCGCTACCAGCCGCTGTTCGGCACGACCGTCCGCACCCCCGTCTTCGGCGTCGAGGTGCCCGTGGTCGCCCACCACCTCGCCCAGCCCGACAAGGGCAGCGGCATCGCGATGATCTGCACGTTCGGCGACATCACCGACGTGGTCTGGTGGCGCGAGCTCGACCTGCCGAACCGCGCGATCATCGGCTTCGACGGCCGCATCATCAGTGAGCCGCCGGCGGCGATCAAGAGCCCCGAGGGCAAGGCCGCCTACGCCGAGCTCGCGGGCAAGACCATCTTCTCTGCCAAGCAGGCCGTCGTGGAACTGCTGCGGGCCTCGGGCGACCTGATCGGCGACCCGAAGCCCATCCAGCACCCCGTCAAGTTCTTCGAGAAGGGCGACAAGCCGCTCGAGATCGTGTCCACCCGCCAGTGGTACGTCAAGAACGGCGCCCGGGACGAGCAGCTCCGCCAGCGCCTCATCGAGCTCGGCCGCGAGATCGACTGGCACCCGGAGTTCATGCGCGTGCGCTACGAGAACTGGGTCAACGGCCTGACCGGCGACTGGCTCATCTCGCGCCAGCGCTTCTTCGGCGTGCCGATCCCGATCTGGTACCCGCTCGACGCGGACGGCAACCCGGTGCACGAGGAGCCCATCCTCCCCACGGAGGAGCAGCTGCCGGTCGACCCGTCGTCCGACCCGGCCCCCGGCTACGACGAGGCCCAGCGCGGCCAGGCCGGCGGCTTCATCGGCGAGCTCGACGTCATGGACACCTGGATGACCTCCTCCCTCACCCCACAGCTCGCGGGCGGCTGGGAGCGCGACGGCGAGCTGTTCGACGCCGTATACCCGTTCGACCTGCGCCCGCAGGGCCAGGACATCATCCGCACCTGGCTCTTCTCGACCCTCCTCCGCTCGCAGCTCGAGAACGACGTCGTCCCGTGGCGCAACGCCGCCATCTCGGGCTTCATCGTCGACCCCGACCGCAAGAAGATGTCGAAGTCGAAGGGCAACGTGGTCACGCCCGCCGACATCCTGGAGCGGCACGGCTCGGACGCCGTGCGCTACTGGGCCGCCTCGTCGCGCCTCGGGACCGACGCCGCCTTCGACCCGCAGAACCCGACGCAGATCAAGATCGGCCGCCGTCTGGCCATCAAGCTGCTCAACGCGGCCAAGTTCATCCTCGGCTTCGAGGCGCCCGCCTCGCTCGATCTCGCGCAGGTCACCAGCCCGCTCGACGTCGGGATGCTGCAGAACCTCTCCGACGTGATCGCCGACGCCACCGCCGCGCTCGACGCCTACGACCACGCGCGCGCCCTGGAGATCGTCGAGACGTTCTTCTGGACATTCTGCGACGACTACCTCGAGCTCGTGAAGGAGCGCGCGTACGGCGAGGCGAACGCCGAGCAGGTCTCGGCCGTCGTCGCCCTGCGCGTCGCCCTGTCGGCGTTCCTGCGCCTGCTCGCCCCCGTCCTGCCGTTCGCGGCCGAGGAGGCGTGGAGCTGGTCCGCCGAGGGCTCGGTGCACGTCGCGCCGTGGCCGACCGCGGCGGACGTCGCGCCGCAGACCGCCGACCAGCGGTCCGTGCTCGCCATCGTCGGGCGCGCCCTGACGGCGATCCGCGGAGCCAAGACGGCCGCCAAGGCATCCCAGCGCACGGCCGTCGATTCGGCCGTGATCGCCGGTCCCGCGGCCGAGATCGCCGCGATCGAGTCGGCCGCCGCGGATCTGCGCTCGGTCGGCAGAATCGCCGAACTGCGTTTCGCAGCCGCCGACGACCTGGCGGTCACCGATATTCTGCTCTCTCAGGCCCCGAGCGAGGAGAAACGATGACGGCGACCGTCCGGAAGGTGGAGGACAACGAGTTCTTCACCTGGCTCGACCTCTATGCGGGCTACGGCGAGTTCTATGAGAACCCCGTGACCGATGAGAAGGCACTGCTCGTGTGGAGCTGGATCACCGACTCCTCCAACGAGCTCGAGGCGTACTTCGCGATCGACGAGGAGGGCGCTCCCGTGGGCGTCGCCCACGTCCGCGAGTTCGTCCGCCCGCTCGACGGCAGCAAGGGGCTCTACCTCGACGACCTCTTCGTCTCGCCGGACGCGCGGGGCGAGGGCGCGGGCACGCAGCTGCTCGAGTTCCTCCGCGACGCGGCACGCGACCGCGGGCTCTCGGTGGTCCGGTGGATCACCGCGAAGGACAACGACACCGCGCGCCGGCTCTACGACGCCGTCGCGCAGAAGACCAAGTGGGTGACCTACGATCTCGTCCCCTGATCAGGATCGGGATATGGTCAGAACACGCAGGCGGCTCTCGCGGCCGTATGGGGAAGGCGAACGGAGTAACCCATGACGATCGAGGTCCGACCGGTCAGGGACGGAGATTTCTTTGCCTGGCTTGAGCTGTACACGAAGTACGCGGAGTTCTACGAGACCGAGCTGACCGACCAGAGGGCGCTCGTCCTGTGGTCGTGGCTGACGGCTCCCGAGCACGAGGAGCAGGGCTTCGTGGCGGTCGACGGCGACCGTCTCGTGGGCCTCGCCCACGTGCGCGAGTTCGCGCGGCCGCTCGAGGGCGACCGCGGCCTCTTCCTCGACGACCTGTTCGTCCTGGAGAGCGAGCGCGGGGCGGGCATCGGCCGCGCCCTGATCCAGCACGTGCGCTCGCTGGCCGAGCAGCGCGGTCTCGGCGTCGTCCAGTGGATCACCGCGCACGACAACACGAACGCCCAGCGCGTCTACGACGATGTCGCCGCCCGCACCTCGTGGGTGACGTACGAGATCGATCTGGCCGGGCAACGCTGATGCAGCTCGGAACCCGCTGGGCCGTCGGCGCGACACCACCGGAGAACCTCCCCGAGGTCGTCTCCTACGCGGTGTCGACCGTAGAGGAGGAGCTCGTCGCCACCGATGTGGCGACGGACGGCTGGCGCTGGACCCTCACCTGGCTGGAAGGCCGCCCCGTCGTGGAGCTCGACGACGGGACGGTCGTGCGGTACAACCCGCAAGAGGACTCCGCGACGATCACCCAGCCGGTCGAGCAGCAGGCCACGGACTACGACGAGGTCTGACGGTCCGCGCCGCGCCCTCTAGCGAGGCAGCTGCGGCAGTGTGCGAGCGGCGCCGTCCCGCGCGGCCTCGACGAGGCCGACGCGCTCGGCGTAGCCGGACGACGGGCGGACGGGGCGGGTGCCCCACGCGGTGAGGGCGGTGCCGAGGCGGAGCGCGGTGCGGTGGGTCCACGGCCGGTGGGCTGGGAGCGCGTAGACGGTCATGAGGCGGATCCTTCCGGTACGGGTCGGGGCGCGGGCTCACTCGAGCGCGCGTCGAAGGTGCGGGCGCTGAAGAGGAGCCGCGTGCACACCAGGGTGAGGACGATCACCACGGCGCCGCCGATCACGAACGGCAGCCGCAGGTCGATGCGGGCCACGAACCCGCCGAGCACGGTGGCGATCGGGGTGAGCCCCCAACCGATCGTGCGGACGATGCCCATCGCCCGGCCGAGCATGTCGCCCGGGATGAGCGCCTGGCGGAGCGCACCCCAGGGCACGTTCCAGACCGCGACGCCGAACGCGCCGATGGCGTAGCTGAGCACGGCCACCACGACGTTCGCGGTCACGCCGACGCCCAGGACGCCGACACCGCTGACGAGGATGGACCAGAACATGATCCGTCCGCGCCCGAAGCGCGCGACGAGCGAGCTCGAGATCAGCGCTCCCGCGAGGGCGCCGATGCCGACCCCGGCCGTCACGACGCCGACGAGCGCCTCCGGCACCGAGAAGGTCTGCAGGAGCAGGAGGATGACGCTGCCCTGCGCGAACGCGAGGGCGGACGCCGTCAGCGAGGTGAGCACGATCATCTTGCGCAGGAAGCGGTGGCCGACGAGGAAGCGCACGACCGCGCCCATTCCCGGGCGCTCGGCCGGCTCCTCCCCCTCGTCCGCCGCGGTCTGCTGCCCGAACGCTCGCGCGGCGGCGGCGGGGATGGTGAGCGCGAGGAGCCCGGCGATGAGGAAGCCGGAGCCGGTGAGCCACACGGGCAGCACCAGGGCGACCGCGAAGAGGAAGCCGGCGATCGGGGTGGCGATGAAGTTCTGCACGACGATCTCGGCCGACTGCATCCGGCCGTTCGCGCGGTCGAGCTGGTCGCGACCGACCAGGCTCGGCACCACGGTCGTGGTCGCGTTGTCGAAGACCGTCTCCCCCAACCCGAACAGCAGCACACACGCGTAGAGCCACCAGATGGTCAGGGCGTCGGCCGCGATCAGCCCGGCGAGCAGTGCGGCGACCGCGAAGCGCAGGCTGTTGGCGACGGCCATCGCGATACGGCGGTCCACCCGGTCCAGGAGCATCCCCGCCGGGATGCCGAACAGCAGCCAGGGCAGGAACGTGACGGCGGTCAGCCCGGCGATCAGCGCCGGATCGCGGGTGAGCGTGGTCGCGATCAACGGGACCGCGGTGCGGCCGATGCCGTCGGCGAGGTTGCTGGCGATCGCCGCGGTCCACAGCCGGTTGAACCCGGCGCCCATCGGCGTCCGGCGCACCCGCGGCTCGGCGGCGGCGGTCATCGCTCGCTCGCCTCCACCAGCGGGAACGCGTTGAACTGCACCTGCACGCGGAGCCGGCCGTCGGTGTCCTGCGTCTTCCACTGCTCGCGGAGCCGCTCCTGGAGCGCGTAGTACTCGCGCCCGAACTCGGCGAGCTGGTCGATGGTCAGCTCGAGGTGGGAGGTCGAAAGGGTGCTCGCCTGCATCCACTCCGTGCCGTAGACGTCCAGCCCGCGGCGGAGGAAGGCGGTGAGGCGGCGCTCGTTGTTCTGCTGCCACTCACGCGAGATGAGCTCGTTGGCCTCCCGACCGGCGGGAGTGGCCAGCGTCTCCAGCGATCCGATGGTGACGCCGCCGGGGGCCATCCGCCACCAGCGCTCGCGGCCGGAGCCGCGCTCGGTGTCCTCGACGATGATGTTGTGCTTGGCGAGCTGACGGAGGTGGTAGCTGGTCGAACCGCTGGACTCCCCCAGACGCTCGGCGAGGCCGCTGGCGGTCGCAGCACCGAAGTCCGAGAGCTCGTTCATGATCTCGACGCGCAGCGGGTGGGCCAACGCGCGCAGCGCCTCCATGCCGAGGGCGTCGTGCATCGGGTGCGAGATCGCTGCCGGCTTCGGCTCGGCAGGGGTCGCGTCGTGCTCGTGTTCGGTGCTCATGTGTCGAGAGTACCGATGCAAAGATCTCTTTGCAAGTACTTCTTTGCAATTAGGTCTTTGCAAGCAGGTCTTTGCAATCAGACCTTTGCGGTGGGCGCTGCGGTCGTAGCCGGCGTCAGACCCGCGCGACGATCTCCCCGTGCGGCATGCCGTACCAGCCGGATGGCGTCCGCGACCACTCGAGCCACGCATCCGCGATCGCGGTCAGGTCGCTCTCATCCGCGATCCCGTGCTCGCGCGCATGACGGGCGAAGTCGGAGTCGACGACGCGCACGCTCCACGACTCGCCCCACCAACGACGGTCCTCGTCCGAGGCGAAGCACCAGATCGACGCCGAGCTGCGCACTTCGGCGAATCCCGCCTGGAGTGCCCAGTCGCGCAGGAGCCGCCCGGCGTACGGCTCGCCGTCGTTCGCCCGCTGGACGGCCTGGTTCACCCGCATCCACTCGCCGAGGCCGGGCAGCAGCGGCGCCCACATCGTGCCACCCCAGTCGACGTCGCGGGCCACAACGTGACCGCCCGGCTTTGTCACGCGACGCAGCTCCCGCAGCACCGCGACCGGGTCGCCCATGTGCTGGAGCACCTGGTGCGCGTGAACGAGATCGAAGGTCGCGTCGGGGAAGTCGAGCGCATACGCGTCGCCGACGGCGAACGACGCGTTCCTCACACCGCGGTCGGCGGCGGACCGGGTGGCGTGCGCGACGATGTCGGCGCTCGCGTCGATTCCGATCACGGCGCCGGGAGCGATCCGCTCCGCGATGTCGAACGTGATCGTGCCGGGCCCGCTGCCGACGTCGAGCACAGCCGCGCCCGGGGTCAGGAGGTCCGCGAAATAGGCGCCGGAGTTCTCCAGCGTGCGCCACTCGTGCGACCGGAGCACGCTCTCGTGATGGCCGTGCGTATAGCGTTGGTGAGCATCCATTCCGCCATCGTATGCATGCCGGGCACCGGTCCCCCGCAACGTTACGTGAACGCCCGCTGGCCGTAGGCTGGGGCGATGGCAGACACGAATCCGTTCTTCTCCCCCAGCACCCTCCCCTACCAGCTGCCGCCGTTCGCGGAGATCCGCGACGAGCATTACCGGCCGGCGTTCGAGCGCGGGTTCGAGGAGCAGCTCGCCGAGGTCGAGGCCATCACCGCCTCCCCCGAGCCGCCCACCTTCGAGAACACGCTCCTGCCCCTGGAGCGCTCGGGCGGCGTGCTCCAGCGGGTCGCCGAGGTGTTCTTCAACAAGAGCTCGTCCGACAGCACGGACTTCACCAACGCCCTCGAAGAGGAGTACGCACCGCGGCTCGCCGCGCACCAGGACGCGATCCTGCTGAACCCGGCGCTGTATGCGCGCATCGCGGCGGTCCACGCACAGCTCGACGCGCTGGGACTGGACGCCGAGTCCCGCTACCTCGTCGAGCGCTACCACACCGAGTTCACGCTCGCCGGCGCGGGCCTCGACGACGCCGACAAGGAGCGCCTGCGCGAGTACAACCAGCGGCTGTCGACTCTGACGACGCGCTTCGAGAAGAACCTGCTCGCCGACACCAACGACCTCGCGGTGGTGCTCGACTCGGCCGACGAGCTCGACGGTCTCGGCGAGGGCGAGATCTCCGCTGCCGCCGAAGCCGCACGCGAACGCGGCCTCGACGGCAGATTCGTCGTCTCCCTGGTGCTGCCCACCGGCCACCCGTGGCTCGCGTCGCTGACGCGCCGGGACGTGCGGGAGCGCATCATGGCCGCCTCCCGCGCGCGCGGCATCCGGGGCGGCGAGCACGACAACCGCGAGCTCGTCCTCGAGATCACCCGGCTGCGCGCCGAGCGCGCACGGCTGCTCGGCTTCGACACGCACGCCGCCTTCGTGACGGCCGACCAGACCGCACGCACCCCCCAGGCGGTCGCGGACATGCTCGGACGGCTCGCGCCTCCCGCCGCCCGCAACGCCCGCGTCGAGCAGGCCGATCTCGAACGTCAGCTGCCGGAGGGCGACTCCGTCGAGAGCTGGGACTGGGCCCACCTCACCGAGAAGGTCCGGCAAGAGAAGTACGACGTCGATTTCGCGGCGATGCGCCCGTACTTCGAGGCGGAGCGCGTGCTGCGCGACGGCGTCTTCCACGCCGCCACCCGCCTGTACGGCATCACCTTCGAGGAGCGTCCCGAGCTCGTCGCGTACCACCCCGAGGCGCGCGTCTTCGAGGTGCGCAACGAGGACGGCAGCGCGCTCGGGCTCTACATCCTCGACCTCTACACGCGCGACTCCAAGCGCGGCGGGGCCTGGATGAACCCGCTCATCTCGCAGTCGGAGCTCCTGGGTACTCCGACGGTCGTCGTCAACAACCTCAACGTGCCGAAGCCCGCCGCGGGCGAGCCCACCCTCCTCACCTACGACGAGACGAACACGCTTTTCCACGAGTTCGGGCACGCGCTCCACGGGCTGTTCGCCCACGTGACCTACCCGAAGTTCGCGGGCACGAACGTGTTCCGCGACTTCGTCGAGTTCCCGAGCCAGGTCAACGAGATGTGGATGCTCTGGCCCGAGATCGTCGAGAACTACGCCGTGCACCACGAGACGGGCGAGCGGATGCCGCAGGAGCTCGTCGACCGCCTGCACGCCTCCGAGTCGTTCAACGAGGGCTTCGCGACCAGCGAGTACCTCGCCGCCGCCCTGCTCGACCAGGCCTGGCACTCCATCACCGCGGACGACGCCGTGGACGATGTCGCGTCGTTCGAGGCGCAGGCCCTCGCCTCGGTCGGCCTCGACGCCCCGGCGGTGCCTCCCCGCTACGCGAGCACGTATTTCGCTCACACCTTCTCGGGCGGCTACGACGCGGGCTACTACTCCTACATCTGGAGCGAGGTGCTCGACGCCGACACGGTGGAATGGTTCAAGGAGAACGGCGGGCTCTCGCGCGCGAACGGCGACCGGTTCCGTTCCCGGCTCCTCGGCGTCGGCGGCTCGAAGGACCCGCTGGAGGCCTACCGCGACTTCCGCGGCCGCCCTGCCGTCATCGAGCCGCTGCTGAAGCGCCGCGGCCTCGGCGACTAGCAGGCGGACTCCGGGCCGGCAGGCCCTGTGGTGCAGGCTCCGTGACGCGCCAGGGCTAGCCCCCTTCCCACGCCAGGCCCTAGCCTGAGCGCAGACTCCGTGGGAAGGGGGCCGCCATGAGCGCAGCCGGCCCGGCGCGTCCGATGCCGGCTCCGACCGTGCGCACGCTGCTCCTGCTGAGCATCCCGGCCCTGCTGATCGGCGTGCTCTCGGCGCTCTCCCTGTGGCTGCTGGACAGCATCGCGGGTCTGCTCGAAGACGCGGTGTGGACCGCCCTCCCGAGTGCGATCGGAGTCGACGGCGCCTCGGGCTGGTGGATCTTCCTCGTCCTGACCGTCACCGGTGCCGCCGTCGGCCTGACGGTCTGGCTGCTCCCCGGTCACGGCGGCCCCGACTCCGCGACCACCGAGCTGGTGACCGCTCCGCTGCCGCCCGCCGTCGTGCCGTCGCTGGCCCTGACCGCGGTGCTCGGCCTCGCGGGCGGCGTGAGCCTCGGGCCGGAGAACCCGATCATCGCGATCAACGCCAGCGTGCTCGTCGCTCTCGTCGCGCGAGTCTGGAAGAAGGTGCCGACAGAGCTGGTGCTGCTGATGGCCGCCTCCGCCACGATCGGCGCCATGTTCGGGACTCCCGTCGCCGCCGCTCTGGTCTTCACCGGCATCGTCGCGGCCGCACCGGGCGGCGGGGCACTGTGGGACCGCCTGTTCCTGCCGCTGGTCGCGGCGGCGGCCGGATCCGAGACGATGACACTGCTCGCGCATCCGCAGTTCGGCGTCCCCATGCCCGCCTACACCGACGTGCACTGGCCGGATGTGATCGCCGCCTTCGTGATCGCCACCGCCGCTGCCCTGCTCGGCGTCGCCGGGGCGACGGTCTTCCCCACGGTGCACCGGGCGTTCCACAGTCTGCGGAACCCGCTGCTGGTCTCCCTCGCCGGCGGCGCCGTGCTCGGACTGCTCGGCGTGATCGGCGGCCCGATCACCCTCTTCAAGGGGCTGGAGCAGATGGGACAGCTGATCCACGACCGGGCCGAGTACACGACCCTGCAGCTCGTGGTGATCGTGCTCGTGAAGGTCGGCGCGCTGCTGGTCGCGGCGAGTGCCGGCTTCCGCGGCGGACGCGTGTTCCCGGCCGTCTTCATCGGCGCGGCGATCGGACTGATCGCCACCTCGCTCGTCCCGGGCATCCCGCTGCCCGTCGCGATCGCGTCGGGCGTGCTCGGGATGACCGTCGCGGTCGCGCGGGACGGCTGGATCGCGATCTTCGTCGCGCTCGCGGTCACGCAGAGCGTCGCCGTGCTGCCCATCATGTGCCTCGCGGTGCTGCCGGCGTGGCTGGTGGTCACGCGGTCGCCGCAATGGCTCATCCGGTCGCGTGCGGACGCGGACGGTCTCGCAACGCCGGCCCTCAAGCCGACGGCGTGATCAGCCGGACGTGATCAGGCGGACTTCTCTTCGCGACGCGGGCGGTGAGGGACGATCGTCGGCGCCGCGTTCTCGAGCACGGCCTCCTTGGTGACGACCACGCGGGCGACCTCGGAGCTGGACGGCACCTCGAACATGATCGGGCCGAGCACCTCCTCCATGATCGCGCGGAGGCCGCGGGCACCGGTCTTGCGCAGCACGGCCAGGTCGGCGATGGATTCGAGGGCGGCGTGCTCGAACTCGAGCTGCACGCCGTCGAGCTCGAACATGCGCTGGTACTGGCGCACGAGCGCGTTCTTCGGCTCGGTCAGGATCTGCATGAGCGCGCTCTGGTCGAGCTGCGTGACGGTCGTGACGACGGGCAGACGGCCGATGAACTCGGGGATGAGCCCGAACTTGTGCAGGTCTTCCGGCAGCACCTCGCTGAAGAGGTTGATGTCGTCGCCCTTGGAGTGCAGCGGGGCGCCGAAGCCGATGCCCTTCTTGCCCGCGCGGGACGAGATGATCTCCTCCAGCCCGGCGAAGGCGCCGGCCACGATGAACAGCACGTTCGTCGTGTCGATCTGGATGAACTCCTGGTGCGGGTGCTTGCGGCCGCCCTGGGGCGGGACGGAGGCGACGGTGCCCTCGAGGATCTTGAGGAGCGCCTGCTGCACGCCCTCACCGGAGACGTCGCGGGTGATCGACGGGTTCTCGGCCTTGCGGGCGATCTTGTCGACCTCGTCGATGTAGATGATGCCGGTCTCGGCCCGCTTGACGTCGTAGTCGGCGGCCTGGATCAGCTTCAGGAGGATGTTCTCGACGTCTTCGCCGACGTAGCCCGCCTCGGTGAGCGCGGTGGCGTCGGCGACGGCGAACGGCACGTTGAGTCGACGGGCGAGGGTCTGCGCGAGGTACGTCTTGCCGCAGCCGGTGGGGCCGATCAGCAGGATGTTGCTCTTGGCGATCTCGACGTCGTCGATGGCGTCCGCCGAGGTGATGGTCTGCTTGGCGCGCACCCGCTTGTAGTGGTTGTACACCGCGACCGCGAGCGAGCGCTTGGCCTGCTCCTGACCGATGACGTACTCCTCGAGGAACCCGAAGATCTCCTTCGGCTTCGGCAGGTCGAACTCGCTGGCCGCCTCTTCGCCGGCTTCGGCGAGGCGCTCCTCGATGATCTCGTTGCAGAGCTCGACGCACTCGTCGCAGATGTAGACGCCCGGCCCGGCGATCAGCTGCTGGACCTGCTTCTGGCTCTTGCCGCAGAAGGAGCATTTGAGCAGGTCGGCGCTCTCCCCGATTCGTGCCATCCCTCATCCCCTCCTACTACACAAGTGTTTGCGTCACGAGCCTAACCTGTGCGAGCGACAATGGCGCGCACCGGCGGGTCGATCGCGTCATACGGCGTTCTGCCGAGAGCAGATCGCGATCCTGGGCCGCGTGACGGATGCAGAAGGGCGGGGTGGCCGTGACGACCACCCCGCCCTTGCGCTGGAGCTGCTACTTGACCAGTGCCGGCAGCGACTTGCGGCTGGTGAGCACCTGGTCGATCAGGCCGTATTCGAGCGCCTCTTCCGCCGACAGGATCTTGTCGCGGTCGATGTCCTTGTTGACCTGCTCCTGCGGCCGGTTCGAGTGACGCGCCAGCGTCTCCTCGAGCCAGGTGCGCATTCGCAGGATCTCGCGGGCCTGGATCTCGATGTCGGACGCCTGCCCCTGTCCGGCCTCGCCGACGGCGGGCTGGTGGATGAGGATGCGGGCGTTCGGCAGGGCCAGACGCTTGCCGGGGGTGCCGGCGGCGGTGAGCACGGCGGCGGCCGAGGCGGCCTGGCCGAGCACGACCGTCTGGATCTGCGGGCGGATGTACTGCATCGTGTCGTAGATCGCCGTCATCGCGGTGAACGAGCCACCGGGCGAGTTGATGTACATGACGATGTCGCGGTCCGGGTCCTGGCTCTCGAGCACGAGGAGCTGGGCCATGATGTCGTCGGCGGACGCATCGTCCACCTGCACGCCGAGGAAGATGATGCGGTCTTCGAAGAGCTTCGCGTACGGGTCCTGGCGCTTGTAGCCGTAGGCCGTGCGCTCCTCGAAGCTGGGCAGGATGTAGCGGGCGCCGGGCGCCTGCACACCGCCGAGGGCCTGGCCGCCGTTGGCGGCCCCGCCGAGCATGGGGATGTTCATTGTCGTGTCCTTAATCCTTCCGGCGTTTCGCTACTTGGCCGAGTCCTGGTCGGTGCCGCCGCCGCCTGCGACGTCGAGCGCCGACTCGCGGATGTGGTCGACGAAGCCGTACTCGAGCGCCTCCTGGGCCGTGAACCAGCGGTCGCGGTCGCCGTCGGCGTTGATCTGCTCGACGGACTTGCCGGTCGCCGACGCGGTGATCTCGGCGAGGCGCTTCTTCATGTCGAGGATGAGCTGCGCCTGGGTCTGGATGTCGCTCGCGGTTCCGCCGAAGCCGCCGTGCGGCTGGTGCAGCAGGACGCGCGCGTTCGGGGTGATGTACCGCTTGCCCTTGGTGCCCGCGGTGAGCAGGAGCTGGCCCATCGAGGCCGCCATGCCGATGCCCACGGTGACGATGTCGTTCGGGACGAACTGCATGGTGTCGTAGATCGCCATGCCGGCCGTGATCGATCCACCGGGCGAGTTGATGTAGAGGTAGATGTCGCGCTTCGGGTCCTCTGCGGCCAGGAGCAGCAGCTTCGCGGCGATCTCGTTCGCGTTCTCGTCCCGGACCTCGGACCCGAGCCAGATGATGCGGTCCTTCAGCAGTCTGTCGAAAACATTGGGCTGGATACCCATGTCGGCCATGTTCGCTCCGTTTCCTTGTCGCTTCGTGACGAATCTATCGGAGCGCCACGGCCATTTCCGTGCTGTTCGCCCTGGGCAGAGTGGCGCGGCGCGGGAGGCGGCCGGCACGGGTCACTCGTCGTCGAGCTCGGCCGCGTATGCGGAGACCGCGCGGCCGTAGCGGGCCAGGTGCGGCACGAGCGCCGCGAGGGCCTCCCGCAGCGCCTCGGCGCCGAGCCCGAGATCGAAGAGCGCCAGGGCGGCGAAGGCGCGCGCATCGGCCGCGAGCGGGTCGTGCGGGCGGTCGGCGAGCAGGTCCCGCAGCAGCTCGACCGCCTCCTCGGGCCGGTCGAGGTTGCGGAGCGTGCTGGCCAGCTGGATGGTCGCCCGGGACCGCTCCGGCTCCGGGAGCCCCGCGTCGAGCGCGGCGCGGTAGAGGGGCTCGGCTTCGGCCTCGCGCCCGGCGTAGTCGTACGCGCCCGCGCTCTCGGACAGGGCCAGCGGATCGCCGGACGGCCGTTCGGCGGCGAGGGCCAGGATCGCCGCGAGGGTCGCCTCCTCCCCGCGCTCCGCCGCGTCGTCCCAGATCGCGTCGACGCGCTGCTGCCAGTCGTCCATCGTCGTGTCCCCTCGTCTGTATTCGCGGAAGCGGTGTGCGGAGACGACGAAGGCCGGGCGCGTATGCACCCGGCCTTCGTCGTCGTCGTGTGGTTACTCCGCGTCCGCAGCCTTCTTCTTGGCCGGAGCCTTCTTGGCGGCCGGCTTCTTGGCGGGAGCCTTCTTCGGCTTCTCCTCGGCGGCGGGGGCCTCGGCGGCCTCCTCGGCCGGAGCCTCGGTCGCCTCATCGGTGGTCTCGTCCTCGTCGTCACCCGAGGCGACGGCGGTGAACTCGCTGAGGTCGACCGGCTTGCCGTTGCTGTCGACGACCTTCACCTTGCCGAGGACGATCGCGAGGGCCTTGTTGCGGGCGACCTCTCCGACCATCGACGGGATCTGGCCGTTCTCGCTGAGGATCTTCACGAACTCGTTCGGGTCCATGCCGTACTGCGCGGCGCCCTGGATGAGGTACTGCGTGAGCTCGTCCTGGCTGACCTTGATGTCCTCGGCGCTGGAGACCTCGTCGAGGAGGATCTGCGTGCGGAAGGTCTTCTGGCTCGACTCGGTGACCTCGGCGCGGTGCACGTCGTCCTCGAGGCGGTTCTCCTGCTCGAGGTGGCGGTGCACCTCGTCCTCGACGAGCTGCTCGGGGACCGGGATCTCGACGAGCTCGAGGAGCGTGTCGACGAGCTGGTCGCGGGCGGAGGTGCCCTGGCCGAACGACTTGCTGCGCTCGACCTGGGTGCGCAGGCTGTCGCGCAGCTCGGCGATGGTGTCGAACTCGCTGGCGATCTGGGCGAAGTCGTCGTCCGCCTCCGGCAGCTCGCGCTCCTTGACGGCGTTCAGCGTGACGGTGATCTGCGCGTTCTCGCCCTCGTGGTCGCCGCCCATGAGCGGGGCCTCGAAGGTGGTGGTCTCGCCGGCGGTCAGCGTGTCGAGCGCCTCGTCGATGCCCTCGATGAGCTCGCCGGAGCCGATCTCGTACGAGATGTTGGCGGCGGTGTCGACCTCCTCGCCGCCGATCTCGGCGGTCAGGTCGATCTGGGCGAAGTCGCCCTTCTTGGCCGGGCGGTCGACGGTGACCAGCGTGCCGAAGCGGCTGCGCAGGGTGTCGAGCTCCTCGTCGATGTCGCTCTCCGCGATCTCGGCGGCATCGACCGTGATGGTGATGTCGTCGAGGTTCGGGAGGGTGACCTCGGGGCGGACGTCGACCTCGATGGTGAGGAGGAGGTCGCCCGAGAAGTCGGCCTCGGCCGGCCACTCGGTGATGTCGGCGGAGGGGCGGCCGAGCGGGCGCACGTCGTTCTCCTCGACGGCCGCACGGTAGAAACCGTCCAGTCCCTCGTTGACGGCGTGCTCCAGGACGGCGGCCTTGCCGACCCGCTGGTCGATGATCGCCGGCGGGACCTTGCCCTTACGGAAGCCGGGGATGCTGACCTGCTCGGCGATGTGCTCGTACGCGTGGGTGATGGAAGGCTTCAGCTCCTCCGGCGTCACCGAGATGGTGAGCTTCGTGCGGGTGGGGCTGAGCTTCTCGACCGTGGTCTTCACGATGTCTGGGTTCTCCTGAATGTTCGAACGATGGTCTTCTCGCAAGGAACGAGGTCCTCGTCGGGGCGACAGGATTCGAACCTGCGACCTCCCGCTCCCAAAGCGGGCGCTCTAGCCAAGCTGAGCTACGCCCCGGCTAAAACGGTGCGAAAGACCACGCGCAAGTCTACTGCACACGAGGTGACCCCCGCGTGTACTACGATGGTCGTCGGCCGTCCGCAGAACGAACGGCTTCGGGGATGTAGCTCAATGGTAGAGCCTCAGTCTTCCAAACTGATTACGCGGGTTCGATTCCCGTCATCCCCTCCACCCCCACTTCTTCACCCCACATTTGGACCAAATGTGGCGTTACGGGCCTTCATTAGCGGCATTCGGTCCAAATCTCGACGCGGGAACTCGTCGCTGTGCCCCAATAGGCTGGTTCCGTGTCATCGGAAACAGCCTCCGCTCCCCTCCGCCTCGTCGTCGCCGACGACTCCGTGCTGCTCCGGGAGGGGCTGATCCGGCTGTTCGACGAGGCCGGGTTCGAGACGGTCGGCGCCTACGGGGATGCGGAATCACTGCTCGCGGAGGTCGGCGGACTGGCACCGGATGTCGCGGTGCTGGACGTGCGGATGCCGCCGACGTTCCGCGACGAGGGCGTGCGGGCGGCGTTGCGGCTGCGTGCCGAGCACCCGGGCGTGTCGGTGCTGCTGCTCAGCCAGTACGTCGAGGGAACCTACGCGCAGGAGCTGCTGGCGAGCGGGCAGGGCGGCACCGGGTACCTGCTGAAGGACCGCATCGCGTCGCTCGACGAGCTGCGGGATGCGGTGACCCGGGTGGCGCAGGGCGGCACGGTGCTCGACCCGGAGGTCGTGCGAGAGCTGCTCACACGCCGCACGGACCCGCTGGCGGCGCTCACCCCGCGCGAGCGCGAGGTGCTGGGCCTGATGGCGGAGGGACGGACGAACTCGGCGATCGCCGCTCAGCTCGTGATCGGCGTCGGCGCGGTGGAGAAGAACGTCACCGCGATCTTCCAGAAGCTCGCCTTGGAGGACTCCGGGGACGACCACCGCAGGGTGCTGGCGGTACTGGCGTTCCTGCAGCGGTGAGGACAGAATGGCGCGTGAACCGCTCATCGACGACGAAAGCAGGTGCACCGTGGCAGGACTGGACGACATCACCAACAAGGCCAAAGAGTTCCTCGACAACGACAACGTCAAGAACGCGCTGAAGTCCGAGCAGGCCGAGGACATCAGCGACAAGCTCCTCGACGGCGTCGCCGACGCCGCCAGCAAGGTCACCGGCGGCAAGTTCGACGACCAGATCAAGGGCGCGCGCGACGCCGCGGACAAGGCCGTCGGCACCGAATAGCGGCCATCGCACGACGGAGGGCGGGTGACGGTTCGACCGTCACCCGCCCTTCGCCGTCTTCTGGCCCGCGGTGGCTCAGGTGAGCGGGAGGCGCGTCCCGATCCGTGTCGGACCGCCGGCGGGGCTGTCCACGACGAGCTCGCCGCGCATCCCCCGTACGCGCTCGCTCAGCCCGCTGAGACCGTGCCCGGTTACGAGGGTCGCTCCCCCGGCGCCGTTGTCGGTCACCCACACGCTCAGCCAGTGCGCGCCCGACGGGTCGGCGGTGCGGTCCAGGAACAGCCGGGACTCGGTCGCGCCCGAGTGCTTGGCGACGTTCGTCGCCAGCTCGGCCAGCACGTAGTAGGCGTTCCGCTCGGTCTCGGGGCTGAACCGCTCCCCCGGCGCCAGCGACGACTCGACGCGCATCGGGACGGTGCTCCGGGCGGCGAGGGACTCGGCCGCAGCCACCAGCCCGCGGTCCTGCAGCAGCGGCGGGGCGAACCCGCGGGACAGCGCCCGCAGCTCCTCGAGCGTGTCGCCCGCCTGCTGCCGCGCCTCGGACAGCAGGGCGGCCGCCGCCTCCGGGTCGTCGGTCAGCTTGCGCTCCGCGGCGGCGATGTCCATCTGCAGGCGGATCAGCCGCTGCTGGGGCCCGTCGTGCAGGTCGCGCTCGAGGCGGCGCAGCGCCTGATCCTCCGCGGCCACGGCGGCGCCCCGGGAGGCGGACAGGTCGGCGACCTCCTGCTGCAGCGCCTCGGACCGCCACGCCCCGAGCAGCCCGCGAGCGATGCCCTCGTGCATCAGCGTGAGGCCACGGGTGACGAACGGCAGGGTGGCCGCGAACAGCACCCCGGCGATGAAGTACAGGATGCGGTCGCCCACGATCGGGTCGAACGTCGAGCTCGACTGCGACGCCCAGTCCACGATCACCCGCGACAGGAACACCGTCTGCCCGTCGTGCGGGAGGAAGCCCTCCCAGATCCACCCGGTCAGGCCGCCGAGGGCAGTGGCCGCCCAGGTGATGGTGATGCTCCACGACACGATGCTGACGATCGGGTTGATCACCATGCCATGTAGCAGGTAGAGCCAGTAGTGCCCGTTGACGAACGGGCCGAAGGCGGCGCGCCAGAAGGTGCGCGGCTTCCCGGTGGACTCCCACACGGGCCGCTGGATCTCGGGCCGACCGGCCCAGCGCAAGCGCTCGACTTCGACCGCCCCGAAACCGCGCGCGGTGTAGAAGGTGCCGATCAGGATGAACAGGCCGACGTAGATGACGATGGTGCCGACGCCCGTCCAGAACAGCGATTGCAGCACGGACAGCCCGACGATGGCGATCGGCATGGTCAGCAGCAGGAAGCCCAGCTCGCGCGGGACGCCGCGCCAGAGCGTGCCGTAGGTGGTGCGGTCGGCGGGAGGTGCGGGGCGGGCGGTCACGGGATCCAGCATGGCGGATGGTGCGGCGGTCATGGGCTTCTCCAGTCGGGGACTTCTGCAGTCGGGGACGATGACTCCAGCCTCCCGTCGACGCGGCCGGCGCGGTATGCGGGTGCCCGGCCGATCCGTGCGGGGGTTATCCCCCGGTCCCCGCACGGCGACCGCCCAGGGGAGGCTCAGCTTAGTTAGCGGAGGCTCAGCTTCGTTGCGGAATTCCGGGAGCTGAGTAGCGTTGAAGCAGGCACGAGAAAGGACGCCAAACAATGACGGACATCGCCGCAAGCCAGAGTGTTTCCAACCCGGACGTCGCCGCCGGAGTCGCCCAGTTCCTGAGCCCGGTGGTCATCGACCTCACCGCGCTCGTCGTCAACGGCAAGCAGGCGCACTGGCACGTGCGCGGCTCCAACTTCATCGGCGTGCACGAACTGCTCGACACGATCGTCGACCACGCGCAGGAGTGGGCCGACCTGGCCGCCGAGCGCATCGTCGCCCTGGGGCTCCCGGTCGACGGCCGCCTCGGCACGGTTGCCGCGAAGACGACCACCCCCGAGCTGACCGCCGGCTTCCGCCCGGCCAACCAGACGATCGCCGAGGTCATCGCACAGATCGACGCCGCCCTCGCGGCCGTCAACACCGCGGTCAAGGAGCTCGACGAGCTCGACCAGACCAGCCAGGACGTCGCCATCGAGATCGCACGCGGCCTCGACAAGGACCGCTGGTTCCTGTTCGCCCACATCAGCGAGTAGGCACGTCACCGCGCCACCAACGCGCCTGAAGGGCCGCCCTCCATCCCGGAGGGCGGCCCTTCGCCGTTGCCGGCGACGCGCAGCGCGCAGCGCGCAGCGCGCAGCGCGCAACGGATCGCGTGCTCAGCGGACCGTGTCGTGGGTGAACCGCCCGGCCAGCAGGGTCGCCGCCACCGGCATCGTGCGCAGCTCCCCGGCCGACAGCGCGGCGGGGTCGGCGTCGAGCACGGCCAGGTCGGCCGGCTCCCCGGCGCCGATGCGGCTGCGCACCGATGCCTCCAGCGCCGCCGACAACGGGATGCGCTGCTCGGGATGCCACGGCTCGCGCCCCTCCCGCGCCCGGCCCACCGCCGCCGAGATCGCCACCCACGGGTCGAGCGGCGCGACCGGCGCGTCGGAGCCGAATGCGAGCCGCACGCCATGACGCACGAAGTCGGCGAGCGGGAACGCACGGTCGGTGCGCCCCGCCCAGAGACGGTCGGCGACATCCCGGTCGTCCATCGCGTGCTCGGGCTGAACGCTCGCGGTCACGCCCAGCCGGGCGAAGCGCGCCACGTCCTCCGGGGCGACGAGCTGCGCGTGCTCGACGCGGCCCCGGGCACCGACGCGCTCGAACGCATCCAGCGCCCGACGGTTCGCCTCGTCGCCGATGGCGTGCACCGCCGGCTCGATGCCGTGGTCGACGGCGAACCGCATCGCCTCCACGAGCTCGCGCTCGTCCAGGTTCGCGACGCCGTGACCGCCGTCCGGGTACGCGTGCGTGCAGAGCGCGGTGCGCGTATTGAGCGAGCCGTCTGAGATGACCTTGAACGGTCCGCCGGTGAGGAGGGCGTCCGTGCCTTCGATCGGCTGCCCCGTGCGGAGGCCGAGCGCGGCCGCCCGTTCCAGATCGTCGCCGTAGATGCCGAACTCGACGCGCAGCGACGGGTCGCCGCCGGCGAACCGCCGCGTCCACGTCTCGAGGTTCCAGCCGTACTCGAGATCGACGACGCCGACCACTCCCCGGGCCGCCGCGAGGGAGGCCGCGTCGGCGGCCCACCGGTCGAGCACCGCGTCGTCGGCGGCCGCGAGCGCGCTCGTCACGGCGAAGCTCGCATCCTCGCGCAGGATGGCCTCGTGCGATCCCGGGGCGAGACGGCGGGCGGCGGCCGAGTTCAGCCAGGAGCAGTGCAGGTCGCCCGACATGAGCACGACCGGACGCTCCCCCGCCGCGGCGTCCAGCAGCGCGCGCGTCGGAAGGTCGGCCCACAGCGCGTCGTGGAAGCCGAAGCCGACGAGCAGCTCGTCGCCCGGCTCCGCCAGCGCGCGGCGTCGCACCAGCTCGGCGGCCTCCGCTGCGGAGGCGGCTCGGGAGACGTCGAGGCGTCGCGCGGTCTGCGCCCACTGGGTGAAGTGGACGTGCTGGTCCCAGAGTCCCGGGACGATCCAGCGCCCGCCGAGGTCGAGGCGCTCGGAGCCGCGCGGGTCGAGACGTCCGGCGAGATCGACCGCGTCGATCCGGCCGCCGTCGATGCGCACGTCCACCACGCCGTCCGACCCGGGAAGGCGCGCACCGGCCAGCAGCAGGCTCATCGAGCGGCGCGGCGGCGGTCGTGCACGATCGTCATCTCGCGCAGCAGCCCGTCGCTCGCGTACGGGCCATCGCCGGCGAGCTCCAGCAGGATGCGGTCGACGATGTGGTCCGGGCGGTTCTGGCTCATCTTCTGCTTGGCGGTGATCTTCGTCGGGGTGAGCCGCAGACCGACCGTCCCTGAGGAGATGCGCTGGGCGTACGCCGAGTCGGCCTCGGTGCCCGCCATCTGCCGCGGCTCCGGCAGCTCGCGCTCGAAGTGGTCGACGAGACGGGCCAGCACGTCGAGGTTCTCCTCGTCGCTCAGGATCTCCGGGACGCCGGAGAAGTGCGCCGAGATGAAATTCCAGGTCGGGACGGCGGGCTTGTCGTCGTACCAGCTCGACGAGATGTACCCGTGCGGACCTTGGATGATCACCATCAGCTCGTGGGAGCCGAGCTCGTGGAGCTGCTCGTCGGGGCGTCCGACGTGGCTCAGGAGGCTGATGCCGTCGCGTGTGTCGTCCAGGATCACCGGGTAGTGCGAGGCGACCAGGCCGGCCTCCGTGCTGCTGACGAAGGTCGCCCACGGGTTCTCGCGGACGAGGCGCTTGAGCTCCTCGGTTTCGGTGAGGGTGAAGCTCGGGTTCTGTCGCATGCCGTCTCCTAGGCCTGATCCTGAGGGCACCAGTACAGCTTGCGGCCGCCCAGCTCCTCCATCACGATGTTCGTGCCGCACACGCGGCAGGGCAGACCCTCGCGCTTGTAGACCCAGTGGCGGTCGTCGCGGCTGGCCATGGCCTTGCGGTAGCCCTCGTCGTCGAGGTCGTCCATGGTCATCATCTGGCCCGTCGCCACCCCGATGCGCAGCAGCCCGACCCAGTCGTGCCAGAGTGCGCGCACCGTGTCCTCCGGGACCTGCTTGCCCGGGGTGTGCGGGTTCTGCCGGGCGCGGAACAGGAGCTCGGCGCGGTACACGTTGCCGATGCCGCTGACGACGCTCTGGTCCATCAGCAGCAGCGCGATGGCCGTCGGCTTGCGCCGCACCGCCGACACGAACCGCTCCTCGGCCTCCGGGCCGTCGTCGACCAGCGGGTCGGGTCCGAGCTTCGCGATCACGGCATCCACCTCGGCCGGGTCGAGGACCTCGCACGCGGTCGGGCCGCGCAGGTCCGCCACGGCCGTGTCGGTCAGCAGCCGCACGCGCACCTGGCCGACGGGCTCGGGCGGGAACGTCGTGATCTCGTCCTGGAGCTTCTCGGACTCGGCCATGCGCAGCCGCGTGCGCCGGGGCGCTCCGATCGAGTGCAGCGAGTTCTCGCCCGCGTCGTCGTAGACGCGTGCCGCGTCGGACACGGTGCCACGCTGGTTCGTCTGGCCCATCCGCCCGTTGGCGGAGGCGATCGTCGGGTCGACGCTGATCTCGCCCGCGAAGTCCCAGGCGCCGTAGATGCCGAGGTGGATGCGCAGCCAGAGCCCGTTCTCGAACTCCAGGAACATCTGCTTGCCCACGGCCTTCGCCGCGGTCATGACCTGGCCGTCGATGCGCGCGGCGCCCTCGGCGAACCGGCCCTGCGGCGACGAGACCGCCACCCGGTGGCCGACGAAGTTCGTCGCGAACTGCCGGGCGATGCGGTGGACGGAGTGGCCCTCGGGCATCAGCGATCCACGTTCCGGCCCGCGATGTCGCCGGTGGCCTCGTACTCCGCGAGCTGCGCGATGCGGCGCACGTGGCGCTCCTCGAGCGAGAACGGCTCGGCGATGAAGAGGTCGATGAAGCGCGTGGCCTCCTCGACGGTGTGCTGACGTGCGCCGATCGAGATCACGTTCGCGTCGTTGTGCTGGCGGGCCAGCTGCGCGGTGCTGTCGTTCCAGACGAGCGCGGCGCGCACGCCGAGCACCTTGTTCGCGGCGATCTGCTCGCCGTTGCCCGAGCCGCCGAAGACGACGCCGAGCGCCTGGACGCCGGCCTGCTGGTCGCGCACGACGCCCTTCGCCGCGTTGATGCAGAACGCCGGGTAGTCGTCGATCGGGTCGTACTCGACCGGTCCGTGGTCCACGACCTCGTGCCCGGCGGCCGCGAGGTGCTCCTGGAGGTGCCTGCTGAAGTCGAGGCCGGCGTGGTCGGTGGCGAGGTGGATGCGCATGGAGCAAGTCTAGGGAAGCCCACCGACCTCCTCGCGCGGGTCACTAAGGTGGATCGGGTGGACACGATCCACGCGAATCTCGTCTTCAAGGAGTCACCGTTGCCCGGAGAAAACCTCACCCGCATCGAAGCCCAGGAGCGCGCGTCGCTCGTCCGCACCCACGCCTATGACGTCGTCCTCGATCTGACGACCGGCCCGGAGACCTTCCGCAGCACGACGACCGTGCGCTTCTCCGCGACCGAGGGCGCGTCGACGTTCATCGACGCGATCACCCGCACGGTCCACTCGGTCGTGCTGAACGGCGTCGAGCTCGACCCGGCGCAGGTCGCCGACGGCGTCCGCATCCGGCTCGACGGCCTCCAGGCCGAGAACGAGCTGACCGTCGACGCCGACGCGATCTACACGAACACGGGCGAGGGCCTGCACCGCTTCGTCGACCCGGTCGACGGCGAGGTGTACCTCTACAGCCAGTTCGAGGTGCCCGACTCCCGCCGCATGTTCGCGGTCTTCGAGCAGCCCGACCTGAAGGCGGCCTTCTCGTTCACCGTCACCGCCCCCGAGAACTGGGCCGTCGTGAGCAACTCGCCCACACCCGAGCCCGTCTCGGCCGGGGAGGGGAAGAAGACCTGGACGTTCGCGCCCACCTCGGTCATCTCGTCCTACATCACCGCGCTCATCGCCGGCCCGTACGACTCCGTGCACAGCGAGCTGACCAGCAGCGACGGCCGCACCATCCCGCTCGGCGTCTACGCCCGCAAGAGCCTCGCCGGGTTCCTCGACGCCGACTACATCTTCGAGAAGACCCGCGAGGGCTTCGCGTTCTACGAGGAGCGCTTCGACGTCCCGTACCCGTTCGAGAAGTACGACCAGCTGTTCGTGCCGGAGTTCAACGCCGGTGCGATGGAGAACGCGGGCGCGGTGACCTTCACCGAGACCTACGTCTTCCGCTCCAAGGTCACGGACGCTATCAAGGAGCGCCGGGTCGTCACCATCCTGCACGAGCTCGCCCACATGTGGTTCGGCGACCTCGTCACGATGAAGTGGTGGAACGACCTGTGGCTGAACGAGTCGTTCGCCGAGTACGCCTCCACCCTCGCCACCGCCGAGGCCACGGAGTGGCACGAGGCGTGGACCACCTTCGCCGCGATGGAGAAGAGCTGGGCGTACAAGCAGGACCAGCTGCCCTCGACGCACCCGATCGTCGCGACCATCAACGACCTGGAGGACGTGCAGGTCAACTTCGACGGCATCACGTACGCGAAGGGCGCCTCGGTGCTCAAGCAGCTGGTGGCCTGGGTCGGACAGGACGACTTCCTCGCCGGGGTCTCGAACTACTTCAAGAAGCACGCGCACGGCAACACCGAGCTGCGTGATTTGCTGGTCGAGCTGGAGGCCACGAGCGGCCGCGACCTGACCGACTGGTCGGCCAAGTGGCTCGAGACCGCGGGCGTCAACACGCTCCGGCCCGAGATCGAGGTCGACGCCGACGGCGTGATCACCTCGTTCGCAGTGCTGCAGACCGCGGCGGCCGACTACCCCACCATCCGTCCGCACCGCCTGGCCATCGGCTTCTACGAGCTGCGCGACGGCGTCCTCGTGCGCGATCACCGCGTCGAGCTCGACGTGGACGGGGAGCGCACCGAGGTCGCCGAGCTGGTCGGCCGTGCCCGCCCGGCCCTCGTGCTCCTCAACGACGACGACCTCGCGTACGCGAAGATCCGTCTGGACGACGCCTCCCTCGCCGTCGCGATCGAGCACCTCGGCGAGATCGAGAGCCCCCTGGCACGCTCCCTCGTCTGGGGCGCGGCGTGGGATGCCACGCGCGACGCCGAGAGCAGCGCGAGTGACTACGTGCGCCTCGTGCTCGGCAACATCGCGACCGAGACCGAGTCGACGACGCTGCGCACCACGCTGAACCAGCTCGGCCTCGCGGCCGGGAGCTACGTGGCACCGGAGCGTCAGAAGGAGACCGTTCAGACGGTCGCGACCGCACTGTGGGAGCTCGCCAAGCAGGCCGAGGCCGGCAGCGACGCCCAGTTCCAGTTCGTCAAGTTCTTCGCGGCGTACGCGTCGACCGACGAGCACCTCGCCGAGATCGCCGCTCTGCGCGACGGCTCGCAGTCGCTCGACGGCCTCACCGTCGACACCGACCTCGGCTGGGAGCTGCTGATCGCCCTCGTCGCGGGAGGCGCGGCCGGCGCGGCGGAGATCGACGCGGCCCTGGAGGCGGACAACACCGCCAACGGCGGTCAGTTCGCCGCCCAGGCCCGTGCGAGCATCCCCACCGCCGCGGGCAAGCAGGCGGCGTGGGACTCGGTTTTCGGCTCGGACGACCTCCCGAACACGATCGTGCGCTTCACCGGGATCGGCTTCCAGCGGGCCGCGGACCACGAGGTGCTGGCCGGCTTCGTCGCGCCGTACTTCGCGGCGCTGCAGGACGTCTGGGCCTCGCGTTCCTACAAGATCGCGGAGTACCTCGTCGCGGGCATGTACCCGGCGCCCCTGGCGAACGCGGAGCTCCGCGACGCGACGCGCACCTGGCTCGACGCGAACCCCGAGCCGGCCGCGCTGCGCCGCCTCGTCGTGGAGAACCTCGCCGGCGTCGAGCGCGCCCTCGCCGCCCAGGAGCGCGACGCGAAGGCGTAGTCGCACCGAACGGCGTCGAGGAGGGGACCCTCGTCCGACCCGGCCTGGTACCACGGGCCGATGGCGGACGGGGGTCCCTCCCTCTACGTTGGAACCATGATTCAACTCGACCGCCTCACCAAGAGGTTCGGCCCCAAGACGGCCGTCGACGACGTCACCGCCACCGTCCAGCCCGGCAAGGTCACCGGCTTCCTCGGCCCGAACGGCGCCGGCAAGTCGACCACCATGCGCATGATCATGGGTCTCGACCGCCCGACCTCCGGCGGCGCGACCGTCAACGGCAAGCGGTACGCCGACCTGCGTTCCCCCCTCACCGAGGTCGGCGCCCTGCTCGACGCGAAGGCCGTGCACACCGGCCGCACCGCCTACAGCCACCTGCTGGCGATGGCCGCGACCCACGGCATCCCGAAGAGCCGCGTGCACGAGGTGATCGGCCTCACCGGCCTCGACTCGGTCGCGAGCAAGCGCGTCGGCGGATTCTCGCTCGGGATGGGGCAGCGGCTCGGCATCGCCGCCGCGATGCTCGGCGACCCGGCCACGCTCATCCTGGACGAGCCGGTCAACGGCCTCGACCCGGAGGGCGTGCTCTGGGTGCGCCAGTTCGCCCGGCACCTCGCCTCGCAGGGACGCACCGTCTTCCTCTCCTCGCACCTGATGAGCGAGATGGCGCTGACCGCGGACCACATCATCGTGCTCGGCCGTGGACGCATCCTCGCGGACGCCCCGGTCGACCAGATCCTGGCCGGCGCGACACGGAACGCCGTGCGCGTGCGGACGCCCCAGGTCGACGAGCTGTCCCGCGCGATCGCCTCCGCCGATGTCACCGTGACCGGCGTGGAGTCCCAGCTCATCGAGGTCTCCGGTCTCACCGCCGCCCAGGTCGGCGAGGCGGCCGCCCGCTCGGGCATCGTGCTCCACGAGCTCACGCCGTTGAGCGCCTCGCTCGAGGAGGCCTACCTCGAGCTCACCCACGACGAGGTCGAGTACCGCACGGAGGTCGAGAAGTGACCACGACAGCCCCCACCCGCCCGCACGAGCACTCCACGCTCGGCCGCCTCAGCTTCCCGCGCGTCGTGCGATCCGAATGGATCAAGCTGCGCACCCTGCGCTCGACGTTCTGGACGCTCGTCAGCGTCGTCGTCCTCGTCGTCGGCTTCGCGACCCTGCTCGCGTCGTTCGTGCCCGATGCGTCGACACTCGGCGAACGCGTCCCGAAGGACCAGCTCTCGCAGCTCGTGACGAGCACCGCGACCGCCGGCCTGACGTTCGCTCAGCTCGTCATCGCCGTGCTCGGCGTCCTCGTGATCAGCGGCGAGTTCTCGACCGGCATGATCCGGTCGTCGTTCGCGGCCGTCCCGCGCCGGTTCCCGGTCCTGGCGGCGAAGGCCATCGTGCTCTTCCTCACCTCGTTCGTGGTCGGCCTGGTCAGCTTCGCCGCCTCCTGGGCCATCGCGGTCCCGCTCATGACGGGCAAGGGCTACACCGGCGACCTGATCTCGGCGCACACCGTCTGGGCCATCCTCGGAGCCTCGGCCTACCTCGGCCTGGTCGCCGTCTTCGCCCTGGGCCTCGGAACGATCGTCAAGGCCAGCGCCGGCGGCATCGCCGCGGCACTCGGGGTGCTGTTCCTGCTCCCGATCGTCGCGAACATCGTCCAGTCGCTCCTGCCGACCGCGAAGTGGATCGGCGACGCCATGCACTATCTGATCGGCAACGCCGGGCAGGGCATGTCGGGGCTGACCAACGGCACGTTCGAACCGTGGCAGAACGTCCTCACCGTGGTGGTCTGGGCCGCCGTGTCCTTCGTGGTCGGCGCGATCCTGCTGCAGCGTCGGGACGCATGACCCAGCCCCTCCCCGCGTCGGAAACGGCCCCGGCCGGTCTGGAACTCCCCAGACCGCCCGGGGTCATCCGGCGCTTCCTCGCGGCGCATCCGCTGCTGCTCGACACCGCCGTCGTCACGGTGTACTTCGTACCGTCGATCCTGCTCACCGTGGTCACGCAGATCATGACCCCGTCGGTCGGGGCGGCGCTGGCGATCGTGCTCGTGGTGCTCGCGGGCGCCGCACTCTACTTCCGCCGCTACCGTCCCCGGCTCCTCTTCGTCGTCGCGACCATCGCGCTCGTCGGCAGCACGGTCATCGGCGAGACGATCGACTTCATCCCACTGCTCTTCGCGCTCTACGCGCTCGCCGTCTACCGGTCCACCCGGTCGGCCTGGATCGCGTTCGCGATCACCGCGGTCGCGACGGTCGCGTCGCTCGGCGTGCTGGCGCTGCTCGAGAGCGCCGGCTTCTACGGCTCCGACCACACGGAGCCGACCACTTCCGCCTTCACCGTGCTCTCGTTCTCGCTGGTGGCCGTGCTCATCGGCAACAACATCGGCGGCCGGCGCCGCTACCTCACCGCCCTGATCGACCGCGCACGCCAGCTCGCCCGCGAGCGCGACCAGCAAGCCGTCATCGCGGCCTCCGCCGAGCGGAGCCGCATCGCGCGCGAGATGCACGACATCGTCTCGCACAGCCTGACGGTCATGATCACCCTCTCGGAGGGGTCCGCGCGTCTGGCGGAGACGGCACCGGAGCGCTCCGCCGAGACGATGCGCATGGTCGCCGAGACCGGCCGCTCGGCGCTCGGCGACATGCGCCGCCTGCTCGGCGTGCTGCGATCGGACGACGGCGAGCTCGCCGAGCACCAGCCGCAGCCCGGGGTCGGCGAGCTGACCGAGCTCGTCGAGCGCTTCCGCGCCGCCGGGATGGCCGTGCGCGTGACGGTCTCCGGAGAGCCGCCGACCGACATCGGGCAGCAGCTCACGGTCTTCCGGGTCGTGCAGGAGGGCCTGACCAACGCCCTCCGCTACGGGCCCCTCGCCGACACCGTCGAGGTGACCATCCAGTACGGTGCGGACCGGATCGCGATCACCGTCGAGGACGACGCCGCCGTGCACGCGGAGGCGATCGGAGGCTCGGGTCGCGGACTGATCGGGCTGCGCGAACGCGTCGCGCTCTACGGCGGGACGCTCGATGCGGGTCCGCGCTCCCCCGCCGGGTGGCGACTGCACGCCGAGTTCGACGCCGTGCGGTCCCCTGCTGCCGCCGCATCCCGCACGAACGTCGGCACCGAAACGTCCACCGGCACGACCGGCACCATCACCGAGGAGACCTCATGACCGACACCGTTCCCCTGCGCATCCTGCTGGTCGACGACCAGGCACTGGTGCGCCTCGGCTTCCGGATGGTCCTGGAGGCCGAAGACGACTTCCGCGTGGTCGGTGAGGCCGCCGACGGGACGGAGGCCGTCCGGCTCGCCGTCGAGACGCGACCCGATGTGATCCTGATGGACGTGCGCATGCCGTCGATGGACGGCATCGAGGCGACGCGGCGCATCGTCGCGGCCAACCCGGACGCCCGGATCATCATCCTCACCACCTTCGACCTCGACGAGTATGCGTTCGGCGGACTGCGCGCGGGCGCCAGCGGATTCCTGCTGAAAGATGCACGCCCGGACGAGCTGATCGCCGCGATCCGCGCCGTGGCCGCCGGCGACGCCGCCGTCACCGGCCGGGTCACCCGATCGATGCTCGAACTCTTCGCCGACCGCCTGCCGCAGGGCTCGGCCGCCGTGCCCGACCAGGACGACGCGACCTCCGCTCTGACGCCGCGAGAGCGGGAGATCCTGCTGGCGATGGCGGACGGCCTCACCAACGGCGAGATCGGCGCGAAGTTCTTCCTCACCGAGTCCACCGTGAAGACCCACGTCGGCCGCGTGCTGTCGAAGCTGCAGCTGCGCGACCGCGTGCACGCGGTGATCTTCGCCTACGACAACGGGCTCATCGACCGGTGACTCCCACCTCCGATCCAGCGCGCACCAAGGCGGCGCTCGGTAGGCTCGGACCGGTATGGGAATTCTGAAGAGCACATTCTGGACCGATCTCGGCACCTGGGCCGTCACCGCCGGGTGGAACCTCCTGAACGCCGCACTCATCGTGGTCGGGGCGTTCGTGCTGAGCTGGCTGCTGCGCGTGCTGATCCGGCGCGTGGTCAAGCAGATCGTCAGCGGGGTGAAGAAGGGGCAGAGCGTCACCGACACGCAAGCGCTGGTCGCGTCGCCGCTCGCCGCCGTGCGCGTCGTTCAGCGCACCCGCACCCTCGGCTCGGTGCTGAGCAACATCGTCAACGTGACGATCGGCATCATCGCGATCATCCTGATCCTGAACATCTTCGCGAAGGACGCCCTCGGCTCCTTCGCGCTCCTCACGGCCGCGATCGGCGCCGGCCTCGGTTTCGGCGCGCAGAACATCGTCAAGGACGTGCTCAACGGCCTCTTCATGGTGATGGAGGACCAGCTCGGCGTCGGCGACGTGGTCGATCTCGGGTCGGCGACGGGCGTCGTGGAGGCCGTGGGCATCCGCATCACGCAGGTGCGCGACGTCAACGGCACGCTCTGGTTCGTGCGCAACGGCGAGATCGTGCGGGTCGGCAACATGTCGCAGGGCTGGTCGCGCGTGATCATCGACCTCGCCGTGCCCTACGAGACCGACATCGAGGCCGTGCAGGAGAAAATGCTCGCCACCGCGACGGCGCTGGCGACGAGCCCCAAGTGGCGTTCGCGCATCCTCGAGAAGCCGGAGCTGTGGGGGCTGGAGTCCATCTCGGCCGACGCGATGATCATCCGCATCGTCCTCAAGACGCGCACGACCGCGAAGGACGACGTCTCGCGCGAGCTGCGCGCCCAGCTCAAGCACGCCCTCGACGAGATGGGCGTCAAACTGCCGTCGCTCTCGGCCGTCGTCCTGAGCGGCTTCGACAGCGCGGGGAGCGTCAGCGGGGCGAAGCCGCCGCGCACCCGGCCGGTCCAGGCCGTGCAGGAGGTGCCGCTCACCGGGCGCAAGGCGCGTGCCGCCGCCAAGAAGGCGGCCGCGAACCCCAACGCCATCCGGATCACGCCGGGAGCGTCCGCAGCCGTCGTGCCGCCGCGCGCCCCCAAACCGCCTGCTGCCGAGAAACCGGCCGCCGACAAGCCGGCCGCCACCAAGCCGGCCGCCGCCCCGCCGCCGAAGCCGCGCACCTCCCCCAAGCCACCGACCGAGCCTCCCGCGGAGTGACATGACCACCATCCCCGTCGGGCCGCCCTCCGGGCCGTCCTTCTTCGAGCAGGTCGGCGGTCACGACACCTTCCGCCGGCTCGTCGACGCGTTCTACCGCGGAGTGTCCGCGGACCCCGTGCTGAAGCCCATGTACCCGGAGGAGGACCTCGGGCCCGCCGCCGAGCGGCTCACCCTGTTCCTCGAGCAGTACTGGGGCGGTCCGGGGACGTACAGCCAGGAGCGCGGTCACCCCCGCCTCCGCATGCGGCACATGCCGTTCAAGGTCAACCCGGACGCCCGCGATCGCTGGCTGGCCCACATGCGGGCGGCGGTCGACGAGCTCGGCCTGCCCCCGCTGCAGGAGGAGACCCTCTGGAGCTACCTGGAGCGCGCCGCGTTCGCTATGGTCAACACATTCGAGGAGTAGCCCTCGAGCCCGACGTGCCGAAGGAGACACGCCATGCCGTCTGAACGCGCCATCTCAGCCGAACCCGACGCCCTCGTGGTCGGCGCCGGCCTCGCCGGCCTGGTCGCGGCCTCCGAGCTCCTCGACGCCGGCCGTCGCGTCACCATCGTCGAGCAGGAGCCCGCGGCGTCTCTGGGCGGTCAGGCCTGGTGGTCGTTCGGCGGTCTCTTCCTCGTCGACTCCCCCGAGCAGCGCCGGATGGGCGTGCACGACTCCCTCGCCCTCGCCCGCCAGGACTGGTTCGGCTCGGCAGGGTTCGACCGCGCCGAGGACCACTGGCCGCGTCGCTGGGCCGAGGCGTACCTCCAGTTCGCCGCGGGCGAGAAGCGCGCCTGGCTGCACGAGAAGGGCGTGCGCTTCTTCCCGGTCGTCGGCTGGGCGGAGCGCGGGAGCGGCGACGCCGGCGGCCACGGCAACTCCGTCCCGCGGTTCCACATCACCTGGGGAACGGGACCGGGCGTGGTCGAGCCGTTCGTGACCCGGGTGCAGGCGGGCGTCGCGGCCGGTCGCGCGCGGATCCTGCACCGGCATCGCGTCGACGAGCTGATCGTCGAGGACGGCCGCGTCACAGGAGTGCGCGGCGCGGTCCTCGCCCCCGACACGGCTGCCCGGGGCGCTGCCAGCAACCGCGAGGTCACCGGGGACTTCGAGCTGCGCGCGCCCGCCGTCATCGTCGCCAGCGGCGGCATCGGCGGCAACCACGACCTCGTGCGGGCCGCCTGGCCCGAGCGGCTCGGGACGCCGCCCGACTTCATGCTGTCGGGCGTGCCCGCTCACGTGGACGGCCGGATGCTCGGGATCGCGGAGACCGCGGGCGCCCACCTCATCAACGGCGACCGCATGTGGCACTATACGGAGGGCATCCAGAACTGGGCCCCCGTCTGGCAGCGGCACGGCATCCGCATCCTGCCCGGCCCGTCGTCGCTCTGGCTCGACGCGCGCGGCGAACGGCTGCCCGCACCGCTGTTCCCCGGCTTCGACACCCTCGGGACGCTGGAGCACCTGCGCCGCGCCGGTTCGGACTACAGCTGGTTCATCCTCACCCAGAAGATCATCGAGAAGGAGTTCGCGCTCTCGGGCAGCGAGCAAAACCCCGACCTGACAGGCAAAGACCTGCGCCTGCTCGCCAAACGCGTCGCGCCGGGCGCACCCGGCCCGGTGGAGGCGTTCAAGGAGAAGGGCGCCGACTTCGTCGTGGCCGACACCCTGGACGAGCTGCTCGCCGGGATGCAGCGCCTCAGCGGGGTGCCGCTCGACGCGGAGCTGGTGACCCGGCACGTGCGCGAACGCGACCGCGAGCTGGACAACGACTTCGGCAAAGACCTCCAGCTCGCCGCCATCCGTGCCGCGCGCGCCTACCGCGGCGACAAGCTCATCCGGGTCGCCAGCCCGCACAAGCTGCTCGACCCGAAAGCGGGGCCGCTCATCGCGGTGAAGCTGCACATCCTCACCCGCAAGAGCCTCGGCGGCATCGAGACGGACCTGGATGCGCGCGTGCTCGGTTCGGACGGCGAGCCGATCCCGGGCCTGTACGCGGCCGGCGAGGCGAGCGGGTTCGGCGGCGGAGGCGTGCACGGCTACCGGGCGCTCGAGGGGACCTTCCTCGGCGGGTGCCTCTTCTCGGGACGCACGGCGGGACGAGCGGCGGCGCGGGCCGTCTGAGCCGCGGGCCGCCTGCCGGGCCGCCGGATCACATCCGCAGAGACCAGGCCTGACGGCGGACGAGCGTGTGCCCGCGCTGGGTCGTGAGGCGCGTCCAGGTGCCCGTCTCCAGCACCGACACGGGCTCCTCCGGGTCGAGGAAGCCCAGGCTCTCCGCGGCGAAGGCCGCGCCGCCCGGCACGTACTCCAGTCCGTCGATCGGCCGGCCCCACACTTCGGCGCGGACCCGCTGGACCAGCTGCTCGCCCGTGCCGGTGGGGAGGGCGTCCGCGACCTCGGCGATGCCGGCCTGGGCCGTGGCCTCCATCAGCTCGTACGTCGTCTCCCCCACCGGTCGCCACCCGCCCCGGGGCGGCGAGATGCCCGCCCAGGTGACGGTCGAGACCTCGAGCGGCAGACGCACCCCGACCGGGCCGGCCGGAGCGTCATCGGCTTCGGCGGCCTCGCGGACGCGCGCGAGCCGGTCGAGCAGCGAGCGGATCGGCACGACGGCGTCGAACGCCACCTCGTCGTCGGTCGCGAAGGTGCGCAGGCCGAGCACGGTGGGGGTCTGATCGAGCAGCCCCCGCGGATAGAGGATGGCCGTGTACACGGCCAGCACGCCGGATCCGGCGATCAGGCGCACGGACCCCTCCTCGACTCGGGCCGCCCTCGACAGATAGGTCTGGAGGTCGGCGACGGCGAGGCTGTCTACGAGGGAGAAGGACTGATTCATCGGACCTCTAAACTACTAGAGACATCGGACGGAGACACTGTGAGCGAGCCACTGGCATCCCTTCTGACCGCACTCGATCTCACCGACACCGGAGCCCGCACCAGCGAGGACATCTTCACCGGCCCGTCGCAGTGGATGCCGCTGGGCCGCGTGTTCGGCGGACAGGTGCTCGCGCAGTCCATCGTCGCGGCGACCCGGACGGTGTCGGACGACCGCGGCATCCACTCGATGCACGGCTACTTCCTGCGGCCGGGCGACGTGAACCTGCCGATCACCTTCTCGGTCGACCGCATCCACGACGGCCGGTCGTTCTCGACCCGGCGCACGCAGGCCTACCAGAACGGCCAGCCGATCCTGTCGATGATCGCGTCGTTCCAGGACGAGGACGACGGCCTGGAGCACCAGGTCGCGATGCCCGAGGGGCTGCCGGAGCCGGAGTCGCTGCCGTCCTCCGCGGACACCCTCGAGGAGGTGCAGAACCCGGTCGCCCAGTACTGGGCGAGCCAGCGGCCGTTCGACATGCGCCACGTCACCTCGCCCGTCTACCTGAGCGTCGAGGGGGCGCACGTCGCCCAGCAGGCCGTCTGGTTCCGCGCCATCGGTGAGCTGCCGGACGACCCGTCCCTCCACCGCGCGGCGCTGGCCTACGCGAGCGACTACACGATCATGGAGTCGATCATGCGCCGGCACGGCGTCGCCTGGGCGACCCCGGGGCTCAAGGCCGCCAGCCTCGACCACGCCATGTGGTGGCACCGGCCCGCCCGCGTCGACGAATGGCTGCTGTACATGCAGGAGTCGCCGAGCGCGAGCGGCGGCCGCGGCCTCGCCCAGGGCCGCATCTTCAGCCGCGACGGCCGGCTGGTCGCGAGCGTCGCCCAGGAGGCGATGGTGCGGGTTCCGGCCGAGGAGCGCGACTAGCGGCGTCAGCCGAAGCTGCTGCGCAGGAGCACGGTGCCGTCGCCGGCCGAGCGGATGTCGATCGTCGCGATGTCGGCGAGGGCGACGCTGGTCGTCGCCGTCGGCACCACGGTGGTGCCCTCCTGAGCCGTCCAGGTGGACACCTGCGTCTGACGTCCCTCCCGATCGGTGACGACCATCGCGTACGTCCACGAGTGCGTGCCGTGATCGTCGCCGACCTGCGCGTAGCTGCACCGGGAGTCGATCCGGGTGCCCCACGGCTCCGCGGTCAGCCGCAGATCGGCCGTCAGGGCGCTGGGTTCCACCTGCTCCATCGTGATCGGCTTCGCCTCGGGAGTCGAGGTCGAGAGCGCCGACGGCAGGACGAACGCGAGCACACCGACCAGGAGGACGGCCGCGGCGGCCGCGATCCCGGCGGTGAGCCAGCGCACGCGGACACGATGCCGCCGGGCGCGCTTCACCAGGAGCGGCAGGACCTCGGCCCCGGGCCCACCCGGCTCCGGCGCGGCGGCGGTGAGCGCGGCCATCCCCTGCTCGCGCGGCAGACGCCCGAGCAGCCCGGGCATCCCCGCCAGCTCGGAGACCGCGGCCGAGCACCGGTCGCACTCGCGCAGGTGCTCCTCGTAGGCCCTCCGATCCGCCGGGGACAGCGCACCGAGGACGTAGGCCGCATCCCACGTCGCGAACTCGTCGTGCGTCGTCATCGCTCCGTCACTCCTCTCTCCTGCAGGGCGAGCCGCAGGGCCCGCAGACCGTAGTGGAGGCGGGACTTCACCGTGCCCTCCGGCACATCGAGCTCACGCGAGATCTCGGCGATCGACCGGCCGCCGTAGTAGGCGTGGACGATCACCGCCCGGTGCTCGGTCGACAGCTCGGCCAGCGCGTCCGAGACCAGCCAGGCGTCGAGCACCGCGTCCGACTCGCTCGCGGCGGACACCACCTCGGGGAGCGTGTCCGTGCCGAACTCGTGCTGGTCGTGGGCGCTGCGCTTCGTGTCGATGACCAGGTTGCGCGCGACCGTGAACAGCCACGCTCGCGCCGAGTGCTGCGACTGGTCGAGCACGGCGGGGCGGCGCCAGGCGCGCAGCAGGGTCTCCTGCACCACGTCGTCCGCCAGGGCACGGTCGCCGGTGAGGTGCACCACGTATCGCCACACGGCCTGCGAATGCTGCTCGTGCAGCTCACGCAGCAGACGCGCGTCGTCGTCCGGCATGCCTCACCTCCACTCCTGGTCACGGATGACACGGTGTGCGCGCGCGAAAAGTTCACGGATCCGCAGATCGGATGAACCGTTCGGCACGCGCATCCGTGCCTATGGTGAAGAAGACGCTACGCCGACCGAGAGGACCACGCATGAACGACGCCACACCCCTCACCCGTCGCACCCTCCTCCAGATCGGCGGTGTGACGGCCGCGGGCGCCGGCACGCTGCTGCTCGCGGCCTGCACCCCGGGCGGAGCGGACGGCTCCGGATCGGGTTCCGGAAGCTCGGGCGGTTCGGGCGGTTCGGGCTCCGGAGGCGGCGGGACGACCACGGTCGCCCTCTCGTCGATCCCGGTCGGCGGAGCCGTCTCCGCCTCGATCGGGTCGGCGCCGATCGTGGTCGCGCAGCCCTCCGCCGGATCGGTGGTCGCGTTCAGCGCCGTCTGCACCCATCAGGGCTGCACGGTCGCCCCGCAGGGCAAGGAGTTCGACTGCCCCTGCCACGGGTCGAAGTTCGACGCCGCGACCGGCGACGTGCTGAACGGTCCGGCGCGCGACCCGCTGCCGAAGCTGAAGGCGACCGTGAGCGGCGACACGGTCACGGTCACGAGCTAACCGGCCATGGAGGTCAACGGGCTCCCCCTGCACGTCCTCCTCGTGCACTTCGTCGTCGTGCTGGTGCCCCTCACCGCCCTGTGCGCCCTCGTGGTGCCGCTCTGGCCCGCCGCACGGCGCCGACTCGGCATCGTCACCCCGCTGCTCGCCCTGGCGAACGTCGTGCTGGTGCCGATCGTGACGGACGCCGGAGAGTGGCTGGAGGCGCGCGTGCCATCCACGCCGCTCATCCGGGAGCACGCCGCCCTCGGGCAGAGCCTGTACCCGTGGGTGATCGCCCTGTTCGTGTTCACCGCGCTGCAGTGGGCGTGGTTCTTCTTCGTCGACCGCGAGGGCTCTGTACGGCGTCCCTCGCGCCGCGTGCGCATCGTGGTGATCGTGGTGCTGGCCGTCGTCGCGGCCGTTCTGGCGGCCGGGACCATCGTCGACGTTGTGCTGATCGGCGAGGCCGGCTCGCGCGCGATCTGGGAGAACTCGTTCTCGCCCACGCCGCTGCCGACGACACCGACACCGACGCCCTGACGGGCGCGGGACGGCCGGGCGCGGGACGGCTCAGCCGCGCTTGGTGAACTGCACCGGGTCGTCGAGGTACGGGGTCCAGGCCGCACGCTCGGTGTCGTTGATGCGTCGCGGGCGCTGGCTCGCCGCGTCGACCAGGACGATGGTCGTCGTTGCACGCGTGAACATCGTGCGCGGTTCGGCGCTCTCGGGCGACCACACCTCGTAGCAGACTTCGAGGCTCGCGCCGCCGAGTCGGCCGATCCACAGCTGCACGTCGAGCGGCGGCCGCAGGTACGGGATGGGCGCGAGGTACTCGATCTCCTGGCGCGCGATCAGGGTGAGGGTGTCGGCGCCGGGGCGCCCGTCGAGGACGGCGGTCGAGCCGCCGACCGCCGCCTCGGCGTCGTCGGTGACCCAGAACGCCTCGATGCGCGCCTCCTCGAGGAGGCGCAGCATCTCGGCGTTGTTGACGTGCCCGTACGCGTCCAGGTCGCTCCAGCGGAGCTTGATCGGTACGTGCAGTCGCATGGGTCTCCTCCGGTGGGACTAGTCGCGCGTGAGCTTGCGGTACGCGGAGCGGTGCGGCTTCGCGGCGTCCGGTCCGAGGCGCTCGATCTTGTTCTCCTCGTACGCCTCGAAGTTGCCTTCGAACCAGTACCAGTTGGCCGGGTCCTCCTCGGTGCCCTCGTACGCCAGGATGTGCGTGGCGATGCGGTCGAGGAACCACCGGTCGTGGGTGATGACCACGGCGCAGCCCGGGAACTCGAGCAGCGCGTTCTCGAGGCTCGACAGGGTCTCGACGTCGAGGTCGTTGGTCGGCTCGTCGAGGAGCAGCAGGTTGCCGCCCTGCTTGAGGGTGAGGGCGAGGTTCAGTCGGTTGCGCTCACCGCCCGAGAGCACGCCGGACTTCTTCTGCTGGTCCGGACCCTTGAAGCCGAAGGTCGAGACGTAGGCGCGCGACGGCACCTCGGTCTTGCCGACCTGGATGTAGTCGAGGCCGTCGGAGACGACCTCCCAGACGTTCTTGTTCGGGTCGATGCCGCCGCGGGTCTGGTCGACGTACGAGATCTGGACGGTCTCGCCGACCTTCAGCTCGCCGCCGTCGAGCGGCTCGAGACCGACGATCGTCTTGAACAGCGTGGTCTTGCCGACGCCGTTCGGGCCGATCACGCCGACGATGCCGTTGCGCGGGAGCGTGAAGGTCAGGCCGTCGATGAGCTTGCGGTCGCCGAAACCCTTCTCGAGCTTCTTCGCGTCGATCACGATCTGGCCGAGACGCGGTCCCGGCGGGATCTGGATCTCTTCGAAGTCGAGTTTGCGTGTGCGCTCCGCCTCCGCCGCCATCTCCTCGTAGCGGGCGAGCCGGGCCTTGGACTTCGCCTGGCGGCCCTTGGCGTTGCTGCGGACCCAGTCGAGCTCCTCCGAGAGGCGCTTGGCGAGCTTCGCGTCCTTCTTGCCCTGGACCTCGAGGCGCTCGCGCTTCTTCTCCAGGTACGTCGAGTAGTTGCCCTCGTACGGGTAGAGGTGGCCGCGGTCGACCTCGGCGATCCACTCGGCCACGTGGTCGAGGAAGTACCGGTCGTGGGTGACGGCGAGCACGGCGCCGTGGTACTTGGCCAGGTGCTGCTCGAGCCAGAGCACGCTCTCGGCGTCGAGGTGGTTGGTGGGCTCGTCGAGGAGCAGGAGGTCGGGCTTCTGGAGCAGGAGCTTGCAGAGCGCGACGCGGCGCTTCTCACCGCCCGAGAGGGTGTTGACCGGCCAGTCGCCCGGGGGGCAGCGCAGCGCGTCCATCGCCTGCTCGAGCTGGGAGTCGAGGTCCCACGCGTCGGCGGCGTCGATCTGCTCCTGCAGGGTGCCCATCTCGGCCAGGAGCGTGTCGAAGTCCGCGTCCGGGTCGGCCAGGAGGCCGGAGATCTCGTTGAAGCGGTCGACCTTGCCCTTGATGTCGCCCACGCCCTCCTGGACGTTCTCGAGCACCGTCTTGCTCTCGTCGAGCTTGGGCTCCTGCATGAGGATGCCGACGGTGTAGCCCGGGCTCAGCTTCGCGTCGCCGTTGGAGGGCGTGTCGAGCCCGGCCATGATCTTGAGGATCGTGGACTTACCGGCGCCGTTCGGGCCGACCACACCGATCTTGGCGCCCGGGAGGAACGCCATGGTGACGTCGTCCAGGATGACCTTGTCGCCGACCGCTTTGCGGGCGCGCACCATCGAGTAAATGTATTCGGCCACGTTTCTTCTCTAACTCCCTGTCGTCCGCTCGGCGCGCGCGGGATGCATCCCGTGCGGCGCCCTGTACGAGGATACCGGCTGCGGTGCGGAGGAACCCCTCGCTACCAGTCGATCGGGCGCGTCTGCCCGATGAGGCACGCCCCGGTCGAGAGCACCGGGGTCGTCATGCTGTTGTATCCGCCGGCGTCGGCGCCGTTCTGGCCGATGAGGCAGGTGTCGCCCATCTTCACCGAGAACTGGATGCTGTTCGCCTTGAGGCCGATGGTGGTGGTGTCGACCGTCACCTGCATGTCGGCCTTCGTGAATCCCGCCGCGACGAGCGCGTCGATGAAATCGCGACCCTTCGCGTCCGGGTTGGCGGCCAAGGTCGCCGTGTTCACCTTGTTGAAGAACGGGAGGTTCTGCTGCGCCGTGCCGCCGGGGACCAGCTCGGGCGCCGGGGCTCCCGTGGCCGTGGCGGTCGGAGTCGGGGTCGCAGAAGGGGTCGCCGTCGGTGTTGTGCCCGGCGTGCAGCCCGCCAGGGCGAGGGCCACCACGGCGGCGGCGAGGGCCACGGGCACTCCCGAGGCCGCAGCCCCGGCGTTCCGCGGACGGTGCGTGGGCCGGCTGCGGAGTACGGGGCGTCGCGTCATGGGGTACACGTTATCGATCCTTCGCTGGGGATGCGTCGGGAGACGCACTGTCGCGAAGGGATCGGTCCTGCTCCGGGCCCCGGTCCCGCTCCCGGCCCAGCTCGTGACCGATGGCCTCGGCCTCGACTTCGGCCGTGGCACCCGCCTGCGGCCCCGCGAGCTGCCGGACGACGAGCCGCCCGGTGATCAGGACCGGGTCCCCGGCCTGCAACGATCCGGCGGCAGCGATCGCGAGCTCCCGGAACGCGCTCACGGTGTACCAGCTCGCGTCGCGCGACGCCGGTGCGGCCAGCAGCCGGAAGCTGGTGACCGCCATCCCGTCCGCCGTCACCACATGATTCGGTCGCGTGGCGACGATCCCGCGCACCGTGAACCATCCATCCATCCGTCCTCCTGTTCATCCGTTCTCCCCCGTTGTCAGCTCCACGCCCCGCCTGCCGCGGGATGCGGTCCCAGACTGCGCGATGCGGCGCTGCGATCCCCGCCCGTCCGAGCATCCGTGGAGAACCGCCGCAGGCCGCCTCCTGTGAATGGCATCGCACGGATGCGCGACACAGCGCCGCGGCTGCGCCGTCCAAGGCCCGCCCGCGGTTACCATCGGCGCATGCAGTGGTGGAATGACTTCGTCGATTGGTTCCTCGCGCCGGCCACGCGGCCGGTCATCTTCTACGGCGCGGTCCTCGCGGCCGCCGTCATCGTGTCCGGACTGCTCGCCGCCTGGATCGCGAGAGGCGCCCTCCGCGGGCTGCTCTCGCGCACCGACCGGCAGCAGAAGGCCTCCGCGATCGCCGCACTCGTCGACGCCGCGACCGAGGCCTCGGTCTGGAACTCGCTGACCCCGGCCGAGCAGATCCTGTCCGACCGCGCTGTGGGCCAGGCCGACATCCTGGTGCGGCTCCTCCCGATCAAGGGATCGGGGATCGCGGCCAACTGGGCCGGCCACCAGCTCGCGGAGATGAAGCGCGCCTCCGCGACCTTCGGCTACCAGCTCGACCCGGCGATCGCCGAGTTCCGCGACCGCCTGATCGAATGGCAGAACAAGCCGCGCCGTGCGCGCAAGATCTTCCAGAACGACCTCGAGCGCTGGCGCTTCGAGAACACCGACGGCGAACGCAACCTGCTCCAGCAGCAGGACGCCTGGGTCGCCCAGCAGCACCACGAGCAGTACACGCCGGCGCCCGCGCAGCAGGCGTCCGCGGACAGCGGCCCGCTCAGCGTCCTGACCACCCCCGCCTCCACCGGCGAGGACAACGACACGGCTCCGACCACGCGGCTCGGCCAGCCCGTCTGACCCGACCCGGCCCGTCTCGTCGGCGGGCACACGACTCCACCCACGCGAGAGGGGCGCCGGCTACGTGCCGGCGCCCCTCTCGCGTTCCACGGACCTCCCGCGGTGGTTCGGACCGCGTCAGAAGTCAGACGGAGTAGTCGCCGCGCTGGTGCCACCAGGAGTCGAACATGCTCGCCGGGACGCGGCGCTTGTGCTCCGTCGCCAGGTAGCGGGCCTCGATGGCCGACGCGTCCTCGTCCGGCACGTCGCGCCCCTCCAGGAAGTCGTCGATGACCGCGTAGCTGAGCCCGAGGTTGTCCTCGTCCGTCTGACCCGGGGTGTGATCGAGCAGATCGGCGGTGGGGGCCTTCTCGTAGAGCCGGGCGGGAGCCTCCAGGTGCTGCAGGAGGGCCTTGCCTTGTCGCTTCGTCAGACCGGTCAGCGGCAGCACGTCCGTTCCGCCGTCGCCGTATTTGGTGAAGAACCCGGTCACCGCCTCCGCCGCATGGTCCGTGCCGACGACCAGCAGCCGGCGCTGGCCGGCGATCGCGTATTGGGCGACCATCCGCAGGCGGGCCTTCACGTTGCCCTTGGTGAAGTCGGTCATCGCGTCGCCGAGGGCGTCCGCGTACTCGGCCTGCACGCCGTCCGTCCCGCGCTGGATGTCGAACGTCACGACGCGCTGCGGCCGGATGAACGAGAGCGCGAGCTGGGCGTCGTCCTCGTCGTGCTGGACCGCGTAGGGCAGGCGGACGGCGATGAACTCGGCGTCGGTCCCGCGTTCGGCGAGCCGCTCGACGGCGAGCTGACAGAGGCGGCCGGCGAGGGACGAGTCCTGCCCGCCGCTGATGCCGAGGACGAAGCCGGCGGCGCCGGTCGCCTGGAGGTAGCGGACGAGGAAGTCGACCCGCTTCTCGACCTCGGCGGCGGCGTCGATGGTGGGGCTGACGTTCAGTTCGTCGATGATCCGTGCCTGCAGTTCGCGCATCCCCCCACGATATCCCCGGCGCGTTTCGGCTGTGTGAACACCCCCTTCCAGATCGCCGCTACCGACCGTTAGCATCGGCCCATGTCCCCCGACATCGCCACGATCGTGCTCGTCCCGCTCCTCGCGGTGGCGGCGCCGATGCTGGCGGGCCTCGTCGGACGCGTGGCGGCGATCCCCCTCGTCGTCTTCGAGATCGTGCTCGGCCTGCTGGTCGGGCCGAGCGTGCTCGGCTGGGTTCCGAAGAGCGACGCGCTCGAGGCGTTCTCGAACTTCGGCCTGGCCTTCCTCTTCTTCATGGCGGGCAACGAGATCGACTTCGCGGCGATCAAGGGCCGGCCCCTGCGGCGGGCCTCGCTCGGCTGGCTCGTCTCACTCGTTGCGGGCGTCCTCATCGCCGTTCTGCTCTCCCCGTCGTTCGTCACGGCCGTGTACATCGGCATCGCACTGACCTCCACGGCCCTCGGCACGCTGATGCCCGTCCTCCGAGACGCGGGAGAGCTGCGCACGCCGTTCGGGCGTGCGGTGACCGCCGTCGGCGCCGTCGGCGAGTTCGGGCCGTTGCTGGCGATCTCCCTGTTCCTGAGCGGGCGCCGCCCGCTCGCCGCCGCCCTGGTCCTGATCGGCTTCGCCGTCATCGCCGGAGCCGCGATCTGGTTCGCGTCGCGCGGGGCCCACCGCGGCTTCCACCGGCTGGTGCGGGCCACCCTGCACACGAGCGGCCAGTTCGCGGTGCGCTTCGTCGTCCTGGTGATCGCCGCGCTGGTCGGACTCAGCCTCGCACTCGGGCTGGACATGCTGCTCGGCGCGTTCGCGGCCGGGGTGATCTGCCGCGTCCTCCTCTCCGGAGGCGACGAGGAGGACTCCCGGCAGATCGAAGGCAAGCTCGAGGCAGTCGCGTTCGGCGTCGTGGTACCGGTCTTCTTCATCGCGACCGGCGTCGGCTTCGACCTCCACGCCCTGCTGTCGGACCCGCGGGCGCTGATCCTGCTTCCGATCTTCCTCGTACTGCTGCTCGTCGTGCGCGGTCTGCCCGGATCGCTGGCGGCACCGCCCGGTTCGACGTTCGCCGACCGCGCCTCGCTGACGCTGTTCAGCGCCACCGGCCTGCCCATCATCGTCGCCGTCACCTCCATCGGCGTCGACGCGGGCGAGCTGGGTGTGGGCGCGGCGACCGCGCTCGTCGGCGCGGGGATGCTGTCGGTGCTGCTCTTCCCCCTTCTCGCGCTCGTGCTCCGCAGACGCTCCGCCGGCGGAGGCCCCCGGCCGGCGGATCCGGATCACGTGCCCGTCGTCGGCTGACCCGTCCCGGACCTCGGGACTACGGGACGCGCGTGACCGCCCGCGCCAGGATCGCGGTCGTCAGCGCCTCGATCGGCTCGCTCGCCGCGGCCGGGTTCGAGAGCAGCGTGAAGTCCACGTGCCCGAGCTCCGGAAGCGAGAAGCGGTTCGTGACCTTCACCAGATCGGTCGGGATGAGCGAGCGCGGGAACACCGCCACGCCGATCCCCGCCCGCACGGCGGCGAGCACGCCGTTGACCTCGCGGGTGTTGCAGGTGATGCGCCAGGTGCGCCCCGCCTCTTCCAGCGCGTCGATCGCGATCTGACGGCTGAGGCTCGTGCCCTGGTAGGCGATGAGCGGGAGCGGCTGGTCGGGATCGAAGACCGTCTTCTCCTGCCCCATCCACACGAGCTCGTCGGTCGCCACGACGGTCCCCTCGGTCGTGCCCGGGTTCTGCTTGATGAAGATGAGGTCGAGGTGGCCCGCCTTCAGGCGCCGGTGCAGCGGGCCGGACTGATCGACGGTCAGCTCCAGGTTGATCTGCGGATGCTGCTGCCGGAAGTGCCGCAGGATGCGCGGCAGCGTCGTGATCGCGAGATCGTCGGCGGCACCGAACCGCAGCCGGCCGCGCATCGCCGACCCGCTGAAGTAGCGATCCGCCTCGGCGTGCGCCGCCAGGATCGTGCGCGCGAACCCGGCCATCGCGTCCCCGTTGTCCGTCAGGCGCACCTCCCGGGTGTCGCGGGCGACGAGCTGCCGCTTCGCGGCCTCCTCCAGCCTCCGCACGTGCTGGCTGACGGTGGGCTGGCTGATGCCGAGCCGCCCCGCTGCGCGCGTGAAGCTGCGGGTATCGGCGACGGCGAGGAAGGTGCGGAGCAGAACGGGGTCGAACATCGTCCATCCATTCGGAAAACCAATAGGAGTTATAGCTTCGATTGGACCAAACAATACCCCGCCGCGACGTATGGTCGAAGGAGCCCGCATACGGAACCAGACACTTCGATACACACGCAAGGACACTCGTGGCGACCTCCACCGCAGCAGCCCCGCCGACCGGCCCCATGCCCGTGCTCAGCACGCGCCCACCCTGGCGGGAGACCTTCGTCTCGCTCCGGGTCCGCAACTACCGCATCTTCGCCGCGAGCAACCTCGTCGCCAACACGGCCGTCTGGATGCAGCGCATCGCGATGGACTGGCTGGTCCTGCAGCTCTCCGGCAGCGTCGCCGCCGTCGGCGTCACCGTCTTCATGCAGTTCACCCCCATGCTGGTGCTGGGCCTCTACGGCGGCGTCCTGACCGACCGCTACTCGAAGCAGCGGCTGCTCATCATCACCCAGTCGGCGGCCTCCGCCCTCGCCGTCTCGCTGGCCGTCCTCACCCTCACGGGCAGCGTCCAGGTGTGGCACGTCTACCTGATCTCGTTCCTCCTCGGCCTCGTGACCGTGGTCGACAACCCCGCCCGCCAGGTCTTCGTCAACGAGCTCGTCGGGCCGAAGTACCTCCGCAACGCGATCAGCCTGAACTCGTCGATCTTCCAGCTCGGCGGCCTCATCGGGCCCGCCGCCGCAGGCCTCCTGATCACCGCCGTCGGTGGTGGATGGTCGTTCGTGATCAACGCCGCGGCCTGCCTCGCCGTGGTCGGCGCCCTCTGCACCCTGCGCCGGGACCAGCTCCACCACTCCCCTGCGGCACCCCGCACGAAGGGCCAGCTGACCGAGGGGATGCGGTACGTGCGGCGCAAGCCCGTCATCTTCTGGACCGTCGTCATGGTCGCGATCATCGCCGTGTTCGCCTTCAACATGCCGGTCTTCCTCGCGGCATACGCCAACGACGTCTACGACGTCGGAGCGCAGGGCTACGGACTCTTCAACGCGCTCGTCGCCGCCGGAGCCCTCGCCGGCGCCCTCGCCTCCACCCGGCGGATGAGCGTGCGGCTCTCCATGGTCGTCGGCACGGCGGCAGCGCTCGGCGTCGTGCAGGCGCTCGCGGGATTCGCCCCCACCGAGATCGCGTTCAGCGTGCTCCTCGTCTGCATCGGCGTCGGCAACCTGCTGTTCATCACCGCCGCGAACTCGCTGGTGCAGATGTCGTCCAACGTGCAGATCCGCGGCCGCGTGATCTCGCTCTACATCCTCGTGCTCCTCGGAGGCCAGGCCATCGGCGGCCCGGTCATGGGCTGGCTCGTGGAGGCGATCGGCCCGCACATCGCGATGATGATCTCCGGGATCGTCCCCGCCCTGGCCGCGATCGTGATCGGCGTGCTCATCGCCCGCCAGGCCAGCCTCCGCCTCCGCTTCGGGCTCCGCGGCCGCCGCCCGGTCATCGCGATCGTGACACGCGCGGGCAAGAGCGGCGCCACCCTCTGATCCGTCGGCCGATGATCTGCTGAAACGTCACGACACGCCCTCTTCTGCGGCCACTCAGCGCCGGGAAGGGCGTGTCGTGACGTCTCGCCTGGCGCACAGATCGGGGTGGCGGGCTGCGGTATCGTTGTGGTCGCGCCCCCGTAGCTCAGCGGATAGAGCAGGAGCCTTCTAATCTCTTGGTCGCAGGTTCGATTCCTGCCGGGGGCACCCCTGTGCCATCACCCGCACCCACCCCGAACAGCTCTCGCGGTGCTTCTCATCTCTTGGTCGCAGGTTCGATTCCTGCCGGGGGCACCCCTCTGCCGTCACCAGTGATCGTCGCCCCTGCCCGACAACAGTCGAACGGCGGGCCCCCTAGACCGCCTTCGCCGCCGCCACCAGCACCTGCTGCAGCGTCGGGACGCCCTCCGCACGGAAGACCTCGGCGCCGTCCGCGCCGGTGACGATCACGGTCGGCGTCGAGCGGATGCCGTCGCGCTCCGCGCGCTCCAGCGCCCGCGTGACGTCGAGCTCGGTGACCTGGAGGGACGGGACGAGCCGGGCCGCCTCGGCCAGAACGGCGCGGGTCTGCATGCACGGCTCGCAGAACGCCGACGTGTACAGAGTGAGCGCGATGCCCTCGGTGACGTCCCGGGCAACGGACGGTGACGAATCCACGTTGTCAGTGTACGTCCGGCGAACGCGCGACGACGATCCCGCCATCCACGGCGCGATGTCACCCGCTCGTCATCCGCGGAGCCGACAATCGCCCCGTGAGCCGGTCCAGCTTCTCTCGGTACATCGCCCTCGGAGACTCGATCACCGAAGGGCTCTGCGACGCCGCGCCCAACCCGCAGGGGTCCTGGCTGGGCTGGGCCGACCGCCTCGCCGGCATCCTCGACGGCGACGCCCACCTCGCGGGGCACACTCTCGAATTCGCCAATCTCGCCGTCCGCGGGCGGCGCATCACCGACGTCGTCACCGACCAGGTGCCGCACGCCGTCGCGTTGCGTCCCGACCTGGTGTCCGTCCTCATCGGCGGCAACGACCTGATGAGCCCCACCGCCGACCCGGATGCCCTCGCCGCACAGCTCGAGACCGGAGTCCGAGCGCTCCGTGCCGCCGGCTCGTCCGTGCTGCTCGCCAACCTGTTCGACCCGCAGTTCGCGTTCTTCCTCAAACCGTTCCGCGGACGCGCCGCCGTCTTCAACGCCAACATCTGGAGCATCGCGCGCGACCAGCAGGCGACCGTGCTCGACGTCTGGGGCGTCCGCGAGTTCCGCGAACCCGGGATGTGGGCGTCCGATCGCGTCCACCTCAGCTCCCGCGGACACCGGGTGCTCGCCAGCCTCGCCGCCCACACCCTCGGCGTCCCGTACGCCGAGACGACGCTGCCCGGAGAGGAGTCGGCGCCGACCGCCGAACCGGGGCCCGGCCGCGGCCCCGACACGATCCCGTTCCGGACATGGCTGCGCGTCTACGCCATCCCCTGGGCCGGACGCCGCCTCCGCCACATCTCGGCCGGCGACGGGATGGACCCCAAACTCCCCGTGCCCCGCCCCGTGCCGCGGGTCGTCGGAGGCCCGCACTAGACTCGAAGGCATGTCAAACTCCTCGGATCGACTGGTCTGGATCGACTGCGAGATGACCGGGCTCGACCTCGAGGTCGACGAGCTGGTCGAGATCGCCGTCGTCATCACCGACTTCGAGCTGAACGTGCTCGACCCCGGGCTCAGCATCGTGATCAAGCCCGACGCGTCGGCCCTCGAGAACATGAACGACTTCGTGCGGGACATGCACACGACGTCCGGCCTCATCGAAGAGATCCCGAACGGCAAGAGCCTCGGCGAAGCCGAGTACGAGGTGCTGGAGTACGTGCTCAAATTCGCCCCGAACGCGCGCACCGCCCCGCTCGCCGGCAACACGATCGGCACCGACCGCATGTTCCTCGCCAAGTACATGCCGCGCCTGGACAACCACCTGCACTACCGCAGCGTCGACGTCTCCTCGATCAAGGAGCTCGCCCGCCGTTGGTTCCCCCGCGTCTACTTCAACGCCCCCGCGAAGAACGGCGGACACCGCGCCCTGGCCGACATCCTCGAGTCGATCCGCGAGCTCGACTACTACCGCGCGGCCGCGTTCATCGAGGCGCCAGGACCCACCACGGAGCACACTCAGGAGGTCGCCGCGGCCGTAGTGGAAAAATGGGCCCCGCGGATGTACTAGAATCGATGAGTTGCCTCGACCGGGTCACCTGAAACGGTCGCAGGACATGGTGGGTATAGCTCAGCTGGTAGAGCGCCTGGTTGTGGTCCAGGAGGTCGCGGGTTCAAGCCCCGTTACTCACCCCGAAGAAGCGCCCCGGTCATATCGACCGGGGCGTTTCGCAATTGCCGTACGTGATCCGACCACTACTCCGCGGAGCGGTGCAGCACGAAGAGGCCGCCGTGCAGCGGCAGGTGCACGCGCTCGGCGTCCGTCTCGACGAACTGGTCGATGACGGCGACGATACGGCGATCGAGCTCGGCGACATCCTCCTCCGACAGATGGAGGGCGAAGCGGGCGTAGGTCGCCACCGACCGCGGGCCGGCCTCCGCGAGCTCCTGCTGGAACGCGTCGAGCGGCGCCAGCCCCTCCTCCGCATCGAACGCGTCGAGACCCACCGAGAGCCACCAGCTGCGACCCGTCGACCGGTACGGCTTCTCCAGGGCGCCGCTCTCCCCCGTGCGCGCAGCGACCGGCTCGAGGAACCCCGCCTCGACGAGCTGACGCACGTGGTACAGCGCCGTCCCGGGATCGACGTCGAGACGATCGGCGAGCTGCTTGTTCGTCAGTTCCCGATCGGCGCACAGGCGGAGGATGCGCACGCGCAGCGGATGCGACATCGCCTTGATCTCCTTGACCGTGGCGGGCCTGCGCTTCGCATCGGGGTCGATTCCCGGGTCGCGTTCCATGGGCCCATGGTAGCGACGATGGAGTTGTCTCGCATCGATTGAGTTCTCTCAATCAGTGTGCGATGCTGCTGTCGTGACCTCGAAACGACTCGGCGCTCCGTTCTGGACGCTCTGGAGCTCGGCCGGCTTCTCCAACCTGGCCGACGGCGTGATGAAGGTCGCCCTGCCGCTGATCGCCGTGCGGTACACCGACTCCCCGCTGCTGATCGCCGGCCTCGCGTTCGCCTTCTCGCTGCCCTGGCTGCTCTTCGCCCTCACCGCCGGCGCGCTCGCCGACCGCTTCGACCGCCGCCGGCTGATGATCGGCGCCAACCTCGCTCGCGCCGCACTCCTCGCCGCGCTCACGGTCGCGGCCGTCGCCGGCTTCGGCTCCATCTGGGTGCTGTACATCGCCGCCGTGTTCGTCGGGACCGCGGAGACGATCTACGACACGTCGTCCCAATCGATCCTCCCCCAGCTGGTGGGCCGCGACGCGCTCTCGCGGGCGAACGGCAGGCTCTATGCGGCGGAGCTCACCGCCAACCAGTTCATCGGTCCGCCGCTGGGCGGATTCCTCGTCGCCGCCGGGGTGGGGCTGGCCTTCGGCACGCCGGTGGCGCTCTGGCTCGTCGCCGTCGGGCTCCTCCTGCTCGTCCGCGGACGATTCCGCGCGGGACACTCGGGCACGACGACGATCCGCGCGGACATCGCCGAGGGGCTCCGCTTCCTCTGGAGCAGCACCCTCCTGCGCGTGCTCGCGTTCATGGTCGGCGGGTTCAACTTCGCGAGCAACGCGATGTTCACCGTCTTCGTGCTCTACGCCGTCGGCCCGACCTCGCCGATGGGGCTCGACGACCCGGCGTACGGAGCTCTGTTGACGGCATCCGCGCTCGGCAGCGTGCTCGGCACCTTCCTCGCCGAAGGCGCGGAGCGGCTGCTCGGGCGCGCCCGCGCACTCACCCTGACGATCGCCGGATCGGTGCTGACGGTCGCGACTCCGGCGTTCACCACCAGCCCGTGGATCATCGGCGCCGCGTTCTTCGTCGGCGGCATCACCGTCGCGATCTGGAACGTGATCACAGTCTCCCTGCGGCAACGGGTGACTCCGCACCGCCTCCTCGGCCGGCTCAACAGCGCATACCGGCTGCTCGCCTGGGGAACGATCCCGCTGGGGGCGGCGGCCGGCGGGATCGTCGCCCAGCTGTTCGGGATCCCCGTCGTCTTCATCGGCGCCGGCGTCGTCGTCCTGTGCCTCCTCACAGGGATGATCTGGGTTACGGACAAGCGCATGGAGGAGGCGGAGCGCGCCGTGCTGGAGGCAGACCCCGACACGGCTGCCGAGACCGCCGAAAGGTGACGCGTACACGACTTTGCCAGGGATCGCACCCGAACCGTCCAGAGTGACGGCTTAGCGTAGTCCGTCGACGGCATCGAACGCCGTCCGTGTCACGCTGCGTGCGCCCTCCCCCACCCCGTCATCACCCGGGACGCCACTGACCGCGTTGCACACCCCGCGCCGCACGCCGCGCCCTTCCGGACCACGGGTCCATCGGGTGCTTCCGTGCGTACCGGCGCGGGTGCCAGCCCGCCCGTCCGCGCACCCACGCGGCACGGCCATGACCGCCCGCGAATCGCGGGCGGTCCGCCAGGCGGGGAAGCCCGACCCAGGAAGCGTATGCTCAGCACCCTTCGCACTGCCATCAAGAACACCGGCGTCCCCTTCGGGCGCATCGTCACCGGCGCCGCCGCCGTCCTCATGTCGGCGAGCCTCATCGGCCCCGCTCTCAGCGCACAGCAGCAGAGCGAGCGCGCAACGCGCGAACTCTCGGAGTCCACCGGGATGCACCACGAGCAGCTCTCGATCTACGACAAGATCGTGCGCGACCGCCTCGAGGCGGAGGCGAAGCAGACGCTCACCACCGCGCAGGCCACCGTCGCCGCCAACGAGACCAAGACCGACGCGTCGGCCGCCAAGACCGCCATCGCCGGTCTCGGCACGTACACGAAGCTCGACGACAGCAAGCTCCGCGCCACCATCGACAGCACCAACGCCGCCACCACTGCACTCGCTGCAGCCGGAGCCGAAGCCGACCGCGTGGCCGCCGAAGCCGCCGCCGCCGCGGCCGCCGCCGCCAACACGCCCGACGGCGCCAAGGCCGCCGCCCGCTCCATCGCCTCCTCGCAGTACGGCTGGGGCGACGACCAGTTCCAGTGCCTCAGCAACCTGTGGCAGAAGGAGTCGAACTGGAACTATCAGGCCTCCAACGGCGGCAGCGGCGCGACCGGCATCCCGCAGGCCCTCCCTGGCAGCAAGATGGCGACGTTCGGCACCGACTGGGCCACGAACGCCACCACGCAGGTCAAGTGGGGCCTCGACTACATCTCGCGCTCGTACGGGACTCCGTGCTCCGCGTGGTCGCACTCGCAGTCCGTCAACTGGTACTGAGCGACCCACAGGGCTCGCCCGCGCGACGCCGGTAGAATCGCGCGGGTGAGCACCGTCCCTCCTCCCTCGTCCCCCGCCCCCGCCGCCGCGGAGGTCCGCGGCGCTCATCTCGTCGGCAGCGTCAACCTGCCCGATGCCGAGACGGTCCTCCGCACGGTCGGCGGACGCCTCGGCGACCGGATGCGGCGCATCCCGGACGGCGAGGTCGGCGAGCGGTTCTACTGGATCCAGTTCCAGACCGGCCGGTTCGACACGATGACCGGCCTCTCTCGCATCGCCGTCGAGCCCTACTATCTGCGCGACACCTTCGACGCACGCCCGTTCCAGCTCGACGCGGGTACGAGCGCCGATGACCTCGCCTTCCCCGACCTCGGGTACGCGGAGGCCGCACTGGCGTCGTACGCGACCTTCGAACGGCTCTCCGCCGAGGGCGTCTTCGCGCCGGGCACCCGGTTCCAGGTCTCGCTGCCCACCCCGGCCGCCATCGCCGGGGCCTTCGTCGTCCCTCAGGACCGCGCCGCTTTCGAGCCGGCCTACGAGCGCGCCCTGCTCGGTGAGCTGGCACGCATCGTCGATGGCATCCCGCACGAGCGTTTGGCGATCCAGTGGGACACCGCGGTGGAGTTCGCCCTGCTGGAGGGCCGCATCGAGCCGTGGTTCGACGACGTGCTCGACGGGGTCGTCGCCCGCGCGGTGCGCCAGGCCCAGGCCGTCCCGTCGGACGTCGAGGTGGGCTACCACCTCTGCTACGGAGACGTGGAGGAGTCCCACTTCGTGCAGCCCGCCGACGCCGGCTGGCTGGCGGCCGTCACCCGCGGCATCCTGGAACGGGCCGGTCGGCCGATCGCGTTCGTCCACCTTCCGGTGCCGATCGAGCGCGAGGACCCGGAATACTTCGCTCCGCTCGCGGAGGTCGACCTGCCGTCGCAGACCGAGCTGTACCTCGGGCTGCTCCACCACCAGGACGGAGTCGAGGGTGCCGCACGACGGGTCGCGGCCGCCGCCACCGCCGTGACGCGCTTCGGCATCGCGACCGAGTGCGGCTTCGGGCGCGGGCCGAGCGAGCGCACCGCCGGTCTGCTGGACCTGCACGCCGCCGTCGCGGGCGCGTGGTGACCGTGCCCCTCGAACTGGACGAGGAGGCCTTCGAGGCCCTCGTCACGGACGAGCTGGACGAACTGCCCGACGAGATGATCGACGGCCTCGACAACGTGGTGTTCGTCGTCGAGGACCGCCCCGAGGACGGCTCACTCGATCTCCTCGGCCTCTACGACGGCGTCGCCCTCACCGAGCGCGACTCGTACGGGTTCGGCGAGATGCCCGACCGGGTCATCCTGTACCGGGAGCCTCTCCTCGCGATCTGCGAGACCGTCGACGAGCTGCGCGACGAGATCCACATCACGCTCGTGCACGAGATCGCGCACTACTACGGCATCGACGACGAGCGCCTGCACGAACTCGGCTGGGCGTAGCCGACCGAGCCGACCGCACCTCTCGAGGCGTCCGCCGATACGGAGCGCCTAGAGGGACTCCTCGTCCTTCTCCGCCTCGACCGGGTCGCTGTCCGGAGCGTCGAAGTGGTAGCTCACGTACTTTTCGCCGTTGACCTCGCGCTCGGCGCCGGCCACGTACCAGAACAGGGACTCGAGGCCTTCGACGGCCGCCACCGCGCCGATGCGCTGGTCGACCTTGCCGCCGACGAGGTAGCGGCGCTCAGCCGTGCCGACCAGCGGGCCGTCGGCGTATTCGACGATGTACTCGGGATCGTGGGCCTGTGAATCGCTCATGAGGCCACGTTAGTCCTCTGCGCCCGGCACGCGGGCCGCGCCCAGCGGCCAGTCGGTGACATCCAGCACGAGGGAGGCCGACTCCCTCGGGCGTTCGCGGGCGAGGTACGACTCGAACTCCGCCTGCCAGCGGTCCCAGTGCTGCGCGAACGTCTCCCCGTCGCGGTCGAGCGCCCGCCTCTTGCGCAGGGTGTCGTCCGCGTCGAGCCAGAGAGCCAGGTCCGCGGCGGCGACGTTCCCGCGGGCCAGGGTGCCGCAGCCTTCGACGATCACCGGGTCGCTCCCCCGCACCTCGACCCAGTCGGCCGGCCGTTCGCCGGCCCAGTCCCACCGTCGCCACCGGCCCGCGCCCGCGTTCCTGAGCGGCTCCAGGAGGTCGCGGCCGAGGGCCGCGCTCCCGTCGTCCAGGCCATCCCAGCCCGGGTACAGGTCGTCCATCCGCACCAGCCGCGGGGAGCCCGCCGCCGGCCACTCGCGCAGGAGGTCGTCCGCGAGCGAGCTCTTGCCCGCTCCGCTCGGGCCGTCGATGAGCACGACCGGCGCGTGGTCGCGCGCTCCGGCCACGGCCTCGCGGACCACGGCGTCGAGCCGCGTCCGCTCAGCGGCCCAGGACATTCCAGCTCCCCACTGCCACTGCGACCGCGGCCGCGAGCCCGGCGACCAGCGCCGCGACGGCCAATGCCGCCCAGTCCCGGCCGCGGAAGACCGACGGGCGCGCCCAGGTGCGCGGAGCCGACGATCCGAACCCGCGGGCCTCCATGGCCGTGGCGAGCTTGCTGCCGCGTCGGATGGACAGGACGAACAACGAGAACGACTGGCCGAGCATCCGGCGCAGCGCCCCGGTCTCGGCGACGCCCCGTGCCCGGCGTGCGAGCGTGAGCGCCCGCCAGTCCTCGGCGAAGAGCCCGACCAGTCGCAACCCGGCGAGACCGCCCAGCACGAAGCGCGCCGGCAGGCGGAGCAGCTGCGCGAGCCCGTCGGCCAGATCGGTCGGGTCGATGGTGATGAACAGCAGCACCGCGGGCAGGCCGATGGCCAGGATGCGCAGCATCGTCGCCAGGCCCAGTTGCAGCGATCCGTCGCTCACCTCCACCGCCCACCACTGGACGTACACGACGCCCGAGGCACGACCGTAGAGCGCCGTCGTGAGCCCGGCCAGCGGTGCCGCGATCCAGATCGGCGCGGTGCGGAGGGCGAGCAGCCGTAGCGGGATGCCGGCGAAGGCGACGAGGACGAGCTCGAGGACGAGCGCGACCGCGGCGGACACCGGGTCGATCGAGACCAGCAGCACGACCGTGACGATGAGCGCGGCGCCGAGCTTGGCGACCGGGTTGAGGGTCGCCAGCGGGCCGGTGCGGACGGGTTCGAGCATGGTCATGCGGCGACCTCCCGCGCCGCGCCCAGCTCGAGCCGCGTCGCGCCGATCGCGGTCACGAACTCGGCGTCGTGCGTCGCCGTGACGATCGCGTGACCCGCAGCACGCAGTTCGGCGATGGTGCGCACCAGGCCGCGCCAGGTGTTCGCATCCTGGCCGAACGTCGGCTCGTCCAAGACCAGGAGCCGGGGCCGGGTCGCGAGGGCGGTCCCGACCGACAGCCGCCGCTTCTGACCGCCGGAGAGGGTGAACGGGTTGGCCTCGGCGACGGTGGTGAGGGCGAGCCGCTCCAGGAGGTCGTCGACGCGCTCGGCGATCTCCGGCGCGCCGAGACCGAGCGCCCGCGGCCCGGTCGCGAGCTCGTCGCGCACGGTCGATGCCACGAGCTGGTGCTCCGGGTTCTGGAACACGCTCCCGATGCGGGTGAGGAGCTCGCGCGACCGCCACGATTGCGGCGACGGTCCCGCGGCGCCCGCGAGCTCCGGCTCGGCGCGGAGCGTTCCGCCGAGGGCGGGGAGGAGTCCGCCCAGGGTGAGGGCGAGCGTGGACTTGCCGACGCCGTTGCGACCCAGCAGGGCGAGCGCGGATCCTTCGGCGAGCTCGAGCGAGACGGTTCCGGGGAGGGCGGTGCCGGTGGGCGCGCGACGTCCGGCCCGGCGGCGACGCGCGACGGCCGGCCCGCGGCCGAATGCGAGGTCGTGAGCGGTGAGCAGGCCCGCGCCGCGCGCGACGGGCTCCGCCTCCGGAACCGTCTCCCCCGGCGCCAGTGACTCGGGCAGCCACACGCCGGCCCGGCGGAGGGCGCTCGACGCATCGGCGAGCACCCTGTCGGGATGCCCGTCCGCGAGCACACCGCCGTCCGCCGCGAGCACGATCACCCGGTCGACGAGGTCGCGCCAGACGGCGACGCGATGCTCGACGACGATCAGGGTCGCGCCGGTCGCCTCCACGGCGGCGGCGACCGCGTCCCGCACCTCGAGCACACCCTCCGGGTCGAGGTTCGCCGTCGGTTCGTCCAGGAGCAGCAGGCCGGGCCTCATCGCGAGCAGACCGGCCAGGGCGAGCCTCTGCTTCTGGCCGCCGGAGAGGTGGGCGGTGGGATGCTCGAGCGGCACGGCGAGCCCGACCGCGTCGAGCGCGGCGCGCACCCGCGGCCAGATCTCGTCGCGCGGGACGCCGAGGTTCTCGCAGGCGAACGCGACGTCGTCGCCCACACGCGCGAGGATGACCTGTGCGTCCGGGTCCTGCAGCAGGAGCCCTGCGCTACCGCGCGCTGCGGCCGGCGCACGACCGCCGACCGCGAGGTCCCCCTCCGTCTCGCCGTCGTCGTCCCCGCCGAGCACGCCGGCCAGGCCGGCGAGCACCGTGCTCTTGCCCGCACCCGAGGCGCCGAGGAGGAGCACGCGCTCCCCCGGCTCGATGCTCAGGGTGAGGTCGCGCACGGCCCACGCCGCCCGGCCGGAATAGCGCCAGCCCCAGCCGCCGACCCGAACGGCGGCCGGGACCGGCGGTCCCTGGGTCACGGGATCGTGAGCGATGGTCAGACCCGTCCCGTCGCCTCGCGCCCGGCCGCGAACCGGCTCAACGCACCCGTCTTCGCGATGGCGCGCACCAGCAGCCACGAGAGCAGCCCGGCCACCAGTGCGCCCGAGACGGTCGTCGTGATCGTGTAGACGGCGGCGAACTCCGGCTTCGCTCCGGGGTACCAGTAGAGGAGATCGAGGATCGACTCTGCGAGGCCGGCACCCGCTCCGGCGAGGATGGCCGGCACGATCTTCCAGTTCGCGTAGAGGAAGATCGCGAAGACGATCTCGGCGCCGAGGCCCTGCACGACACCCGAGAGCAGCGTGGCGAAGCCCCACTGCGTCCCGATCAGGGCGGAGACGATCGCCGCCACCAGCTCGCCGTAGAGCGCGGCTCCCGGCTTGCGGATGATCAGCGCGGTGAGGACGCCCGCGAACAGCCAGGGGCCGTTCAGCAGCCCCTGGAAGCCGGGGAGCACAGCGCTCACCGGGCCGGAGATCGGGTTCTGGACCTGTCCCCAGACCCAGAAGACGACGCCGGCGGCGACTGCGACGACGCTGGCGACGACGATGTCGACGACGCGCCAGCGGAGGACGCGCGCCTGGCGCGTCTCGGACGAGGTGATGGTTGCGTGCACTGTTCGTGCCCTTTCGCGTAGTGGAAAAGAGGGCACGGGATTGTGAGATGGCCTCCCTGCGCTGGCATGATCCAGATCAGGTTCGACGGTCGAAGCTTGGAGAAGCTTCCTCTCAGCCCGGCTCACCGGACTCCCGTGTTCGCGATCAGTCTAGTGCGAGATCACTTCTTCAGCGCGCGGATGACACGCGACCACGCGTGGCCGGCCACCCACACGAACGGGATGGCGACGGCGAGCAGGGTGATGAGGTTCGGCCGGAAGCGCACGCCGGCCGCGTCGCTCACGTAGGCGCCGAACGGGATGGAGACGCCGCCGCCGCCGGCGCCGCCGGGGCCGTCCTCGCTGTCGGAGCCCGTGCCGGCGCCGAAGCCGAACTGCACAGCGGCCACGGGGACGATCGTCGTGCCGTCGATGACGACCGGCTCGCCGTAGACGGATTTGATGCCGGACGAACTGATGGTCTCGGCGAGCTTGAGCGAGATGTTGGTCATGCCTTCACCGTACCCGCCGCGCTCCCAGCATGACCAGGGCGGTTGCCAGGCTCCTCCCGGCGTTCGCGGCGGGTTCTCAGCGACAGGGCCGGAATAATCGATCGGGTGTCACCGAGCCGATCCCGCCGCCGTCCCCGCGGCATCCTCACCGGGATCGCCGCACTCGCGGTCGCAGCCCTACTGCTCTGGCACGGGATGCTGCCGGACGTCGGCGGCGCCGCCTCCCTCGTCGAGTCGTTCCTGCCCTGGGCGGCCGCACTGATCGCCGTGCTCGGCCTCTCGGCCCTGTTCCGGCTCTCGCTGTTCGCCGGGCTCGGAGTGGCCGCCGCCGCGGCCGTGTGGTGGTCGCTGTTCGGCACCGCGCTGCTGCCCGCGGCCTCCGTCGGCGCGCCCGACTTCACCGTCGTGAGCGAGAACCTTCACGCCGCGAACCCGAAGGCGGCCGAGATCGCACGAGACCTCGCCGGCCGCGATCCCGATCTCATCGCCCTGCAGGAGCTCGACGCGACGAACCGCGACGCCGTCTCCGGCGTGCTCGATACCGACTACCCGTACCACGCGATCGTCGGGACGGTCGGTCTCTGGAGCACCCACCCCCTCCACGACGAGCAGCGCCTCGATCTCGGCCTGGGCTGGGAGCGCGCGCTCAGCGTGGACGTCGACACCCCCGGGGGCACCACCCGCGTCTACGCCGTGCACCTCGCGTCGGTGCGGCCGGGCGAGAGCGCGACCCGCGACGAGATGCTGCGCGAGCTGACCGACACCGTCGCGGAGGACGACTCGTCGCGGCTCCTGGTGGTCGGCGACTTCAACACCGCGACGACCGACCGCACGCTCGCGCCGCTCTTCGCCGAGCTGGGCGAGAAGCCCGACAGCGAGCTCGGCCTGGGCTTCACCTGGCCGTCCGCGTTCCCCGCCGCGCGCCTCGACCACGCGCTGGTCCGCGGCCTCTCGACCGTCAGCAGCACGGTCCTCCCCGCCAACGGGAGCGACCACCGCGGAATCGCGGTCGGACTGCGCTGACCCCGGACTCCCGGTGCCGAGCCCGGATGCTCAGTCGGTGACCCAGCGCGGGTTGCGGCCGTCCTTGGACTCGTCGTCGGCGTCTTTCGACCGGCGGACCAGGGATGCGGGACCGATCGTCCCCCGGCCGAAGCGTGCGCTCACCGCGTCGAGCGCGCGCTCGGTCTCACGCCACTCCTCGTCCGGGTCCCAGAGGGCGAGGGCGTCGCCGCCCGCGTCGAGCAGCTGCTCGGCCCGCACGCCGATGAGCCGGATGGGCGTGGTTCGCACGTCGAGGTCGAGCGCCTCGAAGATCTGCCAGGCCTCTTCGAACAGGCGTCGGCCGACGTTCGTGGGCTCGGCGAGCGTGCGCGACCGGGTGATGGTGCGGAAGTCGGAGAAGCGCACCTTGATCGCGACCGTGCGCCCCTCCAGCCCGTGCTTGCGCAGCCGCTCACCCACCCGTCCGGACAGCCGGAGGAGCTCGCGACGGAGGGTGTCGAGGTCGTCGACGTCGACGCCGAAGGTGTTCTCGTGCCCGACGCTCTTCTCGCGCGACTCCGTGACGACACGGCGGGCGTCCCGGCCGTTCGCGAGGTCGTGGAGGCGTCGCGCGCCGGCATCGCCGACCGCGCGCTGGAGCACGGCGATCGGGGCGTCGGCCAGGTCGGCGACGGTGCGCATGCCCATCCGTTCCAGCGACGCCTGCGTGCTCGCGCCGACTCCCCACAGCGCTCCGACGGGCAGCGGGCGCAGGTAGGCGAGTGTGTCGGCGGGAGGGATGACGAGCAGTCCGTCGGGCTTCGCGCGCCCGGAGGCGAGCTTCGCCATGAACTTGGTGCCCGCGACCCCGACGGAGCAGGTGAGCCCGGTCTCCTCCGCGACGCGCGCCCGGATGAGCTCGGCGATCCGCCGCGGCGACCCGAGCAGTCGTCGCGCCCCGGCGACGTCGAGGAAGGCCTCGTCGATGCTGAGCGGCTCCACGAGCGGCGTGACCTCGTGGAAGATCTCCATGACCCGGGCCGAGTACTCCGTGTACTTCTCGTAGTGCGGCGGCAGGATGATCGCGGTCGGGCACAGCCGCAGCGCCTGCGACATCGGCATCGCGCTGCGGACGCCGAACCGGCGCGCCTCGTACGTCGCGCTGGTCACGACGCCGCGGCCTCCCGCGTGGCCGACGATCGCGGGCTTGCCGCGGGCGTCGGGGCGGTCGAGCAGCTCGACGGAGGCGAAGAAGGCATCCATGTCGACGTGCAGCACGGTGGCCGCGGAGTCGTCGACGTCCGCGGTCGTCACCCGCCGATCGCTGCCGTCCGCACGTCCCACAGGGACCAGCATGCCACCGTCCCCTGACAGCGTCCGCGACGGGTAGCGTGATCGGCATGGAATTCAGATACCTCGGCAACTCCGGGCTCAAGATCTCGGAGATCATCTACGGCAACTGGCTGACCCACGGCTCCCAGGTCGAGAACGACATCGCCGCCCGCAGCGTGCGAGCCGCGCTCGACGCCGGCATCACCACGTTCGACACGGCGGACGCGTACGCCAACACCGCCGCCGAGAAGGTGCTCGGCGACGCGCTCGCAGGCGAGCGCCGCGCGTCGCTCGAGATCTTCACGAAGGTCTACTGGCCAACCGGTCCGAAGGGGCACAACGACGTCGGCCTCTCGCGCAAGCACATCTTCGAGTCGATCGACGGCTCCCTCGAGCGGCTCGGCACCGACTACGTCGACCTCTACCAGGCGCACCGCTACGACTACGAGACGCCCCTCGAGGAGACGATGCAGGCGTTCGCCGACGTCGTCCGCGCCGGCAAGGCGCTCTACATCGGCGTCAGCGAGTGGAACGCCGAGCAGCTGCGCGCCGGCCACGCCCTGTCGAAGGAGCTCGGTTTCCAGCTCATCTCGAACCAGCCCCAGTACTCGATGCTGTGGCGCGTGATCGAGAAGGAGGTCGTGCCCGCGTCGGCCGAGCTCGGGATCTCGCAGATCGTCTGGTCGCCCGTCGCCCAGGGTGTGCTCACCGGCAAGTACCTGCCCGGCGAGCAGGCGCCGGACGGCAGCCGCGCCGCCGACGAGAAGGGCGGTGCGAACGCGATCAAGGGCTTCCTGCGCGACGACGTGCTGACCGCCGTCCAGGGCCTGCGCCCGATCGCCGACGAGCTGGGCATCACGATGGCGCAACTCGCTGTCGCCTGGGTGCTGCAGAACCCGAACGTCGCCGGTGCGATCGTCGGCGCGTCGCGCCCTGAGCAGGTCGCCTCCAACGCCGCGGCTGCGGGCATCCGCCTCTCCGGCGACGTGCTGGCCCGCATCGACGAGGCCGTGGGAGACGTCGCCGAGACCGACCCGGCCCAGACGATCTCGCCGGCGAAGCGCCCGGCCTGACCGGCCGACCCGGCCCCTGGCGCCCCGCTTCAGACGAGAGCGGACACTAGGGGCCGGAACCAGTCGCGGAACGCCGGGGAGTCGTCGCGCAGGCTGGCGCTGATGACCACGGTGTGCGGCCCCACGATCCACGCGCCCGGGATCGACAGCGGCAGCACATCGATGTCGAGCCGGAAGTACCCCGCCTGACGACGCAGCTCGTGCTCCCGCTCACGAACCACGTCGACGATGTCGGCTGCGCGTCGCGCATGGTTCAGCAGGCTCGCCTGCACGTATTCGGCGTGCCGCTGGTGCGCCCATGCCGCGGCCTCGTCGTAGTGGTCGATCACGACATCCTGCAGCTCGATCGCGCGGTCGAACACGGCGAAATGGGGAGGGTGCACCATTCCCCCGGGCGGCCGGCGCTCCCGGTCGACCGCCACGTCGAACCACGCGCGCCACTGCTCGGCCAGCGTTCCGGGCTCACCGGTCTCGGCGGCAGGACGCCGGTGGTGCGCGGTCGGCGCGGGCAGCACGGGATGCGCCCCCGTGTTCGCCCGGATCACCGGTGCGGGCGCCGGGGTGAGCCGCGGCAGGGACGGCTCCCCGGCCGCCCCCAGGCCGGCGAGATCGCGCACGGCGAGGGCCAGCAGCAGGTCCCAGGGACAGTCCTCGGTGACCTGCCATCGAAGCGTGCCCTCGACGAACATGCCGCAATTGTAGGAGTGCCCGGCGCACCGGAACAGGGGTGTCCGCGTCTCAGCTGCGCCGGTCGAGTTCGGCGAGCAGCCGTGCGACCGTGCGCTGGTTGCGTGCCGTCGCCACCGCGCCCACCTCGCGCCAGAACGCGGCGGGCACGACCGACTTCGACACGCCGAGCGGGCACCACTGGTAGAGCGCCCGGTCGCCGGCCCGGATCACCTCCGGCGCGGTGCGCTCCTCGGCCGGCAGCTCCAGCCCGTCCGGCAGGTCGTGATCGAGGAAGGTCACCACGAGCCGCGAATCGTCGTCGGCGACCTCCACCAGCGGATTCGCCGCCGCGACGGCACGGAACCGCTCCTCGGTGAGGAGGAGGACCCGCGCCGCCACGCCCGAGCGCGACTCGAGGGCGGACTCCACGGACGCCGCGGTCGCGGCGGTCGGCGGGTGCTCGGCAGCGAACACCACGTTCCCGCTCTGCAGCAATGTCACCGGCTCCTGAAGCCCGGCATCCTCGAACGCGCCCGCGAGGTCGCCTTTCGCGACGCGCGTCGACGCCCCCACGTTGATCCCGCGCACCAGCCCCACACCGAGCATGTCAGTCCGCCACGGGTTCGGCGGCGACCAGGCGTGAGGCGGGGACGGTCGCCGTCTCGGCCGGTCCGCGGCCGTCGCGGCGGTACCGCGGCTCGACGAACGCGACGACCCACGTGGTCAGGCGGTCGGAGGGGAGCGAGACGCTGCGCAGGCTGCGCTCCCCCGGCGCGACGATCACGCCCGTCGGCTCCCCGACCCAGTCGTCCCCGGCCGGCGGGTCGCTCTCGCGCACGTACACCTGCACGCCGACGCCGAGCGCACCGGTGCCGGAGGCCACGGCGGTCCCCCGCGGGTCGTCGTGATCGGGCTTGTCCTTGCGTCTCCACATACGACAAGCATCCCATCGAGACGCCCCGCGGCCGCCGGGAACGCGCTCAGTGCGACGTCGACGGCGTCGGCCGGCCCTCCGGTCCCTTTCGCGCGGGATCGAGCAGGCGGCGCAACGTCCACCGTTCTGCGACGGTCCAGGCCGTCGAGGTCAGGATGTACACGGCGGCCGCGAGCGGCACGAACGCCGCGAAGACCACGGTCACGTACGGCAGGAACGACAGGGCGCGAAGCATGCCCGCCGGCGCCGTGCCGCCCTCCGGCTGCGGGAGCGCGAGCACCCGGCGCGACACCGTCGTGACGACCGCGATCAGCGCGAGCACCGCCAGGTAGACGGCGATCGCCGGCCAGACGGGCCCCGCGCCGGTCAGCCCGACGAAGCTCGTGCCGAGCGGCGCGCCGAAGGCACGCTCGCCGAGGAGGTCGTTCGCATGCCCCGCGATCACCGGGTGCGTGAAGACGGCGTACACGAGCGAGATGACCGGGATCTGCGCGAGCAGCGGCAGCATCCCGGCGAACGGCGACGTGCGCTCGCGGCGATAGAGCTCCATCGTCGCCTCGGTGAGCCGTTCGCGGTTCTTGCCGTGCTTCTTCTGCAGCTCGGCCAGCTGTGGAGCCAGGCGACGACGCGTGTACTCGGCGCGCACCTGGCTGATGCCCACGGGGAGGAGGAGGGCGCGCACGAGCATCGTGAGCACGATGATCGCGACGATGCCGGCCGCGGTGCCGGCGACCGGCTCGACCGCGGCGGAGAGGCCGGTGACGAGGCGGTAGGCCGCGTCCAGGATGGCCGCGATCGGCGGCCAGGAGAAGAGGTCCATGGTGTGTTTTTTCCCTGCTGTCGGACGGACGAGGAGTCGTCTGGCCGCGGGCAGGGGCGACACGCCCCGTGCGCTACACGGCCGGCAGGGAGGATCCCGGCGCGCGCGGACGCGGGCGTCCGTCGGTGTCGGGGTGGGACGGCGTGGCGACACGCCCGTCGACTTCCGGCGCCGCCGGCGGCGACCACACGGGGCGCCCGTTCAGCGAGGCCGCCTGAGCGGCGACCGACCGCAGGGTGGCTGCCGCGAGGACGGCCACCAGGCCGAACGCACCCGCCAGACCGGCGGCGGTCAGCACGCTCGCCGGACCGCCCGCGGTCCACGCGGTGCCCAGAGCGGACGCGACGAGGTGCGCGAGGAGCTCCAGGACGGCGGACATGCTGCCGACGGTAACAAAGAATCGGCTGGATGTCTGTGCGCGTTCGCCGTGAGCGCACCCGCCCCTGCAGGGAGCAAGATGGAGTCATGTCTCGAGTAGCGATCGTCGGTGCCCACGGAAAAGTAGCGCAGCAGCTGATGCGGGTGCTGTACGACCAGGGGGACGACTTCGTCGGGATCGTCCGCAACGACGAGCACGCCGACGACGTCTACCGCCTGGGAGGCGAAGGGGTGCTTCTCGATATCGAGTCGGCCGATTCCGATGCCCTCGCCGAGGCGTTCGCCGGCTGCGACGCCGTGGTCTTCACGGCCGGCGCCGGCGGCGGGTCCGGAGTGGAGCGCAAGCGGACCGTCGACTTCGGAGGCTCCGTGAAGGCCGCCGAAGCCGCGGCGAAGGCGGGCATCCGCCGGTTCGTCCAGGTCTCCGCCTGGGGCGTCGACTCCCCCGTGGCCGCGGATGCGACGGCCGATTGGCGCGCCTACGTGGACGCCAAGCGCGACGCCGACACGGCACTGCGTCAGTCGGGTCTCGACTGGACGATCCTGCGGCCGGGAGCGTTGACGTTCGACGAGGGCACCGGTCTCGTGGCCCTCGGCGAATCCGTGGAGCGGGGCAGCATCCCCCGTGAGGATGTCGCGCGCCTGATCGCCGCGTGCCTCGGCGAGCCCGGCACCATCGGGCGCACCTGGGAGGCCGTCGCGGGCGACACCCCGATCCCGGAGGCCGTGCGGGCCCTCGTCACGCCCGCGTAGGCTTGCGGCCGTGAGCAGCATCTACAGCGAGCGCCCCTGGGTCGCGAACTACGCACCGGGCGTCCCGGCAGACGTCGACGTCCCCACCGGATCCCTCGCCCACCTCATCGACGAGTCCGTCTCGACCTACGGCAGCCATGTCGCGCTCGAGTTCTTCGGCGCGACGACCACTTACGCCGAGCTGGGCGACCAGATCGCGCGCGCCGCCGAGGGGCTGCGCAAGCGCGGCGTCCGCAAAGGCGACCGCGTGGCGCTCGTCCTCCCGAACTGCCCGCAGCACGTGGTGGCCTTCTACGCGGCCCTGCGGCTCGGCGCTGTGGTGATCGAGCACAACCCGCTCTACACGCCGCGAGAGCTGCGCCACCAGTTCGAGGACCACGGAGCGACGGTCGCCATCGTCTGGGACAAGGTCGCGGCGACCGTGCAGGACCTCCCGGCCGACCTCGGCGTCACGACCGTGATCTCCGTCGACATGACCACGGCGATGCCGGCCGCCAAGCGGTTCGCGCTGCGCCTGCCGATCCGGAAGGCGCGGGAGTCGCGCGACGCGCTCACCACGAAGGTCTCGGGGACCGTGACCTGGGAGCAGCTGGTCTCCGGCCGCAAGCTCAAGGCGTCCTCACCGCGCCCGCAGGCCGACGACCTCGCGCTCATCCAGTACACCAGCGGGACGACGGGTCTGCCCAAGGGGGCCATGCTCTCCCACGCCAACCTCACGGTGAACGCGGCGCAGGCACGGGCCTGGGTCCCCTCGGTCGAGCGCGGCACGTCCGTGGTGTACGCGGTGCTCCCGCTGTTCCACGCCTACGGCCTCACCCTCTGCCTCACGTTCGCGATGAGCATGGGCGCCCGCCTCGTCCTCTTCCCGAAGTTCGACCCGGACCTCGTGCTCGACGTGGTGAAGAAGCGCCCCGCGACGTTCCTTCCCGCAGTGCCTCCGATCTACGACCGCCTCGTGCAGGCCGCCGACAAGCGCCGCGTCTCGCTCGAGGGCATCAGCATCGCCATCTCCGGCGCGATGAGCCTCCCGCAGGACATCGTCGGCGGCTGGGAGGAGCGCACCGGCGGCTACCTGGTCGAGGGCTACGGCCTCTCGGAGTGCTCCCCCGTGCTCATGGCCAACCCGGTCAGCGACGGGCGCAAGGCCGGCACCGTGGGCCTCCCGCTCTCCAGCACCGAACTGCGCATCGTCGATCCGGAGGACCCGGCGACGGACCGCGCCTTCGGCGAGGAGGGCGAGCTGCTCGCCCGGGGTCCGCAGGTCTTCTCCGGCTACTGGCGCAAGCCCGACGAGAGTGCCAAGGTGTTCGCCCCCGACGGCTGGTTCCGCACCGGCGACATCGCCACGATGGACGAGGACGGCTTCGTGCGCATCGTGGACCGCATCAAGGAGCTCATCATCTCCGGCGGCTTCAACATCGCCCCGACCGAGGTGGAGGACGCCCTGCGGTCGTTCGAGGGCGTCGCCGACGTCGCCGTGGTCGGGCTCCCCGACGCGCACAGCGGCGAGAAGGTCGTCGCCGCCGTGGTCATGCAGCCCGGCGCGTCCTTCGACGAGGCCGCGATCCGCGCCTTCGCCCGCGACTCGCTCACGGCGTACAAGGTTCCGAAGTCCGTCGTGCAGGTCGACGACCTGCCGCGCTCGATCGTCGGCAAGGTGATCCGCCGGAAGGTCCGCGACCAGCTGCTCGGCCGCTAGCCTCGCTATATACTCGCCTATATAAGCGAGGAGGGCGCCATGGCCATCACATCGATCGACATCGATCAGGATGAACTCCGGCAAGCCAAGGAGCTGACCGGGGCCGCGTCGAACCGCGAGACCGTCGATCTCGCGCTCCGCACGCTGATCGCCGTCCGGCGCCAGCCGGCCGCGGTCGAGCGGATCATCGGCCGCCGGTTCGATCCCGACCAGATCGATGCGGGCACCACCGCACCCGCTGCGCATCGCCCCGCATCGTGACGACCTACCTCGTCGACAACAGCATCTGGCAGCGAGCAGGAACCAGCCCCACCATCGCCGCGCGACTTCGAGAGATCTCGCCGCACCACCTGATCATCACCTGCCCTCCTCAGGTCCTCGAATACTGCCACTCCGCGCGTACGTCCCAAGAGTATGCGGAGCTGCGGGAGGACATGGACGACCTGCTCGCCGCGTGGGCGCATCCGGCCGAGAAGGCGGTCCTCGACATCCAGCATGCGCTGTGGAACAGCGGGATGCCGAGAGCCGCCGGCGCGTTCGACTGCCTCATCGCGGCGTACGCCGTGGCGAACGGCGCCGTCGTCCTGAACTCCGACCGCGACTTCGGCTGCATCGAGAGCGCCACTGAGGGCGCCCTCCGCCAGGAATTCGTCAGAGCCTAGCGGCGCCTCAGCCGATAGCGGCGTCTCAGCCGATCGGGAAGACCAGCAAGGACCCCGTCGCGGTCGCCACCACCTTGCCCGACGCGTCCGTCACGACCCCGTCGGCGAAGGCGACCCGGTTGCCCGGCTTGGTGACCGTGCCGACGCAGGTGAGCGGCCCGGATCCCGCGAGCACGGGCCGCAGGTAGTTCACCTTGATCTCGATCGAGGTGTATCCCTGCCCCTGCGGAAGCGTCGTCTGCACCGCGCAGCCCAGCACCGAGTCGAGCAGGGTGCACACGAGGCCGCCGTGGACCGTGCCGATCGGGTTGTAGTGCGACTCGTCGGGTTCGCAGACGAAGGTCGCCGTGCCCGGTGCCGCCTCCACGAGCGTCATGTCCATGAGGCTCGCGATCGGCGGAGGCGGGAGCACCCCGTCGATCATCGCCCGCAGATAGTCGAGACCGCTCAGCGTGGGCATCACCGCCAGTCCCGGCGCCGGGTCCTCCCATTCGACGATGCGCTGGCGTTCCGTCACGTGCCGTCCTCTCGCGGGGTCGTCGTGCCGTCGTCCGGCTCGACCGGCTCCAGTGTCTCAGCATTGAGCGGGATCTGCCCAGGGGGCAGATTCGAGCGGTCCGGGGCGATGACGGTGCGCGCGGGCGTCGAGTCGGGCAGACCGAAGGTCGGCACGCCGGCGGGCGCCAGCACGAGCGCGTGGGAGCGCATCGGGAGGGTCTTGCCGCGGAAGTAGTCGGGCTTGCGCCACCACCAGATCAGCATGAGCACCGCGCCGATCAGCAGACCGCCCACGCCCACCACGGCCTCGGCCCCGATGCCGAAGATGGTGACGTTCTTGCCGTTGTCGTCGGTGAGCCAGTCGGGTGCGGAGAAGCTGATCAGGCCGTAGACGAACACGGCCAGCAGCATCACGCCGCCGATGAACGGGAACAGTCCGCGCATGACCACGTGCCGGAACGACGTGAAGAGCGTCTTGCGGTAGAACCAGACGCAGGCGAACCCGGTGAGGCCGTAGTAGAAGGCGATCATCAGGCCGATGGACCCGATCAGCGCGTTCAGCAGCGACGAGCTGATGAACGTGAACACGAGGTAGAACACCGCCGAGACGATGCCCATCCCGATCGTCGCCCAGGTCGGCGTGAGGAACTTCGGGTGGATGCGGGCGAACTGCGTCGGGATGGCCTTGTACGCCGCCATCGAGAGCGCCGTCCGGGCCGTCGGGAGGATGGTCGTCTGCGTCGACGCGGACGCGGACGTCAGGATCGAGAAGCCGAGGAGCGCCATCAGGATCGACCCGACGACTCCCCCGCCGAACAGCGTCGGGCCGATGGCCGAGAACACGTCACCGGAGTTCGCGGGGTTCGCGAGCCCGATGCCCTTGTCCCCGACCCCCGCGAACGCGACGGTCGCGACCGTGACGACGGCGTAGGTGGCCAGCAGGAGCAGCGTGCTGATGATGGCGGCGCGGCCGGGGGTCTTGCCCGGGTCCTTGGTCTCCTCGTTGATGGAGACCGCCGTGTCCCAGCCCCAGTAGATGAAGATCGCGGTCAGCATGGCCGGGGCGATCGTCTTGGCGAAGTCGAGGGTGAAGGGGTTGAACCAGTCCCATTGCGGGATGAGCGAGTACGGCTCGGCGTTGCCCGTGTACACCCGCACCAGGGCGAACACGGCGAAGAAGATCAGGATGATGACCTCGAACGACAGCAGCACGTACTGCAGCCGCGCCGAGATCTCGATGCCGCGATAGCAGATCCAGGTCATGATCGCGATCCACAGCAGACCGGCGATCGTCGTCGCCACCACGTTCCCCGCCAAGGCGGAGACGGCCGGCAGTCCGAAGCTCCCGACGAAGGTGAAGGAGTACGACCCGGCGATCTGCGCCAGGTTCGCCATCACGATCACGTCGGCGACGATGATCCCCCAGCCGCCCATCCAGCCGGTGACCGGCCCGAAGGCCCTCGTCGCCCAGGTGAAGGTCGTGCCGCAGTCCGGCTCGGCCTTGTTGAGCTCCTGGTACGCCACCGCGATCAGATACATCGGGATGAACGCCAGCAGCACGATGCCGGGCGCCTTCACCCCGGCGGCGAGCGTGCCGCCGACGACGATGAAGCCGAGGCTCGCCGCCAGGCTGTACGCCGGAGCGGTGGATGCGACTCCGACGACGACGCTGGACACCAGCCCGAGCGCGCCGTCTTTCAGGCCTTTCGACTCGACGTCGTCCGGTTTCGAGGGGACTGTCGCGGTCATGTGCACCTCCACAACTGAGGTCCGCTCATCTATGGGCGGGCGCAGGACTCAGCGTAACTCCGATCGGGCCCGTTGAGCGGTTATGCGCGGCCGGGCTCGTCTGTCAGTCTTTTCAGCCTGCGGCGAGCCGCGAGCTCCGCCTGCGGAGACGGCCCGAGCAGCGCGCCGGCTCCGCGGAGCACCGCCGCCGTCGCGCGATCGATCGGCACGAGCCGGTCCGATCCGCGCGGACGGAAGCCGAGCATCTCGCGATGTCGTGGTTCGAGCGTCGACACCGCGGCGCGGAAGAGCACCCGGTACGACGGCCGCAGCATCCGGCGCAGCGGCGGCCGGCGGATGAACCGCACGATCTCGTCGACCTCGGGACCGCCGCGCAGGTCGCCCGCGTCGGTCGCCGCCGCGATCCTCGCGCGCAACTCGGCGGCCGCGGCGGGCGCGTCGTCGACGCCCATCAGCCGTGCGGCCCGGGTCCATTCGCCGACATAGCCGTCGGCGCCTCCCGGGATCGGGCCGCCCCACCGCTCGTGCGCCGTCAGGAAGGCGTCCGTGAACGCGAGGTGGACCCAGGACGCCAGCTCCGGGTCGTTCGCGGCGTAGGGACGCGTGGCGCCGTGCCCGTCGACGAAGGTCCCCGCGACCCGCCTGTGCAGCGCCCGCACCATCTCCGACCCCGCTACCGCTTGCGCCGTGCTGCCGTACGTGACGGTGTGGATCCAGCGGATCGTGCCGGCCAGACGGCCGAGCGGATCCTCCCGGTACCGGGAGAACTCGCGCACCCCCGCCAAGGCGCCCGGGTGCAGGGCCTGCAGCAGCAGCGCCCGGATGCCCGCGACCAGCGTCGGCATCCCGCCGTGCACGACCCACGCGGCGCTCCCCGGACCGAAGTATCCCGCGTCGTCGCCCTGCTCGAGGTCGAGGATCCATTGCGGGACGACGTCCGAGCGGCCTGCGAGCGTTTCGATCAGGCGCGAGCGGACGGGCTGGAGCAGTCCGGTCATCCGGCGGGGATCTCCAGCCCGAGACCGTCGATGACCTGGGCCTGCGGCAGAGCGGCGAGCAGACGCCCCGGGACGAGGATCTTCGAGCGGCGCACGCCGGAGCCGACGATCACCACCTCCGCCCCCTCGACCCGAGCGTCGACCAGCACCGGCCAGTCGGCGGGGAGCCCGATCGGGGTGATCCCGCCGTACTCCATCCCGGTCAGCTCCACGGCCCTGTCCATCGGCAGGAACGACGCCTTGCGCACGTCCAGGAGCCGCTTGACCGTGTTGTTGACGTCGGCGCGCGTGGTCGAGAGCACGACGCACGCGGCGATGCGCTCCACCCCTTCGCGCTTGCCGCCGACGACGACGCAGTTCGCGAGCGTCGCGGCGTCCAGCCCGAACTCCTCCCGCGTCGCCGCGGTGTCCGAGACGTCGGGGTCGATCTCGACCACGCCCACCTCGTCCAGCCAGCCCAGGGCCGTCAGCGCATCGAGCGCGGCGGGTGCGAGCAGATCGCTGCGGGAGGCGGCGGGGACCGAGGTCAACCCGCCCAGTGTGAAGACGCCCATGCCCCTACTCTGCCGCGGGTTGCTGAGAGTGTCCACGCGAGACTCCGGAGAATGCGACGCGCCGTGCGAGCGGATGCTCGCACGGCGCGTGGCGTCGGCTCGACCGGTGTCGTTACTGAGCGGCGCGCTCCAGAACGAGCTCCCGCACGCGTGCGGCGTCGGCCTGGCCCTTCATCGCCTTCATGACCGCGCCGATGACGGCGCCCGCGGCCTGCACCTTGCCGTCGCGGATCTTCGCGAGCACATCCGGCTGAGCCGCCAGGGCTTCGTCGATGGCTGCGATCAGCGCGCCGTCGTCCGAGACGACGGCGAGACCGCGTGCGTCGACGACCTCCTGCGGGCGGCCCTCGCCGGCGACGACGCCCTCGAGCACCTGACGGGCCAGCCGGTCGGTCAGGGTGCCCGATTCGACCAGGGCGGCCAGTTCGGCGACGTGCACCGGGCTCACCAGGGTGCCGGCGGGCACGTTGGACGCGTTCGCCAGACGGGCGATCTCGCCGGTCCACCACTTGCGTGCGGCGGTGGGGTTCGCGCCGGCGGCGACGGTGGCCTCGACCTCGTCGAGCAGGTCGGCGTTCTCGACGTCCTGGAACTCCAGCGCGGTGACGCCCCATTCGGCCAGCAGACGCTTGCGGCGCACGGACGGCTGCTCGGGGAGGGTGCCCCGGAGCTCCTCGACCCACTCGCGGCTCGGGGCGACGGGCACCAGGTCGGGCTCGGGGAAGTACCGGTAGTCGTCGGCGTCGCTCTTCGGGCGGCCGGCGCTCGTGGTGCCGGTGTCCTCGTGCCAGTGCCGGGTCTCCTGGATGATCGTGCCGCCGGCGTCCAGGATGGCGGCCTGCCGCTGGATCTCGTAGCGCACGGCGCGTTCCACCGACCGCAGCGAGTTGACGTTCTTCGTCTCGGTGCGGGTACCCAGGGTCCCCGAGCCGCGGCGGCGGAGGGAGACGTTGGCGTCGCACCGCACGTTGCCCTCCTCCATGCGCGCGTTCGAGACGCCGAGCGCCTTCACGATGTCGCGGATCGCGCGCACGTAGGTGCGGCCGATCTCCGGCGCGTCGGCCTCGGCGCCCTCGATCATGCGCGTGACGATCTCGACGAGCGGGACGCCGCCGCGGTTGTAGTCCACGAGCGAGTAGTCGGCGCCCTGGATGCGGCCGGCGGCGCCGCCGACGTGCGTCAGCTTGCCGGCGTCCTCCTCCATGTGCGCGCGCTCGATGAGCACCGTCACCTCGCGGCCGGACTCCAGCTCGATCGTGACCGAGCCGTCGTGGGCGATCGGCTCGTCGTACTGCGAGGTCTGGAAGTTCTTCGCGGTGTCCGGGTAGAAGTAGTTCTTGCGCGCGAAGCGGCTCGACTCGGCGATGCCGCAGCCCAGGGCGAGGCCCAGGCGGATGCTCGACTCGATCGCCTTCTCGTTCACCTGCGGCAGCCCGCCGGGCAGACCCAGGCAGGTCGGGCAGGTGTTCGTGTTGGCGCCCGAGCCGAACTCGTTGGCGCAGCCGCAGAACATCTTCGTCTTGGTGTTGAGCTCGACGTGCACCTCGAAGCCGAGCACCGGCTCGAACAGCTCGAGGGCCTTGTCGAAGTCCATCAGATCCGCACCGGCCATCAGACGGCTCCTTCTTCGCTCGCGAACATCTCGGTGGCGGCCAGGTCCGGAGCCTGGCTCAGCAGGGTGCGACCCCACTTCTCCTCCAGCAGCCGCTCGAGCGCGGCGCCGATGGTGTAGAGCCGGGCGTCGGCGCGGGCCGGAGCCATCAGCTGCATGCCGACGGGGAGGCCGTCCTCCGGCGCGAGGCCGATCGGCAGGCCCATCCCGGGCACGCCCGCGAGGTTCGCCGGGATGGTGGTGATGTCGTTGAGGTACATCGCCATCGGGTCCGCGAGCTTCTCGCCGAGCTTGAAGGCGGTGGTTGGCGCGCTCGGGCTGACGAGCACGTCCACCCGCTCGAACGCGGACGCGAAGTCGCGCTGGATGAGCGTGCGGACCTTCTGCGCGCTGCCGTAGTAGGCGTCGTAGTAGCCCGCGCTCAGCGCGTAGGTGCCGAGGATGATGCGGCGCTTGACCTCGGGGCCGAAACCGGCGTCGCGGGTCGCGGACATCACGCGCTCGACGGTCACGGGGCCGTCCTCGGGGTCGACCCGGAGGCCGAACCGCACCGAGTCGAAACGGGCCAGGTTGCTCGACGCCTCGGCGGGGAGGATCAGGTAGTAGGCGGCGACGGCGTACTCGAAGCTCGGTGCACTCACCTCGACGACCTCGGCGCCTGCACCTTCGAGCAGGGCGACGGCCTCGTCGAAGCGCTGCTTGACGCCGGCCTGGAAGCCCTCGCCCGCGATCTCCTTGATCACGCCGACGCGGACCCCGCGCAACGCCCCCTCGGCCAGGCCGGCGCGTGCGGCGTCGGCCATCGACGGCCAGGTGTCGGTGAGCGAGGTGGAGTCGAGCGGGTCGTGCCCGGCGATCACATCGTGCAGCAGACCGGCGTCGAGGACGGTCCGCGAGACGGGACCGACCTGGTCGAGCGAGCTGGCCAGCGCGATCGCACCGTAGCGGCTCACACCGCCGTAGGTCGGCTTGACGCCGACCGAGCCGGTAACGGCCGCGGGCTGGCGGATCGAGCCGCCGGTGTCGGAGCCCAGCGCGAACGGCGCCTCGAAGGCGGCCACCGCAGCGGCCGAACCGCCGCCGGAGCCGCCCGGGATGCGCTCGAGGTCCCACGGGTTGCGGGTGGGGCCGTATGCGGAGTGCTCGGTGGAGGAGCCCATCGCGAACTCGTCCATGTTGGTCTTGCCGAGCGGCACCAGGTCGGCCTCGCGCAGCCTGCGCACGACGGTCGCGTCGTAGGGCGGCAGCCAGCCCTCGAGGATCTTCGATCCGGAGGTCGACGGCATGTCGTTGGTGGCGAGCACGTCCTTGATCGCGACGGGAACGCCCGCGAGCGGGCCGAGGGCGTCGCCCGCGGCGCGGCGGCCGTCGATCTCGGCGGCGGTACGGAGCGCCTTCTCGCCCGCGACGTGCAGGTAGGCGTGCACGTCGGTGTCGACGGCCTCGATGCGCTCGAGGTGGGCGCGGGTCGCCTCGACGGACGACACCTCCCCCGCCGTGAGCAGGTCGGCCAGGGCGGCGGCGGTGAGCCGGGTCAGATCCGTCATGGTCACTCCTCGTCCAGGATGGCGGCGACCTTGAAGCGGTCGCCGTCGCGTGCGGGGGCGCCCGAGAGCGCCTGGTCGACCGTCAGCGACGGTGCGATCTCGTCGCGCCGGAAGACGTTCGTCAGCGGCAGCGGGTGGCTGGTGGCCGGGACGTCGGGTCCGGCGACCTGCTGCACCTTCGCGACCGACTCCACGATCTGGCCGAGCTCGCTCGTGAGGCTCTCGATCTCTTCGGGGCTGAGGTCGATCCTGGCGAGACTCGCCAGGTGCGCGACCTGTTCTGCGCTGATTTCGGACATACGTCTCCGTCGGTGCTGGTGTGTTGAGGTGCCGCGGGTGCGCCCGGCGGCCTGGAACGATTCTATTGCTCGCCGAAGAGCCCGAGGCCGAGACGGTGCACCGCGTCGTACGCCTCCTGGTACGTCACCGGGATCGCATCCCCCGCCCGCCCGTAGCGCGCGGTGAGGAGCCCGACCAGACCGACGCCGGGCGGGCTCAGCGGGCGGTCCTGATCGCCGGGTGCGGGAGCGTCGGCCTCAGGGTTCGCAGGAAGGTACTGCGGATGGGTGTCCGGCCAGGTGCCGGGCTGTCGCGGCGCGGTCAGGTTGATCGCGTCGCGGAGGGTGCGCGCTCCGCGATCGCGCTCGGTCAGGTTGTCGAGCCCGTACTTCTCGCAGAGGGTGGCGATCACGGCGGCGTGGTGCATCTCCTCATGCAGGATCGACCCGCGCTCGGTGTACGCCGAGATGGCGATCGCGGGGACGCGCAGGCCGAGCCGGTCGAACAGGAAGCCATTCTCGCCCGGACCGCTCTGGTCGGGCGGCGTCGCAGGACCGGGCGGCACGTGATCGTACGTCCCGCCGTGCTCGTCGAACGTGACGAGCAGCATCGTGTTCAGCGCGTTGGAGCCCTGCGCGCTGCGGGACGACCGGATCGCCGAGTAGACATTGTGCAGCAGCAGGTCGCCGGCGCGCACATCGGAGATCGCGCCGCCGACGACGACCTCGCCTGCGACGTCCGCCTCCGTCTCGGGGCCGCCCGGCGGATGCATGTCGTTGTGGTCGTACAGCAGGCGCGGCTCGACGAAGGCGTAGTCGGGGAGCGTGCCCTCCTCGACGTCCTTGTAGAAGTGCGACATCGTCCGGAAGTTGGTGCGCCAGTACGGCTCGAGCGCGGGCGCGTGGATGAAACCGGTCAGCGAGATCAGCTGGCGGTCGTCGTAGTACACGCGCCAGGTGCGCCCGGCCTCTTCGAGCCGGTTGAAGATCGTGGGGGCGTCGTTCGCCGGGTCGAACCACTTGCGCAGCCCGCCGTCTCCCCCGTTGTCGACGTAGCCGTGCGAGGTGGAGGCATGGAAGAACGAGCGGTTGCAGAACGTCTGGGACGGCACAGCGCAGTGCCAGTCGTCGTAGACCGCGAACTGGCGGGCGAGCGTCGAGAACACCGGGAGCATGTCCGGGGTGAACGCGCCCATGATGCGGCGGTAGTCGTCGAGTCCCGGCTCCTGGCCGGTGTCCTTGCGCAGCACGCCGATGTAGTCGCGCACGAAGCCGTCCATCGTCGGCTTCTGGCCGGGCCGAGGCGCGTTGAAGGGCGGCAGCATGTCCTTCACCAGCGCGTCGGCGTTCGACGGCGGGTCGACGATGTCGAAGAGCTGGGTGTTGACGTGGGGATAGACCTCACCCGGATCCGGCGAGGGCTGCCGCATCACGAAGTCCGTCGTGCCCTCGTAGGCGTGCACCGGGATGTCCGCGCCGCCGTTCGGGTCGGGATTGCTGTACTCGCCGAACGCCAGCCCGTCGAAACGCTTGCCCTTCGGCAGGTTCTTCTCGTCGTAGAGCCAGCCGAGGAGGTTGTCGAACGACCGGTTCTCGTACATGAGCACGACCAGGTGGTCGAAGCCCGGCCGCGACCGCGGCGGCAACGGCGGGTACTCCTCGCCGGGCTCGGCGCGCGGCGCCTCGCCCGGAACCGGCCGGGAGGCGTAGGCGGCCCCTGCGGCCGCTCCCCCGGCGCCGCCGGTGACGGCGCCCGCCGCCACGAGGCCGGCGCCCTTCAAGAACGAGCGACGCGACGAACCGCGGCTCTCGTTCTGCTGCTCGACGTCCTGTTGCCCGGCGTCCTGCTGCGCGTCGTCCGATCCCATCCCGTCCATTATGCGTCGGCGCGGACCGGTCACAGAACGAGGCGCCCCTGGGCGATCCCGATCATCGCGAGGTTGCGCATGCACTCCGTGCCCGAGGTGAAGTACTCGTTGTGGCCGGTGGATCCCGCGAGCGTGCGGTGGGTGAGGGGGTCGACGGCGCCGCTCACACCCATCTTCTTGGCCCCGTACGACGGCGAGCCCGGGTCGCTGCCGAAGAAGGCGCTGTCCACGATCGGGTCCATGGGAGCCTCGCCGACCCACACGTTCCCGCCGCGCACCGAGAGGTCTTTCACCGACTGCGCGTCGCTGCCGGGCGACCCCATCAGGGCCAGGGCGTCGACCTCCACGGTGCCGCGTTCCAGCGCGAGGAGCGCGGCCGTCGAGCCGTACGAGTGCGCGAAGACGCTCAGGTACGGCGGGTCGTCGGCGCGCAGGCTCTTGATGCCCTCCAGTGTGCGTTCGAGGCTGTCGGCGCCCTGCTGCGCGAGCGCGAGGCCGCCGATGTTGGTCAGCACCGGCGTCTGGTAGCCGATCCACGCCACCACGGCGACTCCGGGAGGGCTTGCTCCGCTGCGCGGGCCGAGGATGCGCCCCAGGAAGCCGGTCTCCTGGTCGTGGAGGTCCTGGGCGACCTCCGCCCACGCCTCGATCTGCTCTCCCACGGACATGTACATACCGGGGACGAGCACGCTCACGTACTTCGCGGTGCTCAGGTCGCCGACGACGATGGCGGCCTTGGCGTCGGCGGAGGTGTCGAGGGAGACGAGGGTGCGGGTGACGCCGTCCTTCTTCGACAGCGCCGACTTCACGTTGCCGAGGGTCGTCAGCTGCCGCTGGATGGCGAGGCGCTCGGTCTTCCCCCGCTCGGTCTTCAGGTCGGCCTTCGCAGTCGCGATGGTCCGCTTCAGGTCGAGGGCGTTCGCCTTGCCCCGCACGCTGTACGGCACGCCTTCGAGGTTGCCGATCAGGTGCGGCGCCTCCTTCAGCAGCACGGACTGCTGCGTGCCGTCGAGGATGGACCAGACGCGGCTGACGTCGCTCGCCGCGGGCGGGTCGGAGATGAGCTTGTCGATCTCGGCGCGGTGCCCGGTGAGGTAGGCGGGCAGGGCCGAGGCGCTGATGCCGGCGAGGCGCCCGAGAGCGGACGACGCCGCCGCACTCGCCGTGCCCGTCGTCGAATCGGAGGTCACCCCGGCGACGGCGACCGTCGGGGAAGCGGAGACGGCGACGACATCCGCAGGCATGACGAAGGCCCCGGTCAGTCCCGAGACTGCCGAGGTAACAATGGAAACAGCTGCAAAGCCGACCAGCACTCCGTCCGGGTCCCTCCGAGAGCGAGCGAGCTAAGCCCTTGCAGTGCGCACCGGGTGAGCGCACCCCTGAAGACTACCGGGGAAAACATGGACGTCGGCAGGGCGTTCTACCCCCGATTCAGGGGGAGACTTCGGATCCTGTCCGCGCTTTGGCTGACCGTTTCAGGCGTTGTCGAGCGCCTCCGGACCCTGTTCGACGAGAATCCGGAACTGAGCGGCGTCGAGGACCCGGAGGCCGAGCTCCTCCGCCTTGGCCAGTTTCGACCCCGCGCCGGGTCCGGCGGCGACGAAATCGGTCTTCTTCGAGACGCTCGATGCGGCCTTGCCGCCCGCCGCGATGATCGCCTCCTGCGCACCCTCCCGGGTATACCCCTCCAGAGAGCCGGTGGCGACGACGGTCAGCCCGGCGAGCACCCCGCCGGCCTCCGCGGCGGCGCCCGGACCCGGATGCCCGGGCGTCGCGAACTGCACTCCCGCACGGGTCCATCGGTCGACGATGTCGATGTGCCAGTCGACGCCGAACCAGTCGATCACGGCGTCCGCGATGATGCCGCCGACGCCGTCCACCTCGGCCAGCTCCTCGCGCGTCGCCGCGCGGATCGCATCGAGGGAGCCGAAGTAGTCGGCCAGCGCACGCGCCGCCACGGGGCCGACGTGCCGGATGTTGAGCGAGACCAGGATGCGCCAGAGCGGTTTCGTCTTCGCCTTCTCGAGCTCTGCGAGCAGTTTGGTCGCGGCCTCCGACGGCAGCACGACCTGGTGGTCCTTGCGGATGCCGAGCCGGCGTCGCTCGGCCGGGTCGAGGTCCTCGGTGCCGGGCGGATAGGTCTTCGCGCCGAGCCGCTGGAACGGCAGCCGCCGGATCGGTTCCCCGGTGACCTCGTCGAGCTTGATCTCCCCGGTCTCGGAGTCGCGCACGAGCACCTCCACCGGGACGAGCTCGTCGATGTCGAGATCGAACAGCCGGGCTTCGGTCACGAGCGGCGGCGTGGCCGGGACGACCGGCTGCGTGAGCGCCGCCGCGGTGACCTCGCCGAGTGCCTCGATGTCCAGGCCGCCGCGGGATCCGATGTGCTCGACCCGGCCGCGCACCTGCGCGGGGCAGGACTGCGCGTTCGGGCAGCGGAGGTCGATGTCGCCCTCCTTCATCGGGCGCAACGGGGTGCCGCACTCCGGGCAGACCTCGGGCATGTGCCACTCGACCTGGGTGCCGTCGCGCTGCTGCTCCACGGCGCCCAGGATCTCGGGGATCACATCGCCGGCCTTCCGCAGCACGACGGTGTCGCCGATCATCACGCCCTTGGCGCGGACCACCTGCTGGTTGTGCAGCGTGGCCTGGCGGACGGTCGACCCGGCGACCTTCACCGGCTCCATCACGGCGTACGGGGTCGCACGACCGGTGCGCCCCACGCCCACGACGATGTCGAGGAGCTTCGTGTGGACCTCCTCGGGCGGGTACTTGTACGCGATCGCCCAGCGCGGGGCCCGGCTCGTCGCCCCGAGCTCGACGTGCAGGTCGAGCTCGTCGACCTTGACGACGATCCCATCGATCTCGTGCTCGACGTCGTGCCGGTGCTCGCCGCGGTCGGCGATGTAGCCGGCCACGTCGTCGACGGAGTCGAACACGCGCGAGTGCGGGGAGACCGGCAGGCCCCAGCCCGCGAGGAGCCCGTAGATCTCGGACTGGGCGACCACCTCCGGGTGCTGCCAGGCGCCGATCCCGTGGAGGTAGAGCGACAGCCTCCCGAGACGTTCGCGCATGAGCTCCAGCTCGAAGGCGTTCTTGTTCTCGCGGCGCTGACGGAGGCTGCCGGCCGCGGTGTTGCGGGCGTTCGCGAACTCGGGGTACCGGGTCTTGATGCGGTCCTCGGGGCGGCCCTTGGCGCGCTCCTCCGTCTCGAAGGCCGCCTGCAGCGCGCGCTGCCGGTCGTTGAGCGCCTCGAAGTCGGCCGTCTTCAGGAAGACCTCGCCGCGCACCTCGAAGAACGCCGGGTAACCGCTCCCGGACAGGCGGCGCGGGATCGTCGGGATCCAGTCGACGTTCTCCGTGATGTCCTCGCCGACCCGGCCGTCTCCGCGGGTCGTCGCCGTCTCGAGCTCGCCGTCGCGGTACGCCAGGCTGATCGCGAGCCCGTCGATCTTGAGCTCGGTGAGCCAGCGGACCGGCCGCCCGGCCGCCGCGGCCGTCTTGGCGGCCCACTCGCGGAACTCCTCGATCGAGAAGACGTTGTCGAGGCTGAGCATCCGCTCGGCGTGCTCGTGCTCCGGGAACCCGACCGACGCCACCACCGCGCCGACCTGCTGCGTCGGGCTGTCCTGCCCCGCCAGCTCGGGGAACGCGCGCTCGATCGCCTCCAGCCGGTGGAAGTCGGCGTCGTACTCGGCGTCGGAGAGGGCCGAGTCGCCGTCGCCGTAGTACGCGACCCGCGCGCCCTCGATGCGCTCGGCGAGGCGCTCGGCCTCGGCTCGTGCCGCATCGAAATCGAGGTCGAGGTCGCCGAACTCGGCCGGGGTGTCACTCGTCTCAGAGATCTCGCTCACGGACCAAGTCTAGGGAGCGCCGCCGACACCGCTCCCCGGGCGCTCCGGGCCCGTGCGGCGCGGGCTCAGGCCGGGACGGCCGAGACGGTGCGGTCGATGGTGGTCTGGCCGAGCACGCGCGTGCCCACGTAGACCACGGCCGTCTGGCCGGGCGCGACCCCGTCGAGCGGAGTGTGCGGGCGCACGACGAGCTCGCCGTCCGCGACCCAGGCGACGGCCGGGACCGGGTCGGAGTGCGCGCGGATCTGCACGTCGCACTCGAACGGCGTCGCCGGATCCTCCGGAGCGAGACCGGCCCAGGTGAAGCGCGAGCCGCCGATCTCGGCGATGTCGAGCGCCTCCTTCGGGCCGACCACGACGGTGTTGTCCTTGGGACGCACCTCGAGCACGAAGCGGGGGCGCCCGTCCGCCGAGGGGTAGCCGATGTTGAGGCCCTTCCGCTGCCCGACGGTGAACGCGAGCGCGCCTTCGTGGCTGCCGATGCGGTTTCCCTCGCGGTCCAGGATGTCGCCGGTCTCCGCGCCGACCCGCTCGGCGAGCCAGCCGCGCGTGTCGCCGTCGGGGATGAAGCAGATGTCGTGGGAGTCGGGCTTGTTGGCCACGCTCAGCCCGCGCGCTTCCGCCTCCGCCCGCACCTCCGCCTTCGAGGGCGTGGCGCCGAGCGGGAACATCGCGTGCGCGAGCTGCTCGGCGGTGAGCACGCCGAGCACGTAGGACTGGTCCTTTGCCCACGCGCTGGCGCGATGCAGCTCGCGGTTGCCGTGCTCGTCGGTCAGGATGGCGGCGTAGTGACCGGTGCACACGGCGTCGAAGCCGAGGTCGAGGGCCTTCTCGAGCAGGGCGGCGAACTTGATCCGCTCGTTGCAGCGCATGCACGGGTTGGGGGTCCGGCCGGCGGCGTACTCGGCGATGAAGTCGTCGACGACGTCGAGCTTGAAGCGCTCGGAGAAGTCCCACACGTAGTACGGGATGCCGATGATGTTCGCCGCGCGCTGGGCGTCCATCGAGTCCTCGATCGTGCAGCAGCCGCGGCTGCCGGTGCGCAGCGTGCCGGGCATCCGGCTCAGGGCCAGGTGCACCCCGACCACGTCGTGTCCGGCCTCGACGGCGCGCGCAGCAGCCACCGCGGAGTCGACACCCCCGCTCATCGCCGCCAGAACCTTCACCCCGGGATTCTACGCCGCCGCGGCTGGGGGTCGGCCCGGTGGCCGCTCAGGCGAGACGGGAGGCGCGCTCCGCGTGGCCGGCGCGCCCCGCCTGCGCGTAGGCGCCGGGGAGGGCGGCGATCAGCGCGTCGACATCCGCCTGGGTGGACGTCCGGCCCAGGGTGAACCGCAGGGCGCTGCGGGCGTCGAGCTCGCTGCGGCCCATCGCGAGCAGTACCTGCGACGGCTCCGGGATGCCGGCCGTGCAGGCGGATCCGGTCGACACCGAGAGGCCGGCCATGTCGAGCAGGAAGAGCAGCGAGTCCCCCTGCGCGCCCGGGAAGACGAAGTGCGCGTTCGACGCGACGCGGTCCCCCGATGCGGTTCCGGGTCCGCTGAGCAGGGCCTCCGGGACGGCGGCACGCACCCCGTCGACGAGCCGGTCGCGCAGCGACGACAACCGCGCCGCCTCCGACGCGCGCTCGGTCTCGGCGGCGCGCGCGGCGACGGCGAAGGCGACCGCCGCGGCGACGTCCTGCGTGCCGCTGCGCACCTGGCGCTGCTGCCCTCCGCCGTGGATCAGCGGCACGACGGTGGAGGTGCGGGCGAGCACCAGAGCGCCGATGCCGGCCGGTCCACCGATCTTGTGGGCGGAGACGCTGAGGGCGTCCGCGCCCGAGGCCGCGAAGTCGATGGGCAGGTGGCCGTAGGCCGAGACGGCGTCGACGTGCACCGGCACCCCGACCTCCCGGGCCCGGTCCGTCAGCTCCCGCACCGGCTGGATGGTCCCGACCTCGTTGTTGACGGCCAGGAACGTGAGCAGCGCGGTCTCGTCGGGCGCCTCGATCGGCGACGGGACGATGCGCCCCTCGGCGTCGAGGGCGAGCCACTGGGGCCGCGCGCCCTCCGCCCGCTCGAGCCAGTCGACCGTGTCCGTCGTGGCGTGGTGCTCGCCGCCCGGAACGAGGATCCTCGGCCGGACGGCTGCGGCGTTGCGTGCCCAGTAGAGACCCTTCACCGCGAGGTTGATCGACTCGGTTCCGCCCGACGTGAAGACGACCTCGATCGGGTCGCAGCCGAGCGTGGCGGCCACGGTCTCGCGGGCCTCCTCGAGCATCCGCTTGGCCTGCTGGCCCTGGCTGTGGATGCTCGACGGGTTGCCGACGACGCCCATCGCGTCGACGTAGGCGGCGATGGCCTCGGGGCGCATGGGGGTCGTCGCGGCGTGGTCGAGATAGACCGGCACCGGTGCCCTCCTCGGTTCGCGGGTGCGGCGGCAGCGGATGCCCGCGCGCCACTCACTACTCTAGATCGCATGACCTCCGCCGATCCTCTCCGCAATCTGGGCGTCCGCGTCGGGCCGAACGGCGGCGAGCTGCGGGTGTTCTCGGCGCACGCCGACGCGATGGAGCTGTGCCTCTTCGACGAGCGCGACCCCAACTGGCTCGTGAAGACCCGGCCGATGACCCGTGATGCGAACGGCGTCTGGTCGGTGCGCTCGCGCTCGCTGACCGTGGGCAGCCGGTACGCGATCCGCGTCTCCGGGCCCACGTCGCCGCAGAACACCTTCAATCCCGAGACGCTGCTGCTCGATCCATACGCCCGCGGCATCGTCCGGGCCGGCTCCGACCATTGGCGCGGTGTCGTCATCGAGGACGGCTTCGACTGGGGCGAGGCGCGAAAGCCCGCCACCCCGCTCGATCGCACGGTCGTCTACGAGGCGCACGTGCGCGGCTTCAGCAAGGTCAACCCGGCCGTCCCGGAGGACCTGCGCGGCACGTACGCCGGGCTCGCGCACGAGTCGTCCATCGGCTACCTGCGCGACCTCGGGGTGACCGCCGTCGAGCTGCTGCCCGTCCAGACCTTCGTCTCGGAGCAGCGCCTCATCCAGCAGGGTCTGACCAACTACTGGGGCTACAACACCCTGAACTTCTTCACCCCGCACGCGCAGTACGCGTCGCGCGCCGCGCAGGCGGCGGGTCCCGAGGCGGTCATCGCCGAGTTCAAGGGCATGGTGAAGCTGCTGCACCTCGCCGGCATCGAGGTCATCCTCGACGTGGTCTACAACCACACGGCCGAGGAGGGAATCGGGGGGCCGCGCACCAGCTTCCGCGGCATCGACAACGCCACGTACTACCGGCAGGACGACCAGGGCGTCTACATCGACGTCACGGGATGCGGCAACACGGTCGACTTCGGGCGGCCCGTCCCGCAGCGCCTCGTGCTCGACTCCCTGCGGTACTGGGCGAACGAGATGCAGATCGACGGCTTCCGGTTCGATCTGGCGGCGACCCTCGGGCGCGGCGCCGACGCCGCGTACTCCCCCGACCATCCGCTCCTGCACGCCGCCCTCGACGATCCGGGGCTGCAGGACGTGAAGATGATCGCCGAGCCGTGGGATGTCGGCCTCGGCGGCTGGCAGACCGGCAACTTCCCGGACGGCTGGTCGGAGTGGAACGACCGCTACCGCGACCGCGTGCGCAACTTCTGGCTCGCCGACATCGCCGAGGCGCGCCGCCACGGCCAGGCGCCGGTCGGCATCGGCGGCTTCGCCACACGCCTCGCCGGATCGTCGAACACGTTCTCGCCCGAGCGCGGCCCGCTCGCGTCGGTCAACTTCGTCACGGCGCACGACGGCTTCACGATGGCCGACCTCACGGCGTACGACGTCAAGCACAACCTCGGCAACGGCGAGGACAACCGCGACGGGACGGACAACAACCGCTCGTTCAACCACGGCGTCGAGGGCCCGACGGTGGATGAGAGCGTGCTGCTCGACCGGCACAAGGCCATGCGCAACCTGATGGGGACGCTGCTGCTCTCGGCCGGTGTGCCGATGATCACCGCGGGCGACGAGTACGGCCGCACGCAGCGCGGCAACAACAACGCGTACTGCCACGACAGCGAGCTCACCTGGCTGAGCTGGCTGCGCTCCCGCGAGGAGCGCGAGTTCGTGGAGACGACGAAGCGCCTGCTGGAGCTGCGCCGCACCAACCCGGCGCTGCGCCCCAGCCGGTACGCCGTCTACGGCGAGACGACGCCCAACGCCAGCCACATGGACTGGTTCGACGCCTCCGGCACCGGGATGGACGACGAGGACTGGAACTCCCCCGAGAACCGCACGCTCCAGTACCTCGTCGCCTCGACCCCCGACACGGAGGAGTTCAACCGGGTGCTCCTGATCGTGCACGGAGTGGAGGACGACGTGGAGGTGTCGCTGCCCGTCGCTCCCGGCGTGGAGTCGTACCAGCTGCTCTGGGACAGCGCGACCGAGGTGCCGATCCCGGAGGACCCGGCCCTCCTGCTCCCCGGTGCGACGCGACTGGTCGGCGGCGCCTCCATGCAGCTCTTCCGCGCCAACGGCCCCCGCGTCTCCGGGCCCGCTGACTGATGGCGAAGCAGAAGGCCTCGGCGGGCACACCGGCCACCGTCGCGCTGACGGCGGCCGGTCTGCCCTTCGCACTGCACCCGTACGACCACGATCCCGCCGCCGCCTCCTACGGGCTCGAGGCCGCTGAGGCGCTCGGCGTGGAGGCGGAGCGCGTGTTCAAGACGCTGCTCGCCGACACCGAGATCGGGCTGGTGGTGGGCGTCGTGCCGGTGACCGGCCTCCTCGACCTGAAGGCCCTCGCCTCGGCGGTCGGTGCCAAGCGCGCCACGATGGCGGACCCGGCCGTGGCGGAGCGCCGCACGGGGTACGTCGTGGGCGGCATCAGCCCGATCGGGCAGAAGACCCGGCACACGACGGTCGTGGACGAGACCGCCCAGCTGTTCGACACGGTCTTCGTCTCCGGTGGCAAGCGCGGTCTCGACATCGAGCTCGCCCCCGACGCCCTCGTGCAGGCAACCGGGGGCACGTTCGCCGCGATCGCGAAGGAGACCGCATGACGGTCGGCCCCTCGTCTCCGGAGGCCGTCCCCGCCGACGTCGAGGTGGTCCGCCTCGTGCGCGCGGCCTGATCAGACCCGCTGAAGCAGTGAGCCGAGCCGGATCGCGGTGTCGGCGACGAGCGAGACGAGGCCGTCGCGGTCGGCGAGCCGCGAGGCGGGAACGGCCAGCGCGAGACCGGCGATGAGGCGGTCGTCGTCGCCCCGGACCGGGACCGCCAGGCACCCGAAGCCGGGCGTGAGCTCCCCCTCCTGCGTGGCGTACTGGGTCGGCGACGGGACGGTGCGCGCCGCCTGCTCCGCCAGCAGCAGCCGGCCGAGGGCCGAGACGCTGAGATCGCTGCCGATGCGCTTCGGATCGGAGAGCGGGAAGTCGGGGTCGACATCGACCGGCACGACGCGGCCGTCGCGGTACACCGCGAGATGCACCCCGCCGCGGATGTGCGTGCGCAGGTCGGTGACCGCTTGGCGCGCCGTCGCCGCGGCATCCTGCGCCTGGGCGACGTCGGCGAGCTCGGCGACTTTACGTCCGAGCGCGAACCCGCGCAGATCGGGCATGCGCACCAGGTACTCGTCCTGCACCAGGAGGTTGAGGAGCCGGTAGGCCGTGGCCCGCGGGAGTCCCAGACGGACCGAGATCTGCTGGGCGGTGATCCCCGGACCGGAGCGCGCCACCTCCTCCAGCACCGTGAGCGCACTGTGGACCGCGCCGGGCTGGCGACCGCTCAGCTCCGGGATGGCGTTCATGGCGACCCGCCGAGCACGTCCCCCGTCGTCGGCTCGTCGTACAGGCCGATCCTGCCGAGTGCCTCCGACCGCCGGCGCCGGCACACCAGGTACAGGATCACGGCGACGACGGCGACGACGGCCAGCAGCAGCACGGCGAGCGCGCGCGTCCCGGAGACCTCCAGCCAGAGGTCGAGGCCGAGCGCGGCGACCAGGCCGAGCGCGGCGACGGTGGCGGCGACGGCCGGCCCGATCGTCAGCTCGCCGATCCGGCGCAGGAAGAACGGCGTCGCGACGCACACCAGCGCATAGGCGGTCATGTAGCCGGCGGCCGCGCAGACGACGATGACGCCCATCGCCTGCCAGGCGCCCATCCCGCACACGACCAGGACGGCGGGCACGAGCACTTCGGCGCCGAGGCCGACGGCGAGCGCGATGTGCGGCGTCCGGAACCGCCGGTGCGTGCGGCCGAGGGCGCGCGGTGCGATGCCTTCGCGGCCGAGCGAGAAGAGCACGCGGGCGAGTGCGGTGGTGGAGGCGAGCGCGCAGGCCAGGAAGGAGCACGCGAGGGCGCCGTCGAGGAGGAGGCCGATCCATTCGACTCCGGCGCGTGCGGCGAGGTCGTTCACGGGGCTGTCGCTGGCCGCGAGGTCTCCGCCGAGGGCGTCGAAGCCCGCGAGCTGCGTGTACGCGGAGAGCAGGTAGAGGACTCCGGCGGCGATCACCGTCCAGCGGATGGTGCGTGGGATCGTCGCGAACGGCCGTCGCGACTCCGCTCCGAGGGTGGCCGCGCTCTCGAAGCCCACGAAGGCGGTGATCGCCACGGTGGTCCCCGCCGCGAGCTGCGGGAGGCCGACGTCGTGCGGCAGGGCGACGCTCCAGAAGGAGGTGCTGGGCACGCGGACGAGCAGGACGGCGATGAGCACGAGGATGGCGCCGATCGACAGCAGCTCGATGACCAGTGTGACCCGGGTGGAGAGCCGGATGCCCCGCCAGAGCACCAGCAGGCAGAGCGCGCCGAAGCCGGCGAGCAGCACCAGCACCAGCGGGCGCGAGCCGGCCAGGCCCGGGGATGCGTGGGACAGCAGCGTGAGCGTGTAGTACGCCGCTCCGAGGAGGGCGAACATCGCGACGAAGCCGTACCCGACGAGCATGGCGGCGCTCGTGGCGAACCCCGCGCGCACCCCGAGGCCGCGCGCGGCGAACGTGTACAGGGAGCCGGTGGCGGCCATCCGCCGGGTGAACTGGTTGACCGCGGAGGCGACGAGGGTCATCAGGACGGCCGCGAGGAGGAAGGCCAGCAGCGTCCCCGACCCGGCGCGCGCGGCGACCAGCACGGGGCAGGTCGCCGCGGCGGCCGAGGGGGCGACGGCCCCGACCGATTGGGCCAGCACGTCGAGGAATCCGAGGCTGCGGCGATCGAGGCCGGCCAGCGGCGAGCGCACGGGGAGGCCGTCGACCGGCCGCGGATCGGCGATCGCCCGGCTCAGGGCCGTCACGGGTGGCTGTGCTGTCACGGAGTGCTCCTCGCTCGCGAGGCTACGTCCCATGTGTTGCGTCCGGGTTTCCGCGGCGTCACGGGAGCGTGACCGTCGAATGCGACACGTGGCGTCCCATTCGGCGAGCGCCGACTCTTCACGCGGGTGGAACGGCGGCGCAACACCGCGTGGTGAGACTGGCCGCATCCATCCCCTTCCCGTCTCTCCCCTTTGGAGGAACTCATGACCGCAGCACAGGAGCCTCAGGCTCTGCTCGGCGATCCGATCGCGATCCGCGGTTCGGGTGCGTCGCGTCAGCTGTCGGGCCGGCTCGGCGTCGGCTCGATCGTCTTCATGGTCGTCGCAGCGGCGGCTCCGCTCACGGTGATCGGCGGCGGTTTCCCCGTCGCGGTCCTGCTCGGCAACGGGGCGGGTGTTCCGAGCATGTTCGCGATCGGGGCGATCATCCTGTTGTTCTTCGCGGTCGGGTTGAGTGCGATGAGCCGGTTCATCCCGCGTCCGGGGGCGTTCTTCACGTATGTCGGGTATGGGATGGGGCGTCCGTTGGGGCTGTCGGCGGCGTATCTGGCGCTGCTGACGTACACGACCGTCCAGGTCGCGGTGTACGGCTATCTGGGGGCGACGCTGGAGTCGTCGGTGGTCTCGCTACGCGGGCCGGACATCCCGTGGTACGTGTACTCGCTGGCGATGGTCGCCCTGGTGGGGGTGCTGGGGTATCGGCACATCGAGCTGAGCTCGCGTGTGCTGGGTGTGCTGCTGATCGCGGAGGTCGGCATCGTCGTCGTCCTGAGCGTCGTGATCATCGGCACGGGTGGGGCCGACGGTCTCTCCCTCGCGCCGTTCGAGCCGAGCACCGTGCTGTCGGGGTCGCCGGGCATCGGGCTGATGTTCGCGCTGGCCGGATTCATCGGGTTCGAGTCGACGGCGATCTTCCGCGACGAGGCGAAGGAGCCGGAGAAGACGATCCCGCGGGCCACGTACATCGCGGTGATCGCGATCGGCGTCTTCTACACGTTCGCGTCGTGGGCGCTGGTGATGGGCTGGGGCCCGGCGCAGATCGTGGACGTCGTCGCCAAGGACACGGGCGGCTTCATCGTCAACACGGCCGTGCACTACCTCGGGTCGGTGGGCGGCGTGATCGTGAACGTGCTGCTCATCACGAGCCTCTTCGCGTGCGTCCTGTCGTTCCACAACGTCGTGACGCGGTACCAGCACTCGATGGCGAACGCGTCGGTCTTCCCGGCGCGTCTCGGGCGGGTGCACGGGAAGCACTCGTCGCCGTACGTGTCGTCCCTGGTGCAGACGGTGACCGCCGTGGTGCTGATCGCGGTGTTCGCGCTGTTCCGGCTGGACCCGGTGCTGCAGGTGTTCACCTGGTTCAGCGGTATCGCCACGCTGGCGATCGTGGTGCTCATGGCGCTCACCTGTCTCGCCGTGATCGTCTACTTCGCACGCGCCAAGACCGGCGCGGGCCTGTGGCGCACGGTGATCGCCCCGGTGATCGGCTTGATCGGCCTGCTGGGCGTGACCGTCATCATCGTCGAGAACTTCCCCCTCCTCATCGGCGATGTGGATGCGCAGGGCACCCCGGTGCTCGGTCCGCTCTCCATCGTCTTCTTCGCCGCCATGCTCGCCTTCCCCGTGATCGGCGTGGTGCAGGCCCTCGTCCTGCGCCGGAGCAAGCGCGACGCCTACGAGAACATCATCGACACCATCAGCGCCTAGGAGACGTGAGCACCATGACCACCGAGCTTCCCCTGACCCTGCCCGCCGACGACACCGCCGCATCCGGTCCGCTGTCGAGTCTCACCGCTGCGGAGATCGAGGCGGCGACCCGCATCCTGCGCGCGGCCGGCGCCGTGACCGACTCGACGCGCTTCGTCTACGTCGGCCTCCTGGAGCCCGACAAGGCGGACGTGCTGGCGGCCCGCGCCGGCGACGCGCCGGCGCCCGACCGCGAGGCGCGCGTCCTGCTGCTCGACGTCGCGACCGGCGACAGCATCGACGCCGCCGTCTCCCTGACCCGCGGGGAGGTCGTCGCCCTGGTACCGATCGACGGCGCCCGCGGCCAGGTGCCCATCCTCGAGGAGGAGTTCGAGGCGATCGGCGGCATCCTGGTCGCGGACTCCGGCTGGTCGGCCGCCCTCGAGAAGCGTGGGCTGACCGTCGAGCAGGTCGTGTACGCGCCGCTCTCCCCCGGCTCCTACGACATCCCCGGCGAGGAGGGGCGGCGGATCATCCGCGTCTTCGCCTTCCGGATGGATCACGCCGAGGACCACCCGTGGGCGCACCCCGTCGACGGCCTGTGCGCCTACGTCGACGTGATCTCCCGCGAGGTGATCCAGGTGGTGGATGCGGCCGAGCTCCCCGTCCCGGAGGAGCCGGGCAACTTCCACCTCGAGTCCGAGCGCCCTGCGCCGCTCGACACGCTCAAGCCGATCTCCATCACCCAGCCGGAGGGTCCGAGCTTCGCGGTCGACGGGGACACGGTCACGTGGGCCAACTGGTCGTTCTCGCTCGGCTTCGACGCCCGCGAAGGGTTGATCCTGCGCGATCTCGCGTTCGCCGACCCGGATCAGGGCGGCGCGGTGCGGCCGGTCGTCTACCGCGCCTCCATCGCCGAGATGGTCGTGCCGTACGCCGACCCGTCGCCCACGCGCTACTGGCAGAACTATTTCGACACCGGCGAGTACCTGTTCGGCCGCTTCGCGAACTCCCTCACCCTCGGCTGCGACTGCCTGGGTGAGATCCGCTACTTCGACGCCGTGATGTCGGACGAGTTCGGGCGGCCGAAGACCGTCGAGAACGCGATCTGCATGCACGAGGAGGACTACGGGACGCTCTGGAAGCACACGGACATGTTCACCTCGGCCAACGAGGTGCGGCGGTCGCGGAGGCTGGTGATCTCGTTCTTCACCACCGTCGGCAACTACGACTACGGGTTCTACTGGTACCTGTACCTCGACGGCACGATCGAGTGCGAGGCGAAGCTCACCGGCATCCTGTTCACCTCCGCCTATGTGGAGGGATCGGCCACCGCGAGCCAGGTGGCTCCGGGACTCGGCGCGCCGTACCACCAGCACCTCTTCTCGGCACGCCTCGACATGATGGTCGACGGTCTGGCGAATGCGGTGGAGGAGGTCGATGCGGTGCGTCTGCCGATCAGCGCGTCGAACCCGTACGGCAACGCTTTCACCAAGCGGGCCACCCGGATCGCGAGCGAGGCCGAGGGCGCCCGCGACGCCGACGCCTCGGTGGCGCGCACCTGGCACATCGTCAACACCGAGAAGACCAACCGTCTCGGGCAGCCGACCGGCTACGTCCTGCACGCCGAGCAGAACCCGACCCTGATGGCCGACCCGTCGGCTACGGTCACGGCACGCGCGGCGTTCACGACCAAGCAGGTGTGGGTGACGCAGTACGCGAGCGACGAGCGCTACCCGGCCGGCGAGTTCGTCAACCAGAACCCGGGCGGCGACGGCCTGCCCGCGTACATGGCCGCCGACCGGCCGCTCGACGGGGAGGACATCGTGCTCTGGCACACCTTCGGGCCCACCCACTTCCCGCGGGTCGAGGACTGGCCGGTGATGCCGGTGGACTACGCGAAGTTCACGTTGAAGCCGTACGGATTCTTCGGCCGCAACCCCGCCCTCAACGTGCCCGCCGAGGCTCCCGCGCATTGCGCACCGGGACACCACGGCCACGACGCGCACCACGGATGATCGAGGCCCTCCACCTCGGCAGCATGCTCCCGGCCACGCTGGGGGCATGCTGCGTGGCGGGCGGCGCCGACCGCCGCTCCCCGCTCGCCTGGCTCGGGATGCTGACCATGCTCGCGGCGATGGCGGACACCATGCTCCTCGCACGTCCCGTGATCGCACCGGTCGTCTGGTCCGCGGTGCTCGTGACACTCGCCCTCGCCTCCGCGATCCGGCTTCGGCTGCGCGCCGACTCGGGCGCGACCGCGCATCCGGTGCGCACGATGGCGGCGCACCGCGCACTCCAGGCCGTGGTGATGGCGGGCCTGATCCTGCTGGCCTCCGGTCACCACGCCCCGGGATCGCCGCCGCACGACGGGCACGGCGAGCACGGCTTCCCGGTCGTCGCGGTGGTCGCCGTCGCCGCACTCGCGTTCGCGGCCGCCTCGACGACCATCGCGCTGCGCCGTCGCCTGCCCGTGCTCCCGCGGATGGAGGCGGCACTGGGAGCCGTCTCCATCGCGCTGATGGCGCTGCCGCTCGTCGCCTAGCCGGGCGTCAGGAGGCGACCGAGACCAGTCCGAGCTCGGCCGTCGACAGCAGGAGATCGTTCACCGGGACGACGCGCACCGTGTAACCGAACGATCCCGCCCAGGAGAGCGTGACCGTCCCCACGTACTCGTGCGCGACGGACGGGTCGTCCGCCCCGGGCACGCCGTGGTCGAGGTCGAGTCGCTGGTGCCGCACGTCGACGAGGTCGTCGCCCTCCTGGCTGCGGCCGTACACGACCTGCACCTCGACATCCTCCGGCTTCAGGCCGTTCAGGTGCACGAGCGCGCGCACGTGCAGCTGGTCGCCGACCTGGGGCACGGCGTCCACTCCACCTGCGTCCACGTGGGCGACGTTGACCCCCGGCCACGCCGCACGCACGCGGTCCTTCCAGGCGGCCAGCCCGCGGGCGGCGGCGAAGCCGTCCGCGCTCAGCCGCTCCTCGTACCCGGAGGCCGGGATGTAGAGCCGCTCCACGTACTCCTTCACCATGCGCTCGGCGCTCAGCGACGGCGACAGGGTGGCGAGCGTGTGGCGGATCTGCCCGACCCACGCGGACGGCACCCCGTCCCCGTCGCGGTCGTAGAAGCGCGGTGCGATCTGGTGCTCGATGAGGTCGTACATGGCCTCGGCCTCGAGAGCGTCGCGCTCCGCACCGTCTCCGGCGGCGTCGGCGGACGGGATCGCCCAGCCGTTCTCGCCGTCGTAGAACTCGTTCCACCAGCCGTCGAGGATGGACAGGTTGAGCGCCCCGTTGAGCGCCGCCTTCATCCCGGAGGTGCCGCACGCCTCGAGCGGGCGCAACGGGTTGTTCAGCCAGATGTCGGTGCCCGGGTACAGCAGCTGCGCCATGCCGATGTCGTAGTCGGGCAGGAAGACCATCCGGCTGCGGATCTCGGGCTCCGAGGCGAACTGCACGAGTTTCTGGATGAGCCGCTTGCCCTCGTCGTCTGCCGGGTGCGACTTGCCCGCGATCACGAACTGCACCGGGCGCTCCGCGTGCAGCAGGATGTTCCGCAGCCGCTGCGGGTCGTGCAGCATGAGGGTCAGCCGCTTGTAGGTCGGCACGCGGCGGGCGAAGCCGATCGTCAGCACGTTCGGGTCGAGGAGGTCGCTCATCCACGCGGGTGCGATGCCGCCGGGGTTCTGCTCCTCCCACGCGGCCTGCAGACGCAGCCGTGCGTCCTGCACGAGCTGCTCCCGCATCCGGTTGCGCACGGACCACAGGTCGGCGTCGCCGACCGCACCGGAGTTCGCCCAGTCCGCGTGGGTGGTGTCGTCGGTGCCGAGGCGCTCCAGGGCGAGCGCGCGCAGCATGGGGTCGGTCCACGTCGGCGCGTGCACGCCGTTGGTGACCGAGTCGATCGGCACCTCCTGCGGGTCGAAGCCCGGGTAGAGGCCGCTGAACATCTGCCGGCTGACCTCGCCGTGCAGCTGGGACACGCCGTTCGCGTGCTGGCCGAGGCGCAGGCCCATCACGGCCATGTTGAACACGTCGGGCGAGCCGCCGGGGTAGTCCTCCGCGCCGAGCGAGAGGACCTGCTGCACCTCGACACCCGGCAGCAGGGAGGTCGAGAAGTAGCGCTCCACGAGCGGCCGGTCGAACCGGTCGATGCCCGCGGGAACCGGGGTGTGCGTCGTGAACACCGTGCCGGCGCGCACCACCTGCAGGGCCTCGTCGAAGCTCAGACCGTCGCCGATGAGGTTCGCGATGCGCTCCAGGCCGAGGAAGCCGGCGTGGCCCTCGTTGGTGTGGAACACCTCGGCGGCCGCGGCGCCGGTCAGCTCCGACCACGCCTCGAGCGCGCGCACGCCGCCGATGCCGAGCAGCAGCTCCTGGAGCAGACGGTGCTCGCCGCCCCCGCCGTACAGCCGGTCGGTGACGGAGCGCAGGCGCTCCTCGTTCTCGGGGATGTCGGTGTCGAGCAGCAGCAGCCGCACCCGCCCGACCGCCGCCTGCCACACCCGCGCGTGCAGCACGCCGTCGGGCAGGGCGAGCGAGATCTCGACGGGCGTGCCATCCGGATTGCGCAGAACGCTCAGCGGGAGGCCGTCGGGATCCAGCGACGGGTAGCTCTCCTGCTGCCAGCCGTCGGGCGTGATCGCCTGGGTGAAGTACCCGGCCCGGTAGAAGAGTCCGACCGCCACCAGCGGTACCCCGAGGTCGCTCGCCGCCTTCAGGTGGTCGCCGGCGAGGATGCCGAGACCGCCCGAGTACTGCGGCAGCGCAGCGGCGATGCCGAACTCCGGCGAGAAGTACGCGATCGTGCGCGGAGCGCTCTCGCCCAGCGTCTGGTACCAGCGCGGGTCGTTCTGGTAGGCCCGCAGCTCGTCGCGGGTGTGGTTCGCCCAGTCGACGTACCCCTGATCGGCGGCGAGCTCGGCCAGCCTGCCGGGGTCGACGGCGCCGAGGAGCGCGACCGGATCGTGCTCGACCTGGTGCCACAGTTCCGGCGAGATGCGGGCGAAGAGCTCCTTGGTCGGCTCGTGCCACGACCAGCGGAGATTGCCCGCCAACTCCTCCAGTGCGGAGAGGTTCTCGGGCAGGACGGCTCGGACGGTGAATCTACGGATGGCCTTCACCTGCCCCACCCTACGGGAGGCTCATGTCGGGGAGGTTAATGAGTGTACGGTCGGGGTTGTGGGAAAGAGCGCAGCGACCAATCCGTCCGCCGCAGCGGCGCAGAAGGCCACCGTCGACCGTCTCCCGGACGAGGGGGTGCAGCAGGCGGCGCCGGCCACCGATCCCGCGGCCACCGGCTCCGTGCCGCCCGCACCGACGGAGACTGCACCGACGGAGACTGCACCGACGGAATACGTGCCGCTGCTGACCCGCATCCCGATCCTCGGGCTCTCGCCGCAGGTCGACGAGGGCCACTGGCCCGCCACGGCCTTCCGCGGCGAGGTCGTCCCCTTCCGGGTGACCTCGTTCCGCGAGGGCCACGACCGCATCGGCGTCGACCTCCTGCTGCTGGACCCCACCGGCGTGCAGACCGAGCACCACATGCACCCGATCGCCCCCGGCACCGACCGGTGGGAGGTGGAGGTCCAGCTCGAGACCGAGGGCCTCTGGCGCTACCGCGTGCAGGCCTACGCCGACGACTACGCCACCTGGAAGCACAACGCCGAGGTGAAGGTCCCTGCCGGGATCGACGTCGAGCTCATGCTGACCATGGGCCGCGAGCTGCTCGCGGCCGCCGCGAAGGACAAGCGCCGCAGCCCGGCCGAGCGCCGCCACCTCGGCGAGGCCGCGAAGGTCGTCGCGGACACCGCTGCGACCGTGGAGGCCCGCTTCGCCGCCGCGGTCGACGACCGCATCGTGCGCATCCTGACGGAACGCCCGATCGTCAGCCTCCCGTCGCTCTCCGAGACGCGCGCCATCACCGTCGAACGCACGCGGGCGGGCGTCGGCAGCTGGTACGAGTTCTTCCCGCGCTCGGAGGGCGCCAAGAAGCTCGCGGACGGCTCCTGGAAGTCGGGGACCTTCCGCACGGCCGCCAAGCGCCTCCCCGAGGTCGCAGCCATGGGCTTCGACGTCGTCTACCTGCCACCGATCCACCCGATCGGCCGCACCTTCCGCAAGGGACCGAACAACACCCTCGACGCCGGACCGAACGACCCGGGCTCGCCGTGGGCGATCGGCTCCGCCGAGGGCGGTCACGACGCCATCCACCCCGACCTCGGCACCGAGAAGGACTTCGCGCACTTCCTCGGCAAGGCCAAGCAGGCCGGTCTCGAGGTGGCGCTCGATCTCGCGCTGCAGGCCTCCCCCGACCACCCCTGGGTCACCGAGCACCCCGAGTGGTTCACGACCCTCCCGGACGGCACGATCGCCTACGCCGAGAACCCGCCCAAGAAGTACCAGGACATCTATCCGATCAACTTCGACAACGACTACGAGGGCCTGCGCACCGAGGTGCTGCGCATCGTGCGGCACTGGATGGCGCTGGGCGTGCGCATCTTCCGCGTCGACAACCCGCACACCAAGCCCCTGCACTTCTGGGAGTGGCTGATCCGCACGATCAACGCCACCGACCCCGACGTGGTCTTCCTCGCCGAGGCGTTCACCCGCCCCGCCCTGCTGCACACCCTCGCGAAGGCCGGGTTCCAGCAGTCGTACACGTACTTCACCTGGCGCAACACCAAGGAGGAGCTCGAGGAGTTCCTCACTGGCCTCGCCACCGAGACGGCCGACTTCCTGCGGCCGAACCTGTTCGTCAACACCCCCGACATCCTCACCGAGTACCTCCAGTTCGGCGGACCGGCGGCCTTCAAGGTGCGCGCCGCGATCGCCGCGACCGGCGCACCGACCTGGGGCGTCTACTCCGGCTACGAGCTGTTCGAGAACGTCGCCCGCCCCGGCGCCGAGGAGTACATCGACAACGAGAAGTACGAGTACCGGCCGCGCGACTACACCCGTGCGCAGACGCTCGGCCGCTCGCTCGCCCCGTACCTCACCCTGCTGAACCGCGCACGCAGCGAGCATCCCGCGCTGCGCCAGCTGCGCAACCTGCACGTGCACGGCAGCGAGGACGACGCCATCCTCGTCTACTCCAAGCACCTGCCGGGCGCGTTCACCCGCAGCGGCAAGGCCGACACGGTGCTCGTGGTCGCCAACGTGGACCCGCACTCGGTCCGCGAGACCATCGTCCACCTCGACGTCGCAGCGCTCGGCCTCGCGCCGGGTTCGACGTTCGAGGTCAAGGATGTCGTCACCGGCCAGCGCTGGACGTGGGGGGCCGACAACTACGTCCGTCTCGACGCCTTCGCCGAGCCCGTGCACATCCTGGTCGTCAAGCCGCTCTGAGCGACGGTCCGTCTCCGGCCGCCCGCGGTCGACCACACCCCAGAAGGAGCACGATGAGCCCGATCCCCGAAGGCGCAGCCGCCGTCGACCTGCCCGCGCTGGACGACGGCCTCCTCCTGGCCGTCGCCACCGGCGCCTACCACGACCCGCACGCCGTGCTCGGCCAGCACCGCGTGAGCGCGCCGGGCGTCGCCGACGCGATCACCGTCATCCGCGTGCTGCGGCCGCTCGCGACCGAGGTGTTCGCCATCCTCCCCACGGGCGCGCACCTCGAGCTGGCGCACCTCGCGCACGGCATCTGGCAGGGCGTCGACATCCTCGGCCCGGGGCCCTACGAGATCGAGGCACGCTACGCCGACGGCAGCACCTGGACCGCCGACGACCCCTACCGCTTCTCGCCCACGATCGGCGAGCTCGACCTCCACCTCATCAGGGAGGGGCGCCACGAGCAGCTCTGGACGGCGCTCGGCGCCCACGTCCGCGACCTCGGCGGCGTCGTCGGCACGGCGTTCACCGTGTGGGCGCCGCGCGCCAAGGCGGTCCGCGTGGTCGGCGACTTCAACGGCTGGGACGGCACGCAGCACGCGATGCGGACGATGGGCGTCTCCGGCGTCTGGGAGCTGTTCGTGCCGGGGCTGGTCGACGGCGAGCTCTACAAGTTCGACATCCTGGGCCGCGACGGCGCCTGGAAGCGCAAGATCGACCCTATGGCGCAGACCGCCGAGATCCCGCCGGCGACCGCGTCGGTCGTCACGACCTCCCACCATGCCTGGGCGGACGGCGAGTGGATGCGCCGCCGCGCCGAGAGCGACCCGCACTCGGGCCCGATGAGCATCTACGAGCTGCACTTCGGCAGCTGGCGCCCCGGTCTCGGCTACCGCGAGGCGACCGATCAGCTCATCGACTACGTCGTGGCCCTCGGCTACACGCACGTCGAGTTCCTCCCGCTCTCGGAGCACCCCTTCGGCGGATCCTGGGGCTACCAGGTCACCGGGTACTACGCCCCGACCAGCCGGTTCGGCTCCCCCGACGACCTCAAGCATCTGATCGACCGCCTCCACCAGGCGGGCATCGGCGTGATCATGGACTGGGTCCCCGGGCACTTCCCCAAGGACGACTGGGCGCTCGCACGCTTCGACGGCGAAGCGCTCTACGAGCACCCCGACCCCCGGCGCGGAGAGCACAAGGACTGGGGCACCTACATCTTCGACTACGGCAACTCGCAGGTGCGCAACTTCCTCGTCGCCAACGCGCTCTACTGGCTCGAGGAGTTCCACGTCGACGGGCTCCGGGTCGACGCGGTCGCCTCGATGCTGTACCTCGACTACTCCCGCAACGAGGGCGAGTGGGAGCCGAACATCCACGGCGGCCGCGAGAACCTCGAGGCGATCGGCTTCCTGCAGGAGGTCACCGCGACCGCCTACAAGCGCAACCCCGGCACCGTGATGATCGCCGAGGAGTCCACGAGCTACAGCGGCGTCACCGCTCCGACGTCCTCCGGCGGTCTCGGGTTCGGGCTCAAGTGGAACATGGGCTGGATGCACGACTCGCTGCAGTACATGCACGAGGACCCGATGTGGCGGTCGTACCACCACAACGAGCTCACCTTCTCGTTCGTGTACGCGTGGAGCGAGAACTTCCTGCTGCCGATCAGTCACGACGAGGTCGTGCACGGCAAGGGGTCGCTGCTCGGCAAGATGCCGGGCGACCACTGGCAGCAGCTCGCGAACGTGCGCGTCTTCCTCGCCTTCATGTGGTCGCACCCGGGCAAGCAGCTGCTCTTCATGGGTCAGGAGTTCGGGCAGCCGTCGGAATGGAGCGAGGAGCGCGGCCTCGACTGGTGGATCCTCGACCAGCCCGCCCACCGCGGTCTGTGGAACCTCGTCGCCCAGCTCAACGCGGTCTACCGCGCGCATCCCGAGCTCTGGGCGCTCGACAACGAACCGGCCGGGTTCGAGTGGATCGACGGCTCCGACGCCGCAGGCAACGTCATCGCGTTCGTCCGCAAGGATCGCGACGGCTCCCCGCTGGTCGCCGTCTTCAACTTCTCCGGCGCTCCGCACGAGGGCTACCGCCTCGGGCTCCCCTTCGCCGGGGAGTGGGAGGAGCTGCTCAACACCGATGCCGCCGACTTCGGCGGCTCGGGCGTCGGCAACCTCGGCGGCGTGACGGCCGCAGAGGAATCGTGGATGGGACGCCCGGCATCGGCCGTGCTGACCCTGCCGCCGCTCGGCGCGCTCTGGCTCAGGCCCCGGCGCTGAGCCAGGCGGCGTAGTCCGCGCCGTCGACGGCGTGCTCGGGCGCCAGGTTGCGTCCGGCGCGCCAGGCGGCGCCGAGGGGGCCGCCGAGGCGGAGCGGGAGGATCGGGCGGCGCGAACCGCTGGCCGCCTTCCACTGCTCGGCGAGCGAGCGGGCGGACTCGACGGCGGGGCCGCCGATGGTGCGCAGCGAGTCGGGTGCTCCGACGAGTTCGGCGTCGTCCACGAGGGCGCGGGCGACGTCGTCGACGGAGATCGGCTGGAAGCGCGTCCCCGCCGGCGCGATGAGGGCGCCGAACGGGCGGCCGCGCTCGAAGACCGCCGTCACGAAGTCGTGGAACTGCGTGGCCCGCACGACGTGCGTCTCCAGGTGCGACTCGGCATAGATCCGCTCCTGCGCGAGCTTGGCGCGGTAGTACGGGTAGCGCGAGCCGTCGATCCCGGCGACGGAGAGCAGCACGGCCCGGCCGACGCCGAACCGCGCCGCCGTGTGCAGCAGGTTCTGGGAGCCCAGCGCGAAGACCCGTGCCGCCTGCTTGCCCGATCCGTTGCTGGTGTCGATGATCGCATCGACTCCGTCGACGGCCTCTTCGAGGCCGGCGCCGCCGACGAGGTCGGCCGTCACGTAGTGGACGCCCTCCACGTAGGCGGGCGCGTCGTCGTCCGGAACCCGCCGTGCGGCCACCACCACCTCGTGACCGCGGTCCACAGCCGTGGAGGTGACGGCGCGTCCGGCGAGGCCGGTGCCGCCGACGACGAGCACACGGGGCATGCGCTGCCTTTCGCGAGGGGGACGGTGCGCCGCCTACCGCATCGGGGACGTCAGTACAGCAGCGACGTCAGCCTAGCCCGCGCCTTCGCGACCCGGGGGTCCTCCACACCGACGATCTCGAAATAGTCGACCAGCCGGGTGCGGACCGTCTCCTTCCCCGGTGCGTCGAGCGTCGGGTAGAGCGCGAGCAGCCGGTCGAAGGCGTCCTCGACATGGCCTCCGGAGAGGTCGAGGTCCGCGACGTCGAGCTGCGCCTGCGCGTCGGACGGGTCGGCCGCGGCCGCGCCGCGGATCGCGTCGAGGGTCTTGCCGGCGAGCCGTGCCAGGAGGCTCACCTGGGCGAGGCCGGCCACCGCCATGGCGTCGCGCGGGTCCTGCGCGATGGCCGTCTTGTACTCCTGGATGGCCGTGTCGTAGTCGCCGCGCTCGATCGCCTCGTAGGCCTCGGCGTGGTGCGGGGGCAGCGGTTCCGGCTCGGGCTCGGCCGCTTCGCCCTGCGCGTCCGCGGGAGCACCGGCGTCGCCGTCGACGGCGACCGTGCCGGTCACCCCGTTCTGGGCCGCGAGCTCGAGCAGCTGCTCGAATACGTCGCGCACCTGCTGCTCGGGAAGGGCCCCGACGAAGAGCTGCACCGGGCGTCCGCCGACGAGCGCGGCAACGGCCGGGATGGACTGGGCCTGGAACGCCTGGGTGAGCTGCGGGTTCGCATCCACGTCGACCTTGACCAGCACGACCCGGCCCGCGTAGTCCGCGACGATCCGGTCGAGGATCGGGCTGAGCTGCTTGCACGGCTCGCACCACTCGGCCCACAGGTCGACGACGATCGGCACCCGCATCGACAGGTCGATGAAGTCGTTGAAGTTGGCGTCGGTGCCCTCGAAGTACAGACTCGGCAGCGCGAGCGCCTCCCCGGCCGCGGCCGGTGCGGCTCCCCCAACGGGAGCGGCGGCGGTCGGGCGGTCGACGAGCGAACTCAGGTCGACGGCGCCCCGCAGGTTGGTGGGCGGGGGCGGGATCTGACTCATGACACCTCCAGAAGGCGGACCGGGGGTCCGCGTCGGCACAACTCTCAACGATACGCGGCGCGGGGCCGCAGGATCACTGGATCTCCTTGGCCCCGATCATGCCCTGAGCGAAACCGAGGAGGGTGATCTTCGCGTCCGAGCCGGCTGGGGGCACGTAGAACGCGAGCTGGTACCCGTAGGTCGTCTCGATCCCGGTCTTGGAGCTCGCGACGCCGAGCGCGGCCGCCGTCGGTCCGGCGTTCACCTCGGCGCCCGCCTCGATGACCTTGAGCTGCTGCGCCTCCTGCAGGTCGACCCAGACGATCGCGCCGGAGTCGTTCGTCGCCATGGCGACGTCCGGGCTGGGCCCGACGGCGGTCGTGAACGTGAGCGAGGCGGTGGCGGGGACGGCGGCCTTCTGCTGCGCCTTCCACTCGGCGCCGACCGCCGTGCGGAGGGTGTCCCCGTCCGGGCTGAACAGGCTGGCGTACGTGCTCTGGTCGCCGTTCATCAGGACGTCGCCGTATGCGGCGGCGACCTGGTCCGGCGGCAGCGCCAGCAGCTTGGAGTCCGGCCGCACGGCCGCGGCTCCGATGCTCGCGGGCGCCAGGTTCGGGACTTTCGCCTTCGGCTCCAGGGAGATCGCGTACTCGATCATGTAGTTGTCGCGCGGCGAATCCTGCACCAGGGTGATCGCCTGCGGGGCCTGGTCCTTGCCCGCGGCGTCCTTGGGCATCTCGATGACCGCGACGACCGTGCGCGGCCACGAGTCGGTCGACTGCGGCAGCGAGAGGACGATGGGGTCGGAGGGGATGGCGGGGAGCGCCGGCTGGTCGGCCTTCTTCGCGCGGATGGCGTAGTTCGCCTCGCGCAGGGCGAGGGCCGCGCCCGTGAAGCGCTCCTTGGCGAGACTCGGGTCGGCCTTCGCGTCCGCGTTCGCGGCCGAGACCGAGATCCGCTTGATGATCCGCTCGAGCTGCGGGACGGTCACCGCGGGCGGCAGCTGGTTCACCGGCTTCGGCACCGACGTCGAGGTGGAGGTCGACGTGGGGGTCGGAGTCGGCGTCGGCGTCTCGTCGGCGAACGCGGCTCCGGCGCCGATGCCCGAGAGCGTCAGCGCTCCGACGAGCACGGCGGGTGCGATCACCCGGGAGCGACGTGTGGAGCGGCGCCCGCGCGAGGTGGGTTCGACGTCGGCGCTCGGCTTGTACTTGGGGGCCTTGGGGAGTTTTGGCATCTTGGGTCCGCTCTTCCGGCGCGGTCCGCGCGCTCTGCGGTGGGTGTAGAGCCCCCAGAGGTAGAGGGCGATTCCGATGACGAGGAGGACGAGCCCGCCGATGATCAGCGGGAACGCCCACGGGGTGCTGGAGTCCACCGGCCAGGTGACCGTGATGGTCGACGGCGCGGGCTTCGTGCCGTCGGACGCGACCAGCACGCTCACCCCGTCGGGGATGTTCATGCGGGTGACCTGGGCGTCCACACCGTCGTACTCCTCCAGCCAGAGGTCGGAGCCGGTGGGGTTCGGCCCGGCGGCGGCCGTGCCCGAAGCAGCGCCCGCGTCCGCCGTGGCGGAGGGGGCGGGCGTCGGAGTGGCCGTCGAGCCGCTCGCCGCCTTCGGGGTGACCGAGCGCGTCGTCAGCTTGCCGGTGGTGGAGTCGTACCCGACGGAGACGTACTTCTCCGTCCCGAGCCACGCCGTGACGTCGGCGGTGCGCCCGATCGCGACGACCTGCGTCTTCATGTCCGGCGCGCCGGCGACGGAGAGCGTCTGCTGCCCGCTGTGGGCGTTGAGCGCCGAGCCGGCGATGACGACATAGCGGGCGTCGTCGGGCACCGTAGCGCTCGCGGTCAGCTGCGAAGGGGGCGCGAACACCGTCCGCTGGGCGATGCCGGCGACGATCATGACGGCGGCCACCACGAACGCGACGATGGCGAGTACGAAACGCAAACAGATCTCCTCATGTGCCGGGAGGGGGCGGGCACAGACACTCCACGATAGTCGAGCACCCTGAAAGGCATCTAACCGTTACCTGCACGACCCTGCAGTCCCCCATGCGGGTACCCGGCGCCAAATGTAAGATCGATGCGGCGTGCGAGCAGCTCGCGTCCGGACATTCTCAGGAGTAACACACGTGGCCACCGATGAATCGAACTTCACGCAGGTCTTCCGCGGGTACGACAAGGACGAGGTCGACAAGGCCGTCCAGGACCTGCGGCGCGAGCTGATCAAGTCGAACACGCAGTCCGCGGACTCCACCAAGGAGATCAAGCGCCTCCAGCTGCGCATCGACGAGCTGAACGCCGAGATCGAGGAGGTCGGCAGCCCGACGTACTCCGGACTCGGCACCAAGCTCGAGAACACCCTCCGGGTCGCCGAGGAGCAGTCGACGCGCCTGATCGCCCAGGCCGACATCGACGCCGAGAAGCTGCGCGCGGGAACCGCCGGCGAGATCGAGAAGGTCAAGAAGGCGGCCGCCCAGCAAGCGGAGCGTGTGATCGCCGACGCGACCGCCCGGGCGACGACCACGCTCGAAGACGCGCAGATCGAGTCCACCGAGCTCCTCGCGAAGACCCGTGCCGACAAGGAGACCCTCCTCAACGACGCCATGCGCGAGGCCGCGGGCATCCGGGGAGCGGTGGCCACCGAGGCCGCCGAGCTGCGCGCCACGAGCAAGCGCGAGGCCGCCGCCGTGCGCGCGGAGGCCGACCGCGAGGCCGCGGAGCTGAAGGCCGTCGCCTCGCGCGAGGCCGCCGCCGCACGCGCCGAGGCCGCCGAGCTCGAGCGCACCATCGAGACCCGGCGCGGAGAGCTCGAGGGCGCCTTCGCCCAGGATCGTGCCGCGTTCGAGCGCGAGGCCGCGCAGATCCGCCTGGACCTGGAGCGCCGCGTCGCCGAGACCGACGATCGGCTCGCCGCCGACGAGGCGCGAATGCGGGCGGAGCTCGCTGCCGAGGCCGCGCAGGCCCGCGCCGACCTCGCCGCCGAGGTCGAGCAGCAGCGGGCGGCTCTCGCCGCCGAGTCGGCGCAGACGCGCGCCGACCTCGCGAACGAGGACGCGACCTCCCGGCTCTCGCTGAAGACCGAGGTCGAGCAGACCACCAAGGCCCTCGCGCTCGAGGTCGAGCAGACGAAGGCCGCTCTGGCCGCCGAAGCCGAGCAGACCCGCTCCGCGCTCGCCGACGAGGTGACCACGACGCGCTCCGCCCTCACGGACGAGGCCGACCGGACCCGGACCGAGCTCGCCGACGAGGTGGCACGGACCAAGTCCGCCCTCGCCGAGGAAGTCACGCGGACGAAATCCGCCCTCGCCGACGAGGTCACGCAGACGAAGTCCGCCCTCGCCGACGACGTCACGAAGACGAAGTCCGAGCTCGCGGACGAGGTCGAGCGCACCACGAAGCAGCTCGCCGACGACACCCTCCAGACCCGGACGACACTCGAGAAGGAGTCCGTCGAGACGCGCACGGCCCTCGAGGCCGACCGCACCGCGACGGCGGCTGCGCTCGCGGCCGATCGCGAGCGCAGCGCAAGCGAGCTCGCCGCCGCCGCCGACACGGCGCGCGCCGAGCTCGAGGCCTCGACCGAACGGCGGCGACGCGAACTGGACGCCGAGGCCGCGCAGCTCCGCGCCGACCTCGCCGGCGAAGTGGACGCCGCCCGCACGGCCCTCGCGGACGAGCTCGCCCAGGGCCGCAGCGCCCTGCAGGCCGAAGTCACGTCGACCCAGGCACAGCTCGCGGCCGAGACGGAGTCGACCCGGGCGGCGCTGGCCGCCGAGGTCGAGCAGACGAAGTCCGCTCTCGAGACCGAAGTCGCCACCACGAAGTCCGCCCTCGCGGCCGAGGTCGAGCAGACGAAGTCCGCGCTCGCCGCCGAGGAGGAGCAGCGCACGTCCGCCCTCGCAGCCGAGGTCGAGCAGACCACCACGAAGCTGGCCGCGGACACCGAACAGGCACGATCCGCCCTCGAGACCGAGGTCGCCACCACGAAGTCCGCCCTCGCGGCCGAGGTCGAGCAGACGAAGTCCGCGCTCGCCGCCGAGGAGGAGCAGACCCGTTCGCGGCTCGCCGAAGAGACGGAGCGCACCCGCACGACCCTCGCCGAGGACGTCCGGCGCACCTCCGTCGAGCTCGCCGATCTGCGCGAGTCCACCGCGAACGAGCTCGCCGACGACCGCGAGCAGCAGCGGATCGCCCTGGCATCCGAGGCGGACCAGATCCGGCTGACCCTCGCGGACGAGACGCAGCAGGCCCGGGTCGCGCTCGAGAAGGAGACCGGAGACGCGCAGACCGCCCTCGCGGCCGAGGTCGCCGAGGCCCGCACGGCCCTCGCCGCCGAGATCGCGCAGCGGACGGCCGAGTTCGAGCACGAGGCGGCCGACGCGCGCACCGCGCTCGAGGCCGAACTGACCGCGCTGCGCACGAGCACGCTCGCCGAACTCGACGCACGGACCCACGAGGTCCAGCAGGCGCGCATCGACCTCGACGTCGAGCTCCGCGCCCGCCGCGACGAGGCCGAGAAGGAGTACCTCGCCCGGCACCAGGAGGCCGTCGCCCAGACCCAGAAGTACCTCGACGACGCGAACGCCCAGCTCCAGGACGCCACGAAGCGCACGGCTCAGGCGCGCTCCGAGAGCGAGGCGTTCGAGGCCGAGGCCCGCGACACCGTCAAGAAGGCGCGCAAGGAGGCCGAGAAGACCGCCTCCGCCATCGTGCGCGACGCCGAGGAGCGCGCAGCGGCCCAGCTCGCCGAGGCCGAGGAGCGCACCGCACGGCTCGCCGCCGATGCGGAGGAGCGGCTCGCGCAGATCAAGATCGAGCGCGATGCGGTGGCCGGCTACTTCGAGAACCTCCGCGGCATGCTGCAGCAGGCCGAGAGCGTCACCACCGAGCGCGACTGAACGACCGGGTCGGGGGAATCATGAAGATCCAGAACGCCTTCCGCGTCGGACTGATCGGCACGCTGGGCGTCGGCCTGGGCATCCTCATCCTGACGTCGATCGTCAGCCTGGCGACGATCATCACCTACATCGGCGCCGCCCTGTTCCTCGCCCTGGGGATCGAGCCGCTCATCACCTTCCTCGAGCGTCGCCGTTTCCCGCGCTGGCTCGCCCTGGTCGTCGCGCTCGTCGTGATCATCGGCGCGTTCGTCGGCCTGATCTGGGCGATCGTCCCGGTGGCCATCTCTCAGGCGACCCAGTTGGTCAACAACACCATCTCGTGGGTGAACAGCGGCGCCGCCGAGGACTGGTTCCAGACCCTCCAGCACCAGTTCCCGTCCGTGATCAACGACGCGAACATCAACACCGTCACGCAGTGGCTGCAGCAAAACCTCCCCGACATCACCTCGAAGGTGCTGCAGACCGCCACCGGCATCGTCCAGGGCGCGTTCGGGGTCGTCATCGTGACCATCCTCACGATCTACTTCACCGCGTCGCTGCCGAGCATCAAGCGCGCGGCGTACCAGCTGGTCCCGGCCTCGCGCCGCTCGCGGTTCGCCGACCTGGGAGACCAGATCACGGACTCCGTCGGCAAGTACGTCATGGGGCAGGTGTCCCTCGCCCTCGTGAACGGAATCCTCAGCGCGATCTTCCTCACGATCATCGGCGCCAAGTTCCCCGTGCTGCTCGCGTCGATCGCGTTCTTCTTCTCGCTGATCCCGCTGGTCGGCACGATCACCGGCTCGATCATCATCGTGGCCGTCTGCATCCTGTCGGGGCCGGCGACGGCCATCACCGCGGCGATCTACTACATCGTCTACATGCAGGTCGAGGCGTACGTCCTCAGCCCGCGCATCATGAACCGCGCCGTCGCCGTGCCCGGTGCCCTCGTGGTCGTCGCGGCCCTCGCGGGCGGCACCCTCCTCGGCATCCTGGGCGCGCTCGTCGCGATCCCGTTCGCCGCGGCCCTCCTGCTCATCATCAAGCAGGTGGTCATCCCGCGGCAGAACGAGCTCTAGCGCGCCGGTCAGGCCGTCTCAGGCGCGTCCCACGTCGTCGGCAGCGGGGACGCTGCGGGATTGAGGCGCGCGACGATCTCGTCGAGCACACGCCGCGTCTGGGTCTCACCGACCCAGAGGTGCTTCCCGCCGGCGACATCGACGAGCTCGATCTGCGGCAGCGGTGCGAACCGCTGCGCGGCCTCGGCCGGCTGCAGATAGTCGTCGTGCTCCGGGATGAGCGCCACGATCGGCCGGTTGTCCCCCGCCCACGCGGCGAGGTGCTCGGGCTTCGCCCGGTGCAGCGGAGGCGAGAGCAGGATGACGCCGTCGACCGGGCACTCGCGGCCGTACATGAGCGCGAGCTCCGTGCCGAACGACCAGCCCAGCAGCCACGGGTGCGGGAGGCCGCGCTCGGTGACGAACGTCATCGCCGCCTCCACGTCGTAGCGCTCGTCCACGCCGTGCCCGAACTCCCCCTCGCTGCGCCCGCGCGGAGAGGCCGTGCCTCGCGTGTTGAAACGCAGCACGGCGATGTCGGCCAGTGCGGGCAGTCTCCCGGCGGCCTTGCGCAGGATGTGCGAGTCCATGAACCCGCCGCCGGTCGGCAGCGGGTGCAGGGTGACCAGCGTCGCGACCGGCTCCCGGTCCAGCGGGCCGGCCAGCTCCCCGACGAGGGTGAGCCCGTCGCGCGTGTGCAGCTCGATGTCCTCCCGGCGGGCGGGCAGCTCGATGCCTCCGCGGATCTCGGTGGTCGTCACGTGGTCCTTCTCGTCTCTCGGTGCGGGATGCGTCGTCAGGCGATCTTCCAGCACGCCTCGTGCCAGTGCCGCCGGGCGGCGAGGTCGGCGGTGTCACCGAGCACGCCGTCGGCGCGCCAGGCGACGAGGTGGGAGACGCCCGGGGCGATCTCGCGTCCGCAGCCGGGGCACACGTAGCTCTTCTGCGCCTGCGCCGCCGACACCGGCTGGACGTTCCAGGTCGCGCCACGGCGGGTCTCCGTGCGTCGCCACCCGGCCAGCATGCGGTCGAAGGCGTCTTCGCGGCTGTCGTCAACGTGGCCGCGCCCCTGGCCGTGACGGCCTCGGTGACGGTTGCTGCGCGGCATCGGTCCAGTCTATGCGGACCGGACCGGCCCTCGGGTCAGTACCAGCCGGAGCTCTCGGAGTGATCCCAGGCGCCGCACGGGGTGCCGTAGCGGCCGGTGATGTAGCCCAGGCCCCACGTGATCTGCGTCGCCGGGTTGGTCTCCCAGTCGGCGCCCGCCGAGGCCATCTTGCTGCCGGGGAGCGCCTGCGGGATGCCGTAGGCGCCGCTGCTGCCGTTGTGCGCGTAGACGTTCCAGTGCGACTCGCGGTTCCAAAGCGCCACGAGGCAGCTGAACTGGTCGTCGCCCCATCCACGGGCCTGCAGCATCTCGTAGGCGATCGCCTGAGCCGTACCGGGGTCGGGGGTGCCGACGGCGGGGGCCGCCGAGGAGGACTTGCTCGACGCGGTCGGTGTGGGAGTCGGAGTCGGCGTCGGGATCGGCTTCGCCTTCACGCTCACCGTGTCGCGCTCCACCGTGGTGGTGTACGAGTCGGGCGCGGTCAGCGACTGCGTCGGCGCGCCTCCGAACCGCGAACTGGTCTGCGGGCTCGGCAGCGTGTCCGCGTACGCCGGGGTGGCGGCGGAACCCGAATACGGGTCCACCACGTTCACCAGGGCGAAGCCCACGGCGGCGCTGAATGCGAACCCCCACAGGAGGGCTCGCGACCGGATGTGCGGTCGTCGGGATCGCTTGAACGCGACTCCGACCGGGTTGGCCGGCGTCAGCGGAACGATCTCTGCTGCTTCTCGTCTACCCACGATCACAAGACCATAACGGACTTCGGCGGACAATCCAAGAAACTGGGCCCGCCCTCAGGCAACGGCCAGCCTCACCGGACCGCCAGCATGACGTCGGTGACGCTGTCCAGGAGCAGGTCGACCTGCACCTCCCGGTAGCCTCCGCGCTGCTCGCGGAACGTCACCGTGCGCACCTCGTCGACGCTCATCGGACGGCCGTCCTGGAAGTACTTGACCAGCCGGTTCGCGAACCGGTCGACGTCCTGACGGTTGTAGCCGAGGGTCAGCACGCTCACCCGCTCGAACCGGTGGCCCACCGGGCGGTCGAGACGGTTCAGCACGACCTGCGCCGTGCTGCGCGCGTCGGCGAACCAGGTCTCGTCGCCGGCCGCTTGGCGCGCGAGGTCGCGCTCCCGCTGCGCGAAGGCGTCCTCCAGGCGCTCGAGCGCGGCGTCGACGTGCGTGGTCGAGTATCCGCCCTTCTGCATCGAGAAGGCGGTGCGACGGATGTCGGCCGACGTCAACGGCGCCGTGCCGTCGTCGTCGTAGGCGCGCCGGGCGGTCTGCAGGAAGGCGTCCACTTGCTCGACGTCGTAACCCTGCTTCTTCGGGGTGCGGGGGAAGGTGCTCACACGCTCATTCTGTCATCGGAAGATGAGGAACAGCACGTACGTCGCCGCGGCCGACGGCAGGATGGAGTCGAGCCGGTCGAGGAACCCGCCGTGCCCGGGCAGCCAGGAGCTCATGTCCTTGATGCCGAGGTCGCGTTTGATCAGCGACTCCGCGAGGTCCCCCGCCGTCGCGGTGAGCAGGAGCACGACGCCGAAGACGACGCCGAACCACCAGGGCTGATCGATCATGAACAGGGACAGCAGCACACCGGCGACGATGGAGGTCGCCGCCGCACCCGCGAACCCCTCCCAGGTCTTCTTGGGGCTGATGGTCGGCGCCATGGGGTGCTTGCCCCAGGAGAGCCCGGCCGCGTAGGCGCCGGTGTCCACCGCGACGACGATGATGACGTACGCCAGCACCCACCACTCGCCTCCCGGCTCGGCGAGCAGCAGGAGCACGAAACTCGCCAGCAGGCTCACGTAGAGCTGGACGAGGATCCCCCAGGTCAGATCGCGGCCGAGGGCGGCGGCGCCGGCGCGGCGCGCGGGGACCGCGAGCTCCTCCACCAGGCGCCAGAGGACGACCAACGCGATGCCCGCCGACAGCGCGACGAGCTGCCCGCCCGCGTGGAACCAGAACGACGCCGGGATGATCGCCACGGCGGCCAGCACCGTCGGGATCCGAGGGATGTGCCGCCCCGCCCCTCGGAACGCCTGCGTCAGCTCGAACGCGGCGAAACCCGCCATCGCCATCCCGAACGGGATGAACAGCTCCTTGATGAACACGAGGCTGCCGACGACGATCACACCGGCGACCAGGCCGATCAGGATCGCCAGGATGAGGTTGCGGCCGGTGCGCTGCTCGATCAGTTCGTTCGTCGCGTCGAGCTGCGCCTTGCGCGCCTGCACCTGCCGCTCGAAGTCGGCACGGGTGGCCTGCACCTGGGCGCGCAGCTCTTCACGCGACCGCGGCTTCCCCCGCCGCCCCGTCTCCGGCGTGTGGGGCGCGCCGGCGCCGCTCCCCTCGCTCATGGCTAGACCTCGAGGAGCTCGGCTTCCTTGCGCTTCAACGCCTCGTCGACGGCCTCGACGTGCGTGCGGGTGATGCTCTCCAGCTCCTTCTCACCGCGCGCCACCTCGTCGTCGCCGACCTCGCCCTTGAGGGCGTCCAGGTCGTCCTTCGCCTTGCGGCGGATGTTGCGCAGCGCCACCTTGGCGTCCTCGCCCTTGCCGCGGACGATCTTCACGAACTCCTTGCGGCGGTCCTCCGTGAGCTCGGGCAGGGTGACGCGCACGATCTCGCCGTCGTTGCCGACGTTGGCCGAGAGGCTCGGCATCGCGACGATGGCCTTCTCGATCTCCTTCAGCGCCGACTTGTCGTACGGCGTGACGAGCAGGACGCGGGCCTCGGGGTTCTGCAGACCGGCGAGCTGGGCCAGCGGGGTCGGCGAGCCGTAGTAGTCCACGAGCACCTTCTGGAAGAGCGCCGGGTTGGCACGGCCCGCACTGACGGTGCCGAAGTCCTCCTTCGCCGCGTCCACGGTCTTGCTCATACGCTGGCGGACGTCGGAAATCACATCGGCGATCACGGTTTCTCCTTCAGATCGGTCAATCGCTGTCTAGTCTAGAGCCCTGGTGCCGCACGCTGCGGCCGGGCACCCGCGTCGGGCGCGGTCAGCCGAGCAGGGTCCCGATCTCCGCGCCGAGCAGGGCGGCCGTGACGTTGCCGGCCGGCTCGATGCCGAAGATGCGCATCGGCATGCCGTTGTCCATGCACAGGCTCAGGGCGGTCGAGTCGACGGCCTTGAGGTTCTGCTGCAGCGCCTCCTGGTGGCTGATGTGGTCGATCTTGCGCGCGTCGGGGTTGGTGCGCGGGTCGTCGTCGTACATCCCGTCGACGCCGTTCTTGGCGACGAGGACGACGTCGGCGCTGATCTCGAGTGCGCGCTGCGCGGCGACGGTGTCGGTGGAGAAGTACGGCAGTCCGGCGCCGGCGCCGAAGATGACGACGCGCCCCTTCTCGAGGTGGCGCTCGGCGCGGCGCGGGATGTACGGCTCGGCGACCTGGGTCATCGCGATGGCGGACTGCACGCGCGTCTCGGCTCCGGCCTGCTCGAGGAAGTCCTGGAGGGCGAGGGAGTTCATCACGGTGCCGAGCATGCCCATGTAGTCGGCGCGGCCGCGGTCCATGCCGCGCTGGGACAGCTCGGCTCCACGGAAGAAGTTGCCGCCGCCGACCACGATCGCGATCTCGACGTCCCCGGCGGCCTGGGCGATCTCGCGCGCGATGCCGCTGACGATGTCGGGGTTGACCCCCAGCTGACCGGCGCCGAACGCCTCTCCGGAGAGCTTGAGAAGGACCCTGCGCCTCTTGGTAGCTGCCGACATGCGTGAATGGTCCTTCCTGGGGTTTTTCGTTCTTACGCTAGTGCGTGGTGCGTCGTGCGCATATGGGTGCGCGCACAGAAAAGGAGTCCGGATCGCTCACGAGCGATCCGGACTCCTTCATCGGTGGGCTAAGCGCCGACCTTGAACCGGGCGAAGCCGGACACGGTGAGACCCGAGTCCTTCAGCACCTGGGAGATGGTCAGCTTGTTGTCGCGGGCGTACTCCTGCTCGAGCAGGGCGACCTGCTTGAAGAACGCACCGAGGCGACCCTCGATGATCTTCGGGAGCGCGGCCTCCGGCTTGCCCTCGTTGCGCGAGATCTCCTCGACGATGCGACGCTCGTTCTCGACCTCGGCGGCCGGGACGTCCTCACGGGTGAGGTAGGTCGGGTTGGCGAACGAGATGTGCTGCGCGATGCTGCGGGCGGTCTCCGCGTCGTCGCCGGCGTAGCCGACAACGACACCGACCTGCGGCGGCAGGTCCTTGGAGGTCTTGTGCAGGTAGATCGCGAAGTGCTCGCCCGAGATCGAGGCGACGCGGCGGAGCTCGACCTTCTCGCCCAGGATGGCGGCCTCGTCACCGATGAGCTCGGCGACGGTCTGGCTGCCGGCGGGGGCGGCCAGGGCCTCCTCGACGGTGGTCGCGCCCGCAGCGGACGCCGCGTCCAGGACCTTGTCTGCCAGGGCGATGAACTTCTCGCCCTTCGCCACGAAGTCGGTCTCGCACGCGAGCTCGATCATGGTGGCGGTGCCGCTGCCGTTCTCCTTGGCGGCGACGAGTCCCTCGCTGGTGGAGCGGTCGGCACGCTTCGCGTTGCCCTTCGCACCCTTCAGGCGCAGGATCTCGGTCGCCTTCTCGATGTCGCCACCGGCCTCTTCGAGCGCCTTCTTGGTGTCGACCATGCCCGTGCCGAGCTGCTCGCGCAGGGCCTTGATGTCAGCGATGCTGATGTTTGCCATGTTCGTAACTGGAACCTTCTAGTCGAAAGCGGGTGGGGTGGGGACTACTTGGTCTCGGCCTCGGCCTCGACCGCGGCCTCGTCCTCAGCAGCGACCTCGGTCTCCGCGGCGACCTCGGCGTCCGCCTCGCCCTCGGCGATGACCTCGGCGGAGTCCGCCTCGGCCTCGGCGAGGTCGGCGTCAGCGGCCTTCTCGGTCTCGGCGCTCGACTGCACCTCGGCCTGGCCCTGCAGCAGCTCCTGCTCCCACTCGGCGAGCGGCTCGGCCGGCTCGGTGCCCTCTTCAGGCTTCTGGTGACGCTGGATCAGGCCCTCGGCCGCGGCGTCGGCGACGATGCGGGTGAGGAGGCCGACGGAGCGGATGGCGTCGTCGTTGCCCGGGATCGGGTACTGGACCTCGTCCGGGTCGCAGTTCGTGTCGAGGATGGCGATGACCGGGATGCCCAGCTTCTTCGCCTCGTCGATCGCGAGGTGCTCCTTCTTGGTGTCGACGACCCAGAGCGCACTCGGGGTCTTCGTCAGGTTGCGGATGCCGCCGAGCGACTTGTGCAGCTTGTCCAGCTCGCGCTTCTTGATCAGCAGCTCCTTCTTGGTGAAGCCGCTGGTGGTGCCCTCGAAGTCGAGCTCCTCGAGCTCCTTCATGCGGGCGAGGCGCTTGGACACGGTCTGGAAGTTGGTCAGCAGACCACCCAGCCAGCGCTGGTTGACGTAGGGCTGGCCCACGCGGGTCGCCTGCTCGGCGATGGCCTGCTGCGCCTGCTTCTTGGTGCCGACGAAGAGGATGGTGCCGCCGTGGGCGACCGTCTCGCGGACGAAGTCGTAGGTCTTGTCGATGTACGTGAGCGACTGCTGCAGGTCGATGATGTAGCTGCCCGAGCGCTCCGTGAGGATGAATCGCTTCATCTTCGGGTTCCAGCGGCGGGTCTGGTGTCCGAAGTGGACGCCGCTGTCGAGCAGCTGGCGCATGGTGACGACGGCCATTGCCGTTTCTCCTTGTGTTTGACGCGCCCGGCGACGCGTGCGTCGTCCGGGTGCGGTATGCGGTTGTCCACGGCGGCCGGCGGCCACCGCTCCTGGTGCCCCGCGCACGTCCGCTCCCGGCACGCTCCGCGCGGAAGGACCGCGGTGAGCTGTGAGGGAGACCGGTGGAAGTGCGCCCCACCCTGCGGGTGTCCGGGCACGCGTAGTCACTCCGACGAGCGGAGTGCTCCGCACATCCTATCAGGAACGGACGGTCACACGATGTCGCCGCCGGCGCGCACCTGCGGCCCGCGTCCGCGCCCCTTCGCGTTCGTGAAGAGCGTCTCCGCCTGCTCCAGCGCCATGCCCTTGGTCTCCGGGATCTTGTAGAACACGAAGAAGAACGAGAGTGCGGCGAAGACGGCGTACATCCCGTAGGTGAACACCAGCGAGAAGTCCGACATCGGCGGGAACGACACCGTGACGAGGAAGTTGGCGATCCACTGGGCCGACGCCGCGACGCCGAGTGCCGCTCCACGGATCCGCGACGGGAAGATCTCGCCCAGCAGCACCCAGACCAGCGGCCCCCACGACGCACCGAAGCAGACCACGAAGACGTTCGCCGCGACCAGCGCGACGGGTCCCCACGGGTCGGGGAGCGAGACCTCGCCGTGCACCTTCGTGGCGAAGGCGAACGACAGCGCCATCACCCCGAGGGACAGCGCCATGCCGACGGAGCCGGTGAGCAGGATCGGGCGCCGGCCGACCCGGTCCACGAGCAGGATGGCGACGATCGTCACCACGACGTTGGTGACCGAGGTGATGACGGTGATGAGCAGCGAGTTGCTCTCGGTGAAGCCCACGGCGCGCCAGAGGGTCGTCGAGTAGTAGAAGATCACGTTGATGCCGACGAACTGCTGGAAGATCGACAGGATGATGCCGATCCAGACGATCGGCTTGAGACCGAAGCGGTTGCCGCGCAGCGACGCCTTGGCCCCCTCCTTGTCCTCCGCGATCGCGCGCTCGATGTCGGCGATCTGCCGGTCGACCTCGCTCTCCGGGACGAGCGTGGCGAAGATCGCGCGCGCCTCGTCGCGCTTGCCGGTCGCGAGCAGGTAGCGGGGCGACTCCGGGATGGTCAGGGCGAGGATGCCGTAGACGACCGACGGGACGACGCCGACGAGGAACATCCAGCGCCACGCCTCCAGCCCGAACCACAGCTGGCTGGACGCGGAGCCCGCCGTGCCGGCGAGGAGGGCGTCCGAGAGGAGGGCGACGAAGATACCGATGGTGATCGCGAGCTGCTGCAGCGAGGCGAGGCCGCCGCGCGACCGCTTGGGCGCGATCTCGGCGATGTAGGCCGGAGCGACCACCGAGGCGATGCCGATACCGAGGCCGCCGATCACACGCCAGAGGCCGAGGTCCCAGACCGAGAAGGCGAGACCGGCGCCGATCGAACTCACGAGGAACAGGACGGCACCGAGGAGCATGACCTTGAGTCGGCCCCAGCGGTCCGCCAGCCGTCCGGCGAGGTAGGCGCCGAGTGCGCAGCCGAGCAGGGCGATCGCGACGATGAAGCCGGTCACGAAGGCGTTCAGCGCGAAGTTGTGCTGGATCGAGTCCACGGCGCCGTTGATCACCGACGAGTCGAATCCGAACAGGAATCCGCCGATCGCGGCCGAGACCGCGAGTCCGACCACCCGGCGCTTCATCGCCGAGGTGGGCTGATATCCGGTGTCGCTCCCCGCGTCATCGGTGCTGCGTTGTCCAGACATGAGTTCCCCTTGTTCGATTGTGTGCCGCCGCCGATCCGCCGGCCCGCCCGGGCGCGCGCGAACCGGCGCTAGACACGGTACGCCCGGATCGGCGCTCGGCAACATCGACATGCGTCGGATGTGAAGAATGACCGTTCTCCACCGTTCGCGCTCGCCACCCCGTGCGCTGCCGCCTGCCCGCGAGGGTGGAGGTGGCGGAAGGAGCGAGCGATGGGACGACGGGGACGCCGGACCCTCGGTGGTGCCGGCTGCGGGAGACGGGCATGGCGCGTGAGCGCGCTCCTCCTGTTGGTGGCGGGAGTGGGGGCGACCGGTGTACCGCCGGGCGCCGCGGCCGTGCTCGCGCCTGGTCCTGCGACGGGATTCCCGACCGACTCCGCGGCGCGGTGGGCGTGGCCTGTCGTCCCTGCCCGGGTCGTCGAAGCGTTCGCCGCTCCCCCGAGCCCGTACGCCGCCGGACACCGCGGCATCGACCTGGCGGCTACGCCCGAGGTGCCCGTGACCGCGCCCGCCGACGCGACGGTCCGCTTCGCCGGGGTGGTGGTGGACCGGCCGGTGCTCACCCTCGATCACGGCGGAGGAGTGCTCTCGAGCTACGAGCCGCTCGCGACGGAGCTCGTCGCCGGTCAGCCGGTCGCGCGTGACGCTGCCGTCGGGCTCGTGGCGTCGGGCGGGCACTGCGGCGGAGGATGCCTCCACGTCGGGGTGCGGGTGGACGGCGCATACGTCTCGCCCCTGCTGTTCTTCGGCCGCGTGCCCCCGTCTGTGCTGCTGCCCCTCGGCCGCGGCGGGTGAGCCTGGCTCAGGCGCGCGGGTGTGCGAGGCGGTAGCTCTCCTTGAGCCGCTCCGTCGAGACGTGCGTGTAGATCTGGGTGGTGCCGAGGCTGGCATGGCCGAGGATCTCCTGCACGGCGCGCAGGTCCGCGCCGCCGTCGAGCAGGTGGGTGGCTGCCGTGTGGCGCAGCGTGTGCGGACCGGCCGGCCCTGCGCCGGGGATCTCTTGCAAGAGGCCGGCGACGAGGTCGTACACCGCGCGGGAGCCGAGGCGTCCGCCTCGCGCGCCGAGGAGGAGGGCCGGGCCCGAGCGATCGGCGGCCAGCGCCGGCCGGGCGTCGCCGAGGTAGCGCCGCAGGATGGTGCGTGCCGGGACGCCGAACGGTACGACGCGCTCCTTCGCCCCTTTGCCCAGCACCCGCACGGTCAGCCGGTCGAGGTCGACGTCGTCCACGTCGAGTCCCGTCAGCTCGGACACGCGGATCCCTGTCGCGTAGAGGAGTTCGATGACGGTGAGGTCGCGCAGGGCGCCCGGGTCTCCGTCGTCCGCGCGCGCGGCGAGGCCGGCGAGCAGCTCGTCCATCTGAGCGCGGGTGATCACGCGCGGGAGCGTCTTGTCCGGTCGCGGGGCGCGCAGCCGTGCGGCGGGGTCGCTCTGCTCCCCCGAGGCGCGTGTCAGCCAGGCGCTGAACCCGCGCGCCGCCGCGGATCGCCGCGCGAGCGTCGCCTTCGCCAGTTCGCGCTGGGCGCCCTCCCACAGCCAATCGCGGAGCAGTTCGAGCGAGAGCGCAGCCGTGTCGTCCGTGTCGCGCCCTGCGGCGAACGCGGCCAGCGACGCCAGGTCGGACCGATAGGCCCGCACCGTCTGCGCCGAGTATCCGCGCTCGACCTGGAGGTGTCGCGCGTACCCGTCGATCGCGTCCGTGAACTTCACCTCTCCAGCATCCCCCGCCGCGGTCCTCGATCGGCGCAGCGACCCTCGGCGGATCGGCGGATGGCGGATCGGCGGATGGCGGATCGGCCTTCGTGCAGGGGCGGACCTGAGGTCAGGGCGCGGCCTCCCATCCCCGTCCGGTCAGCCTGACGGCGCCGGCCAGTTCGAGTCTCCCCAGCGCGGCGACCACGTGTCTCGACGCCAGGCCCGTCGTGTGGGCGAGGTCCTCGGGATCGCCTCCACGTCCGGCCCTCACCGCCGAGAGGACCACACCGTCCGGGCTGTCGGGGTCTGCTCCTTCCGGGTACCCGGCGTCCCGTCCCGCGCCGATCGGGTCGGCCAGTTCGGCCATCTCGTCGACCGTGGTGACGCACGTCGCCGCGTACTCGCGGATGAGTCGGTGGCATCCGGCGGATGCAGGAGAGGTCACTGGCCCCGGCACGGCTCCCAGCGGTCGGCCCATCTCTGCCGCGTGCCCGGCCGTGTTGAGGGATCCGGAGCGATGACCCGCCTCGATGACCACGGTCGCCCCGCTCACCGCCGCGATGAGCCGGTTGCGCATGAGGAAGCGCCACCGGGTGGGTGTCGAACCGCACGGGAGCTCGCCGATCAGGAGGCCGGTGTCGCCCACTCGGCGCAACAGGTCGCTGTGACCGGCCGGATAGAGCCGATCCACTCCCCCGGCCAGGAACGCCACGGTGACGTGCCCGCTCGCGACCGCGGCCCGGTGCGCGGCACCGTCGATGCCGTAGGCGCCGCCCGAGACCACCGCGAAGCCCCGATCGCCGAGCCCTGCCGCGCTCTCCATCGCCACGTGCTCGCCGTATCCGGTCGCAGCACGAGCGCCGACCAGCGAGACGGACCGGTCGAGACGCTCGAGCCTCGTCGGGTCGCCACGCACCCACAGGGCGACCGGCTCGCCTGCGCCGAGTGAGGGAAGGCCCTGCGGCCATCCCGCGTCTTCGGGTGCGAGCAGGCGCGCATGGACGTGCGCCGCCATCTCGAGCGCCCGGGCCCCGGCCTCCGCCGAGCCGCGGGCTCGCCACCGTTCCAGGGCACCCGTCAGACGGGAGCGCTGCCGAGCACTGGACGGGTCGGCGCCGACCCGGGCGAGCAGATCGGCCGCATCGACCCCGTCGACGACGCACCTCGCCGCCTCGATCGGCCCGAGCGCGCCCATCAGGGCGCCGGCGTCGGTATCGCCGGGCTCGATCATCGTGCTGAGGACGGCCCGGGCGAACCGTGCTTCGAGGGCCTCCGACTCCGCCGATCGCCCTGAGGAGCCGGGTTCCGGTGCGACCGCGTCGAGGAGGGTCGCGATCCGTCGATGCGGGATGCCGAGGAAGGCGGATGTGCCGATCATGCGCCGATCCCCCGGCGGAGGAACAGCGCCCGGCCGATGTGCTCCGCCGTCGGCGCGGCCTCGCCGTCGAGGTCGGCGAGGGTCCAACCGAGACGCAGGGCACGATCGTAGCCGCGCATGGTGATCGAGCCTCGCTCCAGCGCCCGGTCGAGGGGCCCGATCGCCGCCGCCCCCACGCGCCTGGCTCCGGAGCGCAGCCAGGTCCCGGCGACATCCGCGTTGCGCCGCCAGCCGGTCCCGGCCAGTCGGGCGACGGCCGCGGCCCGGGCGACCTCGACACGTTCGCGGAGCGCGGCGCTCGTCCGCGGGCTCCGGTCGCCGTCCGACCCCGCTCGCAGCGCCGCGAGACCCAGTCGTCGCACCGTGAGATGGATGTCCACACGGTCGAGAAGCGGGCCGGACATCCGGGCGAGGTAGCGCCGTCGGGCGATGGGCGTGCAGGTGCACTCCTCGTCGACCGATCCGTACCGGCCGCACGGGCACGGGTTCGAGGCGAGGACGAGCTGGAACCGCGCCGGGAACGTCGCCGCCCCGCTCGCTCGGTGGATGCTGACCGCACCGGACTCGAGGGGCTGCCGCAGTGCGTCGAGGACGGACGGCGGGAACTCGGCGGCCTCGTCGAGGAAGAGCACCCCGTTCGTGGCGCGGACGATCGCGCCGGGAACGATGCGGCCGCTCCCGCCGCCGATGAGCGACACAGCGCTGGCGGTGTGGTGGGGCGCCTCGAACGGCCGCCGACGGACGAGGCCTCCGCCGACGCCGAGACCGACGAGGGAACGGATGGACGTCGACTCCAACGCCTCCTCTCCCGTCAGGTCGGGGAGGAGAGAAGGGAGCCGGCGCGCGAGCATGGTCTTGCCCGCACCCGGCGGTCCGACCATCGCCACATGATGTCCTCCCGCCGCTGCGGCCACGAGAGCGTCGACGGCCTCGTCGTTCCCCGCGACGTCGGCGAGATCCGGTTCGGACGTCTGCGACACCTCGACCGCGGGACCGTCGACGGGATCCACGTCGATCGGGTCGAGATCGGCCCCGTGTGCGATGGCCGCCGCACGCAGACCGGTCACCGCGACCACCTCGACTCCGTCGACCAGCTGCGCCTCGGCCGCATTGGCGGTCGGGACGAGCACCCGCCCGAACCCCGCGTCGCGTGCGGCGAGCACGGCCGGGAGCACCCCGGGGACCGGACGCAGACGCCCGTCGAGTCCGAGCTCGCCCAGATGGACGGCGCGAGCGGCGGATGCGGCGGGCACGTCGCCCGCGGCGGCCAGAGCCGCGATGGCGATCGCCAGGTCGAAGCCGCTCCCCTGTTTTCGAAGGGATGCCGGAGACAGGTTGACTGTCAGCTTGCGCTGGGTGAGCGGACTCCCGGCGTTGACGGCGGCCGCACTTACCCGCTTGCGGGACTCCCCGAGCGCGGCGTCCGGGAGCCCGATCAGGACGAACGCCGGGAGACCGGCGGAGATGTCGGCCTCGACCTCGACGATATCGCCGCGCACTCCCGTCAACGCCACCGCGAAGGCACGCGCGAGAGCCATCAGACGACTCCGGCCAGGTGCTCGACGGACGGCTCGGCGCTCCACGCGTCGATTACTGCGACCGCGTCGATCCGGATCTCGCCGGGTACCGGCCCGTTCTCGTGACACCATTCCGCGGCCAGCCGGCGCAGCCGCGCTTGCTTGGCCCGGGTGATCGCCTCGAACGGATGACCGTAGGCGAGCGACGTGCGCGTCTTCACCTCGGCGAAGACCGTGGTCGTGCCCTGACGCAGCACGAGATCGATCTCACCGCTCGCGCAGCGCCAATTGCGTTCGATCACGACGCATCCCGCCGCCTCGAGCCATCGGGCCGCGACGATCTCTCCGCGTCGACCGAGTTCATCCTTCTCTGCCATGTTTCCTCCCGCCACCAGCTTCGGCGGAGAGGTCGTTCAGGGCTGAGGGTGGATGCGGATCAGTGCAGAACCGTTAGATGAGACCCCCTGTGGAGGGAATCGGGCTACTCGTCGAGCGCGAGCTCCTTGGGGAGCTCGAACTCCTTGCTCGAGAGCTCCTCGATGTTGACGTCCTTGAAGGTCAGCACGCGCACGGACTTCACGAACCGGTCGGCGCGGTACACATCCCACACCCACACGTCGTTCATCGTCAGCTCGAAGTAGAAGTCGTGCTCGGTGTCCCGGCGCACGAACTCCACCTCGTTCGCGAGGTAGAACCGCCGCTCCGTCTCGATCACGTACTTGAACTGCGAGACGACGTCCCGATACTCGCGATACAAAGCCAACTCGACCTCGCGGTCGTAGTCGTCGAACTCGTCTTCATCCATCGTCTGCCAAGTCTATGCCGGTCCGGGCCTCAGAGCGGAATGTCGAGCATGGAGCTCTCTTTGAGCCAGGTGAGCCGGTGCAGTGCGCTCGGCCCGAGCGTGGAGAGCGCGGCGAAGTGCTCGCGGGAGGAATAGCCCTTGTTGCTCGCCCAGCCGTAGCCCGGGTACTGCGTGTCGTGCTGGATCATGAGCCGGTCGCGATGCACCTTCGCGATCACCGAGGCCGCGGCCACCGACGCGCAGTCGCGGTCGGCCTTCACCCGTGTGACGACGCGGGCGGGCCGCATCAGCGACGGGTTGAGGTAGTCGTAGTTGCCGTCGAGGATCAGCGTGCTGTCTCGCACGTCGGCGCCCTGCTCCTCCAGCTGCGCGAGGGCGCGCGCGCCGGCGAGGCCCAGGCATTTCATGATTCCGACGGAGTCGACCTCGGCGGCCGAGGCGAGCCCGACGGCGTGGAACAGGCTCCAGCGACGGCACGCGGGCTCCAGCGCCTCGCGGGCGGGCTCCGGCAGCAGCTTCGAGTCGCGCAGCCCGACGGGGATGCGCTTGACCGCGGTGTCGATGACGACCATGCCGACCGCGACCGGGCCGGCGAGGGCGCCGCGCCCGACCTCGTCAACGGCGACGATCGACGTCACACCGTCGCGGTACAGCGCCTTCTCGAAGCGCAGCGTCGGCGTCACCGGGGCCATCATCCTGACTTCTCCTCCACACGTGCGAAGACTTCAGGATAGTCGTCCAGCCAGGTCCACCGGCTCGCCGGCCAGCTGATCACGAACGCGCGCCCGACCACATTGGCCAGGGGGACGAACCCGTGGCCCGGCAGGCCCTGATTGCGGGAGGAGTCCTGCGAGCCGTACCGGTTGTCCCCCATCACCCACAGCTCGCCGGCAGGGACGGTGACGTCGAACGCGAGGGTCGCGGCGTTCTGCTGCCCGGAGGGGATGATGATGTACGGCTCGTCGATGGCGACCCCGTTCACCGTGAGCCGTCCGGTGGCGCTGCAGCACGCGACCCGATCGCCGGGGAGGCCGATCACCCGCTTGACCAGATGGTCGTCGCTGTCCGAGGCGGAGAGCCCGACGAAGGTCAACGCCGTGTCGACGGCCTGCCCGATCGCGTTCTGGTGGGTGGGTGCCGCAGGGGGCAGCCACCCGCCCGGATCGCGGAACACGACCACGTCGCCGCGGGCCACCGGGAACAGGGACGGCTGCAGCTCGTTGACGATGATCTTGTCCTGGATCTGCAAGGTGTTCTCCATCGACCCGGAGGGGATGTAGAAGGACCGGACGACGAAGGTCTTGACCAGGAACGAGACCAGCAGGGCCACCACGACGATGACGGCGATGTCCCGGACGAATCGCACGACCGAGCGCTGCCTGTCGCGCTCCTCCCCCGGCGCTCGCTGCGCTCTCGGGGAAACAGTCTCTTCCGTCATTTAACCGCCTGAGCTCCCGGTCCAGTGTAGGACCGGGAGCTCAGGATGACGGCGGCGGATGCCGCGCGAGTCGCTGCTGGGGGCAGCTCAGTTGTCGCGCTTCTCCTTGATCTTCGCCTTCTTGCCGCGCAGCTCGCGCAGGTAGTAGAGCTTGGCCCGACGGACGTCACCGCGGGTGACGACCTCGATCTTGTCGATGACCGGCGAGTGCACCGGGAAGGTGCGCTCGACGCCGACCTGGAAGCTGATCTTGCGGACCGTGAAGGTCTCGCGGACGCTCTCGCCCGAGCGGCCGATGACGACGCCCTGGAAGACCTGGACACGCGAGCGCGTGCCTTCGATGATGTTGACGTGCACCTTGACGGTGTCGCCGGCGCGGAACGCGGGGACGTCCGACTTGAGGGACGCGGCGTCGACCTGGTCGAGGATATGCATGGATGTTCGCTCTCTGCACCCGCCGACAGGTCGGGGACGGATTCGGGGCCTCCGGGCTCGCGCGCGGCCGGCCGTTTCATTCGGTTGGGGTGTGCGCGAGAGATGCTGGCTCCCCTGTGGCAGAGCCTGGCCGCGGCACAAGTATCAATTCTGCCATGCCGAGGCCTCAACCGCCAAAGCGGGTCAGCGCTCGTCGTGCCGTTCTTCGACGACGATGTACTCCACGCTGTCGAACTGGGGGTCCGGGCGGTGCACCTGCTGGGGCTGCGCAGCGCGCTCGTACGCGGCGAACGTCTCCTGCACGCGCGCACGCATGTCGGTGACGAGCTCCCAGAGCACGAGCCAGAACGTCCCGAGGAAGAACACGACAGCGAGCACCGCCAGCCAGCCCGTCGCCCCGGCCGGGAAGAACCCGAAGGCGATGACGGAGGCGTGCCACCCGGTCAGCAGGGCGACGTCCGCCCAGGAGACCGCACGGACATCGCGCGCGCTGCGGCGGGCGACCGTGATGCCGCCGACGGCCAGCTGGGCGAGGAAGAGGATCGGGCACAGGATCAGCAGCCCGAGGAAGCTCCAGCCGCTGCCCTGGCTGAACGACGCCCAGCCGATCAGCAGCCACACCGGGAGCACCACGGCGGACGGGAAGAGCCACCAGTAGAACGCCTTGCGGATGATCACGCCTTCAGGGTAGCCGCGCGCGCCTGTGCGGCGGCTGCGGGTTCGCCGAGGGCCGAATCGCCGTGGAAGACTGGGATCCGCCCGTGCACGACGTGCGCGGCGACCGGAGGAGGACGCACCCGTGATCGAGCTGAGGACCCCCGCGGAGATCGAGCAGATGCGGCCGGCCGGCCGGTTCGTCGCCGAGGTGCTGGCCGAGACGGCCGCGGCCGCCACGGTCGGCGTCAACCTGCTGGAGCTCGACCGCATCGCGCACGCGCTCATCCGGAAGCGCGGCGCCGAGTCCTGCTACATCGACTACCACCCGTCGTTCGGGGCCAGCCCGTTCGGCAAGGTGATCTGCACCTCGGTGAACGACGCCGTGCTGCACGGCCTCCCCCACGACTACCGTCTACAGGACGGCGACCTCCTGAGCCTCGACTTCGCCGCGAGCGTCGACGGCTGGGTCGCCGACTCCGCGATCTCCATCGTCGTCGGGTCGGCTCGCGACGAGGACCTCCGCCTCATCGACACCACCCGCCGCGCGCTCGCCGCGGGGATCGCCGCCGCGCAGCCCGGCGGACGGATCGGCGACATCTCCGCCGCGATCGCCGCTGTCGCGCACGCCGAGGGCTACTCGATCAACACGCAGTTCGGCGGCCACGGCGTCGGCCGCACGATGCACGGCGACCCGCACGTGCCGAACGACGGCCGCGCCGGACGGGGATTCCCGTTGAAGCCCGGACTCGTCATCGCGATCGAGCCCTGGTTCCTCGAGACCACCGACGAGATCTTCACCGATCCCGACGGCTGGACGTTGCGCAGTGCGGACGGCTCACGTGGCGCCCACTCGGAGCACACCGTCGCCATCACCGACGCCGGCCCGCTGATCCTCTCCGCGCCGTAGCGCGGCAGGTCACGGCAGGAGGTCGGGCCGGACGCGGCGGGTGCGCTCGATCTGCTGGTCGTGCCGCCAGGTCGCGATCGCCCCGTGGTTGCCCGAGAGCAGGACGGGCGGCACCGGGTGGCCGCGCCATTCGGCGGGCTTGGTGTAGCTCGGGTACTCCAGCAGGCCGTCCTCGTGGGACTCCTGGACGAGGCTCTCCGGATTGCCGACGACCCCGGGGATCAGTCGCCCGACCGCCTCGATCATGGCCATCGTGGCGACCTCGCCGCCGTTGAGCACGTAGTCCCCGATGCTCATCAACCGCACCCGCGCCCGAGCGGACGTGTCGTCGAAGACGCGCTGGTCGATCCCTTCGTAGCGGCCGCAGCCGAACACGAGGTGCTGCTCGCCGGCGAGCTCGCGTGCGATGGCCTGGGTGAAGACCTCCCCCGCCGGAGACGGGAAGATCACGACGGGGTCGTCCGCACCGTCGCCGAGCACGTGATCCAGCGCCTCGCCCCAGGGCTCCGGCTTCATCACCATTCCGGCGCCGCCGCCGTACGGGGTGTCGTCGACCGTGCGGTGCCGGTCGTGGGTGTAGTCGCGGAGGTCGTGGACGCCGAGCTCGATGATGCCGGACTGGCGCGCCTTGCCGAGCAGGGAGATGTCCAGCACATCGAAGAACGTCGGGAAGATCGTGACGATATCGATGCGCATGGAGTCGAGTCTATTCGGGCACGACGGCCAGCTCCCGATCGCGCGGCACCAGGGGGGTGGCGACCGCGGGGCAGAGCGCGACCAGCGCGAACGCGACCGGATAGCCGAGCCAGCCGATCAGACCGCCGACCGCCGGCCCTACGACGGAGGCCGCCAGGAACTGACCGGTGTTCTGCGCCCCGAGCGCGCGTCCCGACCAGAACGGCCCGGCGATCTCGGCCACCGAGGTGTAGGCGAGCCCGTTGTCGGCGACGGTGACGATCGCGGCGACGATCAGGATCACGGCGGCGGGGACGGAGCCGAGGGCCGAGGCCGCCGCCATGAGCAGCATGACGCCGACGGCGGCGAACGACACCCAGCGCAGGGGCCTCAGGTGGCTGCCGACCCGGTCGCTCAGCACGCCCACCCCGATCCGCCCGATCGCGCCGGCGAACTGGCTCACGCCGATGACGACTCCCGCCGCCAGCGACGAGAAGTGCAGCTGGGTGACGAGCCACACCAGCCCGAAGGTGGAGATGGTGAACTGCGGCACGACGAGCAGCATCGACACACCGTGGATGCGCCAGAGCAGCGACGTCTCGCGATACGGGCGCCAGACGGCCTGCTGGTGCGGCGCCTCACCGGCCCGCGCCGTGCGCGGCGGACGGGGCGGGTCGACGATCCCGGCGGCGCACAGCACGGCGGAGACGGCGCAGAGCACGGTCGGGACGACGAGTGCCGCAGCGACGCCCCCGGCGCTCGCGAGCACGGGGATCGAGATCGCCGCGATGGCGACGCCCAGCGGCTGGCACATCTGCCGGATGCCCATGGCCAGTCCCCGGCGCTCCTTGGGGAACCAGCCGATGACGACCCGGCCGCTCGCCGCGTTCGGGCTGGCCGCAGCCATCCCGCCCAGCAGGAAGAAGACGCCGAGGGCGACGTAGGACGAGACGAACATCGCGCCCAGTCCGGCCAGCGCGGTCAGGGCGAGCCCGGAGGCGATGACCCAGCGCTCCCCGATGCGGTCGCTGAGGGCGCCCCACGCGATCAGCGTCAGCACCAGCCCGAGTGTGGGTGCGGAGGCGAGCAGCCCCGCCTGGGCGAGGCTGAGCCCGCGCTCGGAGTGGAGCAGCGGGATGAGGAACGCCGGCGTCGAGACGAACACGGTGGAGCTCGCCTGGGCGAGCACGCCGAAGCCGAGCATCAGCCACGGGCGGGGACGTCGCGGGCCGGATCGTTGGAGAACGGGCATCATGCGGTATACCCTAGTGGTATACCAAGCCGGTGCACCAAACCGGCAGTCGACGTCGAGAGGACGCCATGAGCGAGCAGCCGACCGCCTACGAACGCTTGCGGGCCGAGATCCTCGACCTCGACCGCGTGCCGGGATCACGCCTCACCGAGCGCGGACTCGAGACGGACCTCGGGGTCTCCCGCACCCCCCTGCGCGCCGCCCTGATGCGACTGGAGGGCGAAGGACTCGTCTCGCGCGACGGGCGCGCCTGGCAGGTCTCCCCCATCGACCTGGGCGAGATCGGGCGGCTCAGCGAGCTCCGCGATGCCCTCGAGACGGCAGCGGTCCGCCTCACCTGCGCGCGGGCGTCCGACGAGGAGATCGCCGCTCTCGCCGAGCGACTCGGGAAGTACGACCTCGGGCGCACCCACGAGGACGCGATCGGTGCGGGCACCGGCTTCCATGTGCGCCTGGCCGCCCTCAGCGGCAACCACTTCTTCGCCGACTCGGTCGACTCCGCCATGACGCGGCTGTCGCGCACGCGCTGGTTGGAGGTCCGCAGCGAGGAATCCCGGCGGACCGCCTGGGAGGAGCACCGCAGCATTATGAACCTGGTCGCCGCACGGGATGCGGACGCCGCGGCGGAGTACATCCACCGGCACATCGTCGCGACCCACGAGCGCCTCGCCGGCGCACTGGGGACGGATGCGCGAGGGCTCCGCGCGCGGGGGCTGGCGATCGTCGGCTGAGACGCGAAACGCCCCGACCGTCCGGTCGGGGCGCTTGGCGTCGAATGATGCGTGGTCAGCTGTCGGCCGACGGCTCCTCGGTGGCGGAATCCTCCGTGTCCGATTCCTCGGGCGCCGATTCCTCGACCTCAGGGATCTCTTCGAAGAGCCCCGTCGGCGGAGTGAGGATGACGGTGCCGGCGGCAAGGTCGACCTCGGGCACGATCGCCTTGACGAACGGCACGAGGACCTCGCCGGCGTCGGTCTTGATCGCCAGCAGATCCTGCGCCGGGAGGTGATCCACCCGGGCGACCGTTCCGACCGGCTGACCGTCGCGGACGGCGCTCAGGCCGACCAGCTGGTGGTCGTACCAGGCGTCCTCCTCCTCGGGCAGCTCTTTGACGTCCTGACTCACCCAGAGGATGGCCTTGACCAGGGTCTCGGCTTCGTCGCGGTCGTCGACGCCCTCGAAGAACCCGACGGCGTGGCCGTTGTACCAGCGCAGCTCGGTGAGCCGGAGGGTCTTGCCGTGCCACTTCGACGCCGTCGGCACCTGGAGGGTGAACTCGGCGCCCGGGACGAACCGCTTCTCCGGCTCGTCCGTGAACAGCTCCAGCTTGAGGGCTCCCTTGAGCCCGTGGGCCTTCGTGAGCCGCCCGATGCGGAGCTCGGTCTGATCAGGTCGCGGAGCGACGTCCTTGCGGGGCAGCTTGTGGTCGGCCACCTCAGTCGTCGACGACGTCGACGCGGACGCGACGGCCGTCGGCCAGCGCGGACACGAGCGTGCGAAGCGCCTTGGCCGTACGACCGGAGCGACCGATCACCCGGCCGAGGTCCTCGGGATTCACACGAATCTCGAGGACCTCGCCACGCGGCGAATTCTTGGCCACGACGTGCACGTCGTCCGGGTGGTCGACGATGCCCTTGACCAGATGCGTGAGCGCGGGTGCGAGCAAGGTGTTACGCCTTCTCGCCGTCGGCCTCGGCGACGATCTCTTCGGCCTCGGCGACGACCTCGGCCTCAGCGGCCTCCTCGGCGACGACCTCGGCCTCGACGACGGCCTCTGCCTCGGCGGCGACGGCAGCAGGCTTCTCGGCCTTCGGCTTGAGGACCGGCTTCTTCTTCTCGTCGGCGACGAAGGCGACCTTCTCGTCGGCCGTCTTCACGGTCGAGACGGCGTCCTTGTCGCCCTTGAACTTGCCCCAGTCGCCCGTGAGCTTGAGGAGCACGAGGACCTGCTCGGACGGCTGAGCGCCGACGCTGAGCCAGTACTGGGCGCGGTCGGAGTCGACCTCGATGCGCGAGGGCTCCTCGGTCGGGTGGTACAGACCGATCTCCTCGATGACGCGACCGTCGCGCTTGGTGCGCGAGTCGGCGACGACGATGCGGTAGTACGGAGCGCGAATCTTGCCGAGGCGCTTCAGACGGATTTTGACAGCCACAATTCTCCTGTGTTGATGAGTGAGTTTCGTCGAACTGACTGCCGCGGGCGTGGGGGCACACTCGGCAGGAGGTCTTTGGTATCCCGCCGAACCGGATAGAGGGTCGGGTAAGGCGGAACTCAACTAGCTATTCTGTCAGATACTGCCCTGCTTTGAACAATCGGACGGACGGGACGACACCCTTGCAGATCGAATTCTCGGAGTCCGAGCGCTCCACCGTCGGAATCGAGTGGGAGATCGCCCTCGTCGACGGCGCCACGGGAGACCTCGTCCACATCGCCGACGAAGTGCTCCGCGAGCTGGGCACACCCGACGGCCGCGAGCACCCTCAGATCACCCACGAGCTGCTCCTGAACACGGTGGAGCTCGTCAGCCGGGTGCACCGGACGGTCCCCGCCGCCGTGGCCGACCTGCAGGAGCTGATGGGGATGGTGCGGGAGGTCACCGACCCGCTCGGCGTCGAGCTGCTGTGCGCCGGGACGCATCCCTTCGCCCAGTGGTACGACCAGAAGGTCACGCCGAACGAGCGCTACGACCGCCTGCTCGACCGCACGCAGTGGTGGGGGCGCCAGATGATGATCTGGGGCGTCCACGTGCACGTCGGCATCGACGAGCGCGACAAGGCCCTGCCGATCGTCAACGGCCTGCTCACCTACTACCCGCACCTGCAGGCCCTCAGCGCGTCGAGCCCGTACTGGGCGGGGGCGGCGACCGGGTACGCCTCGAACCGCGCCCTCATGTTCCAGCAGCTGCCGACGGCGGGCCTGCCCTGGCAGTTCGGCTCGTGGGCGAACTACGAGGAGTACGTCCAGGATCTCGTGACGACGGGCGTGGTCACCGACCACTCCGAGGTCCGGTGGGACATCCGGCCGTCGCCGAAGTGGGGGACCGTCGAGATGCGCGCGTGCGACGGGCTGTCGACGGCGGACGAGGTGGGGGCGGTCGGCGCGCTCATCCACTGCCTGACCGACCGGATGGCGGGCGACCTCGACGACGGGGTGGAGCCGGTGACCCTGCAGCCCTGGTTCGTCCGGGAGAACAAGTGGCGCGCCGCCCGATACGGGCTCGATGCCGAGATCATCGTGGCACCGGACGGCCGTGAGCGGCTCGTCTCGGAGGCCCTGCGCGAGCTCGTCGACGACCTGCGCCCGACCGCCGACCGCCTCGGCTGCGTGGAGGAGCTGGAGGGTGTGACGCGGATCCTGGACGGCGGCGCCAGCTACCAGCGGCAGCTCGCGGTCGCGGCCGCGAACGGCGGCAGCCTCCAGGCGGTCGTCAGCTCGCTGACGCACGAGCTGCGCGGCGGTCTGGGCCGATGAGCACCGGCCGCGCACAGCGACGACCTCGGGCACGCATAGGGAAGGCATAGCCTGGGTTCGTAGGCTCTCCTCCATGCTCACTCATCGTCCACTCACCGCCCTCGCCGCCATCGTCACGGTGGCGACGATCGGTGCCGTGGCGCTCAGCGGATGCTCGAGCGCGGCCCCGCAGGCCGCCGTCGCCTCCCCGGTGGCGAACGCGCACACCCGCGTCGCGGTGATCGGAGACTCCATCGAGGCCGGCCTCGGACTCGAATCGAACGAGGCGTGGCCCGAGCTGCTGGCCGTCGACCGGCGCTGGGTGCTCGACAACCTGAGCGTCTCCGGCGCCGGCTTCGTGGCGACCGGCTCGGATGGAGCCACGTTCGACGCCCAGGTCGACGATGCGATCGCGGACGACGCGCAGCTCGTGCTGATCGGCGCGTCCGACAACGACCTCGGCCAGGACGAGGCGACCGTGTCGGCCGCGATGACCGCTGCGGTGACCAAACTGCACACCGCACTCCCCCACGCACGGATCCTGGGCTACGACGCGCTCAGCGGGGCGGCATCCGACGAGGACCTCGCTCCCCTCGACCTGGCGCTCGAGACCGCGGTGACGGCCGAGGGCGGCACCTGGATCGACCTCGGCGAGCCCTACCGCGACCAGGGCGGGCTCGTACAGGCGGACGGGGAGCACCCGACCGTGGCAGGTCAGCAGGCCATCGCGGCCGTCGCTCTGACACAGCTCGACGGCCTGCTGGAGGCACGCGCCGCCGGCACGGCGACACCGCACGCCTGACCGCACGGAATACGGGCCTGACCGGGGAATCGGACGCGCCGGGCGGCACTCAGCATTCACGCAACTTCGGGGATCTATCCTCGCTTCGTGCAGATCACCCGCCCGCGCGCGCGTCGCGCTCTGAGGAGCGCCATCGCCCTCGCCGCCCTGAGCGTCGTCGTCACGGCGCTGGCCGGCTGCGCGGCGACGGCTCGTCCGGTCGCCGCCGAATCCGCGGCAGCACCGGCCGCCGCGGAGCGGCCGTCCGCCGTCGCCATCGGCGACTCCATCGCGTTCGGCAAGGGCGTCGCCCCCGATGAGTCGTGGCCCGCCCTCGTCGCCGAGCAGCACGGCTGGCGGCTCGACGACCTGGCCGTCTCCGGCTCGGGTTTCGTGAAGGCCGGCTGGAACGGCATGACGTACCGCGACCAGGTGGACCGCGCGCTGAAGCTCCACCCCGAGTTCATCCTCATCGCGGCGACGCGCAACGACCGCGACCAGGATCCTGCCGCCGTGACGGCGTCGGCCGACCGGCTGCTCGGGGAGCTGCGCGACACCTTCCCGCACGCGCACATCATCGGGATCACGGGGATCTGGGGAGCCGATGCCCAGCCGGCGACCCTGGATCGCGTGGACGAGATCGTCGGCGCCGCCGTGCAGCGAGTCGACGGGGACTTCCTCGACCTGGGACGGCCGCTGGAAGGCAAGGCCGACCTCCTGCAGCCGGACGGCATCCATCCGAACGCCGCGGGCCAGCGGGCCGTCGCCGCCCGCATCGAGAATCGCCTGGCGCCGCTCGCCGCAACACTCTAGAGCGGCCTGGGGCCTAGCGGGCGGAGCTAGCGGCCCAGGAACTTCTGCAGCGAGGCCAGCTCCTCCTCGGTGGGGCCGCCCTTCTGGCCGCCCCCTCCGCCGAGGCCGAAGCCGCTGCCGGCGGGAGCCGACGTCGCGTTGGGGTCGACGCCCTGGGCGATCGCGGCGTTCTCTGCGGCACGCTTCGCCGGGTTGCCCGAGCGGGAACCCTTCTTCTTCTTGGCCTGCGGCTTGCGGCCGGCGAAGCCCGCGCCCGGGATCGGACCCATGCCGGGGACGTTCGGGACGCCGCCCTTGGCCACCGTCTTCATCATCTTCGCCGCCTGTTCGAAGCGGTTGACGAGCTGGTTGACCTCGGTCACCGTGGTTCCGGAGCCCTTCGCGATGCGGAGGCGGCGCGAGCCGTTGAGGAGCTTGGGCGTGGTGCGCTCGGCCTTCGTCATCGACTGGATGATCGCCTCGGTGCGGACGATCTCGCTCTCGTCGAAGTTGTCGAGCTGCTGCTTCATCTGCCCGGCGCCCGGGAGCATGCCCATCATCTTCTTGATGGAGCCCATGTTGCGCAGCTGCTGCATCTGCTTGAGGAAGTCGTCGAGGGTGAAGCTGTCCGTCGCGAACTTCTCGGCGACCTTGCGGGCCTCCTCCTCGTCGAAGGCCTCCTGGGCCTGCTCGATGAGGGTGAGGATGTCGCCGAGGTCGAGGATGCGCGACGCCATGCGGTCGGGGTGGAACGGCTCGAAGTCGTCCAGTCCCTCGCCGGTGGAGGCGAAGATGATCGGACGGCCCGTGATGGAGGCGACCGAGAGCGCGGCGCCGCCGCGCGCGTCGCCGTCGAGCTTCGAGAGCACGACGCCGGTGAAGTCGACGCCGTCCTGGAAGGCCTTCGCCGTCGCGACCGCGTCCTGGCCGATCATCGCGTCGATGACGAACAGGACCTCGTCGGGATCGGTCGCCTTGCGGATGTCCGCCGCCTGCTTCATCAGCTCGGCGTCGACGCCGAGCCGGCCGGCGGTGTCGATGACGACCGTGTCGTACTGCTTGGTCTCGGCGAACTTCAGTGCGTCCTTCGCGACCTTCACCGGGTTGCCGACGCCGTTGCCGGGCTCGGGGGCGTACACGGGCACACCGGCCTGCTCGCCCACGATCTGCAGCTGGGTCACCGCGTTCGGGCGCTGGAGGTCGGCCGCGACGAGGAGCGGGGTGTGGCCGTCCTTGATGAGCCACTTGCCGAGCTTGCCGGCGAGGGTCGTCTTACCGGCGCCCTGGAGACCGGCGAGCATGATCACCGTCGGCGGCTTCTTCGCGAACTGCAGACGGCGCTGCTCGCCGCCGAGGATGGCGACGAGCTCCTCGTTGACGATCTGGACGACCTGCTGCGCCGGGTTGAGGGCCTTGTTCACGTCGTCGCTCAGCGCGCGCTCGCGGACCTTGCCGGTGAACTCCTTCACCACGTCGAGCGCGACGTCGGCGTCGAGCAGGGCGCGACGGATCTCGCGCACGGTGCCGTCGACGTCCGCCGCCGACAGCTTGCCCTTGGTGCGCAGGTTCTTGAAGGTGTCCGCGAGACGGTCGGACAGCGTGCCGAAAGTAGCCATGATCCGACAAGTCTACCGGGAGCGGACCGGGCGTCCGCCGTGTGCCGGGCCGCCCGGTGTCCGCTGTGGGCGGACCGGGATCACCCCTGGGTGTCGACCGCCACGACGTCGCCGCGCACGTCGAACGCGACCGAGAGGATCGCGTCCGTGTCGTCGGGGCTGATGGAGTAGTCGAACGTGGCGAACACTTCGTCCTCGCGGGCGTCGTCCGGCTGGAGGACGACGTGGAGGAGCTGGAGCGACCGCAGGACGTCCACGGCGATGTCCCCCGAGTTGTGCACCAGGAGGTCGATCAGGCTCTCCCCCATCGCGTCGACGTGCCGGTCGATGTAAGTGGTGGTCGCGGACTGCCGGGAGCTGAGCTCCGCGATCAGGGCGTCCCTGGCGCGCGCGTCGAAGCCCTCCAGCGCCTGGATCAGCGCCGCGGCCGAGTCGAGGGCGTACTCCGTGACCGCCGTCTCGTCGTCGGCCAGCAGCTCGACCTCGACGGCCTGATCGGCCATGTCCACCGTGTCGGACCAGGCCAGGCCGCCCGACGCGGTCTCGTCGATGATGCCGAAGTAGTCGTGCTCGATCGCCATGTGCGCTGCCCTACCCGACCAGTTGCTGTGCGAAGACGTGCGGGGTGAAGCCCGTGAGGTCGTTGATGCCCTCGCCCTGGCCGACGAGCTTGATCGGGATGCCGGTGCGCTCCTGCACGGCGAGGACGAAGCCGCCCTTGGCCGAGCCGTCGAGCTTCGTCAGCACCAGTCCGGTGACGCCTGCGTGCTCGAGGAAGGCCTCCGCCTGCGCCAGCCCGTTCTGACCGGTCGTCGCGTCGAGCACGAGCAGGACCTCCGCGATGGGCGCCTGCTTCTCGACCACGCGCTTGATCTTCGAGAGCTCGTCCATCAGCCCGCCCTTGGTCTGGAGGCGGCCGGCGGTGTCGATGATCACGATCTCGGTGCCGTCGTTCTTGGCCTTCTCGACGGTCTGGAAGGCGACCGAGGCCGGGTCCTGCCCTTGCTGCTGCGGCCGGACGATGGAGGCGCCCGCGCGCTCGGCCCACGTGGCGAGCTGCTCGACCGCGGCGGCGCGGAACGTGTCGGCCGCCCCGACGACGACGGTGCGGTCGTAGGTGCGCAGGAACTTGGCGAACTTGCCGATGGTGGTCGTCTTGCCGACGCCGTTGACGCCGACGACGAGGACGATCGCCGGGCGCTCGCTCAGCTTGAGGGTGGTGTCGAACCGGGAGAGCCGCTCCTCCAGGGTCTCCCGCAGCATCCGCTGCAGGTCGGCCGGGTCGGTGGTGTGGAAGCGCTCGACGTTGGCGCGGAGGTCGGCGACGATCGCCTCGGTCACGTCCGGCCCGAAGTCGGCCGTGATGAGCGCCGCCTCCAGGTCGTCCCAGGTGTTCTCGTCGATGGTCTTCTTGGCGAACAGCCCGCGGAGGGCGCCCGACAGAGACCAGGGGGTGCGGTCTGCCATGCCACTCAGACTAGTTGCTAGCGTGGGGCCATGTTCTCCCTGGTGGCGGTGTCGGCCGAGCTCGCCGAGCAGTTGGTCGCGATCGAGTCGGGCGGGGAGGACGCCGTGCATCAGGCCCGGACCCGGGTGCGCCGGCTGCGGAGCATCCTCGGCGTGTACAAGCGGGCGTTCGAGCCGGAGGAGACGCGACGGCTGCGCGCGCGGCTGCAAGCGCTCGGAGCCCGGCTCGGCGAGGTGCGGGATCGCGAGGTCCGGGCGTCCGCCTTGGACGGCGTGCTCCTCGCGGACGACGACCCCGCACTGATCGACGGCGTCGAGGCTCTCGCGGCGGAGGCGCGCGCCGAACACGCGCGCGAGCTCGTCGCCCTGCTGGAGCACCTGCGCGGCCGGGCCCATCGGCGACTGCTCGCCGATCTCCAGGTCTTCGTCGCGGACCCTCCGCTCACCCGGGCGGGTCGCTCGCACCCCCGGCGGATCACCACGCACGGCCTTGCGAAGGCCGTGGACCGCGTGCGCGCCCCGCGCAGCGACTCCCTCGAGGACCGGCACACGACCCGCAAGGCCGCCCGGCGGCTGCGCTACGCGGCTGAGGCGGTCGCCGACGATCTCGGGCGCGACGCGGTGCGGCTCGCCGCAGCCGCGGAGGCCGTGCAGGACGCCCTCGGCACGCACCGGGACGCGGTCCTGCTGGCCGTGTACCTCCGCGAACGCGGGCTCGGCGAGGCGGCGATCCGGTGCGAGGATCGCGCGCAGGATGCCGTCGAGGGCCTCGAGGCGAAGCTCGCGGCCATCGACTTCTGACCCGGGTCAGCGGGAGGCGTCGCGCTCGCCATCGTGCTGGCCGAGGCGGAACGTGTGCCCGCTGTTATGACGCCGCCTCCTGGGCGACGCGCTGTCCGACGACGGCCGAGACCCCATCCTGTCGCATCGAGACGCCGTAGAGGGCGTCCGCGATCTCCATCGTGCGCTTCTGGTGGGTGATGACGATGAGCTGGCTGCTCTCGCGCAGGTCCTCGAAGATCGTGAGGAGGCGGCCGAGGTTCGCGTCGTCGAGCGCGGCCTCGACCTCGTCCATGATGTAGAAGGGGCTGGGGCGCGCCTTGAAGATGGCGATGAGCAGTGCCACCGCGGCGAGCGACCGCTCGCCGCCGGAGAGCAGGGAGAGCCGCTCGATCTTCTTGCCCGCCGGCTTCACGGACACCTCGATGCCCGTGGTGAGCAGGTCGCCCGGGTCGGTGAGCTCGATGCTCCCGGTGCCTCCGGGGAACAGGATGGGGAAGACGCGGCCGAACGCCTCCTTGGTGTCGGCGAACGCCGACTCGAAGATGGTCTGCATCTTCTCGTCGATCTCCTCGATGATCGTCAGGAGGTCGGCGCGGGTGCTGGTGAGATCGGTCAGCTGCTCGGTGAGGAACTTGTGCCGCTGCTCGAGCGCGGCGAACTCCTCGAGCGCGAGCGGGTTGACCCGCCCGAGCTGCGCGAGCTTGCGCTCCGCGGACGCGAGCCGCTTCTGCTGCTGCTCCCGGACGAAGGGGATGGTGGGCTGCTCCTGCTCCGACACGGCCGCGTCGCCCTGCTCGGCCTGCAGGCCGGCGTCGCCCTCGACCGGGATGCCGACCTCGGGTCCGTACTCGGCCACGAGCACGTCCTCCACCAGGCCGAGCTCGCTGCCGACACGCTCGAGCAGGCTCGAGAGGTGCAGCTTCTTCTCGTAGATCTGCAGTTCGAGCCCGTGGACGTTCTCGGTGACCCCGTGCAGGCGCTCGCGGAGCGCGTTCTCGTCGCGGCGGACGTTCGCCAGCTCCTCGTTCTGGCTGGCGCGCTGCGCTTCGGCCGTGGCGAGCTCCAGCCGAGCCTGCGCCACCGAGCGATCGGCGGAGGCGAGCACGGGCGGCAGGGCGTCGACGACGCCCTGCGCGGCGTCGAGCTGGCGGCGGCGGATCACGGCGCGCCGGGCCGCCTCCTCCGCGGCGGCGCGCTCCGCCTCGAGCTGCCGGCCGAGCGCCTCTCCGCGCGCCTGCTCGGCGCGCACGCGCTCCTTGGCCGTCTCGACGCCGAGCCGGGCCTCGACCTCGGCTTCGCGCGCGCCGTCGAGCTCGCCCGAGAGGGCGTCGCGCGCGCTGACGTCGAGGATCGGCCGGGGCCGGGACCGGGCGGTCTCCAGCTCGGCTTTCGCCCGGTCGGCTGCGGCCTCGGCCTCGGCGACCCGCTCGGCGGCCTGCTCGTGCGCCTTGCCGAGTCGCTCGGACTCCGCGAGCGCACCCTCCAGCTGCACTTTCACACGGTTGAGCTGCTCCGTCCGCGCGGCGAGCTTCGCATCGAACTCGCGGAGGGCGGTGAGCGCGGCCTGGGACTGCTCCTTCGCCACCTGCAGCACCCCGCGCTGCTCGGCCAGCGTGAACCCGGCCCGCTCGAGGAGGGAGGTGACCTCGCCCAGCCGATCGGCTGCGGCGTCGCGTTCGGCGATGAGCTCGATGCGGCTCTGCTTGGCTCCCGACCCGCCGCGCAGGACGTAACTGGTCAGCACGTCCCCGCTGCGGGTGATCAGGGTGACCGGGCCGCCGAGGTCGCGTGCGGCGAACGCATCCGCGGCGGCGCGGGCTGCATCCAGGTCGTCGGCGACGGCGGTGAACGCCAGCAGGCCGAGCACGCCGGCGGGCGCGTCGACGACGCTGCGGGCGGGCACGACGCCCGCGATGCCGGTGAGGTCGACGTCGGGCACGGCGGCTTCGGCGAGGACCACCTCCACCCGGCCGAGGTCGTCCCGTGCGGCGTGCGCCACGGCGTCGAACGCCGACGCGCGATCCTCCGCCAGCACGGCGTCGGAGAGGGAGCCGAGTGCGGCTGCCACGGCTGCTTCGAAGCCGGGATGCACCCGGATGTGCTCCGCGACCAGCCCGCGGACCCCGGACAGCCGGGCCGCGACCAGGGCGGCGGAGCCGTCCTTCTGGTCGAGCGCGAGCGACAGCGCGCCCGTGCGGGCGGCGAGGGCGTCGCGCTCCCGCTCGAGCGTGTGGAGCTCCTCCCGGAGCCGTTCGATCTCACCCTCCGCCTCGAACACGTCGGCCTGCGCGAGCTCGTAGGTCTCGTCGAGGGTCCCGGCCCCCGCGTCGGAGTCCTCCGCCTCGGCTTCGCGCTGCTCGAACGCGGCCTGCGCCTGGGCGAGTCGTTCTGCGGCGGCATCGAGGGCGTTCTGCTGGCGCAGGACCTCTCCGCGCACCGCGGCGAGGCGCTGAGACGCGGCGTCGGCCTGACCGCTCAGCTTGGAGATCTCCAAGTCGTGCCGCGAGACGAGTGCGCTCTGGGCGGCGATCTCGTCGTCGACGGCGTCGAGGCGTTCGCGGGAGGCCCGGGTCGCGGCCTGCGCCGCCGCCCACGCGGCCTCGGCTTCGATGACGACGGCACGCAGGCGGGCGGTCTCGTCCTGGGCGTCCTGCACCATCTGCGGGCTGACCCGCGGCCCGTCGTCCGTGGAGTCCGGCTGGCTGCCGAGCAGCGCGAGCCGCTGGGTGGCGAGCGTGTAGAGGGAGCGCAGGCGGTCCTGCACCGACTCCAGTGCGAAGGCCGTGCTGCGGGCGGCGTCGACCGCGTCGCCGATCTGCGCCTGCTCGAGGCGCGTGCGCCGCAACTGCTTCTGCTCGAGCTGCTCCTGCAGCACGATCTGCTCGGAATGCCGCTCCGCCTCCGAGCGGGTGTGCACGTCGAGCACGCGGCGCAGTCCGACCACCTCGTCGGCCAGGAGCCGGGCGCGCGCATCCCGCACCACGGCGGCGATGGACTGGGCCTCGCGGGCGATCTCGGCCTGGTGGCCGAGCGGTTTGAGCTGACGGCGCACCTCCCCCGCCAGGTCGCTCAGCCGGGTGAGGTTCGCCTGCATGGCGTCGAGCTTGCGGAGGGTCTTCTCCTTGCGGCGGCGGTGCTTGAGGATGCCGGCCGCCTCTTCGATGAAGCCGCGGCGCTCCTCGGGGCTCGCGCGCAGGACGGCATCGAGCTGGCCCTGACCGACGATCACGTGCATCTCGCGCCCGAGGCCCGAGTCGCTCAGCAGCTCCTGCACATCGAGCAACCGGCACGACTGGCCGTTGATCGCGTACTCGCTGCCGCCGTTGCGGAAGAGCGTGCGCGAGATGGTGACCTCGGAGTACTCGATGGGCAGCGCGCCGTCGGAGTTGTCGATGGTGAGCTGCACCTCGGCGCGCCCCAGCGGACCGCGGGTCGAGGTGCCGGCGAAGATGACGTCCTCCATCTTGCCGCCGCGAAGAGTCTTGGCGCCCTGCTCCCCCATCACCCACGCCAGAGCGTCGACGACGTTGGACTTGCCGGAGCCGTTCGGGCCCACCACGCAGGTGACACCGGTCTCGAAGGCGAACGTCGTCGGCTGGGCGAACGACTTGAAGCCCTTGAGCGTCAGACTCTTCAGATACACGCAGGTGAATTTACCGTAACGACTGCGCCACACCGCGTTCACCGGGCGTGAGTCGCCGCCTACGCCGCCGGACGGCGGCAGGCGGCGACCCACGCCGCGGCATCAGCCGACGCCCAGGTATGCCTCTTTGATGGCCGGGTCGGCGAGCAGTTCGCGCCCGGTGCCGGAGCGGGTGATGCTGCCCGTCTCGAGCACGAACGCCCGGTGGGCCCGCGCCAGCGCCTGGTTCGCGTTCTGCTCGACCAGCAGCACTGTGGTGCCCTGTTCGTTGATCTCCGCGATGATCGAGAAGATCTGCTTGATGAACTGCGGGGCGAGCCCCATCGATGGCTCGTCGAGCAGCAGGAGACGCGGGCTCGACATGAGCGCGCGCCCGATCGCGAGCATCTGCTGCTCGCCCCCGGACATCGTGCCGCCCACCTGCGTCTTGCGCTCCGCGAGGCGCGGGAACAGGCCGAACACGCGCTCGAAGTCGGCCGCCATCCCGCTGCGGTCCTTGCGGCCGAAGGCGCCCATGTCGAGGTTCTCCATCACCGTCATGCCGGGGAAGATGCCCCGGCCCTCCGGCGCCTGCGAGATCCCGCGGACCACACGGATGTGGGCCTTCATCTTCGTGATGTCCTGGCCGTCGAAGTGGATGCTCCCCTGCGACGGGTTCAGGATGCCCGAGATCGTCTTCATCGTGGTCGACTTGCCCGCGCCGTTCGCACCGATCAGACTGACGATCTCGCCCTCGTCGACCGAGAACGACATGTCGTGGATCGCCTCGATGCGCCCGTACGAGACGCTCACGTTCTTCAGCTCAAGCAACGTCATCTTCGGGCTCCCCCAGGTAGGCGGCGATCACGCGCGGGTCGTTGCGGATGGCGACGGGGACGTCGTCGGCCAGCTTGCGGCCGAACTCGAGCACCACGATCCGGTCCGTGACTCCCATCACCAGGCGCATGTCGTGCTCGATCAGCAGCACGGTGTAACCGTCGGCGCGGATGGTGCGGATGAGGTCCATCAGGTCCTCCTTCTCCGCGGGGTTGAAGCCGGCCGCCGGCTCGTCGAGGCAGAGCACCTTCGGGTCCGTCGCGAGGGCCCGCGCGATCTCGAGCCGGCGCTGGTAGCCGTACGGCAGCTGGCGCGACGCCGTGCTCGCGAGGTCGGCGATGCCGACGAACTCGAGCAGGGCCATCCCGCGCTCGATCGACGACTTCTCCTCGCGGATGTGCCGCGGGGAGCGCACGAGCGCGCCGGGCACACTGGTGCGGTGGCGCGCGTCCAGTCCGACCACGACGTTCTCGAGGGCGCTCATCTCGCCGAAGAGGCGGATGTTCTGGAAGGTGCGCGCCAGACCGAGCCGGGTGATCCGGTGCTGCTTCTGCCCCTTGATCGACGTCCCCTCCAGCAGCACGTCGCCGCTGGTGGGCTTGTAGACGCCGGTCATCGCGTTGAAGCAGGTGGTCTTCCCCGCCCCGTTCGGCCCGATCAGGCCGAGGATCTCGCCGCGCCTGATGTCGAAGCTGACGTCGTCGAGGGCGGTGAGGCCGCCGAACTTCACCGTGAGGTTCTTCACCTCCACCAGCTTGTCGCCGACGTCCACCGCGATCTCGCGGTCGGGAGCGGCGGCCGCGGCCACCTCCAGGTCGACGTCGAGGTCGGCCAGGGCCTCCGGGTCGGCGCCGTCGGGCAGCTCGTCGCGTGCGTCGGTCATGATGCGCCTCCGTTCGGCGTGGCTGGGGTGGTCGGCGGTGAGGGCGGTCCCGGCGGAGACGCCGGGGTGCTGCCCGTCGACGTGCTGCCCGTCCCAGGCGGCGTCGGTTTGCTCACCAGGTACTTGTACGCGTTCCGGCCGTAGGCGAGCAGTCTCTGCTTCGCCGGCACGAGGCCCTTCGCCCGGAAGATCATCAGCACCACCAGGGCGACGCCGAAGATCAGGTACTTGTAGTCGGCGATCGCGGTGAAGCGCAACGGGATGTAGGCCACGATCGCGCCGCCGAGCAGCGCTCCCACCTTGTTGCCCGTGCCGCCGAGCACGACCGCCGCCAGGAAGAGGATGGAGGTCTGCACGTCGAACTTCTGGTTGTTCACGAAGCCGACCTGCCCGGCGAACAGCGCACCGGAGAGACCGCCGACCGCCGCGCCGATCGCGAACGCCCACACCTTGTACTTGAAGGTGGGGACGCCCATGATCTCGGCGGCGTCCTCGTCCTCCCGGATAGCGATCCAGGCGCGGCCCACGCGGCTGCGCTCCATGTTGCCGACCAGCAGCAGCACGATGATGATGATCACCAGCGTCAGCCAGTACCACGGGATGCCGTTCGAGTTCGAGAAGATCGGGATGCCCTTCGCGTCCTCCCCCGGCGGGTGCCCGACGTTCTGGAAACCGACCTGGCCCTTCAGCGCCGGGATGATCGTGGCGAGGATGCGCACGATCTCACCGAAGCCGAGCGTCACGATCGCGAGGTAGTCGCCGCGCAGCCGGAGGGTCGGGACGCCGAGCACGACGCCGAAGATCATCGCTACGACCATCGCCACCGGGATCGTCCACAGGTACGGGATCTTGACGAACGGCGAGTCCGGGCTGGTCAGCATGGCCGCCGTGTACGACCCGACCGCGAAGAACGCGACATAGCCCAGGTCGAGCAGTCCGGCGTAGCCGACCACCACGTTCAGGCCGACCGCGATGAGCGCGTAGACCGCCATGCTGAAGCAGGCGAGCGCCCAGTCGTTGCCCGGCTCCGTGGTCAGCGGGAAGAAGTTCAGGTACGGCAGCGCGAAGGCGATCGCGACCACGATGAGCATCCACAACCACTGGATCGGGCGGGGAAGCCTGTTCCAGCGATCGCGGAAGCCCTGCAGCGGGCCGCCCTTCTTCGTGCGCGCCTCCGCGGCGTCGATGGCCTGGTCGCTGCGCGCATCCGGGAGCACCCGGGGTCCGTCTGACGTGCTCATGCTCTGCTCCTCCCCAGCGAGGTACCGAGGATTCCCGTGGGCTTGATCAGCAGCACGAGCACCAGCACCACGAAGGCGATGACGTCGGTCCACTGCGAGTCGCCCAGCAGGATCTGTCCGTAGTTTCCGATCAATCCGAGCAGGAGGCCGCCCAGCAGGGCGCCGCGCACGTTGCCGATGCCGCCGAGCACCGCCGCCGCGAACGCCTTGATGCCCAGCACGAAACCGCCCGTGTAGATGACGCCCGAGGGGACGAGCATCACGTAGAAGAGGGCCGCCGCGCCGGCGAGGATGCCGCCGAGCACGAACGTGATCACGATGATCCGCTCCTTGTTCACGCCCATCAGGGTCGCGGTGTCCGGGTCCTGCGCGACGGCACGGATGCCGCGGCCGGTCCGGGTGCGACGGATGAACATGTCGGTGAGGATCATCAGGACGACCGCCGCGATCACGATGATCAGCGACTGGTTGTTGATGATCGTGCCGAACACGTCGAAGACGGCGATCGGGCGGAACATGGTCACGGCCGGTTCGGCGTTCGCTCCGCGGATCACGAAGATCAGCGACTGGATGGCGAACGAGGCGCCGATGGCGGTGATCAGGAACGCCAATCGAGGCGCATTCCGTTTTCGCAACGGCCTGTATGCGATGCGTTCCAGCAGGAAGGCCGTGATGGCCGATGCCAGCATGCCCACGAGCAGTGCGAGCAGGAGGTCCCCGACGATCGCGGCGAGCGACAGGTTGGGGATCGACGGGCCGAAGCCGAGCGAGGTGAGGGTGATGACGACGCCGTACGCGCCGACGATGAACACTTCGGAGTGGGCGAAGTTGATCAGGTTCAGCACCCCGTAGACCAGGGTGTAGCCGACGGCGATCAGGCCGTAGATGGCGCCGAACGTGAGGCCGTCGAAGGTGGCGCCCCAGAAGTTCTGTATGAGGGACGGAACGTCGAAGTTGATCCAGGAGTTGTCGATGACCGGGTGGAGGACAAGGGTTTCGAGCATTCAGGCATCCAGATCCATCGTGAGGGGATCAGCGTCGATCCCCTTCGGTGCGGACAGTAGGGACGAGGGATGCGGCGGGCCGCGCGGAGCGACCCGCCGCATCCTCCTGTTGTCGCGCTATCCGATGGTGCCGATCGGCACGATCTTTCCGCCGTCGACCTTGTAGCCGTAGACGGTCGGGGCCTGGAGCTCGCCCTTGTCGTCCCACTTGTAGTGCTTGCTCAGACCGTCGGCGTCGTAGTTCTTCACCCAGTCGAGCAGGTCGGCGCGGGTCGTCTTGCCCTTGTCGATGCCGGCGAGGAGGACGGTGGTGGCGTCGTAGCCCTCGATCGAGTAGGTGCCCGGCTCGGCGTTCGCGAGCTTCTTGTAGGCGGACTCGAAGTCGGGGATCAGCTCACCCGGGATGCAGGGGCAGGTGAAGTACGCGTTGCTCGAGGCATCGCCGGCCAGCTTGATGAACTGGTCGTCCTTCACACCGTCCGGTCCGACGAACGTGCCGGTGAAGCCCTTGTTGACCAGCTGCTGGTCGAACGGGGCGCCCTCGGCGTAGTAGCCGGCGTAGTAGACGGCGTCGGGCTTGGCGTTCAGGATCTTCGAGACCACGGCCGAGAAGTCCTTCTGCCCGGTGGTCACCTTGTCGGTGCCGACCAGCGCGTCGCCCAGGGCCTGGGAGGTCTGCGTGCCGAGGCCGATGCCGTAGTCGGAGTCGTCCTGCACGAGGTAGACCTTCTTGGCCTTGAGCTGGTCCGTGAGGAACTTCGCTGCCGCCGGGCCCTGGACGGCGTCATTGCCGAGGCCGCGGAAGAAGGTCTTCCAGCCGTTCTGCGTCAGGCCGGGGTTGGTGGCCGACGGGGTGATGTGCACCAGACCCTGCTGCTCGAAGATGTTGCCGGTGGCCTTCGACTCGCCCGAGAACGGGAGGCCGACGACGCCGACGATGTCGGCCTCGTTGACCGCCTGGGTCACCGGGCCGGTCGCCTTGTTCGGGTCGCCCTCGGTGTCGAACTTCTTGAAGCCGACCTGGCAGCCCGAATTCGCCTCGTTGTGCTGGTTGATGGCGAGCTGGATGCCGTTGTAGATGTTGATGCCGAGCTGGGCGTTGGGGCCCGTCTCCGCTCCGACGTAGCCGATCGTCAGACCCGCGGGACAGGTCGCCTTGCCGTCTCCGGCCGGCAGGACCGCGTCCTTCGGGGTGTCGATCGAGGTGATCGCCGGGATGTCGACCTTGGACCCGTTGCTGGTGGATCCGCCGGTGGACGGCTGGTTGGCGCAACCAGCCAGAAGGAGCGCGACCGACGCTGCAACGGCCGCTCCGATGGTGACTTTCTTTCGTAACATCTTCTGCCTCTCGACGTGAAATGCGTCACGAACGTGGCGTAGTTGCCACGTCGCACCACGAATATGTGTGCTGAGACTACATGCTGTGCAAGCTTTTGCAACCGGCTGGATGCCCGGGATTTACACGATCGAAACCAAACCGGTCCATGCTCTTCACACGCGGCTTCCAGCGGAATAGGCTGGGGCGTTCCGGCCCGGCGACGCTGCCCGGTACGGACCTTCGAGGGGGAGGTGGTGCGCGTTGGAGATCCGTCGGCTCCCCCCTCCCGAGCGGCTCGGCACGCCCGAGTCGGCCGCGTTCGAAGAGCTGATCGGCGTCTTGAACGGCATCGTCTTCCACCTGTGGGGCGACGACGACTTCGTCGAGACCACCGAGGAGGCCCTGGCCGCTCTACGTGAGCAGGAGTACCACGAGAAGATCATCCTGGTCGCCGTCGTCGAGGGTGCCATCGTCGGCCGGGTCGAGGCCGATTTCCCGCTGGACGAGGAGGCCGAGACGGTCTCCCTGCTCGTGGACGTCGTGCCGGCGCTCCGCAGTCGCGGCATCGGCTCCGCCCTGCTTGCGGCCGGGGAGGAGCTCGCAGCGGAGGGCGGCCGCACCGTGGTGAGCACCTACACCGAGCATCCCGTGCACGCCCTCCCCGAGGAGGGGTCGTGGGTGCACGCACCGGTCGGCTCCGCGGGCCTGCCCGCCGACGACCCCGGAGTGCGGTTCGCGCTGCGCCACGGCTACCGGCTCGGGCAGATCGAGCGCTCGAGCGAACTCGTGCTGCCGCTGCCGCCGGTGCGCGAGGTGGCGCTCTCCAGCACCGCCGCCACCGCGCACGGCTACCGCGTCGTCTCGTGGTTCGGCACGGCGCCGGCCGATCTCGTGGAGGCGTTCGCCGCGCTCAAGGAACGCATGGTCGTCGACGTCCCCCAGAGCGGGATCGCCCTCGACCGGGAGGCCTGGACCGCCGATCGGGTGCGCGCCCAGGAGCGCGAGCTCGCCGCCCGAGGAGAGCCCCTCCTGGTGACCGTCGCCCAGCACGAACCCACCGGCGACCTCGCCGCCTACACCGAGATCGCGGTCCCGTCGGACGGCGAGAAGGCCGAGCAGTACGACACCCTGGTCGCGCTCGCGCACCGCGGGCACCGGCTCGGGACGCTGGTCAAGCTCCACAACATCCACGAGCTCGCCGAGCACGCGCCGCACATCCGCCGGCTGCTCACGTGGAACGCCGACGAGAACACCCCGATGATCGCGATCAACCGGGCGTTCGGGTTCCGCCCCCACGCCCTGACCGGCACGTGGCAGAAGACGCTGGAGTGACCTGCGACCTCACGAACAGCGCCCTCACGACCGGCGCCCTCAGCGCAGGCGCTGGCAGTGCGGGCAGAAGTGCGACGAGCGGTTCATGAACTTCTCGCGCACGATCGGCGTCCCGCACCGCGGACACGGGCGGCCCTCCTGGCCGTACGCGTTGAGGCTGTGGGCGAAGTAGCCGGAGTTGCCGTTCACGTTGACGTACTGCGCGTCGAAGCTGGTGCCGCCTTCCGCCAGGGCCTTCTCCAGCACATGGCGCACCTCGGCGAGCAGCGTCCGCACCTTCGCCGCACTCAGCGACGACGTCGGCTGGGCGTAATGGATGCGAGAGGCCCACAACGCCTCGTCGGCATAGATGTTGCCGATCCCGCTCACCAGGGTCTGGTCGAGCAGGGCGCGCTTGATCCCGGTGTGCTTGCGAGCGAGCGCGGTGGCGAAGCCGCGGTCGTCGAAAGCCGGGTCCAGCGGGTCGCGGGCGATGTGGGCGACCTGCGTGGGGACGAGCGGCTCGTCGGTGCCGAGACCGCCCGCTGCGCCATCGACGGTCGGGATGAGCGCGTCGACGGCCATCGAACCGAAGATGCGCTGGTCGACGAAATGCACCCACAGCTCGCGGCGCGTGCCGTCCGCCGCGGGCGTCGTCTCGATGTGCAGCCGGATGCGGAGGAGGCCCGCCTCGACCGCACCCGGATCGCGCAGCAGGATCTGACCGCTCATCCCGAGATGCGCGACGATCGCACGGCGCGGCTCCCCGTCGAGGGGGATCCAGAGGAACTTGCCGCGACGCACCGGAGCGCGCATGACACTCCCGGTGAGGAGCGCCTCGAACTCGCCGTCGACGGGGTCGTGCCGCTTCAGCGAGCGGGGCTCGAGCACCTCGACGCCGAGGATGGTCGCACCGGACACCGCGGGAGCGAGACCGGCGCGGACGACCTCAACTTCGGGGAGCTCGGGCACGTCGTCTCGTCAGCTCGGTCCAGGCGGAGAGCGCGGCGGCCATCTCGGCCTGCTTCTTGCTGGTCCCCTCGCCGTCGGCGGTGACCAGGTCGCCGACCGAGACGGACGCGTGGAAGACCTTCGAGTGGTCGGGCCCGGTGCTGGTCACCGTGTAGACCGGGAGTCCGGCGCCGCGGTGGGCGGCGGCCTCCTGGAGGCTCGTCTTCGGGTCCATCGCCGCGCCGAACCGCGCCGGGTCGCCGAGAAGGGGCTCCACGAGGCGCAGCACGAGAGCGGTCGCGTCGCTGCCGCCGAGGTCCAGATAGGCGGCACCGATGATCGCTTCGACGGTGTCGGCGAGGATGGACGCCTTGTCCCGCCCGCCGCTCTGGTTCTCGCCGCGGCCCAGCAGCAGGTACTCGCCGAGTCCGATGCCGCGCGCCACCTCCGCCAACGCCACGGAACTGACCAGGCTGGCGCGGCGCTTGGCGAGCTCACCCTCGTCGAGGTCGGGGTTCTCGCGGTACAGCTTGACGGTGACGGCCTGCCCGAGGATCGAGTCGCCGAGGAACTCGAGACGCTCGTTGTTCGGGATGCCGCCGTGCTCGTACGCGTACGAACGATGCGTCAGCGCAAGCCCGAGAAGCTCGGGGTCGATATCGACCCCGAGCTTCTCGATGAGTGCAGTGCGGTCGGAGTTCTCCCCGACCAGATCGTGCCCTCTCATTGCTGAGGGACGATCAGACGTCAGCGACCTTGCGGCCCTTGTACTCGAGGAAGAGGGCGGTGCCCGCCGAGTCCTCGACGACCTTGGCGCGGTGCGGCAGGCTGTAGGTCACCTTGCCGCCCTCGACGGTCTTGACGAGCGTGGGGACCTCGGCCTTCCACTGCGAACGACGGGCGCGGGTGTTGGCGCGAGACTGCTTCCGCTTCGGAACGGCCATGACTATCTCTCTTCTGTGTTCCCGGTGGACGGGGCTGATTCATCGGTGTCGGAAGCCTGGAAAGCCGCAAGCGCAGACCAGCGGGGATCGACGGTCTGAGTGGGCTCCTGGTCCGGTTGATCCGCCAGCCGCTCGCCGGTCTCGGGGTCGAGACCTGGGCAATCCGGCCGGCACACCGGCTGAAACGGCAGTGACAACACCACCGTATCCCTGATCAGAGGTTCAAGATCCACGTGGTCGTCGTGAACCTCATAATCGAAAGCTTCTCCAGAAGGATACGCGAAAAGTTCCTGGAAATCGACTTGGACAGGCTGTTCGATGTCGATCAGGCATCGTCCGCAGACGCCGGTGGCGGTCGTCGCCCCCTCCGCCGTGACCAGGATGCCCTCGTGGACGGACTCCAGCCGGAGGTCGAGGTCGAGGTTCGCGCCCTCCGGAATCGAGAGCAGGCCTTCGCCGAGCTTCTCCCGGACGGGGATGCTGAGCTCCTGCTCCTTCATCGAGCCGGGACGGTGCACGAGGTCGTACACGTTGACCGTGTATGGGGTGTTCTTGAACGAGGTCACGGTCGGCCAGTCTACGCGGCACTTCCCGGGCTCGCAGCGACCGGCCAGCCTGCTGGCAGCAACGACACAGGCAGCAGCACTGCGCGCACGCGCCTCCCCGCGCCGGCGCGCCCCTCGACCGCGTCGAGCACGCGCACGAGGTCGTCGCGCAGGCCGACCGTCGAGCCGCGCACGGGCGGCCCGTAGGAATCGCGTTCGCGGACAGCGAGGAGCCGGCGGACGGCCTCCTCCCCCGACGTTCCGGCGACCGCGTCCGCCACCCGCTCGGCGAACACGCGCGGCGTCTCCGTCTCGGGGGCCGTCCAGCCGAGATCGCGCACCGTGTCGCGCAGCTCGGCCCAGACCACGGCCGCGCCGCCGGACGACTCCGACAGCCGTCTCAGTCGATGTCGGCGCCGCACCCGGCGGGCGACGGCGGGGATGAGGAGCACGGCGATCACCAGGACGGCGATCCCGAGGCCGGAGAGGACCGGTTCGAGAGGCGAGGCCGCCGTCGCCCCGGTCGCCCCGGCGACCTGCGCCGGGTCGGTCGGGACGATCCGCTTGGGCGCCGACGTCGCGCCGGCGGCCGGTGCCGATGTCGGTGCGGCCGCCGCGGCGTCCGCCCGGGTGTAGCTCGGAATCGTGCCCCGGCCGACCGTCGGCTCGAACGGCACCCAGCCGACGCCCGCGAAGTACAGCTCGGGCCAGGCGTGGAGGTCGTCGCTGGTGACCGTGTACTCGCCCGGGTTGTTCGCCGAGCCGCCTCCCGTGGCGCCCGGCAGGTAGCCTTCCGCGACGCGCGACGGGATGCCGAGCGACCGCGCCATGAGCGCCATCGCGGAGGCGAAGTGCACGCAGTATCCGCTCTTCGCCTCCAGGAACGCGGCGATGACCCGGGCGCCGTCGCCGTCGTAGCCCTGCTTGAGCGGGGTCTGGGTCGAGTACACGAACCCGTTGTCGCGGAAGTAGTCCTGCAGCGCCACCGCCTGCTCGTACTCCGAGGTCGCGCCCTCCGTGGCCGAGATGGCCGTCTTCTCGATGATGGACGGCAGGTTCGGGGGCAGGAAGAGATCGCGCTGGACGTCCTCGGGAATGGATCCCCCTGCCGTCTTCAGCTGCTCGGCGGTCGGCTGGAGCAGGAGGCTGGTCGCCGTGTACTTCTGATCCTGCGTCGTGGTGTTGATACCGCCGATCGTCAGGTCGTCCGGATCCCACGACCAGGTGCCGGTCAGCCCCTTCACCGACTGCACCGGCGCGGGCACCGGCAGCCACCGGCTCTGCATGTTGTCGATCGACACGGTGGTCGTGATCTTCGTGGTGGGCACCTGGTCCGACAGCCCGGCGACCGGCCCGATCGGCGTCCCCTCCGCGAGCCGCTTCGTGTCGCGCTCGCGATGCTTCCAGACCGAGCCGGTGAACTGGTCGAGCGACGCGAGCTTGAGGTACTGGCCCGTCGGTGCCGTCGTCGTGTACGTGAGCGCGCGCACGGCGGTCGGGCGCCGCAGGTCCTTGCCGAGGTCGATCAGCGGGGTCACCGTCCCGCCGATGTTGATGCCGCCCGCGGTGAAGGACGCGGCGCCTCCACGGTCGAAGCCCGGGGCGGTGCCGGCGAGCAGCACGGCGACGACGGTCGCAGAGGCGCCGACGGCGAGTGCTGCGCCCGGTCGCGGGGAGCCCGGCCTGCGGGTGCGCACGTCGGCGCGCAGCAGCCAGAGGTAGGCGATGGCCGAGAGCGCGAGCGCGCTCGGGTCCAGACCGTCGCCGAGCAGCGCGCCGGGCACGACGAGCACGGCGCCCACTCCCACGGCGGTGAAGGCCGGCGCGCGGATCGCGACCGCGAGAGTGTCCAGGATCACGGCGATCAGGCACGCGCCGCCCATGACGAGGAACAGGAACTCGGGCAGGCTCTCAGCCGGCGTCCCCTGCTGATAGATCGAGAGCATCGCCTGCTGCAGGAGCCCCCACCAGTGCGCGAAGGTCGCCGGAGTCGGGAGGAGGCCGAGCAGTCCCGTGCCACCGCCGAACACAGCGGTCATGATGATCGCGCCGAGTGCCAGCTCCAGCACGGGAACGATGCCCCGGTGCACTCCGAGCGTGCGCAACCCCGCGCCCGCGACGAGGAGGACGGCGGAGGTCACGATGAGCGCGAACCACCAGCCGACGCCCTGGATGAGCCCGACGAGGGCGACGCTCACCGCGAGCATCTGGAGCATCATGGCGCCGGTGAGCCGCCAATAGCCCACCCGGCGCCGGATCGTCCGCGGCACGGCGACCGCGACGGACTCGCTAACCATGCGCGGCCGCCCGCTGTCGCACGAGAGCCCGCTGCCAGCAGGCGGCGGGATCGTCGTCCGGTCCGTACGGGACGCAGAGCCAGCCCGCGTCCACGAGCACCTCCTCCACCTCCGGTGGCGTGGAGGAGGCGAGGAAGGCGACGGCGGGATCGCCCATCGACCGCAGAGCCGCCAGCGAGCCGAGCTCGCGCGTGCCGCCGAGGAGGAAGGCGAACACCGGGACCGACCGTCCGGCGCGACGCAGACCCGTCGCGAGCTCCGCGACCGCGTCGTCTCGAGGATCCTCGCCCGCCTCGACGGCGGCGAGGTCCGCCAGGAGGAGCCGGTCGGCGCCACCGAGGTCGTAGGTCGGGCTGGTGCCGCCGAGGGTGCCGGTCCGTCCCGCGCCGCTGCGTCCGTTGAGCTGCCGCTCCGCCGTCTCGACCGCGCTCACCGCGAACCCTTCGTCGAGCAGGTGCACCCCGACCGAGGCGATCAGATCGATGTGCGCCTCGAACACCGCCTCCCCCGCCAGAGAGCCACGCGTGTCCACCAGCAGCCAGGCCTCCGGGTTGCTGCGCTGCTCCTCCTGCCGCACCATCAGCTTGTCGTGGCGCGCCGTCGCCCGCCAGTGCACGCGGCGGAGCGGATCGCCGGGACGGTACTCGCGGGCGATCAGCTCGTCGGCGCTCGGGATGCTGTGCCGCAGCAGCTCGTGCTCGGTGCCCTCGCTGTGCGCGATGTCCAGCTCGCCGTGCGCCAGCGGCACGACCCGCGGGGTCACCAGCAGCGTACGGGGCTGGCCGAGGGCGTACTCCGCGTACGCGATGCCGAACGGGTCGGTACGGCTGATCACGAGCGGTCCGATCGGGTGGGAGCCGCGCTTGTCGGCCACGACATCCTGACGGAGGACGGCCGTGTCGCGTCCGTGCACGGCGTTCGGCTCGTGCGGGCCGAGCCGCGGGAACGGGGCCCGGCGCTGCACCTCGATGGCGGCAGGGGCGAACTCCCGCCAGCGGGCCGCTGGGCTGGGCCGGCCGACCAGGTTGCGGGCGGTCGTCACGATCGTGGTCTTCTCCCCCACCGCGACCACGTCGGGGTGGAAGCTCCGGGAGACGCCGAGCCGCGGGCGATCCCACGTGACCGAAATCATCGCCGCCAGCGGCAGGACGGTGAGGAACACGCCGACGAACAGCACGTCGGTCCGGCCGAGGAAGGCCGAGGCCGCCAGGGCGACGACGCCGATCACGCCCAGGGTCCACCCGCGCGCGGTGGGCCGCGGCTTCGTGAGCGGGCTCGACGCCCGTCCGCGGGACGGCACGCTACCGCCCGCCCGAACCGATCGCGCCGGAGCCGACCGGCACCGGTGTCGAGGCGACGATGCGCCGCACGATGTCGGCGATCACCGGGGCGCTCTCGTGGTGGTGGCCGAGGGCACGGCTCGTCGGCAGCAGCCGATGGCCGAGCACGGGCACCGCGAGCACGTCGATGTCGTCGGGCAGCACGAAGTCGCGGCCGTCGAGCGCGGCGAGCGCTTTCGCCGCGCGGATCAGCTGCAGCGTGGCGCGAGGACTGGCCCCGAGGCGCAGGTCGCGGTCCTCCCGTGTCGCCCGGGTGAGGTCGACCGCGTACTGCTTCACCGGGGTGGAGGCGAAGACGCTACGCGCCGTCGTCATCATCGACCGCAGCTGCTCCGAGGTGACGACCGGCCCGATGCGCGAGAGCGGGCTCGATGTGTCGCGCGTGGTGAGCATGGCCAGCTCCGACTCCTCGTCGGGATAGCCCATCGCGATCCGTGCCATGAAGCGGTCGCGCTGCGCCTCCGGGAGGGCGTACGTCCCCTCCATCTCCACCGGGTTCTGGGTCGCGACGACGATGAACGGCGCCGCGAGCGGATACGTCGACCCGTCGACGGTGACCTGACGCTCCTCCATGCACTCCAGCAGGGCGGACTGCGTCTTCGGGCTCGCGCGGTTGATCTCGTCGCCGATGACGATGTTCGCGAACACGGCGCCCGGCTTGAACTCGAACCGGCGCTCGGCCTGGTTGTACACCGACACGCCCGTCACGTCGCTCGGGAGCAGGTCCGGGGTGAATTGGATCCGGCTCACGGTGCAGTCGACCGACTTGGCGAGCGATTTCGCGAGCATCGTCTTGCCGACGCCGGGAACGTCCTCGATGAGCAGGTGCCCCTCGGCCAGCAGCACCACGAGCGCGGTGCGCACGGCCTCGTGCTTGCCGTCGATCACCGACTCCACGTTCGCGGTGATCTGCTCCGCCGCCCGGCGGAGCCCGACCAGGTCCATGCTGGGCGCGGCGCGGCCGTGCTCCTCCTCCGGTGCGACCGAGGGTTCCGTGGGCTGGCGCGTCGCGTAGCTGTTCATGGCTCCTGCACTCTCATCTCGATGACAGCAGTTCGAAGACCGCGGGCGGGACGTACGGGCTGACGTCGCCGCCGAGCGCAGAGACCTGACGCACCAGCGAGCTGGAGACGTGCGCATTGGCGGGGTTGGGGAGCAGGAAGACCGTCTCGACGTCGGCGAGGTGCCGGTTCACGATGGCCATCGGCGTCTCGTACGCCACGTCGACCTGCGAGCGGATGCCCTTGACCAGCACGTTCGCCCCCACGTCCGTGCAGTAGTCCACCAGAAGGCCCATCGACCAGGACGCGACGACGATCGAGCCGACGATCCCGGCCTCCTCGATCGACTTCTCGAGCAGGGCCACCCGCTGGGCGATGGGCAGCAGAGCCGACTTGTCCGGGTTGTGGACCACCACGACGTGCACCTCGTCCCAGAGCCGCGCGGCGCGCTCGATCACGTCGAGGTGACCGAGGGTGACCGGGTCGAACGATCCAGGGACTACGGCGATCCTGTTCATAGGGCACCAGACTATCCCGCAGTACCCGGCATTTCGTTGTGAATCCGTTACCTTCTCACGACTTGCCGAGGTAGGCGCGCTCGGCCTCGTCGAGCCGCCGGGCCAGCGCCGCCTGCAGCGCAGGGAGCGCGCCGAGACCGCCCTCGGTGTCGAGGGTCTCGGCAGCGGCGACGCGGGCCTCGCCGATCAGGTCGCCGTCCGACGCCACCCGCAGCAGCCGGAGCGACGAACGCCCGCCGGACTGACGGCTCCCGAGCACGTCGCCTTCGCGGCGCAGCTCGAGGTCGACGTTCGCGAGCTCGAAGCCGTCGAGCGTCGCGGCGACGGCCTCGACCCGCTCCCGGGCCAGGGATCCCTCCTCTGCCGCCGTGACCAGCAGGCACAGGCCCGGGATGTCGCCGCGCCCGACCCGGCCGCGCAGCTGGTGCAGCTGCGAGACGCCGAATCGGTCCGCGTCGAGGACCACCATGGCCGAGGCGTTCGGCACGTTGACGCCGACCTCGATCACCGTGGTGGCGATCAGCAGGTCGATGCCTCCCGCGGCGAAGGACCGCATGACGTCGTCCTTCGCGTCGCTCGGGAGCTTGCCGTGCAGCACGGCGATCCTGGTGTCGGCGAAGAGCGGGTCGGCCTGCACCTGCGCGGCCACCGACTCGACGCTGGCGACGGCGCGCGGAGGCCCCTCCGCACCCTCGGCGCCGTCCGCGGCGGCCGGACCCTCACCGTCGTCCTCGGCCTCCTTGCCGGTGATCGCCGGGCACACGACGAAGACCTGCCGCCCCTTCGCGATCTCCTCCGAGGCGCGCTCCCAGATCCGCCGCTCCCATCCGGGGCGGTCCGCCAGCGGCACGACGAAGCTCTCGATCCCCTGCCGGCCGGCGGGGAGCTGGGCGATCGTGGAGATGTCGAGATCGCCGAAGACGGTCATCGCGACCGTGCGCGGGATGGGCGTGGCGGTGAGCACGAGCACGTGCGGCGGAGTGCCGCCCTTCGCCCGGAGCGCCTCCCGCTGCTCCACGCCGAACCGGTGCTGCTCGTCCACCACGACGAGCCCCAGATCGAAGAACGTGACGGCGTCGCCGAGCAGGGCGTGGGTGCCGATCACGATGCGGGCCTGCCCGGAGACCGTGCGCAGCAGCGCGCGTTTGCGCTCCTGGGCGCCGAGCTGGCCGGTCAGGAGGGTCGGCATCAGCTGGGCCGAGAGGTCGGGGCCGAGCATGGCCGCGATCGATCGCAGGTGCTGCGCCGCGAGCACCTCGGTCGGCGCCAGCAGGGCGGACTGGCCGCCGGAGTCGGCGACCGCGAGCATCGCCCGCAACGCGACGAGGGTCTTTCCGGAGCCGACCTCGCCCTGGACCAGCCGATGCATCGCGGCCGTGCCGGCCAGGTCGATGGATATCTCGCTGCCGACCAGGGCCTGGTCGTCGGTCAGGGTGAAGGGCAGGGTGGCGTCGAACCGTTCCAGCAGGCCGCCCGGCTCCGCGCGCCGGGGCGTCGACGCCACGGTCCGCGCTGCGGCACGCTGCTGCAGCAGTGCGGCCTGCAGCACGAACGCCTCCTGGAACCGGAGCGCATCCCGTGCGCGCTGCCACTGGGAGTCCTTCTGCGGGCGATGGACGCCCTCCAGCGCGTCCCGGTACGACACCAGCCCGCGCTCGGCGGCCACCGACGCCGGCACCGGATCGGGCGCGGAGTCCAGGGCGTCGAGGGCGAGTTCGACGGCCTTCTGCACCTGCCAGCTCGCCACCGTCCCCGTCGCCGGGTAGATCGGGATCGGCGTCTGCGCCCATTCCTTCGCGGCGGCGCTGCCGGGGACGACCGCGTTCGCGGAATCGGGCTCGAAGAGCTCGTAGTCGGGATGCGCGAGCTGCAGCGCTCCGCGGTACGCGGAAACCTTGCCCGCGAATATCCCGCGGACGCCCGGGACGAGATCCTTCGAACGCCACGACTGGTTGAAGAAGGTCAGCGTCAGGATGCCCTCGCCGTCCGAGATCTTGACCTCGAGGATCGAGCCGCGCCGTGCCCGCATCGACCGCTCCTGCACCCGCAGGACCTCGGCGATGATCGTCACGTTCTCGTCGAGCGGCAGGTTGGCGAGGGCGGTCAGCTCCCCGCGGCGCGCGTACCGCCGCGGGAAGTGGTGCAGCAGGTCGCCGACCGTGCGCATCCCGAAGGCCTTCTCGAAGGCGGAGGCCGTGCGGCCGCCGAGCACTCCGCTGAGCCGCGAGTCGAGGGTGATCGCGCCCTCGGGTGCCGGGGCGGAGGCGTTGGTCATGATTCGATCGTAGGCGCAGCCGCCGTCAGCGCGGGGGCGTGACCCGGGGGTCGGAGCGGGATGCGGATAGGCTCGGATGGCCATGACCCGAATCGTCTCCGGATACGCCGGCTCCCTCACCCTCCAGGTGCCGAAGAGCGGCACCCGGCCCACGAGCGACCGGGTGCGCGAGGCGGCCTTCTCGGCCCTCGACGCCCGCGGTTCCGTGCACGGCGCGCGCGTGCTCGACCTCTACGCCGGCTCAGGTGCGCTGGGGCTCGAGGCCGCCAGCCGCGGCGCGACCGCCGTGACCCTCGTGGAGCGCAGTGCCGCCGCCGCGCAGATCTGCCGCCGCAACGCCGCCGCGGTCACCCGGGCGGCACCGGCGTCCGCGCGCCCCGTTGTCGAGGTGCGCGCGACGAGCGTCCAGGCCTTTCTCGGCGGGGCGGCCGGGCCCTTCGACCTCGTGTTCGTCGACCCGCCGTACGACGTCGACGACGTCGAGCTGCTCGGCGTCCTCACCGCGCTCGTCCCCCTCCTCTCCCCCGACGCGTCGGTCTGCGTGGAGCGCAGCACCCGCACCGGCACACCGTCCCTCCCCGAGGGTCTGGAGCTCGCACGCCGCAAGGACTACGGCGAGACGGTCCTCTTCTGGCTGGAGCCCACGGCCTCCTGAGCCGCGTCTCGGGCGGCGCGGGGCAAGCGCGGCCCGCGGCCAGCGCGGCCCGCGCCGCGCGCAACTGTTGGTCGCAACACGCCGCCACCCGCAAACCGGTGGTCGCAACACGCCGCGTATGCAGGTCCCGCCGCGGCGTGTCGTGACCACTGGATCGAGTGGTCAGCGCGGATCGCGGCGCACAGCACGCTGGTCGCGAACCGCTGCATCCCGAGATCCAGTGGTCGCAACACGCCGCCATCCGCAAGCCAGTGGTCACAACACGCCGCGCCTCGAAAACCGGTGGTCACGACACGCCGCGTTTGCAGGTGCCGCCGCGGCGTGTTGCGACCACTGGATCGAGTGGTCAGCGCGGATCGCGGCGCGAGGCAAGCGCGCGGGCGCGGAGGCGCGGGCGCGGAGGCACGGGCTCGGAGGCACAGGCTCGGAGTCGCGGGCGCGGAGGCGCGGTCGGGTCGGACCGGGTCAGCCGGCGGCGCCATCCCATTCGAGGTAGGGGTCCCAGCCGCCGCGCTCGTCGAAGGGTCGGCCGGCGACGAAGAGGCCCGCGCCCTCCCGCACCGTGCCGATGCGGCGGAAGCCGCCGGGCAGAGCGGTGCCGGCCGGGAACGCGGCGAACAGGCTGTGGTCCTCTCCCCCCGTCAGTGCGGCCCGCGGGTCGTCTCCCAGCAGCGCGGGGTCGAGATCGATGGCGACACCGCTGGCCTCGGCCACCCGGCGGGCGTCCAGGGCGAGCCCGTCGCTGAGGTCGAGCATCGCCGTCGCGCCCGCCTCCGCTGCCGACGGCCCGTCGGCGATCGGCGGACGCGGACGCAGCTGGGCGCCGACCGCCGTGGGATGCGTCGCGGCGACGGCGTGGAACCGCTCGCGGCTCGGCACCCCTACCTCATCCACGCCCTCCGCGAAGAGCAGCCGGAGCCCCTCCGCCGCGGCCCCGAGCGCTCCGGAGACCGCGACGACGTCCCCGGGCCGCGCGCCGCTGCGCAGGACGGGAGGGCGCCCCTGCAGGTCGCCGAACGCGGTGACCGCGAAGGTCAGGGTCTCGGAGACCGACAGATCCCCTCCCACGACCCCGCAGCCGGGTGCGAGCTGTTCGCACGCGAGGCGGAAGCCGTCGGCGACGGCCTCCAGATCGGCGACGGGCATGGAGGACGGGGCGGCGATCGCGACGACGAGCGCGGTCGGGACGGCGCCCATCGCGGCGACGTCGGAGAGGTTCGTCGCGGCGGCCTTCCACCCCAGGTCCTCGGGCGACGACCACGCGAGGCGGAAGTCGGGCCCGTGCACCATCATGTCGGTCGTCACGACATAGCGGCCGTCGGGAGCCGCCAGCACGGCCGCGTCGTCGCCCGGGCCGACCAGCGTCGCCGCCGAGGCGGGGAGCCGCGGGAAGATGCGGCGCAGCGCCTCGCGCTCGGAGGTCTCCCCCATCGTCGCGCCGGCGGCCGTGCTCTCAGACATTCCCATGTCTGGAAACGCTAGCCTGAATCATTGTGTCCGTACGCCGCACCGCCCTCGCCGCCGTCCTCGCCGCCGCCGCTCTCGCCCTCGCCGGCTGCGCGCCCACCGTCTCGCTCGAGCCCGGCGCCGCCGCGAACGACCCGGGCTGCGCCGAGATCAGCGTGCGCCTGCCCGACACGGTGGCCGACAAGGACAAGCGCGTCACGGACGCCCAGGCCACCGGCGCCTGGGGAGACCCGGCCGCGGTCATCCTGCGCTGCGGCGTGCCGCCGATCGGGCCGACCACGCAGCCGTGCGTCAACGTCAACGGGGTCGACTGGGTGCTCATGACCGAGCCGACGGCGAAGACCATCGTCTATCAGACCTTCGGCCGCACTCCCGCGACCGATGTCGTGATCGACCACGTCGCCGGTGTCTCCGACTCGTCCGTCCTGCCCGAGTTCGCATCGGCGGTGTCGACGATCAAGCAGACGCGTCAGTGCCTCTCGACCCTGGACACGAGCCTCACGCCCACCGCGACGCCGACGCCGACGCCGACCACCACTCCCGCCGGCTGACCGCGATCGGGCTCAGGCCGCGGCGCGCGCCAGCGCCACCTGGATCAGCTCGTCGATCAAGTCCGGATACGACAGGCCCGACTCCTGCCAGCAGCGCGGGAACATCGAGATCGGCGTGAAGCCGGGCATCGTGTTGATCTCGTTGATCACGAAGCCGTCCGCGGTCAGGAAGAAGTCCACGCGGGCGAGCCCCTCGCCGCCGATGGCGTCGAAGGCGCGCACGGCGAGATCCGCCATGTCGGCCAGCTCGGCGTCGCTCAGGTCGGCCGGGCAGATGAGGTCGATGCCCGGAGCGTCGAGATACTTCGCCGCGAAGTCGTAGAAGTCGCGTCCCGACACCACCACCTCGCCCGCGACCGACGCGCGCGCCGGCTCCCCTGGCCGCCCGCCGAGGACGGCGATCTCGACCTCCCGGCCGACCAGCGCCGACTCGATGAGCACGCGGTCGTCCTCGGCGAGGGCGATCTCGATGGCCGCATCCAGCTCGGACCACTCCTTGACCTTGGTCACCCCGACGCTCGACCCGGCACGAGCGGGCTTCACGAACGCGGGCAGGCCGAGGGTCTCCGCCTCCACGCGCACGGCGTCGGGCGCCGTGCGCCAGCGGTGGGCGGTCACCGTCTGCCACGGGGCGACCGGGATGCCCGCCTGCAGCAGCACGGACTTCGTGAAGTGCTTGTCCATGCCGAGGGCGCTGGCGAGGACGCCGCTGCCGACGTACGGCAGGCCGGCGAGCTCGAGCAGCCCCTGGATGGTCCCGTCCTCGCCCCACGGGCCGTGCAGGATCGGGAAGACGATGTCGACGTCGCCGAGCGACTCCACGGTGCCGTCCGGATGCGTCACGGTCAGCTCGCGCGTGGCGACGCTCTCGGGCCAGTGGACGCGGGTGCCGTTGTCCTCGACCTCGGGCAGCACCTCCGCGTTCAGCGCGAAGCGTGCGGCATCGTCCGGCTGCAGCGTGAAGGCGCCGTCGTGGGTGATGCCGATCGGGATGACGCGGTACGCGCTACGGTCGATCGCCGCCAGGACCCCGGCCGCCGTTGCGCAGCTGATCGAATGCTCGCTTGAACGCCCCCCGAAGAGAAGAGCCACTGCGGCCGTGTCCGTCATCCGTCGTCCTTTCGCCTTGCGGCTCGTCCGAGTCCGTCGTGAGGTGCGGCGCGATGTCCTTCGGATCGAGCGTGCCGGCGAGCACCTGGCTCACCTGCCGCACGATCGGCATCTCCACGCCGCGCGCCTCCGCCAGGCTCAGCACGGGAGCGACCGAGGCCAGCCCCTCCGCCGTCTGGTTCATCTGCTTCACCACGTCGGTGAAGCTGTAGCCCTGGCCGAGCAGCCGCCCGGCGGTGTTGTTGCGGCTGAGCGACGACTCGCACGTCGCGATCAGGTCGCCGAGGCCCGCGAGGCCCGAAAGGGTCTGCGCCTCGGCGCCGTACGCCACGGCGAAATCGGTCATCTCGACCAGCCCGCGCGTGATGATCGACGCCTTCGTGTTCTCGCCGTAGCCGACGCCGTCCACGATGCCGATGGCGACGGCGATCAGGTTCTTGAGCACGCCGCCGAACTCCGTGCCGATCACGTCGGTGTTCACGAAGCTGCGGAAGTAGCGGTTGGTGGCGGCCATCGCGACCGTCTGCGCGGTCTCCAGGCTCACCGAGGAGACCACGGCCGCGGTCGGCTGCTCGCGCGCGATCTCCAGCGCCAGGTTCGGACCGGAGGCGACGGCGATGCGCTCGGCCTCGATCGGCAGGCCCTGGGCGATCACCTCGCTCATCCGCATCCCGGTGCTCTTCTCGACGCCCTTCATCAGGCTGACGACGATCGTCGACGGCCCGAGATAGGGCTTGATCGCCTCCAGGTTGTCGCGCAGGGTCTGGCTCGGGATGGAGATGAACACGACCTCCGCGTCGCGCATCGCCTCGCTGAGCTTCGAGGTCGCCCGCAGGGTGCGCGGGAGGTTGATGCCCTCCAGGTAGTCGCTGTTGCGCTTGACCTCGTTGATCTCGCGGGCGAGCTCCGGGCGGCGCGCCCAGAGCACGACGTCCGATCCGCCGTCGGCGAGGATCTTCGCGAACGTGGTGCCCCAGCTTCCGGCGCCGAGCACCGCGATGCGGCGCGGCGGCGTGGGAGGGGCCTTGCGTGCCGTCTTAGCCATCGAAGCGGCCGGTCTCCTTCTGGTTGTGCTGCGTCGGGTCCCAGCGCTCCGCAGGGGCCTTCTCGCCGCGCAGGTCTTCGAGCAGCGCGGTGATCGCCTGCATGATGACCGCGGTGGCTTCGGCCAGCGTCGCGGCGTCGAGATTGCGCCCCTCGAACGCCGAGAGGTCGACGGGGTCGCCGATCTTCACGTCGATCGTCTTGCGCGGGAAGAAGCTGATCTTCTTCGAATACCGCGCCATCACCTGCTGCGTGCCCCAGTGCGCCATCGGGATCACCGGGATGCCGTGCTCGAGCGCCATGCGGGCCGCGCCCGTCTTGCCGCGCATCGGCCACATGTCGGGGTCGCGCGTCAGCGAGCCTTCGGGGTAGACGACGACGATGCGCCCCTCCTCGATGATCTTCTGCGCGGCGTCGAGCGTCGTGGCACCGCGGGCGCCCCCGCCGCGCGCCACCGGCACCTGGCCGGACTTGCGCAGGAACCAGCCCACGACCGGGATGCGGAACAGGCTCTCCTTGGCGAGGAAGCGCGGGAGCCGTCCGAGCTTCCACAGCACCATGCCGACCATGACCGGGTCGATCTCGCTGTAGTGGTTCGGGGCGACGATGTACGCGCCGTGACGCGGCATCTTCTCCCGGTCCACGATGCGGAAACCGGCCATCAGGCTGCCGATGGGGACGACGAGCCCGGCGAGGACCCAGAAGATCGACGGGCGGCTCTTCTCCGAACGCTGACGTTTCACCGGGGGACGCTGGACGGCGGGATCTTCGGGATGTGACACATCCCTATTATCCGTGCCGTCACCCTTCGAGGACGAAGTCCGCTCCGAGCTGCTCCAGCTTCGTGATGAAGTTCGCGTACCCGCGGCTGATGATCCCGACGTTGCTGACGGTCGAGCGGCCCTCGGCGGTCAGCGCCGCGATGAGGTGGCTGAAGCCGCCGCGCAGGTCCGGGATCTCGATGTCGGCGCCCTTGAGGTCCGTCGGGCCCATGATCACCGCGGAGTGGTTGAAGTTGCGCTGGCCGAAGCGGCAGGCGTGCCCGCCGAGGCACTCCTTGTGCACCTGGATCTTCGCGCCCATGTCGATCAGCGCGTCGACGAAGCCGAACCGCTGCTCGTACACGGTCTCGTGCACGATCGACACGCCTTCGGCCTTCGCCAGCGCGATGACGAGCGGCTGCTGCCAGTCGGTCATGAACCCGGGGTGCACGTCCGTCTCGATCACGACGGGCTTGAGCTTGCCACCGGGGTGGAAGAAGCGGATGCCGTCGTCGTGGATCTCGAACGCGCCGCCGACCTTGCGGAAGACGTTGAGGAAGGTCAGCATCTCCGGCTGGCGGGCGCCGCCGACGTAGATGTCGCCGTTCGTCGCGAGCGCGGCAGCAGCCCAGCTGGCGGCCTCGTTGCGGTCGAAGAGGGCCGTGTGGCTGTAGCCGACGAGCTTCTTGACGCCCTCGATGCGGATCACCCGGTCGGTGTCGACCGAGATGATGGCGCCCATCTTCTGCAGGAGGTTGATGAGATCCATGATCTCGGGCTCGATCGCCGCTCCGGAGAGCTCGGTGATCCCGTCGGCGCGGACGGCCGTGAGGAGCACCTGCTCGGTCGCGCCGACGCTCGGGTACGGGAGCGACAGCTTCGCACCGTGGAGGCCGTTCGGGGCACTGAGGCGGATACCGGTCGGGCGCTTGTCGACGACGGCGCCGAACTGGCGCAGCACGTCGAGGTGGTAGTCGATCGGGCGGTCGCCGATGCGGCATCCGCCGAGGTCGGGGATGAACGCCTCGCCCAGACGGTGCAGCAGCGGCCCGCAGAACAGGATCGGGATGCGGCTGGAGCCGGCGTGCGCGTCGATGTCGGCCATGTGGGCCGACTCGACGGCGCTCGGGTCGAGCAGCAACTCGCCGTCCTCGCCGCCGTCTGTGACCTTGACGCCGTGCACCTCGAGCAGCCCGCGCACGACGCGCACGTCGCTGATGTCGGGCACGTTCCGCAGGACGCTCGGGCCTTCGCCGAGGATCGCGGCCACCATCGCCTTGGTGACGAAGTTCTTGGCCCCGCGGACCTCGATGCGGCCCCGGAGGGGGATGCCGCCGTTGATCGTGATGCGGTCGCCCTTGAGGCCGACGCGCGCTCCAGCTGCCTGAGCGTCCTGAAGAAGTGAGTTCAAAGTTTCACCGGGAGTGTCTTGGGCCGCCAACCAGCGCGGCTGCTTTCGTATTCGGAGATGCGCGCCTCATCGCGCAGGGTCAGAGCGATGTCGTCCAACCCTTCGAGCAAACGCCAGCGAGTGTAATCGTCGATGTCGAAAGACACCTGGACCTCACCGATCGTCGCAGTCTTGGCAACCAGATCCACGGTCGCCGCTATTCCCGGCTGTGCCTCGATGGCCGCCCAGAGACGCTCGGCGTCCTCTTCGGTGATCTGGCCGGCGAGCAGTCCCTGCTTGCCCGAGTTGCCGCGGAAGATGTCCGCGAAGCGCGGGCTGAGCACGACCCGGAAGCCGAAGTCGCGCAGCGCCCAGACCGCGTGCTCGCGGGAGGAGCCGGTGCCGAAGTCGGCGCCGGCGACCAGCACCGAGGCTCCCTGATACGGCTCCTGGTTCAGGACGAAGTCCGGGTCCTGACGCCACCCGTGGAACAGGGCGTCCTCGAAGCCGGTCTTGGTGACGCGCTTGAGGAACACCGCCGGGATGATCTGGTCGGTGTCCACGTTGGAACGGCGCAGCGGGGCGGCCACGCCGGTCACGGTCTCGAACTTCTCCATCAGGCGTTCACCTTCTCTCCGGCGCGCGTGTCCGCGTCGCCGCCGCTCGGCGTGTCGCCGCCATCGTTATCCAAGTCCCAGGGACTGGACAGGGTGCCGCGGATCGCGGTCGCCGCCGCGACGAGCGGCGAGACCAGGTGCGTGCGGCCTCCCTTGCCCTGGCGACCTTCGAAGTTTCGGTTCGACGTGGAGGCGCAGCGCTCCCCCGGTGCGAGCTGGTCGGGATTCATGCCCAGGCACATCGAGCAGCCCGCGAAACGCCATTCGGCGCCGAACTCCTCGACGATCTTGTCGATGCCCTCGGCCTCGGCCTCGATGCGCACACGGGCGCTTCCCGGCACGACCATGACGCGCACGTTCTCGGCCTTCGTGCGGCCCTTGATGAGCGATGCGAAGGCACGGAGGTCCTCGATGCGGCTGTTGGTGCAGGAGCCCATGAAGACGGCGTCGACGGGGATGCTCTTCATCGGCGTCCCGGCTTCGAGGTCCATGTACTCCAGCGCGCGCTCGGCGGCGGCACGGGAGTTCGGGTCGGCGATCTGCGCCGGATCCGGCACGGACTCGCTGAGCGAGACGCCCTGGCCGGGGTTGGTGCCCCAGGTGACGAACGGCTCGATGTCGGCGGCGTCGAGGTAGACCTCGGCGTCGAAGACGGCGGCGTCGTCGGTGGAGAGGGTGTCCCAGTACGCGACCGCCTCGTCCCAGTCGGCCCCCTCGGGAGCGTGCGGGCGGCCCTTCAGGTAGGCGTAGGTGGTCTCGTCCGGGGCGACCATGCCCGCGCGGGCGCCGGCCTCGATCGACATGTTGCAGATCGTCATCCGGCCCTCCATCGAGAGGGCGCGGATCGCGCTGCCGCGGTATTCGAGCACGTACCCCTGGCCGCCGCCGGTGCCGATCTTGGCGATGACCGCCAGGATGATGTCCTTCGCGGTCACGCCGGGGCGCAGGTCGCCCTCGACCGTGATGGCCATGGTCTTGAACGCCTTCAGCGGCAGGGTCTGCGTCGCCATGACGTGCTCGACCTCGCTGGTGCCGATGCCGAACGCCATCGCACCGAAGGCGCCGTGCGTCGAGGTGTGGGAGTCGCCGCAGACCACGGTGATGCCCGGCATGGTGAGTCCCAGCTGCGGGCCCACGACGTGCACGATGCCCTGCTCGATGTCGCCCAGCGAGTGCAGGCGGATGCCGAACTCCTCGGCGTTGCGACGCAGCGTCTCGATCTGGGTGCGGCTCGTCAGGTCGGCGATCGGCCGGTCGATGCCGATGGTCGGGGTGTTGTGGTCCTCGGTGGCGATCGTGAGGTCCGGTCGTCGCACCGGGCGGCCGGCCACGCGCAGGCCGTCGAAGGCCTGGGGGCTGGTCACCTCGTGGACGAGGTGCAGGTCGATGTAGATCAGATCGGGCGAGCCGTCCTCGCCCTTCACGACCAGGTGGTCGCGCCAGACCTTCTCTGCGAGGGTCAGCGGAGAGCGATCGTTTTCGGTCGTCATTGTGCTCGTGCTCCTTAGCTTGCGTGCGGATCAGCCGTCGACGGACTCCGCGGCGAGAGTGGCCTGAGGACTAGGACTCGCCGCGGCGGCTAAGGAGGAGAAGACCCGCGTGCACGAGAGTCAGGATATCACCGACGGTCCCTCGGCCTCGTCCGGCGCGATGACCAGCACCGTCACGTTGTCGTGGCCGCCGGCCTCGACCGCGGCCTCCACGAGCTCGCCCGCCGGATCGTCCGGCTGCGTCGCCAGGATCGCCGCGATGCGCGCGTCGCTGAGCTCGCGGGTCAGTCCGTCCGAGCACACCAGGAAGGTGCGGCGGTCGGCCTCCGGGAGCAGCTCGGTGTCGGTGTCGACGAAGTCCTCCGCACCGAGGGCGCGGGTGATGACGTTGCGCTCGGGATGCACGGCGGCCTGGGCCTCGGTGATCAGCCCGGCGTCCACGAGCTCCTGCACCGCCGAGTGGTCGACGGTCAGCTGGGTCAGGGCCGTGCCGTCCCAGGCGTAGACGCGCGAGTCGCCGACGTTCACGACCATCCACTGCTCCACAGCCTTCTCGGGCACGCGCACGCGGACGACGCCCGCGAGCGTCGTGCCCGCGACCGCGGCGCCGGACTCGTCCGCGCCCGAGAGCGCCCGCACCGCGGCGTTGGCCTCGTCGATCGCGGCGACGACCTCGTCCGGGGTCGGCCGGCTGCCCGGCTGCAGGGTCCGGGCCAGGCTCTCGACCGCCGTCCGGCTGGCGAGATCGCCCCGGGCGTGGCCTCCCATGCCGTCGGCGACGACGTAGACCGGGTCCTCCGCGAGGAAGCCGTCCTCGTTCACGTGGCGTACCGCCCCGATGTCGCTCCGGGCGCTCACGCCGACGTGTGAGGTCATGTGCGGGGGTCCTCCTGCTGATCGCTCGGGACCACGACCTCGGCGGTCCCGGCCCGCGGGGCCTCGTCGGCCTCGTCGTCGTCCTCGCCGTGGATCGCCTCGGCGAGGGTGGAGCCGCTCATCCGCAGCTTCACCAGACTTGCAATGGTAGCGACAAGCATCGACCCCACGATGACCGCGAGCGACGTCCAGGTGTCGATGTCGGGCGCCCACTCGATGTGGTGGCCGCCGTTGATGAAGGGCAGCTCGTTCTCGTGCATCGCGTGGAACACGAGCTTCACCCCGATGAAGGCGAGGATGAAGGCGATTCCGTACTTGAGGTACACGAGCTTGTCGAGCAGGTGGCCGAGCAGGAAGTACAGCTGGCGCAGACCCATCAGGGCGAACACGTTCGCGGTGAACACGATGAACGGGCTCTGGGTGATGCCGAAGATCGCCGGGATGGAGTCGAGGGCGAACAGCAGGTCGGTCGTGCCGAGGGCGATGAAGACGATGATCAGCGGGGTGAACATCCGCCGGCCGTTGACCGTCGTGCGCAGCTTGTTGCCCTCGTACTGGTCGGAGACCTTGAGACGCTTGCGCGAGAAGCGGATGAACCAGCTGTCCTTCTGGCCCTCGTCGTCGTGGTTGCCGAACGCCTGGTTGATGGCCGTCCAGAGCAGGAACGCGCCGAAGATGTAGAAGATCCAGCTGAAGCTCGCGATGAGGCTCGCCCCGAGCACGATGAAGATCCCGCGGAAGATCAGCGCCAGGATGATGCCCACCATGAGCACCTCCTGCTGGTACTTCCTGGGCACCGCGAACCGGCCCATGATGATCACGAACACGAACAGGTTGTCGATGCTGAGGCTGTACTCGGTCAGCCAGCCGGCGAGGAACTGCCCGGCGTGTTCCGCGTCTCCGATCAGGAGCATCAGCAGCGCGAAAACGAGCGCGAGCGCGACGTAGAACGACACCCAGAGCGCCGACTCCTTCGGGCTCGGGATGTGCGGCCGCTTGAAAACGATCAGGAGGTCGAACGCGAGGACGAGCAGCAGCACGACCATCGAGCCGATCTCGAACCAGAGCGGGAGGGCGAGTTCCATGGAGGGACCTTTCGAAGGGCATCGTAAAAGAGCCGAAAGTCTCTCCCGCACCCTGTCGGGTGCCGCCGTGCCCGGGTCCGAGTGGACCGTGATGACGTTCACAGCGCCGGCGGCGGTGCGTGCACCGCGACCGTCCGGGATACTCCCCTTCGCGAAGACCTATTCTACCGGACTCCCCGGGGCTCCGGTCACGCGCGTACAGTGCCGCCCGTGGAGTGGGTCGAGTTCGAGAGCGCGGTGGTCGCGGCGGCGGGCTTCGACGACGGCGAGCACCTGCTCGAGATCGTCTTCATGTCGGGCGCGCACTACCGGTACCGCCTCGTCTCGGACCGCATCTGGCGTGAATTCCGTTCGGCGCCGTCGGCGGGCCGCTACTTCGCGGAGCGCATCCGGGACCATTTCCCGACCGAATGGCTGCCCTGACACCTTTCGCGCCGCGTACCCTATCGGTTACGTACCAATGCGGGTACATTGAAGGCCATGGACGCACTGCTGCACGCACTGGCCGACGAGAGCCGGCGCACGATCCTCGAGCGGCTCCGGAGCGGGCCGGCGACGGCGGGCGAGCTGGCCGAGGCGCTCCCGATCGCACGGCCGGGCGTGTCGCGGCACCTCCGCGTGCTGCGCGAGTCCGGGCTCGTCGACGTCGACCAGCAGGCCCAGTGGCGGGTGTACCGGCTCCGGCCGGAGCCGCTCGTCGAGCTGGACGCCTGGCTGGACGGGTACCGCACGATCTGGGAGCACCGGCTCGACGCCCTGCACACCGAGATCGCCCGCGGCACGCACCACCGGGATCCCGCGGCGCAGCAGGACGCGCCTGAACAGAACGCACCGGATCCGAACGCACCGGATCAGAACAGGAGAGCACAGTGAACCGCATCATCGGCACCATGCGCCGGCTGGACGAGCAGCACGGCGCCGTCCGCGTGGAGGACGTCTACGACACCGGGATCGACGACCTGTGGGCGGCCATCACGCAACCCGCGAGACTCGCCAGGTGGGTCGCCGCCGTGGAGGGCGAGCCCACGCTCGGAGACACGTTCCGTGCCGCCTTCACGAGCGGATGGGAGGGGCCGGCGCGCGTCGAGGCCTGCGAAGCGCCCGACCGGCTCGTCGTGACCCTCTCCCCCGGCGCGGACGACGAGACCGCCATCGAGGCCCGACTCACCGCCGAGGGCGACCGCACCCGGCTCGTCGTGGAGGAGCGCGGGCTGCCGCTGGAGGTCCTGCACTTCCACGGCGCGGGCTGGCAGGCCCACCTCGAGGACCTGGCACGCACCTTGTCGGGAGCCGACTCCGCGTGGCAGCCCCGCTGGAAGGAGCTCACCCCGGACTACGAGGCGATGGTCGTGAGCTGAGCCCGCACAACGAAGAAGCCCTCCCGGACATGGTCCGAGAGGGCTTTTCTGAGTGGTGACCCCAGCGGGATTTGAACCCGCGTTACCGCCGTGAGAGGGCGACGTCCTAGGCCGCTAGACGATGGGGCCGTGTTTTACAACTCAATGATCATGCCACAGTTCGGGTTCTTCCTCCAAAACGAGGGCGAAATCCGGGTGTGTCGCGGCCGTCAGGCGAGGACGCGGAGGGCGCCCGGCACGACGCTCACGTCGACCGGGAGCGGCCCGATGCGCTCGCCGTCCGCGTAGGCGACGACACCCTCCGCCTCGATCCGGACGCTGCTCAGTGGCCGGAACGACACCTCGGCGAGGTCGGCGTGCTGGCCCCGGAACACCTTCGGGAACATCCGGAGGAACCGCGCCTTGGACATGCGGCGCACGATGAAGAGGTCGAGTCGGCCGTCGTCGAGGGCGGCGTGCGGGACGATGCGCATCCCCCCGCCCAGGGAGCGGTTGTTGGCGACGGAGACGAGCATCGCCTCCACGTCGAGCGTCTCGCCGTCGACGACGATGCGGTAGGGGCGCGGCGCGAGCGTCGCCAGCTCGCGGAACAGGGCGAGGATGTAGCGGCTGCGGCCGCGCGGGCGTGTCATCAGGTTGGCCCGCTCGTTCACGGTGGCGTCGAAGCCCGCCGACAGCACGGCGCCGAACCACGTCGACAGGTCGCCGTGCCGCACCACGCCGGCATCGATCGTGCGCGGTTCGCGGTCGAGGGCGGACAGCAGGTGGGCGATCGCGGCCTCCGCATCGCCCACCGGGATCCCGAGGCCGTCGGCGAGGTCGTTGCCGGTGCCGCTCGGGACGATGCCCAGCGGCGTCGAGGTCTGGGCGACGATGTTGATGCCGAGGTTGGCCATCCCGTCGCCGCCGACGACGACCAGCGCGTCGGCGCCCGCCTCGACGGCGTGCGCGGTCTCGCGCCGGAGGAGCTCGATGTTCGCCTCGTCCACGGCGACCACCGCGTACCCGGCGGCCCGGAGGCGCTCCACGGCGAGAGGCCCCACCTCGCGGTGGTGCCCGAACGACGCCATGGGATTGACCGCGACCACGACGGTTCTCTGGGGTGCGGCCATAGTGCACGATGATGGCACACGACCGCACCCCGCGGACGCACGACTCAGAGACGCACGCGCCTCAGCAGCTGCGCGTTGAGGGCCACCACGATCGTCGAGACCGACATGAGCACGGCGCCGAACGCCGGCGATACGACGACGCCGATGCCGGTCGCGACTCCGGCGGCGAGGGGGAGCGCGACGACGTTGTAGCCGGTCGCCCAGGCCAGGTTCTGCAGCATCTTGCGGTAGGTCGCCCGCGAGAGCTCGACAACCTTCGCGACCCCCCGCGGGTCGCTGGAGGCCAGGACGATCCCGGCGGACTCGATCGCCACATCGGTCCCCGCTCCGATCGCGATGCCGACGTCCGCCTGCGCCAGCGCCGGTGCGTCGTTCACCCCGTCGCCCACCATCGCGACGCGGGAGCCGTCGCGCTGCAGCCGCGCGACCGTCCCCGCCTTGTCGCCGGGGAGGACCTCCGCATAGACCTCGTCGATGCCGAGGCCGGCGGCGACGGCCTCCCCCACCGCACGGGAGTCGCCGGTGAGCATCGCGACGCGGATTCCGCGGTCGCGCAGCGCCCGGACCGCCTCCGCGGACTCGGGACGGACGACGTCGGCGAGGGCGATCGCTCCGGCCACCCGATCGCCCTGCAGCACGTAGACGACCGTCTGCCCCAACCGGGCGGCCTCGTCGGCGGCGGCCGAGACGGCCGCTCCCGCCGACACTCCCCGCTCGGCGAGCAGACGAGGAGCGCCGACCACGATGCGCTCGCCCTCGACCAGTCCCGCCGCCCCGCGGCCGCCCAGCGCCTCGAAGTCGCCGACGGAGGGGATGGACAGGCCGCGCTCCCGGGCGGCGGTCACGATCGCGCGCCCGATGGGGTGCTCGGCCGGAGTCTCGACGGCGGCGGCGAGCGCCAGCAGGGCGTCCTCGTCGCCGTCCTCGGCTGCGACGGAGGCGACGCCCTGCCGCCCCTCTGTGAGCGTGCCGGTCTTGTCGAACAGGACGACGTCGATGCGCCGGGCGTCCTCCATGGCGTGGCGGTCGCGGATGAGGAGGCCGTTGCGGGCGCCGATCGCGGTGGAGATCTGGGCGACCAGCGGGATGGCGAGGCCGAGGGCGTGGGGGCAGGCGATCACCAGCACGGTGACGACCCGCTCGAGCACGAAGGCCGGGTCTCCGGGGCGCAGCAGGATCCACACCACCAGGGTGACGGTCGCCACGGCGAGCGCCACGTAGAAGAGCCACGCCGCGGCACGGTCCGCCAGCACCTGTGTGCCCGATTTGCTCGCCTGCGCGTCGGAGACGAGACGCATGATGCCGGCGAGGGCGGTGTCCCCGCCGGTCCGTCCGACGCGGACGACGAGGGAGCCGCTGCCGGAGATGCTCCCGGCGACGACCTGCTCGCCGGGTCCGCGGGTGACCGGCTTGGACTCGCCGGTCAGCAGGGACTCATCCAGGTCGCTGCGTCCGTCGACGATCTCGCCGTCGACCGGGACAGCGGAGCCGGGGCGCACCCGGACCAGGTCCCCGACCACCAGCGCCGCGACGGGGACGACCTCGGGGTCGGCGTGCGGGTCGGCGAGTCGCTCGGCGGTGTCCGGGAGGAGCTTCGCCAGCTGGCCCAGCGCGTCCTGGGCGCCCATCACCGCGGACATCTCGATCCAGTGCCCGAGCAGCATGATCAGGATGAGAGTGGCGAGCTCCCACCAGAAGTCCATGCCGGGGAGGCCGAGAGTGACGGCGAGGCTGTACCCGAACGCGACGACGATCGCGAGCGAAATGAGCGTCATCATGCCCGGCCGACGCCCGCGCAGCTCGTCGACGGCGCCCCGGAGGAAGACGAGTCCGCCGTAGAAGAAGATCGCGATGCCGAACGCGGCGGGGATGTACTGGCTGCCCGGGAACCGGGGGCCGGAGAGCCCGAGGATCTCTTGGAGGCCGTGCGAGAAGACCAGCGTCGGGATGGTCAGGACCAGCGTCAGCCAGAACTTGCGCCGGAACATCGCCGGATCGTGTCCGGAGTGTCCGGAGTGGTCGTGACCGCCGCCATCCTCGCGGTCGTGGTGGTCGTGCTCGCCGTGGCCGTGCACCTGCGTGTGCTCGGCCGTCTCGGCGCCACGGTGCGAGGTGTGCTGATCCTGGTGTGCGCTGCTGCTGTCCATGACACCACGAACGATACCCCTCCCGGGTATATTCCACCACCCCGTGACCCGATGCCGCCGCGCATCCCCGCCCCGGCTTGCACGCGCCGCCGGATCGGTATTTCCTTGGGGCATGAGACTCACCAAGTTCGAACACGCCGCCCTGCTCCTGGAGGACTCCGGAAAGAAGCTGTTCGTGGACCCGGGCAGCTTCACCACGCCCCTGACCGACACGGCCAACACGGTCGCCGTCGTCATCACCCACGAGCACGCCGACCACTGGACCCCCGAGCAGCTGACCCGCGTGCTCGACCTGAACCCCGAGGCGACGATCTTCGCCCCGGAGGGCGTGGCCCGGGCGGCGGCCGACTTCGACGTCACCGTGGTGCACGCCGGCGACACTGTCGAGGCCGGTCCGTTCACCCTCCGGTTCTTCGGCGGCGTCCACGCGGTGATCCACTCCAGCATCCCGACGGTGGACAACCTCGGCGTCTTGATCAATGACGAGCTCTACTACGCCGGCGACTCCTTCACGATTCCCGAGGGGGTCGAGGTCGACGTGCTCGCGGCGCCCGCCGGGGCTCCGTGGATGAAGGTCGCCGAGGTGATGGACTACGTGCTCGCGGTGAAGCCGAAGCGCAGCTTCCCGACGCACGAGATGGTGCTCTCGCGTGCGAGCAAGGACATGTCGAACGCGCGGATCGCCTGGGCGACCGAGCAGAACGGCGGGGAGCACTTCGCCCTGGAGCCCGGCGACACCCTCGATCTGTGAGCGGTACGCCCTCCCCCGACGACACGTCGGCCGCGCCGGTCGTCGTATGGTTCCGCGACGACCTCCGGATCGCGGACAACCCCGCCGTGCGCGCGGCCGCGGATTCCGGGCGGCCGGTGCTCTGCCTCTTCGTCTGGGACGAGGAGTCGGAGGGCGTGCGGCCCCCCGGCGGCGCCGCACGCTGGTGGCTGCACCACTCGCTCACGGCGCTGTCCGCCGACCTCGAAGGGATCGGCGCGCGCCTGACCGTGCGCCGCGGCCCGGCCGAGCGGGTCGTCGCGCAGGTCCTGCGCGAGACGGGGGCGGGCGCCGTCGTCTGGAACCGGCGCTACGGCGGCGCGGAACGACGGATCGACGAGGCCGTCAAGACGGCCGCGCGCGCAGGCGGGATCGAAGCGACCAGCTTCGCGGGCTCGCTGCTCTTCGAACCCTGGACCATCCGCACGGGAGCCGGCACGCCGTTCTCCGTGTACACGCCGTTCTGGCGGGCCTGTCTCGCTGCGCCCCCGCCCCGCAGACCGCTCTCGGCACCACGCGAGCTGACGCCCGCCGCCCCGCTCGACGGCGAGAGCATCGACGCGCTGGAGCTGCTGCCCACCGACCCCGACTGGTCAGGCGGACTCCGCGATGCGTGGGAGCCGGGCGAGAAGGCGGCCCGGCGGCGGCTCGCCGAGTTCCTCGACGACGACGTCGCCCGCTACCGCGACGATCGCGACACCCCGGGCATCGATGCGACCTCCCGGCTCTCCCCCCATCTGCGCTGGGGCGAGCTCAGCCCGCACCAGGTCTGGCACGCGACCGCCGAGGCGCGCGACCGGTCGAACGCCGAGGGCGCGAGCACCTTCCTGAGCGAGATCGGCTGGCGCGAGTTCGCGTATCACACGCTCTTCGAACACCCCGAGCTGGCGACCGTCAACATCCATCGCGAGTACGACTCCTTCCCCTGGCCCCGCCTGCACCCTGCGGCTCTCCGGGCCTGGCATCAGGGTCGCACCGGCATCCCCCTCGTGGACGCGGGAATGCGCGAACTGTGGACGACCGGGACCATGCACAACCGCGTGCGCATGGTGGTCGCGTCGTTCCTGATCAAGAACCTGCTCATCGACTGGCGACGCGGCGAGCAATGGTTCTGGGACACCCTGGTGGACGCCGACCCGGCGAGCAACCCGTTCAACTGGCAGTGGGTCGCCGGCAGCGGCGCCGACGCGGCGCCGTACTTCCGCGTCTTCAACCCCGAGCTCCAGCGCACGAAGTTCGACCCGCACGGCGACTACGTGCGCCGCTGGGTCCCCGAGTGGGACACGGCGGACTACCCGGAGCCGATCGTCGACCTCGCCGAGACCCGGCGGGCGGCGCTGGCCGCGTTCGACGCCGTCAAGAAGGCGCGGTGAGCACGAAGCGCCGAAGCAGGGGCGAGAGGCGCGGCCCGTACGGGGTCAGCGCCCGTGCTCGGCGAGGATCTGGTCCACGTCGATGCTCGCGAGCAGCGCACCCCAGTCGAGGGCGCGCGCTTCGTCCGCCTGCGCCTCCTCGGCGAGGACCTTGCCGCTGCGTTCCACGACGATGCCGTTCGGCAGGCGGCGGTTGAGTTCGGCGAGGATGGCGTCGTCGACCGCCTCCGCGTCGAAGTCGGCGCCGACGCGGGCGAAGTAGTCGCCGGAGACGGTGTAGGAGACGATCCCGGTTTCGATGCGGCTCATGGGCCGCATGCTACTCCGCGGGGGGTACTGTGCGCCGCATGACCGATCGTGACGAGACCCCCGCCCCCATCCCCGCCCCCGCTTCCGCCGACGCCGACACCGACGCCGGCATCGGCGACGGCGACGATCCGACCGCGACGAGTGCGGACGCCCTCTTCGACGCCGTCGCCGGACTCGGGGAGACGCCGGAGGACCAGCTCGACACGGTCGCCGAGCGCAACACGTCGCTGGAGGAGCGGCTGCCCGGCGACGACCACAGCGGCGGCGCCTCCCGCTCCCCCGACCAGGGGTAGGCCGCTCCGGAGCGGCCCGGAGGGGGGACTCCCGGAACCCGCGCACCGCTCGATAGCGTGGCGCGATGGACGGCGGACGGATGAGCGAGCGGGCACCGGGAGCAGCGGTGATGGCGCAGGTCGTGCGCCTGCACGACGCGGCCCCGCCCCGTTCGGCGTTCGCCCGGGCGCTCGGTATCGCCCCGCTCGACGACGAGACGGTCCCGTGGTTCGTCGGTGCCCTCGGCGAGCGGGAGGTCGGCGAGCGGCTGGCGCACCTGCCGGACGGCTGGCGGGTCTTCCATGCCCTTCCGGTCGGGTCGGGCGATGCCGATCTGGATCACCTGGTGGTCGGGCCCGGCGGCGTCTTCGTGGTGAACACCAAGCATCATCGGGGGGCCCGGGTCTGGGTCGCCGAACGGGCCGTGCTGGTCGACGGCGCCAAGAAGCCCTACCTGCGGAACGCCGATCTCGAGACGTCGCGGGTGCGCGGGCTGCTCGCGGGAGCCGGGATCGACGCGCCGGTGCGTGCGGTCGTCGCCGTCGTCGGGGCGAAGGAGCTGCGGGTGCGCGCACGGCCGCGCACGGTGGACGTCGTGCGCGGTGAGGGACTCGTGCGCTGGCTCGTCCGTCGCCCGCCCGTGCTCGACCCGGCCACCGTGGCCGCGGTCGCGAGCCTGGTCGATGCGCCGGGCACCTGGCGCGAAGCCGACCTCCACCCCGACGTCGCCGACCGGTTCGACCGGATCGAGCGCGAGGTGCGCAGCGCCCGCCTGGTCCGCGCCGGCTGGGCGGTCGCGGCGGCCCTCGCCCTGGTCGCGGTGGCGCTGCCGTTCCTGCCGCGCTGAGTCCGGCGTCCTCTCAGCCGGGGGGATTCAGAACGCGGGATGCGCCGTCGTGGTCATGACGACGGTCAGCGCACCCTCGGCCTCCACCGCCTCCAGCGCGATCTCCACGCCGCTCAGCTCGGCGAGCGAGCGCAGATGCGTCCCGCCGCACGGGATGGACGCGGTGCGGCCGGGCAGCGCGCACGTCCAGAGCCGCCGGTCGCCGAGGCCCTCCGACTCGCGCTGGATGGACACGGCGGCGCCGGTCGCGACCCACTCGGCCAGCAGGGCGTTGGCCGAGGCGACGATCTCGTCGAGCCGTGCGGGCAGCTCCGCGGCGGGGAACCCCTTCTTGCGCAGGCTCTTGCCGATGCGGTACTCGTCGCGCGAGGCGTCCGGGAGGATGCGCGACGTGACGATCGCCAGCCGGTCGAAGTCGGGGCGCCCGCGGCCGTCGCCCGGCACCTCCTTCGTCCAGAGGGGTGCGAGCGCCTCGTTGAGGGCGAGCGAGGCGAGGTGGCAGGCGGTGTGACCGGCGGAGAGGGCGCGGCGGGCTTCCGGATCGACGTCGACGGTGACGGGGCTGCCGGGCGTCAGTCCTGCGGCGTCGTCGACGAGGTGGCAGACGACGAACGACCAGCCCTCCGTTCCGGTACGGACCGGAGCGTCGCCGACGTGGAAGACGTCGCCGTCGGTCGCGCCGACGACGGCGTCGACGACGGCGCGGGCGCGGCCGTCGACCGCGATCGTCCCCACGTCGGCGGGCTGGTCCGGCCAGACCGGGTCGACGGCGTGGAACGCCGTGCGATCGAGCACGACGGCCGTGCGGCCGTCGGGCAGCGGCACGGTGTGGAGGACAGTTCCGGTCGAGGTGAGGTCGCCGGAGGGGTAGGTGACGACGGTGTCGGTCCGCGGGAGGGTCATCCCTCCAGCGTACGGGCCGCTAGGCTGACGCCGTGATCCGACGAGCAGCTTCCGCCGTGGCCATGATCGCGGCCGTGGGGCTGCTCGCCGCGTGCTCGCCGATCCAGACGGCCCGGCTGCAGGAGGACGTGGACTCGGCACCGGGGGTCACGGCCTTCTACACGCAGCCGGATCCGCTGCCGTCCGGCGAGCCCGGCAGCGTCATCCGGTCGGCGCCGGTGCTCGGCGCCCCTCCCGGCTCCGTCGCGACACGCATCCTGTTCCGCTCGACGGACCTGAACGGCCGGCCCGTCGTCAACTCGGGACTGCTGGTCGTGCCCGACTCCCCCGCCCCCGCCGGCGGCCGCACCATCGTCTCGTGGGGGCACCCGACGACCGGCGTCGCGGAGAGATGCGCGCCCTCGCGCGCACTCGACCCGTACGCAAGCGTCGAGGGTCTCACGGACTTCCTGAACCGCGGCTACGCCGTGGTCTACACCGACTACACCGGGATGGGCACGGCAGGGCCGGACTCCTACCTCGTCGGAGACACCGCCGGACGCAACATCCTCGACGCGGCCCGCGCGGCGCGCGACGTGCTCGGGAGCACGGTCAGCGACCGGGTGGTGCTCTGGGGCCACTCCCAGGGCGGCCAGGCCGTGCTCTTCGCGGCGCAGCTCGCCCGCAGCTACGCCCCGGAGCTCGACGTGGAGGCCGCCGCCGTCGCGGCACCGGCCACCGACCTCGCCTCGCTGCTGCGGGACGACATCGGCGACATCTCCGGCGTGACCATCGGCTCGTACGCGTTCCAGGCCTACTCGACGGTCTACGACGAACCGTTGACCACCATCCTCACCCCGCACGCGATCACGGCGCTGCCGGCCATGAACGACCTCTGCCTGCTCACGCAGAACAAGGCGCTGCACACGATCGCGCAGCCGCTGGTCGGCCGATTCTTGACTTCCGACCCGGAGACCACGGAACCGTGGTCGGGGCTGCTCGCGCAGAACACGCCGGGCGGGAGCGCACTCGCGATGCCGCTCTTCGTCGCCCAGGGCGAGAGCGACAAGCTGGTGCGCCCCTCCGCCACGGACGCGTTCGTCGCGCGAGCGAAAGGCGACGGAACGACGGTGACGTACGACCGGATCCCCGGTGCGACGCACGCCACCGTCGCGCTGCGTTCGCTCCGCTCGCTCTTCGACTGGTTGCACAGTGTCGGAGTGAGCGGGACGAGCACGTCCGCGACGTGAGCTCCTCATCGCGGACGTGCCGGGTCTACGACGTCAGCGAGTCCACGTACTCGGCGTGCTCGTCCATCCACTTCGACACGATGCCGTCGTACTGGGACGACTGCGCCCCGCTGTTGAACATGGCGTTCTCCAGCGAGTAGAGCAGGTCGGAGTCGAGCGCGAAGCCCTTCACCCACCCGGCGACCTCGGGGAACTTCTTCTCGAAGCCCGCGCTGCCGATCGAGTGGATGGACTCCGCTTCGCCGAGCGCACCCTTCGGATCCTTCAGATCCTTCAGATCGAACTCGTCGTAGGCCCAGTGCGGCCGCCACAGCGTCACGGCGACGTCGTCGCCCTTCTTCATCGCGGCGGTCAGCTCGGCGAGCATGGCGGGGGTCGACGACGTGACGAAGTCCATCGAGCCCAGACCGTACTCCGGGATCACCTTGTTCTGCGTCGCCTCGGTCAGCCCGGCTCCCGGCTCGATGCCCACCAGCCGGTCGCCGAAGTCCGCCGAATGGGCGGCCAGTTCGTCGAGCGAGTCGATCGGCGCGTCCTTATTCACGGCGATCGTCAGCTTGGCCTCCGTGTTCCAGGCGCCCAGGTCGGTCAGCTTGTCGCCGTACTTCTTCATGTACGCCTCGTGCGTCGTCGGCAGCCAGCCGTCGAACGCGACGTCGTAGTCGCCGGTCGAGAGACCCGCGAACGCGGGGCCGGCGTCGGCGTACTCGAAGTCGACGGTGTACCCCTCCTTCTCGAGCACGTGCTTCCAGAGGTACGAGGCGGCCTCGCCCTCGGGCCAGCCGTTGAACACGGCGACCTTGACGGTGCCCTTGTCGCCCCCGGAGGCGGTGGAGGCGGCGGTGACCGCGGTCCCGCCGACGACGACGATCAGGGCGGCGCCCAGCACGGCGAGCGCGCGCTTCGGCATGCGCAGGCGCGCTCGGCCGACCGACGCGGTGAGCCGGTCGAGGATGATGGCGAGGATGACGACGGAGACACCGGCCTCGAAGCCGAGCCCGACATCGACTCGGCTCAGCGCCTGCACGATGTCACGGCCGAGACCGCCCGCGCCGACCATGCCGGCGATGACGACCATCGACAGCGAGAGCATGATGACCTGGTTGACGCCGGCCAGGATCGACGGCATGGCGAGCGGCAGCTGGATCTGGCGCAGGATGCGGCGCGGCGGCGAGCCGAACGCGCGTCCGGCCTCCACCAGCTCCTTGTCCACCCCGCGGATGCCGAGCTCGGTCAACCGCACACCGGGAGCCATCGCGAACACGATCGTCGCGACCATGCCCGGCACGACACCGACGCGGAACAGGATCAGCGCGGGGATCAGGTAGACGAAGGCGGGCATCGTCTGCATGAAGTCGAGCACCGGGCGGATGATCGCGGACGCGGTCTTGGACCGCGCGGCCAGGATGCCGAGCGGCACACTGATCGCGATCGCGATGGCGGCCGAGACGAGCACCAGCGCGAGCGTGTCCATGGCGTTCGACCACTGGTCGACGCTCACGATCACGAGCAGCCCGACGACGGTGCCGGCCCCGAAGACCCCGCCGCGCAGCCACACGGCCAGGACGGCGATGATGAGGATGATGCCCCAGAACGGCGGGGTCTGCAGCAGCCAGTCCATGCCGTCGTACATGCCGGTGAAGATCACGCGGACGACGTCGAAGAAGCCGCCGAGGGTGGTGGTGACGAAGTCGACGGCGTGGGAGGCCCACTCGCCGAGCGGGAGGCGGATGCCGTTCACGCGGGCACCTCCTCACCGCGGGCGGACGGTTCGTCGCGACCGGACGGTTCGTCGCCGGCGGTCTCGCTGAGCGCGAGCGTCATCGCGTCGACCGACACGGTCGCCGGCGGCTCCACGATCACGGGGATCTCCATCGTGTCGCTGGACACGTTGCCGAGGGCGGCGAGCAGGGTGACGCGCGGGATGACCCCGAGCAGCCGCTGCTTGTCGTCGATCACTGCGAGAGGCAGGTCGCTGCCGACCGACGGCTCGACGAGCTCGCTCAGCACCTCGTCGCGGTCGACGGAGGCGATGTCCTCGCGGATGACCTCGCGCAGGTCGCTGCGCCCCTCGCGCACCTGACGCATCACGTCGCGGTCGCGCACGGCGCCGAGCAGGGTGCGTCCCTGGCCGACGACGAAGGCAGCGGAGGTCTGGAGGTCGCGCATCGTGCGCATGGCGGCCCGCGGGCCGCCCGCCACGGTGACCAGGGCGCGGGCCGGCTCCATCACGCTCGCGGCGGTGAGCACACGGGCGCGGTCCACGTCCTGCACGAAGCTGGCGACGTAGTCGGTGGCGGGATCGGTGAGGATCTCCTCCGGCGTCCCGGTCTGCACGATGCGGCCGTCGCGCATCACGGCGATGCGGTCGCCGAGGAACATCGCCTCGTTGAGATCGTGGGTGATGAAGACGATCGTCTTGCCGAGGGTGCCCTGCAGCTCGAGCAGCTGCTCCTGCATCTCGCGGCGGATCAGCGGGTCGAGCGCCGAGAACGCCTCGTCCATCAGCAGGACGTCGGTGTCGGCGGCCAGCGCCCGGCCGAGGCCGACGCGCTGCTGCATCCCGCCGGAGAGCTCGCTCGGGAGCTTGTCGCCCCAGCCGCCCAGGCCGACGAGCTCCAGCACCTCTTCGGCGCGGGCACGGCGCTCGGCGCTCGGCGTGCCGCGCACCTCCAGCCCGTAGGCGATGTTGTCGAGCACGGTGCGGTGCGGCAACAGCGCGAAGTGCTGGAAGACCATCGAGATGTGGCGCTGGCGCACCTCCCGCAGCCGCTTGCCGGTCAGGCCGGTGATGGTCGTCCCCATCACCTCGACCTCCCCGGCGGTCGGCTCCAAGAGGCCGTTCAGCAGCCGGATCAGGGTGGACTTGCCGGAGCCGGACAGCCCCATCACGACGAAGATCTCGCCGCGGCGGACGGTCAGGCCCGCGTCGATCACGGCAGCGGTCCCCTGGCCGGACACGTCCTGCCTGGTGGCGCCGTCCCGGAGGCGGCGGACCGCCTCCTGGGGCTTGCGCCCGAATACCTTGTAGATGTTCCTCGCCTCGACGGCGACAGACTCGCTCACTTGTTCTCCGCAGGCACGCATCGCACGGGCACGATGTCGGCCGGTGGTTGCGCCCGGGTGGTGGGCGTGCTGCGGTATCCGGGCGACTCGAGCGCGGACCTTCCGCGCGAATCGCCACCGCCGGCGCGACCATCGGGGTGCACCCACGCCCAGCCGACCGTACGTCCAGGGCGGGCCGCTGGTGACGGCCGCGCGCCCTGGTCGCGGGCTGGGTTCACGGCCCCGTTCCGTGCTGTCGGAGCACACCGGGGCTCTTCGACGCTATCAGCCGCCCGGGGGTCGAGGCCAAATGGCTTCCGGGCGGGGGACGTGATACGGCAGAGTGGTCGTCATGCCCGACACCACCGCAGATCGCAGCCGTCAGCGTGTCCCGATCGAGCCGCAGAGCGTCGATGCGCCGCTCTCCCGCGCCGCCGTGTTCCTCGTGGTGACGGTGGGTGATTCGCCGGAGGCCGTCGGCACGGTGAAGGACGTCCTCGGCGATCTCTCCGGGCTGGTGAAGACCGTCGGCTTCCGCGATCTGAACGCCCATCTGTCGTGCAATGTCGCCGTCGGCGCAGCGCTCTGGCCGCGGCTCACCGACGTCGCCCCGCCGCGCGAGCTGCATGCGTTCCGGGAGATCGCGGGACCGGTCCACACGGCCGTCTCGACCCCGGGCGACCTGCTGTTCCACATCCGGGCGGAGCGCGGCGACTTCACGTTCGAGTTCGAGCGCCTGCTGCTGTCCGCGCTCGGCGACTCCGTGACGGTCGTCGACGAGGTGTCCGGCTTCCGCTACTTCGACTCGCGCGACCTGCTCGGCTTCGTCGACGGCACCGCGAACCCGACCGGCTCCGAGATGGACGACGCCTCGATCGTCGGCGACGAGGACCCGGTGCACGCGGGCGGCAGCTACGTCGTCGTGCAGAAGTACCTGCACGACCTCGACGCCTGGAACGCGATCGGCGTCCCGGATCAGGAGGCCGTCATCGGCCGCACCAAGATCGACAACGTCGAGCTCGACGACGTGACGGAGGGCCGCAAGGCGCACAAGACGCTCGCCACGATCACCGGGGAGGACGGCGTCGAGCACGACATCCTGCGCGACAACATGCCGTTCGGCCGGCCCGGTCAGGCCGAGTTCGGCACCTACTTCATCGGCTACTCGCGCGCGCTGTGGGTGATCGAGCGGATGCTGGAGAGGATGTTCGTCGGAGACCCGGTCGGCTCCTACGACCGCATCCTCGACTTCTCGACCGCCGCGACCGGCACGACGTTCTTCGCCCCGACGCGCGGCTTCCTGGAGGCGCTGGCCGACTGACCGACCGCGATCCCGGCGAGCACGATCCCCAGCCCGAGCAGCTGGCGCGCGGTCAGCGTCTCACCGGCGATCAGCGCGCCGAGGAGCACCCCGGTGACCGGGTTCAGGAGGCCGATGAGACCGACCGTCGACGGTCCCAGATGGCGCAGCCCGGTGAACCAGGCGAGGAACGCGACCGCCGTCGCGATGACCGTCACGTAGGCGAAGCCGGCGAGCGCCGGCCCGTCGAGCGCAGGAGGCGCCCCCTCGACGACGAGCGCGAGCGGCAGCATCAGCAGCCCGCCCGCGATGAGCTGCCACGAGGTCGTCGAGAACACGTCCACCTCCCCCTCCCAGCGGGTGGCGAGCACGTAGCCGGCGGACGACAGGAGCATGGCCGCGACGGCCGCGACGACGCCCAGCGGATCGACGCCGTCCGCAGCGCCCAGCAGCATCACCGCGACCCCGGCCGCACCCGCGACCCCGCCCGCGAGTGCCAGAACGCGTGGCCGCTGGCCCAGCACGATCCACGCCAGCGCCATCATCACCAGCGGCGACCCCGCCATCACCGTCGCGGCGACCCCGGAGGGCAGGAGGTGCGCCACCGCGTAGACCAGCGCGAAGAAGCCGCCCGAGGTGAGGATGCCGAGCACCGCCGACCGCCACCACCACGCTCCCCGCGGCCCGCGCCTCCTGACCAGCAGCAGGAGCAGTCCCGCCGGGAGTGCGCGCAGCACGGCTCCCCAGAGCGGCTCGCCCGGGAGCACGGCCCGGGTAACGACGTAGGTCGACCCCCACGCGATCGGCGCGACGGCGGTGAGGGCGATCCAACCCCATTTAGCTTCCATGGAAGCTACTTTAGCTTCCGTGGAAGGTATTGTGAACACATGGAGCACCCCGATCACGTCTCCCGCATCCAGCAGGAGTGGCGCCGCGAGCGCCCCGACCTCGACGTCGCCCCGCAGGGCGTCATCGGCCGGCTGCACCGCGTCGCCGCGCGGCTGACCGACGAGCTCGCGACGGTGTACGCCGAGCACGGGCTGGGCGAAGGCGACTTCGATGTGCTCGCCGCCCTCCGGCGCGCGGGCGAACCGTACGAACGGACCCCGGGCGAGCTCGCCGAGCACACGATGATCACCACCGGCGGCATGACCAAACGCCTCGACCGCCTCGAACGCAGCGGTCTCGTCGCGCGGCGCGCCGCCGAGGGCGACGGACGCGGCCGGGTGGTGGCCTTGACCCCGCAGGGTCGAACGGCCATCGACGCGGCCTTCACCGCCCACATGGCGAACGAGAAGCGGCTGGTGGAGGAGCTCGACCCGGCCGACGCGGCCGCCCTTGAGCGCATCCTCACCCGCTGGCTGGCGACCCTGGAACCCTGACGCCGACGCCGCGAGAGGTGAGTCGTTGCGGGTCAGAGCGCGGGCGGACCCGCAACCAGTCACGTCTCGCGCGTAACACGGCGACCGAAAGTTGCCGGGATTGCAGGCGTGCGCGAGGCTGGTCGTCCCTCACCACCAGTGCCCCCACCTTCGGAGGATGCCATGTCCCGTCCGCGCCGCCTTCTCGCCGTCGCCGCCGCACTCGCCGCGACCGCCCTCGCCGTGACCGGCTGCTCCGCAGGCTCCGGATCCGCCTCCAGCGACGCGGCCGATGCCGGCTACCTGACCGCCGGAACGCTGACGATCGGCACCGCCGAACCGGCCTACGCTCCCTGGGTGCAGGACGACAAGCCCCAGTCCGGCAAGGGATTCGAGGCGGCCGTCGCCTACGCCGTCGCGAAGAAGCTGGGCTTCGCCGCGGGTGACGTCACCTGGGTGCGCACCACCTTCGACCAGGCCATCGCACCGGGCCCGAAGACGTTCGACTTCAACCTGCAGCAGTTCTCGATCACCGCTGAGCGCAAGAAGGCCGTGGACTTCTCGTCTCCGTACTACGAGACGACGCAGGCGGTCGTCACGATCGACGCGTCGCCGGCATCGAAGGCGACCTCGCTCGCCGACCTGAAGTCGCTCGTCATCGGGGCGCAGACCGGCACGACGAGCTTCGCCGCCGCCGAGAAGCAGATCGCCCCGTCGGGCGGCGTGCAGGCGTTCAACTCCAACGACGACGCCAAGCTCGCCCTCGAGAACAAGCAGGTGGACGCGATCGTCGTCGACCTCCCCACCGCCTTCTACCTGCGCGACGCCGAGCTCACCGGCGGGAAGATCGTCGGCCAGCTGCCGAAGGTCGACGGCCAGCAGGGCGACCAGTTCGGCCTGGTGCTCCCGAAGGGCAGCCCGCTCACGGCGAAGGTGACCGCGGCCGTGGATGCGCTCCGCACCGACGGGACGCTCGACGCCCTGGCCGAGAAGTGGCTGGCCGCCGACGGCGACGCGCCCGTCCTGAAGTAGCGCCGAGACCCTCCCGCCACGGTGAGCACCACCCGTCCCCCCGCCTCCGCGCCCGCCCCGAGCGCGGTCGAGGTCGACCGCCGGCTCTACCGTCGCACGCAGACCACGCGATCCGTGCTGATCAGCCTGGCGAGCACCGCCGTGGTCGCGGTGCTGGCCTGGCTCTTCGTGATCAACACGCCGGGATGGGCGAGCGTGCAGCAGACCTTCTTCGATCCGGCCGTCGCGGTGAAGGCGTGGCCGCGAGTGTTCGACGGACTCCTGCTCAACATCCGCGTTCTGATCGTCGCCGCTCTCGGCGTGCTGGTGGTGAGCATCGTCATCGCGACGGTCCGCACGTTGCGGGGGCCGATCTTCTTCCCGTTGCGCGCCCTTGCGGCGGGCTACACCGACCTCTTCCGCGGCACCCCGCTCATCATCGTGCTGTACCTGGTGGGCTTCGGACTCCCCGGGCTCGGGGTCTTCCCGCGCCTGCCACCCGAGTTCTGGGGCACCATCGCGCTCGTCCTGGTCTATTCCGCCTACGTCTCCGAGGTCTTCCGGGCGGGCATCGAAGCGGTCCACCCCTCGCAGCGGCTGGCCGCGCGCGGCCTGGGACTCAGCCACTACCAGACCCTGCGTCTGGTGATCCTGCCGCAGGCGGTCCGCAAGGTGACGCCCGCCCTGATGAACGACTTCGTCGCGATGCAGAAGGACGTCGGCCTGATCTCCATCCTGGGCGCGGTGGATGCCGTGCGCGCCGCGCAGATCGAGACGGCCGCGACCTACAACTTCACGCCCTACGTGCTGGCGGGCCTCCTGTTCGTCGTGCTCGCCCTGCCGATGATCCGCCTGACCGACTGGTACTCGGCACGCGTGCGCCGCCGTGAGCAGATCGGGAGCATCATATGAGCGCGGCGGTGCTGCGGCTCGCAGGCGTCCGCAAACGGTTCGGCGAGACGGAGGTGCTGCAGGGCATCGACCTGACGGTCGACCGGCACGAGGTGGTGGCGCTGATCGGGGCCAGCGGGTCCGGCAAGTCGACCCTCCTGCGCGCGATCAACCTCCTGGAGCCGATCGACGACGGGCAGATCCACCTCGGCGACGAGGACATCAGCGACCCGCGGGCCGACGCGGATGCGGTGCGCGCACGCATCGGCGTCGTCTTCCAGCACTACAACCTGTTCCCGCACCTCTCGGTGCTGGACAACGTCACGCTCGCCGCTCGCCGGGTGCACCACGTGCCGCGCCGCGAGGCGGAGCAGCGGGCGCGGGACCTGCTCGACGGGATCGGCCTGGGCGACAAGGCGAAGGAGTTCCCCGACCGGCTCTCCGGCGGGCAACAGCAGCGTGCGGCGATCGTCCGCGCGATCGCGACCGATCCCGAGCTGCTGCTGCTCGACGAGGTGACGAGCGCGCTCGACCCGGAACTCGTCGGCGAAGTGCTGGAGCTGGTGCGGCAGCTCAAGGCCGGCGGCACCACGATCATCATGGCGACGCACGAGATGGCGTTCGCCCGGGATGTCGCCGACCGCGTCGTGTTCCTCGACCACGGCGTCATCGCCGAGGCAGGGCCCCCGGCTCAGTTGTTCGGGGCACCGCAGCAGCAGCGGACGAAGGAGTTCCTGGCGCGGTTCTCGGGCTGGACGCCGTCGGCTCCCTAGCCGCTGCCTGTCGAACGGCCCAGGCCGTCAGCGCGTCGAGCACGGAGAGGGCGACCCGGTCGTTCTCGCGGAAGGCCAGCGCGTTCGTGCGCGGGCGGGAGAAGGCTCCGGCGAAGGGCGCGGTGGTGAACGGGCCGATCGCCCAGCGCGCGGGATGCGGCTCGCCGTTCGGGCGGAGCAGCCGCGAGTCGTCCTCGGAGACGCGCACCTGCCCGTGGCGCACCGTCCCGGCCCGCGACTCCACGAGGTCGCGCAATGCGGGCTCGTCGCTCGTCTCGGCCGACGCCGCCGGCAGCCAGGCGTCGATCAGCGCCGTCACCGCGGTCTCGCCGGCGACGCTCGCGCTGCCGATCCGGAACACGCCGGCCTCGTCGTCCGCCTCGACGCGGATCCCGGCCCCGGCGAAGGTGACGATGCCCGCCTCGGACAGGGCGACGAGCTCTTCCAGGCGATGCCCGGGCGGGCCGGAGGCGACGTAGCTGAAGTAGCCGGGCCACCAGCCGACCACGTCGCGGCGGCGGGACTCCTCGGTCCACAACTCCCCCGCGAGATGCGGTGCGATCGCGAACAATGCGTGCAGCAGCGCCGTGAACAGACCGAGCGTGGCGCTGTGACCCTGGTCGGTGCGGCGATGCAGATCGTCACGCAAGTGGCCGCGCAGCCACTCCTGCAGCACGTCCGCGTCGTCGAAGCGCAGGCCGTCGAGCGGGCGGTCGAAGGCGTCCAGATGCAGCTCGTCGGCCTGATCCCGCACGGCGGAGGAGACGAGCGCGCGGTACTCGTCGCCGTCCGGGCCGACGCGGTCGAGGGCGGTCTCGAACTCCGGCCACGCGACGCGGACGCGCTCGGGATGCCCGGTGAAGAGCTCGCGGTAGTAGCCGTGGACGAGCTCGCGTGCGATCAGCGGCCAGACGTCGCGCCGGAAGTCGAGTCGCTCGGGTGACGCCGCGAGGTGCGCGACGACCTCCGGGGTCAGATGGTGGAGGGCCGGAGGGGCGCCGACCAGCCGGGACGAGATCTTCGAGCGGTACGGGACGCCACGGCGCGAGCCGATCAGCAGTCGCGGCTCGAGCCCGCTCGGCGTGTACCGCAGCACGCCGCCGCCGTCGCCGTCGCCGTCACGCGAGTAGCGGCCTCCGCGCCCCTCGGTGAGGAGCACGAGGAGGTCGACCGCCGCGAGCCCGAAGCCGCGGACGGCGACGGTGCGGCCGGGGCCGAACGCGTCGAGATCGGCGTCGGCGGTGAAGGCCGGCGCGAGGTAGTCCAAGCCGTGGCGGGCGGCGAACGCGGAGAACCGGTCGGCATCCCCTACCGGGTCGCTCCCTGCGTGGCCCAGCGCGTAGACGACCCCGTCGACGGTGAGGCTGCCACCGCCGGCCAGGCGCACGGTCTGCGGCCCGTCGTCGCCCTCGACGGCGCGCACCGCGTCGCGGTGCACCACGAGCGAAACGCCGTCGTCGAGCGCGTCGACCGCCCGGCGCAGGAACCAGTCGAGGTAGTGGCTCTGAAGCCGGCGCGTCGGGAAGTCGCCGCGGCCCAGCCCGCTCAGCTCGGCCGCCACGATCGGGTCGTCGATGCGCAGGTCGCCGATGCTGCCGTCGCGCACACCCTCCACCCATTCCAGAAGCGACGGACCCGGCCGGACCGGGCCCGCGATGGTGCACGAGTCGTCCGTGAACATCGTGACGTCCTCGACCATCGAGTTGAGCTTCAGCAGCGGTGACTGGTCGCGGCGCCAGATGCGTCCGGCACCGGGCGGGAACGGGTCGACGAGATGCACCGTCACGGGCGGCGGATCGGCCCGCTCGGACCGCGCCGCAGCGAAGCGCTCGAGCCAGCCCGCCGCACGCGGACCGGCCCCGACGAGGGCGACGGAGGCGATGGGATCGGTGGTCGGCATCCGAGCAGCGTCCCGCGGCCGGCGCCGGGCGCCAAGCCTGCGTTTCGCCGTGTGACGCGCGCGTCGCAATCCGTAACGGGAGCTCCCGCCCGCTTGACGCCCGCCCATACGGTCGTCGGCAACCGTTCCGCTCCCCATCCGATTGGAGGCCCGTCGATGACCGCATCCCCCGTCATCGCTGACGAGTTCCGCTACGTCGACGCCACCGACGAGCTGGCCCGCCCGCTCCTCGCCGAGCTCGAGCTCGAATACGACACCCGGTACGGCGACTTCTTCGGCGAGCGCGCCTCGACCGAGCTGAGCCGCTACCCCGCCGAGGATTTCGCGGCGCCGCACGGGGCCTTCGTGCTCCTGCTGCGCGCCGGTGCGCCCATCGCCGGCGGCGCGTTCAAGCGCTACGACGAGCGCACCGCCGAGCTCAAGCGCATCTGGACGAGCTCGGCGCATCGCCGTGAGGGACTCGGCCGCCTGGTCGTCGCCGAGCTGGAGGCGGAGGCCGTGCGCCGCGGTTACACCCGCGTCTACCTCACCACGGGTCCGCGCCAGCCGGAGGCGAAGGCCCTGTACCTGGCGGCGGGGTACACGCCCCTGTACGACCCGGCGCTGCCCGCCGAGGAGGTCGGCATCCATCCGTTCGAGAAGACCCTGTCCGCCGCGGCGCCCCGGGCCACGGGAGGTCGACGATGAGCACGACGGCGGCGGAGGCGGTCGACAGCGTCGCCACCACCCCCGGCGTCGCGGAGGCGCGCACGCCCCTGCCGTCCGCGGCCGAGCTCCGCCGGCTCGCGGACCGCCCGGTGCTCGCGCTCCGGCACCCGGGCCGGTGGATCGGCGCGGCGCTGGTGGTCCTGCTGCTCGTCAACGCCGGGCAGTCGCTCTTCACCAACCCGTCGTGGGAGTGGGCGAAGGTCGGCAAATGGCTGTTCAGCCCGGCGATCCTGACCGGTCTGCAGCTCACCCTCACGGCGACCGCGATCAGCGCGGTCGTCAGCTTCGTCGGCGGCGTCGTGATCGCTCTCGGCCGGCTCTCCCCGAATCCGGTGCTCAACTCGGTGAGCTGGCTCTACGTGTGGCTGTTCCGATCGGTGCCGCTCATCCTGGTGCTGATCTTCCTGTACAACCTCGGCAACCTGTATCCGTCGATCGGTATCGGGATCCCGTTCGGTCCGCAGATCACGGTGCCGACGGTGACCGTGCTGTCGGACCTCACGCTCGGCGTCATCGGCCTGAGCCTGAGCGAGATCGCCTACGCCTCCGAAGTCGTCCGCGCCGGCGTCCTCGCCGTCGACCCGGGCCAGCAGGAGGCCGCCAAGGCCCTCGGCCTCCCCCGCGGGCGGCAGTTCCGCCGCGTCATCATGCCGCAGGCGCTGCGCTCGATCGTGCCGGCGTACGTCAACCAGATCATCGGGCTGCTCAAGGCGAGCTCCCTGCTGTTCTACGTGTCGCTCCTCGACCTCTTCGGCGTCGTGCAGAGCATCGGGAGCACCTATCCCGGCGACATCATCCCGCTGCTCGTGGTCGCCACGATCTGGTACCTCGTGCTCACCAGCATCGTCTCGACCATCCAGTACTACATCGAGCGGTACTACGCCCGCGGCTCGGTCCGGGCTCTGCCGCCCACGCCCTTTCAGCGGCTGCGCGGCTGGGCGAACAACCGTCAGGACGGTGCCCTGTGAGCGCCGGCATCGGGAGCGCCGGCATCGGGAGCGCCGGCATCGAGATCGCCAACGCGACCAAGGCCTTCGGCGACAAGCCCGTCCTGCGCGGGATCGACCTCACCATCGAGGCCGGGACGGTCACGGTCATCCTGGGGCCGTCCGGTTCGGGGAAGTCCACGCTGCTGCGCGCCATCAACCATCTGGAGCCGCTCGACGAAGGGTACGTCGTCGTGGGCGGCGAGCTGATCGGCGTGCACGTGCACCGGGGACGCCTGAAAGAGCTCAGCGAACGGCGGATCCTCGCCCAGCGCGCCCGCATCGGCTTCGTCTTCCAGAGCTTCAACCTGTTCCCGCACCTCACGATCCTCGAGAACGTCACCGAGGCGCCGATCGCGCAGGGCGTCCAGCCGGCCGCCGCCCGGGAACGCGCCCGCGCCCTCCTGGACCGCGTCGGCCTGGCCGAGAAGGAGTCGGCGTACCCGCGTCAGCTCTCCGGCGGCCAGCAGCAGCGCGTGGCGATCGCCCGCGCGCTGGCTCTGGAGCCGGAGGTGCTGCTCTTCGACGAGCCGACCAGCGCCCTCGACCCCGAGCTGGTCGGCGAGGTGCTCGCCGTCATCCGCTCGCTCGCCGGCAGCGGCACGACGCTCGTCGTCGTCACCCACGAGATCGGCTTCGCCCGCGAAGTCGCCGACCGCGTCGTCTTCCTCGACGAGGGCGTCGTCGTCGAGCAGGGCACCCCGTCCCAGGTGCTCGACGCCCCGCGCGAGAAGCGCACCAGAGAGTTCCTGAGCCGCGTGCTCTGAACACCATCCACACCGAACCCGCACCCCTGGAGAGAACCCATGTCACAGCACCTCCCCCGGCGCCGCCGACGGACCATCGTGTCCGCCGCGCTCGTCGCCACCGCCCTCGTCGCCTCCCTCGCGGCCTGCTCCGGACAGGCGTCGGCGAGCAGCACCAGCGGCGGCTCCGACTCCATCGCCATCGGCGCCCACTCGAACGGCGTCGCCACCGAGACGACCGTCGAGCTGAAGCAGGTGGACAGCATCCGCGACAAGCTCCCCGAGAGCGTGAAGAAGAGTGGCAAGCTCGTCATCGGCCTCGGCGCCCTGCCGTCCGGCTTCCCGCCGATCGCCTACGTCGGCGACGACCAGAAGACGTACACCGGCACCGACCCCGACCTGGCGCGCCTCGTCGCGAAGGTGCTGGGGCTGGAGCCGGAGTTCAAGAACGCGACCTGGCAGAACCTGTTCATCGGCATCGACAACGGCACCATCGACACCGGCTTCTCGAACATCACCGTGACCGAGGAGCGCAAGCAGAAGTACGACTTCGCCTCCTACCGCCAGGACATCCTCGCGTTCGCGGTGCCCAAGAAGAGCGCGTGGGAGTTCGACGGCGACTACCAGAACCTCGCCGGCCTGACCGTCGCGACCGACCGCGGCACCAACCAGGAGAAGATCCTGCTCGAGTGGCAGCAGAAGCTCCAGGCGGAGGGCAAGACGCTCGACATCAAGTACTACCCGGACGCGAACACGGTCTTCCTCGCCCTCAACTCGGGCAAGATCGACGCGTACTTCACGCCCAACCCCTCCGTCGCCTACCAGGAGACCCAGGCGGCCAAGACCGCCAACCCGATCCGCACGGCGGGCACCTTCTCGGGTGCGGGTGAGACGGTAAAGGGACTCATCGCCGCCACCTCGAAGAAGGGCAGCGGCCTCGCCGAACCCGTCGCGGAGGCGTTCAACTACGTGATCGAGCACGGTCAGTACGCGAAGGTCCTGAAGGCCTACAACCTCGAGAACGAGTCGGTCACGACCTCCGAGGTCAACCCGGCAGGACTCCCGCTCAGCAACGAGTGACCCCCGCGGACGGACCGGCCGCACGGATCATCGCACCGTGCGGCCGGGCCGTCTGCAACAGGTCGTCATGTACATGGCGGCCGACCCCGTCAGGAGGGTAGAAACGGTTCGATCATGTCGCGCATCTTCACGAGTAAATTCAATCCCGGCAAGGCCCGGTGGGAGCTGGTCGTCAGCCCCCAGGGCGACGTGTACGCGTTCCCCCTGACCCTGCCCATCGCGCAGCGCCAGGTGCTCGGCGGCCACAAGCGCTACCTGGTCGGGACCGTCGAGCGCGGCTCGGCCGCGTGGACGGCCGCAGGCCCCTCCGGCCTCATCTACGGCACGACTTTCCCGTCGCTGCCCTCCGCCCTCGAGGCGATCGCCGACGAAGTGGACCTGGCCCCTGTCCCCTAGCGCGCGAGAAGCCACGCCGCAGCGGAGGACCGATCGGCCCAGCCCGCCCGCATCTCCTCCGTTACCCGCGATTCGTGCCGTGTTCCGCCTGGTTCTCCTCCGCTGGATACACGGGAGCGGCAACGGAGGAGATCACGGGCGACACGCCGGCCGGAGACCGGCACCGGAGGGGGATCCCGAGTTTCGCACCCGGATCTCCTCCGATAGCCGCTCGGCCGTCGAGGCGTGCGGCTCGGTGACGCGTTAGCGCGCGGTCAGGCGGACTTGAGGAGGGCGTCCTCGAGGGCCACCCAGGGCAGCATGGCGCACTTGATGCGCGTGACGTACTTCGAGACGCCCGCCAGGGCGACCGCGTCGCCGAGCAGCTCGTCGTCGCCCTCGAGCGCGCCCTTGGACTGCATGAGCTCGCGGAACGCGGCCACCGCCGTCCCGAGCTGCTCGCGGTCGACGTCGTCCACGAGGTCGCTCAGGAGGGACGCCGACGCGGTCGAGATCGAGCAGCCGTGGCCCTCCCAGCTGATCGCGGCGATGCGGCCGTCGGCGCCGGGATGCACGCCGACCGTCACCTCGTCGCCACAGGTGGGGTTGAGCTGGTGCGAGCTCGCCGCGGCGTCGTCGCGCAGGCCGTAGCCGTGCTTCTCGCGCGCGTGATCGAGGATCACCTGCTGGTAGAGGTTCTGCAGATCGCTGGAGGTCATGCGGCCACTCCGAAGAAGGCGCGGGCATCGGCGACGGCGGCGACGGCCGCATCCACCTCGTCCGCGGTGTTGTACAGGTAGGTGCTGATACGCGTGCTCGCGGTGGCGCCGAAACGCCGGTGCACGGGCTGGGCGCAGTGGTGGCCGACGCGCACGGCGATTCCGCGGTCGTCGAGGAACTGCCCGACGTCGTGCGAGTGGATGCCCTCGACGACGAAGCTGGCGAGGCCGACGCGCGGGGTGCCGGCACCGGGGCCGAGCACCCGCACCCCGGGGATCTCGCCGAGTGCTGCGAGCATGCGGCCGCCGAGGGCCTCCTCGTGCTCGGCGATGGCCGCCATGCCGACCGCATCGAGGTAGTCGACGGCCGCGGCGAGCGCCACCGCCTGCGAGACCCGCTGCGTGCCGGCCTCGAAGCGCTGCGGCGCCGGGAGGTACTCGGCGCTCTCGAGCGTGACGGTCGTGATCATGGAGCCGCCGGTGAGGAACGGCGGGAGGGCGTCGAGCAGGCCGGCGCGCCCGTAGAGCGCCCCGACTCCGGTCGGGCCGAGCATCTTGTGGCCCGAGAACACGGCGAAGTCGACGTCGAGCGCGGCGACGTCGACGGGGAGGTGCGGGACGGACTGGCACGCGTCGAGGACGACGAGGGCGCCGTGCTCGTGGGCGAGGGCGACCAGCTCCTCCACCGGGGCGACGGCGCCGAGCACGTTGGAGACGTGGGCGAATGCGACGACGCGCGTGCGCGGGCCGATCAGCTCGGCGGCCTGGTCGAGGCGCAGGGTGCCGTCGTCGTGGAGGCCGATGATCCGGAGGGTCGCGCCGGTGCGGGCGGCGAGCTCCTGCCAGGGGATGAGGTTGGCGTGGTGCTCGGCCTCGGTCGCGACGATCTCGTCGCCCGGGCCGAGCCGGAACCGCGCGGCTTCCGGGCCGCCACGGCCGAGGGAGGCGTTCGACATCCCGTACGCGATCAGGTTGAGCCCCTCGGTGGCGTTGGAGGTCCAGACCAGCTCGTCAGGGCGGGCGCCGATGAAGCGGGCCACCCGCTCGCGGGCCTGCTCGAACAGCTCGGTGGCCTCGCCGGCGACCGTGTGGGCGCCGCGGTGGACCGCCGACGTGTACGTCTCGGCGAACGCGCGTTCGGCGTCGAGCACCTGCCGCGGCTTCTGGGAGGTGGCCCCGGAGTCGAGGTAGACGAAGGGGTGGCCGATCACCTCGCGGGCGAGGATCGGGAAGTCCGCGCGCAGGCGGGCCGTGTCGAGGATGTCGGTGCGCATACGGTCCTCAACCATACAAGCGGCTCCTGCAATCCCGCCGTGCGTCATGCAACCCGCGTGACCCCGCGTGACGGGGGTTACGCCGCGTGTCGGCGGCCCTTGCCGACCCCCGGTGCCCGGCGGGTAGCGTCCTGCGCCATGAGCATCGCAACCGAGACCGACACCACCGCCTTCACTGCCGCGTGGACCGCCTGGCACGACGCGCACGAGACCGCGCGCGCCGACGCCCACGGGTTCCTCGCCGTCACCTCCCTCCGCTGGCTGGCAGCGGAGCCCGAGCGTTTCGACGACGTGCCCGGCGCCTGGTCGACGGGCGAGGACGGCCCGGTCGTCCTGCTGGGCGAGGGCGAGGAGCTCATCGTCGACGGAGCACCGGTGACCGGCCGGTACGCGTTCGGCCCGATCGCCGAGCGGGATCAGCGGACCGCGGCGTTCGGCGACGCCGTCGTCGAAGTCGCCCGCCGCGGCGGTTCCGACATCGTGCGGCCCCGCCACCCCGACGCCGCGCTGCGGACCTCGTACGCGGGCACCCCGACGTACGCGCCGGACGAGCGCTGGGCGGTCGCCGGCCGCTTCGAGCCGTTCGACGAGCCCCGGGAGGTGACGGTCGGCTCGGCCGCCGAGGGCCTCGAGCATGTGTACGCCGCTCCCGGCGAGGTCGTGTTCGAGCACGACGGCGCCGAGCACCGCCTGATCGCCTTCGACGGCCGCACCCCCGGCTCCCTGCTGGTGCTGTTCCTGGACGCGACGAGCGGCGTGACCACGTACGCCGCGAACCGGTCGCTCGGTGTGGCCGCACCCGCTGCGGACGGCTCCGTCGTGCTCGACTTCACCCGCGCGGTCAACCTGCCGTGCGCGTACACCGACTTCGCGACCTGCCCGCTGCCGCCCGCCGGCAACCGGCTCCCCTTCGCGGTGACGGCCGGCGAGCGCATCCCGGTCGAGCGCGGCGGAGAGCGGGCCGACGCATGACCGGCCTCGTCCTCGGTGTCGAGCTGGACGGCGACGGGGCGCATCCCGCCGCCTGGCGCGCATCGGCGCACACCCCGGCCGAGCTGGTGACGGGGCGCGTCGTCGCCGACCGTGCGCAGCTCGCCGAGCGCGCGGGTTTCGCCTTCGCCACCTTCGACGACGCCCCGGTCGCGCCGGCCGACGCCGCCGGACCGCAGGCGCGGCTCGACGCGGTGCTGCGCGCGGCGTATGTCGCCCCGCTCACCTCAGCGCTCGGGATCGTCCCGACCGTGCACGGCGTCTACGGAGAGCCGTTCCACATCGGCACCCAGCTGGCGAGCCTCGATTACGCCTCGCACGGCCGGGGAGGCTGGCTGGTCGCGGCCGACGCCGATGCGCGTGCCGCCGCCGCCTTCGGCCGTCCCGCGGTGCCGTCGTCGACGGCAGCCGACCGTGCGGCCGACGCCGTCGAGGTCTCGCGACGGCTCTGGCTCTCGTGGGAGCCCGACGCGGTCATCGCGGACGTCCCGACCGGACGGTACTTGGACCGCGAACGAGTGCGCCACATCCACTTCGACGGCGACGACTACCGGGTGATCGGTCCGTCGATCGTCCCCCGGCCGCCGCAGGGCCTCCTGCCGGTGTTCGGGTCAGCCGCACTGGCCGAGCGCATCGACCTCGACGTCGCACTGTTCGACGTCGTGTCCGGGGATCCCGACGAGCTCGTCTCGGCAGCCTCCGCCCTCGCCTCCACCCTGCGTTCCCGCGGCACGGGCCTCGCGGTGCTGGACCTCGAGGTCGCCCTCGACGCCGCCGGCGTCCCCGCGGCCTCCCGCGTCGCCGCCCTCGACGCGCACGCGCCGTGGGCACGGACACGCGCGCGCTTCACCGGCGCCGCTCCCGCCCTCGTCGAGCTCCTCGCGGCGCTCGCCACCGTCGTCGACGGCGTCCGCCTCCATCCGGCCGTGCTCGACGTCGATCTGGAGGAGCTCGGCCGCGCCGTCGTCCCCGCCCTGCGCGCGCGCATCCCCGTCGCGACGCCGCGGGCGGGCGACACCCTCCGCACCACCCTGGGACTCCCGGAGGCCGCCCGCCTCCCCGGATCCGCCGACCGACTCGAGGAGTCAGCATGACCGCGCCCACCGTCCTCCGCTTCGGCGTGTTCTTCCAGGGCGTCAACTTCAGCACCGTGTGGTCGGACCCGGCGAGCGGGTCGCAGATCGACTTCGAGAGCTTCCGCCGCGTGGCGCAGACCGCCGAGCGCGGGCTCTTCTCCGCCTTCTTCCTCGGCGAGGGGCTCCGGCTGCGCGAGCACCTGGGACGACTGCATCAGCTCGACGTCGCGGGCCGGCCGGACGCGCAGACGCAGCTGGCCGCCCTGGCGGCCGTGACCGAGCGGATCGGGCTCGTCGCCACGCAGAACACGACCTACAACGACCCGTTCGACCTGGCGCATCGTCTGAACAGCCTGGACCTGCTGTCGGGAGGCCGCGCGGCCTGGAACATCGTGACGACGGACAACGCGTGGACCGGCGCGAACTTCCGTCGCGGCGGCTACCTCGATCATGCCGACCGGTACACGCACGCCGAAGCGGTCGTCGTCGCCGCCAAGGCACTGTGGGACGCGTGGGACGCCGAGATCGCGGAGTCCCCCGACGCCGCGACCTGGTCGCACCACGGACCGTCCGGTCACACCTCGGCCACGGTCACGGCCCAGACCGCGCACTACGCCGCCGAGGCCGCCACGCGCCTCCCCCGCAGTCCACAGGGCCACCCGGTGCTGTTCCAGGCCGGGGACTCCCCCGACGGCCGGGACTTCGCCGCACGGCAGGCCGACGTCATCTTCTCCGCGCACAGCGCCTTCGACGCGGCGGAGGCCTTCGCCGCCGACATCCGGCAGCGCACCCTGAAGGCCGGCCGGCCCGCGAACGACCTGAAGATCTTCCCCGGTCAGGAGTTCGTGATCGCGGACACCGACGCCGAGGCGGAGGAGAAGGCGCGCTGGCTGCGCCGCGCCCAGATCTCCCCGCAGACGGCGATCGCCTTCATCGAGAACATCTGGGGCACCGACCTCTCCGCGCTCGATCCGGACGGACCGCTGCCCGCGTTCGACCCGGTGCAGGAGACGACGGGCGAGACGCGCGGGACCGCCTTCCGCGCGGCGCAGGCGAAGACGACGGCCGACGCCTGGCGCGAACGGTCGGAGGCCGAGGGGCTCTCCATCCGCGACCTCGTCATCGCGCTCAACTCGACGCGCGGCTTCGTCGGCAGCGCCGGCTCGGTCGCCGCGACCCTCCAGCGCTACGCGGATGCGGGCATCGTCGACGGGTTCAACATCACGCCCTGGCTGATCCCCTCCGGTCTCGACGACATCGTCGACCTGCTCGTGCCCGAGCTCCAGGAGCGCGGCATCTACCCGACGGAGTACGCCGGGACCACCCTGCGGGAGAACCTGGGGCTCCGCCCGCCGCTGACCAGGCGCGAGAGGGCCGCCCAGAGCGCCTGAGGCCGGACTGCCACGGGGCGTGCCGCTCGGTAGGCTGTGTGAATGGTCGAACGCACGAACGGCTCCCCCTGGTTCTTCATCGCCGGCATCGCGCTCATCGCCCTCGGCCTGGCCGTGCCGCTCCTGGTCGACGCGGCTCTCGGGCAGGTTCAGTGGCTCGTCCGCGGCGCCGGGGTGCTCGTCGCGATCGGCGGCGCCGTGCTCCTGGGGTTCGGCATCCGCAGGCGCCACGGCCGCTGACCGCGAGGCGCGCATCCCGTCGGGCTCTCCCGCCCTGCTGGACAGGCCGGAGGCCGGGGCGTACCGTCGCGTCGTGCGCTCTCGCTTGCCGGTTCTCACGACAGTCGCGGCCCTCGCCCTTCTGCCGCTCGTCGCCGCGACTCCGGCCTCCGCCGCGACCACCGGCCTGTGGGCGGGATGGGGCACCACGAGCCCGACCGCGTACACCGTGCAGGTCGCGAACACCCCGCCGATGACGGCGACGGTCGCCACCGACTCCCGGACCGGGCAGATCGGTGTCATCTCGGGCGCCTCGACCTGGCTGGGGCAGGGCACACCGGTCGGTGCGAAGTACGGGTCCAGCCAGGGCCGTTCCTATCTCAACCTGCGGCCCAAGGCCGACAACGCGGCCTCGCCCTCGACGACCACCTACTCGTTCGCCGAGCCGACCCCGACCTCGGGATGGACGTTCGTGCTCGGCGACATCGACGCCGACAAGGTGCAGGTCCGTGCCGTCGGCCCGGACGGCACCGCCCTGACCGCCGCGCAGCTCGGCTTCAACGGCGGGTTCAACTACTGCGCCCCGGGGGTCGCCGGCAAGCCTTCGTGCACGGGATCCGCGACCGACATCCCGTCGTGGGACGCCGGGACGCAGACGCTCACCGGCAACCCGACCGCCACCGACACCAACGGAGCCGCCGGCTGGTTCGAACCGAACACCCCGATCTCGGCCCTGACGTTCGTCTACACCCAGCGCTCGGGATTCCCCGTCTATCAGACGTGGTTCGCCTCCCTCGCCCGGGACATCACCGGAACGGTGTCGACGACGGACGCGAGCAGCCCCGCGGGCGCGACCCTGACGCTGACCGACGCGAACGGAACCGTCGTCGGCACCACCACGTCCGGGCCCGACGGCTCCTACGCGTTCCCGGGGGTGCAGGCGACCTCCGGGTACACCGTGTCGATCACACCTCCCTCGGGATGGATCGCGGACACCCCGCTGTCGCGGCCCGCCGACCTCTCGGCGACCGACGCGGTCGCCGACTTCGCCATGCACGTGATCGTGCCGGTGGCGATCGGAGGCACGGTGCGCGACACCGGCGGCAACCCGGTACCCGGAGCGACCGTCCAGCTCGCGCCCGGCGTCACGACGATCACCGGCCCGGACGGCGGGTACCTGTTCGACCACGCCGCGGTCGGCCCGTACACGGTGGAGGTGACCGGCGTCCCGGCCGGATACACCGTCGTCACGCCCGGGCAACCCGTCACCGTCCCGCCGGGGTCGGAGACGCCGATCATGGGAGTCGACTTCACCGTCCGCGAGAATCCGAGCCTCGGCGGGACGGTCACCGATGCGGCCGGACCCGTCGCGGGCGTCGTGATCAGCGCGACCGGGCCGGACGGCACCGTCAGCACGGTCACGGGCGCGGACGGCACCTACTCGCTGCCGAAGGTCGGCCCCGGGGCGTACACGGTGACCGTCGCCGCACCCGAGGGATACCTCGTCAGCGGGCCCGCGGAACGCGACGCGACCGTGGCGGCGACCGACGTCACCGGAGTGGACTTCGCCCTCGCCAAGACCGGATCGCTCGCCGGGGCCGTGACGGCCGGGACCGGCCCTGTCGCCGGAGCCGCCGTCGCGATCGCCGGACCGGACGGCACAGCGACCATCACGACCGCCGGAGACGGGACCTACGGCCTGGGCGACCTCCCGCCGGGCGACTATACGATCACCCTCACCCTGCCGGACGGCTACACGGCGGCAGGCCCGCTCACGCGGGCCGTCACGATCACCGACGCGGGCGACGCCGTGACCGGCCAGGACTTCGCGGTCACGGCCGTCCCCGTCGCACCGACACCGCCGGCGGGAGGGACGGACGGCGTCTCCTCGGCCTCCGACGGGTCGACGACGGACCGACTGGCGGACACCGGCTCGGCGGGCGGCGCCCCGCTCGCGGCCGCTGCCGCCCTCCTCGGTCTCGGCGGAGCCGCACTGCTGCTCGGCACCCGGCGGTCGCGACGGATCCGTTCCGGCCGCGGCTGACGGCCGCCGATCTCAGCCCGTTAGGACCTCACTCCCAGATCGGGCGCGCGCGACCCGCGGCGGCCCGGATGAGCCCCCCGGACAGCTCCCTGGTCCCTTCGGTCAGACCGAATGCCGGCCACTCCCAGGCCAGCGTCAGAGGCCCCTCGGGCGGCAGCGGCCAGAGCCAGAGGTCGCCCGCGAATATCTGCGTGTCGTCACTGCCGCCACCGCTCCAATTCGCCATGCCGAGGACGTGCCGGTCGGGTTCGGAGAGCTCGCCGGGCAGCCACCACGAGTCGCCGTCGGCCACGAGCCTCTCGCCGTCGGCCAGCTGCACCCCGAGACGCAAGGAGCCCAGTTCCTGCTCGCCCGGCAGGCGCGGACCGCCGACCCGCCGCACGAGCGATGCCCAGGCGGCGTCGTCCTCGTCGAGCCGGCGCAGCCTCCACTCGACCAGGAACAGGGCGCCGTCGGAATAGGCGCGCACCCCGCAGAGCAGCAGGGCCAGGTTCTCCGTCGTGGCGAGCACGGCCGTCTCGCCCAGCGCATGCGGCAGCTCGTCCTCGGGCGGGCGCGACCACCGCGGGGAGCGGTCCCGCTGCGCGCCGCGGCGGTCCGCAGAGCGCTGCTCGCGCTCGGGGAAGAACCTCATGAACACCCCCATCCGTCCGCCGCTCGGGTGCAGGGACGGACCGTGTGGGGCCACACTACCCGCGCAGCGCAGCCTGCGGGAGAGGGACCCGGCCACCGGCTCTGGTGGTGGCGCGGGAGGCTGCCTAGACTCGGCCGTGATCGCTCCGCGCGCCCCTGCGCGCGAGGAAGGAGCCTCCCATGCCCACCGTCTCCTCGGCCGACGGCACGACGATCGCGTACGAGACCGTCGGCTCCGGACCGACGATCGTGCTCGTCGACGGAGCCTCCGCCTACCGTGCGGGTGGCCGCTCTCGCGAGATCGCGGCCGCCCTCGCCGGGCGCCTCACCGTCGTCGTCTACGACCGGCGCGGCCGCGGGGAGAGCGGCGACACGCTGCCGTTCGCGGTCGAGCGCGAGATCGAGGACATCGCAGCACTGATCGACGCGGAGGGCGGTTCGGCGGCCGTCGTCGGGTTCTCGTCGGGCGGGGCGCTCGCCCTCACCGCGGCCGCCGCGCTCGGCGCCGACACCGTCACCCGACTGGCGGTGTACGAGCCGCCGTACCTGCCGGAGGAGGCCCAGGCTCCGGCGCTGGCCTACACCGCCGCACTCGGCGACGCCCTCGCTCGCGGGGATCGGGACGCAGCGGTCGAGCTGTTCTTCCGCCGGGTGGGCGTTCCCGAGGAGCAGCTCCCCGGCCTCCGGCAGTCGCCCCACTGGCCGGCGACCACCGCGCTCGCGCCGACGCTGGCGTACGACGACGCGGCCCTCGGCGACTCGCTCGTGCCCGACGAGATCGTCGCGGCCCTCCGCGTGCCGGTGCTCGGGATCGCCGGCGCCGCCAGCCCGGCGTTCCTGCACTACGGGGCGCACACGATCGCCGCCGAGGCGGCCGACGGGCAGTACGTCGCGCTCCCCGACCAGACCCATGACGTGCAGCCCGACGCGAACGGCCCGGTGCTGACGCAGTTCGTCAGTGGATCGGCCTGACAGTGGATCGGCCTGACAGGGATGGCCTGACGGGGCCCGGGGCCGCGGCCGGCTCTGCCAGGATCGGAGCATGACCCTCTACCGCGCCCGTCGCGCCACGACCGAGACGTACGAGCTCGCGGAGGGGCCCGTCTGGGACGGCCCGCGCGACCGGCTGCTGTGGGTGGACATCCTCGCCGGGACGGTGCTCACCGGGCGCCTCGACGGCGACGGCATCACGGTCACGGGCAGTCGCGCGTTCGCCGGCCCCGTCGGGGCGGTGCTGCCCGTGCAGGACGGCCGTCTGGCGGTCGTCGCGCGCGACCGCATCCTGCTGGCCCCGGGCGGGGCAGACGACGGGACGGACGACGGCGCGCACGCCGGCGTCGAGCAGGGCGCGCTGGTGGTGCCGGCCGGCGTCGCCAGCCGCACGAACGACGCCGCCGTGGACCCCGCCGGCCGACTCCTCGTCGGAACGCACCCCTTCGACGGCGGAGAGGGGCCGGAGTCTCTCGTCCAGGTCGACGGCAGGCAGGTCCGTGTGCTCGACAACGACCTGCTGCTGTCGAACGGACTCTGCTGGTCGCCGGACGGCCGGACGCTGTACTCCGTGGACACCCTCACCTCGACCGTCTGGGCGCGCGACTACGACGTCGGCACCGGCGCGACCAGTCAGCGCCGAGCGCACCTCACCGGTCGCGAGCTGGTGGGCGGGATGCCCGACGGGATGTGCGCCGACGCCGACGGGCTGCTCTGGATCGCCTTCTGGGGCGCCGGGGAGGTGCGCCGCTACGACGCCTCCGGAAACGTCGTCGACACGGTCGCCGTCGACGCACCCCACACCTCCAGCCTGACCTTCGCCGGGCCGGAGCTGCGCACACTCGTGATCACGACGGCGCGAGAGGGGCTCGATGCCGCCGAGCTCGCCGGCTCCCCCGCCTCGGGCGCCCTGTTCACCGTCGAGGTGGAGGCCCGCGGCCTCCCGCAGCCCGAGTACCGCGCCGGCTAGCGGACCGCGCGCCGCACCGGGCTGCGCTGCTCCCCGAGTCCTTCGATCGCGACGCGGACCGTGTTCCCCTCCACCAGGTACGGGAAGCGCCCCGAGAGCGCGACGCCCTGGGGGGTGCCGGTGCTCACGATGTCGCCGGGCTCCAGCACGAGGTGCTGGCTGAGGTCGCGGATGAGCGCCGCGACACCGAAGATCAGGTCGGCGGTCGACGAGTCCTGTCGCGGTGCGTCGTCGACCCAGGACGAGAGACGCAGACGAGTGTGGTCGACCTCGTCAGGGGTGACCAGCTCGGGACCGAACGGGTTGAACGTCTCTGCGCTCTTGCCCTTCGACCACTGGCCGCCCGAGACGTCGAGCTGCCAGGCCCGCTCGGAGACGTCGTTCGAGACGGCGAAGCCGGCGATGCACGCCTCCGCCTGCTCGTCGGTGTCGAGGTAGCGCGCCCGGCGGCCGATCACGACGGCGAGTTCGACCTCCCAGTCGACCTTCTCCGCCCCCGGCGGCAGGAGGATCTCGTCGTTCGGGCCGACCAGCGTGTTCGGGTGCTTGAAGAAGACGATCGGGTGCTCCGGCGGCGCCGCGCCCGACTCGGCCGCGTGGGCGGCGTAGTTCTGGCCGATGCACACGATCGCGGCGGGACGCGTCACCGGCGGTCCGATGCGCAGCGCAGCGGCCCCGGGAGCCGCCTCGGGCAGCTCACGGGCTTGGAGCGCGACCATGGTCCGTGCCACGCCGTCCGACGCGAAGAATGCCGGGTCGATGTCGGGAGCGATGAGGTCGAGCTCGTAGAGCCGACCCTCGGAGCGGACGAACGGACGTTCGGCCCCGGCGGGGCCCAGGCGCAGGAATCGCATCGGAGGTCCCTTCAGTCTGCCGCGACCGCGGCCCTGTTGACGACGGCGGGCACGGGTCGCCCCGCCCGGTGGTCGATGACGTTGTCCGCCGCGTGGAGCGGCAGGTCGAGGAGAGCCTGCGGCGAGTACCACGCGGCGTGGGGGGTGAGCAGCACGCTCTCCAGGCCCCGGAGCCTGCTCGACGCGGGCAGCGGCTCGTTCTCGAACACGTCGATCGCCGCACCCGCCAGTCGTCCCGCCTCCAGGGCATCGGCGAGCGCCACCTCGTCGACGAGCGGCCCGCGGCACGTGTTGACGATCACGGCGCTCGGCTTCATCGTGCCGATCGCCGCGGCGTCGACGAGGTGCCGGGTCGCTTCGGTGAGCGGCGCGTGCACGGTCAGCACGTCCGCGCGCGCGATCGCGTCGGCCAGCGGAGCGGGCTCGAGCCCGTCGGCGAGGATGTCCGCATCGGGCACCAGGGGGTCTGCGACCACGACATGGAAGCCGAGTGCGGCGCAGCGCCGTGCGACCAGCGAACCGATACGGCCGTAGCCGATGACGGACACGGTCGTCGCCGCCGGACGGAAGCCCATGGGCCGCGCATCCACCGCCGACCACTCGCCCGCCCGCACCGCTCGGTCGTACCCGACCAGCCCGCGGCCGAGCGCGAGGATCATGGCCAGTGTGTGCGTCGCGACCTCGTCGAGGCAGTAGGCGGGGGTGTTGGCGACCAGGATGCCGCGCTCGGTCGCCGCCTCGACATCGATCATGTCGTAGCCGATCCCGAGTCTGCTGATGAACCGGAGGTTCGGGAGGAGGTCGAGCAGGTCGGCCGTGATCGGCGCCCACTGCACGATGAGCGCGGACGCGTCGGCCGCGGCGGCGACGATGTCCGCGGCCGACGCCGAGGCCGCCCGCCGCACGCGCAGGCCGGCGGCGGTCAGGGCGTCGTCGGCGGCGGTGCCGGGCAGATCGCAGTCGGTGATCACAACGAGATCGGAAGTCATGCCCAAAACGCTATAGCATCTAGCGTTTTCAGGCCAGTCGGCTGGCCCTGCGACCCCTGGTTGCTATAGCGTTTTCCCATGACACTCCGTCGCAGCCTCATCACCGGCTCCAGCTCCGGCATCGGATCCGCCACCGCCGTGGAACTCGCCTCCGCCGGGAACGCCGTCTGGCTCACCTTCACATCCGGCGGACCCGCCGCCGAGCGCGTCGCCGCCGAATGCCGGGCCGCCGGCGCCCCGGACGTCCGCGTCAGCCGGCTCGACCTCCGTTCGCCGGAGTCCGTCACCGAGCTGATCGACGAGGTCGCGGCCGAGTGGGGCGAACTCCACGTGCTCGTCAACAACGGCGGCGTCTGCCCCTACCGCCCCTACGAGGACATCGAGCTCGACGAATGGGACTCCGTGATGGAGACCAACGTGCGCGGCACGTTCCTGCTCACCCGCGGGATGCTGCCCCTGCTGCGCGCCGCGTCGGGCGACCGCAGCGTGATCAACCTCTCGTCCATCGCGGGCCAGCTCGGAGCACTCCAGACCGGCATGCACTACGCGGCGAGCAAAGGCGCCCTGCTCGCTCTGACCCGCAGCTTCGCCCGGCATCTCGCCGTCGAAGGCATCCGGGTCAACGCCGTCACGCCCGGACCGGTGACGAGCGCGATCACCGATCAGCTGAGCACGGAGGGCCACGACGCGCTCGAGTCGTCCATCCCACTGGGCCGATTCGGGGCGCCGGCCGATGTCGCCTGGACGATCGCGTCACTCGCGTCCCCGCGCGCCGGCTTCGTCACCGGCGCGACCTACGACGTCAACGGCGGCGTCCGGATCGACTGACGGCGCCCCGTCCCCTCGCCCACCCATCCCCGGAGGACCCCCATGACCGCATTGGACGCACTCCGCGTCGTCACCGAGCAGGTCGACGCATTCAACGCGCACGACCTCGAGGCCTTCGTCGCCACCTATTCCGAGGACGCCGTCGTGACCGGCGTCGGCGCTGCTCCCTTGACCGGACGGGACGCCATCCGGGCGTTCTACGCCGACCGCCTCGACCATCCGGCGTTGAGCTGCACCATCGCCGCCCACACGCTCTTCGGCGAACGGTGGGTGATCGCCCAGGAGCACGTGGTCCGCGACGGCGTCGCGACCGAGACGATCGCGACCTTCGACGTGCGCGACGGTCTGATCCGGCGCGCGTCGATGGTCAAGGCCTGAGCCGCCGGGCGGTGACGCCGAGGCGGCGACGGCGAGCTCAGCGATCGAGCCCGTAGCGCTCCGCCAGGTCGGGGTCGGGCTCCGGGCGGCCGAAGGCCGACGTCCACGCGCCGTCCACCGCGATCGACTGCCCGCTGATGTACGAGGATTCGTCGCCGAGCAGGTACGCCGTGAGGGAGGCGACCTCGGCGACCGTGGCGACGCGGCGCAGGGGCGGCCCCTCGGCGAGGCCGCGCTCCTCCGCCGCCGGGTCCGCGGCGTTCGCGATCTGGGCGTCGAGGTGCGGCGTGCGCACACCGCCCGGTGCGACGGTGTTCGCGCGGATGCCGAACGGGCCGTACGTCACCGCGACGCTGCGGGTCAGCGCGTCGATCCCGCCTTTGGTGAACTCGTACGCCGCGTGGTCCACGAAGCTGGCCCGGCCGTGGATGGAGCCCACGTTCACGATCGCGCCGCCGGACGCCTGACCGGTGAACGCGGTCACCGCGGCCGAGCAGCCCCAGAGGTAGCCGAGACCGTTCGTCTCGACGACCCGTCGCACCTCGTCCTCGTCGAGGGCGTGCAGCGGTGTGCGGACGGTGATGCCGGCGTTGTTGACCCAGCCGGCGAGCGGGGCGAGCTCCATGGCCCGGTCGGCCGCCCGCGTGTGGACGTCGCGCTCGGCCGAGTCGCCGTGCACGACGGCGGCGCAGAATCCGGCGTCCACCGTGTCGGAGGGCGAGCGCTCGACCCCGACGACGATCCAGCCGTCCGCCGTGAGCCGCTCGGCGATGCCGCGGCCGATCCCCTTGCCGCTCCCGGTGACGACGACGCTGCGCGGCTGCGCTGCACCACTGTTCATGACGACCTCCCGAAGTCGAACGTACCGGGAGCGAAGCCGAAACCGAGTCCGGCGCCGGGAGGCGGCGTCGCGCGTCCTCCGGAGAACGCCGGGCCGCCCGTGACGAGCACGGGCGACGGATCGTACGGGTTCGGCAGCGGCCCGCGGGCGAACGTCTCGATCTGCACGCCCGGCAGGTGCACGCTGATCTCGGGGCCGATGTGGCACGAGACCGGCAGGCCCCGCTCCGCCGCCCAGGAGAGGAACGCCCGGGACGGGGTGATCCCGCCGAGGGCGACGACATCGAGCCGCGCCAGGTCGATGCCGCCGCCCTCGGCGAGGGCCTGCAGGACGGTGGGGTCGGTGACCTCGTCGCCGACCGCGACCGTCAGCCCGGTCTCCCGGCGGATGCGCGCACAGCCTGCGACGTCCTCCGGGAGCAGGGGGTCCTCCAGCCAGGCGAGCCGCGGACTCCCCCAGTCCGCGATCTCCTCGAGGGCTTCGTCGGCGTCGCGCCAGCCGAAGCCCACGTCGACCACGAGGCCGCAGTCGTCCGGGAGTTCCCGGTCGAGCTCGGCGAGCAGGGCGCGCATCAGCGCACGATCCGGCGAGCGGGAGATCTTCACCTGCGGCCAGCCGTCCCTCGCCTGGCCGACGACCTCCTCCACCAGGCTGTCCACGGTCCGGCCCGGCGTCGGGTAGGCGGCCACGAGCATGACCGGTCGCGGCGCGTCCCCGGAGCCGAGGAGGCTCCAGACCGGGACGCCTAGCCGACGCGCGTGCAGGTCCCACAGCGCGACGTCCACCAGTCCCAGCGCGCGACGCACCAGTCCGACCCGGCCGACGATCGCGCTGCCGCGGAACGCCCGCTCCCAGAGCGCCTCCGGGTCGAGGTCGCCCTCGAGCACGTGCGGCGCGATCAGCCGCTCCGCGATCTCCGCCATCGGCGCCTCGCGGGTGAGGCCGTAGGCGATGCCGGCCTCGCCGCCCTCCTCCACCCGGACCGCGACGAATTCGCGGCGCGTCACCGTCATGGCTCCGAGCTGGAGCGGGGCGGGCAGCGGCAGCGCGGTCGTCGCGGTGCGCAGCTCCCGCGTCACGGCTTCGGCACCGACGCGAGCGGCACGCCGTAGTCGACCATGAAGCCGCCGTCGGCGTACAGGGTCTGCCCGGCGAAGTAGCTCGCCTGGTCGGAGAGCAGGAACGACACCGTCGCGGCGATCTCGGCCGCCTGCGCGAGCCGCCCGGCCGGGATGCGGGCGAGGATCGTCTCCTCGCTCAGCGTCCCGGCCGCGACCCCCTGCCGGAAGACACCGGTGTCGACGTAGCCCGGCGCGACCGCGTTGACGCGCACGCCCCGGGCCGCCCACTCCGCGCCCGCCGTCGCGGTCAGACCGATCACCGCCGCCTTGGTCGAGGCGTAGGGCGCCCGGCCGGCCGAACCGCGGGACGAGATCGACGAGATGTTGACGATCCGCCCGCCGCCGGCCGCCAGCATGTGCCGGCCGGCGGCCTGGAGGCAGAGGAAGACGCCGTGCAGGTTCACGTCCACGACGGCCTTCCACTCGTCCCACGCGAGGTCCTCGATCGCGCGGTGGCGCTGGATGCCCGCGTTGTTGACCACGGCGTCCAGCCTCCCGAACTCGGCGACGACGCCGCCGAACACGGTCTCGACGTCCACCGGGTCGGTGACGTCGAGCCGCCTGTGCACGATCCCCGCCTCGGGCTCGGTCGCGGTCAGCCCCGGTACGAGGTCGGCGGCGACGACACGATAGCCGTCGGCCACGAGTCGTCTGCCGATCTCCCAGCCGATGCCGGCCGCACCTCCGGTGACGAGGGCGACGGGAGCGGGGGCGGCCGCTGCGGATGCGGATGCGGGCATGGGGGTTCCTTCCAGTGGTGCCGTGGCGCGGCGGTTCAGGCCGCGGTCGGAGCGGTGGTTCAGACGGTGAGGTTGCCGACGGTCACGACGCGTGCGGAGTCCGCGGGGAATCCGCTGCGCGTCACCGAGCTTTCCACGTTGACCGTGTGCAGCAGGGTCGACGTCCCGCCGAATCCACCGGACGTGAGCTCGAGCGCACCGCCCTCGAAGCGGCAGCCCGTGGCACGGTAGTGGTTCGAGCCGCCGGTGAGGGACACGTGCTTGCTGCCCGATTCGGAGCGGGCGAACGAGCTGTCCGCCAGCAGCAGGGTGAGCGCCTTGTCCCCGCCGCGACCGATCGCGGTCCCGCCCGCGCCGGTCACGACGCTGCCGGCGGTGACCTCGATGGTCTGCTCCGCCGTCCCGGCCGCCTGGATCGACACGTTGTCGAGCGTCGTCCCGGTGAACCGGGTGCGCGTCGAGGCCGTCTGCACCGCATCCGACCCGGCCGGGGCTCTGAGCGTCGACCCGCGGAACGTGACCTCGCCTGCGCCCAGGATCTTCATGCCGCCGACGTTCTCGAGCGTCGTGTTCTCGAAGGTCACCGGGACCTTCACACTCGCGTCCGTCAGGCTGCCCGGCGCGGCGAATCCGAACCAGGAGTCGCGGATCACGGTCGGCCGGGTGGAGGCCGTCGACGACTGGGTGATCACCAGGGTGCTGTCGGCCGTGCAGCCGGTGAGCCGGGCGCCGTCGGCGTTGATCCACAGCATCCCGGAGCCGGCCAGGCTCGGCTTGCCGATCACGCGCACGTCCTCGAGCGTGAGGTCGGTGATCTTCACCCGGGCGACGAACCAGGAGCAGACGTGCTTGCGCACGGTGATCCGCTTGGCCGCCGATCCCCACGCCGCACCGGAGTTGGCGAACGTCATCAGGCCCGAGTTGCCGGTGTAGGTGAGGTCGTGCTCGTACTGTCCGTGCGTGACGAAGGGGCCTTCGTCGTCCCCGTCGCCGTGGCAGTTCTCGACCATCGAGTACGCGCTCGCGGTGAAGTCGTTGAGGTGCCGGGCGTTGGAGGTGTGGCAGTTCGCCACGTAGCCGTACAGGCAGTAGATCTGCTGGGTCAGGTAGCCCGCGCCGCCGTAGGTGACGGATGTCGGATTCGAGAGGGTGCAGCCGATCGTCGAGTAGAAGGTGTTCCAGCGCCGCATGATCAGCGGCCAGAACGTCAGCGAGCCGACGATGTTCTCCACGTCGCAGCGCACCGCGAACTCGAACGCGATGGGGTGCGAGCCGGTGAACTGGTCGGTGCCCTTGCCGCGGAAGACGAGGTTGGCGATGCGGATGCCCTCGACCGGCTTGACTCGCGTCCACGTGATCGTGCGGCCCTTCGCCAGCGGCCACCCGTTCTTGTAGTCGACCCGGATGTGCGTGGCGTCGACGATCTGGGTCACCTGCACGAGCTTCTGCAGCTCGCGCTCCCAGCGCCCGCTGAGCGCGTTCACCTCGGCGGTGTACCAGGAGTCCACGGCGAACCATGACGAATCGGCCACCTCGAAGATGTCGCCGAGGTCGGGGATGGTCGCCGACAGCGTCGCGGTCTGCGTCTCGGACGACAGGACGCCCTGGAAGAACATCACCGCCGCGAACGGGTCGTCGTTCCCGGCGTTCTCGATGCCCTCGGTCGTCATCAGGTGGCCGCCGAAGTCGAGCTCGAGGTGCGAGCGGACCAGCTTGTGGCGCTTCACGAAATTAAGGTCGGTGTGTCCTTCGATCCGGGCGATGGAGGCGTCGCCGACCATCGCCTCCAGTGCGGCGTCGGCCGGGGCGTCCGGTCCCATGATCCCGAACTGGCGGAACTCGACCGTGCCCTGGTGCACGAGCAGCCACACAGTGCCGTTCTTGCCGGCCAGCACCGTCCCGCCGTTGGGCGTCTTGCCCTGGCCGGAGGCCCCGCGGTAGATCAGGCCGCCGGCGTCGCCCGGCTGGTGATATCCGGAGGCGATGGCGATCTCGCCGTCCTTCGCCTTGACCTTCGCCAGGTCGCCGACGACGCGCACCTGTCGGAGCGACCCGGAGGCGGCGGCGGTCGCCGGCACGGCGGCGGCAGTGGCGGGGTCCCCCGGGCCCAGGCCGCCGACGGCGGTCACGCCGCCGATGGCGGCGGCGCCGAGGCCGACGAGGAGGCCGCGACGACTGCCGGAGCGGGGCACGTCCGGAGTGGTCGCGGCGGCGTCGGCACGCCGGCCGACGCGGGTGCGGCGGGAGCCGGTGGGTGGAACCGAGGAGCTGGTCATGAAGCAGGGTCCTTTCGATCAGTCGGCGACGACGACGTCGCCGACGAGGATGCGGTTCGTCGGTTCGGGTAGGGTCCGCTCGACGCGGCGCTCGGTCGCGCCGTCGTAGAGCAGGGTCGAGCCGGAGCCGAACCCCGCCGCCGGGAGTCTCAGGCCGCCGCCGGTGAGCTCGGCGCCCGTGAGGCGGAGGTGGTTCGTCCCGCGCTCGATCGCGAGATGCGGCGTGCCGGCGGGCGCGTCGGACGCGATCCCGTCGATCCGCCAGGAGACCGTGCCGGGACCGTCGCCGCGGGCGACGGTCGGCGCGGACGTGCGGGTGGTGGAGAAGCGGGTGCCGTCGACGGTCACGCGCTGGTCGCGGACGGCGGTGGCGACCAGGGCGACGCCGTCCGCGCTCCCGCCCCGGATCGTGAGGTCGGCACTCGCGATCTGGAACGGGTCGCCCGACGCCGGGCCGCTCAGGGAGCAGTCGACGAACCGCAGCGCGCCCGGACCGCGGGCCACCGTGCCGTCCACGCCGTCGATGCGGCAGCCCGAGAAGGTGACCGTAGCGGTGACGGGGGTCTGGACGAGCACCTGCCCCTTGGGCAGCGAGAACGTGCAGTCCTCGATCACCGTGGGACGGGAGGACCGGCTGCTGCGCTGGCCGACGGCGAAGAGCCCGGCCGTGCAGCCGCGCAGCTGGGCGCCGTCGGCGTTGATCGTCAGCGTCGCCTGCGGGTCGAACGTGCTGCGCGGGAGGACGTGCACGTTCTCCAGCGTCAGGTCGGTGATCTTGGTGCTCGCCACGAACCACGAGCAGGTGTGGTCGCGCACGGTGATCCGCTTGGCGCTCGTCCCCCATTGCGCTCCGGAGTTGGCGATGTCCATCAGGCCCGAATTGCCGACGAAGGTGAGGTCGTGCTCGTACTGGCCGTGCGTCGTGAACGGGTTGCCGCCCTGGTCGTCGCCGTCGCCGTGGCAGTTCTCGACCAGGCAGTACGCGCTCGCCGTCAGGTCGTTGAGGTGGCGCGCGTTGGAGCTGCGGCAGTCCCGCACCGTGCCGTAGAGGCAGTAGATCTGCTGGGTGAGGTACCCGGCGCCGCCGTAGAAGACGGTCGGCGGGTTCTCCAGCGAGCAGCGCTCGGTGACGAAGTGGCTGTTCCAGCGGCGCATGATCACCGGCCACCAGGTCTGCGACGCGTGGATGTCGGCGACGTCGCAGTGCACGGCGTACTCGAACGCGACGGGGTGCGAACCGGTGATCTCTCGGGAGTCGGGCAGCGAGCCGTCGGAGGGTCCGTCGAACGGCCCCGCGCCGACGAAGCGCATGCCGTGGATGCGCACCCGTTCGACCGGGGCGACACCGCGCCAGCGCAGTCGGCGACCCTTCTCCAGCGGCCAGCCGTTGAGGTAGTCGACGCGCACGTGCGTCGCGTCGATCCGCTGGGTGACGCGGACGAAGCGCTGGAGCTCGCGTTCGTCCGCCCCGCCGCCGGCGACCTCGTCGCACTGGACGGCCCACCACGAGTCGATCGGGAACGCGCTCGCGTCGGGCACCGCGACGGCGTCGGTCCGTTCGGGCCATGCCTCCGCGAGCGCGTACTCGACGTTCGCTCCGGTCGGCTTCCCCGTGAAGAACAACACGGCGCCGAACGGATTGTCGTGCGTGTTCGGCTCGATGCCGTCGGTGGTGACGAGGTGGCCGCCGAAATCGAGCTCGATCCCGGAGCGGGTGGAGGTGTGCCGCCGGACGAAATGGAGGTCGGTGCGCGCCTCGATCCGCTGCACGGCCGGGTCCGCGAGCAGGGCGTCGAGCGCATCGTCGGCGGGGGCCTCGGGCCCTAGCACGCCGAACACGCGGAAGTCGACCGTGCCGTCGTGCAGCAGCCGCCACACCGTGCCGTTGCGCCCGGCGACGATCGTGCCGCCGTTCGGCCGTGCATCGGAGCGCTGAGCGCCCACGTAGAGGAGTGTCCCGGCGTCGCCCGGCGATCGGTAGCCGGATGCGATCGCGAGCTGGCCGGTCTGCGCCTTCCGGCGGCCCAGGTCGGCGACCGTGCGGACGATCGTCGGGGCTCCCGTTCCCCCGTCGGACGCGGGCACCGCTGCAGCCGCGGGCCCCGCCGGCCCTTGCGAGAGGATGCCGGCGCCGCCCAGGGCCGCCGCGCCGAGGCCGACGAGCAGGCCCCGACGCGTGCCGTCGGTCATCGCTCCCCTCCCACGAGCTCGTGGAGGGTCGTGGACACGGCGGCCGTCAGGCGGTCGAGGCCGCCCGGGGCGAGCGGGGTCTGCCAGGCCTGGTAGGCGCCGCGGCGGTAGGCCTCGTCGGTCGGGAGGTAGACGAACCCCGGCCCGTTCGCGAGGTTCAGCACGACGACGGGGTGGTCGCCGGCCGCAGCCCGCACGCCGGTCTGGAACGCCGAGTACGCCTCCCCGGGATGACCGACGAGCAGCGCATCGCCGAGCCGCCAGGCCCAGAACGGATGCTGCACGGTCGGACCGTCGATGTATCCGTCGCGGAGGTTGCGTGCGCGGCCGAGACGTTCTTCGCGGCTGCGCGGGTCGATGTCCGCCCACCGTCGGGCGAGCTCGTCGAGGGTCGGCAGCTCGTTCAGCTCCAGCTCGACCTGCGCCCGCACGGCGGCGATGGCCGTGGCGGGCTCCTGCTCCGCCTCCGTCCACATCCCGAGCGGTGCGCCCGACTCCACCACGCTGCTCAGCTCGAGCTCGGCCGCGGGTGCGGGCAGCAGTTCGAGCGCGGCGAGCACGGCGTGGCCGAGTGCGCGCCCGTGACGGTCGGCGACGCCTGTGTCGCCCGTGTACTGCTCGCGCGGGGCCAGCTCCCCCGACGCCCCTTGCAGGAAGAGCACGGGTGCGCCCGCCTGCGCTTCCACGAGCTCGCGCATCGCCCCGACGTAGTCCGGCGAGACGAGACGGTTCTGCCAGGCGAGTGTCGTGGGATGGCACGCGTAGTTGACGATCGTCGCGAGGGGTCGTCCGGCGGCGTCGGTGATCCGGCCGACCAGCACCGTGTCGTCGGCCGGAGCGGCGTCGGGGTTGTAGCCGACCAGGGCGCGACCGTCGATGTCGAGCTCGCGATCAGCGGCGAGCGCGCAGCGGCCGGTCGTCCAATCAACGTGACCGGCCACGCGGCCCTCGAGCGCCTCGCGCGCGGCGGCCGCGATGCCGTCGGCGAGCGACTCGAGGTAGCCCGGGATCAGCTCCCCGCCGGGAAGGCCGGCGTCGGCGCTGCAGAGCACGGCTCCGGCATGGGTGTGCGACAGCGCGATGATCAGGCGCTCCTCGCTCAGACCGAGCGCGTCGAGCACCCGGCCGCGCACGGCACGCTCGTCGTCGACGCGGCGCCACCACGTCCCGTCGACCGCGACCAGCACCAGCGGATCGTCCGCGCCGAGCGCGAGGGCCGTCGCGGTGAAGGGCCGGTGCGCACCTTCGGAACGCTCCCAGTCGGCCGGTCCCCAGTTCTTCGCCCGAATGCCCGTCGGCGGTGTGACGTCCCGCCGGGCGACGCCCACAGGGGCATCGGTGCGCGGGACGGCGAGGCGTGCGCCCAGCTCGGTCATGCGTGCTCCGTTCGTTCGATGTCGGATGAGGCGGGGGTGCCGGTCACAGGTAGTCCCCGGTCCAGTGGAAGGCGCGGGGATGGTCGAGGGTCTCGCGCACGACGGACGGGTCGGCGTCGAGCGGGTGGAACATCCCGGTGTCGTCGGGGACGGGCGCGGGATCGGCGACGAGCTGGGCGACGAGATCGTCGTAGGGCTCGCCGACGGGCACTTCGATGGACACCGTCGCGGCGCCGGAGCGGAGGAGGTCGGCGCGGATCACGTGCCCCAGCACCGCGAGCGCCGTTCGGTCCCCCGCCGCCTCCAGCAGGGCCGGTTCGCCGCCGGACCGCGTGACGGCGTATGCCGTCGGGGTGCCGCCGGGCCCGTCGAGCACGTGGACCCGGCAACCCGCGTACCAGAAGCGGGTCCGGCGCCAGCCGAGCTCGTCGCGGACGGCGGTCAGCGGCCGGTCCGCATCGTGGTCGTGCAGCGCGGCGATACCGGGGACGCTGAGCAGTTCGACGCCTCCCGCGCGCAGCCGCGCGGGTCGTCCCGGCGCCGCCGCGTTCGCCATCAGCGTTCCGCTGCGGCGGCGCCGCTGCGCGAACTGCTCGTAGCCGCTCGGCGCGTAGACGGCCGGGGTCGCGGTGAAGAGCAGCGACCAGTCGTACCCGGCGCGGCGACCGAACGCGACCGACGCGTCGGTCAGGGCACGCGCGATCCCGCGCCCGCGGGCGCGCACGGCGACGCCGACGTTGGCGAGACCGAGCACGGGGGCGATCCGGCCGTTCGCACTGCGCCGTCGCTGGTCGACGAGGGAGACCGCGCCGAGCACCTCCTCGCCGTCCACGGCGACCAGGGTCCAGGATCGGCGGTTCGGGTCGAGGCGCCAGCGCGGGGCCATGTCGGGCTCGCCGAAGGCCTCGTCCCAGACGGCCAGGATGCCCGGCTCGTCGGTGGCGGTCGCGACGCGGATGTCCGTCATCCGGCCGCCTCCTCGTTCCCGCGCGTGCGCGCCGCCGCGGCGAGCAGCAGCCGGTAGCCGGCGGAGGTCCGGAGCCACGGAACCGGCGCCGGGCCTCCCGAGGCGAACGCGATCAGGGCGTCGGCGAGACCGGCGTAGCCGAGGTCGTCGCCGTCGCCCAGCGCCAGCTCGTGCAGGCCGTCGTCGGCCACGACGCGCACCGCGTAACGGTCCGGCCCGGGCACGCCGCTGACCGTGGCGGTCACGGGGATGCCGTCGGCGGTGACCGCACGCACCACGGCGACGGACTCCGACCGGGTCGGGAGGTCACCGGTCGCGGCGTGGGCGTCGACCAGCGTCGCCCCCGCGAGCGCCGCACCCTCCGACGCCGGAAGCACCGCGTCGACGAGGTCCACGGCGTGGACGCCGATCGAGATCAGGGTGCCGCCGCCGGCGGCCGGATCGTCCTGCCAGGCGCGCTCGGGCACGAGGAAGCCGGCGATGTCATGCTGGGCGACCACCTCCACCGCCCGCACGCGACTCCCGGCGAGGCCGGCGGCGAAGGCAGCGACCGCCGGCGCGAACCGCAGCACGGACGACGTCGAGACACGCGCGCCGGATGCGGCTGCCGCGTCGAACGTCGTCAGCGCGTCGACGGAGGCGGCGACGGTCTTGTTGAAGAACACGGGGATCCCCGCCTCGGAACAGGCCGCCATCACCGAAGGGGCGCGCGGTGTGCGGGGCGTGGCGACGACGAGATCGGGGCGGTCCGCGAGCAGGCGGTCGAGCGTGTCGTGCCCGGTCGTGGCGAACCGCGTCGCGAAGTCACGGCTCCGCTCGGGGTCGTCCGCCTCCCATACGCCCGTCACGTGCGCGCCGCGCGCGACCAGGTTCGCCGCGTCAGCGAAGGGATGGGAGTGCGCCGCGCCTGCGAACGCCACCGTGGGCGCGCTCATGCCATCCGCTCCAGGTCCTGCTCGGAGATCGCGTGTTCGAGGGGGCGGCCACTGGCGTGGCGTTCGACTTCGCCCACGACCGTCGAGCCCTGGCGCAGCCGGCCCTCCCGGGTCCCGGCGGCCTTGTGCGGGACGAGCAGCGCGTTCGGAAGCCCGCGGAACGGGCTGTCGGCGGGCAGCGGCTCGTCGTCGAAGACGTCGACGGCGGCGTCGAGGCGGCCGGTGCGCAGCTCCGCGAGCAGTGCCGCCTCGTCGACCAGCCACGACCGTGCCGTGTTGACCAGGCCGGCGCCGTCCGGCATCAGGGCGAGCTCGCGGGCACCGATCATCCGGTGGGTCTCGGGCAGGCTCGGGGCGTGCAGCGCGACGATCCGGCTGTTCGCGAGCAGCGCGTCGAGCGCCGCCGGCTCCGCCCCGAGGGCGCGGGCCTCGTCGTCGCCGATGGTCGGGTCGGCGAGCAGCGGTCGCGCTCCGAGCGCCACGAGCAGGGCCAGATAGGCGCGGCCGGTGCGGGAGGCGCCGACGACGCCGATCGGCGCGCCGAGCAGCTCGTGCTGTGCGGGCGCGCTCTCCGCGACCTCCCACTCGGCCCCGGCATGCAGCGCGTGGTCGAAGCGCGGGAGTCGGTGCAGCAGCGCGAGGGTGAAGGCGAGCGACACCTCCGCCACCGATCGCGCCATCGCCGCGCCCGCCTGGGTGACGAGCACTCCGCGCGCGAACAGCTCCGGGGTCGCGAACGGCCGGATGCTCGCACCGCAGTGCGCGACGACCTCCAGTCCCGGCATCCGGTCCAGGAGGGCCGCATCGAGCGGAGGGACGCCCCACGCCACGACGAGCACGCGCACGGCCGCGAGGTCGAGCGCGTGACGGGCCTGGGCCATCGACTCCGCGAACGCGAGGCCTCCCCCGAGTCGCGTCGCCGCTTCCGCGAGCCGCGCCTCGTCGCCGTCGGCGAAGAACTGCGGCCGCAACACGGCGGGGACCGCGACGAGCACGACGGGAGCGGCCATCAGCGCAGCCACGCGTCCCGGTTCTCGGCGATGAACGCGTCGTCGCTGAGCCGCGGGTACGCCAGACGCACCCGCTCGATCTCCGCCGCCTGTCCGGGCGAGAGCGTCTCGTCCGGATCCAGGCACCAGATGCCCTCCAGCAGCCCCTGCTGGCGGAGCACCTCGTGGACGCCCGCGATCACTCCCGCGAACCCGTTGCCGGGATCGAAGACCGCGGCGTTCAGGTCGGTCAGATCGGCGGCGAGGTCCGCGAGCTCGAGCGCCGCGGCGCCGTCTCCGGCCTGAGCCTGCTTCGCGAGGGCGAGCACGCCGGTCGCCGCACGGGTGCCGACCGCCCACTGGCCGAGCAGGCCGCCGCGGAAGCGCAGCTCGCGCGCACCGGTCGCCGCCTGCACACGGTGCACCGCGGTGAGGTCCGCGACGATCGCGTCGTCGTTGCCGGTGTAGAGCGCCACGTCGGTGGCGCGGTCGGACTCGCCGACCCCGCGAACGAGCTCGATCGTGCGGTAGCGGTCGAACGGCGCCGCCTTCACGGCGACCACGGCGGGCAGGTCGGCGAAGCGCCGCCAGAACGCGCGCGACAGCACCGGACCGCCGATGGCCTCCTGCAGATAGAAACCGATCACCGGCAGCACGTCGCCGACCGCGCGGGCGCGCTCGATCAGCGCGTCCTCCGTCGCCCCGGCCAGGCGCGGGCTCAGCAGCACCGCGTCGTAGCCGAGGCCGGCCGCGAGCTCCGCTTCGGCCACGGCCTGCGCGGTCGGACCGACCACTCCGGCGATGCGCACCAGCTCCCGATCCGCTTCGCGGTCGAGCACGTCGGCGGTGAGGGCGAGGACGGGCTCCAGGAGGCCGCGCTCCGGCTCGTGGATCTCGAACTGTGTCGTGTGCACCGCGACGGCGACGCCACCGGCCCCCGCCGCCAGGTAGTAGCGGGTCAGGGCGCGCTGGCGGCGCTCGTCGAGCCGGCGCTCCGCGGTGAGGGCGAGGGGATGCGCGGGGACGACGAGCCCTTCGGCGAGAAGCTCTGCGCCCATCAGAACCTCCCGTCCCGGACGGCCCATTTGGTCGGCTTGCCCGAGGTGGGCAGACCGCGACGGAGCCAATCGGCCTGCCACTCGATCAGCGTCCCCGCGGGGACGCCCGGGTAGCCGAACAGCTCGAAGCAGCGCCCGGCGTTGTTGAGCAGCGCGGACGGGGCGGGTTCGCCCACCACGGACACCTCCCGGTCGAACAGGGCGCCGAAGCGCTCCGCGATCCCGCGCACGCTCAGCAGCTCGGGCCCGGTCAGGTTGACGGTGAAGACGGCGTCGCTGGCGTGGCCGAGCGAACGGAGCACCACTTCGTTCGCGTAGCCCTGCCACACGACGTTCACAGCCCCGGTGGTGAGATCGACCGGCGCCCCCGACAGCACGGTCGCGCCGATGTCGGCGAGCACGCCGTAGCGCAGATCGACCGCGTAGTTGAGCCGGACGATCGACACGCGGGTCCCGCGGGTGACCGCGCCGAATTCGAAGACCCTCTCACGGCCGAGGCACGACATCGCGTACTCGCCGACCGGCCCGGGGGCGTCCGATTCGACCGAGCCTCCCGAACCCGGGGTCACGAAGGGGTAGACGTTGCCGGTCGACATCGCCGTGATGGCGCTGTCGCGGTAGCGTCGGGCGACCCGATCCGGAAGCGCCGCGTTGACCTCCCACGCCCAGGAGGCGTTGGTCGCCGCGCCGAACTTGGCGCCGACCATGAAGACGACGTTGGGGGCGTCCGGCAGCTCGCCGAGATCCCGGTCCGAGAGCAGGTCGAACGGCACGACCTCCACCCGTTCGGCCTCGAGGGAGCGTCGTGCGTCGTCGCTGGAGAACCTCGAGACGGCGTACACGGTGTCGCTTCCGCGCCCGGCCTCGTCGAGCGCTCGACGGGCGAGCACCGACAGGCTCGGGCCCATCTTGCCGCCGGCGCCGAGCACGACCAGGTCGCCGCGGGACTCCGCCAGGTCGGCGACGAGGGCCGCGCTCGGCGTCGCCAGAGCCTCCTCGAGCTCCTTCTCACTGGTGAACATGTCTGCCTTTCGCATCGGTCGGGTCGGGCGTCAGCCCTTGATCCCCGCAGAGGTGACGCCTTCCTGCACGTAGCGCTGGGCCACGAGGTAGGCGAAGAAGATGGGGACGAGTGCGACCACCGAACCGGCGAGCATCACGCTGAGCGGCACATTCTGCTGCTGGAGCGATGCGATGCCGACCGTCAGGGTCCACATGTCGGAGCTCTTGGCCATGATCAACGGCCAGAGGAAGTCGTTCCAGTGCCAGAGGAAGATGAAGATCCCGAGAGTCGCCAGCACCGGTTTGCAGAGCGGCAGGACGATCGTCAGGAAGATGCGGAACTCCCCCGCGCCGTCGATCCGCGCCGCCTCGAACAAGTCGTCGGGCAGCCCCTCGATGAACTGGCGCATGAGGAAGACGGCCTGCGCGTTCGCCAGCGTCGGGAGGATGAGCCCCCAGTAGGTGTCCACGCCGCCGAGCTTCGCCAGCACGATGAAGGTCGGGATCAGGGTCACGTGGAACGGCACCATCACCATGGCGAGGAACGACCAGAACATGGTCTCCTTGCCGCGGAACCGCTTCTTCGCGAACGCGTACCCGGCCATCGCCGACAGCAGCAGCACCGCGACGACGCTCACGATCGCGTAGATCAGGGTGTTGCCGAGCCACACCAGCAGGTTCTGGCCGCCGAGGACCTGTTCGTACGAGGCCGTCGAGAGGTTCCACGGCATCAGGCTCTGGGGGAACTGCACGGCGAGGCCCGGCTTCAGGCTGAGCACCACCATCGCGTAGAACGGGAAGAAGGCGAGCACCGCGGCGATCGAGAGCCAGATGTAGCGGACGACGAGTCCGCCGCGGGTCGGCTCCAGAGCGCGGAACGAGCGCGGGCGCTTCATGCGCGGGGTCGCGGTGGTCACTTCTGCCTCCCGATGACGCGGCGCTGGATGAGCGCGACGACGAGTGTCATGACGAAGAGGGCGACGCCGATGGCGGCGGCATACCCGTAGTCGGTGTACTTGAAGCCCTGGTCGTAGAGCATGTAGACGAGCGAGTAGCTGGCATGCGCCGGGCCGCCCTGCGTCATCACGTAGACCAGGTCGAAGACCTGGAACGACGCGGTCGTCTCGATCACCGCCAGGAAGAACAGCGTCGGCTTCAGGCGGGGCAGCACGATGTACCGGAACCGGTTCCACGCCCCGGCGCCGTCCATCAGCGCTGCTTCCTCGTGCTCACGCGGGACGTCCTGCAATGCGGCGATCACGATGAGCATCCCGTAGCCGAACCGCGACCAGACCCCGACGATCACGAGAGCCGGGATGACGAGCACCGTCGAGTTGAGCCACGAGCCCCCGAGGCCGAGCGGCGTCATGATCGCCGACCACGGGCCGTCGGTCGAGAAGATCCACTTGAAGATCGCGCCGGCCAGCACCAGGGAGGTGATCACCGGGAGGAAGAACACCGAGCGGAAGAACCGCGAACCGCGGAACGCACGGCGCACCCCGAGCGCCATCGCGACCGACAGCGCGAGCGAGATCGGGACGGCCAGGACCGAGTACGCCAGCGTGACGCCCAGGGCCTGCCAGAACGTCGGGTCGGAGAGCATCCGCTCGAAGTTCTTCAGCCCCTCCCAGTCGAGCTCGCCCGAGATGTCGTAGTCGAAGAAGCTGAGCCCGACACCGGCGATGGCCGGCCCGAACCGGAAAGCCAGGAAGAGCAGGAAGGCCGGCAGGACGAAGAGCAGCGCGATCCGCGCCTCCCGGCGCGCCAGGACACGCTTGGTCAGGCCGGGCGGGCGGGCATCACGCCGTTCGCCGTCCGGTCGTCCGCCGACCGCGGGCGGCCGTGGCTGAGTGGGGGTGGTGGTCACGGGGGCGTCTCCTCGGGTCCCGGGACCGGACGGAGCGCGTCGCACGCCCCGTCCGGTCCCGTCGGTCACTTGATGAGCGGCTGGGCGGCGGCGGCCGCATCCTTCAGCGCCTGCTCCGGCGTCTTCGTGCCGAGCAGGGCCGCCTGGATCTCCGGCGCGAGCACGCCCATGACGGCGCGGGCGCTCGGCTGCAGCTCCCCGACCTTGCTGGTCGGGATGGTCTTCTCGATCGCGCTCTGGATCGGGTTGTCGGCGTAGAGCTCGCCGGTCGACTTCAGCGGGGAGAAGAAGTTGGATGCGAGGTCGAACTTCTTCGAGTTCTCGGCGTCCGTCGCGAACGCGGCGAACTCGCCGGCGGCGTCCTTGTCCTTGGCGCCCTTCAGCATGGCCAGCGAGCCGACCGTGCCGTAGGAGACCTGCTTCTCGTCGGTCAGCGGCGGCAGGATCTTGATCGCGTCCTCGCCCCAGAAGCTCGTGACGTCGCTCGGACCCGACTGCCAGGTGCACGCCACATTGTTCGTCGCGAGCGCGGTCTGCTCCAGCGCGGGCATGGTCGAGATCAGGTCCTTCTCGATGTAACCCTTCGCGGCGAAGTCGGAGATCATGCCGAGCGCCTTCTCGCCGGCCTTGCTGTCGAAGGCGACCTTGCTGCCGTCCTTGTTGTAGACCGAGCCGCCGGCCTGCCAGAGCAGCGGGTAGAAGGTCATGTTCAGCGTCACGTCCGGCGAGCCGAAGTACTGCGTGACGTAGATGCCCTTCTCCTTGAACGTCGGGGCCAGCTTCTCCAGGTCGTCCCACGTCTTCGGGTACTCGGTGACGCCCGCCGCCTCGAATGCCTTCGCGTCGCACATCAGCGCATTCGCACTGGTCAGGATGGGCGCGGCCATCAGTCTGCCGTCGATGGTGATCGACTCCGCGACGTTGTCGAGGATGTCCTTCTTCTGCGCGCTCGGCAGGTAGGAGTCCATCGGCTCGATCGACTTCTGGTAGGTGCTCAGCTGGTCCGGGATCAGGTAGACCAGGTCGGGTCCCTTGCCGGCCGCGATCGCCGTGGACAGCGACTCGTCGCGGTTGGCCCAGGGGTAGATCTCGTACTTGACGGTGATGTCCTTGTGCTCGGCCTCGAACGCCTTGACGGTGTCGTCCCAGAACGTCTTGTGCTTCGCCTCGTCGGCGATCACCGGATAGATCCACATGGTGACCGTCTTCTTCGAGCCGTCCGAGCCGCCGGAGCTGCCGCTGCAGCCGGCCAGCGCGAGCGCCGCCGTGGCTGCCACGGCGGCCGCCGTGATCGTCTTCGTGTACCGCATGCTGCTCCTTCGTGCGTGGGTGGGAATGGGCGGCGGATGCCGCTGGTGCTGGTGGTGCTGCTAGAAGCGCGGGACCGCCTCGACCGTCCCGGCGTGCCGCGAGCGCTCGGCCGCGAACACCGCCAGGTGGCTGTCGAGGGACTCGCGCGGACCGGACCGGATGAGGCCCGGGTCGCCGGCGGCGACGGCGGCGACGAAGGCGCTCATCACGCCGCCGTCCCCGCCGCCGTGATCGCCTCCGGCGTTCGCCGCTCCCGTCGGCCCGGTCTCGTGGACCGTGGACTCGCCGGTGCGGAAGTCGGTGACCCGCACGCGCTCGCCGTCGCCGTCGAGCATCCCGTGCGAGCCGAAGAGCTGGGTCTTGCGGTGCTCCTGCTCGCTGAAGGCCGTCATCGTGAAGGTCCCGGCCGTGCCGTCCTCGAATTGGAGGGCGACGACCTGGTTGTCCACCACGGTGTTGTCCGCGCCGTAGACGCAGACGCCGTACGGCCCGGTGCGGAGCGCCTCGATCACGCCCTCCTCGGTCGCATCGTCGGTGATGACCGTGACCGGCCAGACCGCGCCCTCCTCCCGGACGACGGGCAGGTAGAGCTTCTGCGCCGCATAGGGGCAGGACTCCTGGAGCGGGCAGTCGAGGCAGCGGTCGGCGGCGAGCGCCGGCTTGTTCTCGTGACGGAAGTGGTGGCGTGAGCCGAAGCTCGCGACCGTCGCGATTCGCTTGCCGGTCACGTAGCGGATCCAGTCGAGGTCGTGGCTGGACTTGGCCAGCAGCATCGGCGTCGCGAGGTCCTCGCGGCGCCACGGGCCGCGCACGTAGGAGTGCGCCATGTGCCACCAGCCGACCGGCTCGAGATGCTGAACATTGATGATGTCGCCCAGCACTCCGGAGTCGACGACGCTCTTCACCAGGTCGGTGTACGGCATGTACCGCATCACGTGGCAGACGCCGAACAGCACGCCGGCGGACTCGATCGCGGCGACGATGCGCCTCGACTCCTGCTCGGTCGGCGCGAGCGGCTTCTCCATCAGGATGGCGTAGCCGCGCTCGGCGCAGGCGACCGCGGGCTCGACGTGCAGTCGGTCCTGGGTCGAGACGATGACCATGTCGGCCACGCGCTCCGGCTCGGCGACCAGATCGCGCCAGTCGTCGAAATGCCGCACCTCGGGGTCTCCGACGGCGATCACTCCGCGCTGGAACGGTCGCGGGTCGGCGACGGCGACGATGCGCGCCCGGTCCGGGTTGGCGTGGACCCACTTCGCGTACGACTGGCCGCGGTTGCCGGCGCCGATCACGGCGATCCGCACCGGGCGGCCGACTACGGGCGTGTGCTGCATCGTTCCTCGCGCTCTCTCATCTGCTGTGCCCGGTGATCCGGGCCGACGGCTTCGCTGGGAGCGGTTCGCCGTCGAACGCTCCCACGATAGCATTATTGCTATAGCATGTAGCAAATGACGACCTGAGGATGAAAGCTTTACCCGCCCGAAACAATCGGCCTCGCGGCCAGAGGACACGAACGGTGTATTGCGCGAATCCATCCTCGCGTCCTATAGCTTGTAGCGGAACCACCCACGCCAGGGACCGTTCGACTCAGGAGGGAGAGCCATGACAATCGGGAGCGTGTCCGACCGGAACATCTCGGCCAAAGTCGCCGACGAGCTCCGCGACGCCATCCAGAACGGCCGGCTCGAGCCGGGCGAACGGCTGGTGGAGCGCAAGCTCGCCGACAGCCTCGGCGTCAGCCACATCCCCGTGCGGGAGGCGCTGGCCAAGCTCAGCGAAGAGGGGCTCGTCGAGCGGACCCCCCGTCGCGGAGCGCGCGTGGCCTCCCTCAGCGACAAGGAGCTGCAGGAGATCACCGGCCTGCGCATCGTGCTGGAGCAGTACGTCGCCCGCAGCGTGCAGCAGGCCTGGACGGCGAAGTCCGATCAGGCGCTGCGGCGCATCGTCAAGCAGATGGTCGCCGCCGCCGAGAAGGAGCAGCTCGAGAGCATGTTCGCCCTCGACAGCCGGTTCCACGAGACCCTGTGGGAGATGGCCGACAACCGCACCCTCCTCACCATCGCGTCCCAGCTGCGGAGTCGCATCAACGGGTTCCTGCGCGCCGCCAACGGCTCGCTCGCCGCCGACGAGCTGGTCGCACACGCCCGCTCGCACGAGGCCCTCGTCGACGCGCTCGCCAGCGGAGACCCCGCGCGCGCCGAAGCGGCGATGGCGGACCACGTCGAGATCGCCGCCGACCGCATCAACGCGGTGTCCCATCCCGCCGGCGCGGGCGACTCCGCCGGCTGACGGACCGCCCGGTCAGGCGAACAGGTCGCCGACCGGCAGCCGCTTCTCGGCCTGGAACGTGTCCTCGGCGCGGCCCAGCGCCCAGTAGGCGGAGAGCGAGAAGTCGTCGCGGGTGAGCCCCCAGCCCTGCAGCACGGCGCGCACACCCTTCATCGCCGTCCGCTCGCCGTGGGCGAAGACCTGCACCGGGCCGGCCGGGCGCGGCAGGCCGCGCACGGCCTCCACGAGCCGCTCCCCCGCCACGGCGTCGCCGCGGTGCACCCAGCGCACCTCGATGCCCTGCGGGTGCGCGAGCTCGAGCTGGTCCGCCGCGCCGCCGACCTCGATCACGGCGAGTCCGCGCGCGTGCGCGGGCATCCCGTCGAGGGCGGCCGCCACCGCGGGCAGGGCGCTGTCGTCGCCGATCAGGAGGTGCTCGACCGACTCGTCCTCGGTCGGCGCGTACATCCCGCCCGGGCCGGAGAGCGCCAGCAGGTCGCCGGGCTGCGCCGAGGCGGCCCACGGTCCCGCGACGCCCTCGTCGCCGTGCACGACGAAGTCGATCGCGAGGGTCTTGGCCGCCGCGTCGATCTCGCGCACGGTGTAGGTGCGGCGCACCGGGAGGTCCTCCGGGGCCAGCTCACCGCGCAGGGCGTCGAGGTCGTATGGCGGGCGCAGCCCGAGCCCGGGCTTCGCCATCAGCAGCTTGACGTACGTGTCCGTCGTCGCGAACTTCGCCGGGTCCGCTTCCGCGATGAACGCGTCGAACGCCGGACCGCCGATCACGACGCGCACGAGATGCGGGGTCAGCCGTTCGGTACCGACCACCTCGAAGACGTGCTGCGAGCGGGCCGGGCGCGGAGGACGGGCGTCGGAGAGCGGAAGGGTCATGTTTTCGATCGTATCGCGGGTGTATTTCGGTATCCCGAGAGCGCACTACTGTCGAACCATGCGCCTCGGAGTCCTCGATGTCGGTTCGAACACCATCCACCTCCTCGTCGTCGACGCGCACCCCGGCGCACGGCCGATCCCCGCCGCCACGCACAAGTCGGTGCTGCGGCTCATGCGCTACATCACCCCCGACGGATCGATCAGCCCCGAGGGGTGCGCTGCCATCCTCGACGCCATCGCGGCCTCGATGCGGGTCGCCGAGCAGGAGGGCATCGACGAGCTCCTCCCGTTCGCCACCTCCGCCATCCGGGAGGCCGCCAACGGTCCCGAACTGCTCGAACGCATCCGCACCGAGACCGGCGTCGACCTGCAGGTGCTCTCCGGCGAGGACGAGGCACGCCTGACCTTCCTGGCCGTCCGGCGCTGGTCGGGGTGGTCGTCGGGCAGCATCCTGCTCCTCGACATCGGCGGCGGTTCGCTGGAGATCGCGTCCGGCTCCGACGAGTACCCGGAGGTCGCGGTGTCGGTCCCACTCGGCGCCGGGCGCAGCACGATCGGGTTCCTCCCCGACGACCCGCCTCGCGACGACCAGCTGGACGCCCTGCGCGACCACGCCCGGGCGACCCTCGCCGGCGCGGTCGAGCTCTTCTCGCAGCGTCGCTCGGACGAGCATGTCATCGGCACCTCCAAGACCATCCGCTCCCTCGCCCGTCTGGCCGGCTCCACCGTCGCCGGCCCCGGCGGCACGGAGCGCACCGTCCTGCGCCGCACCGACCTCGCCGACTGGGTGCCCCGCCTGGCGAAGATGAACGCCGAATCGCGCACGGCCCTGCCGGGGATCACCGCCGACCGCACGTTCCAGATCGTCGCGGGCGGCATCGTGCTCCGCGAGACGATGCGCGCCTTCGACGTCGACGAGCTGGAGGTCGTGCCCTGGGCCCTGCGGGAGGGCGTCATCCTCCGCTACCTCGACCATCTGGACTGAGCGTCCGCAGGGCGGGTCCCCCGGCGCGCAAACGGACAGCGTACGACCGACGGGCCCGCCCCGGCTCGGATCGCGGCCGAACCGTGACCTTCGATCACCCCTCCTGCGCGAAGCGCGCAGCGCCGCTGTGCGCTTCGCCCGAACCGTGGACAACGCAAAACCCCTCTCGGGATACTCGGTCGCACCTTGCCCGTTCCTGAGAGGACACACATGAACCTGCTCCCCCGGCGTCACTGGCGACGCCCCACCATCGTGCTCATCGTCGCGGCCGTCGCCGCCGCTGCAGGCATCGCCGCCGGCACCTCCGCGAGCGCGCTCGGCGAGTCCGAGCCCCTCCTCTTCAAGGACACGACGCGCTGGCGCTACCTCGACACGAACGTCGATCCCGGCACCCCGACCGATCCGCTCGCGTGGACGCGCGGAGACTACGACGACTCCGCCTGGCTGGAGGGCGTCAAGGGCTTCGGCTCCGCGTACGGTGCGACGGAGGACATCGGGAGCGACTACCGCATCCGCACCCAGACGGCACAGTATGTCGACGACGCCCACACGATCAACATCCCCGCCCTGTTCTTTCGCTCCAGCTTCGACCTCACCGACGAGCGGCTGGCCGACATCGCGCGACTGGAGGCGTCCGTCGTCTACGACGACGCCCTCGAGGTCTACATCAACGGGGTGAAGGTCGGCGGTGCGAACGACGACGGGGTCACGGGCAACCTGACCTACGGCAGCCGTGAGATCGACGCGCCGGCCGTGGCCGACTTCGCGATCGACGCGTCCGTGCTCCGGCCCGGGACGAACACCGTGGCCGTGGCCGTCCACCAGGCGACGCCCGAGAGCCCGGACGTCTTCTTCGAGTTCGACACCCTCTGGGCAGTCAGCCGGTCCGCGCCGTCGCAGATCTCCGCCCTCAGTCTCCAGGTCGGCTCCGACGAGACCCAGCGGAACCTCACCTGGTACTCCGACTCGGGTGCCGACGAGGTCGTGCAGGTCGTGCCCGCCTCCGTCGCCGATGCCGAGTCGTTCCCCGCAGGAGCGGTGCAGGCCTTCCCGTCGACCTCGGGCGATGCGAAGCACTCGCAGCAGTGGCATCACTCCACCGTCACCGGTCTCATGGAGAACACCGAGTACCTGTACCGCGTCGGCAGCGCCGATCACGGCTGGTCACGCTCCCACCGGTTCGGCACGGGGACGTTCTCGTCCGACTACCACTTCACGTTCGTCGGCGACCCGCAGATCGGCGCCACCGACCTGGTCGACGATCAGGCCGGCTGGACCGACACCATCACGAAGGCCGACGCGACGTTCCCCGGATCGAGCTTCATCCTCTCGGCGGGAGACCAGGGCGAGAACGCCGGGAACGAGGCGCAGACCTCGGCCTTCCTCGCTCCGGAACTCATGCGGACCACCCCGCTCGCGACCAACATCGGCAACCACGACAACGAGAGCATCGCCTACCGGCAGCACTTCTTCATGCCGAACATCGATGACAACTACGGCGGCGCCTCCGCGGGCGAAGGCTCGGGAGGTGACTACTGGTTCACCTACAACGACGTCCTCTACCTGTCGCTGAACACCAACAACGAGGACAACGCCAACCACGCCGAGTTCCTCCGCACGGTCGTCGCCGAGCACGGCGCGAAAGCGCGATGGAAGGTGGTGACGTTCCACCAATCCGTGTTCAGCGTCGCCGACCACGCTCTCGACGACGACACCATCAAGCGGCGCGCCGAGCTCCCTCCCGTGTTCAGCGAACTCGGGATCGACTTCGTCCTGATGGGGCACGACCACACCTACACGCGCACCTTCCTCATGAACGGATCGGAGCCGAGCAACCGGTCGCTCGAGGGGACCCTCACACCTGCTCCCGGCGAAGTGCTCTACATCACGGGCAACAACTCCAGCGGGCACAAGTTCTACGACGTCGTCGAGGACCACGATTTCGACTACGTCGCGGTGAAGAACCAGGAGTACGTCGCGAACGTCTCGAACGTCGCGTTCAGCGGCAATACGGTGACGTTCACCACGTACCGGACGACGGACATGACCGAGGTGGATCGCATCACGCTCGCGAAGGCCGCTCCCCCGGTCGTCGACCCGCCGGCCGAGACGCCCGGTGTCACGACAGAGATCGCGCAGACCGGCTCCGAGTCGGGCTGGGTCCTGCCCGCCGCGCTGGTCGCCCTCGCCGCCGTCGCCACCGGCGTCGTGGCGGTGCTCCGCCGCCGCCGGTCGGTCCACGGTCACAGCTGAGGCCGTTCGACGTCGCGTCCGATTCCCGGACAGCGCCCTCCCGTGCCGCACGGGAGGGCGCTTCGTCGTGCGGCGGTCCGGGCCGCGGACGCTCACCGTCGGTGCGCATTTTCCTGCGTTCCGTGGACCGTTTCGCACCAGCCCGTTAGTGTCCGGGGATGGCCTCCCCGAGACCCCGACGCCCCCGCACCCGACTGCTCGTCGCCGCTGCGCTTCTCGCGACAGCGACGATGGCGCTCGTCGCCTGCACCCCGTCCGCGCCCCCTCCGTCGACGGCGACCAGCGGCTCGCCCCGTCTGGACGACGGCCCGGATCGGCCGTTCGTGACGGCGGGTCCCTCCGGGGTGACCGTCCGTGAGGGCGACGACTGGACCCTCCCCGCCGGGGTGCGTCCGACCGCCGCGTCGGGGTTCTTCTCCGAGCAGGCGTCCCCCGCCGACCGCGTCGCCGTCCGCTCGGTCGATGCGACGTGGCGCCAAGTGCAGCCCGCACAGGGCGGCCCGATCGATCGTGACGCGACCGGCGGGGCTCAGGAGATGGAGTTCGCATCGCTGAACGACCAGCTCGCCACCGACGGACCGTTCTGGATGCGCCTGTTCGCGAGCGGTGAGGACTGGGCGCCGACGTGGGTCGCCGAGCGCTGCGGCGTCACCCCGATCGGGCCCGACTACGACGGGCAGATGCACCTGCCGATCTGGAACGAGTGCGTGTGGTCGGCGCTGCTCGACACCTACCGCGAGCTCTTCCAGACGCAGGGCCTTGCCGCGGACCCGCGCCTGCGCTTCGTGTACGTGCCCGGCGCCTTCACCTGGGCCGAGTTCGACTACGACATCATCGGGTCGGCCGCGGCCGACGGCAGCCTGGACCTCGCCACCTACCGGTCGTGGTACGACCACGCCTGGACCGATCTGGTCGACATCTTCGGTGCGGACTCCGACAAGCTCGTCTTCACCGGCGAGGACTATCCGTTCGGTCCGTTCGGCGCCGACGACGACCTCCTGGCACGGCAGGCCGTGGACGCCGGCCTCGGCATCCGCACCGGCATCACGGAGCTCTCCAACTTCCATCTCAGCGAGGCCCCGTCGTACGGGTCGTCCGTCCTCCCGAACGGTCACCTCGTGGTCGACGAGTCGCTGCCGATCCACGACGGCTCCCGTGTCGTCGCCACGGAGAACGAGTGCTACACCGCCTGCGGCTACACCACCGACGACCCGTACTACGCCGTGCGGCAGTCGAACCTCAAAGCGCTGCAGCTGCGGGTGAACTGGATGTACGTCGTCCCCACGGACTCCTACCTGCGGCAGTACGCCCCGCATTGGGACTGGGTGCGGCTCTCCCTCGGCAAGACGGCCGCCACCTCGGCCGACGCGTGGGCGGATCTCCGTGACGCGGAGGACACGTACTGGGCGGGCGAGCCCACCGGACGGTTCGCCGACCCCGCGACCTGGATCGACCGGCCCTACGTGCGGAACCTCGAGCGCTGGCTGGTGCAGACCGACGTCCCGGGCTCCGTCGCCCACCGCAGCGATGCCGACGTTCACCGGAAGGTGTTCGAGCCGGACAACGGCACCGCATACGAGGGGCTGCGGACAAGCACGGCGGACGGGGACACAGGCCTGGTCTTCACCGTCGACGACCGTTTCGCCGCGGCCACGGCCGGCGACCACCTCGTGCTGAAGGTGACGTTCCGCGACAGCGGCTCGGGCTCGTTCCGCGTCGACTATCCCGGCGGCCGATCGGCTGACATCCCGCGCACCGGCGACGGGGAGTGGAAGACCGCGACCGTGTCGCTCCCCGGCATCCGCCATTCGGCCGGCTCGTCCGAAGACCTGCGCATCCGGCTCTCGCTCGACACGGGTGCGGACGATCTGGCCGTGCGCTTCGTGCGGCTCATCACGACGACGCCCTAGCACTCCCGCCGCGACGCCGGGATGACGCGGCCGGCCGCGCAGGTCGTCTCCCGGTACGACGTCGACGGCACCTCCGGCCGATCCGGTCGGCGGTGATCGTCCGTAGCGTGGAAGACATGACCGCCACTACTGCACCCCACCCCACTGCGTCCGCCCCCTCCGGCACCCGGCCCCAGGCCGGCATCGCGCCCCAGCCGGGCACCGGGCGCGGGACCGCGAGCCTCGTGCTCGGGATCTGCTCGCTGCTGGTCGGCTGGACCTTCTTCGCCCCCGTCATCGGGCTGATCCTGGGCGTCTCGTCCCGGAGTCGCGAGCCGTACGCCCGCGGCCGTGCCGGCTGGGGCATCGCCCTCAATCTGCTCGCGATGGGCGTCTGGATCCTGCTGGCGATCTTCGTGATCGCGTTCGGCGGCTTCGCGGCCGTGCAGAGCCTGATCGGCTGACAGCGGCCCCTCGGGGCCGGGCCGGATCGCTCAGCGGCGCCGCATCGGCCGCACGCTGAGCGACTCCACCGTCCCCGCCGGCGGCAGGTCGACGACGGTCCGCACCGTCGCCGCGACCATCTCCGGCGTGATCGTGTACGCCGCGTCGTAGGCGTGTCCTTCCCGGGCGACGAGTGCGCGCTGCATGTCCGTGTCCACGCGGCCCGGATGGATGCTGCTGACGCGGACGCCGTGCGGCCTCTCCTCCTCGCGCAGCGCATCCGTCAGGGCTCGCGCCGCGAACTTCGACGCCGCGTACGGTCCGCCTCCGGCCCCGCTCGTGAGGCCGGAGCCACTGTTGATCACGACGACCAGACCCTGCGCGGCGCGCAGCGCGGGCAGCGCGCGGCGGGTGAGCTCGGCCACCGCGAACACGTTCACCTCGAACAGCCGCCGCCAGGTCGCCAGATCGGTGTCCTGCACCGTTCCGCCGTCCTCGAGACCCGCCGAGTGGACGAGCACGTCGAGCCGCTCGGGCAGGCCCGGCAGCTCGGGCAGATCGTCTGCGGCCAGATCACCGACGAACGGCTCCCCCGACGGCAGCTGCGCCACCACCGCATCCACCGCCGCCGCATCCCGCCCGCCGACGAGCACGTGATGGGTGCGGCCGAGATCGCGGGCGATGGCGGCGCCGATGCCGCGGGAGGCGCCGGTGACGAGGGCGAGGGGTAGCGAGGTCGAGGTCATCCCTCGAGCCTAGGCGACCGTCAGCGGGCGGAACCGCCGTACCGCGTCGCGCGTCGTCTGCGGTCCCGCCGGAGCACCGCGATCCCGATCGCCAGGATCGCCACGGCGCCGAGGGCGGGGCCGATCAGCCCGGAGGTCGTCACCCCCGTCGCGGCCAGCTCCGCGGGCGCCGCTGCCGCCGCCGGGTCGGTCGCCGGGGCGGTCGGTTGCGGTTCCGGTCCGGGCGTCCCGTCGGCGACCAGCAGGGCGAGCAGGGGGATGGCGAGCTGCTCACCCGTCTCCCGGTGCTTGTTGAACATGGTCGTGACACCCGCACGCAAGCTCGGGGCGAGGGCGGTGTCGGTGCTGGAGCCGGCCGTGTCGCCGTCCTTGAACGCCCACGGGACGCCGACCTGCCAGGAGGCGGCCGATTTGAGCTCCCACCCCAGCCCCATCCGGAAGTCGACCGTCGTGCAGCCGCGAGGCGGCGTGGTGGAGGTGCACGACCGCGTGATGGTGCTGACCGGCTGCAGCGTGTCCTCCAGCGTGCGCACGCCGAGCGGTGCGCCGGCCGGGAGGTACCCGAGGTGTGCGGCGACCCAGGTGCCCATGTCCGTCGCGTCGGAGATGAGCCCGCCTCCTCCGCTCAGGGCGTTGGTGTTGTCCCAGGGGAATGCCGGCTGACCATCGTCGGCGTACGGCGTCGCGAGGCGCGGTCCCGGGATCTCGAGCATCGTGGAGGACAGCCCCAGCGCATCCAGGAACACGCCGTCGAGCGCCGCTTGGTAGGCCGGCGGCTGCGGCTCGGGCACGGCCTGCACGACGTTCGCCAGGATCGTCCCGAGCAGGCCGAAGCCCCAGTCCGAGTAGAGCCAGTCGGTGCCCGGCCGCCACGGCAGGGTGTACCCCTGCACGGCATCCCAGAGCATGGACTGGGTGTAGCCCGGGCGCGGGTTCGCGCACGTCGTGGCGGGTTCGCACCCGCGCTCGAAGTTCGGCGGCAGATCCGACAGCGCCGCCTGGTGGGTGGCGAGATCGCGCAGTGTGATGCGGGTCTTCGCCCCGGTGTCCGGATCCGTCCAGTCGGGAACGATGATCCCGGGTGGCGCGAAGTCCTGCACCGGGTCGTCGAGCGCCACCCGGCCGGAGGCGACGAGGAAGGCGAGCAGGTCGGCGGTGAAGATCTTCGATTCGGACCCGAGCTCGAACTGGGTCGAGGCGTCGACCGGTGTCGGCGATCCCAGCGTCGGGACGCCCGCGGCGAACGTCGTGATGACCGGCCCCTGCCCGTCGGGGTCCGGCGTGACCACGGCCACGGACAGACCGGGGAGCCCGTTGTCGGCGCGGAACGCCTCGACCCTCCGCTGGATCTCGTCGTGCAGCGCGGGCGTCATCCGGACGACCGACACCGGGGTCGCGTCCACCGCGGCGGCCGGGGCCGCCGCGGACGTGGCCAGGCCGGCCATCGCGGCCGCTGCGAGGGCCGCGGCGACGGAACGGGAACGGCGACGTCTCGTGGGACGAGGGATCACGGCGGACCTCCTTCGCGCGCATATTCGTGCCGAATGTCGACAACGCAACGCCCAAACCCCACATTCGGCACGAATCGCCCATCGGTTAGTCGCGCCGGACAGCAAAAAAGCCCCGGATTAACCGGAGCTTGATTTTGCTGGGGTACCTGGACTCGAACCAAGAACAACGGTACCAGAAACCGCCGTGTTGCCAATTACACCATACCCCAAGGGCTTCGGGCCTAGACCCGGGCACGAGAAACAACTCTAGCCTACGCGCGCGATGAACTACAAAACGGCGCGCTCGTCGACCTGGATGCCGATCAGGTCGCGGTTGACGGCGGCCGCGACGACCGCTCCGGAGCCGGCCGCGACGATGAGCTGCTGCGGGCCGGGGGCCGTCGTCTCGCCCGCGGCGTAGACGCCGGGAAGAGAGGTGCGGCCGTGCCGGTCCGTCACGAGGTAGCCGTCCGTGTCCCGGTCGAGGTCGAGGTCGTCGACGAAGCCGAGCGCCGGAGCCCAGCCGGGCCGGACGAAGCCGCCTGCGCGCTCGACGACGGTGCCGTCGCCCAGGCGCACACCCGACATGACGCCTTTGTCGCCCACCACGTCGTCGATCGGGCGCCGCTCGACACCGACGCCGAGGCGGGCCAGGGCGCGCTCCTCGTCGGCGCTCACGGGCGCGACGCCGTTGGTGAAGACGATGAGGTCGTCGGTCCACTGCGTGAGCAGCAGGGCGCGCTCGGCGAGGTCGGCGGACTCGCCGATCAGCGCGAGGGGCTTGTCGGCCTTCTCGAAGCCGTCGCATTCGACACAGCTGTGGAGCTGCGTGCCGTAGTAGGCGCGCAGGCTCGGGATGGCCGGCATCGTCTCGGTGACGCCGGTGGCGAGCACGAGCGTCTGGGCGACGGCGTCCACATCCGCTCCCCCGCGCACCCCGCGTGCGCGCACGCGGAATCCGGAGCCGTCCACCTCCACGGAGCCGACCTGCGCGAAGACGACCTGCGCGTTGTCGTAGGCGTCGACCTCCTCGCGGCCGAGACGCCGCAGCTCCAGCGGAGACACGCCGTCTCGGGTCAGGAAGCCCCGCGCGATGAGGGTCGCGGCGTGACGCGGACGGTTCCCGTCGACCACGAGCACGCGCCGGCGGGCGCGCGCGAGGTTGAGGGCGGTGGAGAGCCCGGCCGGGCCCCCGCCGACGACGACGACCTCGTAGGCGGCGTGCTCGCTCTGCTCGGGCACCGCTCCCCCTAGACCAGGGACGCCGAGAGCCGGTCGAGCCGCGCGATGGTGTCGGCCTTGCCGAGGATCTCCATCGATTCGAAGAGGGGAGGCGAGATGCGACGACCCGAGACGGCGACCCGCAGCGGCCCGAACGCGACGCGGGGCTTCAGGCCCATCGTCTCGATCAGGGCGTCGCGCAGAGCGCTCTCGATCGCGTCGTGCATCCACTCGGCCTCGGGGATGTCCTCGAGGGCGCCGAGGGAGGCGGCGAGCACCTCGCCGGTGTTGGCGGGCAGGGAGGCGCGCGCGTCGTCCTCCACGACCAGGGAGGCGGCGTCCGTGAACAGGAAGCCGAGCATCCCCGGCGCCTCGCCCAGCAGCTGCATGCGCTCCTGGACGAGCGGGGCCGCCTCCGCGAGGACGGCACGCTGCGTGTCCGTCAGGGGCTCGGTCAGCACGCCGGCGGCCACGAGGTACGGGATGGTGCGCTCGGCGAAGTCCCCGACCTCCAGCAGCCGGATGTGGTCGCCGTTGATCGACTCGGCCTTCTTCACGTCGAAGCGGGCCGGGTTGGGGTTCACGTCGGCGACGTCGAATGCGGCGACCATCTCGGCCGTCGAGAAGACGTCGCGGTCGTGGCTGAGCGACCAGCCGAGCAGCGCGAGGTAGTTCACCAGGCCCTCGGGGATGAACCCGCGGTCGCGGTGGTGGAAGAGGTTCGACTCCGGGTCGCGCTTGGAGAGCTTCTTGTTGCCGTCGCCCATCACGTACGGGAGGTGGCCGAAGCGCGGCACGAACGTCGTCACACCCGCGTCGATCAGCGCGTGGTACAGCGCGATCTGGCGAGGGGTGGACGAGAGGAGGTCCTCGCCGCGGAGCACGTGCGTGACGCCCATCAGCGCGTCGTCCACCGGGTTCACGAACGTGTAGAGGGGCTGCCCGTTCGGGCGCACCACCACGAAGTCGCTGAACGAGCCGGCCGGGAAGGTGATCTCGCCGCGCACCAGGTCGTCGAAGCTGAGGTCGTCGTCCGGCACCCGCAGGCGCAGGGCGGGCTCGCGGCCCTCGGCGCGGAAGGCGGCCTTCTGGTCGTCGGTGAGGTCGCGCTCGAAGTTGTCGTAGCCGAGCTTCGGGTCGCGGCCCAGCGAGACGTTGCGCGCCTCGATCTCCTCGCCGGTGGCGAAGCTCTCGTAGATGTGGCCGGAGGCGACCAGGCGCTCGATGAGCTCCCGGTAGATGCCGCCGCGCTGCGACTGGCGGTACGGCTCGTGCGGGCCGCCGACGTTCACCCCTTCGTCCCAGTCCAGCTTCAGCCAGGTGAGGGCGTCGAGGATCTGCCCGTAGCTCTCCTCGCTGTCGCGGGCCGCGTCGGTGTCCTCGATGCGGAAGATGAGCTTGCCGCCGGTGTGCCGCGCGTACGCCCAGTTGAAGAGCGCGGTGCGGATCAGCCCGACGTGCGGGGTGCCGGTCGGCGACGGGCAGAAGCGGACGCGGACGTCCGAGCCGGTGGCCGTGGAGAAGGGGTGCGAGGCGTTGTCTGACATACCGCGTCCAATCCTACTTGGGAGCGCGCACCGGGTTGACGAGGGAGCCGACGCCCTCGACCTCCACCTCGACCGTGTCGCCGGCAACGAGCGGCCCGACGCCGGCGGGCGTCCCGGTCAGGATCACGTCGCCGGGCAGCAGGGTGAAGACGCTCGACGCGTAGGCGATGATCGACGGGATGTCGTGGACCATCTCCGACAGGCGCGCCTCCTGCTTGAGCTCGCCGTTGACGCGCGTGCGCAGGAACGCCTCCGGGTCGAGCTCGGTCTCGATCACCGGGCCGAGCGGGCAGAACGTGTCGAAGCCTTTCGCGCGCGCCCACTGCCCGTCCTTCTTCTGCAGGTCGCGGGCGGTGACGTCGTTGGCGACGGTGTAGCCGAAGATGTGCTCGTGCGCCTTCTCGGCGGGCACGTTGCGCGCGATCTTGCCGATCACCACGGCCAGCTCGCCCTCGAACTCCACCTGCTGAGACTGCGGCGGCAGCAGGATGGCGTCGCCCAGGCCGATCACAGCGGTGTTCGGCTTGAGGAACAGCAGGGGCTCCTCGGGGGCCTCCCCGCCCATCTCGGCGGCGTGCTCCCGGTAGTTCTTGCCGACCGCGACCACCTTGGAGCGTGGGATGACCGGCGCGAGCAGCGCACCGACCTTCCCGAGCGGGACGCGCTCTCCCGTGGTGTCGAAGCCGGAGAACATGGGGTCTCCGGCGAGGACGACGAGGGCGTCCTCGTCGACGATTCCGTAGTCGATGGCGCCTTCGTGGCTGAACCGTGCGATCTTCACCCTACGAGCCTAGCGCCGCCACGATCCGGGCGATGGCGGGCGTCGGCACGCCGTCCCGCTCCCCGATCCGCAGCAGCGCGCCGCCGATGGCGTCGAGCTCGCTCGGCGTGCCCGCGGCGAGGTCCTCCTGCAGCGACGTGCGCATCCCGCCCGGGACGGTGCCGAGCACCCGCATGAGATCGAGAGCGGAGGCGGGCACGCCCTCCGCCGTCGAGCACGCGACGATCTCGGCGACGACGGCCTCGGTCAGCTCCGGGTCCTCGCTCAGGGCGCTGCCTGCCGGCTGCCGCCAGTACGACGTGAGCAGGGCCAGGGTGGACAGCATCCGGAACTTCGCCCAGAGCACCTCCGATTCCGTGCCCTGGGCGCGCACCCGCGGGCCGGCGCCCTCGAGCGCCCGCACGGCGGCGAACCCGGCAGCGGCCTCCGGCACCTCGATGTTCACGAACGGGCTGCGGTGGTCGATCACCGTCGGCGAGAGCCGGAGCGCGGAGACCGCGACCGAGGCCCCCGCCACCGGGATCCCCGGGAGCGCCGCGCGCAGCGGCCCGACATGCTCGACGCCGTTCAGGAACGAGACGACCTCGACGGGCCGGGAGGCCGCGACGTCGGGCAGCACGGCCTCCAGACCGTAGGCCTTCGTCGCGAGGAGGACGCTCGCGCCGGCCGGGACCTGCGTGGCCGCCGGCACGCGCTGGATCCCGTCGCCGAACTGCGCGCTGCGCACCTCGATGCCGTCCGCGCGCAACGCCTCGACCGTCGCCGGCCGACCGACGGCCACGACGTCGTGCCCTGCCCGATGCAGCAGCCAGGCCAGGAGGCCGCCGACCGCGCCGGGTCCGACCACCGCGAAAACCGTGTCGTCGCTCATCCCACCGATGCTAGCCGCCACTCGTCCACGGCGAGGGCCGTGATCGCTTCGGCCGTCGCTGCGATGGCGGGCACGACATCGGCTCCCGCCGCACCGACCAGGTTGATCGTGCGGCGGTCGCGGTTGCCCGTCGATCGCAGCACGACACCGGGCTGCGCACCGGCCGAGCCGACCGCCAGACCCGGCAGCAGCGCGACGCCCATCCCCTCGGCCACCATGCGCAGCACCGCCACGAAGTTGTCGGTCTCGTAGGCGATGCGCGGCTCGTAGCCACGGCCGGCCGTCAGCTCCAGGAGGTGCCCGCGACACCGCGGGCAGCCGCCGATCCAGGACTCCCCCGCGAGGTCGGCGAGGTCCACCCGGGGAGCCGCGGCGAGTCGGTGGCCGGCCGGGAGGGCGACCAGCATCTCGTCGTCCCACAGCGGGGCGACGGCGAGGCCGCGTGCGCTTTCGCGGTGCGGATCGACACGGTCGCCGGGATAGCTGAAGGTGATGGCCAGGTCGGCGGTCTGCGCGCGCACGGCCGCGACGGCTTCGGGAGGCTCGGCCTCCAGGTAGGTGATCCGCACGCCGGGATGGGTCGCCTCCATGGTGCTCAGCAGGCGCGGGACGATCGACGAGGACGCGGAAGGGAATCCCGCCAGCCGGACGCGACCGGTGCGGAGCCCGCGCAGGTCGTCGAGCTCGCCGGCCGCCGCGTCGAGTGCCGTCGTGACGGTGAGCGCGTGGCGGGCGAGCACGCGCCCGGCCTCGGTCAGCCGCACCCCGCGTCCGGCCCGGGAGACGACCGGGAGGCCGATGCGCGCCTCGAGCCGGCGCAGGTGCTGGCTGATCGCGGGCTGGCTGTAGCCGAGGGCATCGGCGGCGCGGGTGATCGACCCTTCGTCGGCGATGGCGCGGACGACGCGCAGGCTGTGGGAGTCGAGGTCGTCGGGCAGCATGCGGCAATCATAAGCACAGTGCATGTGTTCGATTGAATACCTGCCCTGGCGCGATGTATGACGGATGCCGCACCGTTGTTCCATGCTCACCGTTCAGCACCGTTTCCCCGCCGGCACCGGCTATCTCGCCGCATGCACCCAGGGGCTGCCGACCCACGAGACCGTCGCGGCAGGCAGAGCCGACCTGGACCGGTGGGCGGCCGGCGAGTCCTCCCCCGCCGGCTACGACGAGGCGGTGCGCCGTGCGCGCGCCTCGTTCGCCCGCCTCGCGGGAGTGCCGGTGGAGGCGGTCGCGATCGGCTCGCAGGTCTCGGTGCTGGCGGCGCTCGTGGCGGCGTCGGTTCCCGACGGGACCACCGTGCTCTGCGCCGAAGGCGACTTCGCCTCGATGGTCGAGCCGTTCCATGCCCAGGCGCATCGCGGCGTCGTCGTGCGCTCGGCGCCGCTCGAGCGCCTGGCGGACGCGGTCGACGAGACCGTCTGGCTCGTCGCGTTCTCGCTGGTCCAGTCGGCGACCGGAGCGATCGCCGACGCGGACGCGCTGCTCGACGCCTGCACGCGTAGCGGCACCCGGACCTTCGCCGACCTCACGCAGGCGCTGGGCTGGCTGCCGGTCGACGCCTCCCGGTTCGACGCGACCGTCACCCACGCCTACAAGTGGTTGTGCGCCCCGCGCGGTTCGGCCTTCCTCACGGTGGGAGACGCCCTGCTCGACGCACTCGTGCCCGTGCAGGCGGGCTGGTTCGCGGGAGACGACCCGTGGACCTCGTGCTACGGCGCCCTCGCCGTGCCGGCCCCCGACGCGCGCCGCTTCGACGTCTCCCCCGCGTGGCCCGTGTGGCCGGGCACCGCCGCTGCGCTCGCCCTCTTCGACGAGCTCGACCCGGTGGAGGTCCACGCCCACGCGACCGCGCTGGGCGACGCCTTCGCCGAGGGGCTCGGCCTCGGCGCGCGCGGGCGCGCCATCGTCACGTGGCCGGACCCGGAGGGCGCAGCGCTGGCGGCCCTGACCGCCGGCGGTCTGCGTGCCTCGGGACGAGCCGGGCGCGCCCGCGTCGCCTTCCACCTCTGGAACACGCCGGACGACGTGGAGGCCGCCCTGAGCGTGCTCCTGGCGGAGGCCCGTCGGTAGCGGAGGAGATCCGGGCCGCGACGCGCGCCCGGCACACGCAACGGAGGAGATCCCGCCCGTTTCGGGCGGGATCTCCTCCGTTGCCTGCCCTCGCCCGGCGCGCCGGGCGAGGACTCCTCCGTTAGCGGCCGGCTCAGCCGTCGAGGCGCATCATCCAGTTGTGACGGTCGCGCACGCGGCCGTACTGGATGTCGGTCAGCTCCTGGCGCAGTGCCATCGTCAGCTCCCCGGGGGGAGCGGTGATGTCGCCCACGGTGAAGGTGTCCGACTTGAGCTCGCCGATCGGGGTGATCACCGCGGCCGTCCCGCAGGCGAACACCTCGACGATGTCGCCGCTCTCCACACCGTCGCGCCACTCGTCGATCGTCACCCGGCGGCGCTCCACCGTGTGGCCGCGGTCGCGGGCGAGCTGCAGGATCGAGTCGAGCGTGATCCCCTCGAGGATGCTGTCGGACTCGGGGGTCACCACGGTGCCGTCCTTGTAGACGAGCACCACGTTCATCCCGCCGAGCTCTTCGAGGTACTTGCCCTCGACCGAGTCGAGGAACAGCACCTGGGCGCAGCCGTGCTCGGAGGCCTCGGCCTGCGGCAGGAGGCTGGAGGCGTAGTTGCCACCGGTCTTCGCGGCTCCCGTGCCACCCTGGCCGGCACGCGACCAGCGGTCGGAGAGCCAGATCGACACCGGCGCGACGCCGCCGCTGAAGTACGCGCCCGCCGGGCTCGCGATCAGGTAGTAGGCGACCTTGTTGGCCGGGCGCACGCCCAGGAAGGCCTCCTTGGCGAACATGAACGGGCGCAGGTAGAGGCTCGTCTCGGGAGCCGACGGCACCCAGTCCCCGTCGACCGCGACGAGCTGCTTCAGTGAGTCGAGGAAGTGCTCGACCGGCAGCTCGGGCAGCGCGAGCCGGTAGGCCGAGCGCTGCATGCGGGCGGCGTTGGCCTCCGGGCGGAAGGTCCAGATCGAGCCGTCCTCGTGGCGGTACGCCTTCAGCCCCTCGAAGATCTCCTGCGCATAGTGCAGCACGGCGGCAGAGGGGTCGAGCTGGATGGGACCGTACGGAGAGACGCGCGGCCGGTGCCACCCGCCCTTCGCCGACCAGCAGATGTCGACCATGTGGTCGGTGAAGTGGTTGCCGAACCCGGGGTCGGCGAGGATCTCCTCGCGCTCGGCGGCGGCGCGGGCCGCCTCATTGCGCGTGACCTGCCACAGGAGGCCGCTGGTCTCGGTCGGGCCACTGGTGAGGGAGATGCTGGTAGAAGTCATGAGAGTCCTTTGCGCTGCATGCGTGGTAGCAGGGTGATCTAATTCTGCGCCACCCGGGCGGCGATCGCGTCGCCGATCTCGGAAGTCGTGCGCTGCGGCCCGCTGCGGGAGGCCAGGTCGGCGGACACCGCCTGCTCCACGCGGGTCGCCTGCTCCTGGGCGCCGAGGTGGCGGAGCAGGAGTGCGACGGAGAGGATCGCGGCGGTGGGGTCGGCCTTCTGCTGGCCGGCGATGTCCGGAGCCGATCCGTGAACCGGTTCGAACATGCTCGGGAATGCGCCGGCGGGGTTGATGTTGCCCGACGCTGCCAGCCCGATGCCGCCGCTGATCGCGGCCGCGAGGTCGGTGAGGATGTCGCCGAAGAGGTTGTCCGTGACGATCACGTCAAATCTAGCAGGATCGGTGACCAGGAAGATCGTCGCCGCGTCGACGTGCAGGTAGTCGACGGCGACGCCGGGGTGCTCGGCGGCGACGGAGTCCACGATGCGCTTCCACAGGCCGCCCGCGAAGGTCAGCACGTTCGTCTTGTGGACCAGCGTCAGCTTCCGCCTGCGGTGCTCGGCCTGCTCGAAGGCGAAGCGCACGACCCGCTCGACACCGTACGCGGTGTTCACCGAGACCTCGTTCGCGATCTCGTGCGGTGTGCCCTGGCGGATCGCCCCGCCGTTGCCGACGTACGGCCCTTCCGTGCCCTCGCGGACGACGACGAAGTCGACCTCTCCCGGGTCCGCGAGCGGGCTGGCGATGCCGGGGAAGAGCGTCGTCGGGCGCAGGTTCACGTAGTGGTCGAGCGAGAAGCGCAGTTTCAGCAGCAGGCCGCGTTCGATGTTCGCTCCGGCCAGCCGGGGGTCTCCGGGCTTGCCGCCGACGGCGCCGAGCAGGATGGCATCGTGCGCCGAGATCGCCGCGAGGTCGTCGTCCGTCAGCACGTCGCCGGTGGCCAGGTAGCGGTCGGCCCCGAGCGAGAAGTGCGTCTTCTCGAATGCGAGGTCGCTCCCGGCGCTCACCGCGTCGAGGACCTTGACCGCTTCCGCGATCACCTCCGGGCCGATTCCGTCTCCGGGGATGACGGCGAGCTTGACGGTCTGGGACATGGCACTCCTGCGTGGTCGAGGCGGGCGGACACCCCCACATTACCGGCCGGGCGCGGCCCGCCGGGCGCCGTCTCAGCCGCGCAGCTTGCGCAGCGAGACCACGGCGAGCACGGCGGCCGCGACCATCAGGCCGACGCCGATCCCGGCGGTCAGACCGACACCGGAGTCGAAGGCCTCGCGCGCCGAGGCGAGCAGCTGCTCGCCCAGCGGCGCAGGCAGCTGACCGGCCACGGTGGTCGCACCGCCCAGGGTCTCCCCCGCGGCGTGCGCCTGCGCCTCGGTCAGCCCGCTCGGCAGCACCACCGCCGATCGGTACGACGCGGTCAGGATGGTGCCGAGCGTCGCGGTGCCGAGCACGGCGCCCAGCTCGTACGCGGTCTCGGAAACGGCGGAGGCCGCCCCGGCCTTCTCCGCGGGGGCGCTGGTCAGGATGAGCTCGTTCGACACGGTCTCCGCCGCACCGATCCCGAGCCCCAGCAGCACGAACGACAGGATGAGCGTCCCGGCCTGCGCATCGCCTCCCGAGAGCGCGATCACGAGGTAGCCGGTCGCCGAGATCGTGAGCGCGACCGGCACGACCACGGAGGGCCGCACCCGTCGGGCGATCGGAACGACGACGAGGCCGGCGACGATCATGGTCGCGAGTCCCGGGATGAGGACGAGCCCCGACTCGATCGGGCTGAGCCCGAGGACGAGCTGCAGGTGCTGGGACACGAAGAACAGGTAGCCGACGAGCGACACCACGCTCAGCAGGTTGATGAGCACCGCTCCGCTGAACGACGCGCGCCGGAAGAGCCGCATGTCGAGCATCGGGACGGGTCGGCGCAGCTGGCGGCGCACGAACAGCCAGCCCGCGACGACGCCGATCGCGATCGCGAGGATCCCGGCGACCGAGAAGCCGTCCGACGCGAGCGTCTTGATGCCGTAGACGACGGGCGCCATGGTGAGCAGGGAGAGCAGGATGCTCGGCACGTCGATCGGCCCGGGGTTGGGATCACGCGACTCGCGCACCAGCAGCGGCGTGAGGACGAGCAGCGGGATCAGCACGGGCACGGCCAGCAGGAACACCGAGCCCCACCAGAAGTGCTCGATCAGAAGGCCGCCGACGATCGGCCCGAGGGCGGATCCCGCCGCGAACCCGGATGCCCACACCGCGATGGCCAGCCGGCGCTGCTCGCGGTCGGTGAAGACGCTCCGCAGCAGCGAGAGCGTGGACGGCATGAGCATCGCACCGAAGAAGCCGAGGCTCGCGCGAGCGGCGATCAGCAGCTCGGTGGTCGGCGCGAAGGCCGCGCCCACCGAGACGAGGGCGAATCCCGTCGCCCCGATCATGAGCAACTTGCGACGGCCGATGCGGTCGCCGAGGCTGCCCATCGAGACGAGGAGGCCGGCGAGGACGAGGGGGTAGGCGTCGATGATCCAGAGCATCCCGGTGCCGCTCGGCTCGAGCGCCTGCGAGATCGCGGGCAGGGCGAAGCTCAGGACGGTGTTGTCGATCGAGACCAGGAGGACCGGGAGCATGAGGACGGCGAGCGCCACCCATTCGCGCGCACCGGCGCGCGGGGCGACGGAGGGCGCGGGCAGGGTGATGTTCGGCGTGGACATGGCATCTACTGTACCGTCTGGACGGTACAGCAATCAAGCTCGAGCGGCTAGCATGGCGGCATGGCCGAAACCCCCTCCGCCCGCGACCGCATCCTCGACGCCTTCGAGGAGCTCCTCGGCGAGCAGAGCGAGCGAGCGGCGACGCTGGATGCCGTCGCGGCGCGCGCGGGCGTCTCCAAGGGCGGCCTGCTGTACCACTTCGCCTCGAAGGACGCGATGGTCGACGGCGTGCTCGCCCGCCTGACCGCACAGGTCGAGACGGACCTGGAGCGGATGCGCACCGCGCCGGAGGGGCCCGTCGACTACTTCATCCGCACCTCCATCCCCACCGACAACGACCTCGAACGCTCGATCGTCGCGGTCGCGCGCCTGGCGCAGAGCTCGGACAGCCGGGCGAGGGACGCGCTCGCCGCCATGCAGCGCTCCTGGCTCGACATCCTCGAGTCGTCGGTCGGCGATCCGCTGGTGGCGCGGATCATCATGCTCATCGGCGACGGGATGTATTACAACACCGCCCTGCTCCCCGACACGAACGCCGTCCTGCGCAGCGAGACCGATCTCGACCGCGTGATCGAGCTCGTCAAGCGGCTCGCCGACGGGCCGACCGTCTGACCCGACGCCGGTGGGACCACCGGTGGGACCACCTACACGCCCGCCGGCCCGTCACGCCCCGCGTACCTCGGCGAGCCGGCGGAGGAGGAACCGCCTGACCCGCTCGTCCGAGGTCGCGTCGATCGCGCGGGCGTAGGCCTCCTCGGCTCGTGCAGGATGCCCGCCGGCGCGCAGCAGATCCGCCCGCACCGCCAGCGCCTGGCCCGCCACCACGCCGTCGAACACCTCCGGTCGCGCGTCGAGCTCGGCGAGAGCCGCGTCGGGCCCGACGTCCGGGCTGTACCCGCGCGCGACGATCCGGCCGAGCTGCGCCGTCGCCGACGGCCACCGGCTCACCAGGCCGTCGTACAGCCGCGCGATCGCCGGCCAGTCGGTGGCCTCCCACGTGCGGGCGATCCCATGGAGGCCCGCGATGGCCGCCTGGATCGCGAACCGGCCGGGGCCCTCCTCCGTCACCGTCGTCAACGCGCCGGTCGCGAGCCGTTCGCCCTCGGCCAGCATCCCGCGATCCCACTGGGAGCGGTCGGCATCCGCGAGCGTGACGAAGTCGTCCGGCACCGACAGTCGCGCCGTCTGCCGGGCCTCCGTGAGCAGCAGCAGGGCGAGCACTGCCGTCGCCTCCGGATCGTCGGGCCGCAGCCGGTGCGCATCCCGCGCCAGCTCGATCGCGTACGAGCGCAGACGACCGTCGGCGCGCGCGTGCCCGATCGTGTACAGCAGGTACACGGTCGTCAGCGCGTCCGGCAGCCGGGCGGTCAGGTCGCCCTGATCGTCCGCGGCGAAACGGAGCCGTGAGTCGTGGATGCGCTTCTTCGCCCGGGTGAGGCGTGCGGCCATCGTCGGCTCCTGCACCAGGAAGACCTCGGCCACCTGGGCCGTCGGCACCCCGCAGACGAACCGCAGCGCGAGTGCGACCCTGGTCTCCTCGGCCACCTCGGGATGGCAGACCAGGAGGATGAGCTCGAGCCGTTCGTCGCCCGTGAAGACATCATCGGCCAGCATGTCGGCCTCCGCCGATCCGATCAGGCCCGCGCGCCCGGCCTCGTCCGCAGCCAGCCCGGGAAGGGCGCGCAGCGCGGTGGACTCGCGGCGACGCATGTCGACCGCGATCCGCCGCGCGACGGTGGTGATCCAGGCCGCGGGATTCGCGGGCTCCCGCCCGGCCGCCTCCTCGGCGACGGCGCGCGCGAAGGCCTCCTGCACGGCGTCCTCCGCGAGCAGCAGGTCGCCGGTGGTGCGGGCGACGGCGCCCAGGATGCGCGGCGCCTCGGTGCGGTACGCGCGCTCGATGGCGGTGGTCACAGCTCATTCAAACAAGCTGCGACCACCGGCACAATCAGTTCACGCGGTCGAGGACGAGCACCGGGTAGAGCTCCACCCAGCCGGCGGTCGGCACCAGCGCCGCGAGTTCGCGCGCCTGCTCCGGGCTCGATGCGGTGAAGCCGTAGAAGCCGGTCACGACCTCCCGGGTCTCGCCGAACGGGCCGTCCGTGATCAGCGGCGCGCCGCCGGCGCGCGGGGTGATCTTCGTCGCGGCGCTGACGGGTTGCAGGGCGTTCATCGCGAGGATCTTCTCCCCCGCCGCTGCGACCGCCTCCTGGAACGCCCGGTGACCGGCCATCCCGGCCTCCCAGTCCTCCGCGCTCATCGACGCCGGATCCCAGTCGGGCTCCCGGATGAGCAGGACGTACTCCTCGGACATGATGTCTCCTTACGTCTCGCGCGCATGCGCGCTCTCTGATGTGAACACCAGTACGACGTCAGTCGACCACGGAAATCGACAGCCCGCCGGAAAAACTTCTCCGGCGGGCTGTCGTACGGTCGATCGGGATCGATCAGGCCTCGGTGATGTCGATCTCGTGCATCAGATCGGCGTCGATGGCGACCCGCACCTTCTCGAGCAGCCCCTCCGGCACCCGCGAGTCGACGGTCAGGACGCTGAGCGCCTTGCCGCCGGCCGAGGTGCGGGCGATCTGCATGCCGGCGATGTTGATGGACGACTCGCCGAACTCGCGGCCGTAGACCGCGACGATGCCCGGGCGGTCGTCGTAGACCATGACGATGAGGTGTTGGGCGACCGGCACCTCGACGTCGTAGCCGTTGATCTCGACGATCTTCTCGATCTGCTTCGTCCCGGTGAGCGTGCCCGAGACCGAGACCTGCGAGCCGTCGCTGAGGGCGCCGCGCAGCGTGATCAGGTTGCGGTACTCCTCGCTCACCGAGTCGGTGATGAGCCGGACCTCGATGCCGCGCTGCTCCGCCAGCAGCGGCGCGTTCACGTACGAGACGGTCTCGCTGACGATGTTGGTGAAGATGCCCTTGAGCGCCGCGAGCTTCAGCACGCTGACGTCGTAGTCCACCAGCTCGCCGCGCACCTCGACGTCGATGCTGGTCAGCGGGCTCTCGGCGAGGCCCGAGAACACCTGTCCGAGCTTCTCGACGAGCGGGATGCCGGGGCGGACGTAGGGGTCGATCACACCGCCGGCGACGTTCACCGCATCCGGGACGAGCTCGCCCGAGAGCGCCAGGCGCACCGAACGGGCGACCGAGACGCCCGCCTTCTCCTGCGCCTCGTCGGTCGACGCGCCGAGGTGCGGGGTGACGATGACGTTCTCGAGGGAGAGCAGCGGCGAGTCCGTCGGGGGCTCGCTGACGAAGACGTCGAGCCCTGCGCCCGCGATCGAGCCGGTGGTCAGCGCGCGGTAGAGGGCGTCCTCGTCGATCAGGCCGCCGCGGGCGACGTTCACGATGAACGCCGTCTCCTTCATCAGCGCGAGCTGGTCGTCGCTGATCATGCCGGTGGTCTCCGGCGTCTTCGGCATGTGGATCGTGATGAAGTCCGCCTCGGCGAGCAGTTCGTCGAGGGTGACGAGCTGCACGCCCAGCTGCTGGGCGCGGGCCGAGGTGACGTAGGGGTCGTACGCGATGACCTTGGTCCCGAACGCCTGCAGGCGGGCGGTGATCAGCGCGCCGATGCGGCCGAGGCCGATGATGCCGATCGTCTTCTCGTAGAGCTCGACGCCGGTGTACTTCGAGCGCTTCCACTGTCCCTGCGCGAGCGCGCTGTGCGCCGGCGGGATGTGGCGGGCGAGGCTCAGGATGTGCCCGACCGTGAGCTCCGCGGCCGAGATGATGTTGGAGGTCGGGGCGTTCACGACCATGACGCCCGCCGAGGTGGCCGCCTTGATGTCGACGTTGTCGAGCCCGACGCCCGCGCGGGCGACGACCTTCAGCTTCGGGGCGGCGGCGATGACCTCGGCGTCGACCTTGGTGGCGGAACGGACCAGGATCGCGTCGGCATCGGCCACGGCGGAGAGCAGAGCCGGACGGTCGGTGCCGTCGACGGAGCGGATCTCGAAGTCGGGCCCGAGGGCGTCGACGGTGGCGGGCGAGAGTTCTTCGGCGATCAGGACGACCGGCTTTGTCACGTGGCAGATTCCTTCGAGGTGCAGGGCTGACTTGGGAGAGAAGAGCGCCGCAGGCGTCGGGGCGCGAGTCCGGCTTAACTCTAGCGGGCGCGCGGGGCGTGCTTTCGCCGCGTTACGCCCGCGCGGGAGAGGATGGGCCGGTGACCGTCTTCGAGATCGTGCAGCTGGTGACCCGGCTGGCCCTGGCCGTCGTCTTCGTCGTGATGGGGGTGCTGCACTTCGTGCCGGGGCCGGCACGGGGAATGGCGGCGATGATCCCGCCGGCCCTGCGCGGGTCGGGCGTCCTCGCGCCGCCCGTGCTGGTGGCGTTCACCGGTGTCTGCGAGCTGGCCGGCGGCGTCGGGCTGCTGGTCCCGGCCACGCGCGTCGCCGCCGCGATCTGCCTGGTCGTCTTCCTGATCGCGGTGTTCCCGGCGAACGCGTACGCCGCGCGGCACCCGCAGAAGTTCGGCGCGTTCGGGACGCCGCTCATCCCGCGCGCGCTGCTGCAGCTGGTCCTGATCGCGCTCTGCGTGGTCTGCGCGCTCTGACGGTAGCGGTCTAGTCGCGCGCAGCGCGGGCGGCCGCGACCGCCGCGTGCACGGTCGTCGGATCGGTGATGTCGTAGACGGCCTCGCCGCCTCCCGGGCCGCTCGGGGCGCCGTGTACGGTGTCGCGCGCCGACAGGTGCACTGCGTCCACGCCGGCCGCGACGAGCGCGGGGATGTCCTCCACCCGCACTCCCCCGCCCGCCATCACCTGGATGCGGCCGGCCGCGCGGTCGGCGAGGGCGGCGAGCCCGTCCCGCCCGTCGATGCTGCGGGCGGCACCGCCCGACGTGAGCACCCGGGTCACGCCGCGATCGGCCAGGTGCTGGAGGGCCTCCAGAGGGTCCGGCACGATGTCGAGCGCCCGATGGAAGGTGACCGCCGCCCCATCGGCTGCGGCGACGAAGCGTTCCACGGCCGCGAGGTCGACCCGGTTCTGCTCGTCCAGCGCGCCGACGACGACGCCGGATGCCCCGGACTCCCGGGCGAACCGGATGTCGGCGACCGTCGTCGCGAGCTCGTCCTCGTCGTAGACGAACCCCCCGCCGCGCGGTCGCACCAGCACGTGGACGAAGTCCGGCCGGGATGCGGCCTCGGCCGCCGCGACCGCGCCGCGCAGCAGTCCGGCGGACGGCGTCAGCCCGCCGAGCCCGAGAGCCGAGCAGAGCTCGATGCGGTCGGCTCCTTCGGCGAGGGCGATGCGGATGCCCGGCAGGTCCTGCACGGCGATCTCGACGGCGGGGCGGCCCATGGTGCTGTTCCTCTCGACGACGAAGGGGTGCCGTGCTCTGTCGAGCACGGCACCCCTCAGACTAGTGCGCCGTCGAGCGGCGCCGGTCGGTGCGCTGGGTCAGCGCGCGACCTCGCCGTCCACGTAGTCGTCGTCGTTCGACGCGTTCCAGGCGAACAGCTTGCGCAGCTCGCGGCCGGTCGCCTCGATCGGGTGCTGCTCGCCCTTCTTGCGCAGCGCGAGGAACTCCGGCGCGCCGGCGTCCTGGTCGGCGATGAAGCGCTCGGCGAAGGCGCCGGACTGGATGTCGGCGAGGACGGCCTGCATGTTCTCCTTGACGTGCGGGTCGATGACGCGCGGGCCCGAGACGTAGTCGCCGTACTCGGCGGTGTCGGAGACGCTCCAGCGCTGCTTGGCGATGCCGCCCTCCCACATCAGGTCCACGATGAGCTTGAGCTCGTGCAGCACCTCGAAGTAGGCGACCTGCGGCTGGTAGCCGGCCTCGGTCAGGGTCTCGAAGCCGTACTGGACGAGCTGCGACACACCGCCGCAGAGCACGGCCTGCTCGCCGAACAGGTCGGTCTCGGTCTCCTCGGTGAAGGTGGTCTTGATGCCGCCGGCGCGCAGTCCGCCGATGCCCTTGGCGTAGCTGAGGACGAGGGGCCACGCGTTGCCGGTGGCGTCCTTCTCGACGGCGACGATCACGGGGACGCCGCGGCCGGCCTCGTACTCGCGGCGCACGGTGTGGCCCGGTCCCTTCGGGGCGACCATGATCACGTCGACGCCCTCGGGGGCCTCGATGTAGCCGAAGCGGATGTTGAAGCCGTGACCGAAGACGAGTGCGTTGCCCTCTTCGATGTTCGGCTGGATGTCCTCGGCGTACAGGTGGCGCTGCACCTGGTCCGGGGCGAGGATGACGACCACGTCGGCCCACTTGGCGGCGTCGGCGGCGCTGAGGACGCGGAAGCCCGCCTCCTCGGCCTTCGGCTTCGACTTCGAGCCGTCCTTCAGGCCGATGACGACCTCGACGCCCGAGTCGCGGAGGTTCTGCGCGTGCGCGTGACCCTGCGAGCCGTAGCCGATGACGGCGACCTTCTTGCCCTGGATGATCGAGAGGTCTGCGTCGTTGTCGTAATAGATCTCAGCCACTGGGGGATTCTCCTTCGTACGTGTTTCTGACTGCTTCTGAGTTCGGACTGCTTCTGCCGCCGCCGGGGAGGCGGGTCAGTTCTTGAAGACGCGCTCGGTGATCGACTTCGAACCGCGTCCGATCGCGAGCAGGCCCGACTGGGCCATCTCCTTGATCCCGTAGGGCTCGAGCACCTTGAGCAGTGCCTGGGTCTTGCCGGAGTCGCCCGTGACCTCGATCACGAGCGCGTCCGTGGCCACGTCGACGACGCGGGCGCGGAACAGGTTGACCGCCTCCAGGACCTGGGAGCGGGTGGAGTTGTCGACGCGCACCTTGATGAGCAGGTGCTCGCGCTGGACCGACTGGGCCGGGTCGAGCTCCACGATCTTGATGACGTTGATCAGCTTGTTGAGCTGCTTGGTGACCTGCTCGAGCGGCAGGCCCTCGACGTCGACGACAACGGTGATGCGCGAGAGCCCTTCGACCTCGCTGGTGCCCACCGCGAGCGAGTGGATGTTGAACCCGCGCCGGGCGAACAGGCCGGCGACCCGCGTCAGCAGGCCGGGCTTGTCCTCCACGAGGAGGCTCAGGACATGGGTGGTGATACCGGTCGTGCTCACGGGGGTCACTCCTCTCCGAAGGCGGGGCTGTGGTCGCGGGCGTACTGGACGTAGCTGTTGCTGACGCCCTGCGGCACCATCGGCCACACCATGGCGTCGGCGCTCACGACGAAGTCGATGACGACCGGGCGGTCGTTCGTCTCCAGGGCGAGTGCGATGGCGGCGTCCACCTCCTCCTCCTTCGTGACGCGGATGCCCAGGGCGCCGTACGCCTCGGCCAGCTTCACGAAGTCCGGGACGCGCACGGTGTCGTGCCCCGTGTTGAGGTCGGTGTTCGAGTAGCGACCGTCGTAGAACAGCGTCTGCCATTGCCGCACCATGCCGAGCGACGAGTTGTTGATGATCGCGACCTTGATCGGGATGTTGTTGAGCGTGGCGGTGGCGAGCTCCTGATTGGTCATCTGGAAGCAGCCGTCGCCGTCGATCGACCACACCGTGCGGTCGGGCTGGGCGACCTTGGCGCCCATCGCGGCGGGCACCGAGTAGCCCATGGTGCCGGCGCCGCCCGAGTTCAGCCACGAGTTGGGACGCTCGTACTTGATGAACTGAGCGGCCCACATCTGGTGCTGTCCGACGCCGGCGGTGTAGATCGCCTCCGGTCCGGTCAGCTCGCCGATGCGCTTGATCACGAACTGCGGGGCCAGGAGGCCGTCGCTCGTCTCGCTGTACCCGAGCGGGAACTCCTCGCGGAGCCCGTTCAGGTACGTCCACCACTCGACGATGTCGGGCGCACCGGCCGACGCGGACGCGTCCTGGAACGCGGCGGTCAGATCGACGATGACGTCCTTGGCATCGCCGACGATGGGGACGTCGGCGATGCGGATCTTGGAGATCTCGGCAGGGTCGACGTCGACGTGCACGATCTTCGCGTTGGGCGCGAAGAGGGAGGTGTTGCCGGTGACGCGGTCGTCGAACCGCGCGCCGAGCGACACGATGAGGTCGGACTCCTGGAGCGCCAGCACGGCCGGGACCGTGCCGTGCATCCCCGGCATGCCGAGGTGCTGCTGGTGGGAGTCCGGGAAGGCGCCGCGCGCCATCAGCGTGGTGACCACGGGGGCGCCGATCGTCTCGGCGAGCTCCAGCAGCTCCTGCGATGCGCGCGAGCGGATGACGCCGCCGCCCACGTAGAGGACCGGCTTCTTGCTCTCGACGAGCAGCTGGGCCGCGGCGAGGATCTGCTTGCCGTGGGCCTTGGTGATCGGCCGGTAGCCGGGGAGGTCGACCTTGGGGGGCCACACGAACGGTGCCGTGTTCTGCTGTGCGTCCTTGGTGATGTCGACGAGCACCGGGCCCGGGCGGCCCGTTCCGGCGATGTGGTACGCCGCGGCGATGGTGGCCGGGATGTCCTCCACGCGCTTGACCAGGAAGGAGTGCTTCGTGATCGGCATGGTGATGCCGACGATGTCCGCCTCCTGGAAGGCGTCCGTCCCCATCAGGGTCGAGAACACCTGGCCGGTGATGAACACGACGGGGACGGAGTCCATGTGCGCGTCCATGATCGCGGTGACGAGGTTGGTGGCACCGGGGCCGGAGGTCGCCATGGCGACGCCGACCTTGTTGGAGGCCGCCGCGTAGCCTTCGGCGGCGTGGCCGCCGCCCTGCTCGTGGCGGACGAGGATGTGTCGGATCTTGGACGAGTCCACGATCGCGTCGTAGATCGGCAGGATCGCCCCGCCCGGGAGCCCGAAGACGTCGGTGACGCCGAGGAGCTCGAGGGTGCGGACGACGGACTGCGATCCGGTCAGTTGTTCGGGCGACGCCTTGCCCGGCGTCGCGGAGGGCAACACGGTGTTGGGGGTTGCATCCGAGGACATGCCTTATCGGTCCCTTACGTACGAAACGGTTGATACTGCTGGAGAGGCGAAGGACTACCCCGTGACCGCGCCTTCTGCTGCAGAACGCACGAGCTTGGAGTACTTCGCGAGAACGCCACGGGTATAGCGCGGAGGAAGAGGAGCCCAGCCTTCACGGCGGGCATTCAGCTCAGACTCGTCGACAAGTAGGTCGAGGGAGCGAGCCGCGATATCGACCCGTATCAGATCACCATCGCGCACGAAGGCGATGGGACCTGCGTCCACCGCTTCGGGTGCTATGTGGCCGATGCACAGGCCGGTTGTGCCGCCTGAGAATCGTCCGTCCGTCAATAGTAGTACATCCTTGCCGAGGCCCGCGCCCTTGATGGCCGCGGTGATGGCGAGCATCTCGCGCATGCCCGGTCCGCCCTTGGGGCCCTCGTAGCGGATGACCACCACGTCGCCGGCGTTGATACGTCCCTCGGTGAGGGCGTCCATCGCACCGCGCTCGCGCTCGAACACGCGCGCCGGTCCCTCGAAGACCTGGGCGTCGAAGCCCGCGGTCTTCACGACGGCGCCCTCGGGGGCGAACGATCCCTTGAGGATCGTGATGCCGCCTGTGGCGTGGATCGGGTTGTCGAGCGTGCGCATGACCTCGCCGTCCGGAGCCGGCGGGTTGATCTCGGCGAGGTTCTCCGCGACGGTCTTGCCGGTGACGGTGAGGCAGTCTCCGTGGATGAGTCCCGCGTCGAGCAGGGCCTTCATGACCACCGGGACGCCGCCGTGCCGGTCGACGTCGTTCATCACGTACTTGCCGAAGGGCTTGAGGTCGCCGATGTGCGGGACCTTGTCGCCGATGCGGTTGAAGTCGTCGATCGTGAGCTCGACCTCGGCTTCGTTCGCGATGGCGAGCAGGTGGAGCACGACGTTGGTCGAGCCGCCGAACGCCATGGCCACGGCGATGGCGTTCTCGAACGCCTCCTTCGTGAGGATGTCGCGGGCGGTGATGCCGAGCTTGAGGAGGTTGACGACGGCTTCGCCCGAGCGGTGGGCGAAGTAGTCGCGCCGGCGGTCGGCCGACGGCGGGGCGGCCGAGCCCGGGAGGCTCATCCCGAGCGCCTCGGCGACGGAGGCCATCGTGTTCGCGGTGTACATGCCGCCGCAGGCGCCCTCGCCCGGAGCGATCGCGCACTCGATGCGCTTGAGGTCCTCTTCGCTCATCTTGCCCGCCTTGCAAGCGCCGACGGCCTCGAAGGAGTCGATGATCGTGACGTCCTTCTCGGTGCCGTCCGACAGCTTGACCCAGCCCGGAGCGATGGAGCCCGCGTAGAGGAACACGGCCGACAGGTCGAGCCGCGCCGCGGCCATGAGCATGCCGGGCAGCGACTTGTCGCAGCCCGCGAGCAGCACGGTGCCGTCGAGACGCTCGGCCATCATGACCGTCTCGACCGAGTCGGCGATGACCTCACGCGACACGAGTGAGAAGTGCATGCCCTCGTGGCCCATCGAGATGCCGTCCGAGACGGAGATGGTGCCGAACTGCAGCGGGTAGCCGCCGCCGGAGTGCACGCCTTCTTTGGCGCCCTGGGCGAGCCGGTCGAGGGAGAGGTTGCAGGGGGTGATCTCGTTCCACGAGCTGGCGATGCCGATCTGCGGCTTCTCCCAGTCGGCGTCGCCCATGCCGACCGCGCGGAGCATGCCCCGGCTCGTCGTGGCTTCGATTCCGTCGGTGACGACGCGTGAACGCGGCTTCCAATCGATCTCTGGCATGGGACAACTCTAGGACGTCTCGAATGCTCGTCCGTTCATGTCCGCGGAATTAGCGGTCCGCCCCTCCTGTCAACACGGTCTGCAGTCTCCGCACCGGCCGTGCGATACAGACGCCGAACACCGTGCGCCAGATCCCCGCCGGCAACTGCTCGACGAGCCGGTGGATCAGATAGGAGACACCGAGCACCACGACGAGACAGGCGCCGGTGACCCACCACGCGGTCTCCGGCGTCGCGACCGCCGCAATGAGCGCATAGCCGATCGCGCAGTGCACGAGGTAGAGGGGATAGGTGATCGCACCGGCGACACGGCTGCCGGGCAGGCGGGCACGGGCGATACGCGGAACGGTTAGGAGGAGGACGACGCCGAACATGCCCACCACCACCGCGACGACGATCGCCGGCTCCCACGGCACCAAGGGGCCTTTGAGACCGTGCCGGACCGCGGCGATCGCCCCGCCGATCACGGCCGCGGCCAATCCCGCGATACGCAACGGCGTCCACCCGCTGCGTGCTCCTCCCGCGATCACGGCGCCTCCGGCGAAGAAGAGGTTCAGATACCCGAGGAGCGGCAATTCGGAGACCAGCGGCAGGAGGATGGTCGAGACGAGCATGCCGATGGCCCAGATGGGGAAGAAGAGGTCGAGCCAGCTGCGCTTGCCCGCCAAGACGAACACGGCGACCATGATGTAGAAGAGCAGCTCCATCTGGAGCGTCCAATACACGCCCTCGAGGTTCTCGTACCCCAGAAGCGGCGCGAACATCGTCACGTTGGCGAGGATCTGCTTGACCCCGTGGATCCCGAGTCCGTTCGTGAGCGCGAGAACCCCTACCGAGACGATCAATCCTGCCCAATAGGCGGGATACAGACGCGTGGCGCGGCTCGCCAAGAATCCACCGGCATCGCGACCGTGGATCGACGTGGCGATGACGAACCCGCTGATGATGAAGAAGAGTTCGACGCCGAGCACACCATACGATGCGCCGAGCACGAAGGACGTGCGCAGGGGGATGATCCCCACCCACGGGCCGTAGTAGATCCAGTGAAATGCGACGACGGCGAGGGCGGCGATGAGCCGGAGATAGTCGAGCCCGTCGATCCGTGATCTGTGCGCACCCTCGGCGACGACCGCCCGCGCCTCAATGGCCTCCGTCATGACTCTCCCCCGCGTCCGAACCCCTCTACCGCCGCAGAGACTCTATCGCCAGCGACGCATCGACGCCGCGGCGACCGTCGTTCAGCGCGAGGCGCGCGCCTCCGCGAGCAGCGTCAGCAGTGTGGCGATCGCACGTTCGTCGGCCACCCGGTACTGGGCCGCGGTCTCCCCCTCCCCGACCTTGACGCCCACGTCTCCGTCGTGCGGCCGCAGCACGCGCAGGCCGTCCTCGTCGGTGACGTCGTCGCCCGCGAAGAGCACCGCCGTCGCCCGGGTGTACTCGCGCAGCCGCTCGATGCCGTCCCCCTTGTCGGCGCCACGCACGGAGAACTCGATGATGTCCTTGCCGTCGCGCACCGTCAGGGCGTCGCTGACCTCGCCGGCGGCCTCGTAGGCCCGCCGGACGACCTCGGCGCCGCGGTCGCCCTCCACCGTGCGGTAGTGCACGCCGAAGCCGACCGGCTTGACCTCGAGCTTCGTCCCGGGGACAGAGTCCACCAGCCGGCCGAGGGTCTCCCCCAGCCGGTCGAGCGTCGTGCGCTCGTCGTCGCTCAGGTCGAGGGAGACGCCGTCGCGGCCGAACCGGATCTCCACGCCGTGCGATCCGATCAGCAGGGCGTCCTCGTCCGCCTCGGTCACGGCCTCCAGGCTCTCGAGCGGCCGGCCGGACACGTAGGCGACCCAGGTGTCCGGGAGCTTCTCGAGCCGGTCGAGCGCGGCTTTGGCCTCCGGCAGGGCGCGCGCGCCGCGGGGGACGTCGACGAACGGTGCGAGCGTGCCGTCGAAGTCGAGGGCGAGCAGCAGCCGGTCGGCCTCCGCCAGCCGGCGCACGGCGGCGGCGATCGCGATGGCGGAGTCGGGCGGGAAGGACGGCGTGGAGTCGGTCATGCGGCTTTCCGGTTCGGTGCGGGAGGTCGGGCACGCCGGGTCAGCGGCGGTTCACCATCGGGTTCTGGAGGGGGTGGTCGCCGTGCGCGGCGCGTGTCAGGGCGTCCAGGAACGACGCCGACCAGCGTGCGACGTCGTTCGTCAGCACCTTCTTGCGCAGTGCGCGCATGCGGCGCGTGCGATCGCGTTTGGGCATCGCGACGGCCTGGAGGATCGACTCCTTCAGCCCCTCGATGTCGTGCGGGTTGATCAGGAGGGCCTGCCGCAGCTCGTCCGAGGCACCCGCGAACTCGCTCAGGATGAGGACGCCGTCGTCGTCGACGCGCGAGGCGACGTACTCCTTGGCGACCAGGTTCATCCCGTCGCGCAGAGCAGTCACGAGCATGACGTCCGCCGCGAGGTAGAGGGCGACCATCTCCTCCCGCGGGTACCCGTGGTGCAGGTAGGCGATCGCGCTGTGGCCGAGCGTCGAGTAGTCGCCGTTGATGCGACCGACCGTCAGCTCGATCTCGTCGCGCAGCTGCCGGTAGGTCTCGACGCGCTCCCGGCTCGGGCTCGCCACCTGGACGAGCGTCACGTCCTCGGCCGAGAGGTCGCCGTCGCGCAGCAGCTCGCCGAACGCCTTGAGCCGGTGGCCGATCCCCTTGGTGTAGTCGAGCCGGTCGACGCCGAGCATGATCGTCTCGGGGTTGCCGAGCTCCTCGCGGATCTCGCGGGCACGGGCCTGGATGTCCGGGCGGCGGGCGAGCTCCTGGTACTTGTCCGCGTCGATGGAGATCGGGAAGGCCCGGGCGAGCACGGTGCGCGCCAGGCCGCCGTGACGGTTCGTCGTCACGTGGCGGTGCGAACCGGCCTCGGGGTCGTCGCTGTCGATCGGCACCTCGATGATGGGCCCGCGGGTCTCGTAGCCCTTGAGGCGGCGGACGGCGCGCGAGAAGTTGCCCGCGTCGGCGACGCGCTGGAAGCCGATGACGTCGGCTCCGAGCAGCCCGTCGATGATCTGGCGGCGCCAGGGCAGCTGCGAGTAGATGCCGTAGGGCGGGAAGGGGATGTGGTTGAAGAAGCCGATGACGAGGTCCGGCCGCGTCTCGCGCAGCATCGCGGGGACGAGCTGCAGCTGGTAGTCGTGCACCCACACCACGGCGCCGCGTGCGGCGGCGCCGGCGGCGGCGTCGGCGAACCGGCGGTTGACCTTCACATAGCTCTCCCACCACTCGCGGTGGAAGCTCGGCTGTGCGATCACGTCGTGGTACAGCGGCCAGAGGGTGTCGTTCGAGAACCCCTCGTAGTACTCCTGCAGCTCCTGCTCGCTGAGCGGCACCGGCAGGATGTTGATCCCGTCGGCCTCGAAGGGCTCGACCTCCTCGCCGGAGACGCCGGCCCAGCCGATCCAGATCCCGTCCTGCGACCGCATCACCGGCTCCAGCGCCGCCACCAGACCACCGGGCGACGGGCGCCAGTCCGCGTTCCCGTCGTCGTCGATCACCCGGTCGACCGGCAGGCGGTTCGAGACGATGACCAGATCGTAGGTTTCGGTGGCGGATGCGGTGTCGGGTTTCGCTGAGATGGTGGATCCTCTCCCTCGGCGTCGGTGGGGGTGGCTTCCCGCCACAGTACCAGCGTCGCTCCCGGCGGTCCGGGGCCTGGACGGGGACGCCGTTCGGCGGTACGACACGCGTCGTTCAGTGCCCGGGGCTAGAGTTCGGCCGTGATGCGCATCGGCATGGGAACGACCTGCGTCTACCCCCTCGGCCCCGAAGAAGCCTTCCGCACGGCCGCCGAGCTGGGCTTCGACGGCGTGGAGGTGATGGTCACCCGCGACGACGCCACCCAGGCGGCCGCGCCGTTACGCGCGCTGTCCGAGCGGTTCGGGATGCCCATCCTCAGCATCCACGCCCCCGTCCTGCTGCTCACCCATTTCGTCTGGGGCCGCGATCCGCGGGTGAAGCTCGAGCGCTCGGCCGCGCTGGCGGCGGACCTGGGCGCGGAGACCGTCGTGGTGCACCCGCCGTTCCGCTGGCAGTCCGGGTACGCCGACGACTTCCTCGGGATCGTGCGCGGGACGGCGGCGGCGTCCGGGGTGACCGTCGCGGTCGAGAACATGTTCCCGTGGAAGGTCGCGGGGCGTTCGATGGCGGCCTACTCCCCCGGCTGGAATCCTCTGGGGATGGACTGCGACGCGGTCACGCTCGACTTCTCGCACGCCGCCCTGAGCGGTGTCGACGGCCTGCGTCTGGCACAGGAGCTCGGCACGCGGCTGAGCCACGTGCACCTGTGCGACGGCTCGGGCACCCTCGACGACTCCCGGGTCTTCGACGAGCACCTGGTCCCGGGCAGGGGAACGCAGCCGGTGGCAGAGGTGCTGCGACTGCTCGCCGCGACCGGCTGGAGCGGCTCGGTGGTGGCAGAGGTCAACACCCGCAAGGCGCGCACCCGGCCGGAGCGGCTCGACCTGCTGCGCGAGACGCTGGAGTTCGCCCGCGAGCACAGCAGCGCAGCGGCCCCCTAGCCGAACGGCCCGCTCAGCCCGCCGTGCCGAGGCGCCGGACGAGCTGCCGCGCGTACTCGGCGTAGCCGTCCGCAGTCGGGTGGAACGCGTCGACGCCGCTCGTGTGCACCCACGGCTTCGCGTCCCCGATGGCGTGCCCGGCGAAGTCGACGCCGATGAAGGTCATCGGCGCGCCCTTGGCCCGTTCGGCGTCGACCGCGTCGTCGATCACCTGGTTGAGGCCGATCGTCGCGGCGTTGATCGCCGCGGCCATGCCGAAGTCCTTGGCGTTCGGGTCGGAGGCGTCGTACATGAGGGCGTACCCGGTCACGACGACCCGCGCGTTCGACGCCGCCTGCAGGATCGCGTCGTACACGGTGGCGAGACGCTCCGGGAGGACGTTGAGGAGCGACAGCGCGGACGTGAGCTGGCTGCGGCACGAGGCCGCCTTTCCCGCCGCGCAGTCCGCCGCGATCGCGGCGACGCCCAGATCGTTGCCGCCGATGCTGACGGTGACGAGGTCGGTGCGGTCGTCGAGGGAGATCAGCTGTTTGCGCAGGAGGTCCGAGGTGGTGGCGCCGGAGCACGACGCGTTCACGACGAGGTCGACGCCGGACTCGCGGGTGAAGACCGACGGGTAGCTCGCAGAGCTCGACCGGCACTTGCCCGTCTCGCCGCCGCCTCCCATCCCTGCCGCGAAGGAGTCGCCCAGGGCGACGTACCGTGTCTTCGCCGTGAGGGGCTGCCGCGGGAACGGGTCCGGCGTGGCGGACGGCGTCGCGGTCGACTCCGCCTGCGCGGTCGCCGCCGGGGCGACGGCGGACGGGCCGGCGCAGGCGGCCACCAGTGTCAGCACCGCGGCGGCCAGTGCACCGGCGAGCGCGGTCGGGAGGGCTCTGCGTCGCATCTGATCGAGCGTACCGAAGATGCCTTGGCGTTCGGTCCGATCCAGCCGGGAGGTCGGCGGGAGGCGGTCAGATCCGTTCGGTGAGGGCCAGCAGCACGGCGGGCACGCTCTCGGAGAGGCGTTCGGCGAACTTGCGCTCGTCGCCGGCGAGGAGCGCGTGCGCCTCGCCGCTGGCGCAGAGCTCGGCGATGACCCGCACGGCCTCCGCCGGGTCGATGGTGAAGCGGCGGTGCGCGCTCGCCAGGGCCGCGATCACGATCTCGGTCAGGTCGCGGTAGAAGCCGTCCTGGAACGCCAGATAGCCTCCCGCGATCGCCGGATCGCGCAGCGCCAGGAGCTGGAATTCGGACTGCACGAGCCACCAGCGCCGGTCGTCCGACTGCAGCTCGAGGATCTTGGTGACGATGTCGATCACCTGGGCGTCGTCGATCTCGGTGACGCCGGATTCGACCAACGGGGCGAGGTGCTGGGCGAGGCCCTGGTCGAGCTGTGCGAGCCGCATCGTCTTCTCGCGCTCCATCAGGGCGAAGAAGAGTTCCTCCTTGGTGGAGAAGTTGGAGTAGAACGCGCCCCGGGTGAAGCCCGCCGCCTCGGCGATGGTCTCGACGCTCGCCGCGCGGACGCCCTGCTCGGCGAAGACGTCGAACGCGGCGTCGAGCAGCCGCTCACGGGTGCGGCGGCGGCGCGCGGACTCGGCGGGCGCGTCGTCGCGACCGTCTCTGAGAGCTGTGCTGTCCAAGCTGAAACCTTCCTGAGTCGAGTTCCAGATACACGAGTGTATCCGATACAGTCGAGCATCGGATACAACAGTGTATCGAAGCCCTTCATTCCTGTGACACCCCCGGTCACATCACCACTGGAGAACGCGTGTCCTCACTCCTGTATTCGATCGGCCGCTGGGCCTTCCGCGCCCGCAAGCTGGTCGTCTCGCTGTGGCTCCTGCTGCTCGTGCTGGTCGCCGGCGGCGCCATCGCGTTCAACCAGGGCACCGACAACACCTTCAGCATCCCGGGCACCGAATCCCAGGAGGCGCTCGACACGCTGAGCCGCACGTTCCCGCAGGTCAGCGGCACGAGCGCGCAGATCGTCGTGGTCGCACCGAAGGGCGAGACGGTCGACCAGTCGTCGATCGAGACGCCGGTGGAGAGCACCGTCGCCGATCTCGCGAAGGTCGACGGCGTCTCGGGCGCCACCTCGCCGTACAGCACGACCGTCAAGAACCTGATCTCCGACGACCGGACGGCCGCGATCGTCACGGTGCAGCTGACCGGCCAGCAGACGACGGTCACGGAGGAGACCAAGACCGCGCTGAAGGATGCCGGCGCCGACCTGCAGAAACAGCTGCCCGATGGCTCGCAGGTCGCCGTGGGCGGTCAGCTGTTCTCGCAGAGCCTCCCGACGCTCTCGGTCACGGAACTGGTCGGCGTCGGGATCGCGCTGGTCGTCCTCATCCTGACCTTCGGGTCGATCATCGCGGCCGGGATGCCGCTGGCGACCGCACTCCTCGGAGTCGGGCTCTCGATGGCCCTCATCTTCATCGCCACGATCTTCGGGCCGATCTCGTCGACCACCCCGCTGCTCGCCCTCATGCTCGGGCTGGCCGTCGGGATCGACTACTCGCTCTTCATCATCTCCCGCCATCAGAGCCAGCTGAAGGCCGGAGTCGATCCCGAGGAGTCGGCAGCGCGCTCCCTGGCCACGGCCGGATCGGCGGTGCTCTTCGCGGGCATCACGGTGATCATCGCGCTGGCCGGCCTCGCCGTCGCCAACATCCCCTTCCTCACCACCATGGGACTCGCCGCCTCGGCGGCGGTGGCGATCGCCGTGCTCGTGGCGCTCACCCTCACCCCCGCGTTCCTCGGCTTCGCGGGCGCCCGGATCACCCCCGGGCGCCGTGCCTCCCGTCGCGCGGCGAAGCGCGCCGCCCGGGCTGCGGCCGGCGCGGGTGCTCCCGCTGACGCTCCGGCCGACGCTTCCGCTCCCGTCGAGCGACCGGCCGCAGCGGCCCCGAGCCTCGCCCACGCCGCCACCGCGGAGATCCCGAAGGGCTTCTTCCGGGGCTGGGTGCGCGCCGTCACGCGCTTCCCGATCGTGACCGTGGTCGCGGTCGTCGTCGCGCTCGGGATCGCGGCCGTCCCCGCCCTGCAGCTGAGGCTCGCCCTCCCCGACGCCGGCTCGCACGCCGCCGACGATCCGGCCCGCATCACCTACGACCTCATCTCCGAGCACTTCGGTCCGGGCTACAACGGCCCGCTCATCGTGACCGGCTCGATCATCTCGAGCACCGATCCGGTCGGACTCATGGACAAGATCGGTGCCGAGATCGCCGAGCTGCCCGGCGTGGCCGCCGTGCCGCTCTCCACGCCCAACGAGACCGCGGACACCGGCATCGTGCAGGTCATCCCGGCCACGGGCCCGGACGACCAGCGCACCGCCGACCTCGTCGCCGAGCTGCGCGCGAAGCACCAGCACTTCCTCGACGAGTACGGCGTCGATCTGAAGGTGACCGGCACCACGGCCGCCCAGATCGACGTCTCGAACCGGCTGGCCGGTGCGCTCCTCCCCTTCGGCATCCTCGTCGTCGGACTCTCCCTCGTGCTGCTCACGATGGTGTTCCGCTCCATCGCGGTGCCGATCAAGGCCGCGCTCGGGTACCTGCTCTCGGTCGGGGCCGCCTTCGGCGCGGTCACGGTCGTGTTCGAGTGGGGCTGGTTCGCCGACGCGCTGAACATCGACAAGACAGGCCCGGTGATCAGCTTCATGCCGATCATCCTGATGGGCGTGCTCTTCGGGCTCGCGATGGACTACGAGGTGTTCCTCGTCAGTCGCATCCGTGAGGACTACGTGCACGGCGGCGACGCGCGCCGCGCGGTGCAGAGCGGCTTCGTGGGATCGGCGAAGGTGGTCACGGCCGCCGCGATCATCATGATCTCGGTCTTCGCCGCGTTCGTGCCAGAGGGCGACACCTCCATCAAACCCATCGCCCTCGGCCTCGCCGTCGGCGTGTTCGTCGACGCATTCATCGTGCGGATGACGCTCGTTCCGGCCGTCCTCCAGCTGCTCGGGGACAAGGCGTGGTGGATGCCGCGCTGGCTCGACCGCCTCCTCCCCTCCTTCGACGTGGAGGGCGACGGGCTGCAGAAGGAACTGGAGCTGGCCGACTGGCCGGAGCCGGGTGCGCGGTTCGTCGCGGCGGCCGACAGCCTGTCGGTCAGCGTGCGAGGCCGTGCCGTCCTGCGCGACGTGTCCTTCCGCCTCGGCGACCACGAGGTGCTCGTCGTGCACGGCGGCGACCGGATGGCCGCCCTCACCCTGCTGATGGCGATGACCGGGCGCACCAAGCCCGACGCCGGGACGATGAAGGTGGCCGGCCTCGTGCTCCCCACCCGCGGATCCGGTGTGCGCGGCCGCACCTCGGTCGTCCGTCTGGGCACGTCCGACACCCCCGTCGACGACGTGCGACGGGCACTGGCCAGTCGCCCGCAGCTTCTCGCGCTCGACGCCGCAGACACGGTGACCGACCCGGTCGAGCGCCGCCGCATCCGCTCCGAGCTCTCGGCCGCGCTCAGCCGTTCGCACGTCGAGCAGCGCCCCTTCGCTCTCGTCGTGAGCGTCGTCGACCCCGCGGGACTCGACGACCTCCTGCCCGACGGCGTCGAGACCGGCACTGTACTGCTGCCGGACGACCCCTCCGCACTCCCCGATCACCCGGCCCATCTGCCGGCCCACCTCGAGAAGGCGAACGCCTGATGACCAGCCCGTCCCCCCTCCGCCGCCCCGGATCCCTGTTCTCCCTGGAGCGGATGCGCTCCGACAAGCGGATCACCTGGCTCACGATCGTCGGGATCGTCCTGGTGCCGCTGGCCATCGGCGGCCTGCTCGTCTGGGCACTCTGGAACCCGACCGACCGCCTCGGCGACGTCAAGGCCGCGGTGGTCAACCTCGACCAGCCGGTGAAGATCGGCGACCAGACCGTGCCGCTCGGCCGGCAGCTCTCCGCCGGCCTCCTGGACAGCACGAAGGACAACTTCAGCTGGGTGCTCACCGACCAGAAGGATGCCGAGAGCGGAATCGCCGACGGCCGCTACGTCGCCGTGGTCACCATCCCGAAGTCGTTCTCGAAGGCCGCCACCTCGCCGTCGGGGGATGCGGCCGCCGCGACCCAGGCGACCATCGACGTGCGCACCAGCTCCACGTCCAAGCTCGTGGACCCGGCCATCAGCCAGGTGGTGACCTCGACGGCGACCACGGTGCTCAACAAGCAGCTCACCTCGACTTACCTGGAGAACGTGTACGTGGGCTTCAACACCCTGCACGACCAGATCGGTCAGGCCGCGACCGGGGCCGCCTCGCTCTCGGACGGGCTCACCCAGCTGGCGAGCGGCACGCACCAGCTGAACGACGCGGCCGGGCAGCTCGCGACGGGCGCGTCATCGCTCTCCGGCGGGATCGGGCAGCTGAGCACAGGGGCATCGGCACTCTCGGGCGGCGTCTCCCAGCTCTCCACCGGTGCGTCCGGCCTGGCCACGGGGCTCGGCCGGCTGCAGAGCAGCACCACCGCTCTGCCGGCACAGACCGCGCAGCTCTCCGGTGCCATCGCGGGCGTCGGGACGAAGCTCTCGGCTCTCGCTCAACTGTGCGTCAAGGAAGGCGGCAGCGCCGAGCTCTGCACGGACATCGCCACGCAGGCCGCGACGGTCAACGGAGTGCCGGGTCAGGCGGGCATCGCGGCCGGAGCCGCGCAGCTCGCGGCGGGGATGCCCGCACTGACGGACGGCATCGCGCAGAGCGCCTCCGGGGCCCAGCAGCTCGCCACGGGCGCGCAGCAGTCCGCCGCCGGGGCCGCGCAGCTGGCCGACGGCGCGTCGCAGAGCGCCTCGGGCGCCGCGCAGCTCTCCGACGGCGTCGCGCAGCTGGCATCGGGCATCACCCCGCTGGCGACCGGGGCCGATCAGTCGGCGTCGGGCGCGGCCTCCCTCGCCTCCGGGCTGAAGACCGCCGTCGCCCAGCTGCCGAGCTACGACTCGGGCGAGCGCACCAACCTGGCCTCGGTCGCCTCCGAGCCGGTGACGCAGAAGGCCGACGGTACGGCCGCGTTCGGCTCGACCAGCATCCCGCTGTTCGCGTCGGTGGCGCTGTGGCTGGGTGCCCTGGCCTCGTTCCTGGTGCTGCAGGCGGTCTCGCGCCGGGCGCTGCTGACCTCGCGCGCCGCCGGCCTCATCGCCCTCGACGGCTTCGTACCGGCCGCCGTCCTCGGCGCCGTGCAGGGCGTGCTGGTCGCCGCCATCATGCAGCCCGCGCTGTCGCTCGACGCCGGGCGCTGGATCGGGTTCGCCGCCGTCGCGGTCGGGGTCGGGGTCGCCTTCGCGGCGGTCAACCACGGCCTGGTCGCGCTCCTCGGCGGCGTCGGGCGCTTCCTCTCGATGCTCGTGGTGGTGATCACGCTCGCCTCCGGGATCGTCTCCACCGCGCCCGCGTTCTTCGACGGCGCGATCCCCTGGCTGCCCACGTCACCGGCGATCACAGCCCTCCAGGGCGTGGTGGCCGGCAGCTCGGACGTGTGGCGGGGGCTCGGCGGCCTGCTCCTCTGGGCGGCGTTCGGCTTCGGGCTCGCGCTCGTCGCGATCGCGCGCAGGAGGGTCGTCCGCGCGTCCCAGCTGCTCCCGGCCGAATAGCCTTCGTCGTTCCCCGGCCTCGCGGCCGCCGATCAGGCGGTGACCGCGAGCGCCAGGGTCGCGAGCACCACGGTCAGCGGCGCGACTGCGGCCCCGAGCAGCACGTAGCGCTTCCAGCGCAGCTCGACGTCGAAGGACGTCAGCCGCTGGTGCCAGAGCAGCGTCGCCAGCGACGCCCACGGCGTGATCAGCGGGCCGGCGTTGACGCCGATCAGCAGGGCCGCGAGACGCAGCGGCGAACCCGCGACCGGTTCCAGCGCGAGGTAGGCGGGGAGGTTGTCGATCGCGTTCGCCCCGACCATCCCGGTCAGCGAGAGGCGCAGGAGCGCGAGCGGCGACTCCCCGGTGCCCGAGACGACCGCGAGCAGCTGGTCGAGACCGAGCGAGTGCAGCGCCTCGATGAACAGGAAGAGCCCGGAGGCGAGCACCACCAGCTGCCACGGGACGAGGCCGAAACGCAGCACGGAGCGCCGCCGGACGAGGAAGACCACGCCCAGGGCGACGGCCGCGGCCGACGCCGGCATCCACACCGGGAGCCCCGACACCAGCAGCGGCACCAGCGCGACGACGACCACCGCGCTGGCGACGAAGAGCACGCGGTCGCGCACGGGCTCCTCCTCCCCCGGCTCGTACCTCACCAGCAGTGTGCGCCGCGAGATCACGAACACCGCCACCATGGGCACCGCCATCGCGACGAGCGCCGGCGCCCACATCAGGCCCGCGAACGCCGCGGGAGACGGATCCCCCATCGCGTGCTGGGCCAGCAGGTTCGTGAGGTTGGAGACCGGCAGCAGGAGCGAGCCCGCGTTCGCCATCCACACGGTGGTCAGTGCGAACGGCAGGGGGTTCAGGCCCGCGTGCCGGGCCAGGACGACCACCACCGGCGTCAGCAGCACGGCCGTCGTGTCGAGCGAGAGGAAGATCGTGCACAGCGCGGCGACGAGCACCACGAGCAGCCAGAGGATCCACGCCCGCCCGCGCCCCCAGCGCGCCGTACGCTGCGCCACCCAGGTGAAGAGCCCCGCCTCGGCCGCCAGCTCGGTGACGACGGTGACGGCGACGACGAACAGCAGGATCGGCCACACGCGATCCCACAGCACCGCGACCTCCGGCAGCGGCAGGATGCCGACCCCGACGGCGATCGCCCCGAGCACGAGCAGGACGACCCCTACGACGGCAGTGCGCATCCGGTTCCCTTCCGCCGGGCCGGGTGCCCCCGGCGCCGTAGGCAGCGTACGCTACGGGAAGAGCGAAAGGATGCGGATGCGCAAGTTCGTCTTCAACGGCGCGGTGATCTCGGCCATCATGGGCCTGTGGACCACCATCCAGTCGACCAGGAACGGTGTCCGCGACTGGCGCGTCCCCCTGCTGTGGATCAGCGCTGCGCTGTCCCTGGCGATCGCCATCGGCACCGTGGTCGAGGAGTCGCGGGACGCCGCCGAGCGCGAAGCGAAGCCGCTGGGCTCCCGAAAAGGCTCCTGACCGCGGAATTCCGCTGATCAACCGGCGTGTCCGCGCCGCAGACAGCCCGTTCCTCCCCGACACTGGTACCGACGGGTAGCCAGGGAAGGGGTATCGCGATGTTTGGACGCAGGCGGCACGCCGCCGTTGAGGTTCCGGCGGCGCCGGTCCCTCAGCTGACGGACGTGCAGATCCTCGAGATCGTGCACGGCAAGATCGCCGAGCTCATCGGTGAAGACGGCGAGTGGACGGTCTCGCGCCGTTCGGCCGACGACACCGACACCATCTTCCACTCCGTGCTGGCCCAGTCCGTGTCGGTCGGCATCGCCGCCGCCCTCGTCGATGCGCGTCGTCGACTGGAGTCGGGTGAGATCGGCGCCGTCACCGAGCCGCAGCACCTCGCTCCGACGGAGACCGCTCCCGCCGGCGACAGCGCCGCCGAGCACGTCGCCGACGAACCGGCGGCGTTCGGATGGGAGCCCGCCCCCATCACCATCTGGACGGACCTCCGCAAGCCCGTCACCGGCGAGATCCCCGCGATCGTCGAGCGCAACGCGGCCTGACCCCGCCGGCCCGCGTCAGCCGATCCGGGTCAGCCGATCCGCTTCCAGGAGGCCGGCCCGCCCGATCCCGCGCGGTAGTTCTGCAGCGGGACGTCGTCCTTGCGCCACTCCGTCACGACCGGTGCCACGATCCGCCAGCAGTCCACCGCGGTGTCCGCGCGCACCGACAGCGCCGGGTCCCCGTCGAGGATCCCCTCCAGCACCTCGCCGTAGGCGAGCAGCTGCCCGGGACCGAACTCCACGCTGAGCGCCGCGCGCTCGATCTCGAACGGGTCGCCCGGGCCGTTGACGTTGATCTCCAGCGACATCTCGTCCGGTGCGAGCATCATCCGCAGCTTGGTGGGCTCACGGGTGCCTTTCAGTCCCTTCGGCACGTGGCGGGCGGGTTTGAAGGTCACCACGACCTCCCGCCGCCGCTCCCCCAGCGCCTTGCCGGAACGCAGCGTGAACGGCACGCCCGCCCACCGCCAGGTGTCGATCTGCAGGGTCACCTCGGCGAGCGTCTCCGTTCCGCGGGAGGGATCGACGCCCGGCTCCTTGACGTACGACGGCACGGTCTCCCCGTCGACCTGGCCGGCCGTGTAGCGGGCGCGCCGGCTCGACTCCACCGGGCTGTCGTTCCAGATGCGGGTGGCCCGCAGGACCGTCGCCTTGGCGTCGCGCAGGTCGACCGCGTCGAGGGTGGACGGCGGCTCCATCGCGACGACGGCGAGCACCTGCAGCAGGTGGCTCTGGATCATGTCGACCAGCGCGCCGGCATTGTCGTAGTACCGCGCACGGCCCTCGAGGGCGAGGGACTCGTCGTACACGATGTCGACGCGCTCGATGTGGTCGCCGTTCCACAGGGGCTCCAGGATGCTGTTCGCGAACCGCAGCCCGATCAGATTGAAGACGGTCGAGCGGCCGAGGAAGTGGTCGACGCGGTGGATGCGGTCCTCGGGCACCAGGGTGGCGAGCTGCTTGTTGAGCGCGATCGCGCTGCGCTTGTCCGTGCCGAACGGCTTCTCGAGGGCGAGCGTCAGCCCGCGCGGGAGGTCCATCGTGCCGAGCACGCCGCAGGCCTTCGCGGTGATCGCGGGCGGGAGCGCGAAGTAGAGCGCCGGCGCGCCCTCGCAGGCGGCGAAGATCCGCTCGAGGTCGGCGGCATCCGTCACATCCGCCTGGACGTACACGGTCTGCTTCAGCACCTCGTCCACCGCGGGACCCGACGCCTTCATCGTCTTGAACGAGGCACGGACCACCGATCGCCAGTGCGCGTCGGTCCAGTCCTCGAAACCGGCGCCGACCAGCCGGAACCGGCGGTCCGGGTGATCCGAGAGCAGCTGGCCGATGGCGGGGAGGAGCAGGCGGGCGGAGAGATCGCCGCTCGCTCCGAGAATCGCGAGAGTGTCGACGGTCTGCGTCATGGACTTCACAGTACGGCCATACTGGGGATATGTCGCTCCCCATCGAGGAATACGCCCTGATCAGTGACTGCTTCACCGGAGCGCTCGTGGGCAAGGACGGCAGCATCGACTGGCTGTGCCTGCCCCGCTACGACTCGTCGTCGATGTTCGGGGCGCTCCTCGGCACCGAGGACCACGGCCGGTGGCTGGTCGCCCCCGCCGACGCCTCCGTCGCGAGCACGCGGCACTACGAGGCCGACACCATGATCCTCGTCACCCGGTGGCGGACGGCGGACGGCGAGGTGGAGGTCACCGACGCGATGCCGATGGGCGACCACCGCGCCGACATCGTGCGGCGGGTGCGGGGCGTCAGCGGCGCGGTGCGCATGCAGCAGGAGCTGCGCATCCGGTTCGGGTACGCCTCGGCCGTGCCCTGGGTGCGCAAGGACACGTCGGAGCATCCGTCCGCGCTCGTCGCCGTCGCCGGCCCCGACGCCATCGTCGTCCGCGGGCCGCTGCTGCACGCCGCCGACCACTCGCACCACGGGGAGTTCACCGTGAAGGCCGGAGAGACGGTCGACCTCAGCCTCACCTGGTTCCCGTCGCACCGATCCACCCCGGAAGCCCTCGACGTGGACCGCGCGCTCGCGCAGACCCGCTCGTGGTGGACCCGCTGGGCGGAGGGCTGCGACCACGACGGCCCCTACCGCGACGAGGTCGTCCGCTCGCTGCTGCTGCTGCGCGCGCTGACGCATCTGGAGACCGGCGGCATCGTCGCGGCTGCGACCACGTCGCTCCCGGAGGCGTTCGGCGGCGAGCGCAACTGGGACTACCGCTACGTCTGGCTGCGGGACGCCTCGCTCACGATCGGTGTGCTGCTGGCGCACGGCTACGACGACTACGTCGACCACTGGCGCGACTGGCTGCTGCGGTCGATCGCCGGCGATCCGGCCGACCTCCAGATCATGTACGGGCTCTCGGGCGAGCGCGACCTCGACGAGCGCGAGCTCACCACCCTGCCGGGCTACCAGGGAGCCCATCCCGTGCGCGTCGGCAACGGGGCGTCGACGCAGTTCCAGGCCGACGTGATCGGCGAGGTCATGATCGGCCTCGACCGCGGTCGCGCCGTGGGCGCCCGTGAGACGCGCTTCTCCTGGGCGCTCCAGCGTGCGCTCATGGGGTATCTGGAGGAGCACTGGCGCGAGCCGGACCACGGCATCTGGGAGATCCGGGGCGAGCCGCAGACCTTCACCCACTCTCGCGCCCTGGTGTGGGCGGCCTTCGACTGCGCCGTGCGCGCGGTCGAGCGCGACGGCCTGGAAGGTCCGGTCGTCCGCTGGCGCACGCTGCGCGACGAGGTGCGGGCCGACATCGAGGCCAACGGCTTCGATGCCGTGCGCGGCACCTATGTGCAGCACTACGGCACGCGCGAGGTCGACGCCTCGCTGCTCCAGCTCGCCCAGGTCGGCTACTGCGATTGGGAGGATCCACGGATGCTGGGCACGGTCCGCGCGATCGAGGAGGACCTGCTGCGCGACGGCCTCGTGCTGCGCTACCGCACCGAGCAGGGCGTCGACGGCCTGCCGCCGGGCGAGCACCCGTTCCTCGCGTGTTCGTTCTGGCTGGTCGAGCAGTATGCGCAGTCGCACCGGCTCGCCGACGCCCGGCGCCTGATGGACCGGCTGGTCTCGCTCGCCAACGACGTCGGGATGCTGTCCGAGGAGTACGACGTCGACGGCCGCTCCCAGGCGGGGAACACACCACAGGCGCTGACGCACCTCACGCTCGTCCGGGCGGCGGACGCGATCGCGGAGGCGGAGCGGTGACTGACGCCCGGCCGGCGGAACGCACGGATGCGGACGTCGTGCTCGAGGAGAGGCTGGAACTCGGCTCGCCGTGGGTCACCATCGTCTGGAACGACCCGGTGAACCTCATGTCGTACGTCACCCATGTCTTCCGGACCTACTTCGGCTTCCCGAACAGGGAGGCCGAGCGGCTGATGATGCTGGTCCACCACGAGGGACGCGCCGTCGTGGCGACCGGCACCCGCGAGGAGATGGAGCGTCACGTGGAGGCCATGCACGACTACGGGCTGTGGGCGACCCTGACGAAGGCCGACGCATGAGGCTCTTCCACCCGGTCGGTCATGGCCGCGTCACCGCCCGTTTCGAGCCGGAGGAGGCGGAGCTGCTGCTGCGGCTGGCCACGGACGCCGCCGAGCTCGCCTCCGCCGCAGCCCTGGAGGACGACGACGCCCGCAGCGATCCGGCGATCATCCGCCTGATGCCCGACGCCTACCCGGGCGACCCGGCGGCGTCCGCCGAGTTCCGCCGGTTCACCGCGGACGGCCTCGCGGAGCGCAAGGCCCTCAACGCGCGGATCGTCGTCGAGTGCCTCGCCCGGTCGGACGCCTCCCGTGTGGATGTCACGCTCGACGAGGCGCAGGCCGGTGCCTGGCTGCGGTGCCTCACCGACATCCGACTGGTGCTCGCCGCACGGCTCGGGATCGTGCAGGACGGCGACGAGGGAGACCTGCACGACGAGGAGTCGCAGATCCGTCGGACGGTCTTCGACTGGCTCGCCGTCGTGCAGGAGTCCCTCGTGCTGTCGCTCGGCCGCCGCTAGGCGCGCAGCCGCGCAGCCGCTCAGCCGGTCAGACCGGGAAGCGCACGGCGGCGGCGACCGCGCCACCGCCCGGCACGTCCTCCGACCGCACGGCGTAGACCTTCGCCTTGGAGCCCAGCGACCGGCGGATGATCTCGTCCACCACTCCGTAGTGCCCGGGGGCGTCGTCGGGCGCGAGGCTGATCGCCCCGGACTCGTCGTCGACCGTTCCCGGCACGCGCCGGTCGATGTCGAAGATCAGCGCCTCCACGGCGCCGAACGTCGCCGCCCGGGCGATGTCGCTGAGGTCGACGAGCGCCGTGCCGGCCGCGATCCTGGCCTCGAAGTCCTCCTTGAGCGCGGCGGTCTTGCGGGCGTAGACCGCGTCGAGGACGCCGCGAGCGGCGGTCGAGAGCTCCTCCTCGGTCTTCTCCTCCGGGTTGCCGCCGATGGTCTCCTCGACGAGGTGCGGGTACGCGCTCGCCCCGCGGAAGATCCCGCTCAGCGGCTCGGCCGCGGCGAGGATGAGCGGCTCGCTGCTGTTCGCGAGCAGCGGGTGGAGGGCGCGGTCGATCGCCTGCACGTACTCGAGCATCCGCACCTTCTGCCCCTCCGAGCCCTGGATGCGGCCGTCCGGCGAACGCCCGCTGATCGACGACAGGCCGGCGGCCGCCGCGACGTCGTGCGGCATCCCTGCGACCTCGACGAGCGTGGCGGGCGCCTCCGCGGCGATCCGGATCAGCCGGACCGAGTTCTGGGCGAGGGCCAGGATCAGGGCGGACTGCGGGAACGTCACCGCGCGCAGCAGCGGCTTCACGTAGAAGCGGTCGGCGACCTCGCACACGCTGTTCAGGCGGTTCGGGAGCCGGAACGTCTCGGCCACCTCCCCGTCGAGGAAGACGGCGAGGGAGCGGGACTGGTAGCGCCAGAAGTCGCGGTCCTCGAGGATCACCTCCCCCTCCGCCTGAACTGCTGCGATGCGGGCCTTCGCCACCCCGAGCGCTTCGAGCGCCCGCACGGCCTGGCTGAGATGGTTCTTGAGCTCGATGCGCGCGCGATCCGCCTCCGGCGGCGTCGTGCCCGTCGGCAGGTAGATGCTGACGCACCCCGGCTCGCGCAGAGCGGCGATCCTCTCGATGTCGGCCTTGGTGGGAATGTCCTTGTACTCCACGGTTCCTCCTCGGTCGTCGCCGGTCGCGGTCGTCCGCGACCGGTCTGCCCAGTCTCGCCGTCCGCCATCGGTGCCACAAGCCCCGCGAGGTCCTCGTGCGAGAACGGCCGTTGACAGATCGGCGGATCGCGCCTACCGTGCTTTAAACCGGTTTAGACATCGGTCGACCTCTCGCATGAAGGACACGCAATGAAGCGGATCACCTTGCTCGCCGCCGCCACCGCGGCCATCGTCACGGCAGCGCTCGCGCTGCCGGCCGCGGCCGTCGCCGCGCCGTCGCCGTCGCATTCCGCGGCCAGCGGAAGCGGGTCTGCCGTGCCGGCGCACCTGACGAATCTCTCGCACCTCGACTTCCTCCTCGGCGACGTCCCCCTCCTCCCCCAGGTCGCCGGGCACACGACCTACCGTCAGGATGCGGAACCGACCGCACGCGCTCCGTGGGTCTACGCGGACCGGCAGCCCGACGGCTCGTTCACGCGCGTCGGCGGCGGCCCGATCACGGACGTCGCGAAGGGCTGGTACGCGCAGGGAGCATTCGACGCCGACGACATCTCCCGCGCCGCCGTCGTCTACCTGCGCGATTGGAAGCAGAACGGCACGGCCTCGAGCCGGGAGTCGGCCTACGAGCTCCTGCGCTCGCTCACCTACCTGCAGACGGACTCCGGCCCGAACGCCGGGAACGTCGTGCTCTGGCAGCAGTCGGACGGCACCTTGAACCCCTCGGCGATCCCCGTCGAGCTGCCCGACCCGAGCGACTCCGCCGAGTCGTTCTGGCTCGCGCGAACCGTGTGGGCGCTCGGCGAAGGCTACGCCGGGTTCCGCGACGCGGATCCGCAGTTCGCCGGCTTCCTCGCCGACCGGCTCGGTCTCGCGCTCGGCGCGCTCGGCCGGCAGTCGCTGGCGAAATACGGCACCACGACGACCGCCAACGGGGTCACCGTGCCGGGCTGGCTGATCTCGGGGAGCGCCAGCCCGACGGCGGAGGCCGTCCTGGGCTTGAGCGCGTATAGTGCGGCGGCTCCCGGCGACCAGGCCGCGCGAACGGCGCTCGCCCGGTACTCCGAGGGGATCGCGAAGCTCGCGAGCGGCGGTGTCGGTCAGTGGCCGTTCGGCGCGTTGCTCCCGGAGGCGAACTCCCCCACGTTCTGGCACGCCTGGGGTGCGATGCAGCCCGCCGCGCTCACCGCCGCCGCGCAGACGCTCGGCGACCCGTCGCTCCAGAAGGCGGCGACGACCGATCTCGCGCAGTTCACCGCGCAGCTGCTGACCTCGGGGGGCCCGGACAACGGCTGGACGCCGACCCCGGCCGACCGCACGCAGATCGCCTACGGCGTCGACTCGCGGGTGGAGGGGCTCGTCGCCGCAGCAGACGCGACCGGCGCCGGCGGTCTCGCCGCCCTCGCGGGGGCTCAGGCCGCCTGGTTCTTCGGTGCGAACCCCGCCGGCACCCCGGCATACGACCCCGCCACCGGCGTCTGCGTGGACGGGATCGCATCCGACGGCACGGTGAACCGCAACTGCGGTGCCGAGTCGGCCATCCACACCCAGCTCACCATGCTCGCTCTCGACGCCCATCCCGCCATCGCCCGCACGGCGACCGCGCTGACCCGCACGACCACCGCCGACGGCCTCCAGGTGATCGAGGCCGAGTCCGGCCGGCTCACCGGGGCGGCCTCGGTGGTCACGCCCGCCTCCGCCTGGACCGGATCCGCCAACTGGTCCGGCGGCGCGTACGTCGCTGCGAACGCGGGATCGACCGTGACGATCGACCTGCCGGCCGGCCACTCCGCCTCCCGACTGCTGCCCATCGCCGACCTGGGACCGGGCGACCCCACGACCGGACTGCCCGCGGGCTCCGGGAGCACGCGCTGGACAGCTCAGCTCGGCCGGCTCTCCGTGCCGCTCGGCAGCACCGCGAACGTCCGCGCCGGCGCGACCCAGGGCAGCGGCGCGAGCCCCGTCTTCCTGCTGCCGCAGACCCTGACCCTCGCGGTGACGGCGTCGACGGGATCGATCACGGCGCACGTCTCGGGCACCGCCAAACTGGATGCGGTGCTGGTGCAGCCGATCGTGTCGCACCTCGCCCTCGCGGGTGCGTCGAGCCTCGACCTCTACGTCAACGCCACGAAGCTGCCCGTCCCCCAGCGGCTGAGCACGACCGTCCCGGTCACCGTCACGCGCTTCGACAGTGCCGGTCGCCAGGTCGGCGCCGCTCAGACGGTCGGCCCGCGCGGCCTCGTCGCGGTCGAGCCCGGCGGCTTCACCACGGTGGTGCCGCGATGAACCCGTCCGCCGTCACGATCAACGACGTCGCCCGCGCCGCCGGCGTCAGCAAGGGCCTCGTCTCCCTCGCCCTGAACGAGCGGCCGGGAGTCGCGGCCGAGACCCGCGAGCGCATCCTCACCGTGGCGCGCGAGCTCGGCTGGACGCCGAACCCCAGCGCCCGCGGACTGACGACGCGACGTGCCTACGCGGTGGGTCTCATCCTGCGCCGCCCGGCGCGCACCATCGAGGTCGACCCGTTCTTCGCGGCCTTCATCGCGGGGGTGGAGACCGTCCTCGCCGAGCGCGGCCAGGTGCTCGTGCTGACGGTCGTGGCCGACCGGGAGGCCGAGGAGCGCGCGTACACGCGGCTCGCCTCGGACAAGCGGGTCGACGGCTTCCTCCTCACCGACCTCCTGGCGGCCGACGAGCGGATCGGCCTGATCGAGCGGCTCGGCTCCCAGGCGGTGTCGCTCGGCGAACCCGTCGGCGGCAGTGCCTTCCCGGTCATCACCCGCGACTACGACGCCGGGATCGACGAGCTCGTCGCCCACCTCGTCGCCCTCGGGCACCGCCGCATCGTCCATGTCTCCGGCGACGAGCGGATGCTCCACGGACTACGCCGGCGCGAGCGGTTCGAGAGCGCGATGCGCACCGCGGGCCTCGAGCCCGTCATCGTGCCGACCGACTTCTCCCCCGAGCAGGGCGCCGCCGCGACGAAGGCGCTCCTCGACGCGCCCGAACCGCCGACCGCCATCGTCTACGGCAACGACCCGATGGCCATCGCCGGGATGGGCGTCGCCCACGAGCGCGGCCTGCGGCTCCCGCACGACCTGTCCATCACGGGCCTCGACGGCTCGCAGATCGGCACCTACATCTACCCCGCCCTCACGACCCTCGACAACGACCCGGCCGGCTGGGGCGTCGCCGCCGCCACCGCACTGCTGCGGCTGGTGGAGCACGACGAGCCGGCCGATGTCGACCTGCCCCCGGCGCGGCTGGTGGTGCGCGCCTCCACCGCCCCTCCCGCCACCGACTGATCAGACGAACACCCCACCCACGAAAGAGAACAACTCATGCGAACACACAGAACAGCCCTCACCCGGGCCGCCCTGGCGATCGTCACCGCCGGCATGGTCGCCGGAACGCTGGCCGCCTGCGGATCCAGCGGCGGCGGCGGATCCGACGCCATGAAAGCCCACGGACCGATCACCATCTGGTACTCGAACAACGAGCAGGAGGTGCAGTGGGGCAAGTCGATGGTGTCGGCCTGGAACTCCGCGCACCCCAAGGAGCAGATCAAGGCGCAGGAGGTGCCCGCCGGCAAGAGCACGGAAGAGGTGATCGGCGCCGCGATCACGGCCGGCACCACCCCGTGCCTGGTCTTCAACAACCTCCCGGCCGCCACCGGCCAGTGGCAGAAGCAGGGCGGACTCGTCGACCTGTCGAAGTTCCCCGACGGAGCCAAGTACATCGAGGACCGCAGCGGGAAGGCCGCCGACCAGTACACGTCCTCCGACGGCGACTTCTACCAGATGCCGTGGAAGCAGAACCCGGTCATGATCTTCTACAACAAGGCGATCTTCGCCAAGGCCGGCCTCGACCCGAACAACCCCGACCTGGCGACGTACGACTCGTTCCTCGCCGCCGCCCAGAAGATCAAGGCCTCGGGAGCCGCGCCCTACGCGATCTACCCGGCGCCGACCAGCGAGTTCTTCCAGGTGAACTTCGACTACCTCCCCCTGCTGGCCGCCCAGACCGGCGGCAAGACCTTCATCGAGGACGGCAAGGCCGCCATCACCAGCCAGGACGCCCTCGACGTCGCGAACTTCTGGAAGACCGTCTACAGCGACGGACTCGCCGGCAAGGAGCAGTACCAGGGCGACGCGTTCGCGGACGGCAAGGCCGCGATGGCCATCGTCGGACCGTGGGCGATCGCCTACTACGGCGACAAGGTCCAGTGGGGCTCCGTGCCGGTGCCGACCAAGGAAGGCAAGCCGGCCGACCAGGTGTACACCTTCCCGGACGCCAAGAACATCGGGATGTACTCCTCCTGCAAGAACCAGGGCACGGCCTGGGACGTGCTCAAGTTCGCCACGAGCCAGGAGCAGGACGGCAAGCTGCTCGACGTGACCGGCCAGATGCCGATCCGCACCGACCTGGCCACCACCTACGCCGACTACTTCACGTCCCACCCGGACTACAAGGAGTTCGGCGACCAGAGCGCGCGGACGGTCGACGACCCGACCGGGAGCAACACCATCGCCCAGATGCAGGCGCTCCGCGACGCCTACAGCAAGGCCGTGATCAACGGCAGCGGTTCGGTCGAGGACGCCTTCAAGGCCGCCTCCGACAAGATCGACAAGCTCCAGGCGCAGAAGTAGCCGTGAGCACCGTCTCCGCTCCCCCGGCGGCGGGCACCACGCCCGCCGCCGGGCCGCCGCCCCGACGGCGGCGCCCGCTCGTCCAGCGGATCCTGGGGAAGAACCCGCTGGGCTGGCTGTTCGGCGCGCCGTACCTGCTGTTCGTGTTGGTGATCTTCGCCTACCCGCTCTGCTACGCGGTCTACATCTCGTTCTTCGACTACTTCTTCGCCGCCCCTGGCGCGAACGTCAACCAGCCCTTCGTGGGCTTCGACAACTACGTGCAGGTCTTCACCGACCCGGCGGTGCTGCAGTCGTTCCTGAACGTCGGCGTCTTCCTGATCATCAACGTGCCGCTCACGGTGATCCTGTCGCTGGTGCTCGCCAGCGGGCTCAACAGCATCACGCGGTTCCGCACGTTCCTGCGGGTCAGCTACTACGTCCCCTACGTCACGGCGAGCGTCGCGATCATCGGCGTCTGGCTCTTCCTGTTCAGTGGGAACGGCCTGGTCAACCACATCCTCGGGCCGCTGGCGCCGAACCCGACCTGGTTCGTCAACCCGTGGCTCGCCATGCCGACCATCGCGATCTACGTGACCTGGAAGCAGCTCGGCCTGTACATCCTGCTGTACCTCGCGGCCCTGCAGAACGTGCCGCGGGAGCTCTACGAGTCCGCCTCGACGGACGGCGCGGGACGCGTGCGCCAGTTCTTCTCGGTCACGGTGCCGGGGGTACGACCCGCGACCGTGCTGGTGCTGCTGCTCTCCACCATCACCGGAGCCAATCTCTTCACCGAGCCCTACCTGCTCACGGGAGGCGGGGGCCCGGACGGCCACTCCACCTCGCCCGTGCTGCTCATCTACCAACAGGGCATCCAGCAGGGGCACCCCGGCTACGCGGCGGCGATCGGCGTCGTCCTCGTCATCCTGGTGCTGATCATCGGCTGGCTGCAGAACCGATTCGCGGGAGGACGAGACTGATGGCACGCAAAGACCTGGCGGCATCCCGAGCGCTCAGCCGGCCGCAGGCGATCCTGCAGGGCGTCGTCCTGACGATCGGCGCGATCGCCTTCCTGTTCCCCTTCTACTACATGCTCGTGGGCTCGCTGCAGGCGACCCCCGACACCTCGATCGCGGGCGCGTTCCCGAATCCCGCGAACCTGACGCTGCAGAACTACGGGGCCATCAACTCCCGGATCAACCTGTGGTCCGGGCTCGCCAACTCAGGAATCTTCACCGGCGGGGTGCTGCTGTGCACCGTCGTCTTCGGTGTGCTGGCCGGGTACGCGCTGTCCGTTCTGCAGTGGAAGGGGCGCGGCACGACGTTCGCGCTCGCCCTGCTGGTGCAGACCGTCCCGTTCCAGTTGCTGATGATCCCGCTCTACGTGCTCATCGCGCGCAACTACGGATTGGCGGACAACTATCTCGGGATGATCCTCCCGTTCGCGATCAACTCCGCAGCCGTGCTGATCTTCCGTCAGTACTTCCTGCAGCTGCCGCGTGAGCTCTTCGACGCGGCGCGGATCGACGGGGCGGGCGAGTTCACCGTGCTGTGGCGGGTCGCCCTCCCGCTCGTGCGGCCGGCGCTCGTGACGGTCGTGCTGCTGACCTTCATCGGCCCGTGGAACGAGTTCCTCTGGCCCTTCCTGATCACGAAGGAGGCGAGCATGCAGCCGCTCGCCGTCTCGCTGGCGAACTACATCAGCACTGTCGCAGCCTCCACGAGCAACCCGTTCGGCGCCATCCTGGCCGGAGCGGTCGTGCTCGCCGCGCCCGTCGTCGTGCTGTTCATCGTCTTCCAGCGCTACTTCACCTCGACCGATATCGGCTCGTCCGTCAAGGGCTGAGCCGACCACCCCAAGGAGATCCGTGGACACCGTCGACACCGTCCCCGTCACCATCGACGCCCTGCGCGCCAGCTACCGGGAGGCGCTCGAGCACACGAACGCCCTGACCGACCGCATCTCGACCGACCAGTTCTCGGCGCGGTACGACGAGCGGCCCGATTGGGCGATCGGCCCGTTCGAGCGGGACGACCGCCTCACCTTCCGGCCCGAGGGACAGTGGGCCGACCCGACCGGAGTCGGCTGGACCAGCGATTCCGTCTTCAATCCGACCGTGATCGAAGCGGAGGGCGAGCTGCACCTCTTCTACCGCGCGTCCCCCCGCAAGGAGTCGACGGCGAGCCGGATCGGGCACGCCGTCCACCGCGACGGCGCGTGGCACGACGATCCCGCCAACCCGGTGGTGCGCCCGATGACGGCGAACGAAGCGCTCGGCTGCGAGGACCCGAAGATCTACGAGGCCGATGGCCGCTACGTGCTGTTCTACAACGCGATCTGGCGCACGGACGGCGGCGAGGTCGCGTGCGACGTGATGTCAGCCGTCTCCGACGACCTGACGACCTGGCACCGCCTCGGCCTCGCCGTCCCCTACACGGTGTCGCAGCGGTGGGCGAAGGGAGCGGTCGTGCCGCGGGACGAGCACGGCAGCGCCGTGCGCATCGGCGGCGAGTATCTGATGTTCCTCTCCGAGGGGTGCGGCGGCCGCCCGATGGTCGGCCACTCCGACGACCTGCTGTCCTGGCGTTTCGAGGAGCAGCCGTACCTCGATCTCTCGCCGCTGCCGGGAACCCTGTACGAGGTCGCCTGCGCGGCCGTCGAGGGCGACCGGATGGTGCTCGACTTCTTCTACGCCGACGCGGACGGCGACTTCGCCGCGGCGCAGGCGCTCTACGCGCTCGACGATCCGTTCACCCAGCTCGCGCTGAACCGCGGCGGCTCGCTCGCGTGGGGCGGTCTCCAGAAGCTCGACGGCCGCTGGTCGTTCGCCCAAGGGTGGGATGCCGCCCCCGGCGAGCGCGAACTCTTCTTCTACCGGGAGGTCCTCCGATGACCGGCACGCCGTTCCCCTACCGCCTCGTCCGCTCCGGGGTGGTGATGACGCCGGCCCCCGGCGACCCGCTGGAGGTCGAGGGCGTGCTCAACCCCGCCTCCGGTCGCGCCCCCGACGGCGCCGTCTACCTGCTTCCGCGGCTGGTCGCCGCCGGGAACGTCTCCCGGGTCGGGCTCGCGCGCGTACGGCTGGAGGGCGGAGCACCGGTCGGAGTCGACCGCGAGGGCGTCGTGCTCGAGCCCGATCGCGAGTTCGAGCGCGGGACGAGCAATGCGGGCGTCGAGGACCCGCGCGTGACGTTCATCCCCCGCCTCGGCCTGCACGTGATGACCTATGTCGCCTACGGCCCGCTCGGCCCACGCACCGCGGTCGCGGTGTCGGACGATCTGCGCCACTGGCGGCGGCTGGGCCCTGCGACGTTCGAGTACGACGATGCGATCGGCGTCGACCTGGCCCTCTTCCCGAACAAGGACACCGTCTTCTTCCCCGAGCCCGTCACCGCCCCGGACGGCACACCGAGCCTCGCGGTGCTGCACCGGCCGGTGTGGGATCTGGACGACATCCGGGCCGGCGAGGGCGCACATCCGCCCGCGGCACTCGGCGAGCGACGGCCGAGCATCTGGATCGCGTTCCTGCCGCTGGACGCCGTGCTCGACGATCTGCGCGAGCTGACCCGGTGGCGGCAGAACCGCTTCCTCGCCGGACCCGAGCACCCGTTCGAAGAGCTGAAGATCGGCGCGGGACCGGCGCCCATCCGGGTGCCGGAGGGCTGGCTGCTGCTGCACCACGGTGTCACCGGACGGCTGGAGACCGGGGTGGCGCAGCAGCAGAACGTCAACTACGCCGCCGGCGCCATGATCCTCGACGCCGACGAGCCGTGGCGGGTCCTGCAGCGGACGGCGGAGCCCCTGCTCGCTGCGGAGACCGACGACGAGCGCAGCGGCATCGTCCCCAACGTCGTCTTCCCGACGGCGATCGAGCGGATCGACGGCACGGACTGGGTGTTCTACGGCATGGCCGACTCGAAGATCGGCGTCGCCCGCCTGTCGCGGACCGACGCGGGGTCATGATGGGTGGGCGCGGCACCGCCTGACCCCGCTCGTCCGGCGAGCGTGTCGGAGTTGTCGCGCACGACGCGCGACCCATACGCTCAGTGCCGAACCTGAAGGAGGGCGCGATGCGCTTCACCCGTCCGCCGGCGACCCCGGCCACCCGCGCGATCGAGGAGCGCCGCACCGAACCGCTCCTGAACCGCAGCCCTCTGCTCTTCGGGTACCTGATCACGCTCGGCGCGGTCGGCGCCGTGCTCACCGGCCTCATGCTGTACGGCCTGCGGTCGATCATCTTCTCGGTGTTCCTCGCGGCGTTCGCCACCGTCGGCCTCGACCCGCTGATCCGCTGGTTCCAGCGGCGGGGCATGAAGCGGGGCTGGGCGATCGTGACCGTCAGCCTGCTGCTCATCGGTGTCATCGTCGCGATCATCTGGGTCGTGCTCCCCCTGGTGATCGAGCAGATCCAGTCGCTCGCGGTCTCGATCCCCAAGCAGATCTCCGCGCTCAAGGCGCAGGGCTGGTTCGATCCTGCGAACGAGACCAGCAACGGCACACTCGCCGCAGCGCTCAACTGGATCGCGAAGGAGGCTCAGGATCCGCAGCTGTGGGCGAGCGTCGGCTCCGGCCTGGTCGGCTTCGGGCTGTCCATCGTCAACGGCCTCACCACCGGGTTCTTCATCGCCATCCTGACCCTCTACTTCATCGCCTCCTACGACGCGACCAAGGCGTCGCTCTACCGGCTCGTCTCCCGGTCGCACCGGGACAGCTTCACGAAGTACACCGAGCGGATCCTGCAGAACTTCGGCAAGTATCTGAGCGGGATGGTCGTGCTGGCGTTCTTCAACGCCGTCTACAGCACCATCCTGCTGGTCGTCACCGGCGTCCCCGGTGCGTTCCTCATCGGTCTCGCCGCCTTCTTCATCACCCTCATCCCGCTCATCGGAACAGTGCTGACGACCGCGATCATGACCGTGCTCGCCCTCATCCACTCCCCCGTGAGCGGGATCATCGTCCTGATCTTCATGCTCGTCTACATGCAGGTCGAGGCGTACATCCTCACCCCGAAGGTCATGGGCAAGGCGGTGCAGGTGCCGGGCTCCGTCGTCCTGATCTCCGCCCTCGCCGGCTCGACCCTCTTCGGCCTGCCCGGCGCGCTCGTCGCCATCCCGATCTCCGCCGGCATCATCCTGATCATCAAGGAGATCGTGATGCCCCGCAAGGAACTGCGCTGACACCCGACACACCCGAGGATCGCTCGATTGGCGGAGCGGCTGAAACCGATGCTAATGTTGAGCCTCGGTTCGGGTTACCGGATCGAATGCGCCTCTAGCTCAATCGGCAGAGCAATTGACTCTTAATCAATGGGTTCTCGGTTCAAGTCCGAGGGGGCGCACCACAGAGAACAGCCCCCGATCCCCTGGAAACAGTGGGATCGGGGGCTTCTTCGTTGGACAGGGAGCCCGGCGGGTGTGCCTGTCCGGCGGTCGAACTCGTCGCCATGGGACAATTGCTCCATGATCACCGCAGTGCCCGTCGACGTCGAGGCGATCGCCCGCGCCTGCGAAGAGCACGGAGTCGAACGCCTGCGCATCTTCGGGTCGGTACTCGGCGACAGGTTCGACAGGGAGACGAGCGATATCGATTTCCTCGTCGACTTCCTGCCGGGCCGCGGCGGACTCTTTCATGACTACTTCAACCTGAAGGAAGAGCTCGAACGGATCGTGGGGCGCGGAGTCGATCTCGTCGATGCCGGCGCCGTGCGCAACCCGTATTTCGCACGATCGGCATTCACCAGTGCCGAGGACGTCTATGCGGCCTGAGTCACCCGCACTCCTCTGGGACGCCCGGGACGCGGCTACGAAGGCGGTATCCGTCTCCCACGTCCACAGCCGGGCGGCGTACCTCGCCGACTGGGTTCTTCAGGCCGCGGTCGAGCGCCAACTCGAGGTTCTCGGCGAAGCCCTCAAGAACGTGCGATCGGCCGATGCGGAGACAGCTGCTCGGATCCCGGATGTGCACGCGATCATCGCCACGCGGAACATCCTCGTCCACGCGTACGCGCAGGTGGATCAGCGGCGCGTATGGGAGATACTGACCGACGACCTCCCCGTGCTGATCCCGGTTCTCGATGGTTTGCTCGCCGAGGTCGACGCGATGGAGGCGCAGACTTCGGATCCCGAAGCCTGACCACCTGCTCCCGACTCTGCAACGGCGCGCTACGCCTCGACCGCCCGCTCGGTCCCCGCGCGTGGCCCGCGCTTGCGCACCTCGCGCAGCACGATCTGCTCGGGGCAGACGGTGGAGAGGAAGTCGCCGACCGAGAGGGCGAGCCGGTCCCCCGCAAGGGAGTACAGGATGCGGTTGGCGTCGCGGCGCTCGTTGACGAGCCCTGCCTGCCGCAGCACGCTCAGGTGACGCGAGATGGTAGGGCCGGTGGCGTTGAACCGGGAAGCGATCTCGCCCGCGGCGAGTTCGCCGTCTTTGAGGTCCTGGAGGATCTGCCGCCGCGTCGGATGCGCGAGGGCGGCGAACACATCGGTCGCACTGTCGGTCATGGTTGCAATATAGCACCATTGCTATATACAGTTTAGCTACATTGCTAACAAGCGAAGGAGCAACACCATGCGCGTAGCCATCACGGGTGGCACCGGGTTCGTCGGCCGGCACCTCGCCGACCAGCTCGGCCGCGACCGGACGGTGATCGTCTCCCGGCGCACGGGCGTCGAGATCGACGACGTGGCCGCCCTGACGGAGGCGTTCACGGGCTGCGACGCCGTCGCGCACTGCGCCGGGATCAACCGTGAGGTCGGCGACCAGACCTTTCAGCGCGTCCACGTCGAAGGGACGCGCGCCGTGGTCGAAGCGGCGCAGCGAGCAGGAGTGAAGCGGATCGTGATGGTCAGCTTCCTGCGCGCACGGCCCGACTGCGGCTCCCCGTACCACGAGACCAAATGGGCCGCGGAAGAGCTCGTGCGGGAGTCTGGCATCGACCACACGATCCTGAAGTCAGGGATGATCTACGGTCCCGGCGATCACATGGTCGACCACGTGACACGTGCCGTGCGGACCGTGCCCCTGTTCGCGACCGTGGGCTTCCGCGAGCGGACGGTCCGTCCGGTCCCGGTCGACGATGCGGTGGATGTGCTGGTCGCCGCCCTCGAGGGACGCATCGCCGAGCCGACGGTGGCGGTGATGGGAGCCGACGAGTCCAGCCTCGGCGAGGCCGTCCGGCGCATCGCGCGCGTGGCCGGCCGGCGGCCCGTGTTCTTCCCCGCCCCGGTCTGGACCATCCGTCTGCTCGCGCAGCTGACGGAGTGGACGATGGTCGTCCCGCTCGTTGCGAAGGCCCAGGCGCGGATGCTCGACGAAGGCGTCAGCGAGGCCGCGCCGCCCGCGCCCGAGGCCCCGGAGGGGATCCGCCCGTCACGGCCCTTCGACGACGCGAGCATCCGCGCCGCACTGCCCACCGGACGGTTCACTCGGGACGACCTCCGGATCGCACGTCGTCACCAGGGCAGCACGCCGTAGCCGCCCTCCCGGTCGGCGAGCCACAGATGACCCCAGAGGATGCCCGACGGGCCGTTCGCGGGCAGGGTCGCCAGATGCACGCTCGGTTCGGCGCCTTCCTCCACTTCCGCGTCCACGATCGGTAGGCTGCGTGCATGGTCGCCGCACCCGAGAGCATCGAGTTGCTCAGAGCGCGCGGGGTTCGGCTCGCTCCCGGACTGACCGCACCGGAGATTTCGGCGATCGAATCGCGTTTCGGTTTCGAGTTCAATCCGGATCATCGCGACTTCTTGTCGATCGCGGCGCCCCAGGGTGAGGGCTGGATAGATTGGCGTGGCGACGATCGGGCGATCCAGGAAGCTCTCTCCCGCCCCGCCGAGGGCGTCATGTTCGACGTCGAAGAGAATGACTTCTGGCCACGGTCATGGGGTGAGGCTCCGCCTAGCCTGCCTAATCGTCTACGACGTGCCTACGAGCAGATCGCGACATGGCCCACCCTTGTCCCGCTGTATGGCCATCGCTTCGTGCCTGCATCGCCGGCCGGCAGGAATGCCCCGGTCTTCTCGGTGTGGCAGACGGACGTCATCGTCTACGGGCGAGATGTGCTGGACTACGTCCAGCGTGAATTCGGCGCGGGACGTGCGGCGCACTCCGTGGACGGCGTGGATCCGCGGATCTGTCCACCGTGGTCGCTTCTCGCGTTCGGTCTGGACGATGAGATCTAGCGTCGTTCCCGTGGATCGATCGCGTTCGTCTGGATGAACTACTGACCGCGCGCCTACGACCCTGCACCGCTGGCCGTGAGAGGGAATGTACTCGAGGGCGGTCGTTGCCACGATCGCGGAAGCCTCCGTTCCGCGCACGATAGCGGTCAGTCGGTCACGGCTACGGCCACGAGGGCAGCAAGGACGCTGCGATAGAGAGTGTCGGTCAGCGGGTCATGCCCGGATCGGCGAGCGGTGTTGGCGAACCCGATGTCGTTCCACGATCCCACACCACCGAACACCCACGCCGTGACCGCCGCAGCGAGCAGCTGACGCGCATCCAGCGGGAGGGTCGCCGGAGCGAGGTCGGCGTTGTACGGGATGACGCACAGCAGAGCGCGATGAGCGCCGCGAGTTCGCCGTACATACAGGAGAGTTTGCCGCACCGGCGGAAGGCGCCGCCCTCATCCGCACCGAGCCGTCTGGGATCGCGCGCGGTCCGCGTTTGCGCACCTCGCGCACCTCCGGATCGCGCGTCGTCACCAGGGCAGCACGCCGTAGCCGCCCTCGCGGTCCGCGAGCCACAGGTGACCCCAGAGGATGCCCGACGGGCCGTCGGCGGGAAGGGTCGCGAGGTGCACGCTCGGCTCCGCACCCTCCTCGACCGACCGGATGCCGCGATGGTCGTTGAAGTCGGTGTCCGTGAAGCCCGGATTGGCCGCATTCACCTTGATCGGGGTGTCCCTCAGCTCTCGCGCGTACATCGCGGTGAGCATGTTCACCGCCGCCTTGGACGACGGGTACTGGGCCGAGGCCGGCATCGGGTAGAGCGGGCTGGCCGGGTCGGACTGCGACCCGATCGAGCCGACCTCGCTCGACACGTTGACGATCCGCGCGGCGTCGGCACGGCGCAGGAGCGGCAGCATCGCGTTGGTCACGGCCACCAGCCCGAAGACGTTGATCTCGTAGACCGCCCGCATGTCCTCCAGGGAGGTCTCGCTGGCGAGCGCCCGCTGGCGCGAGATCGTCGCGCTGCCGGCGTTGTTCACCAGGACGTCGAGGCGGCCGAACTCCGCGTCGATCCAGCGGGCCGCGGCCGCGATGGACTCCGGGTCCGTCACGTCCAGCCAGACGAACCGGGCATCCGCGCCACCCGCGCGCAGCGCCGCCTCCGCCGCCCTGCCGCGCTCCTCGTCGCGCGCCCCCACGAGCACGGTCATCCCGAGCTCGCCGAGCCGCCGGGCCGTCTCGTAGCCGATTCCCTTGTTTGCCCCGGTCACCAGGGCGATCGTCGTCGTCACGCTGTGCACTGTACCTCCGCGCCGCCGGGAAACCAGGGGGCCGGTTCGACCTGCGGACGATAGGCTCGATCCGTGACCCGCCACAGCGACGACCTCGCCCTCGCCCTGCGCCTCGCCGACACCGCCGACCGGATCTCGTCCGAGCACTTCCGTGCCCAGGACCTCCAGATCGACACGAAGCCCGACCGATCGTTCGTGACCGAGGCCGACCTGGCCGTCGAGCGGGCGCTGCGGGAGCTGATCGCCGCGGAACGACCGGCCGACGGCATCCTGGGCGAGGAGTACGGGACGGAGGGGGACGGCGCCCGGCAGTGGATCATCGACCCGATCGACGGCACCGCCAACTACCTGCGCGGCGTGCCGGTCTGGGGCACGCTGATCGCCCTCGCCGTCGACGGCGTCCCCGTCGTGGGCGTGGTCAGCTCCCCGGCCCTCGGCCGGCGCTGGTGGGCATCCACCGGCGACGGGGCCTGGACCGCGGACGAGGCGGCCGGCGAGCCCCGTCGCCTCCAGGTGTCCGGCGTCGCGGACCTGGAGCACGCCTCCATCAGCTTCCAGAGCATCGCCCAGTGGGACGACGCCGGCTACCTGGACAAGCTGATCGCATTGACGCGCCTGGTGTGGCGCGACCGCGCATACGGCGACATGTGGTCGTACATGCTGCTGGCCGAGGGCGTCCTCGACGCGGTCGGCGAGTTCGACGTCAAGACGTACGACCTGGCGGCCCTGATCCCGATCGTGGAGGAGGCCGGCGGTGTGTTCACCTCGGTCGACGGCACCCCGGGTCCGGGCAACGGATCCTCGCTCGCCAGCAACGGACGCCTCCACCCCGCCCTGCTCTCCGCGCTCGCCTGAACCGGGCGTGGCCCCGGCGCACCGTCGCGGGCCGCCCCTAGGCTGGACGCGTGAGCGCATCGACACTCGAACCCCTCGTCCACATCCAGGGCTTCCGGATGGACTTCGGCCGCACCACGGTGATCCGCGACCTCTCCTTCGACATCGTGCGCGGCGAGACGTTCGGATTCCTCGGCAGCAACGGATCCGGCAAGACCACGACCATCCGCGCGCTGCTCGGCATCTACCAGCCGACCGCGGGCGTGCTGCACATCGACGGCAAGCCGTTCTCGCCCGAGACCGGCGAACGTCTCGGCTACCTCCCCGAGGAGCGCGGGCTCTACAAGAAGGAGTCCGTCATCGACGTGATGGTCTACTTCGGCCGCCTCAAAGGCCTCGGCGCCGAGCAGGCCCGCCACTGGTCGCGGGAGTACCTGGAGCGCGTCGGTCTCGCCGACAAGGAGAAGACGCGTCTCGACAAGCTCTCCGGCGGCCAGCAGCAGAAGGTGCAGCTGGGCGTGACGATCATGAACGACCCCGAGCTGCTGATCCTCGACGAGCCGACCAAGGGCTTCGACCCGGTCAACCGGCGCCTGCTGATGGACATCATCGCCGATCAGAAGCGCGCCGGCTCGACCGTGATGATGGTCACGCACCAGATGGAGGAGGTCGAACGCCTCTGCGACCGCGTCATCCTGCTGAAGGACGGCGTCTCGCGCGCCTACGGCACGGTGCCGGAGGTGCAGGAGCAGTTCGGCGGCACGATCATCCACGTGGACCACGACGGTGTCGTCCCGGACTCCCCCGCCTACCGGATCGCCTCGGACGCGGCCGGTCGTGCCCAGCTGGAGGTCGGCAACGACGCGGACGACGCCGCGATCCTGCGCAGCCTGCTCGACGCGGGCCTGAACATCACCCGCTTCGCCCCCACCCGCAAGTCGCTCGACGACATCTTCGTCGAGGTCTACGGCGCCGAAAGCCGCCAGGAGGACTGACATGGCCCGCCACAATCTCTCCACCGTCATCTCGTTCGAGTTCAAGCGCACCGTCACGAAGCGGTCGTTCTGGGTCGTCACCCTCATCCTCCCCCTCCTGGTGTTCGGCCTCGGCGCGCTGATCATCTCGGCCAACGTCTCGACGTCGAACTCGGCGGACCAGCAGAAGAACGCCCGCTTCGACTTCCTCTACAGCGACGCCTCCGGGCTCGTGAACCCCACGATCGCCCGCGAATACGGCGGCAAGTTGATCGAGAGCGACGCCGAGGGCGTCGAAGAGGTCCAGATCGGCGGCACGAAGGCCTACTTCGACTACCCGGCCGACCCGAAGACCGAGACGATCAAGGTCTACGGCGCCGACGCCGGCGTCTTCCAGAACGGCAAGTACTCCTCCGTCGCCGAGTCCCTGCTGTCGGCGAGCGTCGAGCAACGGCTGGACTCCCCCACCGATGTGGCTGTGCTGCGCGGGGAGGTGAACACCTCCACCACGACGTTCAAGGACGGCGCCGTCGCCCCCGGCTTCGAGGCCATCATCCCGGCGCTCATCTTCTTGGCGGCGTTCTTCATCGTGATCGTGTTCCTGGGCAACCAGATGCTCAACTCCACGCTGGAGGAGAAGGAGAACCGCGTCACGGAGATGATCCTGACGACGATCAACCCGACGAACCTGCTGATCGGCAAGGTGATCTCGCTGTTCGCGGTCGGCATCATCCAGATAGCGGTGTTCGCGCTGCCGGTCCTGATCGGGTACCTGTTCTTCCGAGATCAGCTCAACATCCCGAACCTCGATCTCAGCGGGCTGGTCTTCGACCCGCAGAAGATGATCGTCGGATCGCTGATCCTCATCGGGGGTTTCGCCCTGTTCACCGGCACGCTCGTGGCGGTCGGCGCCGTCATGCCGACCGCGAAGGACGCCGCCCCGGTGTTCTCGGTGGTCATCTTCGCCGTCGTGATCCCGCTGTACGCGTCGAGCTTCGCCGTCAGCGCACCCGAGTCGCCGATCGTGCAGATCCTCGCGTTCTTCCCGTACACGGCTCCCATCACCGCCCTGATCCTGAACGCCTTCGGTTCGTTGCCGCTCTGGCAGGCGATCGTGATCATCGTCGAGCTGTTCGTCCTCGCCGCGATCGTGCTGCGCCTGGCCGTGCGACTGTTCCGCTACGGCTCGATCCAGTACTCGAGCCGGGTCAAGATCCGCGACGTGCTCAGCGCGCGCAGCGACGCGGAGCGCGTGTCGCGCTGATGCGGGCCGTGACCATCGCCGAACCTGGCGACCCGGACGTCCTCCGGCTCGGCGAGGTCGCGGACCCCGAGCCCGGTGCGGGCGAGGTGCTCATCCGCGTCGTCGCCGCGGGCATCAACGGCGCCGACCTGAGCCAGCGGCGCGGGCACTATCCCCCGCCGCCGGGCGCTCCCGCGTGGCCGGGACTCGAAGTCTCCGGGACGATCTCGGCCGTCGGCGACGGCGTCGAGCGGTGGCGGGTCGGGGACCGCGTCTGTGCTCTCCTGCCCGGCGGAGGCTACGCCGAGCTCGTCGCGGTGGACGCCGGGCTCGTGCTGCCCGTGCCGGAGGAGGTCGACCTCGTCGAGGCGGCCGGACTGCCCGAGGCCGTCGCGACGGTCTGGTCGAACGTGTTCCGCCTCGGCCGGCTCACCGCCGGAGAGACACTGCTGGTGCACGGTGGGTCCAGCGGCATCGGCAGCACCGCCATCCAGCTCGCGGTGGCGCACGGCGCCCGGGTCGTCGCCACGGCCGGGAGCGCGGTGAAGACGGCCTTCTGCCGCGAGCTCGGTGCGGATGCGGCGGTCGACTACCGCACCCAGGACTTCGTGGCGGCCGTGCTCGCCTTCACCGACGGGCGCGGCGCCGACGTCGTGCTCGACATCGTCGGCGGCTCGTACATCGCCCGCGATCTGGACGCGCTGGCCGTCGGCGGGCGCATCATGTCGATCGCGACCCGCGAACGGGAGCCCGCCTCGCTCGATGTGGGACTCCTCATGCGCAAGCGCGCTCTCGTCCACGGGACGACCTTGCGGGCCCGTCCGCTGACGGAGCGGCGGGAGCTCATCGCCGACGTCGAGCGGCGGGTGTGGCCGCTTCTGGGCGATCGCCGGCTGCGGCCGGTGGTGGACTCGGTGTTCCCGCTGGCGGATGCGGCACAGGCGCACCGGCGGATGGAGTCGTCCGCCCACCTCGGGAAGATCCTGCTCCGCGTCGGCTGAGGGCGTCCACTCCGGCCGCCGCGCCGACGCCGACGGCGTAGGCGAGGAGGTCGATCGTCTGGAAGGTGCTTCCCAGGACCAGGTACGCCCCCGGCACCGCTCGGGACAGCGCGGCGGAGACGCCGGTGAGCTGGAGCAGCTCGATCCCCCAGCAGAACACCAGCGCGGCACCCGCGGTCAGCAGGAGGGGCGCGCGCGGGGCGACCAGCGAGACGAGCAGGAACACGAGGACGGCGTAGAGCGCGTCCCCGGTGAAGGCGCCGAAGGCGCCCGGCACCCACTCGTACACGGCGAGCCCGGCGGCCAGCACCACGATGGCGCAGCTGAGCAGGAGGAGTCGGCGCATCCTGCGACGCTACCGACCGCGGTGGGCGACGGGCATCGGCCGGACGGATGATCTCGCCGGATGATCCGACCCCGTCGCAGGTGGGAGGATCGTTGCATGACCGATGCCGTACCCGCCGTCTCCCCCGCTTCCTCCACCGCCCCTCACGCTTCCCCCTCCGACGCCGCCCTGCTGGCCCTGCCGAAGGCCGAGCTCCATCTGCACATCGAGGGGACGCTCGAACCCGACCTCGCCTTCGAGCTGGCGGGTCGCAACGGGGTGTCGCTGCCGTTCGCGTCGGTGGAGGAGCTGGCCGGTGCGTACGAGTTCGACGACCTGCAGTCCTTCCTCGACCTCTACTACGCGACGATGGATGTGCTGCGCACGGCGGACGACTTCGCCGAGCTGACGCGCCGCTACCTCGCTCGCGCCGCGGAGCAGGGGGTGCGGCACGTCGAGCTGTTCTTCGACCCGCAGGCGCACGTCGCGCGGGGTCTCCGCATCGGGGAGGTCATCGCGGGCATCGGCTCCGCCCTCGACGAGGCGGAGCGCGATCTCGGCATCACGAGCGGCCTGATCCTCTGCTTCCTCCGCGACGAGCCCGTCGAGTCGGCCGAGCAGATCCTGAGCGCCGGGCTCAGCCACACCGACCGGATCGTCGGGGTCGGTCTCGACTCCGCCGAGGTCGGCTACCCGCCGGCCCTCTTCGAGGCCGTCTACCGCCGCGCACGTGAGGCCGGCCTGCGCGTCGTCGCGCACGCCGGCGAGGAGGGACCGGCCGCCTACGTCGTCGAAGCGCTCGATCTGCTGCAGGTCGAGCGGGTCGACCACGGCATCCGGTCCATCGAGGACCCTGCGCTCCTCGCCCGTCTGGCCGCCGAGCGGATCGCGCTCACCGTCTGTCCGCTGTCGAACGTACGCCTGCGTGCCGTGCCCGACCTCGCCGACCACCCGCTGCACCGGCTCGACGAGGCGGGGGTCCTGGTCACCATCAACTCCGACGATCCGGCGTATTTCGGCGGCTACGTCGGCGACAACTTCATCGCGGTGCGCGACGCCCTGGGGCTGACCGCCGAGCAGGCCGCCCGCTACGCCCGCAACTCCATCGAGGCGTCGTTCGCCGATGACCGGCGCAAGGCCGAGCTGATCACGGAGCTGGAGGCGTGGCGCGGATGAACGCGAGCACTGCAGGATCCTTGACGACCGCCGACGGGCGCCTCGTCCGCTGGTTCGACACCGGAGGCGCCGCCGACGCCCCCGTGCTGGTGTGGCACCACGGCACCCCGCAGACCGGAGCCGTCATCGCGCCGGTCGCCTCCGCGGCCGCCGCGCACGGGCTGCGCGTCGTGTCGTGCGCCCGGCCGGGCTACCCCGGCTCCGACCCGCTCCCGGGGCGGTCCGTCGCCGATGCCGCCGGTGACGTCGTCGCGGTGCTCGACGAACTCGGCATCGCGGAGGTCGTCGCCGCGGGCGCGTCCGGCGGCGGACCGCACGCCCTCGCTCTCGCCGCCCTCGCTCCCGAGCGGGTGCGTGCTGCGGTCGTGCTGGCCGGGATCGCGCCGTACACATCGACGCCCGACTGGTTCACCGGCATGGCGGACCCGTCGGGCCTCGGCGCAGCGCTCGGTGGCCGGGAGGCCCGCCTCGCGCACGCGGAGAAGGCGGAGTTCGATCCCGACTCGTTCACCGCCCGCGACTACGAGGCCCTGAACGGCGACTGGGGTCCGCTCGGCGCGGATGCCGGTGCCGGGGCGGCCGAGGGACCCGACGGCGAGGTCGACGACGATGTCGCCTACGTGTCGCCGTGGGGCGTGGACCTCGCCGCCGTGCGCTGCCCGGTGCTGCTGGTCCAGGGCGGAGCCGACCGCGTCGTCCCGCCCGGGCACGCTGCGCTCCAGCTCGAGCGCCTCGCACGCGGCGAGCTCTGGCTGCGCCCCCGCGAAGGCCACGTCTCCGTGCTGACCGGTCTCGGCGTGGCCCTGGGCTGGGCGACCGACCGCTAGCGCACTGCTCAGCCCAGCGCGGGCAGCAGCTTCTGCAGCAGATGGGCCGGGGCGTCGTGGTCGTCGCCCGTGCCGTTCATCACGATGGCGACGCTGTCCCCCGTCGCCGGGTCGTACATGGCCAACGCCTGATAGCCGAGCCCGTTGCCGGTGTGGCCGATCCAGCCGTCGATCTCGCCCATCCCCATGCCGTAGGCGTCGTAGAACGGGCTGTTCGGGTCGTCGGTCGTCGGCGACAGCGCGGCGTCCGAGGTGCGCTGCGCCGCGGTCGCCTCGTCGAGCAGTTCGCCGGTGCCGAGGATGCGCGCCCAGCGGCCGAGGTCGCGGATCGTTCCGGCGAAACCGCCCGCGGCCGAGAGCGAGTTGGCCGGGATGGCGGGCAGGAGCTCCGGATCCTGCCCCTCGCCGCCGCCCTGGTAGGGCTCGGCCAGCGGCGACGGGATGGGGTCGGAGTCGGGATACGTCGTCGTGCTGAGCCCGCGCGGAGTCAGGATGGACTCCTGCACCACCTCGTACCAGGGCCGGCCGGTGACCTTCTGCAGCACCTCCCCGAGCAGAATGGTGTTCGTGTTCGAGTACTCGTAGCGCGCGTCGGGGGCGAAGTCGTTGGGCTCGGAGAAGGCCGCCTGCAGGATCTCGGCGTCGGTCCAGTCCCTCGTCAGGTCGATCCGCAGGGCGTCCTGGAACGCGGGTGTCGCGGAGTAGTTCGGCAGGCCGGACCTCATTCGCGCCAGTTCGCGCAGGGTGATCCTGTCCCCCTCCGGCACGCCGTCCACATACTTCGACACCGGGTCGTCGAGGGAGAGCCTGCCCTCGTCGACGAGCTGCAGGATCGCGGTGACGGTGTACGACTTGGTGATGCTGCGGAAGGAGAAGCGGTCGTCGGCCGTGACTTCACGTCCGGTCGCCACATCGGCGAGACCGGCGACGCCGGTCCAGGTGGCGTCGCCGTGGGTGACGGTGATCGCCCCGCCGGGGATCCCGGTCGTGCGGAGCGCGTCCTCCAACGCGGACTGCGCCGCGTGCTGCCAGGCGTCCGCCGGCGTGCTCTCCGCCTCCGGCCGGGCGGCGCATCCCGCCGCTGCGAGCAGGACGACGAGGGCGGCGGCGAGGGCACCGGCGTGGCGGTTCTTCATTCTTTCATCGTGGCCTGCGCGTGTCGCGCACCGCAAGGACCGTCCGCAGACGGTCAGATCATCCGGGTTTCACCCGTCATCCGGGCGGAGTGTGTGGTGCGGCCCCGTCTCCGGCTCTGCCATGATGGCTGTCACTGCTCGCGGACGAGTGGTGGGTCACTGCGTCCGCGCCCTGTCGGTAAGGAGACGCCTTGACGAGTACATCCGCCCCCGCGATCCCGAAGTCCGGGAACCTCAAACGGAGCCTCGGACTGTGGGCCATCGTCGGCCTGGGTCTCGGCTACATGACCCCCACCGTCGTCTTCGACACGTTCGGAATGGTCGCGCGCGACACGGACAACGTCGTCCCCGCCGCCTACCTCGTCGCGCTGGTCGTGATGATGTTCACCGCCATCAGCTACGGCAAGATGGCCGGCGCCATCCCCAGCGCAGGCTCCGCGTACACCTATGTGCGGGAGTCCATCCATCCGAACGTCGGATTCATGGTCGGCTGGACGTCGCTCATCGACTACGTGCTCCTGCCCATGGTCAACTGCCTGATCATCCGCAGCTACCTCGAGGCCATCTTCCCGGACGTGCCGGGCTGGATCTGGGTGGTCATCTACTGCGCGGTCGTGACCTCGGTCATCTACCTGACGATGCGCGGCACCTCGAACATGAACATGCTCCTGCTGGTGTTCTCCATCGTCGTCATGGCCGTGTTCGTCATCATGGTCATCGCGCAGCTGGCCCAGGGCCAGGGAGCCGGCACCGTCGCCTCCATGCAGCCGTTCTTCCACGACGGCGTCACGCTGGGAGCCGTGCTCATGGGCGCGACCATCGTCTGCTTCTCGTTCATCGGCTTCGACGCCGTCACCATGTACGCGGAGGAGGCGAAGCACCCGCGCATCATGCCGAAGGCCATCCTCTTCACGGTCATCATCGGCGGCGCGATCTTCCTCATCGCCGCCTACTTCACGCAGCTGCGGTTCCCGTCGTCGTCGGCGTTCCCGACCGACGCGATCGAGGACAGCACGCTCCCGCAGATCGGCCTCCAGGTCGGCGGTCCGGTGCTGCAGGCCGTGCTCACCGCGGCCGGTTTCGCCGCGACCCTCGCGTCGGGACTCGCCTCGCACGCATCCGTGTCGCGCATGCTCCTGGTGATGGGACGCAACAACGTCCTCCCGAAGCGCCTCTTCGGCTACATCAGCCCGAAGACGCACACGCCGACCTTCAACATCGTCCTCGTCGGTGTCATCAGCCTCCTGGCGGCGGCCTTCACCCTGGAGCTCATCGCAGCCTTCATCAACTTCGGCGCCCTCATCGCGTTCACGTTCGTCAACGTCTCGGTGATCGCCTGGTTCGCCATCCGCAAGGGGCGCCGCAAGACCCCGAAGGACATCTTCACCTTCATCGTGCTGCCCGGGATCGGCATGCTGATGACCGGCGTCCTGTGGGCCAACCTCCATGTGGATGCGCTCGTCGGCGGCGTGATCTGGGCGGCCATCGGCTTCGTCTACCTCCTCGTGCTCACCCGGGGCTTCCGCCGCAAGGCGGCCGCCTTCGACGAGGCCCAGCCGGTCACCGGCTTCAACAAGGCGATCAGGAAGGACGACGACTGACGCCTCCCGCGAACGACGAAGGCCGCCCGTGTGATCACACGGGCGGCCTTCGTCGTTGCGGCTCCAGGTCTGAACAACGCGCGACAGCGGCCTGATGGTGGAGATGGGGGGAATCGAACCCCCGTCCACTGCTGTGGTCATGTGCCTTCTACGGGTGTAGCCAGTGAAGGCGTGTTCTCGGCCCCGGATCTTGCCACTGGCACCTGATCCGACGGGCCCAGCATCAGTTCGAGTCCCTCTGTGCCCTGACACTCAACACAGAAGCTAGTCCTCTGAATGACGCCAGGATCCGGGTAGAAGACGGTTCCCGGTCTGACGGTCTCTTAAATGGCGGAGGAGAACTTACGCCGCGAGGGCGAAGTCGGCCTTGGCCGAGACAGTGCTCTTGGAATTGGCACTTATGGTTTTGCATGCATCGTTAACGAGATAAGCATGCATCCTCGACCCGCTTCTCACAGTCACGCAGACAATGTCGAAACCGATCATCCCCATGCGCAGCCGAAAAGGCTGGGTCGCTGTCGCGCGCTGTTGAGTTGTGGAGGTGCTGGTCTCGCCGTTGCCGACGAGCTTCTCATCATACAACAGCGGCGAACGCCCTTCTATGCCACGATCGGTCCATGTCGGAGACGATCATCACGGTCCAGGGCGAACACCGCGAGCGACGGGCGGCCGAGCGCGGCGTCGCGCGGGTGCTGGTGACATACGACGGCGAGTCCCGTCACGAGACGCTGGCGCTGACCACCGAGCGTCATGCGGAGCTCGCCGCCGGTCTGCGCGAGATCCACGGCGCGAGCGCGGGCCCCCTCCTGAGCTGGTCGTCCGATCAGCTGCGCGTGTGGGGCGATCGCCCGTGGAGCCAGACCGGCGAACAGCTCCCCATCGTGCATCACGCCCAGGTCGGTGTCGAAGCCGAGTTCTCCGACACCGCCGCCCTGTCCGACTGGGTCGGCTCCGTCTCCCTGCGCGACGGTGTCACGGTGGAGGGAGTGACGTGGTCCCTCTCGGAGGAGACGCTCGCCGCCCTCACCGAGGAGGTCTCCCGTCGCGCGGTCGAGCACGCGGTGGCGAAGGCACGACGCTACGCGAGCAGCCTCGGCCTGACGGCCTCCGGCCGGTGGCACTCAGCGACCCGGGCATGCTCGGCGAGGGATCCGCTCCCCCGCAGGCCGCCCCTCCGTTCGCCGCCCGCATGATGTCGGCCGACGTGAGCGGCTCCCCGCTGGCCCTCAAGCCGGCCGAGATCGACGTGGCGGTCGAGGTGCACGCCCGCTTCGCCGCCTCCTGACGTCCCGAGCGGCGCTCCGGATCAGAGCGCGCCGGTTCAGGGCGCTCCCGACCCGGGCGTCGGGCCGGGCGTCGACGGCGGGCGCGGGAAGTCGGTGAGCTTCAGGATCCGGGTGGCGGTGATCGTGTCCCCGGTGCGATCGGAGCCGACGACGACCACCTCGTCGCCCGTCGCGAAGTCGGAGGCGGACGCCGACTGGTTCGGCAGGCCGTAGGCGGTGGACGACGTGACCTTCACCGTCACGGTCGAACCGGAGGCCGTCTTCACCGTCCAGGACGATCCGGATTCCGACTCGAGGGTGCCGCGGACGAGTTCGCGCTGGGCGGTGCCACCGTTCCTGCCGGTGCCTCCTTGGCCCGGGCGGCCGTCCTGCCGGCCGGGGGCGGTCCCGTCGCGTGGCGGGTTGTGCGCGAACGCCGACACCGAGTGGGTCACGACGTTCACGGCGACGACGGTCCCGACGCCGACGACGCCGATCAGGACGACGATGCCGAGCACGAGCGTCGAGATGGCGAACGCGAGGCCGTGCCGCTTGTAGAACGGCTCACGCGCGGGTGGCGTGGGAGGCAGCGGCTCCGTCGGTCGGTTCTCGTCCATGATCACAGGAAAGCATGCGGAGCCCGCGATCGGACTGCGAGGCCATGATGACTTCGCTGTGAATCCCGCGCGGAGTCTGAGAGGGTCAGGCCGGCTGCACCAGCACCGAACGCAGCTTCGCCAGCTCCACCTCGTCGAGACCCGCATCGAGCAGGTAGGCGCGGGCACCCCCGAAGTCGCGGTCCAGCAGGTCGAGTGCAGCCTCCAGCGCCTCCCGCGGGCTGCCGCCCATGATGATCCGGAGGTCGGGCGTCACCTCGACGCCGTGGTTCCTGACGAGGGTCAGCATCCCGTCGAGCCACTCACCTGCGAGGTTCTGCTCGGTCGCCGCGTAGTCGTCGAGGACCGTCTCGCGGTCCACGCCGACAGCGAGGAGCGCGAGGGCGACCACGATCCCGGTGCGGTCCTTGCCTGCGGTGCAGTGGACGACCACGGGCTCGTCGCCGGTGTCGGCGATCTCGCGGAGCGCACGCACGACGACGTCCCGGTGCTGGAGGAGGATCTTCTCGTACAGGTCGGCCAGGGTCGCTCCGATGGTCGCCTGCGACGCCCCCGACCCCTCGAACACCGGCAGTCGCAGCACGGAGACATCCAGCCCGGCGAGATCATCGGGGCGGACCTCGATCTCGAAGTCGTCGCGCAGATCGATCACGACCCGGACACCGAGTCCCCGCAGGGTCTCCTTGCCCTCATCGCCGAGCGCACCGAGGGCGTCAGCCCGGAAGAGCTTCCCGCTCCGGGTCGCGCCGCCCGCCAGCGGGTATCCGCCGACGTCGCGGAAGTTGTAGGTGCCGTGGACGGGGATGCGCTGCGGAGGGGTGCTCATCACCTCAGTCTGCCAGGGTGCGCCACCTACCGGGTCGCGCGCTATTCGCCGAGGTGGCGCCGGCTCGACATCGCCCGCTCGGCCTCGCGGTTGTCCTGACGCTCGCGGAGGGCCTGACGCTTGTCGTAGTCCTTCTTGCCCTTCGCGACGGCGATCTCGACCTTCGCACGGCCGTCGTTGAAGTAGATCTGCAGCGGGATGATCGTGTATCCGCCCTGCTTGACCTTGTTCTCGATCTTGACGATCTGGGCCTTGTGCAGGAGCAGCTTCCGCTTGCGGCGCGGAGCGTGGTTGTTCCACGTGCCGTCCGCGTACTCGGGGATGTGCACGGCGTCGAGCCAGGCCTCTCCGCGGTCGACGAAGGCGTAGCCGTCGACGAGGGACGCCCGTCCCATGCGCAACGACTTCACCTCGGTACCGGTGAGGACGAGACCGGCCTCGAAGGTGTCCTCGATGAGGTAGTCGTGGCGGGCGCGACGGTTGGTCGCGACGACCTTCTGTCCCTGTTCCCTGGGCACGGCTCACTCCTGACGTTCAGACGATGGTGCTGCCCGGCGCATCGCCGGGCAGCAGACCAGTCTATCGTGCGTCAGACCTTCAGGTAGCGCTTGATCGCGAAGTTGGCCGAGGCCGCCGCCAGAAGGACTCCGATGAGCACGATCAACGGGATCACCGGCCAGGCCTGCGACATCGAGACGAAGTTGATCGATTGGATGCTGTTCTGCAACGGACCGCGCACGAACAACTGCACGATCAGGACCAGGACGGTCCCGGCGAGCACCGCGCCGATGAGGGCGGCGAGCACCCCCTCGATGATGAACGGCGTCTGGATGAACCTGTTCGAAGCCCCGACGAGCCGCATGATCCCGATCTCCCGCCGTCGCGAGAACGCGGAGAGCCGGATGGTCGTGGCGATGAGGAGGACCGCCGCGACCAGCATCACCACCGCGACGACGAGCGCCGTGGCGCTGGCGGCGCCGAGGATGTTGAAGATCTGGTCGAGATAGCTGCGTTGATCGACGACGCTCTGGACCCCGGCCGAACCCGCCAGGGTCTCCGTGAGCACGGCCGACTGGTTCGGGTCCTTGAGGTTGACCCAGAACGTCTGCGGGATCATGTCCGGCGTGACGAAGTCGGCGATCTGGTTGCCCTTGAACTGCTGCTTGAACTCGTCGTACGCCTGCTGCTGGTTCTGGAAGTAGAACTTCTGGATGTACGGCGACAGCTCCGGCGACTCCAGCTGCTTCTTGACGGCCTCGACGGTCTGATCGGTCGCGGCTCCGCCCTGGCAGTTGTCCGCCTCCGTGCACATGTACACGGCGACCTGCGCGCGGTCGTACCAGTAGGTCTTCATCTGGGTGATCTGCACCTGGAGGAGGACGGCCGTGCCGACGAAGGTCAGCGAGATGAAGGTCACCAGGATGACGGAGATCACCATGGAGAGGTTGCGCCGCAGGCCGTTGCCGACCTCGGACCAGATCAGGCCGAATCTCATTTGGTCGGCCCCACATTCTGCTCGCCGTCGCGGTCGGTGTTCTCGCGCAGGCCTCGCAGGTCGAGGTTCGCGGTGAAGTTGAGGTGGTCCGGGAGCGCCTCGCCAGCGGGGGCGGGTGCGGGCTCGACCGGCGGGGTCGGCGCGACCGGCTGCTGTTGCACGGCCGGCTTCTGGTAAGCAGGCTGCTGGTACGCGGGCTGGTAGGCCGGCTGCTGATACGCCGGCTGCTGGGGCACGGACGGCTGCGGCCCCGTCGGCTGCGGCACGGAGACCGGGCCGGTCGGGTTGCCGACGGGCGCGTGCGGCCGGGCCATCGGCTCCGACGCGAACGGGGCCGCCGGGGGCGCTCCCACCGGGACGGCGGGGGCCGGAGCCGCGGCGACGACCTGCTCGCGCTGGATCGGCACCGCCGCGGTCACACCGTAGCCGCCGTGACGCTCGTCACGGACGATCTGTCCGCCGACGAGCTCGATCACGCGGCGCTTCATCTGGTCGACGATCGCCGCTTCGTGCGTCGCCATGAGCACAGTGGTGCCACCGGCGTTGATCCGCTCGAGCACGCCCATGATCCCGGCACTGGTCGCCGGGTCCAGGTTGCCGGTCGGTTCGTCTGCAAGCAGGATCTGCGGCTTGTTGACGACGGCGCGTGCGATCGCGACACGCTGCTGCTCACCGCCGGACAGCTCGTGCGGCAGGCGCTGCGCTTTGCCGTCGAGCCCGACCATCTTGAGCACGTCCGGGACGGCCTCCTGGATGAAGCCACGGGACTTGCCGATGACCTGCAGGGTGAAGGCGACGTTCTGGAAGACGTTCTTGTTGGGAAGGAGGCGGAAGTCCTGGAAGACGACACCGAGGTTGCGGCGGAAGTACGGCACCTTGCGGGAGGAGATCGAGCCGAGGTCCTGCCCCAGCACGTGGATGTTGCCCTTGGTGGGCTTCTCCTCTTTCAGGATGAGGCGCAGGCAGCTCGACTTGCCCGAGCCGGACGCGCCGACGAGGAAGACGAACTCACCACGCAGCACCTCGAGGTTGATGCCGTTCAGCGCCGGACGGGTCGTGCCCGAGTACTGCTTGGATACGTGTTCGAACCGGATCATGACGTGTAGAGACTATGCATCATCCGGGCTATCCGGCGTATCGGCCTGGGCGTGGCGCGAGCCTGACAGCGCGCCGTGCGCGCGGTCGATGCGCGGTCGATCAGGCCTGAGCCTCCGCTTTGGCTCCGGCGCGCCAGCGGATGCCTGCCGCGATGAAGCCGTCGAGGTCTCCGTCGAACACCGAACTGGGGTTGCCGGACTCGAATCCGGTGCGCAGATCCTTGACGAGCTGCTGGCCGTAGAGGAAGTAGGACCGCATCTGGTCGCCCCAGCTCGCGGTGATCGTGCCGGCGAGCTCCTTCTTCTTGGCCGCCTCCTCCTCCTTCTGGAGCAGGAGCAGACGGGTCTGGAGCACGCGCATCGCGGCCGCGCGGTTCTGGATCTGCGACTTCTCGTTCTGCATGGAGACGACGATGCCCGTCGGGAGGTGGGTGAGGCGGACCGCCGAGTCGGTCGTGTTGACCGACTGGCCGCCGGGGCCGGACGAGCGGAACACGTCGACCCGGATGTCGCCCTCGGGGATGTCGACCTGCACGGCCTCCTCCATGAGCGGGATGACCTCGACGGCGGCGAACGACGTCTGGCGCTTGTCCGCCGAGCCGAACGGGCTGATGCGCGCGAGGCGGTGCGTGCCCGCCTCCACGGACAGCGTGCCGAAGGCGTAGGGCACGTCGACTTCGAAGGTCGCGGACTTGATGCCCGCTCCCTCGGCGTAGGAGGTGTCCATCACCTTGACCGGGTACTTGTGGCGCTCGGCCCAGCGCAGGTACATGCGCAGCAGCATCTCGGCGAAGTCGGTGGCGTCGTCGCCGCCGGCGCCGGAACGGATGGTCACGATGGCGGCGCGCTCGTCGTACTCGCCGTTCAGGAGGGTCTGGACCTCGAGCGCACCGAGCGCCCTCTGCAGCGCCTCCAGCTCGGCGCGGGCTTCCGCGGCCGACTCCTCGTCGTCGCCCTCGTTGGCGAGCTCGACGAGCACCTCGAGGTCGTCGAGCCGCTGCTCGATCGCGGTGATGCGGCCGAGCTCCGACTGCCGGTGGCTGAGCGCGCTGGTCACCTTCTGCGCGTTCGCGGTGTCGTCCCAGAGATCGGGTGCACCTGCCTGCTCGCTCAGTGCGGCGATGTCGGCGCGGAGCTTGTCCGGGTTGACGACGGCGGTGATGTCGCTCAGGGTCGAGCGCAGCTCGCCGATCTGCGGGGTGAGGTCCAGTTCAATCATGTCGGCGTCCAGCCTACCGGCCGGTGGTCCGCGCGGGGGCGGCGCGAGGAAGTTGTACGGTGTTAACGATATGACTTCCGACGAGCGCCCCTTCAGTTTCCGCTCCGTCGCCCTCGCGGCCTTCCTGCCCACGCTCCTGTTCTCCATCGGAGAGGGGGCGATCATCCCGATCATCCCCATCGCGGCGGGCAACCTGGGCGCCTCGCTCGCGATGGCCGGCTTCATCGCCTCGATGGTGATGCTCGGCGAGCTCGCGGGCGACATCCCGAGCGGCTGGATCGTCTCGCGTTTCGGCGAGCGCCGGTCGATGATCGCCGCGGCCGCGGTCGCGATCGGCGGCATCGCGGTCTGCCTGCTCGCGCCGAACTACTGGGTGCTGATGGTCGGGATCTTCGTGGTGGGCCTGGCCACCGCCGTGTTCGCCCTCGCCCGCCACGCGTTCATGACCACCTACGTGCCGCAGCGCTACCGCGCGCGAGCCCTCTCGACCCTCGGCGGGATCTTCCGCTGCGGCTGGTTCGTGGGTCCGCTGATCGCGTCCGCGGTGATCGCCCTGACCGGTTCGACGCAGTCGGTCTTCTGGATCTTCGTCATCGGCTGCGTGGGCGCGGTCGTCGTGCTCATCGCCCTCCCCGACCCGGAGAAGATGTTCGGGCCGAGCACGCGCACCACCGATGCGGCCGGTGAGCGGGTGACCGCCGGCGAGGAGGAGGCCGAGGAGCGGACGCACGGCCTGTTCCGCACGATCTGGGCGTTCCGCGCCGTGCTGGTGCGCATGGGGTCCGGTGTCGCGCTCGTCAGCGCGGTGCGCTCCGCCCGCACCGTCCTGATGCCGCTCTGGGCGGTCTCGATCGGGCTCAGCGAGGCGAACACGGCTCTGATCATCGGCCTGGCGGGAGCAGTGGACTTCGCCCTCTTCTACGCGAGCGGCCAGATCATGGACCGGTTCGGGCGGATGTGGAGCGCCATCCCGTCGATGATCGGCCTCGGCGCCGGCTTCCTCGCGCTCTCGTTCACCCACGAGCTGGACGCACGGGTCGCCTGGTACATCGGCGTCTCGTTGTTCCTCTCCGTCGCGAACGGCATCGGCTCGGGGATCGTGATGACGCTCGGCGCGGACCTCGCGCCGCGGGAGACGCCTGCGGCCTTCCTCGGGGCCTGGCGGTTCTCGAGCGATGCCGGCCAGGCCGTGGCTCCACTCGTCGTCTCGCTCCTCACCGCCGTCGTCTCCATCTCGTTCGCCGGCGGGGTGATGGGCGTCCTCGGCCTCGTGGGGGCCGGGATGCTCGCCCGCTACATCCCGCGCTACGTGCCGCGGAAGCTCCGTCCCGCCTGACCGTCCGACGGCCCGCGGGAATAGGCTCGGGGCCGAGGCCGTTCGGCTTCATGCAAACGCATGAATGTGAGGACTGACATGGCGACCACGCTCGAACTCGGCATCGACACGTTCGGAGACGTCACCCGCGACGCCGACGGCGCACCCCTGACGCACGCGCAGGTGCTGCGCAACGTGGTCGAGGAGGGCGTGCTGGCCGACCAGGTCGGGCTCGACTTCATCGGCGTCGGCGAGCACCACCGTGAAGACTTCGCCGTCTCGGCACCGGAGGTCGTGCTCGCGGCGATCGCCGGCCGCACCGAGCACATCCACCTCGGATCCGCCGTCACCGTCCTGAGCTCCGACGACCCGGTGCGGGTGTTCCAGCGCTTCGCCACACTCGACGGCGTCTCGAACGGGCGCGCCGAGGTCATCCTCGGACGCGGCTCCTTCATCGAGTCGTTCCCCTTGTTCGGGCTCGACCTCGGACAGTACGAGGAGCTCTTCGACGAGAAGCTCGACCTGTTCGCCGAACTGCGCAAGCAGGAGCCGGTGACCTGGGAGGGCAGCCTCCGTCCCGCACTCACCGGCCAGTCGGTGTACCCGCACCTCGAGCAGGGGCAGCTGAAGACCTGGATCGGCGTCGGCGGCAGCCCCGAATCGGTGGTGCGCGCCGCGCACTACGGCCTTCCGCTGATGCTCGCGATCATCGGCGGTGGACCGATGCGCTTCCAGCCGCTCGCCGAGCTCTACCGCAAGGCGCTCGACCAGTTCGGACAGGACACCACTCTCCCGATCGGTGTGCACTCCCCGGGATTCATCGCTGCGACCGACGAGGAGGCCAAGGAGATCCTGTGGCCGCACTACGAGGCGATGACGAACCGCATCGGCCGCGAGCGCGGCTGGCCGCCGGCCTCCCGCGCCCGCTTCGAGCACGAGGCCGGCGAGGACGGCGCCCTCGTCGTCGGCTCGCCCGAGACCGTCGCGAAGAAGATCGCCTACACGGCCCGCGGGCTCGGGATCGAGCGCTTCGACCTCAAGATAAGCAACGGGACGCTCGGCCACGACCACCTGATGCGCGCCATCGAGCTCTATGGCACCGAGGTCGCCCCGCGCGTGCATGAGCTATTGTCGTAGCCGCGCCCAGCGCGCGCCGCGGGAGTGGTGAAACTGGCAGACACGCAGGATTTAGGTTCCTGTGCTTCACGGCGTGAGGGTTCGAGTCCCTTCTCCCGCACATCAGACCATCGCACCGGCAAAGCAGCCGCACAGTAAGACCACAGGATGATCTTCGCCCGCGCGTGACGAATTCGCACGGTTCGTGCAGCTTCCGGACACTAAACTCGGCTCCACACCCCGAACCCCGTCTGGAGCGTCTTGATCCATCACGCCGGCCTCATCCCGTGGCTCGACCCGAACACCATCATCACGGCCGCAGGGCCGTGGGCGCTCGTCGTCGTGTGCGGCATCATCTTCGCCGAGACCGGGCTCCTGATCGGATTCCTGCTGCCGGGCGACACGCTGCTCGTCATCTCGGGCCTGCTGACCCACACCTCCCTCGTCTTCGGCGTCGACATCTGGTGGGTGTGCCTGGCGATCGCCTTCGCCGCGTTCCTCGGCGGGGAGGTCGGCTATCTGATCGGCCACAAAGCCGGCCCGCGTGTGTTCGAGCGCCGGGAGAGCGGTCTCTTCAGCATGGAGAACGTGCGCCGCACCAACGCGTTCTTCGACCGCTTCGGCGCGCTCGCGATCATCCTGGCGCGCTTCGTCCCGATCGTGCGCACCTTCGCCCCGGTCGCTGCCGGCGTCGGCCACATGAACTACAAGAAGTACTCGCTCTACAACGCCATCGGCGCGCTGATCTGGGGTGCGGGCCTCACCCTCTTCGGCTTCCTCATCGGCTACATCCCGCCGGTCGCGCACTTCGTGTCGAGCTACATCGACATCATCCTCATCGGGGCCGTAGTCATCACGCTCATCCCGACGCTCTTCCACTACTTCCAGTCGCTGCGCAAGGCCAAGAAGAAGCGACTCGCCGAAGCCGACGAAGCGGCCGCGCACCCCGCACCGACCCCGGAGGTCTGACGCCGCTCCCCCGGCGACCGCCTAGCGGTGGAACTCGTCCTCGTGCTCGGCGTGCTCCGAGGGCTCCAGCTGGAACGTCGAGTGCTCGACGTCGAAGTGCTCGGCCAGGCAGCCGGACAGCTCGTCGAGCAGGGCGCCGGTCCCGCCGGAACGGAACACCTCCTGCTCGACTACCACGTGCGCCGTGAAGACGGGCGCGCCCGACGTGATCGCCCACACGTGGACATCGTGCACGGCGACCACGCCCTTCGCCCGCAGGATGTGGTCCCGGATCTGCGCCACGTCGGTGTCCGCCGGCGCAGCCTCGCTGAGCACATGCACGACATCGCGCAGCAGCAGATAGGCGCGCGGCACGATGAACGCCGCGATCAGGAGGGACGCGATGGCGTCGGCCGGGCCGAAGCCGGTGGTCATGATCACGATCGCGGCGACGATGACCGTGATCGAGCCGACGAGGTCGCCGAAGACCTCGAGGTACGCCCCGCGCATGTTGATCGAATGTCCGGCCGCGGGCCGCAGGAGCAGGAGCGCCACGAGGTTGGCGACCAGCCCGATCGCGGCGACGACGAGCATCGGCCCGCTCTGCACCTCCGACTCGCCGCCCACGAGGCGCCCGATCGCGCCGATCGTGACACCGACGGCGACGACCAGCAGGATGAGCCCGTTGATGAGCGCGCCGAACACCTCGGCGCGCCGGTAGCCGAACGTCTGCCGGTCGGTCGCCGGGCGGGCGGCGATGATGGTCGCCACGAGCGCCACGATGAGGCCGGTCAGGTCGCTCAGCATGTGACCCGCGTCCGCGAGGAGCGCGAGCGAACCGCTCAGCCAGGCGCCGACGATCTCCACGACCAGCACCGCCGATACGATGCCGATCGCGATCAGGAGGCGGTTGCGGTTGGCGGAATGCCCGTGGTCGTGACTCATCGCTTCTACGGTAGACACCGAGGACGCCGCGGCGCCAGCGTTCCCGCTAGTTAGGAATGAGTGCCGTTCTCACCTGGCGTGTCAGCGCTCGGCGAGCGCGCGCAGAGCGGGGACGATCGCGGCGAAGGCTCGCGCACGATGGCTCTCCCGGTTCTTCACGTCGGGTCCCAGCTCGGCCGCCGTGGCGTCGTACCCCTCCGGCACGAACACCGGGTCGTACCCGTGTCCATGACCGCCCCGCGCGTGCCGCGCGATGCTTCCCGGCCAGACGCCCTCGACCAGGGTCGGCTCCGCGCCGGGCACGACGAGCGCCAGCGTCGCGGTGAAGTGCGCGGACCGCGAGCCCTCCGGCATATCCGACAGCTGATCGAGCAGGAGCTGCAGGTTCGCCTCGGCATCCCCGTGGTGCCCGGCCCAGCGCGCCGAGAAGATCCCCGGCGAACCGCCCATCACATCGACACAGATCCCGGAGTCGTCCGCGAGCGCGGGCAGCCCGGTGTGGTCGGCCGCCGCGCGCGCCTTGATCAGGGCGTTCTCGGCGAACGTCGAGCCGTCCTCCACGGGTTCGGGACCGTCGTAGCGCACGATCTCGAGGCCGGGCACGGCGTCGCCGAGGATCTGCTGGAACTCCAGCGCCTTGTGGCTGTTGTGGGTGGCCAGGACGACGCGGACCATCCCGGTCAGGCCTCTGCGCCGATCGCGGCGGTCTGCACACCCGCGAGCTCGGTCGTGCCGAGGAGCGCGAGGTCGAGCAGCGAGTTGAGCTCGCTCCGGTCGAACGGCGCGCCCTCGGCGGTCCCCTGCACCTCGACGAACAGGCCGCGGCCGGTGACGACGACGTTCATGTCGGTCTCGGCACGCACGTCCTCGACGTACGCGAGGTCGAGCATCGGCGTGCCGTCGATGATGCCGACGGAGACCGCGGAGACCGAGTCGATGAGCGGAGTCGCCTTCTGGCCGATGAAGCGGTGCTCGCGACCCCACTCGAGGGCGTCGGCGAGGGCCACATACGCGCCCGTGATCGCGGCCGTGCGCGTCCCGCCGTCGGCCTGGAGCACATCGCAGTCGAGCACGATGGTGTTCTCGCCGAGGGCCTTCATGTCGACGACCGCGCGGAGGCTGCGGCCGATCAGCCGGCTGATCTCGTGCGTGCGGCCGCCGATCCGTCCCTTGACCGCCTCGCGGTCCATGCGGTCGTTCGTCGACCGCGGGAGCATCGCGTACTCTGCGGTGACCCAGCCCCGGCCCTTGCCCGACATCCAGCGGGGCACCCCGTTGGTGAAGGACGCCGTGCAGAGCACCCGCGTCTCACCGAAGGAGATCAGGGCCGATCCTTCCGCCTGCTTGCTCCAGCCGCGCTCGATGGTGACCGGGCGGAGCTGGTCGGCGGTGCGCCCGTCAGCGCGGATGATGTCGGTCACGTGGTTCTCCTCGTGTGGTGGGTGGGTCAGAGCGGAAGGTCGATCACGCCGGTCTGCACCAGGTCGACCCGGGAGACCTCCGGACCGATGAAGCGGTGCGCGAGGCGCAGGAAGTTGTCGGCGTCGAGACCCGTGGCCTCGTAGTGAACGGTCGGCGGCTCCGCCGAGCGCCGTTCGAGCCCGCCGCCGACGAGCGTGCGGTAGACGTCCTTCGCGGTCTCGGTGTCGCTGGAGACGAGGGAGACGCCCTCCCCCATCACGTACGAGATCGCGCCCTTCAGGAACGGGTAGTGCGTGCATCCGAGGACGAGGGTGTCCACATCCGCACGACGGAGCGGCTCGAGGTACTCGGCGGTCACCTGCAGCACCTCGGCACCGCTGGTGATCCCCGCCTCGACGAACTCGACGAACCGCGGGCACGCCTGCGTGAACAGCTCCAGCGTCGGCGCCGCGGCGAAGGCGTCCTCATAGGCGCGCGAGGCGATCGTGCCGGCCGTGCCGATGACGCCCACCCTGCCCGTGCGGGTGGCGGCGACCGCCCGGCGCACGGCGGGCTGGATGACCTCGATCACCGGAACGGAATAGCGCTCGCGTGCGTCGCGCAGCATGGCGGAGGAGGCGGTGTTGCACGCGATCACGAGCATCTTGACGCCCTGCTCGACCAGGAGGTCGAGCACCTCGAGCGAGTACCGGCGCACGTCGGCGATCGGCTTCGGGCCGTACGGGGAGTGGGCGGTGTCCCCGACGTAGAGGATCGACTCGTTGGGGAGCTGATCGCGGATGGCGCGCGCCACGGTGAGCCCGCCGACTCCCGAGTCGAAGATCCCAATCGGCGCATCCGTCACAGCCATCCAGCCTACCCCGCCGCCCGCGACGGCACGCCGGTAGGCTGACAGCGTGACCGAGTCATCCGCGCTCCTGACCGACCGCTACGAGCTCACCATGATCGACGCCGCCCTGCGCAAGGGCACGCACGACCGCGAGTGCGTGTTCGAGGCCTTCACCCGCCGGCTCCCCGCGGGGCGACGGTACGGCGTGCTCGCCGGCACCGGGCGGCTGCTCGAACTCCTGGAAGGCTTCCGGTTCCGCGACGAGGAGCTGGAGTATCTGCGCCACAACGCCGTGGTGCGCTCCGAGACGCTCGACTGGCTCGCCGGGTACCGCTTCTCCGGCACCATCCACGGCTATCGCGAAGGCGAGGTGTTCTTCCCCGGATCCCCCTTCCTGATCGTCGACGCACCGTTCGCGGAGGGTGTGATCCTCGAGACCCTCATCCTCAGCGTCTTCAACTACGACTCGGCCGTCGCGTCCGCCGCCGCTCGCATGGTCTCCGCGGCAGGCGGGCGACCCGTCGCCGAGATGGGGTCCCGGCGCGCCAATGAACGCAGCGCCGTCGCCGCGGCCCGGGCCGCGTACATTGCGGGCTTCGGCGCCACCTCCAACCTCGAGGCCGGCCGCACCTGGGGCGTCCCGACGATGGGGACCGCCGCACACGCGTTCACCTTGCTGCACGACAGCGAGGAGGACGCCTTCCGTGCGCAGGTGGACGCCCTCGGTCCCGGCACGACGCTGCTCGTCGACACCTACGACGTGGATCGGGCGATCGAGACGGCCGTCGCAGTCGCCGGTCCCGAGCTCGGCGCCGTGCGGCTCGACTCGGGCGACCTCCCCAAACTCGTCCGCCGCGTGCGCGACAAGCTCGACGCCCTGGGCGCAACCAGGACCCGCATCACCGTCACGAACGATCTCGACGAGTTCACCATCGCCGCCCTGGCGGCCTCCCCCGTGGACTCGTACGGTGTGGGGACCTCGGTCGTCACGGGCTCCGGCTCCCCCGCCTCGGGCATGGTCTACAAGCTCGTCGCCCACCGCACCGTCGACGGGACCGGCGAGTGGATCCCGGTCGCCAAGAAGTCGGACGGCAAGGCGAGCGTCGGCGGGCGCAAGCACCCGATCCGCCGACTCGACGAACGCGGTGTCGCGATCGCCGAAGTCGTGCACATCGTCGAGAGCGGCGATCGCCCCGACGACACCGGCCGCGATCTGCTGGTCCCGCTGGTCACCGCCGGTGAAGTCCACCGGGAGCACCTGGGCGCCGAAGGCACGCGCCGGGCGCGCGAGCACCGGGAGCTCGCCATGAAGGAGCTGCCTGAGCAGGCGTTCCGCGTGGGCCGCGGCGACCCGGTGCTTCCGACGATCTTCGAATGAGCGGGCCGGCCCGTCGCGGACTACTGCCCCGGAGGACCACTGCCCGTACGACTACTCGTCGCGCAGCTTCGCGTAGATCTCTTTGCAGGTGGGGCAGACGGGGAACTTCTCCGGGTCGCGGCCCGGAGTCCACATCTTGCCGCACAGCGCCTTCACCGGCTTGCCGGTGATCGCCGACTCGAGGATCTGCTCCTTCTTCACATAGTGCGAGAAGCGTTCGTGGTCGCCCGGCTCGACGTTCTGGAGGAGCTCCTCCAGTTCGCGATCCAGGGTCGTCGCACCGCCACCGGTGGGCAGGCCGCCAGGTTCGGAGATGCTCGCCTCGTTCATCCCTCCAGTGTAGACGCGCCTGCTCACCCGTTGCGCGTGGCGAAGGCCATCAGCTCCGGGCCGCGGCGATCGAAGAGACGGGCACCCGCCCAGAGGCCTCCGAACAGGGAGGCGAAGCCGATGACCACGGCCACGACCGGGGCGATGCCCAGCCAGAACGGATTGATGGTCAGACCGAGCACCAGGAAGACGATCGCCGGCGAGGCGAGGACGAGGATGGCGAAGAAGCTCAACGACTGCACGAGCGCCGCGGAGGCCCCGGAGGTCTGCGGCTGCGTGAAGGCGCTGTCCCCCGGCTTGGTTGCCGGATACGGGAAGAGCACGGACGAGATCGATGAGAGACCGAGTCCGATCACCAGGATCGCACCGCTGAGCGCGGCCACCGTCGGCAGGATCGCCCAGTCGCCGTACGCGATCGTCGTCGCGATCGAGCCGACGGCGATCACCGGGATTCCGACCACGATGGGCGGGAACATGCGCCCCACCCGATCGGCGATGCCGCGGGTGCCCGAGACCACGTGCAACCAGATGGCCGTGCCGTCGAAGGCGATGTCGTTGTGGACGCTCCAGCCGAGGAACAAGCAGACGAGCGGCAAGGGGACGAGGGAGACGTAGTGCGCCGGCAGCCCGGCGAGCAGGAGCGCGACGAGGACGAACACCGGGATCACCGGGATCATGACGAGCGAGACCCAGTAGCGCGGGTCCCTCCCCCAGTACGTCATCGACCGGGCGGCGATGGCGGCGGTCGGGCCGCCGTGCAGACGACCGAACCAGCCCGTGCCGTGATACGACTTCGCGCGCGACTGTCGAGGAGGACTCACCAGCACGGTCCGGACCAGGACATCCCACACCAGCCACAGCAGCCCGACGGTCGCCGCGGCGATCAGCAGCTGAAGCAGGGCGGTTCCCCAGTCGCCTGCGGCAGCCGCACCCGGAGCGCCCCACACGGCGCCGAGGGGGGTCCAGGCCAGCCAGGCGGCGGTCCGCGAAACGGTGGCGAGACCGTCACGGCCCCAATCGACCGTCACGAGCAGCAGGATGGCGGGCGCCAGCAGCACCAGGAGCAGGGCGGCGATGACGCCGCCGGCCTCCCGTGAGCGGCGGGTCGCGAGGAGGAACGAGGCCAGCGCCGTCGAGACACGCGAGGCGAGCACGCACGTGAGCACCACGAGGACGGCGCACACGACGGCGATCACCGTCGTGGCAGGGTCGCGCGACCACGTCACCACGGTCGCGGCGCTGCACACGATGAGCACGAACGAGGGGATGCCGATCAGGCCGGCGAGGAGCAGCCCGGTCGACAGCACGCGGTTCGGGATGCCGAACAGGGCGAACTTGCGCGGGTCGAGCGAGTCGTCCACCCCGAACATCAGCGGCAGGAGGAGGAAGCCGACCACCACGATCGCGCCGAGCACGACGAGGACATCGCTGACCGCGCCCACGTCGGGCACGAGCCGGGCCGCGATCAGTGCCGAGACCGCGAGCACCGTGATGACGCCCCCGTAGACGATCCCGAGCACGAGCCCGAACACCTGCCAGGGGCTGCGCCGGAAGGCGTTGGCCATCAGCCGGAGCTTCAGTCCGAGAAACTGTGCAACCACTCCATGCCCTCCGCTGCCTTGCGCCCGCCCGCGAGGTCGACGAACCGTTCCTCGAGCGTCTGCTCGCCGCGGACCTCGTCGATGGTGCCGGCGGCGAGGACCTTGCCGCGCACGATGATGGCGACGCTGTCGCACACGCGCTGGATCATGTCCATGCCATGGCTGGAGAGCACCACCGTGCCGCCTGCCGCGGTGTAGCGCTGGAGGATGTCGACGACGTTCGCGGCGGAGACGGGATCGACCGACTCGAACGGCTCGTCGAGGACGAGGAGGCGCGGCGAGTGGATCATCGCGGCCGCCAGAGCGATCTTCTTGGTCATCCCGGCCGAATAGTCGGTGACGAGACGATCGAGCGCGTCCTCGATCCCGAAGGCCTTGGCCAGATCGCCGGAGCGTGCCCGCACCGTCTTGGCGCTCAGCCCGCGCAGGGTTCCCGCGTACTGCAGGAACTGCGCGCCGGTCAGGCGGTCGAACAGCCGGAGGCGGTCGGGGAGGACCCCGATGACATGTTTGGCGCGAACGGGCTCGGCCCAGGCGTCCACCCCGTGGACGACGACGGATCCGGCATCCGGGCGCAGCAGGCCCGTGACCATCGAGAGCGTCGTGGTCTTGCCCGCGCCGTTGGGGCCGACGATGCCGTAGAAGGAGCCCTCTCGCACGTCGAGGCTGACGTCGTCGACGGCGACCGTGTCGCCGAAGCGCTTGCGGAGTCCGGTGACCGTCAGCACAGCGGGCCGGGGATCCGGCACGACGGCCGCCGGGGGAACAGGCGCCGGCTCCTCCGCGACCTTCGCCGCGGTTCGCGGCTTCGCCGGCGCGGTCCGCTTGCGGGGCGCGCGCGTACTGGTGCCCGCCGCCGCCGCGGCCGTCTTCGCGGGCGTGCGCCTCGGCGCCGCCCGCGGCTTCGCCGGGGCGTCCGCCCCGTCGGTCGTGCTCTCGGTCATGCTCTCCCCCGTGCTCCCTGCATCCCCCGTGGCGGTCGCGCCCTCGACGGAGACGGCCGCGCCCTCGGAGGGCTCGGCGTCGTCCTGTTGCGCGCGCTCGAAACTCACCCCGCTAACGTACCAAGACGCTCGCTCTTGGGGACCCCTCCGAACGATTCCGGCGCGGCGGCGCACCTCCGAAACCCCTGTGAGGAACATAACGACCCCACAACGAGATCCGTCAACCCCTGCCCCCGGAAAGGGGTCGCCGGTATTCTGGTCGAGGCATGAAGGGGTGTCGATACGCGTAAGCGCAGATGAACCCTGGGTGAACCCATCCCAGTCCCGGCGAACGGCTATGGAGCCGCACCGCCCGTCCGCGCGGATCCCAAGGAGATGATTGTGACGACCCAGGTAGTGATCCTCGCGGCCGGGATGGGCAGCCGCCTCGGCCGCAGCCTTCCGAAGCCGCTGACCGAGCTGAACGACGGCCGCACGATCATGCAGCAGCAGTTCGACAACATCCACGCCGCGTTCGGCACGGATGTGAAGGTCACGATCGTCGTCGGGTACAAGCTCGAGCACATCATCGAGGCGTTTCCGGACGCCGAGTTCGTCTACAACGAGCAGTACGACCAGACGAACACGTCCAAAAGCCTCATGCGCGCACTCCAGGCCTCCGGCCCCGGCGGAGTCCTCTGGATGAACGGCGACGTCGTCTTCGACCCGGCCGTCCTCGTCCGCGGCGCCGCGATGGTGAACCGCGACCAGACCTTCGTGACCGTCAACACCTCGTCGGTGGCCGACGAGGAGGTCAAGTACACGACCGGCCCCGAGGGGTACATCCACGAGCTCTCGAAGACCGTCAAGGGCGGTCTCGGCGAGGCGGTCGGGATCAACTACGTCTCCAGCTCCGACAAGGCCGCCCTGCTGCGCCAGCTGCAGCGGGTCGCCGACCAGGACTACTTCGAGCGCGGCATCGAGCTCGCCATCGTGCAGGACCGCCTCCTGGCCGAGCCGGTCGACATCTCCGATCTCTACGCCGTCGAGGTCGACTTCCAGGAGGACCTGGAGCGCGCGAATCTTTTCGTGTAGTCGTCGCCGCGTGAACGCCTCACGCAGCTTCGATCAATACGATGTGTACTCGTGACCAGTTCTTCCCTTGAGGTGCGCCCTGCGCAGCGGACGCCGTTCGCGCGCTACCGGCACTCCCTCTGGCTGCTGACCAAACGCGATCTGCGCGTCCGCTACTCCACCAGCGCCCTCGGTTACGTGTGGTCGATCCTCGACCCCCTCGTGATGAGCGGGATCTACTGGTTCGTCTTCACGGTGATCTTCCATCGCGGAGTCGGCGAGGACCCGTACATCGTCTTCCTGCTGGCCGCGCTCCTCCCTTGGATGTGGTTCAACGGAGCCGTGTCGGACAGCACGCGAGCGTTCCTGCGTGAGGCGAAGCTGATCCGTTCGACGATGATCCCCCGGTCGATCTGGGTCAATCGGATCGTCGCATCGAAGGGAATCGAGTTCCTCCTCTCGCTGCCCGTCCTCGCGGTGTTCGCGATCGCGACCGGCGCCAAGGTGAACTTCGACATCCTGCTGTTCCCGCTGGCCGTGCTCATCCAGACCGTTCTCACCGTCGGCATCGGACTGCTCATCGCTCCCCTCGTCGTCCTCTTCCGCGACCTCGAGCGGGTGGTGAAGCTCGCGCTGCGCTTCCTCTTCTACGCATCGCCGATCATCTACAGCGCCCGCGACCTCCCCGGGGGCTGCGGAGGCGCGACCGTGGCGGCGAAGCACTGCGCCGCCTATGTCGCGGCGAATCCAGGGGCGCAGGCCGACACCCTCTTCTCCCTGCATTTCTGGTCGGCGTTCAACCCCCTCACCGGTATCTTCAGCCTGTACCGCGCCACGTTCTTCGCCCAGGAGCTCGACTGGTTCCTGGTCGGGGTCAGCGCCGGGATGTCGGTGCTGTTCCTCCTCGTGGGCTGGCTGGTGTTCAAGCGCTTCGAGCGCGACGTGCTGAAGGAGATCTGAGTGGCCGCCGTCATCGATGTCAGCGGACTCGGGGTGCGCTTCCGCCGCAACCGCGGCGCACGCCGCTCGTTCAAGGACCTCTTCGCGTCCCGTCAGCGCCGCACACGGCCCGACGACTTCTGGCCCTTGCGCAACGTCAGCTTCCGGGTGGAGGCCGGCGAGGCCATCGGCGTCGTGGGCCGCAACGGCCAAGGCAAATCGACCCTCCTCAAGCTCGTCGCGGGCGTTCTGCTCCCCGATGAGGGGACGGTGCGGGTGCACGAGGGCGTCGCCCCCCTGATCGAGATCACCGGCGGGTTCGTCGACGACCTCACCGTCAGGGACAACGTCTACCTCACCGCCGGACTCCACGGCATGACGCGCGCACAGATCGACGCGCGATTCGGCGAGATCATCGATTTCGCCGAGATCGGCGATTTCGTCGACACACCGTACAAGCATCTCTCCAGCGGCATGAAGGTGCGCATCGCGTTCTCCGTCATCTCGCAGCTCGAGGAGCCCGTCCTCCTCGTCGACGAGGTGCTTGCCGTCGGCGATCGCGGATTCCGGGAGAAGTGCTACCGCCGGATCGACGAGCTCCTCGCGGGAGGCAGGACACTCTTCTTCGTGTCCCACAACGAGAAGGATCTTCGACGCTTCTGCGCACGGGGACTGTACCTGGACAAGGGTCAGCTCATGCTGGACGGCCCGATCGAAGACGTTCTCGACCTGTACAACCAGGACTACGGCAGCTGATCGAAAGCCTGATCAGGGCAGGTTTTCACGGAGGCACGAAACCCTCCACAGAAAAGATTCCGCCGGGTTGTCCCCCGATCAGGCTTAACTGCCCGATTTGAGGCCAGGAGCGTCGGACGGGGTGGCTAACGTCGGCGGCATGAGACACCTACGAATCCTTCGCAGCCCCCGTCCCGCTCCCCGACTCCGCCGGATCGCCTACCCGGTCCCCTGGTACGTCGACCGGAGTGCGGCGCCTCACTATCGCCTCGTGAACACGAGCCGCGAGGTGCTCCGGGGCGTCAGCATCAGCGTCGCCGGAAGCTCCCGGCTGCGCGTCAGCGCACCCGCATCCGTCCACCCCGGCGAGTCGGTCCGCGCGAGTGTGACCGGGCGCGATCCGGCTCGGGACACACTCCTCGTCGTCCGGTGGTTCCCGCCGGACGGACGGGAGTACCTCTGGCAGATCGCGTTCTGATCACCCCGTGCGGTGCGGGATCCCGCGTACGGCGCCCGCACCGCACGGACTCCGCCGCTCAGTCCCGCGCGCGCTCGCGAGCCCCGATGAAGTCGGCTGCCGTGAGCACGGTCGACTCATCCGGGAAGTGCTCCGCGGTGATCCCGTCGGTGAGCGCCGAGAGATCCTGACCGAGCACACTGGCGATCCGGAGCACGGTGAGGAAGCTCGGGTTCGCCGTGCCGCGTTCGACCTTGCCGAAGTTGGTGACGTGCATCTGGGCGAGCTCGGCCACAGCCTCCTGGCTGAGCCCGAGCTCCAGACGAGCGCTGCGGACGCGGTCTCCGAACATGCGAGCGGCTGGTGAGAGTGGTTCGATCATCCATCTATTACTAGTGACGCCGGTCGGGCCGAACCAGAGCGGAAGAGCCTCCCCCGCTCCAGCCTCAGGATGCAAGTACATGAAACACAAGTATTGGCAAGGGGTGAGGGCACGGGCGGATCGACGCCTACACTCGATACGGATGGCCAAGAAACAGCAACCATACGTCTCGATGACGGGCGGTCCTCCGCGCGGCGGAGACACTCCCCGACTCGTCGATGCCACCCTCGACCGCTTCCTCGGCATCCAGCGCCCTGCGGTCATCGCGCACCTCCGAGGACTCCGCCGTCGCCATCCCGACGCGTCGGGCCCCGAGCTCGCGGCCATCCTCGAACGGCGTTATCTCGCGGCGGTCACCACCGGAGGAGCGGCCGTCGGCGCGACCGCCGTCATCCCGGCGATCGGAACGGGTATCACCCTCGCGCTCTCGGGCGTCGAGACAGCCGCGTTCCTGGAGGCGACAGCACTGTACGCGCAGTCGCTCAGCGAACTGCACGGGATCGCCGTCGACGACCCCCGACGGGCGCGCGCGCTCGTCCTCACCATGATGCTCGGCAAGGAAGGTTCGGATCTGGTGCGCCAGCTCGCCGGGCAGGTCGGCGGAGCGAGCGTCACGCGGACGGCCTACTGGGGCGAACTCGTGACGTCGACGCTGCCGTCGATGGTGGTCGGCCCCCTCGTCGACCGTCTGAAGAGCGTCTTCCTGCGCCAGTTCGCCGTCCGCGGCGGGGCCGGGATCATCGCCAGAGCCATCCCGTTCGGCGTCGGCGCGGTGATCGGCGGCGCGGGCAACAACATCCTCGGGCGCCGGGTCGTCCAGAACTCCCGGCTCGCGTTCGGACCCGCTCCTCTCGTCGTCCCCGACGTCCTGCTGCCGTCCGACGGCCCCGGTGTCGCCCTCCGGCTCGGGCGGGCGACCGGAGCGCGCGTCGTACGCGTCGGCTCCGTCGTCCGCGGCGCACTCCCCCGACGGCGCGCACGGGCTGCGATCACGCCGCCGCGCGAGCTCGAGAACAGCGTCGATCCGAAGGAGCAGGAGCCCACCGGCACGAATGACCCGGAGCCGCCCGCGGTCGGCGCACGCTAGACGATGGGCGGCCGGCCCGCGACCGTCATGCGCCACACGGTGCGCCACCGGATGGGTCTGCGCTCACCCGGGTCGGTTCGCCACCCTTCGGCCCAGCCCGAGAACCAGGCACGGAGCACCGCCGGCTTGCGGAACCAGCGCAGAAGCTGGATGCCGGTCCAGGAGCCGACGTACAGCGGAACGAGCACCGCGGGAAGGTTCCTCCGCGCCAGCCACACCCGGTTGCGGGCGTTGAGCCGGTAGTAGTAGGCGTGTCGGGTGGGCGACACCGACGGGTGCTCGGCGAGGAGGTCGCCGGCGTACCAGACGCGACGGTCCTGATCCCACACCTTCCAGGCGAGGTCGATGCCCTCGTGAGCGTAGAAGAAGGGGTCCGCCCAGCCTCCGGCACGCTCGAAGACCGCGCGTGGCAGCACGATCGCCGCCTCGAGCACGGAGAAGACGTTGCTCGAGTCGGTGGGGTCGCCTTTGCGGATGCGCGGGATCCAGCGGCGGGGGGATTCCCCTCCTTGCGGATCGGCGAGCCGCGGCTGCAGCATGCCGATCGACGGGTCGGACGTGATGGTCGCGATCGCGTCAGCCAGGAACGTCGAGGACGGGATGCTCGCATCGTCGTCGAGGAAGAACAGCCAGTCCCCAGCGACCAGCGGCACCCCCCGGTTCCGGCCCGCTGGGATTCCGATGTTCTCGGGAAGAGCGAGGCCCGCGATCCCGTCGGGAAGGGGCGGATCGGATGCGGCCGGATCCCACCCGTTGCCGACGACCACGATGTCCGTCCGGACGCCCTGCTGCGCCAGGACGGATTCGAGTCCGTGCCGGAGCTCGACGGGACGGGTGCCCTGGGTGAGCACCACGACGCCGACCGTGGGCGGTTCAGCCACGGACCCGCCGCGAGGACATGATCGCCACGAAGTGCCCGATGACCGCGAGAAGAGCGAGGGGCACGAGGGCGGAGAGCAGGATCCGGTCGGCGAGCACGGGTCCGATGAACAGGCCGACGATCGAGAAGACGAAGATCAGGATGGTCAGCTCGACCGAATGGTAGAGCCGGTGGAACGGGAGGAAGCGGGCCGCCCGGCGCAGGCGCGCGACCAGCCCGTTGGTCGGCGCATAGGCGGCCTGGGTGTCCGCGAGCTTGGGGAGCCCCGCGTTCGCACGCGCGACGCGGACCATGTCGTTCAGCGCCTTGTTGAGCACGATGAACAGTGCGAGCAACGTGCCCAGGTTCGTCCAGAGGAGGTCCTGGGGCGCCTCGAACGGGAAGCCTGCGGCCCGCACGCCGAGGGCGATGGCGATCAGGGTCTCCGTCGTGTAGTGGCCCACGTTGTCGAGGAAGATCCCCGCCGGGGACGACGTCCTGCGCCAGCGCGCGACCTCTCCGTCGCAGCAGTCGACGAGCATCTGCAGCTGGCCGAGGACGAGTGCGAGCGCCGCTCCACCGATGCCGGGGATCAGCAGGCTCGCGGCGGTGGCCCATCCCGTCAGGATCATCAGGCCGGTCACGCCGTTGGCCGAGATCGACGTCTTGAGCAGGATCCAGGTGAGGTAGGGCGACAGGTTGCGCAGGTACAGCGACGCCGTCCAGTGCTCGGCGTTGCGTCGGCCGCGGACCTCGGGCGGCTGTGCCACCGCCTTCAACTCGGCGATCGAGGCCGGCCGCGTGGTCCGCGCCCCGCTTCCCTGTGCTGACATGCCTACCTTCCCGTGTGGGCCGTGATGTTGCGCGTGAGGGAGAGGTATCCGAGGACGAACCCGATCCCCCAGCAGAAGTGGATGCACGGCAAGACTACGAGAAACCAGAGGAACGAGCGAAAACCGTCACGTCGGCCCCAGAGGAGCGCCGAGACGGTCACGATCAGGATGTAGAAGACCGGGGCGGCGAACCCCCAGAGCAGCCAGGGCGTGGCTCCGAGCAGATCCTGGACGAGGCCGGCGATCCCGAGCAGGATGCCGAGTGCGACGCCGAGGACCATGACGGGCGGTGCGAAGTACCGCACACCGTTGGAGGCCGGGTACCGTCGGGCGAGCTCGCCCCGCCAGATGCCGGTCGAGAAGAACTGGCGTCCGAGGCGGTACAGGTTGGGACGTGGCCGATACGTGACCGTCAGCCGCGGCGTGAACCAGACCGTTCCTCCGGCGCCACGGATGCGCCGGTTGAGCTCCCAGTCCTGCCCGCGCTTGATCTCCTCGTCGAACAGGCCGACCTCCAGCAGACGATCGCGCCGGAAGACGCCGAGGTAGACCGTCTCGGCCGGGCCGGCCGCTCCCCCGACGTGCAGTTTCGTACCGCCGAGGCCGACACGGCTGCCGTAGGCGCGGGCGACGGCGCGCTCGAAGTCCGTGGTGCCCTGGGCGTCCATGAGGCCGCCGACGTTGTCGGCGCCCGTCTCCAGGATGGTCTCGACCGCGATGCGCGTGTAGTCGGCAGGGAGCACGCTGTGCGCGTCGACTCGGACAACGATCGGGAACTGCGACTCTCGGATCGCGAGGTTCAGACCGGCGGGCGTCGAGCCGACGACGTTCTCGACGACGCGGATCCGCGGGTCGACGGCGGCGAGTTCGGCGACGAGCTCGGTGGTGCCGTCGATGCTCGGGCCCAGCGCGATCGTGACCTCGATCGGTCCGGCGTAGTCCTGCTCGAGCAGGCTGTCGACGGCGGCGCGCACGTGCGTCGCCTCGTTGAGCACGGGCATCACGTACGAGACACCGGGAAGGGTGTTCGGGGTGTCGTCCGGCATGTGTTCCATTCGTGATTCGGGTCCGCACGAGCCTAGCAGCCGGGGCCTGAAGGGCTCCGGGACGCGACGGAAGGCCGCCCCGTGCGAACACGGGACGGCCTTCCGTCTGCGGGGCGGATCAGTCGGTCGCGAGCGAGCCGAGCGTCACAGTGGCGGTCTTCGTCTGACCGTCGCGGGTGTAGGTCAGTTCGGCGGAGGCGCCGGCCGCGAGAGCCCGCACCTGGGCGGTGAGGTCGGTGGCGTCGGTGATCGGCACTCCGTTGAAGTTGACCACCACGTCACCGGCCTTCAGACCGGCGTTCGCGGCGGCGCCGCCCGAGGTGACGTCCTTGATCAGGGCGCCGACGGTGGTCGCCTTGCTGTCCGAGCTGGCGTCGGCGACGGATGCGCCGAGGAGGCCGTGGGAGGCCGTGCCGCTCTTGATCAGCTCGTCGGAGACGCGCTTGGCCAGGTTGGCCGGGATCGCGAAGCCGACGCCGATGCTGCCGGACTGGCCGCTGGAGCCGCTGCTGCTGCCGCTGGCACTGGCGATGGCGACGTTGACGCCGATCAGCTCGCCCTTGCTGTTGAGCAGAGCGCCGCCCGAGTTGCCGGGGTTGATCGAGGCGTCGGTCTGGATGACCGGAAGCGAGATCGTGCCCTGCGTCGTGGTCTGCTGCTGCTGCGAGCCGCTGCCGCCCTGCCCCGGGAAGTCGAAGTTGAACGGGTTCTGCGAGCTGCCGTCACCGCTCGACGAGCCGTCGCTGGACTTCGGCGCAGCCGAGGAGGCGATGCTGATGCTGCGGTTGAGGGCACTCACGATGCCGTCGGTGACCGTGCCGGAGAGTCCGAGCGGGGCACCGATCGCGACCGCCGTGTCGCCGACGTTGAGCTTGCTCGAGTCTGCGAACGTCATCGGGGTCATCCCGGACGCGCCGTCGAGCTTGATCACCGCGAGGTCGGTCGTCGGGTCGGTGCCGACGATCTTCGCCGAGTAGATCTTGCCGTCGTTGTCCGTGACGCTGATGGAGACGTCGGAGGCGGCGCCGTCGAGCGTGACGACGTGGGTGTTCGTCAGGATGTAGCCGTCAGAGGTGAGGACGATGCCGGACCCGGTGCCGCCCTCGCTGGAGGCCGTCACCGAGATGGTGACGACGCTCGGCGACGCCTTGGCGGCGACCGCCGTGACCGTCGTCGCGTTGTTGGCGTCGTTCACGGTGATGTTCTGCGGGCCGGAGACCGTCTTGATCGTCGCGCTGTTGGAGTTGGCGGCGGAGTAGATGCCGACGCCTGCCCCGGCGCCGGCGAGGCCGCCGACGAGCGCGCCGATCGCGAGGGTCGCGATGATCAGGCCCGTGTTGCGCTTTTTCGCGGGGCGGTCGGCGGCGGGCGCACCGGGAGCTCCGGGCGCAGGCGTGCCGGGGGCCGCGGCGTAGGCGTGCTGGTGGGGGTGCGGCGCGTAGGGGCCGGCGGGAGCGGCGCCCGCGTAGGCGGGCTGGCCGAAGGAGCCGTTGCCGTAGTCGGGCTGCTGCGCGGTCGGCTGCGGCACGGTCGGCTGCTGCGCCGTCGGCTGCTGCGCCGGGTGGGAGCCGTACGGCTGCTGCGGCGCGAGGGGCTGGGTGGGCTGCGTCTGCTGAGCGGACGGGGCCGCCGGGGCTGCCTGCTCGGCCGCGGGAGCGGTCCATCCGGCGGGCGCTGCAGGCGCCGGGGCGGCCGGGGCTGCGGCCGCCGGCGCGGCGGGCTGCTCGACGACGAGCGGCGTCGGAGTCTCGACGACCGGAGCGGCCGGGGCGGCCGGAGTGGCCGGCACGTCTGCGGCCGGGGTCTGGGCTGCCGGGACGGTGGGCGCGGCCTCGGCCTGAGGGGCGTCCGCGTTCACGGCGTCGGTGGAGGCGGTGGTGCCAGCATCCACGACCGCGTCGGTGTCGGCGTCGTGCTGGGCCTTCGCGGGCTCCGGGGTGATCGGGGTGTCGGTCATGGTGTTGCTCCTTCCAAGCAGGAACAGCTTGGGACGCGAACCTGGGTGTTCTATTTGCGCCCCCTGTGGGCTGCCTTCCGCCTGTCGATGACTCTCCTTAACGTACTCGACGGGTTCGCGACGACGCGGGCGGTTAGGTTGGAGGCGCACACAAGGAAGAGGTGGACATGACGGTCTCGGGAGCGTGGCGACGGGCAGCCGGCGGAGCGGGGCTGCTCGGCGCCGACGGATCGGTCCGGCCGACCATCTTCGCGGAGATGAGCGCACTCGCGGCCCGCACCGGCGCGATCAACCTTGGTCAGGGGTTCCCCGACGAGGACGGACCTGCCGCAGTCCTCGACGCGGCGGTGGAGGCCATCCGGAACGGAGCCAACCAGTACCCGCCGGGCACCGGCATCCCGCTGCTCCGCCGAGCGGTGGCCGACCACCAGCGTCGCTTCTACGGCCTCGATCCCGACCCTGATCGCGAGGTGCTCATCACCGCCGGGGCGACCGAGGCGATCGCGGCGACGCTTCTCGCCCTGCTCGAGCCCGGCGACGAGGTCGTGACCTTCGAGCCCTTCTACGACGAGTACGGCGCGGTGATCGCCCTGGCCGGCGGCCGCCACGTCACGGTCCCCCTGGAGCCGCCGGCGTTCCTGCCCGATCCGGAACGGCTGCGGGATGCGGTGACCGATCGCACGCGCGTGATCCTGGTCAACACACCGCACAATCCGACGGGGACGGTGTTCGACCGCGAGCTGCTGCAGACGATCGTCGAGCTCGCGGAGCGGCACGACGCGATCATCGTCACGGACGAGGTGTACGAGCACCTCACCTTCGGGCCCGAGCACATCCCGATCGCGACGCTGCCGGGCGCGAAGGAGCGGACGGTGAGCATCTCCTCCGGCGGCAAGACGTTCAACACGACGGGGTGGAAGGTCGGTTGGCTCACGGCGCCTGCGGAGCTCGTGACGGCGATCCTCGCGGTGAAGCAGTTCCTCACCTACGTGAATGCCGCACCGCTCCAGCCCGCGATCGCCGCCGGACTCGCTCTGCCCGACGCCTACTTCACGGGCATCGCCACCGGGCTCGCCCACAAGCGCGACATCCTGTCGGACGGCCTGCGGGCGGCGGGCTTCGGCGTGCTGCCCACCGAGGGCACCTACTTCGTCGTCGCCGACGCCGCGCCGCTCGGCCACGGGGACGCGGTGGAGTTCTGTCGCGCGCTCCCGGACCTCGCGGGCGTCGTCGCCGTGCCTCTCGCCGCGTTCTGCCGGGACGAGTACGCCGAGCGCACGGCATCGCTCGTCCGGTTCGCCTTCTGCAAACGGATCGACGTCCTCGAGGAGGCCGCCGCGCGCCTCGGCACCCTCCGGGGCTGAGCGACCGGCTCAGTCGCGCGGCACGACCCGGTACCGGCGCAGAGCCAGCGCCGGGTTGACCTCCCGCACGCGGGCGATGCGCTCGCCCGACACCTCGGCGACGGCGATGCCCGCGACCTCCGCGACCGCGGCCACCACGACGCCCATCGGGTCGACGATCGCACTCGCGCCGACGCCGATCGGCGGGGTGTGGTCCGCTGCCGCCACGTACAGGGTGTTCTCGATCGCTCGCGCCTGCAGGAGGGTGGACCAGTGGTGTTCTTTGAGAGGTCCGCGCACCCATTCCGCCGGGATGGCGACGAGATCGGCTCCGGCATCCGCGAGGAGGCGCGTCACCTCCGGGAAGCGGAGGTCGTAGCAGGTCTGCAGCCCGACCCGCAGTCCGTCCACCTCGAACAGCTCCGGTTCGCCCGTCTCTCCGGGTACGACCCAATCGGACTCGCGCGAACCGAACGCATCGTAGAGATGCTGCTTGCGATACGTGGCGACCACGTCCCCCGAGGGATCGACGGCGACGAGCGTGTTCGCGAAGCGGTGCCGCTCCCCCGTGCGCTCGACCAGCCCCGCGACGACGTGGACGCCGTGGTCGCGCGCGGCGCCGGCCAGCGCCGTGACGAACTCGCCGTCGACCGGTTCCGCGTTGTGCGCGAAGGACGGCCCCAGCGGGTCGGTGAAGTAGGACGAGTACTCGGGGAGGACGATCAGCCGGGCTCCGCGTTCTGCCGCCACCGCGATCAGACCCGTCACGATCTCGCGGTTGTGCACCCGGTCGTCGCCCGGTGCGAACTGCACCACCGCGACGGACACGGTGGTCACGACGCGGCCCCGCGCACCGAGCCCGCCGCCGGCACGGCGTCCGCACCCGGGAGCGCGTCCACGACAGGCTGCGGGGTCTCGACCGGCAAGGCCAGGCTGATCGAGGTGCCGACGCCCTCCTCGCTCGCGATGTCGAGGCGCCCCCCGTGCGCGGTGACGATCGCCTTGGTGATGGTCAGCCCCAGCCCGACGCCGGGGACCGCGTTGCGGGTGGCGGTGGACGCGCGGAAGAACCGCTGCGAGAGCTGGCTCAGTTCGACGGCGGGGATGCCGATGCCCGTGTCGGTCACGGCGATCACCGCCTCCGCGGTACCCGGTCGCAGGGACACGGTGACCGTGCCTCCGGAGGGTGTGAACTTGACCGCGTTCGAGATGAGATTGTCGACCGCCTGGCCCAGGCGGACGGCGTCGCCGCGTACCTCCACCCGCCCCTCCGGCACCTCGCTGACCAGTGTCACGCCGGCCGCACCGGCGATCGGGCGCGCGGTCTCGATCGACGCCGCGACGACCGAACCGAGTTCGACGTCCTTGATGTCGAGCGGGAACCGTCCCGACTCGACCTGAGCCGTGAACAGGAGGTCCCCGACGAGCCGCAGGAGCCGGTGGGCGTTGCGCTCGGCGACGGCGAGGTACTGCAGCTGCTCCTCCGACAGCGGCGACTCCTCGTCGTCGCGCATCAGCTCGAGGTAGCCGAGGATCGAGCTGAGCGGCGTGCGCAGCTCGTGCGAGATCAGGCCGACGAACTCGTCCTTCAGTCGCGCGAACTCGCGCGCCTGCGTCATGTCGGTGGCCACGAAGATGAAGCCGACGCGATGGCCGTTCTCGTCGAGGCGGGGCGTCGCCGCGACCTGGACGGGGACCTGCTTGCCGTCGGCACGGATGTACGTCCAGTCCCGGACGTCCGCGTACCCGGCGCGCACCGTGTCGACGAGGGCCGAGAAGTCGTCCGCACTCGCCACCGTGGTGAAGCGCGCGTCCATGTCGCGCAGCCGCTCCTCCAACTCGGACTCGAGGTGGAACTCGACGATGTGGCGGTCGCCGTCCACGACCTGCTTCTCCGTGAGACCGAGCATTTTCTCCGCGCCCGGGTTCCACACGTCGATCAGGCCGTCGAGATCGGTGCCGATCACCGACTGCTCGGTGACCGCGTTCCAGATGCTCTGGATGAGGCGGTTGGCCGTCTTCAGCCTGGCTTCGTTGAGGACCAGCTCGTCCTGGGCGTTCACCGCCTGGGCGAGCAGCTCCGCCCGCTGCTCGGCGGCGGCCTTCGTCGCCGCCAGCTGCGAGCGCAGGCGGTGGGCGATCTCGTTGATCACCGTCGCGAGGATGAAGTAGATGACCGGCGAGAACAGCGCCCGGACCAGGTCGACGGCGGTACCGGGCACGCCCGCGGCGTACAGCGGGGCGAGGAGGACGACGAACATCCCGAGCGTGGCGACCAGGATGTTCCGGCGCCCCTCCTCGGTGGCGATCCACACGAAGGGCAGCAGCAGGATGACGCCGATCGGGGAGGTCGAGCCGCCCGTCCCGAGACGCAGCAGCCCGATCGCCAGCATCGACAGGAGCGGCACGATCACGATCCACCCGGGGTGGATGCGCGGCCACCGGATCGCTGCCGCCAGGATCGTCGCGACGGCGACGAGCGCGATCGACGCCCACACGTAGTCCGGGTGGTCGACCGGCACGAAGTCGGGGATCAAGGCGACGGCGAGCGCCAGGACGAAGCCGACGAGCGTCGGCAGCTGCTTCATGAGGACCGACGGCGAGTCGATGGGCAGCCGGCCGAGCCAGCGGTCGAGCGTCACGCGCTGACCTCGATCCCGAGCATCTGCCGGATGCGCTCGGTCAGCACGCGCGGGCTGAACGGCTTGATGATGAAGCTGTCCGACCGCTCGGCGACGACGCCGTGATCCGTGAGCAGCTGCACCGACGCCGAGACCATCAGGATCAGGGTCTGCGGCCGCTGGGCGCGGACCGCCTCGGCGACCTCCACCCCGTTGAGCCCGGGCATGGAGATGTCGAGGACGGCGAGGTCGACCTCGTCGGCGAGGAGCGCGTCCAGAGCCGAGCGGCCGTTGTCCACCGCGGCCAGGACCTCGACGCCGGCGCGGTTGGCGGCGATCACCATGAGGCCGCGGATGTCGTCGTCGTCGTCTGCGATGACGATGCGGGGCACGCGTTCGGTCACGAGAAGAACACCACCCGGACGACGACGATCGCGGCGAGTACCAGGAGGGCGATCCCGGCGTAAATCGGCAGGCGCAGCTCCCAGCGACGGTTCTGATCGATCTCGCGCTGCATCTCGGTGCGCTGCGCGCGATTCAGTTCGATGGGGCTCATCCCTCGTCCTCACCCTCGGTCGCGAGCCTGCCGGCCGCCTCCGTGAGGAGCGCGGTCACCCGGTCGTACCGGCCGACGTCGGTCGCGATGTGGCTGTCGGTGGAGGCAACGATACGCGCTCCCGCCCGCTGGAGCGCGACGATCGCGTCGACCCCGGGGCACGCCCACTTCTCGTTCACCTCGACGATGGTGCCGGTGGCGGCGGCAGCCTGTGCCCAGGCGGTGAGCCGGTCCGCACCGAGCCGGGTCTCCGCCAGACCGACCTTCGGCAGGATGGAGAACCAGTGCGCGAGCTGCGCGTGCGGGGTCCGCTCCATCGCGCGGATGCTCGCGCCGACCAGCAGGTCGAGCGCGTCGTCGGCGGAGAGCCCCGCGGCGAGCCGGTCGCGCGTCGCCTGCGGCGACCAGGGACCGTCCGTCCCCGGGAACTGGTGGTCGCCGATCACGATCGTGTCGACGCCGCCGGGCCCGACGACCAGGTCGGCCGGGATGTCGACGGCTCCAGTCGCATCCAGCAGCTTCGTCTCGACCCCCGTGAGCAGGGTGAGGTCGGCCGGAACGCGTTCGGCGGCGACGGCGGCGACGAACTCGGGCACCCAGGTCGTCGAGGCGCGGACGTGATCGTTCAGCCGGAGCCGCTCGAGACCGGCTGCTCCGGCCGCGGCGATGTTCTCCGCGAGGGTGCTGACGGCGTCGTCCGAGAACGTCGAGTGGACGTGGAAGTCGCCACGGAGCAGCCCAGGGACGTCGAGCATCGCAGGCGCCGCGGTCACTCGTCGAGCTCGTCGGCGTGCGCGGCGTTCTCCGAGACCAGCACGTCGGCCGGGTCGAGGAAGACGTCCTCCAGGAAGCGCACGTTGGCGAGCTCGCGGAAGTCGATGGAGGCGGGGACCGGGCGGCCGAGGACGAGGTCGAGCAGCAGGGACGGCATGTCGACACCGGCCGCGATCGTGAGCGGCATGGCGCCGGGGAATCGGGGGTTGACCTCCAGCAGAGCCGGGACGCCCTCGACGCTGTAGCGCAGCTGCACGTTCGCGACGCCCGTGAGCCCGATCGCCCGGGCGACCGCGGCGGCCGTCTCGGACAGCTCCGCGCGCTTGACCGTGCGCCCCGCGATCGAGACGCCGGAGTCCACCCGCTCGCGCGAACGCGGCACCGCGGCGATGACTCCGCCGTCGAGCCCGGCCAGGACGTCGACCGAGAACTCCTCGCCCGGCAGGTTCTCCTGGATCAGGATGCTGTCGTCCGGCGTCAGCGCCTCGAGCGACTCGCGGTCCGGGATGAGCCGGACGCCGCGGGAGCCGGCACCGCTGCGCGGCTTGATGATGACCGGGAAGTCCCAGTCCTCCGCGACACCTTCCGCCGTCAGCAGACGGGTGCGCGGGATGCGTGCGGAGCCGTCCACCCGCTGGGCGAGCTGGAACTTGTCGAGGCAGGTGACCAGGGTGTCGTGGCTCGGCGCGGCCAGCGCGGTACCGGCCGACTGCAGCTCGTCGCGCCGTGCAGCCAGCCCGGGCAGCTCGACGTCGACGGTCGAGAACAGCACGTCGACTCCGTCGGCCCCACACATCGCGATGAGCTCGTCGACGAAGGTCTCCGAGCGGCCGGCGGGCACGATCCGGCGATTCGCGGAGGGCACGAGGTAGAGGCCGCTCGCCCAGCCGTCCATGTCGGCGGCGAGCACCTCGACGTCGTCCCTCGCGAGCAGCGAGCGGATCACGGCGACACCGGCGGGGCCGCCCGCGCCTGTCACGAGAACTCTGGTCATTCGGCGGTCCTTTTGAGTCGGGCCTCGGTCGTGATCGTCGAGGCGGGGATGGAGATGTCCGCGGTGTCCCGCATCACTTCCAGCGGCTCGCACATCGTGCCGCCCCCGAAGCGGGACCAGTAGCGCGCGGTCGCCAGCACGAAGTCGTGCTCGAGGTAGGCGCGCAGGTCCTGCGAGCGGAAGCAGTCGATGAGGGCGAGCTTGGCGTCGGTGAAGCCGTCGATCGGGACGAAGCGCGTGGGGCGGAAGTCGATGGTCGCGCTCGGGCTCTGGAAGCAGCAGACCGTCCGCACGTTCCTGGTCGCCACGCTGACCGCGGCGTGCACGGCGCGGTGGTCCTGGTGGCGGTCGTGGGCGGAGTGCGTGTAGACGATGTCGGGTTCGACCTCCCGCACCACGCGCTCGATGATGGACACGGTCGGATCGGCCGCCGAGATGTGGGTGTCTTCGAGGTCTTCCAGGAACAGCCGCGCGCCGAGGAGCTCGGCCGCGGCGAGCGACTCGTGCTGCCGGTCGTCGGCGTCCCCGCCGCGTGCGCCCCGGGAGAGGGTGAGGATGACGACCTGGTTGCCCGCGTCGCGGTGTGCGGCGAGGATGCCGCCGACGCCGATCTCGACGTCGTCCGGGTGCGCGCCGATCGCGAGCACGACTTGGGGGCGGGCAGCGGACCGCTTGGTCCGCCCCTCCTCGGCCAGGCGGGTGACGATCGCCACGAGGTCGGCGGAGGCGACGGGCTTGGTGAGGAACTCGTCCGCCTGGCTGCGCAGAGCCGCGACCGCGTAGTCGACCGAGACGTGGGCGGTCATCACGACGACCGGCATGCCGGGGTACTGCGCGCGCAGCTCCTTGAGCAGGTCGAGCCCGGAGATGCCCGGCATCTCGATGTCGGTGAGGACCAGATCGGGCTCGAAGTCCGCGATCGTGGAGAGGGCTCGAGACGGATCGGTGACGGCGATCACCATCGCGTCCGCCCGTTTCTCGAGCACGGTCTTCATGAAGAAGGCCACATCCGGGTCGTCCTCGATCACGACCACCCGGTACTTCTGAGCACTACTCGCCATACGCTTCCCCTACGTCTTGCACCCGACTTTAGTGGGACGGACGGTCTACCTGGCGGAAGAGCACGCCGGACGCGCCCGGGATCCGGGCTCGATTTCCCGGCCCCTCAGCACCGTGATAGAGTCATCTCTTGTGACGCGGGGTGGAGCAGCTCGGTAGCTCGCTGGGCTCATAACCCAGAGGTCGTAGGTTCAAATCCTGCCCCCGCAACCAGTCAGGCCCGGACTCGAGGAGAAATCCCCGGTCCGGGCCTTTTTTCGATCCCGGCCCCGTGGCGCCGTCCGCGGCGCTTCGGGCGAGACCCCAGCGCGGAGGAACATGGACGAGGCCCTCGCCGCCGACCCGGTCGCGGACGCCTGGGAGGAGCATCCCACCTGGGCGCTGTTGCGCAGTCACAACGGCCGCTGGATCCTCCCCCTCTTCTCCCGCCATCTCGAGTTCGCCGACGGCCCCGTCTCGGCGGACTGGTTCCATCAGAAGGTCGCCGAGGCCCTCGGTTCGGTCTCCGACGGCGAGGCGGTCCCGGTCGCCCTCGACGTCGCCGACGCCTCCCTCGACGACGCCGCCCTCCCCGACACTTCCCTCTCCCGTCGCTCGGCGCCCGCGGACTACTGCCGCGGCTGGGTCGACAACCGGTGGCTCGTCCGGTCCCGTCCCCACGGCCGCGAGGGCCGGGCCGAATACCGGCTCTCGCAGTACTCGCTGCAGGCGCTCCGGATGGTCCGCGAGCTCGTCGACGCCGATTCGGTCGTCTCCGAGGCGCGCTTCGGCAGCATCGCCCACGCGGTCCACCAGCTGGCCGACATGACCGACCCGGACGCCGACGCCCAGCTAGCCCGCATCGACGAGGAGATCGCCCGGCTGCAGGCGCGCCGCGACGGCATCGCCGCCGGCGGAGTGGAGCCGGCCTCGGGCGAAGCCGTGCGCCGCCAGCTGCGCGAGGTGCTGCGCCTCACCGCCTCCCTCCCCGAGGACTTCCGCCGGCTGAGCGCCATGGTCGAGCAGCGTCATCGAGAGGTGGCGAGGCGGGCGACCGAGGAGCAGGTGGGCAAGGGCGCCCTGGTGGAGCAATACCTGCGCGACAACGACCTCCTGGAGCAGACTCCGGAAGGTCGTGCCTACCGCAGCTTCGCGTCGATGCTCTCGTCGAACGGGCTCGACGGGATGCGCGCCGACCTCGAGCGCGTACTCGGCCAGCCGGTCGCGATCGAGGAGATGACGGAGCGGCAGCGCCTGCAGCTCGAGACGCTGATCGGCTCGCTGCTCGCCGAGGAGCAGACCGTGCAGGAGACCTACGTCCGGTGGATGTCGTCGTTGCGGCGGTTCCTCAGCCGGTCGGGCGCCGCGAAGCACCAGCGCCTCCTGTCGCTGGCTGATCGCGCCCTGGCGGCCGGTTCGGAGTGGGCCCGGGTGCGCCCGGGTCCCGTCGCGGTGCCGGAGGACGTGCTGGGGCTCGGCCCGTGGGCTCTCACCGACGTCACCCAGACGCAGCCGTGGCGCGGGAGCGAGCGCCCGGACATCGGGGTCGCCGTCACGGAGAGCCGCGACGCCCTTCCCGACTCGGAGCGCGCCGCCCTGCGACTCGCGGTCGGCACCAGCCCCGACGCTGTGCAGGAGACGATCGACCGGCTCCTCGCCGAGCGTCCGCAGGTCTCGGGTGCCGACGTCTACGCCGCGACGCCGCCGGAGTTCCGCCGGCTGGGCCTGCTGGTGAGCCTGCTGGACCGCGCGGCCGAAGCGGACTCGGTGCTGGACGGCGACGACACCGTACGCATCGCGGTCGCCGGCGAGGCGGAGCGCGACGTGACCTTCCCGCGGACCCGCTTCGGCGGCGCGGACGACGAGACGGCCGCGCTGCGCGGCGAGAGGACGGACCGGTGACCGACATCGCCACCCACCACGAGCAGACCGGCGAGCAGACCGGCGCGCAGGCCGGCGAGCAGACCGAACAGGCCCTGGCCGACGTCTCGCACGACGGCGCCGACGCCTTCGGGGACTCCCCCGACGACCGTCTCCCGATGCCGGCGCGGCGCGCCCTCGTCACGCTCCTCACCAGCCGGTTCATCACCCGGGCCGCGCAGCCCGAGGCCTGGGCCGGGCTGATCGACTACGAGGACGACGTGCGAGCCCGCCTGGACGAGCTCTTCCTCACGCTGACCATCGACCGCGACCATGAGGTCGCGTTCAAGCGGCAGAGCGAGGAGGACGGGGCGCCCGTCCTCCTCCGCCGCGAGAAGCCCCTGTCGCGCGACGCATCGCTGCTCCTCGTGCTCCTGCGTCAGGAGCACGCCTACACCGACGCCTCCGACGAGGCCGTCACCGTCAGCCGCGATCACATCGCCGAGTTCCTCGGCCGGTTCCAGACGGACGCCGTGCACGACGAAGTGCGCGTCGACCGGCGCATCCGGGCGGCGATCGCCGCCATGGAGCGCCTCGGACTGCTCCTGGCCGAGAGCGACGACCCCGATCTCTACGTGGTCTCCCCCGCCGTCGTGCCGCTCGTCACCACGACTGAACTGGCGCATCTCACGCGGCTGTTCGAGGAGGCGAGCGGAACCGACGCGCGCGACGACGACGCACCCGACACGCAACGCACCCGCAACGAATCCCCGGAGGTGGACGAGTGACCGACCTCATCACGGCGGAGCACGAAGACGTGGACGATCTGCCGCCGGCGGACGGACTGATCCACAGCGGCCAGTTCCGCATCGAGCAGGTGCAGATCCTCAACTGGGGCAGCTACGACGACCTCCACACCATGCCGGTCGGGCGCGGCGGGCTCGCGATCCTCGGGCCGACCGGTCGCGGCAAGTCGACCGTGCTCGACGCCATGGCCGCCGTCATCATGCCCAATCCGCAGGAGTTCAACCGCGCCGCCCGGGACGACACCCGTCAGCGATCCGAGCGCACGGTGTACAGCTACGCCCGCGGTAAGACCGACGAGGTGCGGGAGGCGGGCTCCGACGTCACGACCACCCACTTCCTCCGCCCGCTGGGAACGGCCTTCGCCTCCGGCGCGGCCATCACGTGGCGCACGGAGCTCGGCGAGACCATCACCGCCGCGCGCCTCGCCTGGCTCGGACGGGACACCGCCACTCAGGACGAGGTCACCGCCTCCACCGTGTACCTGCTCGTGCACGGCGAGTTCCCGCTCACCCGCCTGGCGGAGCTCCGCCCCGAGCCAGGCAGCTCGTCACCGCTGACCCGCGGGTCGCTCGGCCGGCTGATCGATCCGCTCCGCGACCTCGCCACCGGCTCGCAGCCCGAGTTCCGCGTCCGGCTGTGCGAAGAGCTCGGGATCGGCGGAAGCGACGAGTCGCAGCTGAAGGCGTTGACCTTGCTGCGCCGCGCGCAGGCGTCGAAGGGCGTCTTCTCGATCGACGACCTCTTCAAGCAGTTCGTGCTCACCGAGCCGCGTGCGCTCTCCCGCTGGGAGACGACGCTCAGCAGCTATCGTGAGGCCTCGGCCCTCTACGACGTCTTCGAGACCACGCGTCGCAAGCTCGACGTGCTCGCCGACGTCCCGGCGCGTGCGGAGCAGTACCGCGCGGCCCTGGAGGACGGCACCGGCAAGCGGAGGCTCCTCGCGCCGCTCTCTGACGAGGAGAGCAGTCGGCTCTGGGTCTGGCTCTCGGCGAAGGTCGCGGACTGGGTCCGGGTCGAGGTCGATCGCGTCCGCGACGCCAAGCGCGAGCAGGAGGCTCTCCGTCGTGCCGCCGCGGAGGAGGAGTCCGCTGCGCACCGCGCGCACAAGGACGCGCTCGAGACACTCGCGGCCGTCGGCGGCGACCCGTCCGAGGGCATCCGCCGCGAGCAGGAGGTCGCAGGCATGATGCTCGCGCAGCTGGAACGCGAACGCGACCGCGCCGCGCGCGTCCTGACGAGCGCCGGCCTCGACCTGCCGCTCACCGCCGACGAGCTCGTCGCATCGCAGGAACGCGCCGCCGCCATCCTGAGCGAGACGGCCGAGCTCGCCGACGACCGCTCGCAGCGCTGGGAGCTCGCGGCCCGGGTCGACACGGTCAAGCGCTCCCTGGCGGAGAAGACGGCGCAGAAGGCGTCCTACGAGCGACGCCGCAGCAACGTTCCGCCCGAGGCGGACGCCCGCCGTCGACGGATCGCCGACGGGATCGGCGTCGCCCCCGAGGCCCTCCCGTACGCAGGCGAACTGTTCGAGGTCGCCGCCGGGAGCCGGGACTGGACCCGGGCCGTCGAGCGCGTGCTCGGCGATCTCGCGACGAACCTCGTCGTGGACGAGAGCCGGTTCGCCGCCGCGCGCCGGTACGTGAACGACAACGACATGCGCGGTCGTGTCGTCCTGGTGCCCGCCGCGGTCGGCGCTCCGGCGGAGCGGACGGCTGTGCACGGCACAGTCCCCGCGATGCTGTCGTTCGACGAGCAGAGTCCGTTCCACGGCTGGCTGCACGACGAGATCGTCGCCGACCGCAGCATGCTCTGCGTCGAGTCCCCGGACGAGCTGGACGCGACCCTCCCGGCCGGTGTCAAGGGCGCGGTCACCCGCACCGGACTCCGCACCGGCTCGCGCGACCGCGTCATCAAGGACGACCGGGCCGTCGATTCCTGGATCGGCCTCGACAACGCACCCCGCATCGTCGACCTGGCCGCCGAGATCGAACGCCTCGAATCCGAGCTCGAGGAGGCGCGGACGGCCTCCGACGCGGCCGAGACGCGGTTCGCCGGCGAACGGCACCGCCGCGAGGCGCTGACCTCGGTGGCCGAGATCGACTGGGCGTCGATCGACGTCGCGCCGGCCGCGGCACGCGTCGCGGAGCTGGCCGCCCGTCTGGAGCGGGTCGCCGTGGAGCGTCCGGAGGTCGCCGAGCTCACCGCGACGGCCGACCGCGAGGACGAAGCCCGCCTGGCCGCGGCACGGCGCGGCGCGGGCATCCAGCGCGTGATCGACCAGCTCGACGCCGAGCACGCGGCTCTCGCCGACATCGAGGACGAGGTGGCCGACCACCTGGACGCCACCGTGCTCGACGACGCCGAGCGTGCACTGCTCGGCTCGCTGCCGTTCGCCGCTCCGCGCGAGGTCGCCGACGTCCGCCGCCGCTACGCCGACGCAGAACGGCTGGTCCGCGACCAGATCGACGCGCACGACCGCACGCTCGAGCAGTCCCAGACGCTGCTGATCAGCGCCTTCGAGCGTTTCCGCGAGCTGGACCCGTCGGCGGAGCTCGACGCCTCGATCGACAGCCTTCCCGCAGCCCTCGCCCTCCAGCGCTCGCTCGTGAAAGACGACCTTCCGCGGGCGAAGGCCGACTGGCTCGCCAAGGCCGGAGCGAGCATGGGCGACAGCCTGCGCGCGCTGCTGACGCAGATCGAGGAGGACGGACGCGCGATCCGCCGCGGCGTCCGCCCGATCTCGGCGGCGCTCCACGGCATCGAGTTCCGCGAGGGATCCACCCTCGACATCGATCCGCGCCCCTCCACCAACAGCGACCTCGCCGAGTTCAAGCGCACGCTGCGCAAGCACACCGCGACCGAACCGGGCACGACCCGGGACCCGGTGCGGGTGGAGCGCGACTTCCTGTCCCTCCGCGCGGACCTCGGACGTCTGGAGGAGCGCTCGCGGGTCGGGGAGGCCTGGCGCCGGCGCGTCCTCGACGCCCGCGAGCACTTCCAGTTCCGGGCGATCGAGACGCGTCGCGACGGCGCCCAGATCGTGCACGAAGGGGTGGCAGGCAAATCGGGAGGCGAAGGCCAGGAGCTAATCGCGTTCGTCCTCGGCGCCGCCCTGCGCTACCGCCTCGGCGACGGCACCGACCGCGTCCCCGTCTACGCCCCGATCGTCCTCGACGAGGGTTTCGTGAAGGCGGACAACGAGTACACGGGCCGGGCCCTGTCCGCCCTGCGCAGCCTCGGGTTCCAGCTGATCGTCGGCGCCCCGCGCGACAAGGTGAACGCGTTCGAGCAGCACGTCGAGTCCGTGGCCTACGTCACCGGCGACCCGTCGCGTCCCGGCCGGTCGCGGATCTACGCCCTCAGCATCCGGGAGGCGGTGGAGCTGGAGCGCGACGCGGTCTGACGCACCGTCAGCGGAAGATCACCTCGTCGAGCTCGACCACCTCGACACCGGCGGCGTCCAGCTCCAGCGTCACCTGGGCGATCACCTCGGCGGCGGGCGCACCCCCGTCGAACGTCGCGTGAGCCCCGGAGGGGACGACGACCGCGAAGCCGCGCTCCAGCGCGCCGAGGGCCGTCGCCTGCACGCAGCGCTCGCTCTGCAGCCCCGCGACGACCAGGGTGTCGACGCCCATCGCGTGCAGGACGTCGGCGAGGGCCGGGTTCGACAGGAACGTGTCCGGGTCGTCCTTGCGCACCACGGGCTCGCCCGGCTCGGGAGCGAACACGAACTCCCATCCGGCGGTGCCCGGCTCGTCCGGCTCGCCAGGACCTCCGTCGTTCGCCACGTGCACGATCGGGACGCCTTCGTCGCGTGCGGCCTCGAGGAGGGCGCCCAGCGCTGCCCGGAACGCGTCGGCACCCGGGATCGCCGTCGCGCCCTCCAGCATGTTGCGCTGCACGTCCACGAGCATCAGTCCATACCCCATGACCCCATCTTGCGCCCCATTCGCTAGGGTCGTAAGGGCAGGACGCGCCGCGATCGGCGCACGGCGAGGATGGCAGGAGCAGTGGCAGACGATCACGGCAAGGCGACGCAGGCCGCCGTCCGCGAGAAGAACCTGACGACCGCCCTGCAGCTCGTGCTCTCGGGCAACGGGGCGGCGACACGGGCGAGCATCGCCCGCCGCACGGGGTTGACGTCGGCGACGGTGTCGTCCCTGCTCGCGGGACTGATCGCCGACGGACTGGTCGCCGAAGGCGACCTCGCGGAGAGCACCGGCGGCAAACGCGCCACCACCCTCCGCGTGGACACGGAGCGGCAGGTGCTGCTCTCGGTCCTGGTGCAGCCGGCCCTGATCCGCGGCGCGGTCCTCAGCATGCTGGGCGACGAGCTCCACCGGTTCTCCCACCGCCCGTCGGCGCCGGGCTCGGTGGACGACATCCGCACGGTGATCCGCAGGCTCGCCGCCTCCGCCGCCTCCACCGGCGCACGGGTGGCGGCGATCGGCGTCCAGGTTCCCGGCATCGCGGACGGCCCGCTGATCCGCGAGAGCGTGCAGCTCGGCTGGAGCGATCTCGATCTCGCCGCTGCCCTCTCGGGAGTGGTCGACGCCCCGATCCATCTGGTCAACGACGCCGATGCCGAGGCCATCGCCGACACGTCCGCCGACGACGGCTTCGGGGCGAACCGGCTCTTCGTCTCCCTGAGCACGGGAGTGGGTGCCGCGGTGATCGTCGACGGCGTCGTGGTCGCCGGGGCGGCGCACCGGGCCGGCGAGATCGGGCACGTCCCCGTGCTCTTCGGCGACGACGCACCGGTCTGCGCCTGCGGCAACCGAGGCTGCCTCGAAGAGGTGGTCTCGGTCACGAGCCTGCTCGGGCTCCCCCACGGCGCGGACCTCGAAGCCGTCGACATCGCGGTCCTCGCCTCGGCGTCCGAGGCCCGCGCACGCATCGCGTCCGGCGCGCGGATCCTGGCACGCGCACTCCTCCTCGTGGGAGCCGCCCTCGATGTGCCCAACGTCGTCCTCGGCGGGGCGTCGGCCGAGCTCGGACCGGACTTCATCGGGCATCTGCGCGCGGAGGCCGCCCGGCATCCCGTGCGCGCCGCGATGCCGCTGAACTTCCGCTACGCACGTTCGGCGATCGACCAGCCGTTCCGCGGAGCGGCGCAGCACGCCCTGCAGTCGACCTTCGGTGTCAGCTGGTCGCGCTGACAGCAGACCGCAGACCGCGTCAGGAGACGCCGAGCTGAGCCGACATCACCATGATGACGCATCCGCGCAACACGATGTCCCGGCCCTGACTCGTCATCCTCACGGTCGTGGCGGAGTGGAACCCGGCCATCGTGCGATTGTCGAGCGTGGTGCGCACGGCGCCGATCAGCGCGCCGTCGAGCAGCTCCTCCGGACCGCTGAGCACGACCTCCGCGAGGTCGAGCGCCCCGACGATGGGAGCGAGGGCGACCCCGAGCCTCTGACCGGCTTCACGGAGGACCGGTTCGACCGGGTCGCCCGCGATGGCGGCCGCGGCCACGCGTGATTCGAGGCGGGGCACCGCCAGCCACGCTTCGAGCACCCGGTCGCGGTCGTACGGCGCCTCCGCGCCCTCGTCGGTGCCGACCATGACCTGTCCGACCTCGCCCGCGGCGAACCTGCTGCCCACCACCATGGCGCCGGCCACGAGGAGCCCGGACCCCACGCCGTGGCCGACCTTGACCAGCATCATGTCCCCGTCGGCCGCTCCGAAACCGTGCTCGGCGAGCACCGCGGCGTTCGCGTCGTTGGCGACGAACACCGTCATGCCCGCCTGCTCGGCGATCAGCTGCTGGAGAGGGACGCCGGACCATCCGAGGTTCGGTGCTGCGACCACCGTGCCCGAGGCGTCGACCACTCCCGGCGAACCGATCCCGATGCCGAGCACCGGGGCCGTCGCGAGGGTCACCAGGCACGCCACCAGATCCAGCGCCTTGGCGATCGCCTCGTCGCCGCGGCTGCCCGCAAGCGGGACCTCCGCGCTCTGGAGCACGCGGCCGTCGATGTCGAGCACCGCCCCGCGGAAGACGGCGTGCTCGCTGAGGTCCACCCCGATGATCTGGGTCGCTCCGCGATCCATGTCCAGCAGGACGGCGGGCTTGCCGGGGCGTGCGTCGTCACGGTGGCCCAGCTCGACCACGAGGCCTTCGGCGATGAGCTCGCCGATCAGATCCGAGATGGTCACCCGCGTGAGTCCGGTCCCCCGTGCGAGGTCGGCACGGCTCGCGCGACCGTCGCGATACAGCGACTGCAGCACCAGCGATCGATTGTGATTGCGGGCGTGCTCCGGGAGGACCTTGGTGCGCGGTCGCAATGCGCGGCCGGGCACCATGGGCCCATCGAACGCCGGCGGGATCGGGTCGAGCGCGGCCGACCGGCGGACATCATCGAGGAGCATGTTTGTTAGTAAAGTGGACAATCAAAGTTCTGGCAAGCGTCGCTCCCGGGAAATCCCTGGATTGGCAGAGAATTCATCGACTCGGCGGACGCACGCCATCGGCCGCCGTCCTGCTTAGGGCGGCGACCGAGGGAATTGGTGCCGGCGAACGCGACGGCGGCCCATGCGAGATCTCGCACGGGCCGCCGTCGGAGCGATCGTCGGTGAGGGCTACTTGCCGCCCTCCGCCGCCAGCGCGTCCTGGAGTGCCTGCTGCAGGCGGGCGTCCGCCTGACCGTAGGCCGTCCAGTCGCCCGCTTTCAGCGCGGTCTCGCGGTCGGCGAGGGCCTGCTTGGCCTGCTGGAGCGCGGCCTGCAGGGCCGCGTTGGTCGTCGATCCCGACGAGCCGGTTCCCGTTCCGGTACCGGTGCCCGTCCCCGTGCCCGTACCGGTTCCTCCGGTGTCGGTGCCCGGCACGTTGTTGTCGCCGGCCGTCGCCCCGGAGTCACCCCCGAACAACGAGTCGAGCGCCTGGTCGAGGGTGTCCTCGAACGCGATCTTGTCGCCGAACGCGACGAGCACCTTCTGCAGCAGCGGATAGCTCGTCTCACCGGTCGACTTGACGTACACCGGCTGCACGTAGAGCAGACCGCCGCCCACCGGCAGGGTGAGCAGGTTGCCGTTGATCACATCCGTCTTGCCCTGGCGCAGCAGGTTCAGCTCCTGCGAGACCGTGGGGTCGGAGTTGAAGTTGTTCTGTACCTGACCCGGCCCCGGTATGGTGTCGCTGGAGGGCAGGGACAAGAGTCTCAACTTGCCGTAACCGGCGGCGACCTTCCCCTTGGTGGAGCCGGCATCGGCATCGACCGCCAGATAGCCCTTCAGGACCGATCTACTGGCCTCGCTGGAGGCCTGCGGGATGAACGTCGTGTAGAGCGAGAAGCTCGGCGAGGTCTGCCCCGGCATCTGCAGCGTCAGGTAGTAGGGCGGCTGCAGGGTGGGATCGGTCGACGACGAGGTCGGGTCCGGCGGAGTCGTCCACGCGTCCTCGCGGGAGTAGAACGATCCCGCGTCGGTCACGTGGTACTGCCCGAGCACCGAGCGCTGCACCTTGAACAGGTCGGCCGGGTAGCGCACGTGGCTCAGCAGCTGTGCGCTCATGTCGCTGATGGGCTTGACCGTGGACGGGTAGACCTTCTCCCAGGTCTTGAGCACCGGGTCCTTGGCGTCCCACGCGTAGAGCGTGACGGATCCGTCGTAGGCGTCGACCGTGGCCTTCACCGAGTTGCGGATGTAGTTGATGTCGTCGAAGGCGTAGGCCGGCTTCGGCGTCTCGGTGTCCGCCGTCGCGTCGCTCAGGCTGCCGACGTGCGAGTAGGGGTATTGGTCGCTCGTGGTGTACCCGTCGATGATCCACTTGACCCGGCCGTCCACCACGGCGGGGTACGCCTGCGAGTCGAGGGTCAGGTACGGGGCGACCTTCTGCACGCGCTTGATCGGGTCGCGGTCGTAGAGGATCTGCGAGTTGTTGTTCACGGCGTCGGACAGCACGATCTGCTCGTCCTGGAACTTCAGCGCGTAGACGAGGCGCTTGAAGATGTTGTCGAGCTTGGGACCGCCGTTTCCGTTGAACGTCGTGTACGTCTGCTGGGCACCGTCGGCGCCGCCCGGGTAGTCGAGCTCGACCGACTTGGTGCCCTTCGGAGCGCCCACGATCGAGTACGTCGGCGACTGCTGGCCGAAGTAGATGCGCGGCTCGTACTCACCGAGCGTCCCCTGGGTCGGGATGCCGTACTCCATGAACACCGGCTGTCCGTCGGACGACCGCTGGTTGCCGTACGCCGCCACCATGCCGTAGCCGTGGGTGTAGACGAGGGTGTTGTTGTACCAGTTGCTGCCGCTGGTGAGACCGGACTGCTGGAGCTCGCGGACCGAGACCACCGCGTCCTGCTCGGCGCCGTTGACCGTGTAGCGGTCGACGTTGAGCGTGTTCGGGAACGCGTAGTACTGGCGGAACTGCTGCAGCTGACGGAACGACGGGCTGACGATCGCCGGGTCGATGATGCGGATCTGCGCGGTGGTCTGCGCGTCCTGGCGGAGTGCGCCGGCCTCCGCATCCGTCTTGGCGTCGTACGGGATCACCTCGATGTCGCTCAGGCCGTACGCCGCTCTGGTCGCGTCGATGGAGTCTTGGATGTACGGCGTCTCGAGCGTCTTCTGGCTCGGCTCCACCTGGAAGCGCTGGATCACCCAGGGGAAGATCGCGCCGACGACGAGGGCGGCGACGATGAGCAGGGCCGTGCCGACCAGCGGGAACCGCCAGCGGCCGACGAACGCCGTGACGACGAAGAGGATGGCGACGAAGATCGCGGCTCCGGCGAGGATCGCGCGACCGGGGATGGTCGCGTTGACATCGGTGTACGCGGCGCCGTTGATCGTGTCGCTGACGTTCGAATCGGTCACCGTGGCATAGCGGTCGAGCCAGATGCTCACGCCCTGCAGGAGCAGGTAGAGGGCCGCGATGACCGAGATCTGGACCCGGGCGGCCTTGCTGATGCGCACCTCGCGACCCGAGACCCGGATGGAGCCGTAGAGGTAGCAAGTCGCCAGCGTCGCGATCAGGGCGATGAGCACCACGGCCGACGCGAAGCCCACGGCGCTGCGGTAGAAGGGCAGCGCGAAGACGTAGAAGCCGATGTCGATATGGAACAGCGGATCGGTCTTGCCGAACGGCGTGCCGTTGATCCACGCCGCCGCCAGCTGCCAGCGGCTCGACGACGAGACGCCGGCGAAGATGCCGAAGACGATCGGGATGCCGTACATCGCCAGACGACGCAGCGGCTCGATGACCTGCTGGTAGCGGTCGAGCTGGCTGTTCAGCTTGGCGTACACCGGTCGCAGCCGGTAGGCCAGCTGGATGCACGCCCACAGCGGCAGCGCCATCGCGAGGAACCCGACGAAGAACATCGCGATCGCACCGAACCACTGCGTTGTCAGCACATTCAGGAATCCGACCTGCTGGTACCACAGGATGTCCGCGTACAGTCCGGCGAAGACGAAGAACAGGATCACCAGGGCGACGATCACCCCGAGGGTGATCCAGACGGCCGCACGGCGGCGTCCTGCTGGTCGTGCGGCGGTTGTTGAACTCACGTGCGGCCCTCTTGCTCTCGCGTGATGTGCAGATCAGCATCCATCCTAGGCGGGCGTCGCTTGGAGAACGCCGTGCCCGCCGCTGGGCCGTGCACTCCCGGGCGCGTCAGGAGGCGGGGCAGGTGGGCAGACCGCTGGTGCTGCCCCCCGAGCTCACCGCCTTGAGCACCGCGAGCGAGTCGGAGAGCGTCTTGACCGCGAACACCTTCAGCCCGGCGGGGATGTGCCCGGTGACCTCGTCGCAGTTGGAGGCGGGAGCGAGGAAGTACGCGGCCTTGCCGTCGTCGCGGGCGGCGTACATCTTCTGCCGGATGCCGCCGATCGCGCCGATGTTGCCCACGTTGTCGATGGTCCCGGTCCCGGCGATCCGCTTGCCGCCGGTCAGCTCGCCCGGGGTCAGCTTGTCGATGATCCCGAGGGCGAACATCTGGCCGGCGCTCGGGCCGCCCACGTTGTCGAGCTGGATCTTCACCTCGAAGGGGAAGGTGTAGTCCATCCCGGCGCCGATGCCGAGCACGGCGCCGCCGGAGGACTCGGCCGGCGTGATCCCGACGGTGCTGGCCGCACCGTCGCGCAGGATGCCGACCTGCGCCTGCTTGTCGGTGCCATTGGCGGCGATGGCGTCCCGCAGACCCTGCACGCTCTTCACCGCGGCGCCGTTCACGCTCGTGATCTCGTCGCCCTCCTTGAGTGCTTTCGCAGCCGGCGAGCCCGTGATGAGCTGCTTGACCACGACCGCCTGCGGGAAGTCGTAGCCCATCTCGTTGAGCGCCGCCGCGACGGCGTCCTGCTGCGAGTCCACCATCAGCGCGGCGTTCTCGGCGTTCGACTGCTCGGTCGTCGTGCCCGGAGGGAACACGGAGTCGATCGGCAGCACGGCGCGGCTCGGCTGGAACCACGACGTGACGATGTCGAACCAGTTCGGGCGCGAGTCCGGGTTGCCGACGACGGAGACGGTCAAGAGGTCGAGCGAGCCCGAGGTCGGGTAGGTCGTCTGGCCCGGGATGGTGATGAGCTGCTTCGCGTCGTCGCTCTTTGCCGTGCCGACCTGCTGGTCGGTGCCGAGCGTGTTGAAGACCGGACCGGGGATCTCGATGACGAACGGCGCAGGCGCGAGCGCGAGGACGAGGGTCAGCGCGAAGGCGGCGAGCACCGAGACCCAGCCGACGACCACGCGACGGGAGGGCCGGATCGATGGCGGCTGCTCCGTCGCGGCAAGCTCGTCGTCGGTGAACAGGCTCACTCGGGTGGTCCCTTCGGTCGTGTTCGCCACGGGCGCACCGCGCGCGAGGCAAGCGAGGCGGATTCCCACCCGGCTCTTGGAGATCAGGAGCTAGCGTAGATGGCGAGCCTGAAAGCCGCACACCGCGAGCGGCATCGATTCGAGACGAGGGGCGCACCATGGCCGACGAGCCGAACAAGGAGCCGGACGACGAGTTCCGGGACATGTTGCGCGAGTTCCTCTCCGGAGACTCGTCGATCGACCCGAGCCAGCTCGCCGGTGCCGCCGGCCTCCCGAACGATCCGGCGAGCATCCAGAAGCTGCTCGGGCAGCTGCAGAACGCCCTCCTCAACCCGGGCGGCGGCATCAACTGGGACATCGCCGAGCAGCAGGCACGCACACTGGCCGGCGAGGGCGCCCACGCGGTGACCCCGGCCGAGCGCGCTTCGCTCGACCAGGCCTTCAACGTGGCCGGGCTCTGGCTCGATCAGGCGACGACGGTCGCCGGGCTCTCCGGCACGCCCGAGCTGATCGGCCGCGCCGAGTGGGCACGCCAGACCATGCCGCTCTGGACGCAGCTGGCCGAGCCGGTCGCCCTCAGCATCTCCGACGCCCTCACGCGCGTCCTCGCCGAGCAGGCGCCCGAAGAGATGCAGGGGATGCTGCAGAACGCCGGGCAGCTCATGCGCTCGATCGGCGGCGCCCTCTTCGCCATGCAGCTCGGCCAGGTGGTCGGTCAGCTGGCGAAGGAGGTCGTCTCCGGCGGCGACATCGGCATCCCCCTGCTGGCCGACGGCACGGCGGCGCTCATCCCCCAGAACGTCGCCGAGTTCGGCGCGGGCCTCGACATCCCGGAGGACCAGGTCCAGCTCTACCTCGCGGTGCGCGAACTGGCGCACGCGAGCCTGTTCCGTCACGCCAAGTGGCTGCGGCTGCAGCTGATCACCCAGATCACCGCGTTCGCGAAGGGCATCACCATCGACACCGAGCGGCTCGAATCGCTCGCCGAGAGTTTCGACCCCTCGAACCCCGAGGAGCTGCGGGACGCGATGGTCAGCGGCGCGCTCATCCCGCCGAAGACGGAGGAGCAGCAGGAGGCCCTGGCCCGGCTCGAGACCGTTCTCGCACTGGTCGAGGGCTGGGTCGACGTCGTCACCGCCAGTGCGACCCGCCTGCTCCCGCGCGCCGACGCCATCGCCGAGACGGTGCGGCGCCGACGGGCATCTGGAGGCCCCGCCGAGTCGGCGTTCGCGACACTGGTGGGACTGGAACTGCGCCCGCGCCGCCTGCGCGAGGCGGCCGCCATGTGGCAGGCGGTCACGGACGCCGTCGGGCAGGACGCCCGCGACGGGCTCTGGTCGCACCCCGACCTCCTCCCCCAGGCAGGCGACCTCGACGACCCGTCGGCGCTGGTCGCCCGGCTGACTGCGGCTGCGGCCGGCACCGAGCCCGAGCGCGACGAACTGGATCAGGCGATCGAGGATCTGCTCCGCGGTGACGGCGAGCGTCCCGCGGAGGACTGACCCGGCCGTCACGCGGCGGTGGCTCCCGGCCGCCTGGGGATGATCGGCGCGACCGTTCGTCGCCTGTGGATAACCGCGGGACGGCGCGCGCGTCCGGGCAGGATGACGGGATGGTCCTCGCACTCGATCCCCGCATCCCCCGGGTATGGCGCACCCCGGAGACCCTGCAGTTCGGGGTCGATGTGCCCCGGCTCGTGCTGGACCGGGTGAGCCTCGCCGAGGAGCGCATGATCGCCGCCCTGGCCGACGGGGTCTCGCCGGCGGGGCTGCGCATGATCGCGAAGCGTGCGCGCGCCGATCCGCAGGTCGTGGACGCGCTGCTCGGACGGCTCGCCCCGGTCTTGGACCGCGATCCGGAGGGCGGGGGCACGCCACCGCTCGTCGTCCTCGACGGAGACGGGCCGACCGCGGGCCGCATGGTCGGTCTGCTGCGCGACGCGGGGGTGGAGGTCCGCAGCGGGCTCGGCTGGAGCGATCCGGCCCTCGATCGCACCGCGCTCGCGGTCGTCGTCGGCTCGTTCGCGATCGAGCCGTCCCGCCACAGCCGATGGCTGCGCCGCGACGTGCCCCATCTGCCCGTCGTCTTCAGCGATGGCGGTGTCGGCGTCGGGCCGCTCGTCCGCCCCGGTCGGGGGCCGTGCATCCGGTGCGTCGACCTGCACCGCACCGATGCGGAGCCCGCGTGGCCTGCGATGGCCGCCCAGCTCCACGCCCGGCCGCACCCCGGAGAGTCCGAACTCATCTGCGGAGCGGTCGCCTCCGTCGCCGTCGCGATGGTCTGCGCGGCGATCGACAGCGGGACGGACACGAGGCGCACGACGGCCCCGGGCGGCACAGAGGGCCGCATGCCCGCGCCCGCGCTGAGCCGCCACTTCCACCCCGCCACCGGCGACTGGAGCACACGCGAGCATATGCCGCATCCGGAATGCGGGTGCCTTCAGCTGCCGGTCACGCCGGAGGAGACACCGGCCGGGAGTCGATCGAGCGAGCCGGCCGGGCCGGCGCCGCGAGTTCCGCCAGGAAGCGCGATGGCTGACGGGACACCGGCCGGCCGGGATGGGATCCGCGATGCGCCCAGCTGAGCCGCAGGCGCTGACGCGCACGGGTGATTCCCACATAGAGCAGACGCCGTTCCTCGTCGATCTGCTCGAAGCCGGTCGCGAAGCTGATCGGGACGAGACCCTCGCTGAGCCCCACCAGGTAAACCGACTCCCATTCGAGGCCCTTCGCCGCGTGCAGCGTCGCCAGGGTGACCGCGGAGAGGGTGGGCTCGTGCTGACCGGCCTGGCGCGCCAGCAGGTCGTCCGTGAACCGGCGGAACGTGGTGCCGGGCGCCATCTCATCGACGAGCCCCATGATCGCGTTGAGGGACTCCCAGCGATCCCGGACGGCGCCGCGTCCGGACGGCGGCTGAACCGACCAGCCGAGAGTGCGCAGCACGTCGCTCACGGACTTGAAGACGGGCTCGTCCGTGGCCGCCACGCTCGCCGCGCGGAGCGTCATGATCGCCTGGCGCACCTCGGGCAGGTCGAAGAACCGCTTCGAGCCCCTGACCTGGTAGCTGATGCCCAGATCGCCGAGCGCCTGCTCGAGCACGGCCGCCTGCACGTTGACACGGTAGAGGACGGCGATGCTCTCCGGGCGGGCGCCCGCCGCCAGCTCGGCCGCGATCTGCTCGGCGACGGCCCGGGCCTCGGCCCGGTCGTCGTCGAACGCCGCCGGCGGCGCGACGTCCGCCGCATCCCGGCCGTCGCGCGCATGCCCCGCTGCGGCCGCCCTCAGGGTGAGGGCGCCGGACCGCCCGCGCATGAGCCGGTTCGCCGTCTCGATCACCCCTGGCGTCGATCGGTAGTTCTGCTCCAGGCGCACGACGGTCGCGCCCGGGTTCTCCCGCTCGAACCCGAGCAGGTACTCGCTCCGTGCGCCCGCGAACGAGTAGATCGTCTGGCTGGCGTCACCGACCACGCACAGGTCGCGACGGGTGCCGAGCCAGAGCTGGAGCAGTTGGTGCTGGAGAGGCGAGACATCCTGGTACTCGTCGACCACGAAGTAGCGGTACTGCTCGCGCACCTGCATCGCGACGGAGGGTTCCATCTCGATCATGCCGGCGCAGACGAGCAGCACGTCCTCGAAGTCGATCTGCTTGCGTTCGTCCTTGAGCTCCTCGTAGGTGCGATGCAGGTCGACCAGCTGGTCGACCGTGAGGGTTCCGGGGAGCGGGCGCGAGGCGAGCGCGGCGGCGTACTGGTCGAGGGTCAGACCCGACACCTTGCGCCACTCGATCTCGGCGGCGAGGTCTCGGAGCGTCGGAGTGTCGAGGCGCAGGGAGAGCTTCTCGGCCGCATGCCCCAGCACCCGGCCCTTGCCGTCGAGCACGCTCGGGAGCTGGCCGCCGGTCACCTGCGGCCAGAAGTAGTTGAGCTGCGCGAGCGCGGCGGCGTGGAACGTCCGCGCGGCGACACCGCCCGCCCCGAGCTGCCTCAGGCGGCCGCGCAACTCCGCTGCGGAACGGTTGGTGAAAGTCAGCGCCATGACCCGGTTGGGAGTGAACGCACCCGAGGCGACCCCGTAGGCGATCCGATGCGTGATCGCACGCGTCTTGCCCGTTCCCGCCCCGGCCAGGATGCAGACCGGGCCGAAGAGGGCCTCGGCGGCGACCCGCTGCTGCGTGTCCAGACCGGCCAGCAGTGCTGCGGGGGTGGCTGGCCCCTCGGTCACGGTGCCGCCGGCGGCTCGTCGAGGGACCCTCCGTACCAGTCCTCGATGAGGGCACGGGCGATCGACGAACGACCCGGCAGGATGATCTGCTCCCGCGCGTCCCAGAGCTCGAGGCGGCTGAACCAGCGCAGGTCGAGGATCTCCTCGCCGTCGGGGGCGAGGGCGGACGGCGCCTGATCCTCGGCGAGGCGAGCCGTCATGCCGACCATGACGGAGGCGGGGAACGGCCACGGCTGCGAGCCCTTGTAGCGCGCGTCGACGACCCGGATCCCCGCCTCCTCGAAGATCTCGCGCTCGACAGCGGACTCGAACGACTCCCCCGGCTCGACGAATCCGGCGAGGAGCGAGTACCGCGAATGCTCCCACATGGCGTTCGAGCCCAGCAGGAGACGGTCGTCGGCGTCGAGCACGGTCACGATCACGGCGGGATCGGTGCGGGGGAAGACCTCGGAGCCGTCCTCGAAGCAGTGCCGCACCCAGCCGGCCTGCTGGACGACCGTCGGGGTGCCGCAGCGCGGGCAGTGGGTGTGGGAGGCGTGCCAGTTCGCTATCGCGAGCGCCTCGGTGAAGAGTCCGGCATCCCGGTCGCTGAGGGTCGTCGCGACGGTGCGCAGGTTGCCCCAGCGCGCCTCGTCGGGCTCCAGCTCCTGAGCTGCGGCGTCGGTGAGCACCTCGAGCACGACGGCCGACCCGACGGGCTCGGTCGGCGCGGCCACGAGCGTGCGACCGAGGTAGACCCGGACCAGCGCCGACGTGACGCGTTCGACGGGGAGCAGGTCGAGCGCGGTCTCGCCCGCGTCCGGTGAGCTCCAGCCGTCTCCCGACGGGGTCGCCCCCGGAATGCTCTCGGGGGTCAGGAGCGCACGCCCCTTCCACAGCGCCAGGACGCGGGTGCCCGGTTCCTCCCAGAGCTCGTCGAACAGCGCGGGACGCGAGCGCGCCGCGTGATCGCGATCGACCGCGTGACGCGAGAGCGGGAGGTCCAGCAGCGGAGCGGACGGAGGTGCGGACGACATCGAGAGAACCTTTCAAGGCGTGGCGATCAGAGCCCACGCGCGGATGTCCATTTAGCCTAGGAACCATGGCCAGATCCCACTTCACTCTAGCCGCGCTGGCCGCTTCGGCCGTGCCCGACCTCGCCGTCACCGGCGCCCGCAGCTACTCCCGCGACGGCGCAGGCGAGTTCGATTCAGCGCTGCTCGACGAACGGGACGGCCGCGTCTGCATCGTCCGCGTCCCGGTGTCGCAGTCCGCCGAGTCGGAGCAGAGCGCCGACCTCGTCGCCCTCCGTGCGCTGACCACGGGGATCCGCAGCCGGCTGCCGTTCGATGTCCCCCACTTCCTCGGCCAGGCGCCGGTGGGCGGGACTCGGGCGCTCGTCTACGACTTCCTCCCCGGTGACCACGTGACGGTCGAGGAGGTGCCGCCGGGCGACGGCCTCGCGGGCTCGATCGGGCACGCGATCGCCGCGATCCACACCCTGCCCACGAGCTTCGTCGGGGAGGCCGGCCTGCCCGTGCTCTCCGCCGCCGACTCGCTCGGCTCGGCGACGTCGCTCATCGAGTCGGCCGCCGCCACGGGCCTCCTCCCGGCGGCGCTGCGGGACCGCTGGCGCGACGCCACCGCCGACCACTCGCTGTGGCAATTCCAGCCGACTGTGATCAACGGGGCCCTCACCGCGGACTCCTTCCTCGTCGACGAGGATTCCGTGACCGCCGTCCTCGGCTGGTCCGCGCTGCGGGTGGGCGACCCGGCCCGCGATCTGCACTGGCTGCTCGCCATGAACCCGGAGGCCACCGACGGTGCCCTCACCGCCTACGCCTCGGCGCGCCAGGTGGCCACCGATCGCCAGTTCACGCAGCGCGCGATGCTGTACGCCGAGCTGGAGGTCGCCCGCTGGCTGCTCCACGGCCGCGAGGTCCGCGATCAGAGCATCGTCGACGACGCGGTCCTCATGCTCGACGGGCTGGTGGACCGGGTGCACAGCAACGCGGTCAATCCGCTCTCGAACGCCACCGGACCGATCATGGCGATCGGCGACGTCGAAGCGATGCTCGACCGCACCCCCGGCGACCGCGCCGACGGTTACGGTCGCTCGGGCGGGATGAAGCCGGTCGCCGAGGACCAGAGCGAGCGCAGCTCCTCCTCTTCGTAGAGGCGCTCCGGCCGCACGACCTCGTCGTCGGCGACGAAGTAGAACACCGCGTCGATGAGTGCAGGATCGACGCCGGAGTAACGGGCGTACGCGAGGCGGTAGAGCGCGAGCTGAAGCTGCTTGCGCTCGAGGTCCGCGGCGTCGCGCGGCGCCTTCCCGGTCTTCCAGTCGACGATCTGGTACTCGTGGACGCCGTCGTCGCTGCGATAGACGGCATCGAGTTTGCACACCACCACCTGGCCGGCGAGGGTCACGTGGATCTCGAGCTCGACCTCCTCCGGCCGACGGCCGGCCCAGGTGCTCGCCGCGAAGGTGGCCTGCAGCTCGGCGAGGCGTTCCGCCTCCAGCATCTCGCCCGCGGGGTCGTCGAGCTCGGTCGCGGCCGCGTCCAGGACGTCGGAGCCGCCGGCGGTCGAGCCGAACCGCTCCTCCACCCAGTGGTGGAACAGGGTGCCGAGCCGCGTCTGCCGGTAGGGCCGCTCGGGCATCGGGCGGCGCAGCGTGGCGGCGACCGTCCCCGGGTCGGAGATGTAGTCCTTGAAGCGCGAGGCCGGGATGCGCGTCGGCAGCTCGACGAGCCCGGCGTCCTGTGCCCGGCTGGCGCGTTCGGCGAGCAGGAGGTCCAGGTCACGGCTGTAGGCGCCCCCCGACGACCCGCCCTGCTCGCGTCGCGAGCGCACGGACTCCGCCGCGGCCAGAACGCGACTCCGCCGCGTCCCGAGCGGATCGAGCGGCCAGGCGACGGTCTGCGCCGTGAGCGACAGCGGGTTCTCGTCGGGCTCGTCGCACTCCGGGAAGGCGTCGGCCGGGAGCAGGCCGGCGGCCTGCAGTTCGAGAAGGTACGCACCGGGACCGCGCGGCCTCGTCTGCGTCGACCAGTAGGACCCCGTCAGCAGGAGCCGTTCCCTGGCGCGCGTGACGGCGACGTAGATCAGCCTCCGCTGCTCGTCCAGATGCCGGCGCAGGTTCTCGGCTTCGAAGGCGTCGATCGACTCGTCGATCTGCTTCTGGTCCTCGGCGTTTCGCCAGGCCAGCACCGGGAGCTCGGCCGAGTCGCCGCGGAACTCGTTCGGCAGCTGGCCGAAGGCGAGCCAGCCTTTCCGGCTCTGCGGCGGGCCGGGCAGTTCGCCGTCCACCAGGCGCGGGACGGCGACGATGTCCCATTCGAGGCCCTTGGAGCCGTGGATGGTGAGGATCTGCACGGTCCCCGGCTCCGGGTCCTCGCTGCGGGGCGCCAGGTTGTCGCGCTGCTCGGCCTCTGCGAGCCAGGCCAGGAAGGAGCCGAGCGTGGCCCGGTCGTCGGCGGCGAGGTAGGACGCCACCTGCTCGGCGAACGCGTCCAGGCTCGCCTGCCCGAGCTGGGCGGACTCGTTCGCGGCCACCTCGATGTCGAGCAGGAGCTCCTGCTGCACGAGGGTCACGAGGTCGAGGAGGTCGAGGCCGACGCGCGAGCGCAGCCGGTCGAGGAGCCGCCCGGCGTCGCGCATCCGGTCCAGCCCGACGGGGCTGATCTCGTCGAGCTTGCTGTGCCCCTCCGGCGCCTCGACCACGAAGTCGAGCGCGTCGACGAGCGAGGCGGACTCCTCCCCCGCGACCGATCGCCGCAGCCGGTCGCGCACATCCGGGTCGAGCTCCTGGAACCGGTGGTCGCGCGTCGACAGCCACGAGGCGACCCGACGCAGGCCGGCGATGTCCTTGGGGCCGACGCGCCAGCGTGCTCCCGTGAGCAGCCGGATGAGTTCTGAGCCCGCCGTGGGGTCGTGCATCACCCGCAGCGCGCTCACCAGGTCGGCGATCGCCGGCTGCTCCAGCAGGCCGCCGAGGCCCAGGACGTGGTACGGGATGCCGCGGCGTGCCAGCGCGGCCGTGAAGACGTCGATCTTCTTGAGGGAGCGGCAGAGCAGCGCGGCGCTCGGCGGCACACCGTTCGCGTCGCGGGCGGCGATCCGCTCGCCCAGCCATGCGGCGACCGTCTCGGCTTCGTCCGCCACCGTCTGGCCGAACTCCGTCGTCAGCTCGCCGGCCACCGCTCCCGGGCGAGGCTGCAGCATCTCGACGTGCACCGGCGAGGCCGCCGAGAGCGGCTGCACCAGGGTGTTCGCCGCATCGAGGACCCTCGTCGGGTTGCGCCAGCTCGTGCTCAGCGCGTATTCATCCGCCCCGCCGTGCTCCGATCCTGCCCGCCGACCGGTGAAGTCGGCCGAGAACCGCCCGAGGTTGGCCGCGCTGGCCCCGCGCCAGCCGTAGATGGACTGGTGCGGGTCGCCCACGGCCATCACGGCCTGCCCGGCGAACAGCGTGGACAGCAGCCGGGTCTGCACCACCGAGGTGTCCTGGTACTCGTCGAGGAGCACGACACGGAAACGGCGACGGTAGTCGTCGACGACGTCCGGCAGCCGCTCCGCGATCGACAGCGCGAGAGCGACCTGATCGGAGTACTCGACGAAGCCGCGGCGGCGCTTCTCCTCGGCGAACGCCTCGGCCAGATCGAGCAGGGGCGGGAGCGACCCCACGGCCCCCACCGCCGTGCGGACGGACGCATACGCATCCTTCACACGACCGTTCCCCGTGGGCAGCTCGACGATCCTCGCGAACCCGGCCACCATTCGCTCCACCTCGGCGGCGTCGGCGACGTTCTCGCTCAGCGCGCGGCTCAGGGAGAGCACCGCGCTGGTGACGGCGTCCACCCCGCGCTCCAGGTCGACGAGGCGTTCGTCGGTGCTCCCGACCACGAGCCGCCGTGCGAGTTGCCACGCCGACGCCTCCGTCAGCACGGCCGACTCGGGCTCGCGCCCGATCAGGAGCGCGTTCTCGCGGAAGATGGCGTTGGCGAACGCGTTGTAGGTCGCGACCTCGGGCGACTCGAACGGGTCGAAGACGATGTCGGTCAGTCCGGACCCGTCGAGCTGCTCGATGCGCGTGCGGATGCGGGCGGCGAGCTCGCCGGCGGCCTTGCGCGTGAAGGTCAGACCGAGGATCTCGGGCACGCGGGCATGCCCGTTGGCGAGCAGCCACACGACACGGTTCGCCATGGTCTCGGTCTTGCCGCTGCCGGCTCCGGCCACCACGATCGCCGGGCGCACCGGCGCCTCGATGACCGCCTGCTGCTGCACGGTCGGCTCGGGGAGGCCGAGGGCACGGGCGATCTCGACGGCGCTGACCGCGCGCGCGGGACGCGCACCGCGTTCCTCCTCGACGGTCGGGTCGTCGAGGGTGAGCGCCTGCTCGACGAGGTCCAGATCAGCGTCGGCGGCGGCCCATTCGAGCACGTTCTCGTCGTTCACGGCCGCCTCATCCCTGTCGTCGTCCCCGTCGTCGTCCCCGTCGTCGTCCTCGCACTCGCCGCGGTCCCCGTCGCCCGGCCCATCAGGCGCTCACCGCCGGAACGAGGTGGATGCGGTACTCGTACTTCGCGTGCGGGTCGCGGTCGCCGAGGTCGACGACCCCGGCGAACGTCGCCGCGGCCATGCCCGTCGCCGCATCGGCGACGCGCTCCTTCAACCGTTCCAGGCCGGCTGCGTCGACCCGGTCCTGGGCGACCTCGCGGTATCCCTTGCCGCGCACGCCCTTGGCGACGAACAACAGCTTCGCCCCGCCGGAGGGAAGACCGTCGGCGACCTCGATCGCACCGTGCTCGAGGGCGAGCTGGTACGCCCCGAGCTGGGCGTGCTCCACCGCTTCCGCCGCGGTCGGCGTGCGATTGCCGGTCTTGAGGTCCACGATGACGACCGTCCCGTCGGCCGTGCGCTCCACGCGGTCGATCGTGCCGCGCACCAGCGCCTGGCCGATGCGCAACTCGAACTCGCCCTCCGAGCCGAGCAAGGCGCCGCCCGCGCGTTCGAAGTCGCGCAGGTACTCCGACACGCCCTGAGCCAGGATGCGGGTCCGCCGCCGCTCCTTCTCCTCCAGCCACGGGGACTCGAACGTCAGTTCGCTCCACCGGCGCTCGATGCCGCCCCAGAGCCGCTCGACGCTCAGGTCGGGGTCGTCGCTGGTGCTCGCCTCCTCCATGACCGCGTGCACCACCGTGCCGATACCGGCGGCCAGGCCGCTCGACGACGAGGCCATCGCGTCGACGAACCAGGCCAACGGGGACTTCTCGAAGGTCTCGAGGCGCGAGGGCGAGACACGGACGACGGCCTCCTCGTCGTCGAGATCGACGAGCGGATCGACCGTGGACGGCTCGATGAGGCCGTACCAGGTGCCGGGGTCGGCTCCCTCGACGTCCGCGTCGGCGAGGCGCGCGAGCGCGTCCGCCGCGTCGGGCGAGCCCGTCGTCGCGAGACGGCGCCGCAGCCGGCCGACCATCCCGCGCAGGGAGAGGGGGTGGATGCCCTCGTCCCGGTCGTCGACCGCGAGGTCGCCGGGCAGCCGGAGGAACGGGGAGGGCTGCTCGTCGTCGTTCGCGGTGGCGCTCAGGATCACCTGGCCGCGTGCGCGCGAGACGGCGAGGGCGAACATCCGCAGCTCGTCGCCGAGCACCTGGGCGCGCTGGTCCTCCGTCGCCGTCTCACGCCCGGCGAGGGCATCGCCGAGCTCCTGCGGGTGCAGCAGCGAGCCGCGCAGCCGGAGGTTGGGCCAGACGCTCTCCTGGAGACCGGCGACGGCGACCACCTCGAACTCGCGACCGACCGTCGCGCTCGGGGTGCACACCAGCACTGCCGGCCCCGCAGTCTGGGCCGCGAGGGTGTCCTCCGGGACCTCGGCGCCCAGCAGTTCGACGACGAAATCGGCCGCGGGGCGTTCGGGATAGCGTTCCACGAACCGTCGGGCGGCGGTGAACAGGGCGACGACGCCGTCCAGATGACGGTTGGCCTCGTCGGCGACGATCCCGCTGCGCTCCGACTGCTCCAGCCAGCGTCCGGCGAGCCCGCTGCGCTCCCAGATGTGCCACAGGAGCTCCTCGATCGTCGCACCGGCGGCGGCCTTCTCGCGCCCGGCACGGAGCGTCTCGGCCAGGCGGCCGGCACGGCGCGCGGGCGACGAGTCGATGGTCGCCAGGTGTGCAGGATCCGCGAGCGCCTCCACCAGCAGGTCGTCCCCCGGCCGGTTCCCCGCACCCGCGAGCTCCTCCTGACGGAGCGCGAGCCGGAGACGGCGGAGGCTGACCGCGTCGAGCCCGCCGAACGGACCCAGCAGCAGTTCGGTCGCGACGGCGGGAGTGGTCTCGACCGCCCCCAGCTCCACGCCGGCCACCGTGATCAGCTGGCGCGCCGCGTAGTCGTCGCGCAGTGCGCGACCGGCGATGCTCGTCTTGGTCGGGACCTCCGCGACCGCCAGCGCCCGTGCGAGACCGGGCACGTGGGCTCCCGAGCGCACCACGACCGCCATCTCGTCCCACGCGATGCCGTCGAGCAGGTGACGCTCGCGCAGCCGGCGCGCGAGTCGGGCCGCCTCGGCCGGCGCGGACGCCGCGAGGATCCGCAGCACCTCCGGCGGGGTCTCCGTTCGGGTCTCCGGCGGGGTCTCCGTTCGGGTCTCCGGCCCGTCGCCGGCGCCGTCGGGCGCACGCCGCCCGGCGGACGCGAGACGCTGCACGCCCGCGGCTGCCGTGCCGATGCGTTCCGTCACGCGGACGGTCAGGTCGCGGAGTGCGGGACTCTGACGGTGAGCGGTGCCGAGCACGAAGCGCTCGACCGGGACGCCCAGGCGCACGGCCAATTGGCCCAGCGCGCCGGTCTCCGCGCCGCGGAACGTGGTGGAGGCGACGTCCGGGTCGCCGAACGCGACGACGGCAACCCCCCGCTCGCTCAGCGCCTTCAGCAGCGCGATCGTCGCGACCGTCGCCTCCTGGAGGTCGTCGACGAACACGACGCGCAGGCGGTCGAGCGCACTCCCTTCACGCACGACGGCGACGGCGGAGGCGATGAGCTCCGCCGAGTCGACGAACCCTCCCCGGTAGCTGTCGACGACGGTCTGGTATTCGGCGAGGAACCGCGCGGCCGCCCGCCATTCGTCGTGGCCGGACACCGCCCCCAGCTCCGAGAGGCGGGACGGGCCGATTCCGTGCTCGGCGCAGCGTGCCATCAGCTCGCGCAGCTCGGTGCGGAAGCCGCGCAGCGACCGCACCTCCTCGACCAGGGGCTCCGGCCAGTGCGGGCCTGTGCCGTCCTCGATGTGGCCGGCGAGCAGCTCGGCGATGATCTGGTCCTGCTCGCCGCCGGTGAGCAGCCGCGGGGCGTCCTCCCCGGTGCGCCGGGCCCGGGCGCCGACCAGCTGGAAGGCGAGGGAGGTGGCGGTCCGGGCCAGCGGTCCGTTGGTGGGCACCCCCAGCCGGAGCGCGATGCGGTCCCGGAGTGCGGTCGCCGCGGTCCGGGAGGCGCTCAGCGCGAGCACCTCGTCCGTCGCGTACCCGCGGCCGAGCACCCGTTCGGCGATGGCCTCGACCAGGGTCGTCGTCTTGCCGGTGCCCGGGGCTCCCAGGACGGCCGCCGATGCCCCGTCGCCGAGGCCGAGCACGGCGGCCTGGGATTCGTCGAGGACGGGGTCGCCGTTCGCACGGCGCCGGTCGGCGCGCGGACGGAAACCTCGGGTCGTCATGTCCTTCACGGTATCGGCGTCCGCCGACAGAGAACGTGACCCGGAGCCGCGAGCCGTGTGCCGTAGTCTGAACTCACATCGGACGGTCGGTTTCGCGACCGCCCTGAACACCTGAGAGGCACGCCGTGGAGATCCGCATCGGAGTAGTCAACGCCCCCCGCGAGCTGGGATTCGAGTCGGCGCAGTCGCCCGACGAGATCGCCGAGCAGGTGGAGGCCGCCATCGCCGGCGGGACCGGCGTGCTGCGCCTGACCGACGACAAGGGCCGCATCTACGTGGTCCCGACCGCGGGCGTCGCCTACGTCGAGATCGGCGCCGAGGAGTCGCGCCGCATCGGCTTCGTCGGCTAGATTCCCGTCTCGTGGAACTCCTTTTCGTCGCCCTCGGCGGAGCCCTGCTCGGCCTCGGCGCCCGTTACCTGCTCCCCGGCCGTCACACCCACGGCGCAGTGCTGATCCCCGCGATCGGCGTCATCGTCGCGTGCGCGCTCTGGGTCGCGCTCACGTGGGCGGGCCTGAAGTGGGACGGCGGGTGGATCTGGTGGATCACCCTCGGCGGAACGGCCGTCATCGCGGTGGTGGTCGACCTGGTGATCGGGCGCGTGCGCGCCGGCCACGACGACCAGCTGCTGCACTCGCTCGCGAAGGGTGCCGTCGCGCGCTGACCCGGCCCGGGTCGCCGCAGCCCGCCGCGCCGGCTGTCAGGCGGTCAGGCGGTCAGGCCGAGCGCGTCCATCCTGCGCGTGTGCGCGGCGATCAGCTCGGTGAAGATCGGCTCGATGCGCTCGTCGTCGGTGATCCGGTTGCCCGAGAGGTGCAGGGCCGAGCGCGCCACCAGCAGGGTGTCGCCGACGAGGCGCCTGCCCCACATGGCCAGGCGCGACGCGAGCTGCTGGTCCGCTCCGATCTCCGTGCGCAGCACCTCGAGCACCCCCTCCTGACCGGAGTCCGAGCCGAGCAGCTGGGCGACGCGCGGTCCGATGTCGCCCGGGAGGCCCGCCGCGAGCCGGATGAAGAAGTCGTCGAGCAGTCCGCCGGTCACCAACGCCGATAGCAGCGTCTCGCGCCAGTCCGAGCCGACGATGAGGGCACTGAACCCCTCGATCTCGTCCGCGAACGGCTTCATCACCTCGCCGGGGTCGTCCCCGCGGCGACGGATCTCGGCCACGATGCCCTGGTGCTTCGAGAGCGCGTGTCCCGCGGCGGCCGCGACCAGCTCCTTCGCGCGGAGCGAGCCGGCGCCCGCCGCGACCCGCGACAGGGTCTGGAACTGCTCCAGCTGGATGTACGCCGCCTGACCCAGATAGGGCAGCAGGTCGGGCATGACCTCGTGCAGATCGACCCGCACCGCCGGTGCGCGATCGGCGCGGGGAGCGAGACGCGGCAGCTCGACCGCGGGGCGTCGGCGCGTGAACCAGGTTGACACGTACAGCAGTGTATCGGGGTCGTCCAGTAGGCTTCTCCTGTCCGTCGGCGTTGGATCGGCGGCTCCTACGCCTGCGACAGGAACAGGGCGTAGACCTTACGTATCGAACGACAGGCATACCTTTTGACTTTCTCCGAACTCAATATCGACCAGGACATGGTGGACGCCCTCGCTTCGAAGGGCATCGTCGAGCCCTTCCCCATCCAGGCGCAGACCATCCCCCTCGCACTCAGCGGCCAGGACATCATCGGCCAGGCGAAGACCGGAACGGGCAAGACCTTCGGCTTCGGCCTCCCGATCATCCAGCGCATCGGCCTCGACCCGGCCCCCGGCGTGAAGGTGCTCGTCGTCGTCCCGACCCGTGAGCTCTGCGTCCAGGTCGCCGAAGACCTCGAGCTCGCCACCTCCAACCGGTCCACGACCGTCGTCAGCATCTACGGCGGCAAGGCCTACGAAGGTCAGGTCGAGCAGCTCAAGGCCGGTGCCCAGATCGTCGTCGGCACCCCCGGGCGTCTGCTCGACCTCGCGGGCCAGCGCCTCCTCGACCTCAAGCAGGTGCAGGAGGTCGTGCTCGACGAGGCCGACAAGATGCTCGACCTCGGCTTCCTCGCCGACATCGAGAAGATCTTCCAGCAGGTCCCGGCGACGCGCCACACGATGCTCTTCTCCGCGACGATGCCCGGCCCGATCGTGGCCCTCGCCCGCCGCTTCATGACGCGCCCGGTCCACATCCGCGCGACCGACCCCGACGAGGGCCTGACGCAGGCGAACATCAAGCACGTCGTGTACCGCGCGCACTCGCTCGACAAGGACGAGGTCATCGGCCGCATCCTGCAGGCCGAGGGCCGGGGCAAGACCGTCGTCTTCACGCGCACCAAGCGCGCGGCCGCCAAGCTCGTCGAAGAGCTCAACGACCGCGGCTTCAACGCCGCCGCCGTGCACGGCGACCTGAACCAGGAGCAGCGCGAGCGCGCGATGGCCGCGTTCAAGGCCGGCAAGAAGGACATCCTGATCGCCACCGACGTGGCCGCCCGTGGCATCGACGTCAACGACGTCACCCACGTGATCAACCACACGGTGCCCGACGACCACGACACCTACCTGCACCGGGCGGGCCGAACGGGCCGCGCCGGCAAGACCGGTATCGCGGTGACCTTCGTCGACTGGGACGACCTGCACAAGTGGGCGCTCATCAACCGCGCCCTCGAGATGGGCCAGCCGGAGCCGGTCGAGACCTACTCGTCGAGCCCGCACCTGTACGAAGACCTCGACATCCCCGCCGGGTCCAAGGGACGGCTGAAGAGCACCCCGGTCGTGAAGACCGAGGGCTCCCGCTCCGGCGGCGGCCGTTCCGAGGGCTCCCGCTCGGGCGGGGCCTCTCGTGACGGAGGTTCCTCCCGCGACGGCGAGCGCGCCGGCGGCACCCGCAACCGTCGCCGCACCCGCGGCGAGGGTTCGAGCGAGTCGGCCGCGGCCGTCGACACGACCGGCACCACGACGGCGACCGCCGAGGGCGGCGAGAACGTCGCCGGCGGCACCCACGACGGCGGCGGCGCCCAGCACCGCGACGGCAACAGCGCCCCGCGCCGACGCCGCCGGCGCTCGCGCGGCGGTGCGTCCAGCGCGCCGAGCACCCCGCCCGCGAACTGACCCCGCGCCGGTCTCTCCGGCGCCGGTGACCACGGAAGGGGGGGGGCGCCCCCCCCCCCCGCGGCGGGCGCGGCGCCTGCCCCTCGGTAGGTCTATGAGACTGCCCGGCGCC
>NZ_JBHVVL010000001.1:1186657-1408475 GCF_042883605.1 Leifsonia sp. NPDC058194 | reverse complement strand
TGTTCCGGTTTCTCCGGTTCTCTGGTGTTTGTGGTGGGGGGGGGGGGCGCCCTCCGGGGGCCCCCCCCGCTGTCCCCGGCCGGGGCCGCGCCCCCCCCCCCCCCCCCCCGGGCCCCGCTTCTGTCTGCCCGGAGCACCGCCGCTGTAGGGTTGCGGGTAGACGAGGGGAGTTTCCTGGTGGATGTCGTGGGCGTGCTGCAGTGGGTCGGCGTCATCGTCTGCCTGATCCTCGCGCTGACCGGGTTCATCCCCGTGATCGCGGCGGCGGCGACGTTCTTCGTCATCCCGTTCCACGCCTGGATCAACCACTACAAGAAGGCCGCCCCCTACCTGCCCCGCGTGGCGATCGTCGTCCCGGCCTGGAACGAGGGCGCGGTGATCGGCGCCTCCATCGACCGCCTGATGCAGCTCGACTACCCCAAAGAAGCGCTGCGCATCTACGTGGTCGACGACGCCTCCACCGACGAGACCCCCGATGTCGTGCGTGACCGCGAGGCGCGGTACCCGGGCAACGTGTTCCTGTTGCGCCGCGAGCAGGGCGGCCAGGGCAAGGCGCACACACTGAACCACGGGATCACCCGCATCCTCGACGAGGACTGGATGGAGGCGCTCCTCGTCATGGACGCCGACGTCATCTACCTGCCCGACTCGCTCCGCCGCATGACGCGGCACCTGGCCGATCCCGAAGTGGGCGCCGTCTCGGCGTACATCCGCGAGGGCAGCAGCATCGGGCGCAACTACCTGACCAAGTTCATCGGTGTGGAGTACGTGCTCTCGCAGCCCGCCGCCCGTCGCGCACAGAACGTGCTCGGCGCGCAGGCCTGCCTTGCGGGCGGCGCCCAGCTGCATACCCGCGAGAATCTGGTCGCCATCGGCGGTCGCATCGACACGTCGTCGCTCGCCGAGGACACGATCACGACCTTCGAGACCCAGCTGCACGGACGCAAGGTCGTCTTCGAACCGCACGCGCACGTCCTGGCGGAGGAGCCCAGCAAGGTCGACGCGCTGTGGAAGCAGCGTCTGCGCTGGGCCCGAGGCAACGTCACGGTGACGGCGCGCTATTCGAAAGTGTGGTTCCGGCCGTCGAAGGTGCACCACCTGGGTGCCTGGACCTTCGGCATCGTCTGGTTCAGCCTCTGGCTGCTGCCGCTGATCATGGTGCTCTCGGCCATCGGCCTCGCCGGCCTCCTCTTCCTGCAGTCGCCGTTCGCGACCGGGGTGTTCCGCACCCTCTGGATCAGCGCGGCACTCGCGTACCTCTTCGTGCTGATACTGGGTTCGCTGACCGACAGCAGGACCACGAGACGCGCGATCGGCCACGTCGTCCTGTTCCCCGGCATCATCAACATGCTCGTGATGGTCACAGCGCTCTTCCCGAAGCTCATGCTCGTGTGGCTTCCCGGCCTCTTCGGCGCGACGTTGAGCGACTCGACGGTGTTCGTGCTGACCCTGCTGATCTACATCTGGATCCCGTTCTCGATGCTCGTCGCCTGGCTCGCGCGGCTGGTCGAGAAGCGCAAGGGCCTGCGCTGGCTGGCTCCGGTCTTCATCTACCTGGCCGGGTACGGCTCGCTGCTCTGCGCGATCACCCTCGACTCCTACTTCAAGGAGCTCGCCGGCGCCGAGGCCCGCTGGGACAAGACCGAGAAGGTCGGCCGCGTCGCCGTCTGAGGCCGGCTCGCGAGAGGTGAGCGGTTGCGGGTCGCGAGGGGCTGCGACCCGCGAGAACTCACCTCTCGCGGAACACGCAGGGGTCAGTCGACGATGGTGATCATCACGGGGATGTTGCCACGGGTGGCGTTGGAGTAGGGGCACACGTGGTGGGCCTTCTCGCCGAGCTCCTCGGCGACCTCACGGCTGACGTTGGGCACGTAGACGTCGAGCTCGACCTCCAGCGCGAACCCGCCCTCGCCGTTGGGGCCGATGCCGACGCTGGCCGAGACGGCGGCGTCGGTGGTGTTCTGCTTCTCGGCGCGGCCGACCGCGTGGAGGGCGCTCAGGAAGCATGCGGCGTAACCGGCCGCGAAGAGCTGCTCCGGGTTGGTGCCCTCTCCGGAGCCGCCGAGCTCCTTCGGCGGACGGGTGTCGAGATCGAGCAGATCGTCCTCACTGCGGACATGGCCATCGCGGCCACCTCCGGATGCGTGGGCGATGGCGGTGTATGCGATTTCCATGTGCTCAGCCCACTCCCCCGGTCTGAACGGCGACTGGGAGCCGCGTGAACAGTGCGGGTGTATAAGGCGATAGCGTGGAGACATGAAGGTCCGCGGAATGGTGCAGAGCAGCGAGACCAGCGAGCTGACGGCCGAGGCGGAGGATGCCGAGACCGCGCGTTCGCTCGTCGAGGAGCAGGTGCCGGAGGGCTACGAGCTGCTACGGGTCCACAACGCGATGCCCCGCGGTGGCCGGGTGATCTCGACCGGACTGATCAGGCCTGCGGCCGTCACCGAGATCGAGGCCGACGGTACCGACTACACCTCGGCCCGGGACGCCCTGCGCGCGACCGTGCCCGAGGGTCAGCGTCTGCTGTCCATCACGGTCGTCTCCGAGTAGCGCAGTCCGGCCCGCGGCGTCAGCCGAGCGGCAGATCGACCCCGGCGGCGTCCTCGAGCAAGGGCAGCAATCGCGCGCCCACGCGCGGCGAGCGCGACGCGCGCGTCGGGTGCAGGTGGGTCGGGATGCCCTTGGTGCGGCCGACCGGGCCGATGTAGTCCTCGCCCGTGAGCTCGGCGTCGAGCACCGCGCGCACCGGCGCCCAGGCGCCGTGATCCTTGCCCTGCGTCCATCCGGCCTGCAGGTTGTCGACGAACCTCTTGACCCGGGTCGGCTGGTTGACCCCGCGGATCCCCGGGGTGCGCCCGGAGGTCGAGTACCCGGGATGCACCACCAGGCTCGTCACACCGCTCCCGGCGGCCCGCAAGCGGCGGTCGAGCTCGAACCCGAACGCCTGCGCGGCGATCTTCGACCCCGAGTACGCCCGCCACGAGGTGTAGGAGCGCTCGAGCTGGAGGTCGTCGAGCCGCAGCCTCCCGAGCCGGGTCGCGAGCGAGCCGAGCGACACGATCCGCGCGCCCGGCGTGCGCTCCAGCACGGGGAGGACCCCCGCGACGAGCCGGACATGGCCGATGACGTTGGTCGAGAGGACGAGCTCGTTGCCGACCGCGTCCGTCCGGCGTTCGCGCGGCGGGTGCACGATGCCCGCATTCAGCACGAGGGCATCCACCCGCTCCCGCTCCCGCAGATGCTCGGCGGCCGCGTCGATCGAGGCGCGGTCGGTGACGTCGAGCGGCATGGCCTCCACCCGGGAGCCGGGGACCCGGCGCCGGATGGCCGACACCGCCGCTTCCGCGCGCTCGGGGTCGCGGCACGCGAGGATCACCTGCGCGCCTGCCCGGGCCAGCTGCTCACCCGTGAAGTAGCCCACACCCGCGTTGCCGCCGGTGACGACGACGGTGCGGCCGAGGGCGTCCGGCAGCGCTGTCGGATCCCACACCACGGTGTTACTTGCCGCTCTCGGTGGCGAGGCGCTCGTGGTGGTGGATGACCTCGGCGATGATGAAGTTCAGGAACTTCTCCGCGAACGCCGGGTCGAGATGGCTTTCCTCCGCGAGGGCCCGCAACCGCTGGATCTGCTCCCGCTCGCGTTCCGGATCGGCCGGCGGCAGGCCGTGCTCGGCCTTCAGGGCGCCGACCTGCTGGGTGAACTTGAAGCGTTCGGCCAACATGTGGATGACCGCCGCATCGATGTTGTCGATGCTCTGCCGGATGCTGTGCAACCGCTCCACGGCGGCGGCGTCGGACTCAGTGTCACCCATGCTCCGACACTACCGGGTCAGAGGGTCGGGGACGGTTCCGTGAGCACGCGCGTCAGCACCGGACGGGTGGCGAGCAAGGCGAGCCACACCAGGCCGATGCCGGCGGCGAGGCACCCGACGATCACCGCGATGCTCGCGGGAGCCAGGATGAGGCTGAGCCCGGCGAGCGGGAACACCACCACGCCGGCCACGAGAGCCGAGCCGATCGTCGTGATGCGCAGGGGCGACAGCACGGCGCGGCCGCGTGCGGCATTCATCTCGCCCACCGGCATCCCGAGCCGGTCGAGGCTCACGTAGAGGTCGCGGCGGTCGAGGATCGCGGCGGCTTGATTGACACCGGCCGAGCAGGCGACCATGAGGAACGACGCGACGACGGTGATGAGCACCCCGGTGCGGATGTCGGCGGCGAGCTGGGCGGTCTGGGGATCCGCGTCGCCCACCGAGCCGAGGAGGGCGACGCCCACTCCGGCGAAGACGGCCATGAAGCTGGTCATCGCGACCCCGGAGACCTGCCGCCACGCCGCCTTCGGCGATTCGAGGATGCTCCGCGCGGCGAGGAGCCGGCGTGCGGTACCCGCTCGCCGCGCCTGTCGGGCAGCGAGCACGCGGAGCACCCACGGCCCCACCAGGTTCAGCACCGCGACGGCCCCACCGAAACCGGCGCCGAGCACGGCGATGATGACGGCGACGCTGCCGAGGCTGCCCAGCGCGCTCATGACGGCGTAGACGATGCCGACGACCGCGACCGCGATCACGACGCGCAGCCAGTGCGTGCGCGGCGCGTCCTGGCGGGTCCGCACGCCGAGCGGGGAGAGCACTACCCGGCGCAGCCCGACGACGGCGCTCAGCGCGGCGAGCGCCGCGACGCCCGCGACGGCGAGGGCGATCCATCCCGGACCGAGCAGGACCGACATCCCGAGAGCCGCTCCCCGGAAAGGGATGAGGCCGACGAGGGGCACGGCGACCAGGTAGAGGACGACGCCGGCGAGCGCGCCGAGCACGGCGAGTGCGGTCGACTCGATCACCGTCAGCGCCGTGACCGTGGCGGGGGTCGCGCCGAGCAGCCGGAGGCCGGCGAGCCGGTCGTCGCGGCGGCGTGCGGAGAGCCGGGCGGCCGACCCGCCGAGGGCGACGAGCGGGACGACCAGCAGGGCCAGCGCGATGACGGCGAGCGCCTGGTAGAGCGGGGCGAGCTCGCCCGTCCAGGAGAAGAACGCCTGCGCGCCTCCGGCGACGATGAGCAGCAGGGATGTGACGATCGCGAAGGCCACGACGGGCAGGGAGACGGTCGAGCGGTCCGCGGCGCCGCGACGCGCGAAGAGCCAGGCCAGGCGGAGGGTGGTCATCGCGGCTCCTCCCCTCGCGTGACCGCCTCGTCGACGATGCGGCCGTCGGCCAGCCGCAGCACGCGGGCGCAGCGGGCGGCGACCTCGTCGTCGTGGGTGACCACGACGAGGCTGCGTCCCCGGCCGGTGGTGGAGGCGATCAGCGCGTCCATCACCTCGGCGGAGGTACGCGAGTCCAGGGCGCCGGTCGGCTCGTCCGCGAAGACGACGGAGGCACCCCCGACCTGGGCTCGGGCGATGGCCACCCGCTGCGCCTGCCCGCCCGACAGCTGCCCGATCCGGCGCTGCTCCAGACCGGCGAGCCCGAGGGCCGCCAGCCAGGTCGCGGCGTCCTGCTCTGCGGCCGCACGGGGCGCCCCGCCCAGCATGAGCGGCAGGGCGACGTTCTCGACGGCGGTGAGTTCGGGCAGGAGGAGCCCCTGCTGGAAGACGAAGCCGAACGCCTCCCGACGCAGCCGCGAGCGCTCCGCCTCGCCGAGTGCCGTGACCTGCACCGGCCCGTGCGCGGTCGCGAGCACGACCGAGCCGGTGTCCGGACGGACGATCCCGGCGAGGCAGTGCAGGAGGGTCGTCTTGCCGGATCCGGACGCCCCCATGATCGCGACGGATTCGCCGGGGGCGATGGCGACGTCCACTCCGGCGAGTGCCGCGGCGGCGCCGTAGGTCTTGGTGAGGCCGGTGGCGCTGAGCGCCGGGACGGCAGGGGCGAGTGTGTTCATGCCCCCATGCTCCGTCGACGGCACGGCGGGGCGCATCGTGCGGCGGCGTCATCCTCGGGCGCCGGTGTCATCCTCCCGATGGACGACCGGTCCTCGCGGCGGAGGACGGCCGGTGGGTACGGTGGAGGGGTGAGCCAGAGCAACGAGAACGTGCCCGTCGACGAGCAGTCCGCCCGCGAGGTCGAGGAGGCGGGCCTGCGGCTCGGCCTGGTCGACACCTCCGATGCCGAGGCGTTCGACAAGTGGATCCGCGCCGACTTCCGCGGTTTCCACGGCGGCGCCCCGTCGAAAGAGGTGCTGGAGGAGTCCCGCGGCCATCTCGCCGACCGACGCACGACCGCGGTGTACGACGACGGCATCCCGTCGAAGGAGCCCGTCGGCACTGTGAACTCGTGGATCGCACCCCTGACGGTGCCCGGCGGCGCCCGCGTGAACAGCTGGGCGATCAGCTCGGTGACCGTCGCCCCCACGCACCGGCGCCGCGGCATCGCGCGCGCCCTGCTCGGCGGCGAGCTCCGCGCCGCGCACCGGCTCGGTGTGCCGCTCGCCATCCTGACCGTGTCGGAGTCGGTCATCTATGGCCGGTGGGGGTTCGGGCCCGCCACGTTCGTCAGCGAGTGGCGGATCGACACCAAGCGCGTGCGCTGGGCCGGTGGTCCCACCGTCGGCCGGCTCTCGTTCACCGAGCCCGAGGAGTACCGCGAGACCGGGCGAGCCGTGCTCGACGCCGTGATGGCAGCACGCCCGGGCGAGATCGGGCTCTCCGCCCACCTGGCCGACCGGCTGATCGGCCCGCTGAAGAGCAGCGACAACCCCGAGCGGTACCGGTTGGTGCGCTACGACTCCCCGACGGGCGAACCGGAGGGCTTCGTCAGCTTCGGGGTGAAGGGACACGACGACTTCGTGCGGCACACCGTGGAGGTCAACCACCTCGCCGCCGCGACCGACGAGGCGCTCACCGCGCTCTGGCGCTTCCTGCTCGAGCTCGACCTCGTCTCCGAGGTGCGCGCGTTCACCCGTGGCGTCGACGAGCCGTTGCCTGCACTGGTGTCGGATGTGCGGGGCGCAGCGGTGGCGAGCATCGAGGACCACCTGTGGGTGCGCATCCTGGACGTGCCGGCGGCGCTCACGGCACGCACGTACGAGCACGACGGCGAGCTGGTCCTCGACGTGACGGACGACCTCGGCCTGGCCGGCGGCCGCTACCGCCTGTCGGTGACGGACGGGGTCGCGACGGTGACCGAGACGACGGATGCGGCCGACGTGACGCTGCCGGTCGCCTCGCTCGGGAGCGTGTACCTGGGCCACGACTTCGCCCGCGCCCTCGGGGTCGCCGGCAAGATCGAGGGTGACGTGCTCGCTCTCGACCGCCTGTTCCGGACGGCCGTGCCGCCGCGCCTCAGCACCTGGTTCTGACGCCGAGACGTGAGTGGATGCGGGTGCGGCCGCGACTGCACCCGCATCCACTCACCTCTCGCGAGGCTCAGTCGACGAGGTCGTGGCGCACGACGATCTCGTCGCGGGCCGGGCCCACGCCGATCGCCGAGATGCGGGCGCCGGACATGCGCTCGAGTGTGAGCACGTAGTCCTGCGCGTTCTTCGGCAGGTCGTCGAAGGTGCGGGCACCGCTGATGTCCTCGGTCCAGCCGGGGAACTCCTCGTAGATGGGCACGGCGTGGTGGAAGTCGCTCTGCGACGCGGGGACCTCGTCCACGCGCACGCCGTCGACGTCGTAGGCGACGCAGACCGGGATGCGCTCGATGCCGGTGAGCGTGTCGAGCTTGGTCAGCACGAAGTCCGTGACGCCGTTGATGCGCGCGGTGTAGCGGGCGACGGGCGCGTCGTACCAGCCCGTGCGGCGGGGCCGGCCGGTGGTGGTGCCGAACTCGAAGCCGCGCTCGCGGAGGAACTCGCCCCACTCGTCGAACAGCTCCGTCGGGAACGGGCCGGCGCCGACGCGGGTGGTATACGCCTTGACGATGCCGATGACGCGGTCGATGCGGTTCGGCCCGATGCCGGAGCCGATCGCCGCGCCGCCGGAGGTCGAGCTGGAGGAGGTGACGAACGGGTAGGTGCCGTGGTCGACATCCAGCATCGTCGCCTGGCCGCCCTCGAAGAGCACGTACTTGCCGTCGACCAGGGCCTCGTGCAGCAGCAGCGACGTGTCGGCGACCATGGGGCGCAGGCGGTCCGCGTAGCTCAGGAGCTGCTCGACGATCTCGTCGACCGAGATGGCGCGACGGTTGTAGACCTTCACCAGCAGGTGGTTCTTCTGGTCGAGCGCACCCTCCACCTTCTGGCGCAGGATGTTCTCGTCGAAGATGTCCTGGATGCGGATGCCCACCCGGTTGATCTTGTCGGCGTAGGTGGGGCCGATACCGCGGCCGGTGGTGCCGATCTGACGCTTGCCCAGGAACCGCTCGGTCACCTTGTCGATGGTGCGGTGGTACTGCGTGATCACGTGCGCGTTCGACGACACCTTCAGGCGTGAGACATCGACGCCGCGGGCGATCAGGCCGTCCAGCTCCTCGAAGAGCACCTCGATGTCGACGACGACGCCGTTGGCGATGACCGGGGTCACACCCTCGGTCAGGATCCCCGACGGCAGAAGGTGAAGCGCGTACTTCTCGTCACCGACGACGACCGTGTGACCGGCGTTGTTCCCGCCGTTGAACTTCACGACGTAGTCGATGCGGCTGCCGAGGAGGTCCGTCGCCTTGCCTTTGCCTTCGTCGCCCCACTGGGCGCCGATGATCACGATCGCGGGCACTGTCCACGTCCTCTCGATGGATGGGCGCACCGGTGCGTCACACGGACGACCGCTGCACTCGATCCTATCGCGGCCCGTCTGCGGGGGCGGTCGGGGCCGTCCACGGCGGCCGCCTCTACTTGATCGCCCCCGCCGAGAGCCCCTTCTCGAAGAACTTCTGGAGGCTCAGGTACGCGATGACGATGGGCAGGCAGATCAGCACGAGGGCGGCGAAGATCTTGGGCTGGTCCGATCCATAGGTGCTCGTGAAGTAGAGCGGGATCGTCGTCACCGTCTGCATCGACGGATCGGGCAGGAAGAGCAGCGGCAGGAAGAATTCGTTCCAGGCCTGGAGGAACGTCCACACGATCAGGACCGCGGTGATCGGCTTCGACAGCGGCAGCACGATCCGCACGAGGGCCGTGAAGCTGTTGCAGCCGTCGATCCTCGCCGCCTCCAGCACCTCCTCCGGGATCCCTGCGATGTAGTTGCGGGTCAAGAGGAGGGTGAAGGGGACGATGGTCGTCGCGAGCGGGATGATCACGGCCAGGTAGTTGTTGAACAGGTCCAGCCGTTGCACCATGACGAAGAGCGGCACGATCAGCGCGATCGTCGGGAGCACCAGCCCGACGAGGATGGCGTTGAAGACGAGGCGTTTCGCCGGGAAGTTCATCTTGCCGAACGCGTAGGCGGCGAGCATGGTGAAGACGTAGACCAGCACGATGACCCCGGCCGAGATGATCAGGCTGTTGCCCATCGATTGCAGGAAGGGCGTCTTGGTGAGCACGGCGAGGTAGTTCGCCGCCGCTCCCTCCCCCTCGAACGACTTCGCGACGATCGCGACGAGCGGGAGCAGGAACGGGATGGCGACGAGGGTCGCCACGAGCTGGCACAGGACGCGGGACAGCGTCGTCGGTCGTCCGAACATGTCAGTCCTCTCCGAAGCGGTAAGCGCGGATCTGGATCGAGGTGAAGATCAGCGCGATCACCAGCAGCACGATCGAGAGGGCCGCCGAGTAGCCCGCGTGGTACTGCTCGACGACCTGTTTGTAGATGTAGGTGGTGAGGAACTCTGTGCTGCGGCCCGGACCTCCACCGGTGGTCAGGTACACCAGGTCGAACGTTTTCAGCGCACCGATGCAGCCCGTGAGCGCGAGGGTCGCGTGGGTGCCCTTGAGCTGGGGGAGAAGGATGCGCCGGACGATCTGGAGGCCGCCCGCGCCGTCGATCGCTGCGGCCTCGAAGAGGCTCTGATCGAGCTGGGAGATCGCGGCCTGGTAGAGCAGGAAGCTGAACCCCGTCCACTGCCAGATGTTGATGGCGGCGATCGAGTAGAGGGCGAGGTTCGGGTCGGCCAGCCACGCGGTGTGCGCGTCGATGCCGACCGATCGCAGCAGCTGGTTGAGCGCGCCGTCCGGGCTCATGATCTCCCGGAACGCCGTCGCGACGGCGGCGGGCGCGAGGACGACGGGGAGGAACATGACGATCTTGTAGATCGCCCGGCCGCGGACCGAGTCACTGGCGAGCAGCACCGCCATCACGAGTCCGAGCGCCATCTGGACCACGACGGTGATGACGCCGAACACGGCGACGTGCCCGACCGCCGTCCAGAAGACCGGGTCCTGGGCGATCGCGAGGTAGTTGCCGAAGCCGATCTGCTTCTGGCTGTCGTCGATGCCGTTCCAGTCGAGGGTCGACACCCATCCCGTGTAGCCGATGCCCACGTAGATGATCCCGACCACCAGCAGGAGGGCGGGGAGGATGTACAGCCAGGGCGTGAGCGGCCGCTGTCCGATCGTGCGGATCCCGGTGCGCCGGCGGCGGGGCGGCCTCACCTCGGGTGGAGCAGGCTCGGCGCGGGGCGGGCGGTGCGTGACGGTCGTTGTCATGTGCGTCTCCGAGGGGTGCCCGCGTGCGCGGGCACCCCGTCCTTCCTGATCCGGTAGCGGCTACTTCGCGATGGCGTCGATGGCCTTCTGGACGCTCGCCGCGGCGTCCTCCGGGCTCATCTGACCGCTCGCGACCGAGGAGAGCGCCTGCCCGAGCGCCGTCTGAACGTCGGCGTCCTGGATCTGGCGCGCACCGATCAGGTCGGTGATCTGCTTCGCCTGGTCCTCGAGCGCGGGCTTCTGCACGTCGGGAGCTGCGAGCTCGCTCGCGTCGACCGGCACCGACTTCAGGGCGGGCGTCTGCAGGGTCTTCCCGATCATCGTCTGGGCGGTCTTGCTGGAGGTCAGCCACTGGACGAGCGTGAACGCGGCTTCCTTCACCTTGCTCTTGGCCGAGATGGCCCAGCCGACGTCCGGTCCGCCGAACAGGCGGCCGGTCTCCTTCGCGCCCCCGACGACGTCGGGGAAGGCCGTCGGCACGAACACCTGCGAGGTGATCTGGTCGCCGTAGGTCGGCGCGAGGGACGCGAGGGTCGGCTTCGTCATGTGGTCGTCGTTCCAGGTGCCGAGGGCGATCATCGCCGCGTCGCCCTTGCTGAAGATGTCGCTCACGTCGGGGTACTCGGTCTGGCCGAGGGCTCCGGGCTGGACGATGCCGTCGTCGAAGAGCTGCTTCCAGACCGCGAACGCCTTGACGAAGTCGGCGCTGTCGAATTTCGCCTTGCCCTGGACCGCCTTGTAGAACGTGCCGGGGGTGATCTGGTTGATGATCGACTGGTAGACGTCGATGTTGACCCAGTCGTCCTTGGCTCCCTGCACGAAGCAGGTCTTGCCCAGCGCTGTGATCTTCGTGCAGGCGTCCTTCCATTCGGCGAGCGTGGTGGGCGGCTTCACGCCGGCCTGGTCGAGGATGTTCTTGTTGTACCAGAGGAGTCCGCCGCCGGTGATCATCCACGGGAGGCCGACCTGCTTGCCGTCGACGGCGAGCTGCTGCGTCTCCAGGAGCTGGTCCTTCCAGTCGGCGCCGATGTTCTTCGCCGCCAGCGGGGCGAGGTCCGTGGCGAGCGGGGCGAACTGCGTCGTCAGGGCGCCGACCTGCAGCCCGAAGACGTCGGGACCGGAGTTGCTGGTCGCCGCCAGACGCACGGCGTTGACATAGTCGCTGTACTGGATGAAGCGGTGCTTGATCGTGATGTCCGGGTGTTCCTTCTCGAACGCCGTGATCCACTGCTTGTCCTGGGTGTCGTCCGGGTTCCAGGACCACCAGTTGACGGTGGTCTTGCCGCCGGACGTGTCGGACGAGCCGCTCGACGAGCAGGCGGTCATACCGCCGATGGCGACGGTCGCCGCCGCGGCGGCCGCGACCGCCCGGGTGAGCCACTTACGGGTGCGGGATTCCATGCTGTCTCCATTACTTCGTTGTAGGGGATGGTGCGAGGGGAAGGTTCATCTCAGGGGCGGAGAGCGTTCTCGATCCAGAGCATGCTCGGGCGTTCCACGAGCGCCGTGACCCACTCGGCCGCCTCGCGGTGCTGCGGAGGACGCTTGAACGCGATCGACAGGGTGTGGGCGCCATCCGCGAGCTCGAAGTCGACATACTGCCCGACTGGAGCCATGTGCGGCGCCGGGAAGAACAGGGCGCTGCCCTGCGCGCCGTGCAGGAACTCACCGTCGATCCAGACGCGGTAGTCCTCGGTGCTGTTGACCATCAGCCGGACGTCGCGGCGGCCGTGGCCGTCGAGCGCGTACTCGACCATGAGCAGGCGGTCCTCGAAGTCGGTACGCGCGCGGCGCACCCACGTTCCCGGCAGCTGGGCGTCGACGTAGTCGAGCTCGGGCAGGGCTCCGCCGATCTGCGGGAGCTCGGATTGGTCGCGCTGGTCCCAGCGCTCGGCGGAGAACACCGTGTTGAAGTGCGCGAGTCGGACCGGGATGCGCCGGCTGGCCGGATCGAACGGCGCGCTCGTGGCGTCGGGCGCGACGCCCCCCAGCCGCGTGCCGAGGCTCAGCACGAGATCGGTGAACTCGTCGAGCGTTGCGGGGTGCTCGAGATCGACGATCTCCGAGTTGAGCACGAGGTCGTTGCCGATGGGCGCGAGCCAGCGCTCCTCGATGCCGGTCGGGTCGAGGATGCCCAGCAGCGCGCCGACCGACGCGGTCGAGCTGTCGCAGTCCTCTCCGCAGTTGTTGGTGATGAGGATGGCCTCCGAGAAGTCGCGGCCGTGCAACCAGCCGAGGATCACGAAGCCGGTGTTCTGGCGCACGTCCGTGAAGTCCTGACTGCCGTACTTCTCGACGATGAGGGCGCGCACGTCGCGCCAATCGGTGTGCTCGCGCGCCCAGCGGCGGGTGTCGACGACGACGGAGGCGATGCCGCTGTCGCCCGGGATCCCGGCGAGGGCGCCGTCGATGAGCGCATCCACGTCGGACTCGACGAAGGCGAGCGACTGCAGGCGGGCCAGGAACTGCGCGGCGTAGACGCCGTCGCCGTCATGGTCGAAGCAGGCGTCCTCGTAGGCGTAGGCCGCCGCGAGATCGGGGTCGCCCGGCGCGAGGCAGGCCCAGATCTCCGAGCGGATCGCCGCACCCTCGCCGCAGGTGAACCAGTTGTCGAACGAGCCCGTGTACGGCGGCTCGAGCCCCTCCGCCAGGTTGCGGACGGCGACGCCGTACTCGTTCCAGGGGAACAGCACGTGCTTGCGCCAGGCGTCGGCGAGGATGTGCCGGTCGACGCGGGGCACGTCCAGCGCGTCGAGCACCGCCGCGTAGACGACCTGGAGGTCGAGGTCGTCGTTCGGCACCATCTCGTCGGGGACGGGGAAGTAGAAGTCGGCATCGATCGGACCGGACAGCCCTTCGAAGGTCTGCCCGAGCGTCCCTCCCACGGCTTTGCCGAGCCAGCATCCTTGGATGCGATCACGCACCGAAGGGATCAGATCGGTCGGGGCGAGTGTCGTCATGGTTCTCCTTCGAACGGACTGCCGATGCGGCGGTGAACCATTTCACCGTCGATGTGGTGAATCATTTCACCGACACCGCTATCCTGTCAACGTACGGATGCGCCGACCCGGCTCTCCGCGACGGTTCCGCAGAGGAAAGGGGCAGCGATGGCGGCACGATCCAGCATCCGCGACGTCGCCGAGCGGGCTGCCGTCTCCATCGGCACCGTGTCGAACTACCTGAACGACACGAAGCCGATCGCCCCTGCGACCGCAGAGCGCATCCGCACCGCCATCGACGACCTCGGCTTCATTCCGAACGCGGCCGTCCGCGTGATGCAGGGCGCACGCAGCCCGGCCCTGGCATTCCTCGTCCCCGATCTCTCCAATCCATTCCTCGCCGAGGTGAGTCGGGGGATCGAGGACGTCGCACTCGAGCGCGGTCACATCGTCATCACCTGCAACACGGACGGCGACCTCGACCGCGAGCAGCGGTTCGCCCAGGTGCTCGCCGAGATGCGGGTGGCGGGTGCCATCACCATGGCGATGACGGCGGAGGGCGAGCCCCTGCAGCTGGTGAAGGACAGCGGTGCGCGCGTCGTGCTCGTCGGATCGCACTCGAACGAGTACATCTCGGTGAACATCGACAATCCGCTCGCCGGCTACCTCGCGATGCAGCACCTCCTGGACCGCGGGCACCGCCGCTGCGTGTTCTTCGGCGGCCCGGGAGCCGCGCCGCAGATCACCGAGCGCCTCGACGGCATCCAGGACGCCGTCCGCGATGCCGGCGCGACGGTCGAGATCTCCCGGTTCGACGCGACCGGGAACGACATGGCGTCACGCCTGCGCGCGGCCGAGACGCTGCTCGACGACCTTGACGGCGCGACCGCGGCGATCTGCGCCAACGACCTCCTCGCCCTCGCGCTCGAGACCGCCGCGCTCCGCCGCGGGATCCGTGTCCCGCAGGATCTGGCGATCATCGGATACGACGACATCGACGACGCGATCTCGGCCGTCGTGCCTCTGACCTCCGTGCACCACTCCGGCCGGGAGCTCGGCGCCCACGCCGCCGCGCTCGCACTCGGGCTGGACGAGGACCTCCGGCCGGTCTCGCCTCCTCGTCTGGTGGTGCGCGAGTCCACGTGAGGCGCCGCGCGGGTCGTCCGCCTGGCCCATTGCCGCGGAGCTGAGGAAAGTTCTACATTGGCGCCGTGGCGTCCTTCCTGTACGCGCTGGGCCGGTTCGCCTTCCGGCGGCGCCGGAGGGTCCTCGCGCTCTGGCTGCTGGTCGCGCTGCTGATCGGCGCGGGGGGCGCGCTGCTGAGCCACGGCACCGACAACACGTTCAGCATCCCGGGCACCGAGTCGCAGGAGGCGCTGGACGCCCTGGCCCGCACGTTCCCCGAAGTCAGCGGTGCGTCCGCACAGCTGATCGCCGTCGCACCGCCGGGCGGCAGCGTCGAGGACCCCGCGTTCGAGTCGGCCGTCGGACAGTCGGTGGCGGCGATCGCGCGCATCCCGCAGGTGACGAGCGCGTCGTCGCCCTACACGGGCCCGTCGACGGGCAACGTCAGTGCGGACGGTTCGGCGGCACTCGTGCCGATCCAGCTCTCTGTCGCCGCCACCGCTGTGCAGCCGGCGACGATGGATGCGCTCCAGCAGGCCGGCACAGACCTCCTGAAGCAGCTGCCCGCCGGGTCGGAGGTCGCGGTCGGCGGTCAGGTCTTCTCGCAGTCCGCTGCGGGCATCAGCGTGACGGAACTGCTCGGCATCCTCGTCGCCTTCGTCGTCCTGCTCTTCACGTTCGCCTCGGTCGTCGCGGCGGGGATGCCGCTCGTGACGGCCCTGCTGGGATCGCTGATCTCGCTCTCGCTGATCTTCGCGGCGACGCACTGGCTCACCATCGCGTCCACCACGCCCCTGCTCGCCCTCATGCTCGGTCTGGCGGTGGGCATCGACTACGCGCTGTTCATCATCTCCCGGCACCAGGAGCAGCTGAAGCACGGGATGGATCCGGAGGAGTCCGCCGCCCGGGCCGTGGCGACGGCCGGCTCCGCGGTCGTGTTCGCGGCCGTCACGGTCATCATCGCCCTGCTCGGTCTGGCGGTCGCGGGCATCCCCTTCCTGACGACGATGGGGGTGGCCGCGGCCCTCGGCGTCGCCGTCGCCGTCCTGCTCTCGACCACGCTCACGCCGGCGCTGCTCGGCTTCGGCGGCATCAGAGTGGTGGCCAAACGGTACCGCGGCGGACCGCCCCGGGCTCCGAAGAAGCGACGGCAGAACCGGGCGAAGGCGGCGGCACCGAAGCGACCACGCTCCGAGCATCCCATCGCCCTGGGCTGGGTGCGCACGATCACCCGCTGGCCGCTCGTCACCGTGCTGGCGGTCGTCGTGCTGCTCGGGCTGGCGACGGTGCCGGCCGCATCGCTGCGGCTGTCCCTTCCCGACGCGGGCTCGCTGGACGAGCAGGAGCCCGCCCGCATCACCTACGACCTCATCGCCGATCATTTCGGCCCGGGATACAACGGCCCCCTGATCGTCACCGGATCGGTCATCGGCAGCAGCGATCCCGTCGGACTGATGAACCAGCTGGCCGAGCAGCTGCGCGCGGTGCCGGGTGTCGCCGCCGTACCGCTCGCCACACCCAACCCCGACGGCGACACGGGGATCGCGCAGGTCGTCCCGACGGGCGCACCCGACTCCGAGCAGACGCAGACCCTCGTCGCGACGCTGCGCTCGATGCACGACCACTTCGAGCGGGAGTTCGGCATCGACCTCTCGGTCACCGGCTACACCGCGGCCGGCATCGACATCTCCGAGCGGCTGGCGGGCGCCCTGCTCCCGTTCGCCCTCCTCGTGGTGGGGCTCTCGCTCGTGCTGCTGGCGATGGTGTTCCGGTCGATCGTCGTGCCGGTGACCGCCGCTCTCGGCTATCTCTTGAGCATCGGTGCGGCCTTCGGGGTGTCGAGCCTGGTGTTCATGAGCGGGTGGCTGGCGGGCCCCCTCCACGTCGCGCACGTCGGCTCGATCATCAGTTTCATGCCGATCATCCTGATGGGCGTGCTGTTCGGGCTCGCGATGGACTACGAGGTGTTCCTGGCCAGCCGGATGCGGGAGGAGCACGTGCGCGGAGCGACGCCGAAAGAGGCCGTCCACGGCGGATTCGTCGGCTCCGCCCGGGTCGTGACCGCCGCCGCCGCGATCATGTTCGCCGTCTTCGCCGCCTTCGTCCCCGAGGGCGACGCCTCCATCCAGCCCATCGCCGTCGGCCTGGCGGTGGGCGTCGTGGTGGACGCGTTCGTCGTGCGCATGACGCTCATCCCGGCCGTGCTCGTGCTGTTCGGGCGCACGGCCTGGTGGATGCCGCGGTGGCTCGAGCGGGCCCTCCCCCATTTCGACATCGAGGGGGACACCCTCCGGCAGGAGTTGGAGGCGGCCGACTGGCCCGAGCCGGGCGAGCGCATCGCCATCGCGGCCGAGGGAGCGCGGATGGGCGGGCACGACCGCGCGCTCGCGACCGTCGACGCAGTCGTCCCGGCGGGGGACGTGTTGCTGGTGCGGGAGGAGGATCCCGCCTCGGTGGAGGCGGCGCTGTTCGGGCTCGCGGGCCGTGGGCCGGTGTCGGGCGGGCGGCTCAAGGTGGCCGGCCTGCTGCTGCCGGTGCGGCGCAGTGCGGTGCGCGCCCGCGTCGGCGTCGCGCGCGTCGGCGACGGCGCCGACCCGATCGTCGCCGTGCGGATCGCGCTCACCGGCGACCCGCGCATCCTCGTCGTCGTCGGGGCCGACCGCACCGCGGGCGAGGCCGCCTGGGCCGAGCTCGCCGTCGCCCTCGACCAGGCCTGGACCGACGCCCGCGACGCGGGCCGACCGCTCACGCTCGTGCTCGGCGGCGGCCCGACCGTCGATCTCGACGCGCTCGTGCCGCTCGGCGCGGTGCGCCACCTCTCGTCGACTCCTGTCGCACCCCTCGAGGAACCGGAGCTCCAGCCATGAGACGCACACCCTTCTCCGCTCGAGCCGGGACGGAACGTCTCGCACCGCTGACCCTGGTCGGACTCGCGCTCGTCCCCCTGGTCGCCCTCGGCGTGCTCGCCTGGGCGCTCTGGGCTCCCGGTCAGGACCTCGACCGCGTGACCGCGGCGATCGTCAACGACGACACCCCCGTGACCGTCGACGGGCAGACCGTGCCGCTCGGCCGGCAGTTCGCCGGCGCCCTGCTCTCCGGCGGTAGCGCCGCCGTGTCGGGAGGGTCGTCGCCCAGCCCGACGCAGACGGCGACACCCACGGCGACTCCCTCCGCCGCGCCCTCCGCCACAGCCTCCGCGGCACCGGCGGGCTCCGTCGCCGAACCGCCGCCCTCGGACGACGCGCAGAACTTCGACTGGGTGCTCACCAACGACGGCGAGGCCGCCACCGGATTGGCGAGCGGACGCTATGCGGCGGTCGTCACCATCCCCTCGTCCTTCTCGGCGAACGCGCTGTCGTTCTCGGGGCCGCCCACCCAGGCGAAACAGGCGTCGATCACCGTGCGGACCGGCGCCGCCGTCTCCCTGCTCGACCCCGCTCTGACCGCCGCGCTCACCCAGACCGCGACCGCGGCGCTCGGGCGGCAGCTCACCGTGCAGTACCTGACCAACGTCTACCAGGGGTTCAACACGATCAACGCGCAGATCGGAACGGCCGCCTCGGGCGCGACGAGCCTGGCGAGCGGCGCCGATTCGCTGAACCAGGGCACGCAGCAGCTCGCCTCCGGGGCCGCGAGTCTCGCCACGGGAACGCAGACACTCGATGCGGGAGCGCAATCGCTCGCGGCAGGGCTCGCGACGCTGAGCGATCAGACCGCGGCGCTCCCGGCACAGTCCGCGCAGCTCGCGCGCGGAGCTGCGGCCGTGGCCGGGGCGACGGATGCCGCAGCGGCGAAGGCGAGCGCGACCGTCGCCTCCCTCACCCAGGTCCAGTCGCAGGTCTGCCCCGGTCCGCTCTGCTCAGCGGTGACGGACGCGCTCACGACGGCGACGGCGGCGAGCGACGGGATCGGGACGCTGGACACGGTCGCCGACGGCGTCGCGACCGGCAATCAGCAGCTCGCCGCGGCGCTCCCGCGCGTGGTGGACGGGATCGACCAGTCCGCGAGCGGAGCCGCACAGCTGGCGAGCGGGACCGCCCAGACCAGCAGCGGCGCGGCCTCCCTCAGCACCGGCGCCGCCTCGGCCGCGGCCGGGGCCGCGCAGGTCGACACCGGGGCGCAGCAGCTCGCGGGCGGTCTCGACACCGCCGTGAAGAGCATCCCCACCTACTCGGACGCCGACATCGCCACGCTGACCGGCGTGGTGTCGCAGCCCGTGGTCGCGACCCAGAAGGCACCGCCTCCGGGGGTCGCGACCGTGCCGCTGTTCCTCGTGCTCGCGCTCTGGATCGGCGCCCTGGTCACGGCCTACGCGCGCCGCGCCGTCCCGGGCCGCGATCTGATGACCACGCTCCCCTCGCTGCGCATCGCACTGCGCAGTGCCGGCGTCACGGCGCTGATCGGAGCGGGAGAAGGGTTGCTCGCCGCCGGCCTCGCCCAGTTCTGGCTCGGCCTGCGACCGGACATCTGGCTGGAGCTGGCCATCGCCGGGGCCGTGATCGGCGCGGTCTTCTGCCTCATCAACCAGGCGCTGGCGGCGGCGTTCGGGGGCGTCGGACGGCTGCTCGCCCTGATCGCCGGTCTGCTGGCCCTGGTGGCCGGGATGTCGTCGACCGTCCCTCCACCGGTCGCCTCCCTTGCCGCCGCACTGCCGACCGCACCCGCGCTGTCCGCGTTGCGCGCGATCGCCTCGGGGTCGGCCGGAGGGTCGTGGGGGGATGTGGGACTCCTGCTCCTGACGGCGGTGGCGGCGTTCGCGCTGCTCTTCGCCGCGATCGGGGCACGGCGCACGGTCCGGCTCCGGGAGCTCGCGCCGCAGCCGCTCTGACGATCATCCATTAAGTTGCACATCGGTGTGCAAGAAGCGTAGGATCGAGGCATGCCCGCCTCCCCCACCCGTGCCCCGCGACGCGATGCCGCCGCGAACCGGGAGGCCCTCCTCGTCGCCGCGGCCGCAGCCCTGAACGAGGACATCGACGCCTCCCTCGAGACCATCGCCGCGCGCGCCGGCCTCAGCCGCCGCGCCCTCTACGGCCACTTCGCCAACCGCGACGACCTGCTCGTCGACGTCTTCACGCGCGGCGCCGCCCGGCTCGCCGCCCTGCTCGACCCGGTGTCGCATCCCGACGCCCGCGTCGAGATCGCCCTCTTCGGCGCGACCCTCTGGGCCGAGGTCGAGCACATCCGTGTCAGCGCCGCCCTCGCCGTCCGCGGGCCGCACCGGCACATGGTCGCCACGGCGCTCGACCCGGCACGCGAGCGCCTGCGCTCCACCGTCGAGCGCGGCATGTCCGCCGGTCAGGTGCGCACCGACCTCGACCGAGAGACCGTCACCCGCCTGATCGAGAACGCCGCCGTCGCCGTCCTCGACGAGGCCACCCGCGCGGGCCTCTCCCGCGCCGCCGGGCACCGCCTGGTCATGCTGGCCGGCCTCGCCGCCGCCGGCCTCGGCTGGCAGGAGGCCGACGCCCTCATCGACACCACACCCGAACTGGCCTTCGTCCCGGACGACGACCGCATCCCGCACCAGGGCCCCGGCCCGGAGGAGGCCCGATGAAGATCGCACTCGACTCGGTCTCGAAGGGACCGCGCAACGCGGCCCTGCCGCCGACCAGCGTCGCCTACGCGAACGGCCAGGCGGTGCTCGCACGCGCCGAGACCGAGCAGCGGCCGACGGTGCTCGGCCTGATCGCCTCCGGGCGCATGCGCCCCGACGCGGGAGTCGTCACGATCGACGGCTCGACGGACTACCGCGCCATGCGCCGACGGATCGCGTTGATCGACGCACCCGACGTGTGCGAGCCCGCAGCCGACGTCACCGTCGCCGGGATCGTGGCCGAAGAGCTCATGTTCGCCGGCCGCGCCTCCCACCCGATCGCCGTCAACAAGCGACTGAACGAGCTGGGCGCCTCCGAATACGCGCGCTGGGGCATCGGGACGGTCCCGCCGACAGTCCGCATCCGTCTGCTCGCCGAGCTCGCGCTGATGCGGGAGGGCGTCGACGGCCTCGTGATCGTCTCACCCGACCGCCACGGCGGCGACCCGACCGAATGGTGGACGTTCGCCCGCGAGCTCGCGGGCCGCGGCATCGCCGTGCTCGTCGTGGCCGGCGACGCCTCCGCCGCGGCCATCGCCGCCGCCTCCCTCGTCTCGCGACTCGACGAGACCGCTTCCGCCCCCGCGACCTTCGACGAGGACCCGGGCCGCGACGACACCGATGACCTTCCCGACCTGATCGTGGAGAACGCATGAAGATCCCGCAGATGATCGCGGCGGAGTTCCGCCGCCTGACCGCCAACCCGATGGCCATCGTGGCGCTCATCGCCCTGATGGCCGTGCCGGTGCTGTACGGCGGGCTGTACCTGTGGGCCAACCAGAACCCGTACGCCAACCTCAACAAGATCCCGGCGGCGATCGTGGTCGACGACACCGGCACGACGGTCGACGGCAAGGACATCAACTACGGCCACCAGGTCGCCGACCAGCTCGTCGACGACGACTCGTTCGACTGGCACATCGTCGAGTCCGGGTCCGCCGCGAGCGGGGTCGACGACTCCAAGTACGACTTCAGCATCACGTTCCCGTCGGACTTCTCGTCGGCGCTGGCCTCCGCCTCCGGTTCGAGCCCGCACCGGGCCGTCGTGACGCTCACGACGAACGACACCAACAGCTACCTCGCCTCGACGATCGGAACGCAGGCGGCGGAGAAGATCCGCACCTCCATCGTCAAGCAGGTCAACCAGCAGGCGGCGGAGCAGTTCCTCCTCGGCCTCTCCGACATCCGCTCCAGCCTGGTGAAGGCCGCGGACGGAGCCGGCCAGCTCGTCGACGGCAGCGCCACCGCGCAATCCGGCGCCTCCGCCCTCGCCGACGGCACGGCGCAGCTCTCGACCGGATCGCAGACCCTGGCGAGCTCGCTCGGCCAGCTCGCGTCGGGCGCCCAGCAGGTGAGCGACGGTGCCGCGCAGGTCGCGACCGGCAACAAGGAGCTCGCAGGCAAGGCGAACGAAGCCGGGCAGGTCGCGGCGAACCTCGCGACGGAGGCCCCGGCCGCGCAGCAGGAGCTGCTCACGCGCCTGGCGGAAGCCGGGGCGACCGAGGCCCAGCTCGATCAGGTGAAGGCGGTGCTCGGCGACCTCGACAGCAAGGTGCAGGCGGGCAACGACCAGATCCAGGCCGCCGTCGGAAAGATCAACCAGCTCTCGGCCGGAGCCGACCAGGTCGCCAGCGGCGCCTCCCAGGTCGCGAGCGGCTCGGCGCAGGCCCAGGCCGGCGCGTCCCAGCTCGCCACCGGCGCGGGCACGGCCGCCAGCGGCGCGGCACAGCTGCGCGACGGCCTCACGACCCTCCACGACGGCACCACCACCCTGAGCAACGGCCTCCAGGACGGCGTCAAGCAGATCCCGGACAACTCCCCCGAGCTGCAGAAGAAGCAGGCGTCCACGATCGCCGACCCGGTGAACCTGAAGAACGACAGCATCACCTCGGCCGGGACCTACGGCGCCGGCCTCGCCCCGTTCTTCGTCGCCCTCGCCGGATGGATCGGCATCTACGCGCTCTTCCTGATCGTGAAGCCCGTCTCGCGCCGCGCGATCACCGCCCTGCACTCGCCGGTCAAGATCACCCTCGCCGGCTGGCTCACACCGGGTCTGCTCGGCGCCATCCAGATGGTCGGGCTGTTCGCGATCGTGGCGGGGGCCCTCGGCTTCCGGATCGAGAATCCGGTCGGGATGTACGGGCTCATGGCGTTGGCGTCGCTGACGTTCGCCGCCATCATCCTCGCGCTCAACGTCTGGCTGGGCAGCGTCGGGCAGTTCCTCGGCCTGGTGCTGATGGTGCTCCAGCTCGTGACCGCGGGAGGCACGTTCCCCTGGCAGACGCTGCCCGGACCGCTGGCCGCCCTGCACCACGTGCTGCCGATGTCGTACGCGGTCGACGGGATACGCCAGCTGATGTACGGCGGCAACCCGGCGACGGCCTGGGCGGACGCGGGCGTGCTCGGGCTCTGGCTGCTCATCGCGCTGCTGGTCTCGGCGATCGGGGTGACGCGGATGACGCACTTCCGAACGCTCCGCGACCTGCGGCCGTCGCTGATCGGCTGACCGACCGGCCGGCTGGCCGGCCGACTGGCCGGCCCGCGTGGCGGAGGCGGGAGGTGCCGTCACCGGTGCGCGCTAGGCTCGGCGCGTGACCGCCTCCCATCGCCTCCTGCACCTCAGCGACACCCACCTGTACGGCGACGGCCGCCTGCACTACGACCTCGTCGACACTCGGGCGGCGCTCGAACGGGTGCTCGAGCGGGCCTCCTCGCTCGGCGCGGTGGACGCCGTCGTCGCGTCGGGGGATCTGTCGGAGGACGGCTCGGCCGAGTCGTACCGCATCCTGTCCGGACTGCTCGAACCCTGGGCGGCCGCGCGCGGGGCGCAGGTCGTCTATGCGATGGGCAACCACGACGTCGCCGAGAGCTTCGAGGAGGTCCTCGGCGAGCGCGAGAGCGTCGTCGAGGTGCGCGGACTGCGCATCGTGACCGTGGACTCCACGGTCGCCGGCGCCGGGTACGGCGAGGTCGGCGAGGAGCGCCTGGAGCGGCTGCGCGAGATTCTCGGCGAGTCGGCCGACCACGGCACCGTCGTGGTGCTGCACCATCCGCCCACACCTCCCACCACCGGGCTGTTCGAGTCGCTGCGGCTCGTGGACGCCGAGGCGCTGCTCGAGGCGTGCCGGGAGGGCGACGTGCGCGCGATCCTCGCCGGGCACTACCACCACGCGCTGGTCACCGAGACGGATCCCGGATACATCCCCCTCGTCGTCGCACCGGCCGTCGCGAACACCACCGACGTGCTGTGGCCGGCCCCCGGCGAGCGCGCGGTTCGCGGCTCCGGATTCGCCCTGGTCGACCTCCCGGGCGACGAGCCCGTGCGGGCGCACATCGTCGCCGTCCCCGCGCCCGGCGACGGCGAGACCGTCTACGAGCTCGACGCGGCGGACGTCGCCCGCATCGCCGAGGCCTCCGGCTGGCACGGAGAGCCGTGAGCGCCCCGGCCGGGTACTCCGGCACGCCGCTGTGGAAGAAGCTCGGGCTGAAGCCCGGGATGGTCGCCCAGCTGCTGCATGCGGATCCCGGCTGGCGCGTCCCGCTGGACGAGCCGGGCGCCCCCGCGCCCGTGGAGTGGCTGACGCCGGACGACAGCGGCCCGGCCCAGCTCGTGCTCGCGTTCTACCGGGAGGCCGCGGAGTACCTCGGCGAGCTCGACGCGATCGGCGCGCGCATCCGGCCCGACGGGATGCTGTGGGCCGCCTGGCCGCGTAAGGCCGCCGGGCATGTGAGCGACATCGATGAGAACCTGCTCCGCGACGCCGCGCTCGACCGCGGCCTGGTCGACGTGAAGGTCGCCGCGATCTCCACCGACTGGTCGGGCCTCAAGATCGTCTGGCGCCGAGAGAACCGCTGACCCCTCGCCCGCACCCTTCGCGACATTCGGCACGAATCGCGGGAAAGGGCGTGCCATTCGCGACATTCGGCACGAATCGCAGGCGGTTCAGAAGCGTACGTGCTGCAGGACCCACGCGTGCATCGCGACGGCGGCAGCGGCGGAGGCGTTGATCGAGCGCGTCGAACCGAACTGCGAGATCTCGATCACCGCGTCGGCGGCGTCGATCGCCGGCTGCGACAGCCCCGGCCCCTCCTGGCCGAACAGCAGCACGCACTCCCGCGGCAGAGCGAACGTCTCGATCAGCACCGATCCGGGCACGTTGTCCACCGCGATGATCGGGAGGCCGGCCTCCCGCGCCCAGGCGACGAACGCCTCCACGTCGTCGTGATGGACGACGTGCTGGTAGCGGTCGGTCACCATCGCACCGCGCTTGTTCCAGCGCCGGCGCCCGATGATGTGCACGGTGTCGGCGGCGAACGCGTTGGCGCTGCGCACGATCGACCCGATGTTCATGTCGTGCTGCCAGTTCTCGATCGCGACGTGGAACGGGTGACGGTGCTCGTCGAGGTCGGCGACGATCGCCTCCATGCGCCAGTAGCGGTAGCGGTCGATCACGTTGCGGGTGTCGCCCTGACGCAGCAGCTCGGGATCGAACCGATCGTCCTCCGGCCACTCGCCCGGCCACGGCCCGACTCCGTGCGTGCTGAGCTCGTGCGACGGTCCGGGATGATCCACTCCGCCAGCGTAGCCGCCCGCCCCGTAAGCTGGTGGCGTCCAGTCTCCAATCGAAAGGGGTTCGCGTGGCGCGACGCGACGAGATCGAATGCTGGCTCACCGACATGGACGGCGTGCTCGTCCATGAGAACCAGGCGTTGCCCGGTGCTGCAGAGCTCATCCAGCAGTGGCGCGACAACGGCACCCCGTTCCTCGTGCTCACCAACAACTCCATCTACACGCCGCGAGACCTCGCCGCCCGACTCCGCGCCTCCGGCCTGGATGTGCCCGAGGAGTCGATCTGGACCTCCGCGCTCGCCACCGCCGACTTCCTCAAGTCGCAGAAGCCCGGCGGCAGCGCCTACGTCATCGGCGAGGCCGGCCTCACGACCGCCCTCCACGAGGCGGGCTTCATCATGACCGACACGAACCCCGACTACGTCGTCGTGGGCGAGACCCGCAGCTACTCGTTCGACGCGATCACGAAGGCCGTGCGGCTGATCGGCGCGGGCGCCCGCTTCATCTCCACCAACCCGGACGCGACCGGCCCGAGCGCCGAAGGCCCCATGCCCGCGACCGGTGCCGTGACCGCCATGATCACCAAGGCCACCGGCGGCATGGAGCCCTATGTCGTCGGCAAGCCCAACCCGATGATGTTCCGCTCGGCGCTCAACCGCATCGGCGCCCACTCCGAGAACACCGCGATGATCGGCGACCGGATGGACACCGACGTCGTCGCGGGCATCGAGGCGGGCCTCCACACCATCCTGGTGCTCACCGGGATCAGCGACCAGGCCGAGATCGACCGCTATCCGTTCCGCCCGGACGAGATCCTGAGTGGCGTGCGCGAACTGCTTGCGACCGAGCCCGTCGAATCCGACCTCTGACCGCGTGACCCTCGAGCATCATCCCGCCGCCTACGACCGGGTGCGCGCGGCGATCCGGGATGCGGCGCGCACCGCGTGGACGAACCTGCGGCGCGAGCATCCCGAGTCGTTCTACTACTTCGGGCTGTGGACGACACCGCTCGCGCACCGGCCGGCCCCGACGGCGATCTCCACCGAAGGCCAGGCCCGAGCACTCGACGACTACCGTGCACGCGACCTGGCCGTCAGCGCGGACGACCTCCGCTGGGCCGAGAACGACTCGCCCTACGACCTGTTCGGCGACGACGGCTTCGCCGAGGTCGAGCTCCTGTTCGACGCGTTCGGAAACCCGTACGACCGGCCCCGCGAGGTGAACGAGGCGCTCTTCGAGACCATCACAGGCGCGCTCGCCGACCTCGACGCCGAAGGCTTCTTCGGCGCGGGCGCGGAGCGCGACACGGTCGTGCTGAACGTGACCATGCCCGGTCATGACGAGAAGGACGACCTGCTCGAGTCCGCGCGAGCCCTCAATCCGCCGTCGGCACTCGTCCGCTACGAGGCCGACCGGGCCGAGTAGGCGGAACGGGCGACCGGCCGGGTCGAGATCAGCCGGTCGGACCGGGGCCGGCGACCGACGAGGTCATCGGCTCGCCCGTCGAGCGGGTGGCGAAGCAGTAGTACGAACGCTGCCCGCTCTTCCACTGCTCCTCGGTCGCCGGGAACGTCCCCTGCACCTGGAGGCCGGTGTACGCGGCGGCGGCGTTCAGGTCGATCACGCCGGCGGCCGTGCACCAGCCGTTGATCTGCTGCGCCAGCGAATCGGCGCCCGGGTACGGGGCGGCGATGTCGGGGTTGAGGATGCCGCTGTAAACCATCTGCGCAGTGTGCGGCGTCGCGCAGTCGACCACGGTGAACGACTCCGCCCAGGGCGTCGTGTACGGCTCGATGCACTCGCCTCCGGCGAGAGCCGACCACGCCGCCACGCCCGCGGCGGCCGGGGCTCCCGGCTTGGGCGTGACCGTGGGCGTCGGGGTGGGCGTCGGGGTCGGGGTCGCCGAGGCGGACGTGCCGGCCGAGGCCTTCGGCGTCGACGGTGCGGCGCCGAAGAGGGCGGGCAACCGCGTTCCGAGCGCGAACAGGCCGATCAGGACGAGGACGACCGCGAGGGCGCCGGCGACGATGAAGAGGATGCGGTTGTTGCGCGGGTTGCGCGGACGGGACGGCGGAGGGCCGCCCGCCGACGACCCGGCGCCTCCTCCCGGGGTCTCCGGAGCGGCGCCCGGGGCACCGGCAGGCGGGACGACGGGCGGGGAGACAGGGGGAGGCGCGACGGGCGGGGTGGCGGCCGCGGGGATCACGACGGTCGGATCCGCGGCGAAGACCGGCGCGGGAAGAGTCTCCTGCGGCACGGTCAGGGGTGCGGCGGGAGCGCCTTCCAGTGGAAGGAAGAGCGGCTCGGTGAACTGCGGGCCCTCGACGGCGGCGCCGGGCTCGGCGGCGAGTCCCGGGAAGAGCTCCGTCGGCGCATCGGATGAGGGGGCGCCGTCGGGCTCGGTCTCGGGTTCTGGCTCTGGCTCTGCGACCTCGCCGAAGAGTGCGGCGAGACCGTCGTCGGCAGCGTGCGGTTCCTCCGGCTCGGGCTCCTGCTCCGGCTCCGGCACCGGCACCGGCACCGGCACGATCGGCTCTGCCTGCTCAGGCTCCGGCTCGGGCTCCGGCACGGACACGACTGGCACGACCGGCGTCGTGGGGAACTCGGGCGGCGCGACGTGCCTCGGCGGGACGAGGGGATCCGGGTCCCCGACGCGTGCCGCGAGCAGAGCCGCCATCTGGGCCGTGTCGAGCTTCGTCGTCGGCACGTCGGCGCCGTCCGCCATGGGCTCGACGAGTTCGGACGGATGCGGCGGGGGAAGGACGGGCTCGGCCGGCGGCGTCGGTGCGGCGAACGCGGGAGGAACAGCCGGCGGGGGCGTGAAGAGTGGGGGCGCGACGGGTGGGACGGTCGGCGGCGGCACGACCGTCGCGGGAGGCAGCACGGTCGGCGGGGGCGTCGTCAGGGAGCCGGGGACGACCGGGATGATCCCCGTCGTGTCGCCGATCACCGAGCGGGAGGCCGGCGCGTCGGTCTCCCGGGTGCCGTAACCGAGCAGGGCTGCGAGTCCGTGACTCTGCGGCTCCGGCGCAGTGGTCTCCGGCTCCTCCGTCGTCGCGGGCTGCCCGGGAGCGGACTCGTCGGCGACGGGGGATGTCGCCGGGGCGGCCTCCGGCACGGCGGCGGGCTCGTCCCACTCGGGCGGCTTGGGCATCCGGAGCGACGCCAGGAAGCTCGGCGGTTCCGTCGGCGTGGTGGCTGCCGGCGGCGTCGTGGCGGCTGCCGGGGGCGTCACGGTCGCCGGGGGCTCGGGAAGTACCGGGAGCACCGGCGCAGCCGGGTCGGGCGCGCTGAACACCGGCGGGGGTGGCAGCACCGGTTCGGGCGCCACCGTCGCGACGGGTTCCGGCTCGACCGGCACAGGCTCGGCTTCGGACGCAGGAGCAGACGCGGGCGCGATCGCTTCAGGTTCCACCGGGACGGCCGGGATGAGCGGCGCGGACGGATCGCTGCGCACCAACGGATCGTCCCCCGCGCCGGGCGTCAGGTTCCAGGTGAACGGCGCCGCGGAAGGCGTCGCCGCCTCGGGCGCGGGACCGGTCCCCACCGCCTCGATCGGCCCGGCCTCCGCGGACGACGACGGCTCAGCATCGTCGTCCTGACCGTCGTCGAGGTCGTCGTGCGTCTCGTACTGCGTCCCCAGCTCACGGAACAGCCATTCGGGGCTGCCGAACTCGGGCTCCTCCGCGCCCGGCGCAGCAGAGCTCGACGACGCCTCGGCGTCGCCGTCGCCGCTCGCCGGATCGCGGTGGTCGGCCACTACTCCAGCCCCAGATCCTTCAGGCCGATGGCGGCGAAGTAGGGGTAGCCGGCCGCCTCGATGACCTCACGCGCACCGGTGTCGCGATCGACGACCACGGCCACGGCCACGACCTCGGCGCCGACCTTCTTCAGGGCTTCGACCGCCTTGAGCGGCGAGCCGCCCGTGGTGGAGGTGTCTTCGAGGACGATGACGCGCTTGCCTTCGAGGTCCGGGCCCTCGACCTGCTTGCCGCGGCCGTGGTCCTTCGGCTCCTTGCGCACGACGAATGCGTCGTAGCCCGCGCCGCGTGCCGCGCCCTGGTGCAGGATGGCGGCGGCGACGGGGTCGGCGCCCATGGTCATCCCGCCCACGGCGAAGACGTCGGGGATGTCGGCGATGAGGTCGAGCATGACCTGGCCGATCAGCGGAGCGACCCGGTGGTCGAGGCTGACCTTGCGCAGGTCGACGTAGTACGTGGCCTTCTTGCCGCTCGTGAGCGTGAAGTCCCCGTGGAAGACGGCCTCGGCCGAGATGTAGTCGATGAGCTGCTGTCGTGCGTCGGTCACGTCCCGATTCTATGGGGACGGACCCCCCGATACGATCGGTGCATGCGTGTCGCCACCTGGAACGTCAACTCCATCCGCACCCGCGTCGGCCGCGTGGTCGACTGGCTCGTCCGGGAGGACGTGGATGTGCTGGCCATGCAGGAGATCAAGTGCAAGCCGGAGCAGTTCCCATACGGGCCCTTCGAGGAGGCGGGATACGAGGTCGTGCTGCACGGTCTCAACCAGTGGAACGGCGTCGCCATCGCGAGCCGGCTGCCGATCGACGAGGTGCAGGTCGGATTCCCCGACATGCCCGGCTTCCTCAAGGGCCACGAGGGCCCGGATCTGCCGAAGGAGGCCCGCGCGATCGGGGCCACGGTCGACGGCGTGCGGCTCTGGAGCCTGTACGTGCCCAACGGACGGGCGCTGGACGACCCGCACTACCACTACAAGCTCGACTGGCTCGCCGCGCTGGCGGAGGACACCCGCGGCTGGCTGGCCGAGAACCCGCACCTCCCGCTCGCCCTGATGGGCGACTGGAACGTGGCACCGCTCGACTCCGATGTCGGCGACCCGACTCTGATCCCCGGCGTCTCGACCCACATCTCCCCCCCGGAGCGCACGGCGTTCTCGGCGTTCGAGGCGGCGGGACTCACCGACGTCGTGCGGCCGCTCGTGCCTGAGGGCTACACGTACTGGGATTACAAGCAGCTGCGGTTCCCGCGCAACGAGGGTCTTCGGATCGACTTCATCATGGGGTCGGAGGCGTTCGCCGACCGGGTGGCGGGAGCCTCCATCCACCGCAACGAGCGCAAGGGCGACGCCCCGAGCGACCACGTGCCGGTGCTGGTCGACCTCACCGACGCTCCCGGTGACGACGAGGACGAGGACCGGCCGATGATCTTCGGCTGACGCCGGTCGGCCGAAGGGCCGGCGGCAAGCTTTCGTTACGCCAGGTTTCATCGCGCGGGCACGCCCCCGAGCGCTTCGGTAGCGTCGGAGCACCATGTCCGAGACATCGTCCGCCTACCCCGTCGAGTTCGCCGGGGTCGGTCGCGCCTTCGCGGCCCCTCAGCGCCGCGGCCGCACGGGCGAGATCCGGCCCGTGCTGCGTGATGTGTCGCTGCGCGTCGACGCCGGTGAAGTCGTCGCGATCCTCGGCGCCAGCGGGTGCGGCAAGTCGACGCTGCTGCGGATCGCGGGCGGCCTCGACCGGCCCACGGCCGGCTCGGCCCTGATCGACGGCTCGCCCGTCGCCGGCGTGGACCCGCGCTGCGCGGTCGGCTTCCAGGAGCCGCGACTCCTGCCCTGGCGCTCGCTCGCCGACAACGTCGCGCTCGGACTCCCCCGCGGACTGGACCGCGCGTCCGGGCGCGAGCGTGTCGCCCGACTGCTCGATCTCGTCGGACTGTCCGCCTCGGCAGCACTGCGGCCGCGCGAGGTGTCGGGAGGGATGGCCCAGCGGGCGTCCCTGGCCCGCGCCCTCGCCCGGAACCCCGGCGTCCTGCTGCTCGACGAGCCGTTCGGCGCGCTGGACGCGCTCACCCGGCTCAAGATGCAGGACCTGCTCGTCGATGTGCACGCCGCCGCCCCCACGACCATCCTCCTCGTCACCCACGACGTCGACGAGGCTCTGCAGCTCGCCGACCGCATCATCCTGCTGGGCGCCGAGGAGGGACGCGCGGGCGCGACCATCCGCAGCATCACGACCGTGCCGGGTTCGCGACCGCGGGATCGCGGATCTGCGGAGCTCGCAGGGCTGCGCGCCGAGCTGCTCGACGGCCTGGGCATCGACCTCCACGGCAACGCGCACGACGACTCCCCCGCGACCGACGGCCGAATGTCCTCCACAGCCGAGGCCAGCCTGGTCTGACTCCACGGATCCGGCCTCCCGCCCGCGCGGCACAGCACCGCACGGGAGGCTCGACTCAGCACCATCCGCACCACTCGCACCGCAGCAATCGCACCTCAGCACCGCACCCACACAGCACGGCTCGACGGAGCCACAGACCAGGAGGCCTCATGCGCCGCACACCCACCATCGTCACGGCCCTCGCGGCCGCCGCCGCAGCGGCGACCCTGCTGCTCACGGGCTGCGTCGCCGGGGAGGGCTCCGCGTCGGGGGCCGCCGCCAGCAGCACGCCGGGCACGGTCACGAAGGGCGGAACGCTCAACATCGACTTCGCCACCTACAACCCGCTCAGCCTGGTGATCAAGAAGGAGGGCTGGCTCGAGAAGGCCCTCGCCAAGCAGGACATCACCGTCAACTGGGTGCAGTCGGCCGGCTCCAACAAGGCCAACGAGGCGCTGCGCTCCGGCGCGATCGACGTCGGCTCGACCGCTGGCTCGGCGGCACTCCTCGCCCGCTCGAACGGTTCCGCGATCAAGACGATCGACATCTTCTCCCAGCCCGAGTGGTCGGCGCTCGTCGTCGGCCCGAACTCGACAGTCACCGACGTGAAGGACCTCAAGGGCAAGCAGGTCGCGGCCACCAAGGGCACCGACCCGTACTTCTTCCTGCTGCAGGCGCTGGAGGCCAACGGGCTCTCGGCCGACGACGTCACCATCCAGAACCTCCAGCACGCCGACGGCTGGGCCGCCCTGCAGAACGGCTCCGTCGACGCGTGGGCCGGGCTCGACCCGATCATGGCGAACGCGCAGGCCTCGGGCGCGAAGCTGATCTACCGCAACGTCGACTTCAACACCTACGGGTTCCTCAACGCCACCGAGTCGTTCGTGTCGAGCAAGCCCGACGTGGCGCAGACCGTCGTGAACACCTACGAGTACGCCCGTGCCTGGGCCCGGAAGCACCAGGACGAGACCTCGCAGATCCTCGCGGACGCCGCCAGCATCTCGCTGCCGGTCGCCACGACCGTCATCACCGAGCGCACCAACCTCGACGTCTCGCCGATCCCCGGCGACGCGCAGCTCAAGGTGCTGAAGAAGGTGGGCCCGATCTTCGTCCAGACCGGCGACGTGGCCTCCCAGTCGAACATCGACGCCGCCCTGAAGAGCCTGCTCGACCCGACCTTCGCGAAGAAGGCGGACCCGAGCGCCATCGGAGGCTGACCCCGTCATGTCGTATCAGAACGCACCGGAGGGCGACGGACCGCTGATCGTGGTCGGCGGCCCGGGCGGCGAGGTCGGGAGTGCGACCTCGGTCGCGCGCGAGACGCCGCGTCCGCCTGCGCGGCCGTCGGTGGTGACCGAGGATGGCACGCTCACCGCGCGCACCCCGTTCCTGTCGAGGCGCTGGGTGCGGATCACCGGCGGGCTCGTCCTGCCGGCGATCATCCTGGCGGTCTGGCAGATCGCCAGCACCTCCGGTGCGTTCACGTCCGCGCAGCTGCCGTCCCCGGCCATGGTCTGGGAGGCAGCGGTCGACCTCGCCCAGCGGGGCCTGCTCGGGCTCTACATCGCGATCTCGACGCAGCGCGTCCTGATCGGCTTCGCCTGCGGCGCGGCGCTCGGCCTGCTGCTCGGCGCGGTGGTCGGGCTGTCCCGGCTCGCGGACATCCTGTTCAGCTCCACGCTCGCGGCCGTGCGCGCGGTGCCGTCGCTGGCATGGGTGCCGCTGCTGATCCTCTGGTTCAAGATCGGCGAGGACTCCAAGATCATCCTGATCGCCATCGGCGCCTTCTTCCCCGTCTACACGACGGTCGCGGCCTCGCTGAAGCACGTCGACCGCCACCTCGTCGAGGCCGGGCGCGCCTTCGGGCTGAACGGCGTGCGCCTGTTCACGACGGTGCAGCTCCCCTTCGTGCTGCCCTCGGTGATCTCCGGCCTGCGGCTCGCCCTCGCCCAGGCATGGCTCTTCCTCGTGGCGGCCGAGCTCATCGCCTCCTCGATGGGCCTCGGGTTCCTGCTGAGCGACTCGCAGAACAACGGCCGCACCGACCGACTCTTCCTCGCGATCATCCTGCTCGCCCTGCTCGGCAAGGCGACCGACTCCCTTGTCGGCCTCTTCGAGCGCTGGGCGAACCGCCGCTGGGCGTGAGCCGCGCGGAGGCCGCGCGGCCTCACACCTCCGAGCGGCGCTTCACCGCCGAGTAGACGCGCTCGATCACCCAGAGCAGCACCCCGATCGCGAGCAGAGCCAGGGCGATGCCGTACTGGCCTCCCGGGCGTCCCGACGTCCACGGGAACACCAGATACAGGCACGTGATCGCCCCGATGACCGGCAGTGCCGTCGGCGTGCGGAAGTGCCTGTGTTCCACCGGCTGACGGCGCAGCACGAGCACGGTGATGTTCACGACCGCGAACACGACGAGCAGGAGTAGCGAGGTCGTCCCGCCCAGGAGCGCCACGATCGACCCCTGCGGGTCGAGCGAGACGTAGGCGATGAGCCCCACCGCGAGTGCGGAGGTGAACAGGATGGCCGTCCACGGCGTCCGGCGCTTCGGTGACACCTTCGCCAGGAACGGCGGGAGCACCCCCTGCTTGGCCATGCCGTAGAGCAGCCGGCTCGCCATCATCATGTTGATGAGGGCGGTGTTGGCGACGGCGAACATCGAGATGAACGGCAGCAGGTCGTTGATCGGGAAACCGGGAGCGCCGGCCTCCACCGCCATCACCAGCGGCGTCTCGCTGCCTGCGAGCTCGCCGATCGGGACCAGCGCGACGACGGTGATCGAGACCAGCACGTAGATCACCGCGGCGATCCCGAGACCGCTCAGCATCATCTTCGGGAAGATCCTGCTGGGGTTCTTCGTCTCCTCCGCCATGTTGACGGAGTCCTCGAAACCGACCATCGCGAAGAAGGCCAGCGACGTCGCGGTACTCACCGCGAGCAGCACGTTCTTGTCTTCCGGGGTCTCGAACGCGACCACCCGCGACCAGTCGGCGTTGCCTCCGGAGACCGCCCACAGACCGATGAAGATCACGAGCAGCAGGCCGGACAGCTCCACCAGAGTCAGCACGACGTTGAGCCACACGCTCTCCGTCACCCCGCGCAGGTTCACGAGCATGATCAGGATGATGAAGGCGAGTGCGACGAGCATCGTCGCGAGGTTGTCGTCCGGGAGGCCGAACCCGATCCCGAGGTTCACCGCGAACGCCCGCGACGCCGTCGACGCCGAGGTGATCCCCGACGTCATCACCACGAAGCAGACGATGAAGGTCAGGAAGTGGATGCCGAACGCCTTGTGCGTGTAGAGCGCGGCGCCGGCGGCCTGCGGGTACTTGGTCACCAGCTCCAGGTACGAGAAGGCGGTGAGCGTCGCGACGCCGAAGGCGAGAAGGAACGGCAGCCAGGCCGCGCCGCCCACTTCCGCCGCCACCTGCCCGGTGAGGGCGTACACCCCCGTGCCCAGGATGTCGCCGACGATGAACAGCAGCAGCAGACCGGGCCCGAGCGCCCGTTTGAGCTCGGGCTGCTCGGGCTCGACGGTCTTGACCACCTGGGTCCAGGACGGATCGCTCACGTGTGCTCCCTTCGTCGCGACGGCGATGTCGTGCGTAGAGGAGACTTTATGTGAGTTCTCTCAGATTTGCCACCTGTTCGGGGGTGATCCGTTCGATCGGGTCAGGCTCCCGAGGCGAGCATCCGTCCGGCCGTCGCCGCGGCGAGCGAGCGCGGCGCGAGTGCGGCGAACGTCGAGCTCAACCGATTGGCCCGGCCCGAGACCACGGAGGCCGGGGTGCGCCGCTTGTCCAGTGCCTTCAGCGCCGTGGTGATCACCTGCTCCGGAGTCTGGTACCCGCCGACCGCAGCCGCCTCCGTGCCGACGACGTCGAAGAACTCGGTGCGCGTCGCACCCGGGCTGAGGGCCAGCACGCTGACACCCGAGGACTTCGTCTCGACGGCGATCGCCTCGGTGAACGACAGCACGAAGGCCTTGCTCGCCCCGTAGACGGCCATGCCGGGCAGCGGCTGGTAGGCCGCCGTGCTCGCGACATTGACCAGCGCACCCGTGCCGTCGGCGACCAGCTCGGGCAGGAACGCGCGCGTCAGATCGACGAGGGTCGCGACGTCGAGCTGGATCTCGGCGGCGATCCGGTCCGGGTCCTCGTCGATGAACGCGCCGTAGGTCGCGAAGCCCGCGTTGTTGATCAGGGTGCTCACCGCGATGGAGCGCTCGGCGAGCCGATCCCTGAGTTCGGCGCCCACGCCGGGCCGGGCGAGATCCATCGCGATCGGGGTGACGGTCACGCCGTGCAGCGAGCGCAGCTCGGCCGCCTGCGCCTCGAGCAGCTCCCCGCGCCGGGCGACGAGCACCAGATCCGACCCGCGCGCCGCGAGCCGCCGGGCGAACTCCGCCCCGAGTCCCGAGCTCGCCCCGGTGATGAGGGCAGTGCGCCCCGTGAAATCGATGGCCATCGTCTCCGCCGTCCGTCGTCTATCTGTCCGATCAGGATGCCCCTGCGGCATCCCGGATCTTCAATGTAGACACTGTCAGCAATGTTGTCAACGTCTACTTTCGCGATAGGATGCTGCCATGAGCACGGCCTACCACCATGGCAACCTGCGCACCGCGCTGCTCGCGCAGGCCGAGACCGCGCTGCGCGAGGTCGGCGTCGACGGACTGTCGCTACGGCAGGTCGCACGCGACCTCGGGGTCAGCCACGGCGCTCCGGCGCGGCACTTCCGCGACAAGCAGGCCCTGCTCGACGCCCTCGCGCTCGACGGCTTCGAGGCGATGAACGCCCGTCTCGCCGAGGCCGCGGGCAGCGCCGGCAACTTCCGGCAGCGCTTCGAGCGCACCGCCCGCGCCTACGTCACCTTCGCCACCGACCGGCCCGAGCTCCTCCAGCTGATGTACACGACCAAGCACGACGACGCCGCCAGCGACCTCCTGCGCGAGACCGGCTACCGCGGCATGCTCGTCGCCCGCGACCTGATCGCGGAGGCACAGGCCGCCGGCGAGGTGCGGGAGGGCGACCCCGGCGTCTTCGCGGTCGTCGTCCACGCCCACATGCACGGGGTCGCCGTGCTCGCCTCGCAGGGGATGCTCGAGGAGTACGCGACCGACGTCGTCGTGGAGGCCGCGCTCGACCAGCTGTGGAACGGGATCGCGGCGCGGTAAGGCGCAGGTCTCGCCCGGCCGCCGCATCCCTGGCAGGCTGTCGGACATGCTCGCTCTCGTCTCGGCGCCGACGAACCTGGGCCTGCGCCCGCCGCAGCCCGGGAGCGTCCCCGGCGCCTCCAAGGCGCCCGAGGCGCTCCGGGAAGCCGGGCTGTTCGAACTGCTGCGGGTGGGCGGTGCGCGCGAGGCCGGGGCGATCGTGCCCGGCCGCTACGTGGACGACGACGCGACGCGGCCTCCCGGCCGCGTGCGCAACGAGTCCGCCCTCGTCGCGCACGCCCTCCGGCTCGCCGGCCGGGTGGGCACGATCCTCGACGCCGGGGATGCGCCGGTCGTCGTCGGCGGCGACTGCAGCGTGCTCGTCGGGATCGGCGTCGCCCTCGCCCGCCGCGGCGGCACCGGCCTCATCCACCTCGACGGCCACACCGACTTCCGGCATCCCGGCAACAGCGGCGCGTGCGCCAGCGTCGCCGGCGAGGACCTCGCCGTGGCTGTCGGGCTGCACTGGCCGGCCATCGCCGACATCGGCGGGCTCGGCCCGTACTTCGCCCCCGGACGCACGGCCCACCTGGGCCACCGGGACGACGACGAGCGCGCGACGGAGGCCCGCGACCTGCTCGGCGCGGTCGTCTCCGCGCGCGAGGCCCGGCAGACCGCATCCGCGACGACGGCCGCACGGATCCACGCTGTCGCCGGTACCGGATACTGGCTGCAGCTCGACGTCGACATCCTCGACCCGGACGTGATGCCCGCCGTCGACAGCCCGGACCCGGGCGGTCTCGACACCGGCGAGCTGGGCGCGCTGCTGCGGGAGCTGGCACCCCGGGCGATCGGAGCCTCCATCACGGTCTTCGACCCGGATCTCGACCCGGACGGACGCTGCGCTCGCGCCCTCGTCGACCTGCTCGCGGCGCCGCTCACCACACTCGGGAGCGCGCTGCGCTGAGGGCGCGCCGCTGACACGTGCCTACGGCCGCCGCCCCGTGAACAGGTCCATCGAGTGGTAGACGCCGAGCCGTTCGGCCACGGCATCCCACGCCCGCGTCGGAAGCACGCCCTTGAGCAGACGGGCGAACCCAACCGACCACGGCAGCATGAGCAGCGGGCGGCCGGCGAGCATGGCCTTCCACACCTTGTCCACCACGTACTCGGGAGTCAGGACCGGGGTGAGGAGCGGGCCGCGGGCGCCCTCGAACATCCCGGTGTCGATGTAGCTCGGCGCGACGGTGGTCACCTTGACGTGACCGAAGCCCTGCTGCTCCAGTTCGAGGCGCATGCTGTCGCTCCAGCCGATGACGGCCCACTTGCTGGCGGCGTAGACGCTCATCCGGGGGTTGGAGAGGGTGCCGGCGGCAGAGGCGATGTTGACGATGCGCGCCTCGCGGGGGCTCTCAATCATCCCGGTCAGGAACTCGCGGGTGACGTACATCGGCGCCAGCGCGTTGACCTGCATGGTGGGGCGGGTGTCGGCGCCGTTGTCGTGCTCCCAGAAGTACTTGCCGCGCACGATGCCCGCGTTGTTGATCAGCACGTCGATGCCGCCGAGCTCTCGGCGCACGGCCTGAGCGCTCTGCGCGATGGCCCCGAGCTCGCCGAGGTCGAGCACGTACGGGTGCACGCTGGTCTCCGGACGCCCGGCCGACGACGAGGGCGAGCGCGGCGGGGCATCCCACGCCGTGGCGGTGCGGCCGGTGAGGATCTCGGCGCGCAGCGCGTCGGTGAGCTCGTTCAGTGCGGCGGCATCGCGATCCCAGAGGACCACGGCCCGGGCGCCTTCGCGCACGGCGCGCTCCGCGTACAGCCGCCCCATCCCGGACGCGGCCCCGGTGATGAGCACGCGTGCGCCTCGAACCGTTCTCGCCATCCGTCCATCATCGCAGGCGGGCGGGGCCGGTGCGGCGTGTACCATCGACGAGAACACCGACTGACGGTCGGTTTTCACCTTCTGCCCGCCCGTCCCGATCCGAGGTCCCTGTGATGACGCAGACCGTTCTCGACCGCCGCACCCTGCTCCGCTGGCGCAATGCGATCACCGCCGCCTTCGGGCTCGGCGGCGTGACTATCGCCACGTGGGGACCGCGGCTGCCCGAGCTGATGCGTGAGCTGAACATCGACACCCCCACTGTCGGTGTGCTCATCGCGTGCTCCACGGTCGGCTCGATCGCCGGCCTCGGCATCTCGACCCCGCTGCTCGGCAGGCTCGGCGGCCGCTGGGCCGTGTCGACCGCCCTTCTCACGGTGGCTGGCTCGCTCGTGCTCCTCGGCGGGGCGCTCCTCCTGCAGTCGATCCCTCTGGTCGCGATCGGCTTCGTGACGGTCGGACTCGGCATCGGCACACTCGACGTGCTCATCAACGTCGAGGGCGCGGCGATCGAGCAGGCCGCCGCGAAGACGCTGATGCCGTTGATGCACGCGGCCTGGTCCGTGGGAGCTGCGATCGGCTCCGGGATCGGAGCAGCCTGCGCCGCCCTCGGCATCGCCCCCTCCTCGCAGTTCATGGCGCTGGGCGTCGTGGTCGTCGTCGTGACCCTGGCGATGGCGCGCGCCATCCCGGCCGCGGCCCCCGAGACGGCGGACGCACCCGCCCGGCCGCCGGTCGCGGTGCGCGTGAAGCAGTGGCTGCGCGGCTGGATGGACGTGCGCCTGCTGGTGATCGGCGTCGTCATGCTGGGCGTCGAGCTCGGCGAAGGCTCCGCGAACACCTGGCTGACCCTCTCGGTGAAGGACGACCACGGGCAGACCGCCGCCATCGCCGCCCTGTTCTTCACGATCTTCGCCGCGAGCGAGGCTGCGACGCGCATCTTCGGCGGACCGGTGGTCGACCGGCTGGGGCGTGTGGCGACCATCCGCTGGACGACGGCGCTGGGGATCGCGGGACTGCTCCTCTTCATCCTCGGCGGCGAGCTGTGGATGGTGCTCGTCGGCGTCGTGCTCTGGGCGGTGGGCGTCTCGATGGGCTTCCCGCTCGGGATGTCCGCCGCGGCCGAGGGCGGCGGCAACGCGGCGGCCCGTGTGAGCGTCGTCGCCTCGATCGGCTACGTCGCCAACCTGGCCGGCCCTCCTGTGCTCGGCCTCGTCGCGCACTCCACGGGCCTGCTCGGCGCGCTCTGGCTCGTCGTCGCACTGATGGCGGCCGCGTTCATCAGCGCCCCGGCGCTGCGGCCGCGGGTCTCGCGCGCGGTCCCGGCTCCGGTCACCTCCGGAGAATAGGGGCGACGCGCCCATCGGGGCGCCGGTCAGCGCGCCGCACGGTAGCGGGCACGCGTCTCGGGATCGAGGTGCTCGGTGGCGTACGAGAGCATCGTGCGCGGCATCTGCGCCGCGTGCTCGTCGAGGAAGCCGAGGAGAAGGGCACGGTCGACCCGTTTGCCGACCTCCCGCAGCATCCATCCGACCGCCTTGTGCATGAGATCCTCGCGATCGCCGAGCAGGCGCTCGGCCAGCGCGAGCGTCGTGGACGCGTCGCCACGACGGATGAACGCGAACGTCGAGAGCACGGCGACCCGCCGTTCCCACAGCACGTCGCTCGCGGCCAGCTCGTCGAGCACCCCGCGCGACCGGTCCCACAGCCAGGCGCCGAGCACGAACTCGGCGGACGAGTCGACGAGGTCCCAGTTGTTCACGCACCCGCGGCGCACGGCGGCGAGGTAGAAGGAGGCGATGCGCTCGCGCGCCTCGTCGTCCCGGCCGCGCGGGCGGCTCGCACGCTCGAAGGCGCGGTTCAGGATGATCAGCCCGGCGAGGCGGTGCTCGTGGACCGCGCTGTCGAGGAGCACGTCGATCTGCTCCAGCGGCACACCCTCGAACCGTTTCGCGACCGCGCGCGTCTGCGGCACGCGCACACCGATGAAGACGTCGCCCTCGCCGTACTCGCCCGGGCCGGTCTTGAAGAAGCGCTGGAGGAAGACGGCGTCCGCGGGGTCGGCGATCGCGGCGAGCGCCTCCTGCACCGCTGCCGCGTCGATCGTCATGCCGCCGACACTAGCGAACGCACGGTCTGCGCGCGGCGGGTGTCGAATCATGCGTGATCGCCGCGCGTGGCGCAGTTTTCTGCCGAAACGGTCAAAGAAACGTCCGCGATCCACGGTTAGGCTCGGGTGAGGGCGCGATTTCGCGCGTCCGATCCTGCCGCGCGCCCGCGGCCGAACGATGACGGGAGGTTCGTCACATGTCTCAGTCCGTAACCGGTTACACGCAGAACGCGATTGTCGGAGAACCCGAGGTCGTCGAGGACGCCCTCCCCGTGCGCGCGGTCGCGACGCATCCCGCGTGGCTCCGTCTGAAGGATGCCGCCGTCGCACTGCAGGCGCTGCAGGTCAAGGACGGCTCGGTCGAGCAGGAGTCCGACCGCCCGGCCGCCGCGAACCACGTCGCCACGCTCATCGCGTCGGTCGGCGAGCTGGCCCCGTTCTTCCCGCACGACGCCTCCTACCTCTCTGCGCTGCAGCGGGACTTCTCCCGCTGGGCGGACGACGGCTTCGGCATCCCCGACTTCCTCGACGCCCTCACCGAGTTCCAGCCGCAGCAGCACCGCGTCGACGGACTCGGCCACCTGGTCGTGTTCCCGATGTACACGCAGAACGGCAGCGCGAACCGACTCGTGGAGGCGGTGCTCGTCGAGGTCATCTGGCCGGAGTTCGTGGCGGAGCTGGAGGCCGGCGAATACGGCAACAAGCTCTTCGTCGCCCTGCGCTTCGTCGACTTCACGCCCGGCTACGACACCAACTCGGCCGTACTGTTCCCCGAGACGGTCGCCATGCGCGAGATCCCCCAGTTCACCTGGGGCGCCATCTTCCAGGACCGCGAGGCCGCCCGGTACCGCCGGGTGGTGCGCGCCGCCGCCGAGATCACCAAGCTGGAGCTGCCGGCCGACGCGGCCGCGATGCTGGACGACCAGCACCTCACGGAGGAGACCTTCGTGATGTGGGACATCATCCACGACCGCAGCCACATGCGCGGCGACCTGCCGTTCGACCCGTTCATGATCAAGCAGCGGATGCCGTTCTTCCTCTACTCCCTGGAGGAGCTGCGCTGCGACCTGACCGCGTTCCGCGAGTCGGTGCGCCTGGAGCGGACCCTCTCGGCGATCCCGGATGCCGAACTGTCGGACGCGCAGCGCGCCATCCGCGACCACGCCCACCTGGTGCAGTACGCGGTGATCTTCGACCGCATCTTCCGCTTCGCGATCACCGGCAGCCGCGTGCGCAACTACGACGGGCTCGGCGGCCAGCTGCTGTTCGCGTGGATGCACCAGCACGACGTGCTGCACTGGACGGACACCCGGCTCACCATCGACTGGGAGGCCGTGCCGGACGTGGTGGTCGCCCTCAGCGACCAGATCAACGAGCTCTACTGGCGGTCGATCGACCGCCCGAAGGTCTCGCACTGGCTCGCCGCGTACGAGATGCTGACGCAGACCCTCACCCCGCACCCCGCCTCCAACTGGGCGCGCGGCCTCCCGGACGAGACCCTCGCCGGCGCGCCGAAGGGCTACACCGACGCGGTGCTGGACGACGAGTTCCCGCTGTCGATGTTCTACGAGGCACTGAACAAGAAGATGGCGGCCGTCATCGAGTCCACCGCCGGGATCACCGGCACGACGGACGACGAGTGACCGACGCCCTGCCACTGCACGGCCGGCTGGTGCTGATCGCGGGAGCGACCAGCACCAGCGGCGAGGCCGTCGCGCGATCGCTGGCGACGGCGGGCGCGACGGTCCTCGCCGTCGGCACCCGCGAGGAGGTGCTGGAGGCGCTGGCCGCGGCGGTCCCCGGCGTCGACACCCGCGTCTGCGACCTGGCCGACCGGGACGCCGTCGCCGAGCTGGCGATGCGCATCCACCTCAAGTTCGGCGCGATCGACGGGCTGATCCACCTCGTCGGCGGCTGGCGCGGCGGCGGCGGCCTCGCCGGTCAGACCGACGAGGACTGGGATGTGCTGGAGCGCTCCTTCCGCACCCTGCGCAACACGACGCGGGTGTTCTACGACGACCTGGTCGCCTCCCCCGCGGGGCGGCTCGCGATCGTCTCGTCGACGGCCGTCGATGCTCCGTACGCGGGAGGCGCGAACTACGCCGCGGCGAAGGCGGCGGCCGACGCGTGGACCCGGGCCGTCGCCCAGGGCTTCCGCAAGGAGGCGCCCGACGCGGCCGCGGTCGTGTTCGTCGTGAAGACCCTCGCGGGCCTGGAGGAGCAGCTCGGCGAGGAGGTCGTGCGCCTCTGGGCGAGCCCGGCCGCCGAGGTGAACGGCACGCGCATCCCGCTCACCCCGAATCCTGCGAGGATGGACGGGTGACGCTACAACTCCATGATCTGAACCTGCGCGGCTTCGCCTCCGACAACTACGCGGGCGTGCACCCCGAGATCCTCGACGCGATCGCGGCGGCCAACCAGGGCCACCAGATCGCCTACGGCGAGGACGTCTACACCGAGCGCCTCCACGAGGTCTTCGCCGAGCACTTCGGCGAGGGCGTCCAGGTGTTCCCGGTGTTCAACGGCACGGGCGCGAACGTCGTCGGACTGCAGTCGATGGTGCCCCGCTGGGGCGCCGTCGTGTGCGCGAAGACGGCCCACATCAACACCGACGAGGCGGGCGCGCCGGAGCGCGTGGGCGGCCTCAAGCTGCTCCCGGTCGAGACGCCCGACGGCAAGCTCACTCCCGAGCTCATCGATCGCGAGGCGTGGGGCTGGGGCGACGAGCACCGCGCACAGCCGCTGGTCGTGTCGATCACGCAGACCACCGAGCTCGGCACCGCGTACACCGTCGAGGAGATCCGCGCGATCGCCGACCACGTGCACGCGCTCGGCATGAAGCTGCACATGGACGGCGCCCGCATCTCGAACGCGGCCGCCACCCTGGGCGTGCCGCTGCGCGCCTTCACCACGGACGCCGGCGTCGACGTGCTCAGCTTCGGCGGCACCAAGAACGGCATGCTCTACGGCGAGGCCGTGGTCGTGCTCAACCCGGATGCCTCCGAGGGCCTGATCTACCTGCGCAAGCTGAACATGCAGCTGGCGTCGAAGATGCGGTTCATCTCCGCCCAGCTCATCGCCCTGCTCTCCGACGACCTGTACCTGCGGTCGGCGGGACACGCGAACGCGATGGCGAACCGGCTGCGGACGGCGCTCGAGCGCGGCATCGCCGACGGCAGCATCCAGGGCGTCGGCTTCAGCCAGGAGACCCAGGCGAACGGCGTCTTCGCGACGCTCCCCGCCGGCGTCGCCGACCGGCTGCGCGGTCACTTCCGGTTCTACGACTGGGATGCGGCCCGCAACGAGGTGCGCTGGATGTGCTCGTTCGACACCTCGGAGCAGGACATCGACGACTTCGTCGCCGCCCTCGTGCTGGAGCTCTCCGCCGCCTGATCGGGTGCCCCTCGCAGCGGTGCCCCTCGCAGCGGTGCCCCTCGCTCTGGGGTGAGGCCGGGGTACAAAAATGTCCTCCATTATGCCGACAGTTCGGGTAGTCTCGAACTGCGGCCGGGGGAACCCGAATATCCACCGGCCGTAACCCCGAGCGAATGCCGGGCAGCGTGGAATGAACCCTAGTCTCCGCGTCGCCCGGCATCGTAGGTTAACGGTGTCGTATCGACCGAACCTCCCGGCGCGACACCGACCGGCCGCCTCCCCCGAATTGGGGTAGAGGGGTACAAGAATTGTCCTCCATTTGACCCACATGGAAGCTGCGTTTTCCGCTAGTCTTCAGAAGCGGTCGGGGAAACCCGAATCTCCACCGGCCGTAACCCCGAAACGATGTCGGGCAGTGTGGACTAACCCTAGTGTCCATACCGCCCGACATCGTGGGTTAAGCCGCGCGCCGGTCAGGCAGGAGCGGCTCCGAGCTCACGCGCCACGGTGTTCACGACGCGATCGACGAACGCGTCGTCGGGCGGGGCGTTTCCTGGGAGCGCCGCCCGCAGGAGCGCCGGACCGTAGACGAGGTCGAGCACGTACGGCAGGTCGTCCACGGGCGGGATCTCGCCGCGCTCGACGGCTCGCTCGATGACCCGGGCCGTCGACTCGCGCTGCAATCGGAGGAAGCGCGACTCGAAGAGGTCGGCCACGACGCGGTCGCGTGCGCACGCGTCGAGCAGGAGCGGGAGCAGATCGCGCGAGACGCCGTCGGTGTACATCGCCGCCTGGTCCGCCACGACCACACGGAGATCGCCGCGCAGCGACCCCGTGTCCTCCGACGGGTCGACGCGATAGCGCGAGGTCGCGACCGCGACGAGGAAGTGCCCGAGCGAGTTGTACCGGCGATAGAAGGCGTCGCGCGTCACACCCGCCCGGCCGATCAGGTCGTGGACGGTGACACTCGTCACGCCCGCCTCGGCGACGAGCTCCTCGAGCGCCCGATGGAGGGCGTCGTCGATCGCCGCGTTGCGCGGGCGTCCCAGTGGGGGCGGGGAGGTGTCGCTCATTACCTGACTATCGTATGGTTAATGCCGCATCCATGCGACCACGAGGGGACACCCATGACCGATCTCACCGCCATCCAGGACTCGCTCACCACGCCCGAGGCGTTCCTCGAGCTGTGCACCGAGAGCGGGGTGTTCGGGGCGAAGAAGCAGGCCGCCCGGGCGCACGAGCTCTGGCAGAGCGCGTCGTCACGGCAGGTGCTCGCCTACCGCGCCATCCCCCTGCCCGGCGGGACCGGGACGGGGCTGCTCGTCGGTCTCTACTGGGATCCGGCTGTCACGACACCGGACTTCGACGCCATCGCGTACGCCGTCATCGCAGAGCTGCCGCGCGACCTCATCCGTGCGGACGAGAAGGCGGCGTGGAAGACGCGCGACAAGAAGCAGAACGTCTTCTTCGGCTGGCGCGGCATGCGCGGGCGCCCGCTGTCGGCGTGGTTCCAGGAGCGGTTCGGCGTGGAGGGGGTCGTGCACCAGGTCATGGCGGCCTCCGACTTCGAGGACAACATCGCGGTCGCGATCGTGGCCGACGGCGAGGACCGGGTCTGGCCGACGGCGGTGTGACGCGGGATCAGCGCCACTGCTCCCGACCGCGCGCCTGCTCCCAGTAGGAGTAGCGCGAGGCCGGTGTGAACCCGAGCCCCTCGTACAGGGCGAGCGCCGGGGCGTTGGCGGCGACGACCTGCAGCCAGAGCCGTTCGACGCCGGCCGATGCCGAGGCTCCGGCGAGCGCGACCGCCAGCCTGCGGGCGAGGCCGCGCCGGCGTGCGCGCGGGAGGGTGGCGACCGCGTAGAGGCCGCCCCAGTCGTCGGCGAGGGCGAGGCGTGCGACGGCATCCGGATCCGCACTCGCACCCGCCCAGGCGTACAGTGCGGGACCGCCCGCGAGGATGCCCTCGACCGTGGCGCGCTCCGCTGCGCCGCCGCGTCCATCGACGGCCCACCACGTGTCGAGCCAGCCGCGCGACGGCGACGTCGCAACGGAAACGTCGGAGGCGGCACCCGGGGCGTCGGCGGCATGGCCCGACGCCGACACCCCGAGGGTCGCGGCCACGGCGGCACGCTCCGCCACCAGGACGGCGGTCTCGGAGTGCTCGCGGTAGCCGCGCCTGCCGAGCTCGCGGACCAGCGCGCCGGACGCTGCGGGGCTCACCTGGAAGACCGTGGGAAGGGCACGCATCGCGTACCAGCGCTCGGCCGCATCCACCGCCTCCGCGATGTCGGCGGAACCGGAGCCGGAGCCGGGGCCGGGGTCGGGGTCGCCGATCGCGAGCACGGAGTTCGCCCGATTCGTGACACCACCGGCCGCCCGCAGCACCCACGGCCCGAGCGCCTCGCGCTCGAGGGCCGGCCAGCCCCGGTCGGCGAGGCGGTCGAGGGCGGCGGGCAGGGGGAGCTCCATCCGATCACGCTACCCGGCGCACCCCTGCCCGCGGGGCCGAGGACGGCGTACCGTCCGCACCATGACCGACACGCAGCACGCCGACCCCCTTCCCGACAGCGAGGTCGCGGGGCTCAGCGCCAAGACCGTCGCGCACGTCGTCCACTACCGCCGGAAGACGTACGTGACGCGGCCCTCCGAGGGCTACGCCCTGCTCAAGCGCGTGCGCACCCTGCTGCGCGACGGCACCACCGACCTCGTGCCGCTCGTGCACCGCGACGGCTTCGTCTGGCTGGCGGTCGGCCCGAACATCCCGATCGCCGTCGACGAGATCGAGACCGACGCCGGCCACAGCGAGAAGCACACACTCAAGCGGCTCGGCTTGGACTGAGCCGTCCGGCCGTGCGTGCGGCGCGCTCACCGCCACGTATCGAGGAGCATCCAGAGCGCGGCGTAGACGGCGGCGGCGACGAGGGAAGCGCCGACGACGGCGGCCGCCTGGCGAACGGTGAGGCGGTTGCGACCGATGGCCACGGCGACGACGACGACGGAGAGCACGATCTCGATGACCCAGTAGACCGGGCTCGTGGTGCCGGCGATGCGGAGGAGGGCCCACACTCCTTCGCCGAGGAGCACGGCCGACAGCGGCACCGCCGCGATCGCCGCCCGGAGTCCGGAGCCGTGGCGGACGAGCGCCGCACACGCCCCGAGCACCGGTCCGGCGACGAGGGCGATCGCCGTCCAGACACTGGAGAACGGGTCCGCGAAGAAGTACCCGCGCCAGGCCGAGACCAGGCCGTAGCCGTCGACCATCAGGAGGAACGAGAGCGCCCCGAGCACCGCGCCGAGTGCCGGGCCCGCCCGGCTGAGCCAGACGATCGCGAACGCGAGCATCGCCCACCCTCCGGCGGAGTTGGCCAGCGAGGAGAACCAGGAGGGCAGGTATTGCTGGCCGAAGCTGGTCAGGCCGCCGACCAGGAGCGAGACGATCGCGACTCCCGCGACGCTCGTCGCCCGGCGGATCCACGGCGACCATCCACCGGGAGCCGGAGCCGGAGCCGGGGCCGCCGCCGGCCGTGTCGCGCTGGTCATACCCCGACCCTACGAACCCGGCTCCCTCTCACGCGTCCCTCTCACGACGGACATCCGCCCGCGACTGCTGCGGTTCGGGACGTCTGCGGTCGGGCGCCGCACCGCGGACGTCCCGCCGCACCGCAGTCGCTCGGGACTGCGGTGCGGCGGGACGGAGGGGGTCAGGCGCCGGCGACGGGGAGCAGCTCCCGCTCGCGCTTCGGCGCGGGCTTGGTCTGCTTGGCAGCGGGCCGGACGGGCACCGCGGGGGCGGGCTCGGGGGCGGGTGCTGCGACGGGAGACGCGACCGGCTCGACGGGAGCCACCGGCGCGATCGAGTCGGCGAACTCCCGCAGCCACGGCACGAGGCCCGGGCCGAGGTCCTCGCGCGCCGAGGCCAGCTGCACGATGGCCTTGATGTAGTCGAGGCGGTCACCGGTGTCGTAGCGACGCCCGCGGAAGATGACGCCGTGCACGCCGCCGGTCCAGGACGGAGCCGTGGCCAGACCCTCCAGGGCGTCCGTCAGCTGGATCTCGCCGCCCTTGCCCGGCTCGGTCTTCTCCAGGATGTCGAAGATCTCGGGACGCAGCACATAGCGGCCGATCACCGCGTAGTTGGACGGAGCGTTCTCGCGGCTCGGCTTCTCGACCAGTCCCGTGATGCGCACCACGTCGTCCTCGTCCGTCTCGACGACGGCCGCTGCGCCGTAGAGGTGGATGGACTCCGGAGGCACCTCCATGAGCGCGACGACGGTCGTGTTGAGCGCGTGCTGCACCTCGAGCATGCGGGCGAGCAGGGGGTCGCGCTCGTCGATGATGTCGTCGCCGAGGAGCACGGCGAACGGCTCGTGACCGATGTGCATCTTGGCGCGCAGCACGGCGTGGCCGAGTCCCTTGGGGTCGCCCTGGCGCACGTAGTGCATGTCGGCGAGGGAGGTGGAGTGGCTCACCTTCTGGAGCTTGTCGGTGTCGCCCTTGCGGACGAGCGTGTCCTCCAGCTCGGTGTTGCGATCGAAGTGGTTCTCGAGCGCGTTCTTGTTGCGGCCGGTGATGAGCAGGACGTCGTGCAGACCGCTGGAGACGGCCTCCTCGACGACGTACTGGATGGCCGGCTTGTCCACCACGGGGAGCATCTCCTTGGGCATGGCCTTGGTGGCCGGGAGGAAGCGGGTGCCGAGCCCCGCCGCGGGGATCACGGCCTTGGTGACGTAACTGGTCATGTCGGTTCCTTCGATCGGATGAAGCAGGGTGACGGGACTAGCGGACGGGGGCGAGCGCGGCCAGGTCGCGCTCCAGCGGGGCGAGCGCCGGCACGGTCCCCATCGCGAGGACCTCCCAGCCGGCGGCCGACCAGGTGATCGGGTCCAGGCAGTTGCGGGCGTCGATCACCGTGCGGCCGGCGGCCAGCTCGCGCAGAGCCGCCGGGTCGGCACCGGTGAACTCGTCCCACTCGGTGAGCACGACGAGGAGGTCGGCGCCGGTGACGGCGTCGTCCATCGAATCGGCGTATCCGAGAGTCGGAAAGAGCCGCTGCGCTGTCTGACGCGCCTGCGGGTCGTAGACGACGACCTGCGCGCCGCGCAGGTGCAAGGCGGCCGCCACGTTCAGCGCGGGCGAGTCGCGGACGTCGTCGGTCTCCGGCTTGAAGGCGGCCCCGAGGACGCCGATCCGCCGGTTGAGCACCGAACCGCCGAGAGCCTTCAGCGCCAGGTCGATCACACGCTGGCGGCGCCCCATGTTGATCTCGTCGACCTGCTGCAGCAGACCGACTGCGGCGTGCGCACCCAGCTCGTTGGAGCGGTGCATGAGCGCGCGGATGTCCTTCGGGAGGCAGCCTCCGCCGAAGCCGAGCCCCGCGTTCAGGAACTGCCGCCCGATCCGCTTGTCGTGCCCGAGAGCGTCGGCCAGCAGAGAGACGTCCGCACCGGCGGCGTCGCACACCTCCGCGATCGCGTTGATGAACGAGATCTTGGTCGCGAGGAACGCGTTGGCGCTGACCTTCACGAGCTCCGCGGTGGGGAGGTCGGCGACGAGCACCGGGGTGCCCTCCGCGATCGGGGTGGCGTAGACGCGACGGAGCAGCGCTTCGGAGGCCTCCGTGGTGCCGCCGAAGACCAGGCGGTCCGGGTGGAGCGTGTCGTCGACGGCCTTGCCCTCGCGCAGGAACTCCGGGTTCCAGACGAGCTCGACCGTCACGCCGGCCGGGGCGGCCTCGGCCACGATCGCGCGCAGTCGCGCCCCGGTGCCGACCGGGACGGTCGACTTGCCGACGATCACGGCGTCGTGGGTGAGGTTCTCGGCGATCCCCCGGGCCGCGGCCTCCACGTAGGCGAGGTTGGCGGCGAAGGAGCCGGACTGCTGCGGCGTACCGACGCAGATGAAGTGCACATCGGCGGTGGCGACGGCCTCGGCGATGTCGGTCGTGAAGGCGAGGCGGCCGGCCGCCACGTTCGAGCGGATCAGCTCGGGCAGCCCGGGCTCGAAGAAGGGCGCGCGGCCCTCCCTCAGCTCGGCGACCTTGTGCGGGTCGGTGTCGACGCCGATGACGTCGAAGCCGAGCTCGGCCATGGCCGCCGCATGGGTGGCGCCGAGGTATCCGGTGCCGATGACGCTGAGACGGGGAGCGGGCTGCTCCTTCGGGGACTTCTTGCTGGTGGTCATGTCATGTCCTTCCGGTGCGGTGGAGCAGATCAGGGTGCCGGGGTGAGGGTGAAGCGGTCTTCCGGTCTCGTCAGCCCGGCGATGAACGCCGAGAGGGTGTCGGCCCGGGAGTCGATGCGCCAGTCGTTGGTGGCGCGGACGCCCTCGACATACGTGGTGATCGCGAGGTTGAACCAGGAGAAGCCGATGATGTCGTCGTTCTCGGGTCTGCCGAGCGCCTCGAAGAACGACGTCACCCATTTCGGCTTGTCGCCTCCGGTCTCGGAGGCGCCGACTTCGGCCAGGATGATGGGCTTCTTCGTGATCGCGCGCAGCTTGTCGAGGCTGGGCTTGAACGTGTAGTCGAAGCTGAAGTCGTTGTCGGCCTTGTAGGGCGGTCGCAGGTAGCCGGAGAGCCCGACCCAGTCGACGTACCCGTCGCCGGGATAGAGGTTCTCGAGGTAGCCGTCGACCTTGTGCGTGGCGGGCAGGTTGTTGACGATGTTCGGCGCCCACACCCAGATGACCAGGTCGTTCGCGCCCTCGGCCTGGAAGATGTCGTGGACGTGCCGCCACATCTTCACGTAGTCGCCGACGTTGTTGCCGTTGATCGACTTGCCCTGCCCGTCGGTCTCGGACCACGGGTACCAGATGCCGTTCATCTCGTGGTCGAGGCGGATCGCGAGAGGCAGCCCGGTCGCCACGATGTCCTTGGCGTACTGGTGCAGGTAGGCATCGAAGTCGCCGCCGATGATCTTCGGCAGGGAGTACTCCGGGGCGACGTTGGAGTCGTTGCCCGCGTTGATCGGCCGCGACTCCCACGTCATCATCGGCATGCGCCCCTGGGCCCAGGCGCGGGTCACCGCGTTGGCGCGGAAGGTCTCGTCCCAGCCGCTGAAGTAGCCGACGAGGTTGGGGGCGACCCCGACCTTGGCGCTGGTGGCGTCGAAGGTCGCCCAGTTGAACGGGGCCTGCTCGGTGTACATGCCGTAGTAGCGGCTGGTCGGCGAGACGAGGTCGGAACGGGCCGGAGCGGTGATCGGCGTCGTGGTGCCCCCTCCGGAGCCGGACGAGCCGGAGCCCGAGCCCGAGGCGCTGCTGCCGGAGCCCTTCGAGCCCGCTGCCGACTTGGCGTTGGCCGCGGCGAGCTGCGCCTTCACGCTGTTGAGCTGGCTCTGAGCGGAGGCGGCCTGCTGCTGAGCGGTGGCGAGCTGCTTGGCCGTCGACGCCTGCGCGGCGAGGGCCTCACTCTGCATCGCCGTCATCTTGCCCTTCTGGGAGGCGATGGTCTGGGTCGCGCGCTGGAGGTTGCGCCGCAGCTCGGTGTTCTGCGCGGCGTACGGCGTGACGGCTTCCGCCGCGTCGGCCACGGCCTGGCGGAGCGGAGCGCTGGACGGCGACTCCCAGACGAAGGCCGAGATGCCGACGAGGGTCGCCGTGAGGAGGATGGCCGCTGCGGCGGTCGCCTGCGCCCGGGAGCGGGACTGCGACCACCAGGCCGAGGCTTTGGTGGAGATCGAGGGGCTAGACAAGGAACAGAGCCTCCAGGGTCAGGATCGCGATGCCGATCAGGTACGGGATGGCGGCGAGCGGGTTGAGCCGGCGCCGCTTCGAGGACTTCTTGGTGGCCGTGGCGGTCGCGGCCTCCGCCGCCTTCGCCTCGGCGCGGGTCGCGGTGGGAACGGTCTGCAGGGCGGTCGCGGTCGTCACGCCGCCGACCGCGTCGGGCAGGTCACGGGCCGGCGCACCGGACCCGGGGGCCGATTCCGAGGACGGACCGGTCGCGTCGCCGAGCGCGGCGATCTCGTCGTCGGAGCTGATCTCGGCAGGCCCGCCGGCGTAGGCGCCGGCCCGGGTGCCCCATCCGCTGGCGTGCGCCATGCGGAAGAAGCCGATGAGCCGGATGGGCATGAGGAAGAAGGTGGAGACGATGATGAAGATCGGCAGCCGGAAGAAGTCGCTCGGCTTCTCGGAGAGGTGCCGGATCTGCCGGATCGACATGCTGATCACCGACGACGCCACCATGAGGGCCACGACGGTCAGGACGCCCGCCTGGACGCCGTACTCGTGCAGGAAGCCCTCGTAGAAGTTGTAGCCCTGGCCGGTGATCGAGCGGTACACCCAGCCGCCGAGGACGCCCGCGAGGACGAACGGCAGGATGATGTCCATCACGAAGAAGAAGGCCAGCAGGGGGGCGTGCCCGAGCATCCACGGGAGCATCCGGAGCGTGTTGTACTGGCTGCCGCGCGCCCAGCGGAGCTGCTGCTTGAAGAGCTTCTTCACCTTCAGCGGGGCATCGGTGTAGCAGAGGCTCGTGTGCTGGTAGACCGTGCGGTAGCCCTCTTTGAGCGTGAGGTTCGTGAGCGTGCGGTCGTCGGAGACCTCCAGGAAGACCCCGAGGAACTTCTCGTTCATGAACTTGTCCATGACGCGCATCAGGATCGAGCGGCGGAAGGCGATGGTGCGGCCCGGGAGGCAGCCGATCTGCCCGACGACGCTCTGGGCCGGCATCGAGTACAGCGCACGCGAGTTCTCCAGCCAGTCCGCCCAGCGGGTGATCCAGCTGCGCTCCGGCTCGAGGATGCGCTGCTTGGTGGTCACGCCGCCGACGCGCTGGTCGGCGAACGGCTTGACCAGCTCGTTGAGGGTGTCCTGCGTCCAGACGGTGTCGGAGTCGACCAGCACCGTGATCTCGCCGGTGGACATCCTGGTGCCGATCATGACCGCGTTGCGCTTGCCCGGGATGGGCGTGTGCACCCAGCGGACGAGCGGCGCGAACTCCTCGCACACCTCGGCGAGCTCGGGATTGGGGGCGCCGTTGATGACGACGATGATCTCGCCCGGGCGCTGCTCGACCATGCGGCCGAGCACGTCCCGGAACAGGTCGAGCGGCTCGTCGACGACCGGGACGACCACGCTCGTGGTGCCGTGGAAGTCGTCGGTGTACGGGCGGTAGCGGCGCGACATCAGGACCTTCACGATCCAGATGATCCAGATGAGGGCGGAGTAGACGGCGAAGAGATAGATCTCCGGATGGCCGCCGAGCATGTGCCGGATTTGGAGCAGGAAGATGAACACGGACGGACCTCTCACTGTGAGATGGGGGGTGGCATCCACGACGGCGGGGATCTGGTCTGTTCGGGTTGCTCAAGTTGTACGGGGTCTCAGGGATGGCCCGCAAGTAGGGGTGGACAGGGCGGGTCGGCGCGTCGGACGACCCCCTCGACCACCGCTGTCCGCAGACACGCGGACACTGCTTTCCGGGCGTGTCGCGATCGGGCATCCCGGGCGCGTCGCGATCGAAAATGCTGATAGAGGCAACAAAACTCCGGCCCCATTCGGGAGATGATGCACTCTCGGGTTTTGTACCCCTTACTCCTGTTCGTGTACCCCGCGAAGGGATTCAGGGAATCCCCCGCGAATGTGACGAATTGTTACGTGCGCGTCATCGAGCGTTAACAGAATCGGCCGCGACGAGGAGTCTTCTGCGGGGTGCGGGACGGGGTCTAAGCTGTGCCGCGTGGGCACGGACGACCGCATCTCCCCCCGTCGCTTCCACGACGCCGACGGCGTCGAGGACTGGTCCGTGCTGTACGACGGAGCCGTCGTGCGATTCGCGACGGGCACGTTCGAGCGCGGCGCCGCACTCGTCGCCGAGATCGCCCGGCTGGCCGAGGAGGCCGGCCACCATCCCGACCTCGACCTGCGCTACGGCACCCTCGTCGTGCGTCTCGTCAGCCACGACGTCGGCGACATCAGCCTCCGCGATCAGGCCCTCGCCGCGCGCATCTCCGAAGCAGCACGCGCGCTCGGCGTGGAGACGGCGGCCACCGGCGCGCAGACGGTCCAGGTCAGTGTCTTCGCCCTGGATGTGCCCGCCGTGCTGGCCTTCTGGCAGGCCGCGCTCGGCTACGACCGGCGCGGCGACGGCGATCTGGTCGACCCGCTGGGCCGTGGTCCGGACTTCGCCTTCCAGCAGCTCGACCACCCCATGCCCCACCGCAACCGCCTCCACATCGACATCTCCGTCCCGCGGGCGGAGGCGGCCGGGCGGGTGGATGCGATGCTCGCGGCCGGGGGCCGCCTCACCGCCGACACCCGCGAACCGCACTGGTGGTCGCTCGCCGATCCCGAGGGCAATGTGGCGGACATCGCCGCGTGGCGCGACGATTCCGAGGAGGAGGAGCTGTGACGGCATCGACACGGACGAAGGTGCGCGCGCGCGCGGGCGCGGCGGCGGGGCTCTCGGTCGCCGTCCTGCTCCTGCTCACCGGCTGCGACCTCTTCGCGCCGCAGGACACCCTGCAAATCGAGGAGACGAGCGACGGCGTGAGCGGCCGCGTCGGCGACCTCTACGTCGCGAACGCCGTGCTCCTGACCGCCGCCGACGGCGACGGCCCCGCCGGCCTGGTCGCCAGCCTCGTCAACCAGGGGACGTCGCCGCTGGACGTGAGCATCCACACGACCGCCGGCAGCGATTCGGTCTCGCTCGCGCCGTCGGGAGTGGTGCAGCTCGGCGTGCCCGACGGCCAGACCATCGAGTTCGACGGGCTCGACGCCAAGCCGGGAGCCCTGACCGACGTGACGTTCGAGAACGGATCGGAGACGCTGACGCTCCAGGTGCCCGTGCTCGACGGCGGGCTCACGCAGTACCGCGACCTGGTGCCGACTACTTCACCGCTCCCAACGTCAACCCCGTCTTCAACAGCCGGTAACTGATCACGTAGACGACGAAGACGGGCACGGCCGACACGACGGCGAACGCCATCATGCGGGGCCAGTCGATCCCGAACGCCCCGGCCTGCTGCGCGATGAGCGCGCTCATGGGGTATTTGTCCGGCGAGAGCATGAACGTGATCCCGTAGAGGAACTCGCCCCACGAGACCAGGAAGATGATCGCGGAGACGGTGAGCACTCCGTTGCGCGCGAGCGGCAGGGCGACCGAGAAGAAGGTGCGCAGGGTGCGGGCGCCGTCGATCCGCACCGCCTCCTCGATCGAGATCGGGATCGCGGCGAAGAAGGGCCGCAGGAGCAGCACGGCCCACGGCAGGAAGAGCGCGGCGTCCGCCAGGATGAGCCCCGCGTCCGTGTTGATCAGGCCCCACTGCGAGAGCAGCCAGAACAACGGGATGAGGTTCGCGGTCTGCGGGATCATCTGCAGGATCACGAGCACCGCCAGGGCGACGAGCACGACCCGGGAGCGGAGCCGGGCCAGAGCGTACGCCGCGGGGATGGCGAAGGCGAGGCACACGACGGTGGTGCCGACGGCGACGATCGCCGACTGCCTCATCGATCCCGCCAGCTGCGGGTCGGCCAGCGCCTCCCGGTAGGCGTCGATCGTCGGCTGGAACAGGAAGGACGACTGCGTGCCGAGTACATCGCCCTGGCTCTTGAGCGAAGTGAGCACGATCCACAGCAGCGGAAGTCCGTAGAGGAGGTACAGGACGACGCGGATCCCGAACGCGACGGGCTCGCGACGGCGGCGCAGTGACGACACGATCAGACCTCCTCGGTGCGACGGACGTCGCGGACGTAGACGAGAGCGAAGACCAGGACGACCACCAGGGCGAGCAAGGCCGTGGCGGCGCCCTGTCCGTAGTCGAGCCGGATGAACGCCTGGGCGTACGCGAGGTACGGCAGCGTGGTGGACGCCGTTCCGGGCCCCCCGGCGGTCATGACGTAGATGAAGTCGAAGCTGCGGAAGGCGTAGACGACGGTGAGCACGGTGAGCACCGTCGCCGCGGGCCGCGCGTGCGGGGCGAGGATGTAGCGGATGCGCTGCCACGGGCCGGCCCCGTCGACCTGGGCCGCCTCCAGCACTTCGCCGTCGAGCCCGAGCAGCGACGCACGGAAGATCAGGGCGTTGAACGGGATGACCGCCCAGGCATTGACGAGGGCGACCGACCACAGCGCGAACGCCGGGTCGTAGAGGAAGCCGACCCCCGTCGGGGCGACTCCGATCGCGCGCAGCAGTTCGTTGACGAGACCGTGGTCGCCGAGCAGGAACTTCCAGATCGACCCGTTGATCACCGGGGGGAGCGTCCAGACGAAGACCATCATCCCGAGCAGGAACGATCCGCCTCGCGTGGAGGACGAGACGGCGACCGCCACGGCGAAGCCCCCGAGCATCCCGAGGGCCGTGACGACCACGACGAACAGCAGGGTGTTGACGACGACCGAGGCGAAGTCCGGATCCGCGACGATCGTCTGGTAGTTGCCGAGCCCGATGAAGTCCCAGTCCCGGTTGAGGGTCGCGGCGGTCACGTCGTTGACGCTCATCCGGACGAGCTGTGTCAGCGGCCAGATCGCCAGGGCGGCGAGGAGCGCCGCTGCCGGGAGCGCGAGGGCGAGCCTGCGGTCGCCCAGGCGGCCCCGGACAGCACGACCGGAGCCACGACGAGAGGAGCCACGACGGCGCGCGGTCGGCGGCGCGGGTCGAATCCGCACCGAGGAGGGGAGAGCCGGTCCGTGCCACCGATCGTCAGCCTTTCAGGAGGGGTGTGAGCTGGGTCATCAGCTCATCGGCGAGCTGATCGGGGGTCCCGCCACCCGAGATCGCCTTGCTCCAGTAGTTGCCGACGAGGTTCTCGACATCGTTGACGTTCTTCGACGGCACCTGCGGACTCGGCGACGGCCGCCCCTGCTTCTGCACGATGTCGGCGAAGACGCTGAGGATCGGGTCGGCACTGATCTTGTCCGATGCCGCGGCGTCCGCCCGGGCGGGGATCGATCCGAACGAGTCGAGCAGGGTGAGCTCGCCGTCGACCGAGAAGAACGAGTCCTCGAGGAACTGCTGGGCGAGCTCCTTGTGCTTCGAGAACGCTCCGACGTTCTGCACCTCGCCGCCCAGCAGCACGCCGCCGTCACTGGAGATCGGCAACGGCGCGACGCCGTAGGCGAACGAGGCCTCTTTCGCCGCGGCGATCTGCCAGTTGCCGTTGACCGCGAAGAGCGAGGAGCCGGCCGCGAACTGCTGGAACGGGACGGTCTGGTCCCAGGTTGCGGCCTCCTTCGAGAGGTATCCCTTCGCCGTCCAGTCCTGGAGCATCGAGTAGGTGTCGGCCATCGCGGCCGCTTGCGGGTCCCCATAGGAGAACCCGTGCGACGTGAACCACGGGAAGCCCTGCCACTGGCTCTCGAGCCCCGGCTTGCCGGTGAGGGTGACGCCCTGCTTGCCGGCGGCCACGGCTTTCGCCATCGCCGCCTGCATCTGGTCGATCGACGTGGGGACCTCGGCACCGACCTGGGAGAGCAGGTCCTTGTTGTACCAGAGGCCGAGCAGGTTGACATATCCCTGCACCCCGTAGAGCTTGCCGTCGACGGTCTGCTTCACGCCGTCCGGGAACTGGTCCTTGTCGGCGTACGACGACCACCAGTCGTCCATCGGCTCGATGGCACCCGCCTGCGCGAGCGGGTACGTCCCGGAGGCGCCGAACACGAGGACGTCCGGTCCCGTCTTGGCGCCTGCGGCGGTGACGGCCTTCGTCGTCATCTGGTCGACGGGGATGTACTGGAAGTCGACGGTGACTCCCGGGTGCTTCTTCTCGAACGACCCGGCGAGCTTCTGGAGCCCGGCGACCTGTCCGTCGGTGTTGTAGTAGTGCCAGACCGTGAGGGTCGTGCCTGCGTCGGCGGGGCCGTCGGAGCTGCCGGAGCAGCCGCTCAGGACGAGTGCCGCCGCCACCCCCGCCGCGGCGAGCGCGACGCCCGGCCATCGACGATTCTGCTTCATCGCGTTTCGCCTCTCTGTGTGATGAGACAGGTGCATCCTGTTTCGCTTTCATTTCATCGATGAATTGAGAGCGCCTCATCTGTTGTTTATCGAATCATGCTGACCGAAAAGGGTTTCGTCAAGAGATATCAGTAGATTTCTTCCCGAAAGGTTTTGGGTTGACAGCGCGAGACCACTCCGCGTACGGTGCATCACATTCACCGAAGAAATGAGGTTCGACGTGGCACCCACCCCCACCGCGCCCGCCGCGGCCGGCGCAGCGGAGACCGTGCGCGTCCCCATCACGGTCGATCTCGGCACCCCCGTGGGCGTCGCAGATCCCCGGCTGTTCGGGTCGTTCGTCGAGCACCTGGGCCGCAGCGTCTACGGAGGGCTCTACGACCCGGCGGATCCCTCGTCGACGCCGGAGGGATTCCGCGCCGACGTGCTCGACCTCGTCGCGGAGCTGGGCGTGACGGTCGTGCGCTACCCCGGCGGCAACTTCGTCTCGGGCTACGACTGGCACGACGGCGTCGGCCCGCGGGAGCAGCGGCCGCGCCGCCTCGACCTGGCCTGGAAGTCGATCGAGACCAACGAGTTCGGCACCGACGAGTTCATCGCCTGGTGCCGTGCTGCCGGAGTCGAGCCGATGCTCGCGGTCAACCTCGGACTGGGCGACCTGCGCTCCGCCCTCCACCTGCTCGAGTACGCGAACCACCCGTCGGGCACCGCCCTCTCGGACGAACGGGTGGGGAACGGGGCCGCCGACCCGCACGACGTGCGCCTCTGGTGCCTCGGCAACGAACTCGACGGTCCGTGGCAGCTCGGCTTCCGCACCGCCGAGGGCTACGCGGAGGTCGCCGCCCAGGCCGCCACCGCCATGAGGATGTTCGACGACACCCTCGAACTCGTCGCCGTCGGATCCTCCAACGCGGACATGCCGACCTTCGGCGCCTGGGAGGACACCGTCCTCGATCGCACCGTGGAGCTGGTGGACTACCTCTCCTGCCACATCTACTTCTACAACGACGGCGACCTCGCCGCCTTCGTGCGCTCGGCCGAGACGCTCGACGCCTTCCTAGACGACATCGCGGGACGCATCCGGCGGGCGAAGGAGGCGCATCCCGCCGCCCGCGACGTGCGCATCAGCCTCGACGAGTGGAACGTCTGGAACTACCGCGCCTATGACGACCTCAAGCCGGAGCGCCGCTTCGAGCAGCACCCGCGACTGCTCGAGGAGGAGTACACCCTGGCCGATGCCGTGGTCGTCGGCAGCCTGCTCCAGAGCATCCTCCGCCATGCGGACGTCGTCGGCATCGCCGCGCTCGCTCAGCTGGTGAACGTGATCGGCCCGATCCGCGCCGAGCCCGGCGGTCCGGCGTGGCGGCAGACCACGTTCCATCCGTTCGCCGCCGCGGCGCGCAGCGCGGGGCACACGGTGCTCGCCACCCGCTCCCCCGAGGGGTCGGACGTCGGCACGACGGTCACCCTGTCCCCCGACGCGACGACGGTCGAGGTCATGCTCACGAACCGCTCCCTCAGCACCGCGGCCGTCGCCTCCCTCGACGTCGCCGCGCTCGGCGCCTGGCGCATCGACCGGGTCGACGCCCTCTGGGACGACGATCCCCTCGCGGCCAACACGGAGGCGGACCCCGAGCGCGTCGTGCCCCGCGCCGTGCCGGCCGGCCTGCGCGACGGACTGCTCACCGTGGCACTCCCGCCGCTCTCGTGGGCGGCGGTCCGCCTCGACTGCACGAAGGGTCCATAGTGGTGGGGATGACCAGGAACAGCGTGACGATGGCCGACGTCGGCGACCGGGCGGGCGTCACCGCCCGCACCGTCTCCAACGTCCTCTCCGGCCACCCGTCGGTGCGGCCCGAGACCCGGGAGCGCGTGCTGCGCGCCGTGAGCGAGCTGGGCTACCGCATCAACACCTCCGCCCGGAGCCTCAAGACCGGGAGGACCGGCAGCATCACGCTGGCCATCCCCGACCTCGGCATCGACTACTTCAGCTCACTCGCCCGTCAGGTGATGCAGGAGGCCGAACGGCACGACTGGGCCGTCGTGATCGAGCAGACCGGGGGGCGCCGGGACACCGAGCTGGCGATCCTGTCCGGCGCTCGACGGCAGCATTCCGACGGACTGATCTTCCAGCCGCACGCCCTCGGCCCGGGCGACGAGCGCTACCTGACCGGGAACGACCGCCTCGTGATCCTTGGCGACCGCATCTTCAACGGGCCGGTGGACCACGTCGCGATGGCGAACGTCGAGGCGTCGAAGCTGGCGACCCAGTACCTCGTCGACCGCGGGTACCGGCGCATCGCCGCCATCGGCACCAATCCGCGCGTCAGCACCGTGAGCGCCGCCTCCCTGCGCCTCGACGGGTTCCTCCAGGCCCTCAACGCCAACGGGCGGACGGCTCCCCCCGAGCTCGTCGTCGTGGCCGAGGAGTGGCATCTGCGGGACGGATCGCGCGGGATGGAGACCCTGCTGCGCCTCCCCGAGCCCCCGGACGCCGTGTTCTGCTTCAACGACACCCTCGCCCTGGGCGCGCTGCACCAGCTCGCCGCCCGCGGACTCCGCGCGCCGGACGACGTCGCCGTGGTCGGCTTCGACAACGTGCCGATGGCCGAGTTCTCCGTGCCGCCGCTGACCACGGTCGAGCCGGGGACCGCCCAGCTCGCCAAGCTCGCCGTCGACCTCCTCGCGGCGCGCGTGGACGGACGTCAGGACCCTCCTCAGGAGATCTCCACGGACTGCTCGCTGATCGTGCGTCGCAGCGCGTGAGTCGCGTCGTCCGTCGTAACAGGTGGACACGCTCGCGGAATACTCCCGGCGTCCATGTGTTTACATCGATATAGCCGGGCAATGGAGCCTCGAGGCCAGCCATCCACACTTCGAGGAGATCCACCCATGTCGCTCACCGACGTCGCGCCCCGCATCGCCGAGACCGCCGCGCCCCTGCTCCCCGCGCTCGCCGAGCGCTGGAGCCCGCGGGCGTTCGACACCGTCGCCGTCATCGACGAGACCAAGCTGACCGCGGCCCTCGAGGCCGCCCGCTGGTCGCCGTCCGCCAACAACTCCCAGCCCTGGCGCTTCATCGTCGCCCGCCGCGGGACCGCCGAGTTCGACAGCATCGTCGCCAACCTGCTGGGCTTCAACCAGGCATGGGCGGGAGCTGCGAGTGTTCTCATCGTCGCCGTGGCCGAGGTCGCCGACGCCGAAGGCACCGAGCGCCGCTGGGCCACGTACGACGTGGGGCAGGCGGTCGCGCACCTCAGCATCCAGGCCCACCACGACGGCCTGCACACCCACCAGATGGGCGGCTTCCAGGCCGACGGCCTGCGCGCGGCATTCGGCCTCGAGGAGCGCTTCGTGCCCGTGTCGGTGACCGCGCTCGGCACCATCGGCGATGCGGACGCACTGCCCGAGCAGCTGCGCGAGCGCGAGCTCGCCCCGCGTTCGCGCCGCCCGCTCGACGAGGTCGTGATCGTCCGCGCCTGACGCGCTCAGGCGGCGCCCGCCGCCCCTCGCCGAGGTTCACGAAAAGGCCCTCATTCCCGTCGGAATGAGGGCCTTTTCGTGAACTTCGGCCCTGCGGAGGGACCTGCGGGGTGGCGGTTGCTAGGGGCGCACGAGGGACTTGATCGCCCGGCGCTCGTCCATGGCCGCGTACGCCTCGGCGATGTCGCTCAGCGGCAGTTCCAGGTCGAAGACCTTGCCGGGCTCGATCGCGCCCGACCAGACGTCCTGCAGCAGCTCCTCGACGTAGTTGCGCACCGGCGCGACACCGCCGTTGACGCCGATGTTGTCGTTGAAGAGCGGGCGGACCGGAAGCTCAGGGCCGCCGTTCGGCGCACCGACGTAGCCGACCGTTCCACCGGGACGGACCGACCGGATGGCCTGGTCCATCGACTCCTTCATGCCGACGGCCTCCAGCACGCAGTCCGCGCCGATCCCGTCGAACAGGGCCTTCACCGCGACCACGCCGGCATCCCCGCGCTCGGCGATGACGTCGGTCGCGCCGAACTCGCGGGCGAGGGCCTGACGCGGCTCGTGCCGCGACATCGCGACGATGCGGGAGGCGCCGAGCCGTGCCGACGCGAGCACGGCGCACAGCCCCACGGCGCCGTCGCCCACGACGACGACCGTGCTGCCCTCGGTGACGCCCGCGGACACCGCGGCGTGGTGACCCGTGCCCATGACGTCGGCCAGGGTCAGCAGGCTCGGGATGAGCTCCTCGCGCGGGTACTCCGGCGTCGCGACCAGGGAGCCGTCGGCGTGCGGAACCCGAACGCGCTCACCCTGCCCGCCGTCGGCGAAGCCGCCGAGACGGTCGTTGGCGCCCCACCAGCCGCCGTGCAGGCACGAGGTGCTCACACCGTTGAGGCAGTTGACGCAGGTCATGTCGCAGTCGTAGAACGGCGCGATCACGAAGTCGCCCGGCTTGATGGTGCGGACGTCGGGGCCGACGGCCTCCACCACGCCGACGAACTCATGACCGATCCGTCGCGGCTTCGGAGTCGGCGTGATGCCGCGGTACCCCCAGAGATCGGAGCCGCAGACGCAGGCCGCGACGACCCGGACGATGGCGTCGCCGCCGGTGGAGAGGACGGGATCGGGGACCTCTTCGAGACGGATGTCTCGCTCCCCGTGCAGGACTGTAGCGCGCATGCTCCGAGCCTACGCCCGGCCGTCCTCAGCTCCGGATGCCGCGGTGGCGTCGACGCATGGCGCCCGCTGCCAGCGTGAGCAGTCCGAGCGCGAGGAGCACGAGACCGGCGCCGCCGAGCGCGGACGAGTCGAGGCCGGTGTCGGCCAGCCCGTCCGGCGATCCTGCTGCGGACCCGGATGTCGACCCGCCGCCCGACCCGCCGGCGCCGGGCAGGACGATGTCGGTGCGCAGCACGCGCACGCTGCCGTCCGGGGCGGTGCCCATCGCGACGATCGAGTGTGGGCCGGTGTAGCCCGCCGGGATCACGACGGTGGCCCGGGCCACGCCCTGCGTGTCCGCGTCCTCGACGGCCAGGACCACAGGGCTCGAGTAGATGCCGAAGGTCACGGGCGCGTCGGCGGCGAAGCCGTCGGCCGCGAGGGTGATCGTCTGGCCTGCGACCGGGTTCGACGGAACGCCCGCGAGCGACCCGTCCGCGGTCGGCGGTGTGAGGGGCAGCATGATCACCGGAGCGTCGAGGACGGTGAGCTCGAGGGTCTGGACCACGTCGGGCTCCCCGGCTGCGTGCGCGCTCAGCTGCACGGTCACCGTGCCAGCCGGATCGGTCGTGGTGCCGGAGATCGTCGCGGCGCCGCCGGTGGATGCGAAGGTCAGGCCGGACGGCAGGCTGCCGACGAGGTCGATCGCGTCGACGGCGGGATACGCGTGGCCGGTGCCGATCGCGATGGTCGCTGCGACGCCGCGGGTGACCGATGCCGTCGCGGGGGTCGTGAAGGCTGTGGTCTCCGTCACCGTGAGGGTGAGGGTCTGCGTCGTGATCTCGCCGTTGTCCGCGGTCACCTGCACCCCGTACACACCACCGCTGCCGGCCGCCGGGATGCCGGTGAAGACGCCCGTGCCGTCGCCGCGGTCGGTGAAGGTCACGCCGGACGGCAGTGCCCCGCTCACGCTCAGGCGCGTGAGCTGGGGGAAGCCCGGCGTCGTGGTGACGGTGAACGATCCCGCGGTCCCCACGGCGAAGCCGGTCGCGTCCGCGCTGGTGATGGCGGACGGCTGCGCGACCGTGAGCACGAAGCTCTGCTCCGCGTCCGGCTGGTAGCCGTTGGCTGCGGTGACGGTCAGCGGGTACAGGCCGCCTGCACCGGTCGTGGGGGCGCCGGCGAGGGTGGCGGTCCCGTCGCCGTTGTCGGTGAAGGTGAGCCACGCGGGCAGACTGCCGGACGCGCTGAGCGTCGCCGTCGGGAACCCGGTGGTGGTCACGGTGAAGCTGTGCGCCGAGCCGTCGGCCGGGAACGTGGCTCCGGACGGGCTGGTGAACTCCGGGGTCACGCCGACCGAGAGGGCGGCCTCGGTGGAGACAGCGCCGGCGGCGTTGCTGAAGGTCGCGCGGTAGCGGTTGCCGTCGTCGGCGGTCGTCGCGACGAGGTCGAGGACGGGCGAGGATTCGCCGGTCAGCGTCGTCCACGATCCGCCGCCGTCGGTGGAGACGGCCCAGCTCACCGCCGGCGCCGGGTAGCCGGCCGCCCCGGCGGTGAAGCGCACCGGCGCTCCGGCGATGGCGCTCTGGTCGACGAGCGGGAGCGTGATGGTCGGCTTCGTGCGCACCACCAGCGACAGGGTGCCGGTCGCGGCGGGTGCGACGCCGTTGTCCGCCTTCACATGGATGTCGACGGTCTGGCCGGGACCGGTCGGAGTGCCCTGGATGAGCGCGATGCCCCCGCCGTCCGTGAACGTCAGCCCGGCCGGCAGCGCGTCGGCGAGCGTGATCGACGGGGCCGGGTACCCGGGGAGCGTCACGATCGGGAAGCTGAAGGACTCGCCGACCGTGGCCGCGGCCGCCCATCCGCTCGTGAAAACGGGTGCCTCCCGCACGGTCAGGGTGAAGGTCTGCGTCGCTGCGGCGCCGTGTCCGTTCGCCGCGGTGAGCCGAAGCGAGTACACGCCACCGGTTCCCGTGCCCGGCGTGCCGGAGAGGGATGCCGTCCCGTCGCCGTTGTCGATGAAGCTGAGGCCGGTCGGGAGCGTACCGGTGAGGGTGATCGGGTCGGCGGTCGGGCGTCCGGTCGTCTCGACGGTGAACGCGCCCGCCGTGCCCGCGGTGAAGGTGGCCGCGTTCGCGCTGCTGAAGGCGGAGGCCGCGAAGAGCGAGTAGGTGACGTTCTGGGTGGTGTCGCCGGCGGAGCTGTGAGCCGTGATGACGAGCGGGTAGTCCCGCGGCTCTCCCGTGGGCGTTCCGGCGATGGTGGCGATGCCGCTGCCGTTGTCCGCGAAGGTCACACCGGTCGGGAGATCGCCAGTCGCGCTCAGCGTCGGCAAGGGGTAGCCGGACGCGGCGACGGTGAAGCTCCCGGATGTCCCGAGCTCGCCGGTGATGACGGCGCCGGTGAGGAAGGCGGGCGCGGCGTTCACCGCGATCGGCGTGATCACGGTCGCGTGGTCGAGAGTCGCGGTGACGGTGCGTGCTCCCGGCGCGGACGCCGTGAAGGTCGTGCTCGCGGAGCCGGTCGCCGCGGCGATCGAACCGGAGGACGGCGAGACGGCGGCACCGCCGCCCGGCGCGGCCCACGTGATCGGAAGACCTGCGAAGGCGCCCAGATCGGTGGCCTGAACGGGCGTGCCGTCGGACAGGCGGAACTGGGCGGTGACGGCGGTGGTCGTCTGGCCGGGCAGCACGATCGAGGAGGGGGAAGCGCTGACGGCGAGGGTGAGGGACGGCGCGGTCGTCGCCGCACCCGTGACGATATCGCATCCCGGGGTGCCCGGGCCGGCGGGGCATCCCCACCAGTTGCCGGTGGCCGTCGCGGCTCCGCCGATGACCGCCACGGCCGGGCTCGCGTTGTCCGTGATGCGGTTGTATGCGGCGGTGAGCGTGCCCGCGGTCACTGCGATCGCCGACCCGCCGGTGCCGTTCTGGTTGCCGGTGAAGGTGGATCCGGTGATGCTGAGGGCCCCGCCGTCGAGCCACACCCCGGCGCCGGTGAAGCGGCTGGTCGGGGTGTCCACCGTGTTGCCTGTGAAGGTCGACCCGCTGATGGAGAGGGTGGGCGATGTCGGCGTCGCCTGCGGCGCGCTGATCGCGATGGCGGCGCCTCCGGTGACACCGGTCGCGGTGGCCTCGTTGTCGGCGAATGTGCTCCCGGTGACGGTGAACGCCTCCCCGGTCGTCGTCCCGGTCGCCTGGTACGAGATCGCGCCGCCGGACCCGATGCCCGAATCGTTCTTGAGGAAGGTGCTGGAGTCGACGTGCAGGGAGCCGCCGGCGAACTGGACGGCGCCGCCGGGGTTCGCCGTCGATGGGCTGCTGCCCACGTTCGCGCGGTTGAGGCTGAACCGGGAGCCGGTGATCGTCAGGGTGTCGGCGGTCGCCGCGTTCGCGGAGCCGCCGACGACCGCGCCGCCGCCGAAGCCGTAGTCCTCCCCACCGGAGATGTCCAGCGTGTCGAGGGTCACGTCGATGCCGCCGACGAGACCGGGGTCGAGGGTGAAGAGACGCTCGGACCCGCCGCCGACGATGGCCGTGCCCGCCTCGCCCCGGATGGTGATGTCGGCGGCCGCGGTGCGACCGACCGGGATGGCGCGCGCGACCCGGTAGAGGCCGCTGGGGACGTCGACGACCGTCGAGCCGCCGCGGTTGCCGGCGACGCAGGCCGCCGCGCGCAGGCTGACGGGAGAGCCGGGGTCGGTCACCGCGGCGTCCGTGCAGGCGCCGTTCACATCGGTGTCGGCTTCGGTCGACACCGTGTACGTGCGGTCGGCCGCCTGGGCCGGTGCGGCGATGCCGACGACCGACAGGGAGGCCAGCACGGCGGCGACGGTCAGGGCTGCGACGGACGGACGTGCGAAACGGGAGTGCATCGAGTCGGGCTCCTCGCACGGGCTCATGAAGCGGGCATACCGATGCTAGTGGGCAGCGGCCCAGCGTCGTTGGCCCCTCTGTGAGGGCCAGAGGGGGACGCGGGCCATGCCCTAAGCTCGCATCCAGGCTGCGCGCCTCCGACAGCGTGCAGCACCCAGAGAGGACAACCGTGCCCGAGGTGTCGCGCCGTACCGTGATGGCGTCCGCACTCGGCGGCCTCGGCGTCGCCGTCCTGCTCCCGGCCGCACCTGCGCTCGCACGTACCGGCTCGGCTCCCCTCGCTGCAGCGGCGGCCGCACCGGCGACCGCTGAAGCCGTCCGCTCCCTGTTCACGCCCGCCATCGGTCGTCCATTCGTCGCGTCGGACAGCGAGCGGACGATTCACCTGGTGCTCACCGACGTGGACGACCTCTCGGCGGAGGCCGCGGGCGACGAGCACCGCTTCCTGCTGCTGTTCAGCGCCGATTCCGGCGCGACGGACGGCATCTACACGCTGAGCCGCTCCGGCACCCCCGACGTCTCCCTGTTCCTCAGCCCGATCGGCCGCCCGGGTCTGACCCGGACCATGCAGGCCGTCGTGAACCGGACGGCGTGATGGCATTGCTGACGGCGGAGCTGCGCCCCGCGGCCGCCGCGGACGACGCCTTCCTCCGCCGGGTGTTCGTCGACGCGCGACGAGTCGAGTTCACCGGCCTCCCCGAGGAGCAGATCGACCCGCTGCTCGGCATGCAGTTCCGCGCGCACGCCGCCGACCGCCGCGCCCGCTACCCGCACGCGCACACGTCGATCATCACCGTTGCGGGAGAGCCGGTCGGCACCGTGACGGTGGACGACGACGGCGGCCGCCGGCATCTGGTCGACATCGCCGTGCTCACGCCGCACCGCGGACGCGGCATCGCCTCCGAGATCATCGCGGACCTCGTGCACGGAGCCGAGCACGTCACCCTCTCGGTCTGGAGCCTCAACCACGGAGCGCGGCGCCTCTACGAGCGCCACGGCTTCGAGGTGGTCTCGGAGCAGTTCGGCTACGTGCTGATGGCGACGGCGGTCGACGGATGACCGCGACGCACGCCGACTGGGCGGCACTCGCCGGCAGCACGGTGCGCGCGACCGCCGCGGACGGCCGGACGCACGAGCTGTATCTGGCCGCCGTCTCGGACGCCCACCGCACCGAGCAGTGGGTGACGTACACCCTGCACTTCGAGGGCGGACCTGAGGTGCCCGTCGACCAGCAGACCTACGAGCTCGCCGCATCCGGTCCCGAGGGTCACGCGGTGGCCGAGCCGGTGTTCCTCGTCCCGAGCGGACGATCGGGAGACGGGCAGACGCTCACGCTCGAGGCGACGTTCGCCCAGGCAGCACAGGAGGAGAACTGATGGGCCAGCCCTATGTCGGAGAGATCCGCATGTTCGCGGGCACGTTCGCCCCGCTCGACTGGCTGCTGTGCCAGGGCCAGGTGCTGCCGATCGCGGAGAACGAGACGCTGTACCAGCTGATCGGCACGACCTACGGCGGCGACGGCCAGACGACGTTCGCCCTGCCGAACCTCACCGCCCGCTTCCCCCTGCACTACGGTTCGTCGAGTGCCGGGTCCTATCCGATCGGCACGTCCGTCGGCACCGACTCGGTGACGCTGCTGACCCCGCAGATCCCCAGCCACACGCATCTGCCCGCCGTCGGCTCCTCCCCGACCACGGCCTCCGCGGCCGGCGCCTACCTGTCGTCGTGGGCCGATGTCCCGTACAGCTCCGCGGCCCCCAGCCTGGCGCTGGCGCCGCAGCAGCTCGCGCCCGCAGGCGGCTCGCAGCCGCACGAGAACCGGCAGCCCTACGTGGCCGTGAACTTCATCATCTCCCTCGCCGGTGTCTTCCCCAGCCAGAGCTAACCAGGAGCGATTCGATGTCCTTCCCGTACATGGGCGAGATCCGACTCGCCTCGTTCAATTTCGCGCCCAAGAACTGGGCGCTGTGCAACGGCCAGACGCTGCCGATCAACCAGAACCAGGCCCTGTTCTCGCTGCTCGGCACCCTGTACGGCGGCGACGGCCGGACGACGTTCAACCTCCCGAACCTCATGGGCCGGGTGCCGCTGGGCTTCTCGGACAGCGCCTACCCCCTGGGGCAGGCGGCGGGCGAAGCGGCGCACACCCTGACCCTGGCGGAGCTCCCGCAGCACACCCATCCGGCCGCCGTCGCCGCGGCCGCCACGGTCGTCACCCCCACCGGGACGAGCTATCTCGCCCAGCCGGGCAAGGCGGCGTTCGCGGCGAGCGCGTCCGGGACGATGTCGACGGCCTCCGTCTCGACCGTCGGCGGCGCACAGCCGCACAACAACCTGGCGCCGTCCCTCGCGGTGTCGTTCATCATCTGCCTCAACGGCATGTTCCCGAACCAGAACTGAGGCAACCATGACCGACCAATTCGTCGGCGAGATCCGGCTCGGCGCGTTCAACTTCCCGCCCACCGGCTGGGCGTTCTGCCGCGGGCAGCTGGTAGCGATCAGCCAGAACACCGCCCTGTTCTCCCTGCTGGGTACGAACTTCGGCGGCGACGGGAAGGCGACATTCGCCCTGCCCGATCTGCGGGGCGCCGTCCCGATCGGCACCGGATACGACCCGACCTCCCTGGGCGATGTCCCCCTCGGCATGGCGGGCGGGGCGCCGACGGTCCAACTGCTGCAGTCGGAGATCCCGGTGCACACCCACGGCGTGCAGGTGACCCCGACGGCCGGAACGACCGGCACGGCGGCGGGATCGTCGTTCGCCGTGCCGCGCACCGGCCGGGCGACCGAGGCCGCCTACGGCACGGCGGGCACGGTACCGCTCGCGCAGGACGCGTTCGGCGCCGCCGGAGGGTCCCAGCCGCACAACAACCTGCAGCCCTACCTGGCGCTGAACTTCATCATCGCCCTGCAGGGGATCTTCCCCTGGCGCCCCTGACGGGCGCCGGCCGCAGCGCGGCGCCCGCGCCCGCTACTCGCGCACGGCCCCGACGCTGAGACCGTCGCCGCTCGGAGCGAGGTCGACCCGCACGAGGTCGCCGTCGCGCACTTCGCCGGCCAGAAGCTCGGTGGCGAGCCGGTCGTCGATCTCGCGCTGCATCAGCCGCCGCAGCGGACGCGCACCGTAGATCGGGTCGTAGCCGCGCTCGGCGAGCCAGGCCCGTGCATCGGGCGTGACGGCGAGCTCCAGGCGGCGCTCGGCGAGCCGGCGCCCCAGCCGGTCGATGTTCAGTTCGACGATCTCGCCCAGCTCCTCCTTGCCGAGGGCCGAGAACACCACGATGTCGTCGAGGCGGTTCACGAACTCGGGCTTGAAGGCCTGGCGGACCATCTGCAGCACCGCCTCCTCGCGCTCCATGTCGTTCAGCGTCGGGTCGACCAGGTACTGGCTGCCGAGGTTGGACGTCAGGATGAGGATGGTGTTGCGGAAGTCGACCGTGCGGCCCTGTCCGTCGGTGAGGCGGCCGTCGTCGAGCACCTGCAGCAGCACGTCGAACACCTCGGGGTGCGCCTTCTCGACCTCATCGAGCAGGACGACCGAGTACGGCCGGCGGCGGACCGCCTCGGTGAGCTGTCCGCCCTGCTCGTAGCCGACGTAGCCGGGAGGTGCGCCGACGAGGCGCGAGACGGAGTGCTTCTCCCCGTACTCGCTCATGTCGATGCGGATCATCGCCTTCTCGTCGTCGAAGAGGAACGCGGCGAGCGCCTTGGCGAGCTCGGTCTTGCCGACGCCGGTCGGGCCGAGGAACAGGAACGATCCCGTCGGCCGATCGGGGTCGGAGATGCCGGCGCGCGTGCGGCGGACGGCGTCCGCCACCGCCTTCACGGCCTTCTTCTGGCCGATGAGCCTGCGGCCCAGCTCCGACTCCAGGTGGAGCAGCTTCTCGGTCTCCCCCTGAGTGAGGCGGTCGACGGGGATGCCCGTCCACGCGGCGACGACCGCGGCGATGTCGTCCGCCGTCACCTGCTCGTTCACCATACGCGGGTGGCCGTGCTCGGCCTGCTCGGCCTCGGCCAGTTCGCGCTCGATGTTCGGGATTGTCTCGTACTCGATGCGGGACGCCTCCTGGTAGCGGCCGTCGCGCAACGCGACGTCGCGGCTCGTCTTCGCCTCCTCGAGCTGGGAGCGCAGTGCGCCGACCCGGTTGAGGGCGGCCTTCTCGGCACGCCACCGGCCCTGCAGCTCCTCCAGCTCGTCCTCCTGCTCGCGGAGGCGCTCCTGGAGCGTGGCGAGGCGCGCCTTGCTGGCGTCGTCCTTCTCCTTCTCGAGGGCGAACTCCTCCAGCTTCATGCGCTCGACGACGCGCTGGAGGGTGTCGATCTCGACCGGTGCGGAGTCGATCTCCATCTTGAGGCGGGAGGCCGCCTCGTCGATCAGGTCGATCGCCTTGTCCGGCAGCTGTCGTGCGGTGATGTACCGGTTGGAGAGCGAGGCCGCGGCGACCAGGGCGGAGTCCTCGATCGTGACCCCGTGGTGCGCCTCGTACCGGCCCTTGAGTCCGCGCAGGATGGCGACCGTGTCCTCCACGCTCGGCTCGCCCACGTAGACCTGCTGGAACCGGCGCTCGAGGGCGGCGTCCTTCTCGATGAACTCGCGGTACTCGTCGAGGGTGGTCGCGCCGATGAGTCGCAGCTCGCCGCGGGCCAGCATGGGCTTCAGCATGTTGGACGCCGCGACGGAGCCCTCGCCGCCGCCCGCACCCATGAGGATGTGGAGCTCGTCGACGAAGGTGATGATCTCGCCCTCGGCGTCGTTGATCTCTTTGAGGACGGCCTTCAGCCGCTCCTCGAACTGGCCGCGGTACATCGCGCCCGCGACGAGTGCCGACAGGTCGAGCGAGACGAGCTGCTTGCCCTTCAGCGAGTCGGACACGTCGCCCGCGACGATGCGCTGGGCGAGTCCTTCGACCACGGCGGTCTTGCCGACGCCGGGCTCGCCGATGAGCACCGGGTTGTTCTTGGTGCGCCGGGTCAGCACCTGGCTGACGCGGCGGATCTCGGCATCCCGCCCGATGACCGGGTCGAGCTTGCCGCTCTTGGCGATCTCCGTGAGGTTGACGCCGTACTGCTCCAGCGCGCTCTTGGCCTCCTCCTGGGTGGAGGGCGCGCCCTGCATGTTCGCCATACATCTCCTTTCCGAGTGAGGTGCAAACTTGAGTCTACTAAGCTCAACTTTGAATGGCGAGAGGGTATTCCGATCGGGGAGGACGAAAACGCCCCGGCCGCCACCGCGACGAGCGGCGACCGGGGCGTCGGAACGCGGGTCGATCAGAGGGTCAGGCGCAGACCTTGCCGACCTCGGTGAACGACTCGGTGATCGCGGTGGCCTTCTCGCCGACCTTGCTCGCGTCGATCGAGGCCGGGTTCGAGACGGCATCGTGGAGGAAGGTCGCGTAGTCGTCGATCGCGGCCGAGGCCTTGTCGACCGGCGCCTTGACCTCCGGGTTGCCGACCTGGTCCTTGATGGACGTCATGGTGTCGCTCATCTGGTCGAACAGGTCCAGCGCCTTCTGCGGGTCCGACATCGCGGCGCTGGCCTCGCTCTGCATGCTCTGCAGCTTCTGGAGCCCGGCCTTGACGGCCGCGCAGGCGTCGGCCTTCGACTGGTCGGCCGACGCCTTCGCCGCAGCAGAGGGCTTCGGCGACGAGGACGACGTGGTGGAGTCGCCGGACCCGCCCGCGGAGCACCCGGTGACGGCGGCGGTGACGGTCGCGATGGTGACGGCGGCGAGCGCGAGACGCGCTCCGAAAGTCTTCTTCATGGTTCCCCTGTGCTCTTCCGCGGCGCGACGGCCGCATCGTTCCCCCTGCGGTTGAGAGGCCGGGGGCCACGATAGCAAACCCATAGGAACGGCAATGCGCGGTGCGAGTCGTCCGCGCTTGTACGCTGGCGGTGATGATCGACCCGATGGACCTCCACATCGTCCTCATGGACAGCGCGTCGGCCGCGGCGCTCGCACAGATCCTGCCGCTGCTCCTGCTGACCCTGATGGTCGAGTTCCGGCGCGTGGAGCTCCACCACCGCGGCCGAGTGCGCGTGACGCGCCTGCTGCTGGGGATCTTCTTCCTCGGCTTCGGGATCATCGAGACCGTCCTTGTGCTGTCGATCGACGGCGCGTTCATCCCCTTCCAGTGGAGCGACCTCGCTGCGGCCCTGGTGATCTTCGGCCTGCTGGCCCTGCTCTTCTGGCTGTCGATGCTGGACGGCCCGCGGCGACGGTCGCGTCAGGACGAGGACTTCGACTGAGCAACGGACCCCGCGGCCGGCCCACCTGCCGGCGCGGCTCCCGGCCTACTCGTCCGCGTCGAGCCGCTTGCCGCGCATGACGATCAGCGGATCCGGACGCCTCACGACCGACGTGTCCTTGCCCTCATAGTCGAACTGGCTCAGGAAGTACCGCATCGCATTCACGCGGGCGCGCTTCTTGTCGTTCGAGCGCACGATGGTCCACGGCGCGTGCCGCTTGTCCGTCCGGCGGAACATCTCCTCCTTGGCCGCGGTGTACTCGTCCCACCGGTCGAGCGAAGCGATGTCCATCGGCGAGAGCTTCCAGCGGCGCACCGGGTCGAGCTGGCGCATCGCGAACCGGGTGCGCTGCTCGGTGCGCGAGACCGAGAACCAGAACTTGGTGAGGTGGATGCCGGAGTCGATGAGCATCTTCTCGAACGCGGGAGCCTGCGCCATGAAGGTCTCGTACTCCTCGTCGGTGCAGAACCCCATCACGCGCTCGACGTTCGCCCGGTTGTACCAGGAGCGGTCGAACATGACGATCTCCCCGGCCGTCGGCAGGTGCTGCACGTACCGCTGGAAGTACCACTGCCCGCGCTCGCGGTCGCTCGGCTTGGACAGCGCGACGACGCGCGAGGTGCGCGGGTTGAGGTGCTCGGTGAACCGCTTGATCGTGCCGCCCTTGCCTGCTGCATCCCGCCCTTCGAACACGATGACCGCCCGGCGGTCGTTGTCCTCCAGCCAGTACTGGAACTTCAGCAGCTCGACCTGCAGCTGGTACTTCTCCAGCTCGTACTGCTCCCGGCTCATCCGCTCCGAGTAGGGGTAGCCCTCCTGCCAGGTGTAGACCGGGTTGCCTTCGGGATCGATCAGGTCGGGATCGGGGGTGTGGCCGCCCTGCACGGTGTATCCGGTCGCCCGCAGGTGCTCGATGTACTCGCGCAGGTCGGTCGCGGGGGTGTCGTCGGCCATCGTTCCTCCTGGTCGCCGGTCGTTTGTGCTTGTTGCCGGTCGTTTGTGCTGGTCGCCGGTCTCGTGCGCGAGAGTGTACGCGGACGAGGTGTACGCGGCGTGAGTCGGCGACGGCCGGGCGTTCATCGCCCGGACAGCATCCGTTCCAGCTCGGCGGTGAGGGCGCTCCGCCTCTCGGCGTCGACCGCGCCCAGAAGGGGCTGGAGGGCGGAGCGCACGTCGGCCGCTCCGGCACGCGCGAGCGCGAGACCCTCCGCCGTCGCCTCGACCTCCACCGCACGGGCGTCGTCGGCGCTCGGCACGCGGCGCACCAGGCCGCGGCGCTCCGCGCGTTCGACCAGACCGGAGACGGTGGACTTGTCGAGGCCGAGCAGAGCCGCGAGCTGGGCCATCCGTGGCCGGCGATCGCGCAGCACGCCCAGCATCCGGAGCTGGGTCAGGGAGAGATCGCGTTCGGCGGCGATGCGGGTGAGGGCGCCCGTGACGACGAAGGAGGTCTGCACGAGGGCGTCCACGAGCGCGTCGTCGGGGCTGTCGGTCATGCACCGAGCCTACTTGACAAAGGTTGGTAGTACCAACCATCATGGAATGGTTCGCAACACCAACTAATTGGAGCATCATGCGCGCAGCAGTCGTCACCTCCTTCGACACCCCGCCGGCATACGGGGAATGGCCCGACCCGATCGCGGGCGACGACGACCTGGTGGTCGACGTCGTGGCCGCGGCCCTCCATCCCCGGGTGCGCTCCCAGGCCGACGGCAGCCACTACACGAGCACAGGCTCCCTGTCGTTCGTGCCCGGGATCGACGCCGTCGTGCGCGACGCCGACGGGCGCCTGCGCTACGCCCTGGTGCACGAGAGCGAGCTGGGAACCTTCGCCGAGCGCACCGTCGTACCCCGCACCGCGACCGTCCCCCTCCCGGACGGCATCGACGCCGCGCGCGTCGCCGCGGCGATGAACCCCGTGATGTCGTCGTGGGTCGCGCTGCGGCGCCGCACCAGTCTGCGGCCGGGCGCGCGCGTCCTGGTGCTGGGCGCGACCGGCAACGCCGGCCGCCTCGCGCTGCAGGTCGCGCGCACGCTCGGCGCCGGCGAGGTGATCGCCGCCGGGCGCGATCGCCGGCGGACGGCAGCGCTGGTCGGCCACGGGGCCGACGCGGCGTTCGGGCTCGACGAGCTGTCGCAGGCCGCCGACGTCGATGTGGTGCTCGACTACGTATGGGGCACCCCGACCGAGCGCGCGATCGTCGACATCGTGACCAACCGCAGCGACCGCAGCGCTCCCCTGACCTGGATCGAGATCGGGTCGGTCGCGGGAGCCACGGCGAGCATCCCGTCGGCCGCGTTCCGGGCAGCCCGGCTCGATCTCGTCGGCAGCGGGATCGGGTCGGTCTCACCCGCGGAGTTCGGTGCGGAGCTGCCCGCCATCGCCGAGGCGGTGTCCCGCGGCGACTTCGACATCGAGGTGCGGCCGGTGCCGCTGAGCGAGGTCGCCGGCGTGTGGCGCGACGACCCGGGCGCGAGCGAGCGCGTGGTGTTCGTGCCCTGAGCCCGCGTCAGGCGGCGGGGTCGCGGTCGTCGATGCCCGCCGGCGCCGTCGCGTCGAGTTCGGCCGGCAGCTCCAGCGGGCGCCGCGTGTAGTAGCCCTTCGCCTTGCGGTAGAAGAGCACGAGCGGCAGGATGCCGACGACGATCAGCCCGATCCCGAGCACGTTCACGATCGGCTCGTTGTTCGGGATGGACGCGATGAACATCACGCCCATGAAGACGGCGCCGACCGCCGGCCACAGCCCGATCAGCAGGAAGTTCTTCACGGACTTGAAGAGCACCTTGCGGTACGCGACCACCACGGCGACGCCCGCGAGCGTGTAGTAGAAGGCGATCTGCAGGCCGATCGACAGGATGGCGTTGTTCATGATGTCGCCGACGCTGCCGAGGAAGTTGGAGCCGAGGAACAGGATGACGGAGACGCCCACGACGACGAGCGTCGCGAACGCGGGCGTGCGCCACTTCGGGTGGATGCGGCCGAACGCCGACGGCACGGTGTGGTCGCGGCCCATCGCGAACAGGGTGCGGGTCACCTGGATGAGCGTCGTCTCGAGCGTCGCGACGGTCGAGAGCGCCACGGCGACGACCAGGATCTTGCCGCCGATGCCCGGCCACACCGCATCGCCCAGCACCGAGAGGATGTTGGCGCTGTTCGCCTCGATCGTCTTCTGGGGCAGCATCACCAGGGTCGCGATCGTGAAGACCTCGAACAGGAGGAAGACGATGACGACGCCGATGATGCCGGCCGAGCCCGCGCTCTTGTGGCCGTCCTTGGTCTCTTCGTTGAGGTTGGCGCTGACATCCCAGCCCCAGAAGTAGAAGGCCGCGATCAGCGCGGAGGCCACGAAGACGCCCGATCCGGTGAGGTGCGAGAACCCGAGCCAGTCCCACGAGAAGTCCGGGCCCGCGTGCGGCGAGGTGGCTGCGCGCACGATCATCAGGATCGCGAACAGCACGAGGATGCTCACCTCGATCACCGACATGACCCATTGCGCCCGCGCCGTCACGTGCACGCCGAAGAGCACGCACGCGGCCATCACCAGGAACCACACGGCGCCGACCGCGGTGATGAGCGGCACGTTCCCCGCCGCCTCCGGCGCGAAGAGCGTGACGGTCATGGCACCGGCGGGGAGGGCGCCCGCGACCATGAAGATCGTGGCGGAGATCACCAGGGCCCAGCCGGACAGGAACCCCAGCACGGGATGCAGGGCCCGGGCGACCCACGAGTACGCGGCCCCCGCGTTCACATCGATGCGCCCGAGGTAGAGGAACGCCCACGCGATGCCGAGCATCGGGATGCCGCACCAGAGGAGCGCCGCCGGGGCGCCGAGTCCGGCGGCACCGACGAGTGTCGCGGTCGTGGCGGCGATGGAATAGGCCGGGGCGCTGCCGGCGACCGCCATGACGATCGAGCCCGCAGGGCTGACCCCGTCGGCCTGCAGCTTGTGGTGGGCGCTCTCGGCGCCGTTCTGGTCGGCGGAGGCCGGCCGGGAATTCGTCTGGGTCATCACTCTCCCTGCCTGGTCGCATGGTGCGGCCGTCGCGTCGATGCGACAGGGGGACGTTAGCAATCCGGGCGGGGTCGCACAAGAAGAATGGCTTCGGATTCGGTTGTGAATTCTCTCATCTACTGAGGAAACCGTCGCCGATCGGTGGCCGTACCGCCGAATCCACTCGTCGATCCGCGATGTTCCTCGCGGGCGAGTACCCAGGCCGTCCGCGCCGCGGTCGTGCCCGCCAGCCGGAAGCCCAGCCGCCGGGCCAGCCGCGACGACGGCTCGTTGGTGCGGTCGACCACGGCGGTGACCAGCACGGCGCCGAGCCTCCCGAACGCCAGATCGAGCGCGGCCTGCGCCGCCTCGGTGGCGTATCCGCGACCGCAACGATCCGACCGCTGCAACCAGCCGATCTCGACGCTGCGCGTCTCCTCCGCGATCGTGCGCAGATGCAGCGAGACATCGCCGATGACGTGGTCGTCGAGCTCGACGGCGAGCGCGAGGAAGTCGCCGGCCTGGCTGAGCGCGGTGTGGTGCGTGCGGGCGCGGAAGTGCTCCAGCGCCTGCCGTTCCGTGCGGATCGGCCAGCCGAGTCCCGCCCGCACCTGCTCGTCGGCTTCGATCGCGAGCCAGTCGACCGCATCCGCCGCCCGGTAGGGCCGCAGCAGCAGCCGGTCGGTGCCGAGCACCGGCGCGACCAGCGGATCGTCGAGGGCGGGGCCGCGCAGTGCGCGCGGCCGGTGCAGCACCGATCCCATGTCGCTCCCGTCCGTCCCTGCCCCCGCCCTCGAGGCGAGGCTATGGCGGCGCGCATAGCAATGGGCTGCCAGCCGTGTGGGCCGCGGTGTGAAGGCTCGCAGCCGGGCATAGGCGGCGCGCAGGCGCGGCTACGGCCGGCGCGACGCCGTGACGGTGAACTTGGTGTTGCGTGCGATCTGCCGCGTCGGCCCGACGGTGCGTTCGAGCGCGGCACGGTAGCCGAGGTGCGAGTTCCAGACGGTCCACAGCTCGCCCCCGGGAGCCAGCACACGGGCGGCGTCGGCGAACATCCGGTGCGCCGCGCCGGTGTGGACGGCGCCGCCGATGTGGAACGGGGGATTGAGCACCACGAGGTCGGCGGAGGCGCCGGGCTGGGAGGCGAGGCCGTCGTCCCGTACGACCGTCACCTGCCCCGCGACGCGGTTGGCGGCGGCGGTCGCCCGGGCCGAGGCGACGGCGGCCGCCGACTGGTCGCTGGCGACGACGCGGAGGCCGGGGCGCGCGGTGGCGAGGGCCGCGGCGAGAAGACCGGTGCCGCAACCGAGGTCGACGGCGGTGCGCGCCTGCGGGACGGCCTGCGGCAGCACACTGAGGAGGAAGCGGGTGCCGATGTCGACCGATGCCCCGGCGAACGCGGCGCCGTGCGCGCACACCCAGAGTCCGGTCTCGTCGTCGAAGGCGCGCTCGGGCCACCGGTCGAGCACGGTCGCGGCGGCGGGATGCGGCTCGGCGGCGGTGAGGACGCGCGCCTTCTGCCGCGCCAGCGACACCTGCACCGACCCGAAGACGTCGCCGAGCACGCCGTTCATCGCGACGCTCATGTGCTTGAGCATCCCGCCGGCGAAGACCTGCACGTCCGGCCGGGCGTGCTCGGCGATCAGCGCGGCGATCTCGGCGAGCGCCTCGAGACTGCGCGGCAGGCGGAGGAGGACGGTCGTCGCGCCGCGCACGAGGGACTCGTCGAGTGGATGGTGGGTGTAGACGCCGTCGCCCGGGAGCCCGAGCGCGCCTCCCAGGTCGGCCGCGTTGGCGTCGAGCGCGCGCTCGCCGGTCAGCGGGTCCTGGTGCGCCCGGATGCCGCGAGCGCCGGCGGCCGCAGCGGCGAGGGTGAGCGCGCCGTAGGCGTCGCCGATCACGACGAGCCCGGGGCGGAGCACTGCGTCGCCGGCCGTGTCGGCGACGAGCCGGTCCGCCGCGTCGGCGGCGAACAGGTTCGGCGCCTCGACGTCGGGCCGGCGACGCAGTCGCTCGTACGGGAACATGCCTCCCAGTCAAGCAGACCGGGCGAGGGCCGCCCGTTCAGGCCTCCGCGGGCGCGCCCTCCTTCTCGGAGAAGTCCATCATCGGCGGCTTGCGCCGGAATCCCCGGGTCAGAACGGCGAGGTAGATGACGCCGACGGCCACCCACGACAGGCCGACGATGAAGGTGGTCGCCGTGAGCGACGTCCAGAGCCAGACGGTCAGCAGGAATCCGACGGCCGGGAGCAGTCCGTACCGCAGCCACTCCCCCGTCGACGGCTTGTCACGCCCGCCCTTCGGGAACAGGTGGTGCCGGATGACGGAGAGGTTCACCATCGAGAACGCGGCGAGCGCGCCGAACGAGATCATCGTCGCGGCCACGTCGAGGGTGAGCACCAGCGAGAGCAGGGAGACGATGGAGACGGCGACGGCGGCGACCCACGGCGTGCGGAACCGCGGGTGGAGCGTGGCGAAGATCCCCGGTAGCACCTTGTCCCGCCCCATCGAGTAGATGATGCGCGAGACGCTGACCTGGGTCGTCATCCCGGAGCCGAACGCGCCGACGACGTAGACGGCGACGAAGAACGAGGTGAGGAAGGTGCCGCCCACCTTGGCCATCAGGTCCACGCCCGCCGAGTCGACGTTGGCGAAGTCGTGCCAGTCGGGGAAGACCAGCGCGCCGAGCCACGAGACGACGATGAAGATCGCGCCGCCGATGAGGGTGGTGAGCAGGATGGCGCGGGGGATGTCGCGCTTCGGGTTCTTCGCCTCCTCCGAGAGGGTCGAGACCGCGTCGAAGCCGAGGAACGAGAGCGCGAGCACGGCGGCGCCCGCGAAGATCGGGCCGAGACCTCCCGAACCGGGGAGGAAGGGCTCGATGAGGCTCGGGGTGTCCGACGACGGGTTGGTGGCGAGCTCCTTGATCGCGAGCACCGCGAACACGACGACGAGCAGCACCGACAGGGCGACGATCGCCACGTTCAGCTTGTTGACGAGCGTGATGCCCAGCACGTTGAACACGAGCACGAGCAGCAGCGACGCGAGCGCGAACACCCACTGCGGCACCTCGGGGAACTGCGTGTTCAGGTACAGGCCGATGAGCAGGAAGTTGATCATCGGGAGGAACAGGTAGTCGAGCATCAGCGTCCACCCGGTGAGGAATCCGACGTGACCGCCGAACGTCTGCTGGGTGTAGGTGTACGCCGAGCCGGAGACGGGGAACGCCCGGGCCATCGCGCCGTAGCTCAGCGCCGTGAAGAGCATGGCGACGAGGGCGACGACGTAGGCCGAGGGGAGGTGGTTGTCCGTCGACTCCGTGACGATGCCGTAGGTCGTGAAGACGGTCACGGGCGCCAGATAGGTGAGCCCGAACAGGATGAGGGCGGTCGGCCCCAGCGCCCGCTTGAGGCGGGGCTGGACGGGAAGGTCGGTCGTGGTCATGTGGTGCGGGCCTCTCTACGTCGAGTGGTGCATTCGGGTCGTGCGGTGCGGTGCGGGGCGGTGCAGTGCGTCGTGCGGGGCGGTGCGCCTCAGGCGCGGCGGACGCCTGCGACCCAGGCGCCGAGCACGGCGACCGATCGCAGGTCGTGCGGCTCGGCCGCGCGGGGGTCGCGGTCGAGCCAGACCAGGTCGGGAGCGGCGCCGACGACGAGTTCGCCGCGGGTAGACTCCGCGAAGGCCTGGCGGGCGACACCGGAGGAGTAGGCCTCCAGCGCGTCGGACAGCGCGATGCGCTCGGCGGGGGTCCATCCCGCTTCGGGCGATCGCGCCGCGGTCTGCCGGGTGACCGCGGTGGCGATCCCCGGCCGCCAGTCGTTGTCGCTGACCGGCCAGTCGCTGCCGAAGGAGATGTGGGCGGTCTCCTGCAGCGTGCGGATGGGGTATTGCAGCTGCTCGCGCTCGGGCCCCAGGCGGGGAAGCGTGAGGTCGAGCATCATCGGGTCGAGCTGCGCCCACAGCGGCTCGAAGTTCGCGGTGACGCCGAGTGCGGCGAAGCGCGGCAGGTCGGCGGGATCGGCGAGCTGCACATGCGCGACCACCGGGCGGCGGTCACGCGGGCCGTTGGCCTGCTCCACGTGCTCGAAGACGTCGAGGGCGGTGCGGCAGGCCGCGTCGCCGATGGCGTGCAGGTGGAGCTGGAAGCCGAGGCGGTCGAAGGTCGCTGCGGCCTCGGCCAGCTGCGCCGAGTCCCAGTTCGGGAGGCCGCGGTCGCCCGGGATGTCCGTGTAGTCGGCGAGCATGGCCGCGGTGTGGTTCTCGACGACACCGTCGACGAAGACCTTCACGGTGGCCGCGGTCAGCAGCGGGTCGCCCAGCTCCTCGACCCGGCGGCGCGCCTCCACGAAGCCGGGCACCTGGTCGCGCCAGCGGAACGGGTCGGCCCGCAGCGCCAGGTTGACGCGGGTGGAGAGCAGGCCGTGCTCGGCGGCGGTGAGGTACGCCTCCACCTCGGCCGGTTCGACCCAGGCGTCCTGGATCCAGGTGACGCCGAGGGCGGCGTATTCGGCGGTCGCGAGCCGGATCGCCTCGACGCGGTCATCGTGGGAGCGGCCCGGCTCGACCGGCAGCAGCAGGTCGACGGCGCCCGGCTCCTGCAGGATGCCCAGCGGGGTCCCGTCCGCGCGGCGCGGGATTCGGCCGAGGGGAGGTTCCGGGGTGTCGGCGTCGATGTGCGCGCGGCGGAGCGCCTCGGAGTTGACCCACACGGTGTGGTAGTCCCAGGCCCGCAGCACCACGGGCCGGTCGGGCACCGCCTCGTCGAGCCAGCGGGCGTCGAACATCCCCTCAGGGGCGAGGGTGGCGTCGTAGCTGCCGCCGTAGATCCATTCCTGCTCGGGATGCGCGTCCGCCCACTCCGTGACACACGCGACGATCTCGGCGACGCTGCCGCACGACCGCACCTGCGGGCCCAGCTTCTCGAGGCCGCCCTGGAGGGGGTGCGCGTGCCCGTCGCCGAAGGCGGGGGCCAGCACGCCGCCGGCCAGGTCGACCACCTCGTCCGCGGTGCCCCGCAGCGCGAGGGCGTCGGGGCCGGTCGCGACGACCACCCCGTCGACGACGGCCGCGGCCTCCGACGACGACGCGTCCGCGCGGTAGCTCGAGAGGATCGTCCCGTTGACGAAGACGGTCGCGCCCATTGCACCTCCGAAGTCCGACGCCGCAAAATGAACGACGTTCTTTTATTTCGTCAGAGACTAGGGCACGATCCCCGTCAGGGGAAGAGCGGGACGCGAATTCGTCGGCCGGGCGGGCGTTAGGGTGTGATCGTGCCCGAGGCCCAGAACGACACCCGCGCCGATCGGCCGGCCCGTCGTGTCGGCCGGCCGACCACCACCGTGCTGACCCGCGACCTGATCGCGGAGGCGGCGCTTCGGCTGCTCGACGAGGGCGGCACCGAGGGCTTCACCATGTCCCGGCTGGCGCAGTCGCTGCGCGTGCGGCCGAGCGCCCTCTACAACCACGTGGACGGCAAGGAGGACGTGATCGCGGGCATCCGCGAGCTGATCAGCGACCGGATCGACGTGAGCGCGTTCGCCACCGAGCCGTGGGACCGCGCGATGCTGCACTGGGCCTACTCATACCGGGTCGCCTTCGCCGGGCACCCACCGACGATCGCCATGCTCGCGACGATGCCGTTGCGCGGCGCGATGCGCACGATGCGGATGTACGACGCGGTCGTCTCGGCGATGGTCGCGGCGGGCTGGCCGGAGGCGGAGGTGCTGCCAACGATCGTGGCGGTGGAGTCGTTCATCCTGGGCTCCGCACTCGACGCGGTGGCGCCGGGTGACATGTTCGACCCCGCCGGTGCGGAGGAGCAGGTGCCTGCCTTCGCTGCTGCATACCGGGCGCGGGCCGCAGCCGTGGGCGACGCGCCCCCCGCGGACGGCGCCTTCGCGATCGGGCTGCACGCCGTGCTCGACGGCCTCCGGGCGCGCTTCGCGTCGTTCGGAGGCTGACGCCCCGCCAGGCTGACGCCCCGGCGCCAGGTGCCGCCGGCGCCTACTCGGACTCGGTGTCCAGATCGTGTTCCAGCTCGTCCGCCGTCAGGCCGTGATGCGCCTCCGGGGTGCGGAACGGCGGCTCGGCCGCATCGTCGCGGACCGGGCTCCGCCCCTCGCCGACCCGGTCGGGGGCGTCGTCGGCACGGTGACGGCCGCGAATGCGCGGCGCGTCGGGGATCACGTCGACATCCACGTCGATGTCGTGCTCGCGCGGGTCCGCGTCGGCAGGCGGCTCGTGGGCGGGGAGGAAGGGCTCTGACATCGACATGGTCCAGAACCTAGCGGCTCGGACCGGCCGGCGGAACGGGTTGACGCATCCGCATCAAGCATCCAAGTGACGCGACACGCCGCCTGCGCGGGTGCGGAGACGGCGTGTCGTGACCATCGGATGGGGATGGCGGCGGGGATGGCGGTGGCGGTGCCGGCTAGACCGTGAACTCCACCGGGGCACCCAACGCGGCCACCGACGTCCCGAGACGCAGCGCGTACGTCCCCGGCTCGGTGCGCCAGGCGTGGTCGTCGACCGACCAGTGCTGCAGGCTCCGCGGCTCGACGGTGACCGTGGCGGTGACGGCCTCCCCCGGCCCGGCGTGCACGACGGCGTAGCCGGCCAGCCACAGCACGGGCCGCTCGATGTCGGAGTCGGAGACACGCGAGAGGTAGGCCTGCACGACCTGCTTGCCCGCACGCACGCCGACGTTGGTCACCGGGATGGTCGCCGTCAGGCCCTCGACGGCGGCCTCCCCGAGCGCCCACTCGGTGTACCCGAGACCGTGCCCGAACGGGATGGCCGGGGCCGGACCGCCGAGCTGCTCGCGCCGTACCCACTCGCGGTAGCCGACGTTCAGCTTCTCGTCGTAGAACAGCTTGCCGTCGACCGGCTCGACCTGCCACACCGGCACGTCGTCCTCGCTCGCGGCCCAGGTGGTCGGGATGCGGCCACCGGGTTCGCGGGCGCCGGTCAGGACGTCCGCCAGCGCGCCGCCCATCTCCTGCCCGGGGAACCAGGTCAGCAGGACGGCGGGCGCCTCGTCGAGCCACGGCAGGATGACCGGGCCGCCCGAGTTGACGACCACGACGGTGCGCGGGTTGACCGCGAGGACGCGCCGGACGAGCTCGTCCTGGCCGTCCGGGAGGCTCAGTCCGGCGCGGTCGAAGCCTTCCGACTCCAGCGTCTCCGTCGTGCCGACGACGACGATCGCGGTCTCGGACTCCGCGGCGAGCGCGACCGCCCGCTCCAGCTCGGCGGCGGGATCGGCGAAGGGCTCCTCGTAGCCGAAGGTGAACATGACGGCGGCGAGCCCGGCCTGCATCTGCGGTCGGTGCTCGAGCCGCAGCTCGACGGTCTGGCCCGCCGTCAGCGCGACCGGGAACGACTGCTTCGGCGGGTTGAGGAACGCCATGAACGGGTCCGTGCCCTCGGGGAAGAACAGGCCGTCGCTCTTGAGCTCGCCGTCCACCTCGAAGCGGAACAGGCCGAGGCCGGCGAAGCCGACCGCGTACTCGCCGTCCTCCGGGGCGGTGAAGGTCGCGGTCGCCTCGACCACGGCGGTCTCGCCGAGCACCGGGTCGCCGAGCCAGGTGAGCCGACCCGACAGCCGGTGCTCGTCGAGCACGACGCCGCCGTCGGCGTCGAGGAACCGCACGTGCACACCCGGTTCCCCAGTCACGGGGTCGACCGCGACGCGGGAATCGAACGGGAGCACGCTCTCGGTCGACTTCGCGCCCGGCGCGAAGCGCACGCGGTCGGAGCCGAAGGCCTCCTCGATCCCGTCGAGCGGCGTGACGACGTGCTGCGGGAAGACGGTGGCCGAACCGCCGCCCTGGCTGCGCGCGACCCGGGCGTGCTGACCGACGACCGCGATCGAGCCGGCACCGGTGGAGGTACCGGTGGAGTCGAGCGGCAGGAGGCCGCCCTCGTTGCGCACCAGCACCATCCCGTCGGCCGCGGCCTCGCGCAGCAGCGCGTCCACGCTCTCCTGCGGCCACGGCTCGGCGAGCGGCGTCGCCGCCTCCACGCCGTCGAGGGCGCCCAGCCGGCCGGCGAGACGCAGGATGCGGCGCACCTTCCCGTCCACGTCGCTCTCGGCGACGGAGCCGGCACGCACCGCCTCCACCAGGGCATCGCCCCACACGCCCTGCGGGCCGGGCATCGCGAGGTCCTGCGACGACACGGCCGCTGCGACGGTATCGCGCACGCCCATCCAGTCGGAGACGACGACCCCGTCGAAGCCCCACTCCTCCTTCAGGGGAGAGCGCAGCAGCTCGTTCTCGGTCATCGTGACGCCGTTGACGGAGTTGTACGACGACATGACCAGCCAGGCGCCGCCCTCGACGACCATCCGCTCGAACGGCGCCAGGTAGACCTCGCGCAGCGTGCGCTCGTCGACCTGCACGTCCACGGTCATGCGGTCGGTCTCGCTGTCGTTGGCGACGAAGTGCTTCGGCGTCGCGCCGACCCCGCCCGCCTGCACGCCCTGCACATAGGCCGTGCCGACGACGCCGGAGAGCCACGGGTCCTCGCTGAAGGCCTCGAAGTGGCGGCCTCCGCGCGGGGAGCGCTGGATGTTCACCGTCGGGCCGAGCGCGACGCCCACGCCCTTGCGGCGGGCTTCCGCGGCGATCAGCCGGCCGAGACGGTGGACGCGCTCGACGTCCCACGACGCGGCGAGCGCCGTCGGCGACGGCAGGTTGGCCGACGCGTCACGCTCGTCCCAGACCTGGCCGCGGATGCCCGCGGGGCCGTCGGAGACCACGATCGTGTCGAGCCCGATCTGCGGCTCGTCGTGCAGCGTCCAGAAGGACGCCCCGGTGAGCAGACGCACCTTCTGCTCGAGGGAGAGGGAGCCGAGGAGGCCGGCGATGACGTCCTCGGTGGTGATGGTGTCGGTCATGACGGGAGAGCTCCTAGCGGACGGACTTGATCGGGAGGACGGCGAACGCGCCGAGCAGCGCGATGACGATGCCGATGGGGAAGAGGGGCGTGTAGGCGCCACCGGCGAGGACGACGATGAGGCCGGCCAGCCCGGGGGCCAGGGTCTGCGGCAAGGTGGCTGCGATGTTGAGCACGCCGAGGTCCTTGGCGAAGTCGTTCTGCGACGGCAGGACCTCGCTCATCAGGGCGGTGTCGACCGACTGGTAGGCGCCGAAGCCGAGACCCGCGACGAACGAGAAGATCATCATGCCGGTGACGGTCGGCATGACCAGCGGGAACAGGAGCGAGATCGCCAGGATGATGCCGGCCACGATGACCACCGGCTTGCGTCGCCCGAGCTTGTCGGACAGCGGGCCGCCGATGAGGGTCGAGATGAGCGTGCCGGCGAGGCTGAGGATTCCGAGCAGCGGGACGATCGCGACCGCGCCGCCCTTGAGGCCGATGTAGTCCTGCAGGATGAACAGCTGGTATCCGGTGACCATGAAGTACCCGGCGAAGAGCAGCAGCCGGCCCAGGAAGCCCCAGAAGAAGTCGGGGTGCTTGATCGGGCTGACCCAGAACGTCTTCGCGAACGCCACGAAGTTGAAGGGCGCCTTCGGCTCGCCCTTGTTCGACTTGTCCGGGTTCAGCACGACGAAGAGCACGATCACGATCAGGGCGACACCGGCGAAGACCAGGTAGCCGGCCGGGATGGCGCTCGCGAACGCGGCGCCGGCGATCTGCCCGCCGAGGGCGCCGAGCATCAGGCCGAGGCCGCTGAGGGCGGCGAAGGTGCCTCGCACGGCGCTCGGGACGCGGTCCGGGAGGATGGCGCTCAGCGGGCCCTGCGCGAAGTTGTAGGCGACCTGGACGATGACCCAGGCGATCGTGATCTGGACCAGGGAGTTCGCGGCGCCCATCCCGAGGAGGGCGAGGCCGCCGATCAGGGTGCCCGCGACCATCCACGGTGCGCGGCGGCCGAACCGGCTGCGCGTGCGGTCGGAGATCGTTCCGGCCAGCGGCTGCGCGACCATCGCCGCGAAGGCTCCGATCGTGGCGATGATGCCGAGAGCGCCGGCCTTGGCCGTCGGGTCGTCCCCGACGATCCCCTGGACCTGCAACGGAAGGAGGATGCCCGGGACCGCGCCCCAGATGCTGAAGATCGCGAGGTTGGCGATCGACATCGACAGCATCAGCTTGAGCAGCTTGCCGCGCACCTTCACCTTGTCGGGGCGCTGGGCCGAGGTCGCCGTCGTCGGGGCGGCGGAGAAGGGCGAGCCGGCGGTGGTGAGCGTCGAGCCGAGTGCGGCGCTGTCCGGAACGCCGGTGAGGTTGGAGGGCACGGTCGGCTGGACCGGGCGGGGGCCCTCGGGGAGATCGTCAGACGTCGGTGTCACGGGGATGTCCTTTCAGAAGCAGGCCTCTTTGCGTGCTAACACGCGTAACCATAAGCCACCGACGACCCCAAATACAACCCATCGCTCGGTTTTGATTACACGCGTAACCTGCATTCGACCCGGATCTAGACTGAACCCAGCATGTTCACACCCCAGGTCGTCAAAGCGCCGACGAGCGCCGACGTGGCCCTCGCCGCCGGGGTCTCGCGCGCGACCGTCTCGTTCGTCCTGAACGACAAGCCGAACTCGCGCGTCTCCGACGACACCCGCCACCGCGTGCTCGAGGCCGCCCGCCTGCTCGGCTACACGCCCAACACGACGGCGCGCTCCCTCGCGAGCGGCGAGGCCGTCGCCGGGCTCGTCGTCGCCGCCTCCGCCGCCGACCACGGCGCGACCGTCGAGCGCACGCTGCAGCTGCTCCTGACGCGCACGGTCGACGACGGGACGGACGCCCTCCGGCACGCCGACGTCTCCGCCACCGGCGCCGAGGCCGCGCAGCTCTGGGCGAAGCTGCGCCCGGAGGCCGTGCTCGCCGAGGCCGCGCGCTGCGACGCCGAGGCCACCGAGGTGCTGCGCCTCGCGGGGGTCCGGGCGCTGATCGTGCACGGGGAGGCCCCGGTGCCCTACGCGCCGACCCTCGTCATCCCGCAACGACCCTTCGGCACCGCCGCCGTCGAGCACCTCGTCGCGCTCGGCCACCGCCGCATCGTCTTCCTGATGCCGACCGCCTCCTCCACGATGGCCGACGAGCGGCTCGCGGGAGCACGGGAGGCCGCCGACGCCGCCGGCGCGCAGCTCACCGTGACCCACGCGGCCAGCTCGGCCGCGACCGTGCGCGACTGGGCCCGCGGCCTGCGCTACGACACGGCGGCGCCGACCGGCGTCGCCGCCGCGCACGACGGCCTCGCCATCGCCGCGATCCGCGCGCTCACCGATGCCGGGCTGAGCGTCCCCGGCGACCTCTCGGTGATCGGCGCCGACGACCACGCGGCATCGGCGGACTTCATCCCGCGCCTGACGACGGTCGCGTTCGACGCCGACGAACTCGCCGCCGATCTCGTCGAGGCCTACGCGACCATGCGCTCGGGCGGCCGCGTCGAGCGGGTGGATGCTCCCGGCGTGAAGGTGATCCCCCGCGAGTCGACCGCCGCGCCGACCGCAGCCCCGTCGGCCTGAACCGACTCTCACCCGCTTCGGGCGAGTTTTCACCCCACGCCTCCCGTCTGCGCCGGGCCACGCATCGACGTGCACCTATGGTGGAGGGATGGGGACTCTCGCCTGGCTCAGCCTGGCGCTCGCGATCGTCTGCGCCTACCCGGCCTGGCGCTTCGTCCGGCGCGCCTGGCGCTTCCGTGCGCTCCCGACGGTCGTCGCCGTCATCACCACGCAGGTCGTCGCGCTGGTCGCCGTGTTCCTTCTGTCGGTCTTCGCTCCGCGCCCCGACCTCGGCGGCCTCGGCTGGTTCGCCATCGGACTCGCGGCATCCCTCTTCCCGCTCGCGCTGGGCGACGCCATCCAGAGCAGGCGCCTGCGCGCGGTCGCCGTCGCGCTGGCGGCCGTCGCCGGCCTGCTGACGGCCGGCATCGCCGTGCTCGCCGCGGCGCCCGCGTTCGCGACCGTGACCGTCGCCGGACGCCACATCCCCGTCACCGAGACGACCCTCGCCGAGGGCTACCAGATGGCGGTGCACATCCCGCCGACGGCCTCCGGGTTCTCCTCACGCGACGCGCACCTGTTCGTGCCGTCGGGGTGGATCCGCGACCCGTCCAGCACCCGGCCGATCGTCATCATGATGATGGGCCAGCCGGGCAACCCGACCCTGGGAGCCACCCTCGACGCCCTGCACTCGCTCGGCACCCAGCGTCTCGACGACGCCCCCTTCGTGCTGGTCGTCGACCAGATCGGGGCGATCGACAAGAATCCGCCCTGCAGCAACACGTCCGCCGGGCAGCTGGAGACCTTCCTGGCCCAGGATGTGCCCGACTGGGTGAGATCGGAGCTCCCGGTCTCCCACGATCGCGATGACTGGGCCGTCGCCGGCTTCTCGCACGGCGGCGAATGCGCGGCCTACCTCGGGGCCAAGCGCCCGGACCTCTGGGCCAACGTGATCGACATCTCCGGCCCCGACAAGCCCGGCGAGTACCGCTCGGACCGCACCCGCGCCAAGTACTACGACGACGACGAGGCCGAGTACGAGAAGTACTGGCCGGCCAACGTCCTGGCCTCGACCGACTACGCCGATCATCCGATGCGCGGGATCTTCGTCGCCGGTGCGGAGGACCCGCACTTCCGCCAGCAGGTCGAGGACACCGCGACGGCCGCGGAGAAGGCCGGATGGAAGGTCACCTACTGGGCGGTGCCCGGCGAGGGCCACTCGGGGCCGACGCTCACCAAGGGTCTCGCGACCGCCTACAACCAGCTCATCCCGCTCTGGCTGGAGTCGGGAGCGATCACCTCCGGCGACCGCTTCCTCTGCCAGGACGACCAGCCGAACCGCTCCTGCGGCGTGACCCAGGTGGCAGCGGTGGCCGGCACGGTCGCCATCGCCGATCTCTCGGTGCTCGCCGTGTTCCTCAGTGCGCAGCTGCTGCTCTTCTTCACGCGACGCCGAGTGGTCGAATAGTCCGCCGTCTCGCCTCTTCTCCCGCGACTTCTCGCCTTCTCACACGTGTGCCGTGAGTCCTGAAGGGATGTTCAGGAAGCGCATAGGCCGCTGAACGGGCGCGCATAAACCCCCTTCCTACGCTCGCAGCTGCCCCATCGGGCGGGCGTCACGGAAGGAATCACCCGAATGAAGCGGACTCTCGCGCGGATCAGGCCGCGCACCTGGATCATCACGGCGGCCGTCGTGGTCGCGGTCGTCGGGGGTGGGGCGGTCTACTGGTTCGGCTTCGCCCTCCCGGCACAGGCGACCGCCTCGCAGCCGGTCACCCGGACGGTGCAGGCGAGCACCCAGACCCTGCAGAAGACGGTCAGCGCCACCGGCACTCTGAGCCCCACGGTCTCGGAGGACGTCGACTTCGTGCCCTCGGGCACCGTCACCGCGGTGAACGTCACCGCGGGTGCGACGGTCGCCGCCGGCGACGTGCTCGCCACGGTCGACACCGTCTCGGCGAACGCGACCCTCCTGCAGGCCAAGTCCGACCTGGCATCGGCGCAGGCGAAGCTCTCCGACGCCGAGGACTCCTCCAGCGGCAGCACCGCCGACGAAGCGGCCATCGCCGCGGCCCAGGCGCAGGTCGCCTCCGCCCAGTCGTCGGTCGACTCCGCGCAGACGGCGCTCGACGGGACGACCCTGGTCGCGCCCGTCGCGGGTCTGGTGACCGCCGTGAACGTCGCGGTCGGGGACGCCGTGACCGGCACCTCGGGCAGTTCGAGCGGGTCCGGCTCGAGCGCATCGGGCTCCGGCGCGAGCTCGGGCGGCACCGGCGGGGCCGGCGGCACCGGATCGACCGGGAGCGGATCGGGCAGCACGTCCAGCAGCACCGCACAGTTCACCATCGTCGGCACCGGCTCGTGGGAGGTCGACCTCACCGTGAGCGCGTCCGACCTCGCATCGATCGCCAAGAACGACCAGGTGGAGCTCTCCACGACCGACAACGCCTCCTTCTTCGGCACGGTGAAGTCCATCGGCCAGCTGCCCTCCACCACCTCCGGCAGCGCCGCCTACCCTGTCGTCGTCTCGGTGACCGGCTCGCCCGAGAACCTCTACGACGGCGTGAGCGTCACCGCCGACATCGTCTACGAGCGCCGCACCGACGTCCTCACCGTCCCGAGCGCTGCGATCACGACGGCGAACGGGAAGTCGACGGTCACCAAGGTCGTCGACGGCGCGAACGTGACGACCGCGGTGACGGTGGGCGAGACCTCCGGCACCGTCACGGAGATCACCAAGGGCCTCAGCGAGGGCGACTCGGTGCTCGTCACCGTGTTCACCCCGGGTTCCGGTTCGAACTCCGGCGGCAGCGGGACCACCGGCGGCCAGACCGGCCAGCAGGGGCAGTTCCCCGGCGGCGGCGAGGGCTTCACGGGCGGCGGCGAAGGCGGCCAGTTCCCCGGCGGCGGCCCGAGCGGCCAGACGGGCCAGACCGGGAACGGGGGGAGCCGCAATGGCTGAGCCCGCCGTCATCGAGCATCCCGTCACCGACCACCCGGTCATCGAGCTCACCGGCGCCCGCAAGATGTACCGCAGCGGGAGCATCGAGTTCGAGGCCCTCCGCGGCATCGACCTGCTCATCCACGAAGGCGAGTACGTCGCCGTCATGGGCCCGTCCGGTTCGGGCAAGTCGACCATCATGAACGTGCTCGGCTGCCTCGACGTGCTCTCCGAGGGCGCGTACCGGCTGGGCGGGCAGGATGTCGAGGACCTCGACGAGACCGAGCTCGCGGCCATCCGCAACCAGCGCATCGGCTTCGTCTTCCAGCAGTTCAACCTCCTCCCCTCCCTCTCGGCACAGAAGAACGTCGAGCTGCCCCTGGTGTACGCCGGGGTGCCGGCCGAGGAGCGCCGCGAACGTTCGCGGGCCTCGCTCGAACGCGTCGGTCTCGGCGACCGCCTGCAGAACCGGCCGGGCGAGCTCTCCGGCGGCCAGCAGCAGCGCGTCGCGGTCGCCCGTGCCCTCGTCGGCGAGCCGACCCTGATCCTGGCGGACGAGCCGACGGGCAACCTCGACTCCGTCTCGACGGAAGACGTGCTCGCCCTCTTCGACGAACTCCACGAGGCCGGCCGCACGATCGTGCTGATCACCCACGAGCTGGAGGTCGCCGAGCGCGCCCGTCGCATCGTCCGGGTGCGCGACGGGCAGATCCTCCGCGACGAGGTGAATGCGGCATGAACTGGAACGAGACCCTCCACACCAGCTGGTCGGCCATCCGCGCCCACACCCTGCGCTCGGTGCTGACCGTGCTCGGCATCCTGATCGGGATCGCCGCGGTCATCCTCACCGTCGGCCTCGGCCTGGGCACGCAGAAGGACGTCAGCGCGCAGATCAGCGCCCTCGGCAGCAACCTCCTCATCGTCTCCCCCGGCAGCAGCACCGACTCCAGCGGGGTGCGCGGCGGCTTCGGCTCCGGCACCACCTTGACCCTCTCGGACGCCACCGCCCTGTCGTCGAAGGTGAACGCCCCCGACATCGCGGGCGTCGCTGCCGAGAAGTCCACTCAGACCTCCCTCGTCTACGGCGACACGAACTGGACGACGACGGTCACCGGCGTGACGAACTCGTGGCTGGAGGTGCGCTCGCGGACGGTCGCCCGCGGCGCCTTCTTCACGGCTGCTCAGCAGTCCTCGGGCGCGCGGGTCGTGGTGCTCGGCTCCGAGACCGCGCAGGAGCTGTTCGGCTCCGAGAACGTGGTCGGACAGTCGGTCACCATCGGCAGCACGACCTACAGCGTCATCGGCGTGCTCGCGTCCGCCGGCTCGGACACGTCGAGCAACCTCGACGACATCGCGATCGTGCCGATGACGACAGCCGCCGACGACGTGATCGGGACGAACACCTCCAGCGTCTCGACGATCTACATCCAGGCAGCGGACGCCGACCGGCTGAGCGCGGCCTATCAGGAGGCGCAGTCCGTCCTCCTCAACGCGCACGCCATCACCACCTCCGACGACGCCGACTTCACCATCAGCAGCCAGGATGCGCTCGTCAGCACGGCGACCTCGGTCTACCAGACGCTGACCGTGCTCCTCACCGGGATCGCGGCGCTGTCCCTGCTCGTCGGCGGCATCGGGGTGATGAACATCATGCTCGTCTCCGTCACCGAGCGCACCCGCGAGATCGGCCTGCGCAAGGCGATCGGCGCACCGCCGGCGGCGATCCGCACCCAGTTCCTGGTGGAGGCCGCCATCCTCGGCCTCACGGGAGGTGTGCTCGGCTCGGTGCTGGGCGTCGCGGCGGCGCTCGTGCTGCCCGTGCTGATCGGCAGCTCGGTGGTCATCTCCCCCGTCGCGCTCGTCCTCTCCATCGCCGTCTCCCTCGCCATCGGCCTGGTGTTCGGCGTCTACCCGGCCGCGCGCGCCGCGCGCCTCGCCCCGATCGATGCGCTCCGCTCCGAGTGAGCGCCCCTCCCTTTCCGACCCCGCAAGGAGAACCACGATGAAGACACCCACCCGCAGAGCCGCCGCGGTGATCGCCGCACTCGGCTTCGGCGCACTCGCGCTCACCGGCTGCGCCGCGGCCACCGCGAGCACCTCCTCCAGCACCGCCGCCCCGCAGCAACAGGGACAGCAGGGCGGAGGCGGGGTGACCGGCGAGATCGCCGCCGTCGACGGAACCACCCTCCAGGTGCAGTCGGCGAGCGAGCAGACCGCCGTCACCTACAGCGACACGACCACCATCACCCAGCGCGTGACCGCCGCGCTCACCGACATCTCCGCCGGATCGTGCATCAGCGCGTTCACCGGCGGATCCGGCACCTCCTCGACCGTGTCGGCATCGACAGCGGCGACCTCGGTCTCCATCAGCGCGGCCGTCGACGGCGCGTGCACGGCCGGCGGCTTCGGCGGCATGGGCGGAGGGGGAGGAACCCCGCCCACGGGCGCTCCCAGCGGCGGCGGCGAAGGCTCGGGCCAGCGCCCGACCGATGCGCCCACCGGAGCACCCGGCGGCTCCGGTGGTACAGGCGGCGGGTTCGGCGGGATGACCTCCGGGCTCGTGACAGCGGTCGACGGCTCCACCATCACCGTGACCGCGACCGCGCAGGACGGCACGACCTCCACCGAGAAGGTCACGGTCGACGACAGCACCACCTTCACCACCACGCAGACGGCCACCGCGGACGCCCTGACGACCGGTCGCTGCGTGATGGCGACGGGGACCTCCGACTCCTCGGGAGGCTACGCGGCCACGGCCCTGGTCGTCTCGGACAAGGGCACCGAAGGATGCACGCAGGCCGGACCGGGCGGCGGCCAGGGGGGCCCCGGCGGCGCGGGCGGTTCGGGTCAGAGCGGCTCCGGCAGCGGGACCGGCTCGAACGGCGACGGCGCATGAGCCCCGCCACGAAGCGCCCGGCCGTCCGGCGCCGGCGCCGCACCGTCGTGATCGCCTCGGTGGCGACGCTCGCGCTCTGCGCGGTCGGCGGCGGCGTGGCCTGGGCGGCGTCCGGGACCGGCGGCGCGAACTACCGCACCGCCGTCGCCGCGAAGGCGTCGGTCACCCAGACGACCACACTCACCGGCACGGTCGCCTCGGCGACCCGACGCGACCTGGCGTTCCAGGTCGCCGGCACCGTCAGCGGCGTCCCGGTCGCGATCGGCGACACCGTGACCGCCGGGCAGACGCTGGCGACCCTCGACACCACCGACCTGGAGGCGGCGGTCACCTCCGCCGAGCAGGCGGTGACGAACGCCGAGGAGACCCTCGCGACCGACCTCGCCTCGCAATCGGGCACGACGTCCACTGCGTCGAGCTCGTCGGCATCGACCTCCACAGCATCCGATTCGGCCGGTTCTGGATCGACGACATCGTCGGGCGGTTCGGGCACGACGACGGCCTCCACGGGCTCCACCGCATCCGTGCCGAGCACCGGGAGCGGCTCGGGCAGTGGGTCCTCGTCGGGCGCGTCCGCAGAGACCGCGGCCGCGATCGCCGCCGTCACCGACGCGCAGTCGAAGCTGCTCGCTCAGCTCACCGCCGCCTCCACCGCGCTCGGCGACACGAACAGCCTCGTCGCGACGAGTTCGACCACGTGCCAGCCGTTCCTGGAGGCCGCACTCGACGACGGGACAGGCTCGGGGACGGGGACCGAGGGGACCAGCACCGACGGGACCAGCACCGATGGCTCCGACATCGATGGCTCCGACATCGATGGCTCCGGCACCGACGGCACGGGCACCGACGGCACCGGCACCGCGACCGATGGCTCCGACACCTCGGGTTCCGGCACCTCCGGGTCCACCGGCACCACCGGGTCCACCGCCGCGGACCAGCTGCAGGCCGCGAAGGACGCCCTGGCCTCCTGCCAGACCGCGATCACCGCGGCGCTGACCAGCCAGCAGAAGACCAGCGACGCGCAGAACGCCGTCACGCCGCTGGCCACGAAACTGGACGAGGCGGTCGCCGCCCTGCAGAAGGTTCTCGCGAGCTCCACCACCGGAACGGGCTCGGGCAGCGGTTCGGAGTCCGGCTCCGGTTCGACGGGCAGCGGCTCCGGAACCACAGGCGGATCGACCGGCAGCGGATCGACTGGCAGCGGAGCGACCGGGTCCACCGGCGGCAGCGCCTCCGGAACGGGCGGTGCCGCCGGCTCGGCTGCCGGCTCCGGCACGGCCCAGGTCGCATCGGCCGCGACCATCGTCGCCGACAACGCCGCGATCGAGGCCGCGAAAGCCGCGCTCGCGCTGGCTCAGAGCAAGGTGGCCCTGGCCACCCTCACGAGTCCGGTCGCCGGCACGGTCGCAGCCGTCTCGCTCGCCACCGGCGACTCCGTCTCGGCCGGGTCGACCACCGCGGTCATCTCGGTGATCGGCACGAACGGGTTCGTCGTCGACTCCTCCGTCGGCCTCAGCACCGTCACCACGCTGAAGGTCGGCCAGGCGGTCGCCGTCACGGTCGCGGGCGGCACCACGGCGCTCGCCGGCACGATCAGCTCGATCGGCGTCGTCGACACGGCGACCGATTCCACGACCCCCAGCTACACCGTCACCACCGCGATCACGGACACCGAGGCCGACCTCCTCAACGGCGCCAGCGCCAGCGCGGTCGTCACCATCGCGGAGACGGGCGACGTGCTCACCGTGCCGACGTCCGCCCTCCACCGCGACCGCACGAAGTACACGGTCGACGTGCTGAAGGACGGCAAGGCGGTCGCGACGTCGGTCACCGTCGGGGCGAAGGGCTCCGACCGCACGGAGATCGCCACGGGCCTGAGCGTCGGCACGGAGGTCATCCTCGCCGACCTCTCCTCGACGACCACGGGCGACAGCTCGAACTCGTCCAGCACCTCCGGAGGGCTCAGCGGCCTGGGCGGCCAGTCGGGCACCTCCGGATTCCCGGGCGGACAGGGCGGCCCTCCGGCCGGCTTCACCGGAGGCGCTCCCAGCCGCGGCTGACCGGGAGCGCACGGGCGGACGCGAGGAGGGCTCGCGTCCGTCCCGGCTGCGCGTCCGCCGGACGTCTGCGGTCCCGAGTGCCGCTCCGCGGGACAACTGCGGTCGCGCGAGTGACCGCAAACGTCCCGGGACGGCGCAGTCGCGCCGGGCGGGCGCCGCGGGGCGGGGTCAGACGGCCGCGACCGCCTCCCGTGCCGCGGCGAACGCGGCCACGCAGCGGCGGATCTCGTCGTCCGTGTGCGCCGCCGACAGCTGCACGCGGATGCGGGCCTCCCCGCGCGGGACGACCGGGAACGAGAACGCGGTTACGTAGACGCCGTGCTTCTGCATCTCGTCGGCGATGCGCGCGGTGAGCGCGGCGTCGTGGAACATGACCGGCACGATGGGATGCTCCCCCGGCAGAAGGTCGAACCCCGCCTCGGTCATCAACTCGCGGAACAGCCGCGCATTGGCGACCAGTCGCGCACGCAGGTCGTCCGAGCCCTCGAGCAGATCCAGCGCCGCGAGGGTGCCGGCGACGATCGAGGGAGCGATCGTGTTCGAGAACAGGTAGGGGCGCGAGCGCTGGCGCAGCAGGTCGACGATCTCGCGGCGCGAGGAGACGTAGCCCCCAGATGCCCCGCCCAGCGCCTTGCCGAAGGTCCCCGTGTAGATGTCGACGCGATCGGCGACGCCGCAGAACTCCGGGGTGCCGCGCCCGTGCTCGCCGACGAAGCCGACGGCGTGCGAGTCGTCGACGAAGACGAGTGCGCCGTACTCGTCGGCCAGGTCGCAGATCTCCCGCAGGGGCGCGATGTACCCGTCCATGGAGAAGACCCCGTCCGTGACGATCACGGTGAACCGGGCGCCCGCCTCGCGCGCGGCCTCGAGCTGGACGCGCAGGTCGTCCATGTCCCGGTTGCGGTAGCGGAACCGCTGCGCCTTCGACAGCCGCACGCCGTCGATGATCGAGGCGTGGTTGAGGGCGTCGGACACGATCGCGTCCTCAGCGCCGAACAGGGTCTCGAAGACCCCGCCGTTGGCGTCGAAGCACGAGGAGAAGAGGATGGTCGCCTCAGTGCCGAGGAACCGCGACACCCGCTGCTCCAGCTCCAGGTGCTGCTCCTGCGTGCCGCAGATGAAGCGCACGCTGGCCATCCCGTAGCCCCAGTCGTCCAGGGCGGTCTTGGCCGCATCCCGCAGCGCCGGATGGTCGGCGAGACCCAGATAGTTGTTGGCGCAGAAGTTGAGCACCTCGGCGCCGTCGGCGACGATCTGCGCCGACTGCGGGCCGTGGATGCTGCGCTCGCGCTTCGTGAGGCCCGCCGCCTCGATCTCGTCGAGCTGCGCGGCCAGGTGGTCGCGGAACGTTCCGTACATCAGAGCTCCGTCCAGTCGAGGATGACCTTGCCGCCGCCGGCCGACGCCGCGGCGGCGAATCCCTGCTCCCAGTCCCGGGCGGGGAAGCGGTCGGACACGATCGAGGCGATCGCGTCGTGGAGCGCGGCGGAGGTCTGCAGCATCGCACCCATCGCGTTCCAGGTCTCGAACATCTCGCGCCCGTAGATGCCCTTCAGGGTGAGCATGTGGGTGACGACGATGCCCCAGTCGACGGCGATCGACTGGGACGGCAGGCCGAGCATCGCGATCCGGCCGCCGTGGTTCATGTTCTCGATCATCTGGGGGAGAGCGGTCGGCGCCCCGCTCATCTCGAAACCGACGTCGAAGCCCTCGCGCATCCCGAGCGCCTGCTGCGCCTCGCGGATGTCGTACTGCGACACGTCCACGGTGAAGTCGGCGCCCATCCCGTGCGCCAGGGCGAGCCGCTGCGCGCTCACGTCGGTGCCGACGATGAAACGTGCCCCGACGTGGCGGGCGACGGCGATGGCCATCAACCCGATCGGGCCGCAGCCGGTGACCAGCACGTCCTCCCCGACGACCGGGAACGCCAGCGCGGTGTGCACGGCGTTGCCGAGCGGATCGAACAGCGCGCCGACCTCGGGCTCGATCGCGCTGTGGTGGACCCACACGTTCGTGGCCGGCAGCACGAGGAACTCGGCGAACGCCCCATCCCGCTGCACACCGACGCCCTGCGTACGGATGCACATCTGACGACGGCCGGCGCGGCAGTTGCGGCAGGTGCCGCAGACGATGTGCCCCTCGCCCGACACCAGGTCGCCGACGGCGACATCGCGGACGAGCGGCCCGACTTCGACCACCTCGCCGAAGAACTCGTGACCCGGCACCAGCGGGGCGGCCACCGCGGAGGCGGCCCAGTCGTCCCAGCGCTGGATGTGGAGGTCGGTGCCGCAGATGCCGGTGCGGAGCACGCGGATCTTCACATCCTCCGGCCCGGCCTCGGGCTCGGGGAGGTCGCGGAACTCGAGGCCTGGTCCGGCCTCGCTCTTGTACAGGGCTTTCATCGTCGCCGTCCTCGTGGGGTGCGCAGGTGTGAAGTGTGCGTCATCGCAACGGCCCGGGTGCACGCCTCGTGAGCGTCCGCTCGGACCGCCATCCAGCCTACGCGCTGGGACCGCTAGATTCTCGATATGACGACCTCGCTGCTGCCGGTGCTCGCCGAGGTCCTTCCCCTCGCCCTCGGTATCGCCCTCAGCCCGCTGCCCCTCGTCGCCGGGGTCGTCGTGCCGCTCTCGCCGCACGGCGCCGCACGGGGGTTCGCCCTGCTCGCCGGCCGGCTGCTCGGCGTGCTCGCCGTGGTCGGCGTGGTGACCGCGCTCGCGGAGTACCTCGCCGAGGTCGGCGGCGGCGACGCCTCCGCCGGCGTCGGCTGGGCGCGCCTGCTCCTCGGCCTGGTGCTCATGGTGCTCGGAGTGCTCAAGTGGGCCAAGCGGCCTCGCGGCGACGACGCCGAGAAGCCGCCGCGCTGGATGGCGTCGCTCGAGTCGCTGTCGGGCCCGCGCGCGTTCGGGCTGGGCTTCCTGCTCTCGGTCGCGAACCCGAAGGAGCTCGCGTTCGGCGCAGGCGCCGGGCTCGTGATCGGCAGCAGCCTCACCGGCTGGGGGCCGTCGGTGGCGGCCGTCGCCGTGTTCGGCGTGCTCGCCTGCGTCACCGTCGCGCTGCCGCCCGCGGCCGTCCTGTTCGGCGGCGAGCGCGCCCGCCCCGCACTCGGCGAGGTGCGGCGCTGGCTGATCCGCAACACGGCCACCATCTCGGCCATCGTGCTGCTGTTCTTCGGCGCGATCCTGATCTCGAACGCGTTCGCCTGATCCGTCGGCCTGTCGCGTCGGGCCGCGGTCAGGCCGGCGCGGTCAGCGTCCAGAGGTGGTCGACGCCACCGGCGGAGGCGACGACGGCCACGTCCTGCGTCAGGTCGGCGAGGCTCTCCAGCCGGGTGGTGCACGCCTCCACCCCGAACCGCTCGCGGAACCACTGCGACAGCGGCCGGGAGCTCATCCCCCGCCACGAGAAGAAGACGCTCTGCCTCTTGTCGCGGGAGTCGTAGGTCGCCTTCTCGTCTGCGCGCGCAAGCGCGTCGGGCAGCGACGTCGCGATCGCGGACGCGATGGCGGCGAGACGCGGCGTGGTCGTCGATGGGTCCCAGTAGACGCGGATCGCGAGCCCGGTGCCGGTGCCGGCCGCCGTCGCGAAGGCGCGGGAGGCGCCGACGTACCGCGCGTCCGCGCTGCTCCACAGATCGAACGCGGCGGCCGCCTGCTTCTTCGCGCCGAACACGCGCCGGTCGTCGGCGAGCGCCAGGAATCCGTCCGGCGAGGTCAGGGCCGAGGCGATCCGGGGGTAGTCGGCCATCGATCCTCCTTCGATGAGTTGCTCGGCATCATCGCAGGAGCCGCGCCCGGCGACACGAGTGGAGACGTGCTGACCGAACCCCGGCCTCTCTCGTCGTCGCCGGGCCGTCGCGCTAGAGTCCCCTCATGAAGCGCGCACTCATCGTGATCGACGTCCAGAACGAGTACGTCGACGGCAACCTGACGATCTGCCACCCGGATCTGATGACCTCCATCCCGAACATCGAGGTCGCCATGGATGCGGCCGCCGACCACGGCGTCGCGCTGGTGCTCGTCCAGCACATCGAAGACGAAGGCGCCCCGGTCTTCGCGCGCGGTTCGCACGGTGCGGCCCTGCACGAGTCCGTCGCCGACCGGACCCCGGATCACCTCATCACGAAGTCCGACGTCTCGGCCTTCCGCGACACCGACCTGGAGCAGTGGCTGCGTGCGGGCGGCTATGACACCGTCGCGATCGCCGGATACATGACCCAGCACTGCTGCGCGGGCACCGCCCGGGACGCGCACGCCCTCGGGTTCACGGTCGAGTTCCTCTCCGACGCGACCGGCACTCTCGACCTCGTCAACGAGGCCGGGTCGATCTCGGCCGACGCCCTGCACGTCAGCGTGCTGGTGACGATGGACTCCGAGTTCGCCGCCGTCGCGACCACCGAGGAGTGGACCCTCGCGGTCGAGGCCGGGCAGACGCTCCCCGTCTCGAACCTGTGGGACAGCACCGGTCACGCACGGATGCCCGGCAAGCACGAGGAGCTCCACAAGCTGATGCGGGAGGTCCGCGCCGGCATCGACAACGAGATCGCGGCCGAGGATGCACGCGAGTTCACGCACACCCTGTACGTCGGGCAGGGGGCGTCGACGGCGCTCTAGCCGCCGAACGGCGGCAGGGAGTTGATGAGGAGGCTCCCGAGCGCGGAGACCAGGCCCGCGCCGCCCACGCCGAGCGCGATCGCGGCCGGAACAGTCCCGCGTCGGCCGACGAGGGCGACGACCGCGATCGCGATGACCACCAGGTCCAGCAGGATCCCGACGGTCATGGAGATACTCGAGAAGGCCACGTACCCCGCATCGGCGTAATGCATCGTGAGCACGAACTGGCGCAGCGCCGTCTCCATGACGAGACCGGCGAGCACATCGAACGCGGCGACACCGAGGGAGACGTAGCCGAGCACGGGCGAACGCCGCGAAGCCGACACGGACGGCGGCGCAGCGTAGGTCACACCATGCTGCGCGGGAGGAGTCTGGAACGTCGGCTGGAACGGAGACTGCTCGGACATGATCTGGATTCCCCGATCGCTAGACTGCGCGTGGTCAGGCCTCGACTCTAGCGCCGCAGCCGGGATCGCAGGGAGGTGACGGACGAGGGCTGGGCCCACGGCTCTGTGAGCGCTTGTGATGCGCGGCGAGCGAGATGAAGCCGATCAGCGTCTCACCCTCCGGACCGACCGACTCGCTACAAGCGCCGCGGTACCCGTCCCGAGGAACAGCGCCACAACTCCGGCAGCAGTCAAAACGACCGACAGTTGAGGCGATTCCACAGCTACGGCCCAGACACCGATAGCCGTTACCAGCATCGCCGTTGCACGAGCGGGCCAAACCGCCGCAGCGTGTCCCCGTACCCACGTCGCGTTGGTTTGCCGGACCCGCTGGGTGCGGATACCCACGACGGAATTCCGACGAAGTCTCCCGTGCGCCGCGAGTTCGATGACGATGTCGGCACCCACCGCCAGAACGAGGGTTGCCATGGAGATCACGATCATGAGACGCCACCGTGGCTGGCCGGACGATCGTCCCTCACACACACGCTCCTGATCGCCCGGATGAAGGATGCCACTCGCCGCTGATCGCTGGCATGCTCATAGTGTTTACCCACTTCACTGTGCGTATTTGCAATTTCTCTGAAAATACTGCACATTTCACTATGAAACAAGCGCGTTCACACACTTGCGATCCTTGGCCCGTCCTCCCGCTGCCCCACCTCGAACGCGGTCCTCGGGCATCCGGATCATCAGGTTCATGCGGTCGAACGCATTGATGAGGGCGATCTGGACGACGAGCGTCGCGAACTGCTCGTCCTCGACGTTCTCGATCACCGCCGGGTCTCCCCGGCCTGGACGGCCTCCTTGTTGCGCATGTCGAAGCACGCGCCGCAGCCGTTGATCTAACTGGCACGGAGTACGGGCGAGGGGCGAGACGGACTCGACTCTAGCCCCGCCGGCGGGCCCGTCACGCCCCGTCGAGCTGCCCCGCCTCATACGACCCGCCGGGCATCCGGATCATCACGTTCATGCGGTTGAAGGCGTTGATGAGCGCGATCTGGGCGACGAGCGCAGCGAGCTGCTCGTCGTCGAAGTGCGCGGCCGCGGCCTCCCACACCCGGTCGTCGACTCCGGCCCCGTCGGCCAGGCGCGTGCCCTGCTCGGTCAGCTCAAGCGCGGCGCGTTCGGCATCGGTGAAGACGGTCGTCTCCCGCCAGGCGGCGATGAGGCTGAGTCGCAGTGCGGTCTCACCGGCCTGGACGGCCTCCTTGACGTGCATGTCCAGGCAGGCGCCGCAGCCGTTGATCTGGCTGGCTCTGATGTCGACGAGCCCTTCGATCGTGTGCGGCAGCGTCGATTGACGCACCACGCGATTGGCCGAGACGATGTATTTGACGAACTTGGGCGTGATCTCGGCGGCGTACATGTCGAACCTGGGTCCCATGATGTTCTCCTTTTCGATCGGACTCACCAGGTAGACGGATCGCCGGCCTCGGAGGTAACAGACGGCGGCGACACCGCGATCGTCGCCTGCCGTTCGGGACGCAGCAGCGAGTCGACCTGCACGATCCGGCCGTCGGCGACGACGCAGGCCATGACGGCCAGGGGCGTGCCGTCCGCCCGCCACGCCATCACGCCCGGGGCGCCGTCGACGTTCACCCGGCGGGCGATCGTCCCCGTCCGGCCGCCGAGCGCCGCGTGGCGTGCGAGCTCCCTCGCGCCGAGGCGCACCGTCACGCCGCGGGGGGTGTGCACGCGCCAGACCACATCGGGGTCGAGGACGCGCAGCAGCGCCTCGAAGTCGCCTCCCCGCGCGGCGGCGAGGAAGGCGTCCACGACCTCGCGCTGCCTCCGGCGGTCGGTGGGAGGCTCGGCACCCCGCACTTTGCGCCGCGCGCGGCTGCCGAGCATCTTCGCCGCGTCGGTCGATCTGCCGAGCACCCGGCCGATCTCCTCGAACGGGACCGCGAAGGTGTCGTGGAGCACGAAAGCCAGCCGTTCCTCCGGCGTCAACGTCTCCAGCACCATCAGCAGCGCCACGCCGACCAGGTCGCTCTGGACGGCGCTGCTCTCGGGGCCGTCCACGTCGTCGGCGACGATCCACTCGCGCCCGGGTTCCTCCCATGCGGTCTCGCCCTGGGAACGCCGCGCTCGCAGCATGTCGATGCAGATCCGCCCCACGACCGTGCTCAGCCATCCGGAGAGGTTGTCGATGGAGGCCGCATCTTGCCGCGAGAGCCGCAGCCACGCCTCCTGCACCGCATCGTCCGCGTCGGCCCGCGAACCCAGCACTCGCGCTGCCAACGCGGTCAACCGGCCGCGCTGCGCTTCGAAAGCCTCGCTCGTGGCATTCCCGTCCATCGTGCGTCCCCTCTCGTCTGCACTCTACGAGAGGGGACGATCCGGACGGCGAAAACGTAACAGCCCCGTCCGCACGGTGATCGAGTACGGCGGGCCGAGCGCTATTGCTCCAGCGGGCGCCAGACGACCATCTGGGTGCTCCGGCGCACACGGGTGCCGGCGCGGAGGGACACGACCTCGCCCTCGGAGCCGGCGGCGAAGACGCGGCGGCCCGGGCGGTTCAGGAGTTCGTCGGCGAGGGCCGATTCGAGTTCGCGCACGCGCGAGCGGAGCGAGCCCACCTGGTCTTCGAGCTCCAGGATGCGGCGGATGCCTTCGAGGCTGACGCCCTCGGCGCCGAGACGCGCGATCTCCTGCAGCTTCTCGACGTCGCGCATCGAGTAGCGGCGCGATTTGCCGGCCGTCCGGCTGGGGCTGACGAGCCCCAGCCGGTCGTACTGGCGCAAGGTCTGCGGGTGCATCCCGGCGAGCTCTGCCGCGATCGAGATGACGAAGACCTGGGTGTTCTCGTCCATCGTCAGCTCCGGGCCTTCGCCAGAAGGTCCTCTCGGGGGTTCTCGTCCGGGAGCTTCTCGGCGAATGCCTCCAGGGCCTCCTTGGCCTCGGCGGAGAGGTGGGACGGGACGGCGACCTGCACGACGGCGAGGAGGTCGCCGGTGCCCTTGGCGGTCTCGACGCCGCGGCCCTTCACACGCAGCACGCGGCCGCTCGGGGTGCCAGGAGCCACGCGCAACTTGACGGGGTCGCCGCCGAGGGTCGGGACCTCGATGGTGGCGCCGAGGGCGGCCTCCGCGAAGGTCACCGGCACGGTGACGCGCAGGTTGAGACCGTCCCGCTCGAAGACGGGGTGCTTGCGCACGGTGACGGTGAGCACGATGTCGCCGGCCTCGCCGCCGTCCGCGCTCGGCTGCCCCTTGCCGCGCAGCTTGATCTTCTGGCCGTCCGAGACCCCCGCGGGGATCTTCACCTTGAACGGCTTGCCGTCCGCCGACTGGAGGCTGATGGTCTCGCCGCGCGTCGCGGTGAGGAAGTCGATGGTGGTGTGCGCGGTGACGTCGCGGCCGCGGGTCGGTCCGCCGTAGCCGCGATAGCCTCCACTGGTCTGGCCGAACCGGCCGTTGCCGAAGAGGCCGCCGAACACGTCGTCGAAGCCGCCGTTCTGGCCGCCCTGCTGGAACGTGTACTGGCCGCCGCGCTGCTGGCCGCCGCCGAACATGCCTCCGAAGACGTCGTCGAAGCCGCCCTGCCCGGCGGTGCCGGGAGCCGTGAAGCGGGCTCCGCCGCCCATGGCGCGGATCTGGTCGTACTCCTTGCGCTCCTCGGCGTCGCTGAGCACCGAGTAGGCCTCGCTGACCTCTTTGAACTTCGCCTCGGCGGCGTCGTCCCCCGGGTTGGAGTCCGGGTGGTACTTGCGGGCGAGCTTGCGGTAGGTCTTCTTGAGGTCCGCGTCGCTGACGTCCTTGGAGACGCCGAGGACCTTGTAGAAGTCCTTGTCGAACCAGTCCTGGCTAGCCACGGCGCCTCCTCTCAATCGTTCTGGTCGTGGGTGAAGTCTGCATGATGTCCGCACGGCGGGCGGCCGGAGCGGCGGGACCGTGGTCCCGCCGCTCCGCCGTGCCGTGCATCCGGTCGATCAGGCCGGGACCGAGACGACGACCTTCGCCACCCGGACGGTGGTCGAGCCCAGGCGGTACCCGGTCTCGACGACCTCCGCGACGGTGTCGGCCGTCACGTCGGGGGTGGGCTGCTGGAAGATCGCCTCGTGGATCTGCGGGTCGAAGGGCTCGCCCTTCTCGCCGTAGGGGGTGAGGCCGAGCCGCTCGACGTTGGTGCGCAGCTTGGCCGCGATCGTCGAGAACGCGCTGCCCTCGGTCAGGTCGCCGTGCTTCTCGGCGCGCTCGAGGTCGTCGAGCACCGGGATGAGACCCTTGACGGCCTCGCTCACGGCGCGCTCGCGCTCGACCTCGCGGTTGGCCTCCGTGCGCTTGCGGTAGTTCGCGTACTCGGCGGTGACCCGCTGGAGGTCGGCGAGACGCTCCGCCGCGAGCTCGTCGGCCGTGGTCTGGCCGGAGAGGATGTCGAGGTCGTCGTCCGACAGGACGGTCTCCTCCTCCTCGGCGGCCGGGCCGACGTCGACCAGCTCTTCGTGCGAGAGGTCGTGCTCGGACGACTGCTCCTCGCGCTCCGGGTCGGGCTCGCCCGACCCGGGTGCGCCCGGGGTGTTGTCCGACATGATTACTTCTTCTCCTCGTCCTCGACGACCTCGGCGTCGATGACGTCCTCGTCGGAGGACTCACCCGCCTGATCGCCCTGGGGGGCATCCGCCTCGGGAGCCGCGGCGTCGGCCTGGCTCGACGAGTAGATCGCCTCGCCGAGCTTCTGCTGGCTCGTGCTCAGCTTCTCGAACGCGGTCTTGACGGCCTCGTCGTCCTCGCCGGCCAGAGCCGTCTTGAGTGCGTCGACGTCGCCCTGGACCTCGTTCTTGACGTCCTCGGGGAGCTTGTCCTCGTTGTCCTTGATGAGCTTCTCGATCTGGTAGACGAGCTGCTCGGCCTGGTTGCGGGTCTCGGCGGACTCGCGGCGCTTCTTGTCCTCCGCCGCGTGCTCCTCGGCCTCGCGCACCATGCGCTCGATGTCGTCCTTCGGCAGGCTGGAGCCGCCGGTGATCGTCATCGACTGCTCGGTGCCGGTGCCCTTGTCCTTGGCGGACACGTGCACGATGCCGTTGGCGTCGATGTCGAAGGTGACCTCGACCTGCGGGATGCCGCGGGGGGCCGGGGCGATGCCGGTGAGCTCGAAGGTGCCGAGCGGCTTGTTGTCGCGGGTGAACTCGCGCTCGCCCTGGAAGACCTGGATCGCGACGGACGGCTGGTTGTCGTCGGCCGTGGTGAAGGTCTCGCTGCGCTTGGTGGGGATGGCCGTGTTGCGCTCGATGAGCTTGGTCATGATCCCGCCCTTGGTCTCGATGCCGAGGGACAGCGGGGTGACGTCGATGAGGAGGACGTCCTTGCGCTCGCCCTTCAGGACACCGGCCTGCAGCGCGGCGCCGACGGCGACGACCTCATCCGGGTTGACGCCCTTGTTGGGCTCCTTGCCGGTCTCCTGCTTCACGAGCTCGGAGACGGCCGGCATACGGGTCGAGCCGCCGACGAGCACCACGTGGGCGATGTCGCCCACCTTGATGCCGGCCTCGCGGATGACGTCCTGGAACGGCTTCTTCGTGCGGTCGAGGAGGTCGCTGGTCATCTGCTCGAACTGGGCGCGGGTGAGCGTCTCGTCGAGGTTGGCCGGGCCGTTCTCGGTGAGCGAGAGGTAGGGCAGCTGGATGCTGGTCGACATGCTCGACGACAGCTCCTTCTTGGCCTGCTCGGCAGCCTCCTTCAGGCGCTGCTTGGCGATCTTGTCGCCGGAGACGTCGACGCCGGTGGTGTCCTTGAACTTCTTGATCAGCCAGTCGACGACGCGCTGGTCCCAGTCGTCGCCGCCGAGGCGGTTGTCGCCGGCGGTCGAGCGGACCTGGATGGTCGAGAAGTCGTCGTCCTTGCCCACTTCGAGGAGGGAGACGTCGAAGGTTCCGCCACCGAGGTCGAAGACGAGGATGAGCTCGTCCTCCTTGCCCTTGTCGAGGCCGTACGCGAGGGCCGCGGCGGTGGGCTCGTTGATGATGCGGAGCACGTTGAGGCCCGCGATCTCACCGGCCTCCTTGGTGGCCTGACGCTCGGCGTCGTTGAAGTAGGCCGGAACGGTGATGACCGCGTCGGTGACGGTGTCGCCGAGGTACTGCTCGGCGTCGCGCTTCAGCTTCTGCAGGATGCGCGCCGAGATCTCCTGAGCGGTGTACTTCTTGCCGTCGATCTCCTGGGTCCAGGTGGTGCCCATGTGGCGCTTGACGGACGAGATGGTCCGGTCGACGTTGGTGACCGCCTGGCGCTTCGCGGTCTCGCCGACGAGCACCTCGCCGTCCTTGGTGAATGCGACGACGGACGGGGTGGTGCGGAAGCCCTCCGCGTTGGCGATGACCGTGGGCTCGCCGCCCTCGAGCACCGAGACGACGGAGTTGGTGGTTCCGAGGTCGATACCTACTGCACGTGACATATGTGCTTTCTCTCCTTTGTTGCTGGTCTGCGTATTCGCTGGCCGGTGAAATTCGGGGGTCGAGAGTTGAGTCCCGACGACTCAAGACTGCCATCCCGGCGGGAAGGCTGTCAAGCCGAGGAGCTCAAAACTTGAGTACACCTGACTCAACTTTCAGGAGGGTCACAGTATTCCGTCTCCGGCGGATGCGGCGGACGGCTTCGGGTCGGGCAGGCGGCGCATCCGCAGGGCGTTCGCGATGCCGAGCAGGCCCGCAGCGAGTGGCACGAGCAGCGCGATCTGGAGGGCGAGCGGGCGCGCCTCCGTGTTGATGCGGATGACCTCCTCCCGCACCGGCGCCGGCTCCCCGGCCAGCAGCTCGGTCAGGCTCGTGTTCGACATCAGCTGGGCGTCCTCCTCCAGCACGGCGGCGATCTGCTGCTTGTCGTCCGACGGGAGGACGGTGCTGGCCTGCGTCATCGACCCGAAGGTCGCGGCCAGCGTCGAGAGCATGATCGCTCCGGCGAAGGCCAGGCCGAACGACAGACCGAAGGAGCCGGCGGCGGAGTTGACCCCGGCGGCCTCGCTGACCCGCTCGTCCGAGATCGGCGACAGCGTGTAGTTGTTCAGCTGCGAGACCAGCAGGCCGAGCCCGCAGCCGGAGACGATGAGCGGGAGGGTGAGATACCACCCGGAGGTGGCGATCGGCACGAGCAGGATGACGACGATGATCCCCAGCACGACCAGGGCGAACCCCCAGAGGATGAGCGTCGCCGGCCTGCGCTTCAGCCCGCGGCCCGCCAGGAGCGCGACCGCGAACATGCTCAGCGAGAGCGGAGCGATCGAGAGCCCCGCCCAGAGCGCGTTGTACTCGAGCACCATCTGCAGGTAGATCGGCAGGGCGATCATCGTGCCGCCGAGCGCGATCTGCTGAAGAAGCTGCCCCGACGCCCCGGCCTGGAACAGCCGCGACCGGAACAGCGCGGGGTCGAGCAGCACGGCCCGTGCCCGCCGGCTGCGCCAGCGGAGCCAGAAGACCAGCCCGGCGAGCGCCGCGGCTCCGAGCAGGATGAGCGCCAGCACTCTGTCGCCGCCCTCCTGCCAGACCAGGATGCCGGTGACGATGCCGCCCATCCCGATCACCGACAGGAGCGCGCCGACGAGGTCGATCGCTCGCGAGCCCGTGTAGGGGACGTCTTTCACCAGCCCGATGCCGGCGAGCACCACGGCGATGATCACGGCTTCGAGCAGGAATCCGACCCGCCACGAGAGGAACGTCGTGATGAACCCGCCGAGCAGCGGCCCCACCGCCGCCGCTATCGCCGCGGATGCGCCGACGAGCGCGTACACCCGCTTCTGGTGGTCGCCCGCGAAGTTGCCGTGGATGAGCGACTGCATGGCCGGGAGCAGGAGCGAGGCGCCGATGCCTCCGACGATCGCCCAGAAGACGATGACGGCCGTGAGGTTCTGGGCCAGCGTCATCGCGATCGCACCCGCCGCGTAGCCCAGCAGACCCAGGATGTACGCGAGCTTGCGGCCGATCAGGTCGCCGGTCTTGCCGCCGATCAGGATGAACGCGGCCGACACCAGCGCCTCCAGCGCGATCGCCCCCTGCACCCCGCTGACCGTCGTGCCGAGATCGCGCACCACTGCGGAGATGGACACGTTCATCAGGGACGTGTCCACCACGAGGACGAACATCGCCATCGCGAGCAGGATGGCGAGCCGTGCGTTGAAGGGCGCCGAGGCGTCGGAGCCGCCGGTCATGCGCACATGACAGCACAGCCCACCGGGTTTGGGTAGCCCGCGGCGACCGGACGCCCCTCGCGATTCACACTTTTCGCACAACCACCGTCGATAGCGTGGAGGCATGGATCCGGACCCTGCCGACGCCGACGCACCCGCTCTCGCAGGGGAGCACGGAGGTCCGTTGCTGTCGTCGCGCGCCATCGAGGCGTTGCAGAGCATCGACCCGGCGACCCTCAGCGAGGTGCAGGCGTTCCGCGACGATTTCGCGCGGTTCATCATGCCGTACAAGTTTGGGATCGACGAGATCTCGACCAAGGTGTCCATCCTGCGCGAGGAGTTCGCCGAGCTGCACGAGTACAACCCGATCGAGCACATCTCGAGCCGGTTGAAGTCCGCGGAGAGCATCGAGCAGAAGGTCGTGCGCAAGAACTGCGAGCCGTCGTTCGAGGCCATCCGCGACGCCATCACCGACATCGCCGGCGTGCGGATCGTGTGCTCGTTCGTCTCCGACGTCTACAGCGTGTTCGAACTGCTGGTCGCACAGGAGGACGTGCGCGTGCTGCGCGTCAAGGACTACATCGCGCACCCCAAGCCCAACGGCTACAAGAGCCTGCACGTGATCGTGGAGGTCCCGGTCTTCCTCAGCGCCGGTCCCGTGCACGTGCCGGTCGAGATCCAGCTGCGGACCGTAGCGATGGACTTCTGGGCGAGCCTCGAGCACAAGATCTACTACAAGTACGACGGCGAGATCCCCGAGCATCTGATGCGCGACCTCACCGCTGCCGCAGGCACGGCGGCCCAGCTCGACGTGACGATGGAGGACATCCACCGCCAGGTGCGCGGCGACGGCGGCGGGATGCGTCAGTACAGCCTCCCGATCCAGGTCTAGCGCGCCTCCAGCCACTCGGCGAAAGTCTGCCGCCCGAGCCGGGCGTCCGCCCCGGGCAGGATCGTGCCGTCGCGCAGTGCGCGCCCCCACCGGCCCGGGATCGGCACCGTGACGACCCGTCCGCGCCGACCGCTCGCGGCGAGGTACCGACGCACCAGGTCGGGCATCTGCTCGACCAGAGGGCCCGCGAGATCACGGTCGAGACCGCGCGGCTCGCCGGCCGCGATCCCGGCGAGCGCCGCGCCGACCTCGGCCGCGGCGATCGGCTGGGACCGCATCGCCGGGACCAGGTGGAACCGCTTCTCGGCCGTGCCGACGAGCTGGGCGGCGAACTCGTGGAACTGCGTGGCGCGCAGGATGCTCCACCCGGCGCCCGACCGCTGGACCAGCTCCTCCTGCAGCGCCTTGCCCGCGTAGTAGGCGGCGGGGGCCTCCACCGCGCCCACGATCGACAGGGCGACGTGATGCGGGACGCCCGCGTCGCGTTCGGCGGCGAGCAGCGAACGGGTGACCCCGCCGAAGAACTCGCGCGAGACCCGGCCCGAGGTCGTCTGCACGCTCGTGACGTCGACGACGGCCGCGCATCCCTCGATCGCGGCCACGACCCCGCTTCCGGCGTGCACGTCGATGCCGCGCGACCGGCTGAGCACGACGACCTCGTGCCCGGCCGCCTGCAGCGCGTGCACCGTGTGCCGGCCGACGACTCCGGTCCCACCGGCGACAGCGACCCTCATCGGGCCACCTCCACCGCGCGCCGACGCAGCGGGAGCAGGAGCACGAGGCCGAGGAGCGCGCTCACCCCGAGCGAGACCAGCGAGAGCACCTGATCTCCGGTCGATCCCTCCGGGTGGAGCGCGTGGTACCCGAAGTGCAGCACGCCGAACGCCGCCCACGCGAGGCCGACGACGCGGCCGGGCGCTGCGGAGCGGCTGAGCGCGGCCGCGACACTCGCGACCGCGAGGCCGAGGTAGAGGGCACCGACATCGCGGACCAGGTGCTCGTTGTAGGGCCCGTCGATGTCGATCCAGTGCAGTCCGGCTCCGGGGAACGAGCGGTAGAAGGCGTCGGGGGCGGCGAACGCCCAGCCGCCCACGTACGCGCCGAGGGCGGCGCCGACGCCGAGCAGCGAACGGCGCAGTGGTGTGTTGTCCATACCCTCAGGACGAGACGGATCGTGCGAATGTGAGGTGACGCCTCACATCCGCGCCCGCCGATCCGTCTTAATGGTGTGGGAAGAGGCGGTGTGGGAGGAGGCGGCATGGACGTCGACACGGAGGTCATCGCCGAACGGCGGCATCTGCTCGCGCTCGGCTACCGCATGCTCGGGACGGTGGCGGAGGCCGAGGACGCCGTGCAGGAGACGTACGCGCGTTGGTACCGGCTGACGCCGGACGAGCGCGACGCGATCGCGTCCCCGCGTGCCTGGCTGACCCGCGTCGCGAGCCGGGTCTGCCTCGACGTGCTCGGCTCCGCACGGGTACGCCGCGAGAGCTATGTCGGGCCGTGGCTGCCCGAGCCGCTGCCGTCGTCGACCTTCGCTGGAATCGGTCGTGCCCCTTCCGCCGATCCGCTGGACCGCGTCACGCTCGACGAGTCGGTGAGCACCGCGCTCCTCGTCGTGCTCGAGGCGATGACCCCCGCCGAACGGGTGGCGTTCGTGCTGCACGACGTGTTCGCCCTGCCCTTCGACGAGATCGGCGAGGTCGTGGGCCGCTCGCCCGCCGCCTGTCGCCAGTTGGCGGCCTCCGCGCGCCGTCGCGTGCAGGACCGGCGGGAGAGAGCCGTCCCCCGGGCCGAGCACGACCGGGTGGTGCAGGCGTTCGGCGCCGCCGCAGCCGGCGGCGATCTCGCCGCGCTCGTGGCGGTGCTCGACCCCGATGCCGTGCTGGTCAGCGACGGCGGCGGCCGGGTCAGCGCGGCGCGCCGGCCCGTCCACGGTGCCGAGAACGTCGCGCGCTTCCTCCTCGGGCTGGCGGCGAAGCACCCGGACGCCTCCGTCGGCCCCGTCGTCACGGCCGACGGGCTCGGGTTCGAGGTGCGGGAGGAAGGCGCCGTCACGGGCATCATCACGCTGAGCGTGCGCGACGGGCTCGTCACCGATCTCCGGATGATGCGCAACCCGGACAAGCTGACCAGCTGGCAGTGACGGCGGGACCGCGCCGGAACAGTTCACCGCCCGTTCCCCGCCAGCCTCTACGCTGTGGGCATGACACGCGACCTCCCGGGAGGCGGCGGTGCGAGCGGCGACGACGACGCGACCACGAGACGCCCCACCACCTCGACCGACGCACTGGTGACGTCGGCGAGCCCCCTCTTCGCCGACAGCTCGACGGAGCGCCGCATCCCCCGCCGGTGGGTCGTGTCGTGGGCGCTGTGGGACTGGGGCGGCGCCGCCTTCAACGCGGTCATCACCACCTTCGTCTTCACGGTCTACCTGACCGGCAGCCTCTTCGTGGACCCCGCCCTCGTCGCCGCCCGCGACGCCGAGACGGACCTGAAGGGTCCGGCGCACGCCGCGGTCACGGCCGCCGAGGCGCCGCTCTCGAGCGGTCTCGGCTGGGGGCTGGCCATCGCCGGCATCATCGTCGCGCTCCTCGCTCCGGTGCTGGGCCAGCGGACCGACGGATCCGGCCGGCGCAAGCTGTGGCTCGGGATCAACACCGGCGTGGTCGTCGTCGTGACTGCACTCATGTTCCTCGTCGCCGGAGAGCCGTCGTTCTTCCTGCTCGGCGTCGCCCTGGTGGCGATCGGCACGGTGTTCTACGAGATCGCCACCGTCAACTACAACGCGATGCTCGTGCAGGTCTCGACGCCGAAGACGGTCGGCCGGGTGAGCGGGTTCGGCTGGGGCGCCGGCTACCTCGGCGGCATCGTCCTGCTGCTCATCGTGTACTTCGGTCTCGTCACCGACAACGGCGACGGCACCGGCGGGCTGTTCCACGCGCCGGAGGACGCGGGCCTCAACATCCGGATCATCGCCCTGATCGCCGCCCTCTGGACGCTCGTGTTCTCGCTCCCCGTGCTGCTCGCGGTGCCCGAGATGGCGAAGAACGTGCGCACCCCGCGCGTCGGCTTCTTCGCCTCCTACGCCGTGCTCGTCCGGGACATCGGGAGGCTGTGGAAGGAGAGCCGCAACACCGTGCTCTTCCTGATCGCCTCGGCCCTGTTCCGCGACGGGCTGGTCGGTGTCTTCACCTTCGGCGGCATCCTGGCCCAGGGCACCTTCGGCTTCTCCAGCGGGCAGGTCATCATCTTCGCGATCGCCGCCAACGTCGTCGCCGGCGTCAGCACCCTGATCTCCGGCCGCTTCGACGACCGGTACGGCCCGAAGCCCGTGATCGTGACCGCACTGGTCGGTCTCGTGATCGCGGGCCTCGCCGTGTTCGTGCTGCACGACGGCGGCGCCACCGCGTTCTGGGTGGGCGGACTGGTGCTCTGCCTCTTCGTGGGCCCCGCGCAGTCCGCCAGCCGCACGTTCCTGACGCGCGTGACGCCGGCCGGTCGCGAGGGCGAGGTCTTCGGCCTCTATGCGACCACGGGACGCGCGGTGTCGTTCCTGGCGCCGCTGCTGTTCGCGACCTTCGTCGCCGTCGGCGGTGCGCAGTACTGGGGCATCCTCGGCATCGTGCTCGTACTGGCGATCGGTCTCGGGCTGCTGATCCCCGTCAAGTCGCCGCGCTGAGCGAGCTGCGGACGGCGGACTGAATCGGCCATTCGGCCGGGAGGCCGGAACCCGTAGCCTGGCGCCATGGCGCACGATGCGACGGTCCCGCTCGGAGTGGTGGTGCTCGTCGGGGTGGTCGCCCTGGCGATCGGAATGGTCGTCGGGGCGAGCGTGCTGCGCGGCTCGGCCCGGACGGATCCCGTGATCGCGGCCCGGCGCGCGTGGGCCCGTGCGAAGCTCGCGTCGGTGTTCGGGCTCCGCTCCGACGGCGACGGAGACGACGAGGACGGTCGTGTCACCGGCCCGCTCGTCCCGCCGGACGGCCTGACGCCCCGCACCCGCGGTCCACGGCCGGTGGACAGCGCAGCCGACGAATCCGCCGACCTCATGCTCCTCCAGCCGCGTCGCGGGACGTGGGCGCGCGACTGGCTGTTCAACTCCCAGATCTTCCTCGAGGAGCAGGCCGACACCCTCCACGGCTGGATGCACGCCATCGGCAGGGATGCCGCACCCGCCGATCGCGCGTGGCGGGAGGCGAATGCGCACTACGTGCGGCGCGTGCACCGGGTGGAGAGCACGCTCGCACTCTGGGCGGACGGCCACTGGATCACGCACTCGAGCCTGCGACTGCGCATCACGAGCCGCCGGCCGTTCTGGGGTCGACGGCTCAGACGGTCGCTGCTGGTCGGCGGAGCCCCGGCGGACGTCCTGCGCGGCGAGTACCCGCCGTGCGACTGCCTCTCGCAGCCGAGTGGACCGCGGACGGACTGAGGTCGCCGGCCTCGGTCAGGGGCGCGGCCAGGCGCGCACGAACCGGTCGAAGAGCTCGGCGAACGTCCGCGCCTCCTCCGGAGTGAAGGTCGCGAGCGCCGACTCGACGGCGCTGCGCCGGTGGGTGCGCACCTCGTCGAGCTGGGAACGGCCCGCGGCCGTGAGCTGGATGAGCGCTCGCCGCGCGTCGGACGGATCGGGCACCCGGCGCACATGGCCGCGCTCGACGCCCTCCTGCACCAGCCGGCTCGCCCGCGGCTGATCGACGCCGATGGCCTGCGCCAGCGAACTGATGGAGAGCGGACTGCCGGCCGCCTCGGCGGTCTCCAGCGCCTCCAGCATCCGGATGCGCGCGATGCGGCCGAGGCTCCCGTCGCGCCCGCGGCGACCGGGGCCGGGACGCGCGGAGTCACCGAAAGCCGGGTGCATGTGGTCGGGATGGTCGGCGTGGTCGTGCGGGCTGTGGTCGTGGCCGCCGTGGTCGCGGTCGCCGCGACCGGCACCGGTTCCGTCGCCCCCCGCGGCACCCCACGGGCCGCGCGGACCCCACGCGTGCGGCCCGCGGCCGAAGGGGGCCTCGCCCCACGGCCCGGGAGGCCGCCGCCGGGACTGATCGCGGCGGACCGCCATGAGCGCGCTCTCGACCAGCGCGACCACGTCCGCTGACGGCGAACCCTGCTGAGCTTGACTCTCGTCATCCATGTATGTAACTATACATTTACTTGTCAAGATACATGCAAATAGGAAGGGGTCCCCGATGACGAACATCGACGACTCGAACAACACCCCTGCCTCGACCCCGCCCGGCTACTGGTTCGGCGAGATCGAGAGCCGCCTGCGTGAGCGCATGCGCGACGCACTGGCCGAGCAGGGCCTCCGCCGCGGCGGCTGGCGCCTGCTCCACTCCCTGTCCGAGGGCCCGGCGACCGCCGCCGAGCTCGCCGACCGCCTCCCCCGCGGTCGTCGCGACCGCGGCGACGTCGGCCATGGCCGGGGCCGTGGCCGCGGCTTCAGTCGCGACGGCGGCCACGGCCACGGCTTCGGCCGCGACGGCGGCGAGCGCAGCCGCGACGGGTTCGACCCTCGCGAGCACGGCCACCACCCGCACCCGTCCCCGCGCTCGCAGGGCGCCTGGACGTACAGCCGCGAGACCTGGCGGGCGGAACGCCCGCTCGGGCCGGGCGGCGGACACCACGACCACCCTGGTTCCGACGCGGCCGATCACCACGATCACCACGACCACGGCCACGGCCACGGCCACGGCCACGGCCACGGCCACGACCACGACCACCACGACCGCGAGGCCGCCTTCGAGCGCGGCTTCGAGCGCGGGTTCCAGCGCGGAACCGCGGCCACGCCGTCGTTCGGCGGCCCGTTCGGCGGGCCTTTCGGCGGCCCCGGCGGATTCCGCGGCGGGCGCGGCTTCGGCCCGCACCACGGCCACGGCCGGCCGCACGGCCGATGCGACGGCGACCACCGTACGGCGCGCATCGAGCGCATCCTCGCCGACTTCACCGAGCGCGGCTGGGTGTGGTTCGACGGTGATCGCGCCACCCTGACCGACGAGGGCCGCGCCGCCCACGACGCCGCCTTCGAGCGGGTCGGCGCGGTGCGCGCGTCGCTGGCCGAGGGCATCTCGCCCGAGGACTACGCGACCACGATCGCCTCCCTCGAGACGATGGCCCGCAACCTGGGCTGGGAGCCGCGCCGCCCGGCGGAGTCCGCCAACCCAGACGGCACGGCGAGCCCGGATCGGTCACCCGAGCAGGGCTGACCGCCGCTCACCATCCGCCGACCGGTTCGGCGGACGGCACCGGCGACGGACAGCACCGGCGACGGACGACACAGGAGGCCGGGGCGCGCACGCGTCCCGGCCTCCGGCATGTCCGCCGCCCGCTGCGGGCGCGGTCAGGACGTCTGTCGGCGACGGCGAGCGCGGAGCCGCCCGAGCACCAGCGCGGCGACGCCTCCGACGGCGAGCAGACCGGCTCCGAGAACAGCGCCGCTCATGCCGACGGCCGGCGATCCGGTCGCGGCGAGCTCGCTCGTCGCGACGGCCGCAACGGCCGCGTCGGCCGCTCCACCCGTGTCGCCACCCGTATCGCCACCCGCGGCCGGAGCCCACGCCGCCGAGAAGGTCTGGGCCGCCATGAGCGGCTGGAGCGCATCCCGCACCGCGTCGTCGGCGAAGAGGGTGCGCATCGCGTCTCCGTCCACACTGTTGGCGACGGCGGCCATGATCATCGACTGGTCGAGCGACAGGTAGCGCGCGGCGATCCGGCCGCTGTGCACGGCGACGGCGTCGTAGAAGCCGCCCGCGCCGTATGCGCCGAGGTCGCTCTCGATGCCGCGCAGGTTGTCGACCGCGCCGCGGGCGTCATAGCCGAGAGCGAGGAACGAGGCGTGCGGCGTCACCACGCCGTCTCCATAGGCCGGCGACGGATTCGTGCCGCGCACGGCCGTGGGGCACCCGGCGAACGGCAGATCGACGTCGGTGTCCTCCTGATCGGAGAAGTAGCCGTCGGCGCGCATCCCGGCCGCGTCGACTCCGTACTCGCGGTAGCCGCCGTCCGGGTTGCTCGCGGGCGAGAAGCCCCAATAGCCGTAGCCGGCGTCCTGCCCGTGCTTCTCCTGCACGGCGACCGTGATCGGATGGTTCAGGCCCCAGGAGGTCGGCCCCCACTTCTCCTCCGGCACCAGGAGGTCGGGCATCAGCGCTTCGAACATGCTCCCGCCCCAGCTCGGCACGAATTGCATCCCGTCGAAGCTGTAGGCGCCCTCGAAGACGGTGAGGCCGTCGTACACGCGGTTCTCGCCGACCGGGCTCTGCTCCTGCCACGAGTAGTCGCAGCCGGCGGGCATCGTGCGGAAGGTGCCGTACAGCCCCGACGGCGGGATCTGCCCGTTGACGATGCCGAGGTAGGTCGCGATGCGGCTCTCGCTCACCGTCGTGTCGTACCAGTGGCAGGTGTAGAACACGTCCGGGCCCGATCCCGAGAACGGTGCATGCTCGCTCGCGCACGTGTCGCCAGGCTGCGCCTCCCAGAACCCGCCCTTGTTGGTCCCGGCGGGCAGGTGCGGGTTGTAGGGGGTCGGGTCGAAGAAGACGCCGAAGTCCATCGAGTCGTAGAGGGCCCGCGCCCGGTCCGAGAGCGTCGGCTCGCCGTTGGCGACCATTCGCAGCGCGGCCGCCAGCCAGCCGTTGTCGACCGTGCTGAGGAAGGGATGGACGACCGAGCCGTCCTCCGGCCACGTGGTGAGCTTGTGTCCGTCGGACGGGGAGTACCAGTTGTAGAACATCCCGCTCGCCGCATTGCGCTCGAGGTGCTCCAGCGTGCCGATGGTCGTGGCGAGGCGGGTGCGTGCATCGTCGGCCGAGATGATCCCGAGCCCGCGCGCAGCGAGGGTCGACCAGAGATAGCCGCCGATGTTGGTCGGTGAGGTGTGCCCGCTGGCGGAGGCGGGATCGAGCGCGCCGTCGATGTTGTCGGCGGGGAGTCCGACCGCGGGGATGGTCATCGCGTCGAGCGACCGCCACGTGTCCGCGGCCCACCGGCGCAGGTCGGCGGAGTACGGCGTGCCGTCGCCGGAGGCCGGGCCATGGGTGTCGACGGAGATCGCGGTAGGTGCCGGCGCCGCAGCGGCGGCGGGAGCCGAGTTCGCCGCGACCGCGGGAGCGGCGAGTGCGGCCGTCGCCGCGAGGGCGGCGGCGAGGGCTGTCACGCCGGCGCGGAGCGCGCGGCGGCGTGGGTGAAGGCGGCGGAGGTGAAGGGGCATCATCGTCCTTTCGCCGACCTCCCGAGCACACGCGTGGGAGATCGGTCGTCACGGTTTCGAGCGAGTGTATGCGCATACATACCAAGTCGCAACCCACGACCCCCGCGCCGCCCCTCCCCGAGGCCGCCAAGGCCGCGGAGCCTAGGATGGACGCATGACGCCACCCCGTGAAGAGGTCGTGCTGCTGGCCGAGGACGGGACGCCGATCGGAACGGCGGACAAGGCCACCGTGCACACGACGGAGACGCCCCTCCACCTGGCGTTCTCGTGCCACCTCTTCGACGGCGAGGGGCGCATCCTGGTCACCCGCCGCGCTCTCGGCAAGGCCACGTGGCCGGGCGTGTGGACGAACTCGTTCTGCGGGCATCCCGGTCCCGGCGAGCCCATGGAGGACGCCGTCGCCCGCCGCGCCGCCGACGAGCTCGGCACGACGATCGAGAACCTCGTGGTCGCCCTGCCCGACTTCCGCTATCGCGCCGTGGACGCCTCCGGAGTGGTCGAGTACGAGATCTGCCCTGTCTACACGGCGACGGTCGCGTCTCCGCTCGCCCCCACGGCGTCCGAGGTCGCCGAGTGGGAATGGGTCGACCCCCGCACCCTCCTCTCGGCGGTGGAGGCGACGCCGTGGGCGTTCAGCCCCTGGCTCACCCTCCAGCTGCCGGCTCTCTACGCCGATCCGACCGGCGAACCTTCGGGCCAGCTGTGAGAACGGCTCATATTTTCCACTTGTGAAATTCCCTGTGGATAACTCACGTGCAGACATACCCGTGACCGCATACCTTCGCGCACTCACAGCCTCAGGCGGGAGACCGCCCAAGGTTTGACTTCGAGCGCACTCGAAGGAGCATGCTGAGAGCATGAACTCCTCCTCCAACGCTCCCGTCGCCCTCGTCACCGGCACGTCGTCCGGCATCGGACTCGAGACGGCCGTCGCCCTCGCCCGCGGCGGGTGGGACGTCGTCGCCACCGTGCGCGACGTCGCCCGCGCCGATCGTCTGCGCGACGCGGCATCGTCCGCAGGCGTCTCGCTCGACATCCGGGCGCTGGATGTGACCGACGCCGCAGGCGCCGCCTCCCTCGTCGCGCAGGTGGTCGCCGACCGCGGCCACCTCGACGCGCTGGTCAACAATGCCGGAGCCGCCGCCCTCGGCACCGCCGAGACGATGGGCATCGATCGCGTGCGCGCGGCGATGGAGGTCAACTTCTTCGGTGTCGTGCAGCTCACCCATGCTGCGCTCCCCGCCCTCCGCGCCAGCGGCGGACGCGTCGTCACCGTGTCGAGCGTGGGCGGGATCGTCGGACAGCCGTTCAACGACGCCTACTGCGCGGCGAAGTTCGCGGTCGAGGGCTTCATGGAGAGCCTCCACCCGGTCGCAGCCGCGCTGGGTGTGGCCGTGGTCGTTGTCGAACCCGGAGCGGTCGCGAGCGAGTTCGTCGCCAACGCCACCGAGGGCCGGGACGCCGCCCTCGCCGACGCGGGCCCCTACGAGCCGCTGCTCGCCGCCTATCTCGAGCGCACCGCCGGAGCATTCGCCGCCGCACAGCAGCCGGCCGAGGTCGCGGCGGTCATCGAGCAGGTGCTGACGGAGGCGGAGCCGCCCTTCCGCGTGCAGACGTCGGACGCCGCGCGCGCGTTCGTCGGCCTGAAGCTCTCCGACCTCGACGGCTCCGCCGTCACCGGCGCGACCGCGCGCTGGGTCGCGTAGGGGCGCGTCGAGGGCGCCCCGCGAAGCAGTGGTCACAACACGCCGCGTGGACACGGCGCCGACGGCGTGTCGTGACCAATGGATGGGCACGGTGAGCGACGGAGCACGTTCGCATCCAGTGGTCACAACACGCCGCGTCCGAAGCGCGCCCCGCGAAGCAGTGGTCACGACACGCCGCGCATGCACAGGCGCCGACGGCATGTCGTGACCAACCGATGGGCGCACCGCGGCGCAGCGCAGCGCGGCGCCGCTCAGCCGGTGCGCGTTGCGTCGATGTGCTGCTCGAGCCACCAGGTGCGGCCCTCGTCGTCGGAGACCCAGCCGTCCCATTCGAACGAGTCCTCGGTGATCGACGAGAAGTTCCAGCGGATCGGCCGGCCGTCGGTCTGTGTACCGTCCTGCCGGATCCCGTCGCGGTGCCCGGAGGCGACCAGGGTGCAGAAGTCGCCGGCGACGGCGCCGAACCAGCTCACCCGCCACGCGCCGAGGACCGGGTCGTAGACCCGGATGGTCGTGCCTTTGGACTCCGTGCGGGACGGATCGGCCGCGGTCGGGGCGACCAGCACATCCTGAACGGCGCGCCCGCCGAGGGTGTACGCGAACAGCCAGTCCGTCTCGAACTCGCTCCACGCCCCTGACTCCTCGTCGAGGAAGCGGCACTCCGCGCGCCAACTGCCCACGAGCTGACCGAACAGGTGCATCCGCTGCGGCCGCACCGGCGTCGGGCCGGAGGCGATCAGCGCACTCGCGAAGCTGGCATCGGTCGTCTCGCTCATGGTGCGCCTCCCGGGTCGAGGGTCGGTCGGGGTCTCAGCTGGACGGACGCCCGGCCTCGGTGCCGGACACATCGGTCCGGTGGAAGTTCAGGAACGAACGCGAGGCCGTCGGCCCGCGCTGCCCCTGGTAGCGGGAGCTGTACTCGCTCGACCCGTACGGCTTCTCGGCCGGCGAGGTGAGCCGGAAGAAGCACATCTGGCCGATCTTCATGCCCGGCCACAGCTTGATCGGGAGGGTGGCGACGTTGCTGAGCTCCAGCGTCACGTGGCCCGAGAACCCCGGGTCGATGAAGCCGGCGGTCGAGTGCGTCAGCAGCCCGAGACGGCCGAGCGAGCTCTTGCCCTCCAAGCGCGCCGCGACGTCGTCCGGGAGGGACACGAGCTCGTAGGTGGACCCGAGCACGAACTCGCCCGGGTGCAGGATGAACGGCTGGTCGGGCTCCACCTCGACGAAGCGCGTCAGCTCGGGCTGATCCTCCGACGGGTCGATGAACGGGTACTTGTGGTTGTCGAACAACCGGAAGAAGCGGTCCAGCCGCACATCGATGCTCGAGGGCTGGACCATCGAGGGGTCGAACGGCTCCAGGCCGATCCGCCCGGCGCCGAGCTCGGCCTTGATGTCGCGATCGGAGAGAAGCACGGGGACAGCTTATCGGGTGCCGGACGGCCGGGGCACGGGAGCCGAGCGGCCCCCGCGCCCCGTCGTCACAGGTCTCACCGGACCTCGAACGGCGCCGCCAGCAGGTCGGACTCGCGCGACGACGAGCCGACCAGCAGCTCGAACACGCCCGCCTCGACGCGACGGTCCCCGGTGGAGTCCACGATCGAGCACTCGGCGACGGGGAGGGTCAGGCTCACCCGGGTGGATTCGCCCGGTGCCAGGTCGAGCTGGCGGTGGGCCTTCAGCTCGCGGTCCGCCCAGCTCACACTGGTGACGGCGTCGCGCACGTACACCTGCACCGTCTCGCGGACCGGCCGGTCACCGGTGTTGCTGACGGTGACCTCGGCCACGATGTCGTCACCGGCACCCAGCTCGGTGCGTGCGAGCGCGAGGTCGGCGTACTCGACCGTCGAGTACGACAGCCCCTGGCCGAACGCCCACGCAGGCGTCTGCGTGAGGTCGGCGTACCGGTCGCCGTGCTGGCCGCGGATCTGGTTGTAGTACGTCGGCTGCTGGCCGACATGACGGGCGAACGAGATCGGCAGTCGACCCGCGGGCTCGATGCGCCCGACGATGAGCTCGGCGAGCGCCTGGCCGCCGAGCATGCCCGGGTTGGCGGCCCAGATCACGGCCGCCGCGTGCGCGGTCGACGCGCGGAGCACGAGCGGCTTCGAAGCGAGCAGGACCACGACGACCGGCTTGCCGGTCGCGATCAAAGCGTCGAGCAGGGCGTTCTGGCCGCCGATCAGCTCCAGCGTCGCCGTGGAACGGCCCTCGCCGACGAGCTCGATGCGGTCGCCGACCACCGCCACGACGACGTCCGACTGCTCGGCAGCCGCCACGGCCTCGTCGATCAGCTGCCGGTCGGGCGCGCAGGGCACGACCACCGGGGGCCGGGGCTGGCCGTCCGGGAATGTGCGGCCGGCCGGGTCGTCCTCCAGGGTCAGGATGTCGGCTCCGCGGGCGACGCTCACGCTGAGGCCGTCGATCGCGCGGAGCCCGTCGAGGACGGTCGTGATCATCTCGCGCGGCTGGCCGTCGAGCCATCCGGCCTGGCCCGAACCGCCGGCCCAGTCGCCGAGCTGCGTCTGCGCGTCGTCGGCCAGCGGGCCGACCAGCGCGACGCGGACCGGAGCAGCGGTGTCCGCCTGCAGCGGCAGCGTGCCGTCGTTCTCGAGCAGCACGAGCGAACGACGCGCGATCTCGAGGTTCAGCTCCGCGTGCTCGGCGCTGCCGACCACGGTGTCGAGGTCGGCGGCGGGCAGACGCGGGTCCTCGAACAGCCCGAGGTCGAACTTCAGGGTCAGGATGCGGCCGACCGCGGCGTCGAAGGCGTCGTCGTCGAGCAGCCCCTGGGCGACCGCTTCCAGAGCTCCCTCATAGAAGAGAGGAGTGGTCATGACCATGTCGTTGCCGGCCTTCACGGCGGCCGCGGCCGCGTGCGCGTAGTCGGGCTGCACCTTCTGCTCGTAGACCATGCGGCCCACGTTGTCCCAGTCGGTGATGAGGGTGCCGGTGTAGCCCCACTCGCCGCGCAGCACCTCGCTGAGCAGCCAGTCGTTCACGGTGATCGGCACGCCGTCGGTGCTCTGGTAGCCGAGCATGAACGTGCGGCAGCCCTCGCGGGCGACGCGCTCGAACGGCGGCAGGAACCAGCTGCGCAGCTTGCGCCGCGAGATGTCGGCCTCGCTCGCGTCGCGGCCGCCCTGCGTCTCGGAGTAACCGGCGAAGTGCTTGGCGGTGGCGAGGATCGCGGACGGGTCGTCGAGGCCGTCGCCCTGATACCCGCGGACCATCGCGCTCGCGAGCTCGCCGATCAGGTACGGGTCCTCGCCGAAGGTCTCGCTGATGCGGCCCCAGCGGAGGTCGCGTGCGATGCACAGCACGGGCGAGAACGTCCAGTGCACGCCCGTCACTGCGACCTCCTCGGCCGTCGCGCGGGCGACGCGCTCGATCAGCTCCGCATCCCACGACGCGGCCATGCCGAGCTGGGTCGGGTAGATCGTGGCGCCGGGCCAGAAGGAGTGCCCGTGGATGCAGTCCTCGCCGACGAGCAGCGGGATCCGCAGACGCGTCTCGGCCGTCAGCCGGTTCGCCTCCAGGATGCGCTCCGGGGAGGTGTGCAGGATCGAGCCGACGTGACGCCGCAGGACGTGGTCGCGCAGGTCGTCCCGCGCGTCCAGCTGCAGCATCTGCCCGACCTTCTCCTCCACGGTCATGCGGCCGAGCAGGTCGCGCACGCGCTCCTCCGTCGTCAGAGACGGATCCCAGTAGGGGGCGGTGCCGGTCGGTGCGACGTGCGAAACGGGCAGGGTCGAGGTCATTCGGTGACGCCTTCCGACGCGGTCGGGGGGATGGGGGCGGAGGCGCCGGTGCGCACCTGGGTGACGGTGGCGTTGATGTTCAGGCCCTTCTTCTTCATCGCGCGGGCGCGCTCGCCTGCGGAGCGCAGGCGCGGGTTGACGTACTCGTCGATGCCGAAGTTGACGAGCGAGAGCGCGACTCCGAGGAGGGCGATGCACAGTCCGGCGGGCACGTACCACCACCAGTAGTCCGGGAACGCGTTGTTCTGCTGCGCCCAGAAGAGCACGGTGCCCCAGTTGAGGTTCGACACCGGGATGACGCCGATGAACGCCAGGGTCGTCAGCCCCAGGACGGCGGCCGTCATGGTGCCGACGAAGCTGGAGGCGATGAGCGCCATCAGGTTCGGCAGCATCTCGACCAGGATGATGCGGTGCAGCGGCTCCCCGTTGGCGCGCGCGGCCTGGATGAAGTCGCGGTTGCGCAGCGACATGGTCTGCGCACGGAGCACACGGGCGCCCCACGCCCAGCCGGTGAGGCCGAGCACTGCCGCGATGACGATCAGCGGCGGGTCCTCGAACTGCGAGGCGATGATGATCATCAGCGGGAGGCCGGGGATGACGAGGAACACGTTCGACAGGGCCGAGAGCGACTCGCTCTTCCAGCCGCGCAGGTAGCCGGCGGTCACACCGACGGCGATCGCGACGATCGTCGCCATGATCGTCGCCAGGAACCCGACGACGAGCACGCCGCGGGTGCCGTAGACGATCTGGCTGAAGACGTCCTGGCCGATGTGGGTCGTGCCCAGGAGGTGCTGGAACGACGGCGGCTGCAGGGTCTCGTCGAGGTTCTGCGCCTGCGGGTCGTACGGGGCGATCCACGGTGCGAAGATCGCGACGAGCACGAACACGCCGAGGATGATCAGGCCCGTGGCGGACTTCGGGTTGCTGAACATCGCCAGCGACACCTTCAGCTGCGACCAGAACGTCTTCTGAGGAGCGTGTTCGGGGCTCTGCTGCGGCCGTCCGGCCAGCACGGCCGCGGTCTCGGGGGCGCCGACGCCCACGTGCTGCGTGACCAGCGGCGCGTTCTCGGCGGGAACGGTTCTTTCGGCGGGGGTGGTCATGTTCAGGCCTCCGTCTGACGGGTGCGCGGGTCGAGGATGGCGTAGGCGATGTCCGCGATGATGTTCGCGACCAGCACGGCCAGGACGAGGACGAGGAAGATGCCCTGCATCAGCGCGTAGTCCTTCGCGTTGGTCGCGTTGAGCAGCAGCAGCCCGATGCCGGGATACGAGAACACCATCTCCATCACCAGCGTGCCGCCGACGATGAAGCCGATCGCGAGCGCGAAGCTCTGGATCTGCGGCAGCACCGCGTTGCGGGCGGCGTAGCGCCAGAGCACGCGTCGGTTGGGCATGCCCTTGGCCTGCGCGACCGTGATGTAGTCCTCGTCGAGCACGGTGAGCATCATGTTGCGCATGCCCAGCACCCAGCCGCCGAGCGAGACGACCACGATGGTGGCCACCGGCAGGATGGCGTGCGAGACGACCTCGGAGATGAACTCCGCGTTCCAGCCCGGCTCCACGCCCACTTCGTACGCGTGCCCGGCCGGGAACCAGCCGAGGGTCGTGGAGAAGATCGCGATGAAGATCAGTCCGAGCCAGAAGTAGGGGATGGTGCCGAGGAACGTCGTGACGGGCACGAACAGGTCGAGCCTGCTCCCGCGCTTCCAGCCGACGACCGCGCCCAGGCTCGTCCCGATGACGAACGAGATGATCGTGGCGACGCCGACGAGTCCGAGGGTCCACGGCAGGGCCGAGGCGATCGCATCGCCGACCGGCGCCATGCCGGTCGAGATCGAGATGCCCAGGTTGCCGTGCAGGAGCATGTTCCAGTAGTTGACGTACTGGTCCCAGAGCGGGACCGACTTGTCCAGGCCGAAGAGCGCGCGGAGCGCCTTCTCGGCGTCCGGCGTCAGCTGGCCCTGGCTCCGCGCCATGAACGAGTCGACCGCGTCGCCCTTCATCAGGCGGGGCAGGAAGAAGTTGACGGTGATGGCCGCCCACAGGGTGAAGGCGTAGAACGCCACCCGGCCGCCGATGAAGCGCCACGGGATGCGCGAGCGGCTGCGCTCCGTGCGGGCGGCCGTCGTGCCGACGAGCGTCGGGTCGACCGAGGTCTGCGAATCGGCGCTCACTGCGCACCTCCCGAGGTCTGCGTGGTCAGTGGGGTCTGCGTAGTCCCTGCGGCCTGGGCGGCCAGCTCCCGGAAGTGCTTCTCCGGGTCGGGCGACGCGGCGCGCAGCTCGCGCGTGTAGGGGTCGGTGGGGCGCAGGATCACGTCGTCGGCGGTTCCGCGCTCGACGACCTTGCCCTGGTTGAGCACCATGATCTCGTCGCTGAAGTGCCGCGCCGTCGCCAGGTCGTGGGTGATGTAGAGGACGCCGAGCCCTTCCTCCCGCTGCAGGTCGGCGAGCAGGTTGAGCACACCGAGGCGGATGGAGACGTCGAGCATCGAGACCGGCTCGTCGGCCACCAGCAGCGCCGGCCGCGAGGCCAGGGCGCGGGCGATGGCGACGCGCTGACGCTGACCGCCCGAGAGCTCGTGGGGGCGCCGGTCGATCACGGCGTCCGCGTCCAGCCGCACGCGCAGCAGCAGCCGGCGCACCTCGTCGTCGACCTCGCGCTTGGGCACGACGTTGTCGAGACGCAGAGGACGCTCGATGTGGTGGCGGATGGAGTGGGAGGGGTTCAGGGAGGCGAACGGGTCCTGGAACACCATCCGCAGCTGCTGACGGTACGCGCGCAGCCGCTTGCCGGAGCGCGGGATCGGGACGCCGTCGAGCAGCACCTCGCCGCTCGTGGGGGTCTCCAGCTGGGTCAGGATCTTCGCGATCGTCGACTTGCCGCTGCCCGACTGCCCGACCAGGCCGAGCGTCTGGTGCGATCCCAGGGTGAAGCTCACCTCGTCGAGGGCCTTGAGCTGCCCGGCGCCGCGGACGTTGTAGATCTTGGTGACGTTCTTGAATTCGAGGGTCGTCATCGCGCGACCACTCCTCTCTCTCCGGTCAGGCGCGGGAACGAGGCGAGGAGCTTGCGCGTGTACTCGTGCTGCGGGTCGTTCCAGATCCGCTCGGCCGTGGCCAGCTCGATGATCTCGCCCTCGCGCATGATCGCGATGCGGTCGCTGATCTCCAGCAGCAGGGGGAGGTCGTGGGTGATGAAGACGACCGAGAAGCCGAACTCGTGACGGAGCTGCGAGATCTGCCGCAGGATCTCGCGCTGCACGAGCACGTCGAGCGCGGTGGTCGGCTCGTCCATCACCATCAGCTGGGGACGGAGGGCGAGCGCCATCGCGATCATCACGCGCTGGCGCATGCCGCCGGAGAGCTCGTGGGGGAAGGAGCGGAAGCGCTGGCCTCCCACCTTCACGATCTCCAGGAGCTCGACGACGGCTTTGCGGCGCTCGGTGCGGTTCATCTCGGGCCGGTGCACGATGAACACGTCTTCGAGCTGCGAGCCGATGGTCGCCACGGGGTTGAGCGCGTTCATGGCGCCCTGGAAGACCATCGAGATCTTGTCCCAGCGGAAGCGGCGCATCTGCTCGACGCCGAGGGCGTTGATGTCGACGTCGCCGCCGTCCTTGTCGTGGAAGACGACGCTTCCGTCGGTGATGACGGCCGGGGGGCGCAGGAGCCGCTGCACCCCGTAGGCGAGGGTGGTCTTTCCGCATCCGCTCTCGCCGGCGAGGCCGACGATCTCGCCGCGCTTGATGTCGAGGGTGACGTTCTTGACCGCCTGGACCGGCGGATCGACGTCGTACACGACCGAGAAGTCGCGCACCGAGAGAAGGGTGTCTGTCATGAGATATCGCTTTCGTGCTGACCGCGAAGCGGTGCCGACCGCCGAGCGTCCGGGGCGGAAGGGGGTCGAAACCGTCTTCCGCCCCGGACGCGTGTGGGGGATTACTTGCTCGCGGGCTTCAGCTTCATGATCACCTGCACAGCCGAGGGCTGCGTCGGGTCGGCGGTCGCGTACTGGTCGCTCTCGCTCGGCCATCCGACGTACTTGCGCGTGTTGTACTCGGCGAGCTGCGGGTGGGTTCCGATCGCGATGGCGGGGACGTCCTCCACGAAGATCTTCTGGATCTTGTTGAGGGCGGCGGTGCGGGACGCGTCGTCGGACGCCTGCGCGTACTCCTTGAGGAGGGCGGTCGCCTCCGGGTTGTTGTAGCGCCCGAAGTTGTCGGCGACCTTGCCGTCGGCGGCCTGGTCGAGGTAGGCGCCGTTCATGACGTCGTCGTAGATGTGCCACGGGTTCGAGCCGGAGCCGGTCCAGTGCAGCACGGCGTCGAAGTTGCCCGTCGCCACGTTGGTGGTCCAGGTGTCGGCGTCCGGGGTGGCGACCTTCGCGTCGGCGCCGAGCGTGTTCTTCACCTGCGTGGCGACCAGCTGGATGCCGGTGACGTAGTCGTTCCAGCCCTGCGGGTCCTGCAGGGTGAAGGAGACCGGGTTGCCGGACGGGTCGATCAGGGCGCCGTCCTTCCAGGTGTAGCCGGCGTCGGTGAGGACCTTCTTGGCGCCGTCGACGTCGACCGTGAAGTTCTGGTCCTTGTACTCCGGAGCGATGTACTGGTCACCGGTCGGCTGCGGGATGCCCGTCACGTTCTTGAGCTCGGGGCCGGCGTTGCTGCGGGCCTTCTCGGCGTGCGCCTTGCGGTCGACGACCATGTTGACGGCCTTGCGGAACGCCACGTTGTCGAACGGGGCCTTGGTCGTGTTGACCAGGATCATGTCCGGGCTGAGCACGTTGGCGCCCCAGAACACGTTGTGCTTCGGGTCCTTGTCGACGTAGTTCTTCTGGTAGTCGGTGATGAAGATCTGCGCCCAGTCGGTCTCGCCGTTCTGCAGACCGCGCAGGAGGCCGGTGTTGTCGTTGTACTCGAGGTACTTCAGCTCGCCCACCGGGACCTTGCCGCCCCAGTAGTCGGTGCGGGCCTTGAGCACGACGCCCTGCGACGAGAAGGTCTTGATCGTGTACGGGCCGGTGCCGACCGCGTCCTTGACCGCGTCCTTGGTCGGGTCGGCGATGCTCTTCCAGATGTGCTCGGGCACGATGGCCGTCTGGAGCACGTCGCCCTGCTTGACGAACTTCGACTCGGTGAAGCTGAGGACGACGTTGTCCCCGTCCTTCTTGACGTCGGCGAGCTTCAGGCCCGCGAGGTCGAGGGCGGGCGTGCTCTTGATGAGGTTGAAGGTGAAGACGATGTCGTCGGCGGTGAAGGGCTTGCCGTCGCTCCACTTGACGCCCTCGCGGGGCGTGACCGTCAGCTGCGTGTAGTCGGAGTTCCACTCGACCTTCGACGCGAGCCACGGGGTGGTCTCGTTCTTGCCGACCGGGTTGACCATGGCCAGCGGCTCGAAGATCATCCGGTTGTAGCCGAGCGACTGGCCCGAGCCGGTGGCGATGAACGGGTTGTTGATCTGCGTCGCCAGAACGGCTGCGCCGTCCGGCTTCGCGACGGTGATCGATCCGCCCGATCCGCTGGATGCGTTCGAACCGTTGCTCGCGCATCCCGTCAGCGCCAACGCGCCGACAGCGACGATCGCGGAGCCCGCGATCAAGAGCTTCCTAAGCCTCATTGCTTCTCCTTCGTGACGGCACAGTCCTTGTGCCTGGTGGTGCAGGGGTGTGATGGTGAACATAACTTGCTTACTGGTCAGAAAGCAAGTTAGCGTGAGGTTACTGGGTGGTAAGCTGCCACGCAACCACCACAAGCGAAAGAAGATGCGGGATGGCCACCACCGCCGGCACGGCCAACCCGCGCCCCGAGACCGAGCGCAAACGCAAGGACATCCTGCGTGCGGCCGTCGAGGTCTTCGGCACCAAGGGCTCCACCAACGGCACGCTCGCCGACATCGCCGAGCAGGTCGGGATGACCCACGCCGGTGTGCTGCACCACTTCGGGTCGAAGCAGAACCTGCTCCTCGAAGTGCTCGAGTTCCGCGACCAGGACGACGTCGCCCACCTCGCCGACCGGCACATCCCCGGCGGTCCCGCCCTCTTCACGCACCTGGTCCAGACCGCGTTCCGCAACGCCCAGCGCGCCGGGATCGTGCAGGTCTACACCGTGCTCTCGGCGGAGTCGGTCACCGACGACCACCCCGCGAAGACCTACTTCGAGGAGCGGTACCACACCCTCCGGCGCGAGATCGACGAGGCGTTCCGCGAGCTCTGCGCCCAGGAGGGCGTCACCGATCCCGACGCCATCGACAAGGCCGCCGCATCGATCCTCGCCGTCATGGACGGCCTCCAGCTCCAGTGGCTGCTCGAACCCGGCGCGATCGACCTCGCCGGCGCCAGCGAGTTCGCCATCCAGGCCATCGTCAACGGCGTGCTGCACCCGGGGCCGGAGCTGACCTCGTACGTGGTCGAGGGCTGACGCCGCTCGTCACGAGGGATCGCGTGCCGCGGGGGTGCAGCCGCACCCCCGCGGCGTGCGCCCTAGCCGGCCGAGGACGTCAAGAACGACAGCGGCAGCTTCTGGAAGTACAGACCGGTGTTCTGCAGCTCCCAGAGCACTCCGATGCTTCCGTCCGGCAGCACGGTGAGGCTGTTGTAGGCATAGCCGGCGGATCTGATGGCGCGGTTGTACGCGAAGGTGCTCCCGCCGTCGGCGCTGAGGCGCAGGACGCCGTTGTTGCGCCCCGGCCCTGTCGCATTCGCGAAAAGCACCCGATCCTTGCCGTCTCCGAGCGACGGGTAGTGGAACGCGGCGGTCTGCGAGAAGACGTCGGTCAACTGGCTGTTGTAGGCGACCTGCGACCAGGTGACTCCACCGTCCGCGCTCGTCGCCGTGGCTACCTTGCCCGTACCCGAGCTGTTGCGCATGTACATCAGCACGTCGCCGTTCGCCTTCTGGACGATCGAGGGCTCGTGAAGGCTGGCGCTCGACGTCGTCACCGTCTGCGACTGGATGGTCACACCGTTGAGGACCCGGCCGTCGTTCGGGGAGGAGCCGCGCTGCCAGGTGGATCCGTGGTCGTCACTGTAGACGACCGCCGAGGAGTAGACCCCCGACCCGTTGCTGTAGTACACGGGGAACTCGAGTCGACCGTTCGCCAGCTGGATTCCGTTGCCGGGACCGGTCCCCAGGAATTTCGTCCACGACGCCTTCACCGACGCGTTGATGTGCACGGGCTGAGACCAGGTCGCGCCATCGTCGTCGCTGTGCATCACGACGAGGTACGAGGTCCCGTATTCAGAGAGGCTCTGGTTCGCGTCGACGCCGTTCTTCAGATAGATGTTCCCGGCAGCAGCGCCGGAGCTGGTGACTGCTCCCGTCGCCATGTCGACCGAATAGCCGGTCGGGGTTCCCGTCGAGGTGTACACGGACCCATCGGAATGGAGCCCGTATGTCGCACCGGTTGAGTAGTTCACCAGCACGCGGTTGCCTGACGCATCGAATCCCGTCCCAGCCTGATTGTTCGGCTGTCCCCAGCCGCCGGGGAAGTGGTCGACCATCAAGTAGATGCGACCCGTCGACGCATCCTGCACCATGGCCGAATCGATCGCGCTCGCCCCGTTGGCGCCGGTGCCCGGGTAGTCGAGGATCGTCGTCGCCGCCGACCAGGTGGCACCGCCGTCCGTACTGCGTCGGATGGCGGTGTTGATGTCGTTCGGGGCGTCGCCGGCCGAGCTCTCCCGCTGGTCGGCTGACGCGAGCAGGGTTCCGGCGGACGTCGTCAGGAGCGCCGGGATGCGGTAGTTGGCCGATCCCGCGTAGCCGTTGTCGTACAACGCCTGAAACGTCGACGGGGTGGCACCGGCGAGGTTCTTGGCCTGACTGTCCGACAGAGCCGTCGAATAGGCGCGCACCCAGTTGATCGTTCCGCCGAAGTACCATTGGCCGCCGCCGTTGTCCGCGTTCCGGCCGATCCACATGCCGTTGAGCCCGCTCACCGACGAGAAGAACGCCGTTGAGGTCGATGCGGCCAGCCGGTAGCCGTCGGCGTAGATCGTCGTCCCGGCCGGACCCGCCGCGAGCACGACGGTGTGCGTCGCGCCGTCGTTGAAGCGTCCCGGCGCCGTCAACTGAGTGCTGTACGTCCCATTGGTCCGTGCTTCGAAGTACAGCGCGCCGTTGTTGAGGCTGACTGTGATGTTGCTGGACGGGTTGGTGGTGTCGGAGGCGCTGAGGATGGTGCCGGCCGCCGCGGTGCTCGTGCTGGCAAAGGAGGCGGCGATGCTCCCGGTGGCGAGGGAGGAGACGGCACCGAGGTCAGCTGTCTTGTCGATGTACGTGCTGGTGCCGTTGAACGACTGGCTCACCGGGTAGGACAGCAGGGCGCCCGGGGCCGCGCTCAGGGAGACGACGTCCGCGGCGGAGAGCGCGGACGCGTAGACCTTCACGGATGCGACAGTGCCCGTGAAGTACCACTGGCCACCGCCGCTGTCGACGTTGCGGCCGATCCACATGCCGTTCAGTCCGGTGACCGTGTTGAAGAACGCGGTCGATGTACCGGCGAACACCTGATATCCGTCGGCGTAGACGCGTGTTCCGCCTGATCCGACGGTGACGGCGGCGGTGTGCCACGCACCATCGTTGAAGGTGGCTGCGGCAGTCGGGTCGTCGGCGCTCGGATAGGTGAGGGTGGTTGCGAAGTCATTGGTCGTCGCGTTGTTCTGCCTCACCTCGAAGTGGAGCTTTCCGGCGTTGACGGACAGGGTGAGGTTGCTGGAGGGCAGCAACGTGTTCGCAGCGCTGATGAGCGTCATCGCGCTGCCGGCGCTCGTGGTCTTGAAGCGAACGACGATGCTGCCACTGCTCAACCCGCTCACGGCGGACAGGTCGCCGGTGTGGTCGGTGTACGTGGAGCCCGTGTAGGTGACGGAGGTGGAGTCGTCCAGCACCGGGGACGGCGGGGCCGCTGCCGCGGGTGCTTGAAGGGTGACGACGGTCGCAGCAACCAGGGTGGCGGCGACCAGGAGGGACAACGATCGAGGGTGTTTCATCAGCGGGCCTGCTTTCTACGGTGAACAGTTGCGTGATGGTGCGATCGGGTTGCCGGCGATGCCGACTAAGAAGGGCAGACATCCCAGGTGGGATGTCTAGACGGCGGGCTGCGCGCCATCGTCCTCTCCGCTCGACTCAGCTCTGTCGGCTCAGGCCGGCGAGGTGCGCGCGGATGCCATGGAAGTGGGCGTTCAGCCGCTCAGCCGTCAGCGCCTTGTCGCCGCTGCGGACGGCCTCGAGGATGAGCCGATGGGCGTGAGCGTTCTCGACGAGGCTGTGCTGCTCGACCCCGGCCTCCTCGTGGATCTGTCGATACACGTTCCAGAAGACCTCGAGCAGGTTGGAGAGCAGCTCGTTGTGCAGCGGCACGTACAACAGACGATGGAAGTCCTGATCCTCGTCGATGAACTGCTTGCCCTGCGCCGCGAGCGCCTCCATCGAACGCACGCGGCTCTCGAGCGCGAGCAGGTCGCCCTCGGTCATCGCGTCGATCGCCAAGCCGATGAGCCCGGACTCGAGGGCCTGCCGAACGTCCACCAGTTCGAGCGCTTCAGCTCCGCCGTGACGAAGCGACAACCGTCCGCGGAACGCCAGGCTCGCGCCGAGGGACTCGAAGCTGGTCGCGGCGACGAAGGTGCCGAAGCCGTGACGGATCTCTACCACACCGAGCGCCTGCAACACCTTGAGCGCTTCCCGTACGGTGTTCCGGCCGACACCGAGAGCGGCGCACAGCTCGTTCTCCGTGGGCATCGGATCGCCGACATCGAGGTTGCGGCTGAGGATGAGGTCCATGATGTCGTTCTGGAGGGTGCGCAGACGCTCTTGCGCCCCGAACCGGGCCAGCCTCGTCGCAGTCAGTTCGGTGGTCACCGTTCCCCCTCCAGATTCGTGTCGTTGTTCAATGTAACGGGTTCCCCGCCGCGGATCGCGGCATAGCAGGCTTCGGTCACGGCGAGACTCGCCCGCGCATCGAGCAAGGTGTAGCGGGGTGGACGCCCCGAGTCGAGAGCCCCGATGAGTTCGTCCAGGAACCGCTCGACGGCGACGATGGAGCTCGGGCCGCCGGCAGGTCGCGCCGATTGCCTGCCGTCGGTTCCGAACACGGAGATGGCCGGCTTGTCGTCGTCGGCGATCGCGTGCCCGTGCGACCCGAGCAGTCTGATGGAGCTCGACACCGGGCCGTGGCCCGGAGCGGCGGCGACCCGACCGAGGGTGACGGTCGCAGTGACGCCGTTCTCGAGCAGCAGGGAGACGACGGCCGAATCCTCGACTCCGGTCGCACGGTGCGCGTCCTGGAAGAGGGTCGCCGCTTCGGCGTACACTTCGACGACCTCGAGACCGGTGAGGTACCGGATGTAGTCGACAGGGTAGAGCAGGAAGTTCAGCAGCTCGCCCCCACCTGACAGGGTGGGATCGGTCACCAACTCGGGCCGCTCCACCGACGTCGAGAAGTGGGCGCCTGACGCGAACCATTCGACGTCCACGTGCAGCGGGAGCCCGATGTGCCCGGCGTCGACCCAGTTCCGCAGCCGCTCGACCGCGGGTGAGCGAAGCCGATTCACCACGGAGACGACGCGCCCCGAGCGCTCCTGGGCCGCACGAATGCGATCGGCCTCCTCGGCAGTGACTGCGACGGGCTTGTCCACGAGGACATCGACGCCCGCATCAAGCGCGTCGATCGCCAGCCGAGCGTGCCGGCTGGGTTCGCTGCACACCACGATCAGGTCGCACACTCCCGGCGCGAGCAGGTGCGCCGAGGAGATGAGCGGCAGTCCGTGGTCCTGCGCGAATCGACGCGTATCTGCGGCGACCCAGTCGGCGGCCGTGTCCGTTTCGGCGACACCGACGACGGTCGTGCGCGGATCTGCCTCGAAGGTCGGCAGGTAGGACTCGGCATGCCGGACGGCGGAGAGGAAGCCGACGCGGATCATGAGTGCACCTCCGGACGGATGTCGACCGGTCTCCCCGTGTCGAGCGAGAGTTGAGCGGCCAGGGCCGCGGCGAGCGCGGCGCGCACCTGCTCGGTGCGGACGATCGGCTCGGCTCCACCGACGACGTCGATCCAGTGGCGGAGCTGGCGGCTCATCGCGTTCTCGACCGAGGGCAGCGGGACGGCTGTCGCCGCCGAGTGGAGGACGGGGTCGTCGTCGGTCGAATGCGACACGGTGCCCTCGGTGCCCGCGACGACGATGCGTCGGAACATGTCGCGCGGCTGCGCGAGCGCGTATGAGATCTCGAGCGTGGCGAGGGAGTCATCGTCGAAGCGGACGATGAGCTGGAACGAGTCGTGGACCGGCATCCCGGCAGCGAAGCTCGGGAACGAGCGCGCGAAGACACGCACAGGGACGCGGCCGAGGAGCCACGTCACGGCGTCGAGCAGGTGTGTGCCGTTGTGGACGGGGTGGCCGCCGGACTGTTTCCGGTCCAGCTGCCAGCCTCGCCAGCCGGCGGGCCAGACGTAGCCGGTGTACCAGCTGATATGGGCGAGCCGCGGGCGTCCCACGGCTCCGTCGGCGATCGCGGCGGCGAGGGCGGCGACGGCAGGCTGGAACCGCACCGTCTGACCGACCATCAGGGTCGTCCCTGCGTCCGCGGTGGACCGGACCATCGCGTCGAAGTGCCGAAGCGTCAGAGCAGCCGGCTTCTCGACGTGCACGTGCTTCCCGGCTTCGCCCGCGGCGATCGTGAAGGGCGCGTGCGCCGGCGTGGCGTTGCAGACGTCGACTGCCACGACCGTGGGGTCCGCCAGGACGCGCCGGTAGTCGTCTGTCGCGATGGCGCCGGGTGCGAAGGCGGCGACCCGGCGCGCACGGTCGAGGTCGGACCCGTGCACGTATGCGATCTCAACGCCCGGAAGACCGGAGAGGGCGCGAACATGGTCCCCGGCGATCACCCCGGATCCCGCGATCGCGACCCGCGTCATCGCGCAACTCCCGCTGTGGAGAGCCCACTCGCCCGGATGCCGACCAGGGCCGCGGTGGCGGGATGCTCGGTCAGCGTGGTGGATGTGCCGGTGACGGCTGCAGCGACTTCGTCGAGCTCGCACGTGACGGCGGTTCGCATCCACAGCGGCCCGGGACCGCCGCTGTTGTAGGACTGCGACTTCACGGCCGACGAACGCAGGGACTCGTCGGCGGCCGGGTCGTCGAAGACTCCGGTCACCTCGACCGCGACGCCGTCGACGTAGCGGGTCACCGTCCCTGCCCGGAAGTCCGCCTCGACGCTCGCCTCGGTCCCCGAGATCCGGAACCACCATTCGGCGCGGTGCGCGGAGGTCGACACGCTGTGGCGTCCGAGCGCTCCCCCGGGCGTCGTCACCACGGTCACGATGTCGCTGTCGACCACGCCGTCGCCGTGAGCGACGGGCGCTCCTGACACCGAGAGCACCTGCGCCGGCTCGCCGAGCGTCCAGACGACGAGGTCCAGTTCATGGATCTCGTGAAGCAGCTCGCCTCCGCTGCGGCGACGGTCGAGCTTCCACCAGTCACCGGGATCGGCGGGAAGGTGCACCACCCGGCGGCGGGCGCCCGCCGCCTCGACGATGGTGCCGAAGTCGCCGCGCCCCGCCTGCGCGACCATCCGCCGAACCCCGGGGAACGACCTCATGACGTGTCCGACGATGAGCCGGCCTCGCGCACCGCGCGCGGCGGCGAGGATCGATCCGACGGACTCCTCGTCGATACCGAGCGGCTTCTCGACGAAGACGTGCTTTCCCGCGTTGAGGGCCGCGACCGCCGGTTCCGCGTGAAGGTGATTCGGGGTGGCGACGACGACCAGGTCGACCGCGTCGTCCTCCGCCAGCTCCGTGAAGCTTCCGCGCACGGATGCACTGTGGGCTTCGGCCAGGCGCCGGGCCGCATCCGGCATCGCGTCGGTCACTGCGACGACGGTGAACGCCTCGTGAGCAGCGCAGGCGCCGGCGATCATGGAGCCGAAGAACCCGGCCCCGACGATTCCCACCCGTATCGCTTCGCTCACGCTGCACCTCCGATCATCGCCGGCTCCGAGACGCCGACCGGGTGATAGCACCGCGCGATGTGCAGCGGGACGGTCTGGAACCGTGTCGCGGGCGGCATCTCGGTCGCACACGTCTCCGTGGCCTTCCAGCACCGTGTACGGAAGGGACATCCCGACGGCGGATGCACCGCGGAGGGGACAGGTCCCTCCAGGGTGATCGGCGCGACGTCTTCGACCAGGCTCGGCGTGGCCGAGAGCAGCGCTTCGGTGTAGGGGTGGCGCACCTCGGCGGGAACCGCGGCCGCCGGCGCCACCTCCACGATCCGGCCGAGGTACATGGTGACGATCCGGTCGCTCATCCTGCGGACGGTCTGAATGTCGTGCGAGATGAAGATCATCGCCAGCTCGAACTCTGCTTTCAAGTCCAGCAGAAGGTTGAGGATCTGCGCCCGGACGGAGACATCGAGCGCGCTGGTGGGCTCGTCCGCCACCAGGACGGACGGCTGGAGCGCCAAAGCGCGTGCGATCGCGACTCGCTGACGCTGGCCGCCGGAGAGCTGCGCAGGCAGCGCATCCGCCGCGCTCGACGGCAGGCCGACGAGGTCCATCAGCTCGGCGACACGGGCGGTGCGCTGCTTGGCGTCGCCGATCCCGTGGACGGTCAGCGGATCGCGCAGGATGCTCTTGACCGGCATGCGCCTGTTGAGAGCAGTCGACGGGTCTTGGAACACCATGCCGACGTTCCTGCCGAACTGGGTGCGCCGGTCCGATGCGGACATCCTCCACAAGGAGTCCCCATGGAAGAGCACCTCGCCGGAGGTCGGCTGCTGCAGGCCGACGATCGCTTTCGCCAACGTCGACTTGCCGCATCCGGACTCCCCCACGATCCCCACGGTCTCGCCGGCGCTCACGGCGAGGTCGGCACCCGTGAGGGCGTGCACGGTCTCCTTCGCGAACAGCTTGTCTCCACTGATGCGGTGCTGCACGTGCACGTCGCGCAGTTCGAGGATCGGGTCGCTCATGCCGGCACCTCCTTTCGTTCCAGCTGTGTGATCTGACGGGCAGGATGGTGGCAGGCCACTTCATGGACGAGGGCGGTCCCCTCGAGCAGTGGATCGTCTCGCCTGCAGATCGCTGTCGCGGCGGGGCATCGGCTCGAGAACCGGCAGCCTGCGGGGAAAGCGGCCGGCGATGGGACGACGCCCTTGATCTGCGTCAGCTCGGCGTCGCCGGACTCCAGGGAGAGCACCGCCGACAGCAATCCGCGTGTGTAGTGATGCGCTGGAGCACCGACCACCTCATGGATCTCTCCGGTCTCCGCGACCTGCCCGCCGTACATGACGACGACGCGATCGACGATGTCGGAGACGAGCGCAAGGTCGTGGGAGACGAGGATGAGCGCGAAGCCCAGCTCCTCCTTCAGCTGGAGCAGGAGTTTCATCACCTGCGCCTGCACGGTCACGTCCAGGGCGGTGGTCGGTTCATCCGCGACGATCAGCTTCGGGTCGCGGGAGAGCGCCATCGCAATGAGCACTCGCTGCCGCTGGCCTCCGGAGAGCTCGTGGGGATACGCCTTGAGCGTGCGGCCGGGATCGAGGTTGACCAGCTCGAGCAGCTCGGCCGGGGTGCGGTGCCCGCCGCGACGAGTGAGCTGGACGAGTTGCTGCTTGATCGTCATGGCCGGGTTGAGCGAGCTGAGGGCGTCCTGGTAGATCATCGACATCCCGCGGCCCATCAGCGCCCGGCGCTCGCCGCCGCGCATGCCGATCAGTTCCCGGCCGTCGAAACGGATGCTGCCCCCGACCCGCGCGCCACGCGGCTCGAGACCCATGACCGCGAGGCTGGTGAGCGACTTCCCGCACCCGGACTCGCCGATCAGGCCGAGGACCTCGCCGGGACGCACATCGAACGAGACGCCGTCGACGACGTTCACTCCGTTGTGGCGGTCGGCGAACGAGATGGTGAGCCCGTCGACGGACAGCACCGGCGCCACATCGGGGATCGGCCGCACGCGTCGCCGGATCCGCTCGCCGGCCTGGCGCAGGCCGGGGATCTCGGCCACGGCGCGCTCACCGCGATCCACGTCCTCCGCCTCCTGCGTGACGGCCTGAGCCGCGGCCTTGGAGGCCTTCGCCGAGGGAGCTGCGATCGCATCCGTCAGACCCTCGGCGAGCACGTTCAGACACAGGACCGTGGCGAAGATCACCAGACCGGGGAACAGAGTCGCCCACCAGCCACCGGTCAGCAGCAGGTTCTTGCCATCGGAGATGACGCTTCCCCAGGACGGGTCCGGTGGCTGCACCCCGGCGCCGATGAACGAGAGCGACGCCTCGAAGACGATCGCATCCGCGACCATCACCGTGGAGAAGACGAGGATCGGGGCGGCGATGTTGACCGCGACATGGCGGGTGACGATGAAGAACCGCTTCGCGCCGACGATCTGCTCCGCCGCGATGTAGTCCTCCCCGTACTGCGACTGCACGTTGGCGCGCACGATCCGGGCGACAGACGGCATGTAGAGGAAGCCGATCGCCAGGATCAGGACGAACACGTCCCGCCCGAAGACGGCGACCAGTACAGCGGCGAGAGCGATCCCGGGAAACGCCATGATGACGTCCAGCACACGCATGACGGTCTCGTCGATACCGCGGCGGCTCGTCGCGGCGAAGGCGCCGACGATCGCACCGGCGATCAGGGCGAGCGCTGTCGCTCCCAGCCCGATGGCGAGCGACCAGCGACCTCCATAGAGGAGGCGGCTGAAGATGTCGCGGCCCTGGCTGTCCAGTCCGAAGATGTGGGTGGCGCTCGGAGCCTTGTCTGCGGCGACCGTCTGCAGGTTGGGGTCGTACGGGGTGATCAGGGGCGCGAACACCACCGCGAGGACGATGATGGCCAGCACGGCGACGGCGATCCATGCGCCGAGAGTGAGCCGGCCGAAGCGGAGTCCGGGCCGGGAGAGTCGTTCGGAGAGGTTCTTGCGCATCAGTGGCTCGTTCGCAGTCGCGGGTTGGCAAGCATGGACAGGATGTCGACGATCAGGTTGATCACGACGAAGCCCAGAGCGATCGTGAGGACGACGCCCTGCACGATGGCGGGTTCGTTGTTCTTGACGGCCTCGATCATCAGCTGCCCCATGCCGGGAAGGTTGAACATCTGCTCGATGACCACGGCGCCGCCCAGCAGGTAGCCGATCCGGAGGCCGAGGACGTTCAGCGGGTTGATGAGCGCATTGCGCATCACATTGCGGCCGACGACGACGAAGGGCGGGAGACCGCCGCCACGGGCGGTACGCACGTAGTCCCGGTCCAGCTCCTCGACCATCGACGTGCGGACGATGCGGGTCATCTGCGCCGCCAGAGGAAGGGCCAGGGCCAGCGACGGCAGGGTCATGGTCATCAACCACCCGTAGATGGAGTCGTTCGGATTGACGTACCGGGAGGACGGGAAGATCGGGATGTTGATCGAGAACCACTGGACCAGCAGCAGCGCGACCCAGAAGGACGGCGCGGCCACCCCGCCGAGGGTGAGGACGCGGATCGCCTGGTCCGGCGATCGGTCCCGGAACACCGCAGAGATCGTTCCCAGGGTGAAGGAGATCACGATCGCGATGAGCAGCCCCAGGAAGGTGAGCTGCAGCGTCAGCGGAAGAGCGGTGGCGATCAGTGTGGTCACGTCCTGGCCGGTGGCGAGGCTCTTGCCCAGCTGGCCGGTGAAGATCATCCCGAGGAAGGCGAAGTACTTGACGAAGAACGGCTGGTTCAGCCCGTGCTCTTCGCGGAACTGAGCGAGCTGGTCCGGGCCCACGGGCGCGTCGGCGAAGACCGCGACGGCCGGATCGGTGGACGAGAACTGCATCACGGTGAAGACGAAGAGGACGATCCCGAGCAGCAGGGGGATCAGTGTCAGCAGTCGCCTGCCGATCATTCTGAGGACGACGGTCACGAACGGTTCCTATCGGTAAAGCCGGCCGGGGCAGCACAGCGCCTGCCCCGGCCGGCGGATGCTCAGCCCTTCAGCTGCGCATTCATCATGTAGACACCGGGGATGTTGAGCGCCTTCACGCCGCTCAGCTTCTTTCCATCCCACGCGGTGAAGAGCTGCATGTGCATGACGGGGTAGATGACGCCCTCGTCGGCGATGATGTTCAGCGCCTTCTTCATGTCTGCGTCGGTGGAGCTCGCCGAGTCCGCCTGCTCGGCGGAGGTGAGGACCTTGTCGAGGGCTGCGTACTCGGGCGTCTGGCCCCACTTGTTCCACAGCATGAAGGTGTTGGTGTTGGAGTAGAACCAGCGCACGTTGAGGTCCGCGTCCGTCCCGAACTGGTTGGGATTGCCCGAGAAGGTCAGGACGTCGGCCGGGTCGCCCTGCGCGACCTTGGTGTTGAACGTGGCCGTCTCGACGACGTCGAGGTTCGTCTTGACGCCGATGGCCTCCCAGTCCTGCTTGATCGCGTTGACCGCGACGGTCGTCCAGGAGATGTTCGTCGAGAGGAGCGTGAGGCTGAGGTCTGTGACGCCTGCCTCCTGCAACAGCTTCTTGGCCTCGGCGGGGTTGTAGTCGTACTGAGTGGCTGCCTTGGAGTAGTACGGGCTCGATTCCTGCAGGAAGCTCGTGGCCGGCGTGCCCTTGCCTGCAATGGACACATCGATCAGCTTCTTGGTGTCGATCGCCATGCGCAGGGCCTGACGGACCCGCTTGTCGTTGAACGGGGCCTTGCTGGTGTTGAAGGCCAGCCCCAACAGGTTCATGCTGTCGGCGCCATCGACTTCGAGACCCTTGCTCTGCAGGCTCGAGATCGCGTCCTGGGGGATGTTGTCGGCGATCTGCACTCCGGCGACACCGGACGTGAGGAGGCTGGTGCGCGCTGCAGCATCGACGGAGACGTTCCACTGCATGGAGTCGATCTTCGGGTGCAGCGGCCCGTTGTAGTCCTTGTTGAGCGTGAAGGACGTGAACGAGGTCGGCTCTGTCGCTTTGATCTCGAACGGCCCGGAGCCGATCTGGTTCTTCGCGTCGGCGTAGAAGGCGTCAGCCTGTCCGTCGAAGACGTGCTTCGGCATGATCTTCAGGATCGAGAACCGGTCGAGCGCGTAGGGGAACGCATTCTTGAACTCGAGTTTGACGGTGTGCGCGTCCACCTTGACCGCATCCTTGAGCCAGCTGGAGAAGAATGCCGTGGTGATGACCGGCTTCTGGGTGTCGAGCACCCGGTCGACCGAGAACACGACGTCGTCGGCGGTGACCGGCTTGCCGTCACTCCAGGTGGCGCCGTCGCGGAGCTTGACCGTCCAGGTCAGGGATTTGGTGTCCTTGGGCATCTCGGCGGCGAGCGCGGCGTACGGCTTGCGATCGACCGGCGACGAGTCCCAGAGCGCCTCGTAGATGTGGTTCTCCGCCGACATGGCGAAGGCGGAGCCGGTGTTCAGCGGATCCCAGGAGCTGTTGTTGTTGTAGCCGATCGCGACCTCGACATGGCCCTTCGCGGCGGCGCCGCCGACCGACGTGCTGGATTGAGGGCCGGAACAGGCCGCTACCAATCCCACGGCAGTCACGGCCGCCACCACTCCGGCGACGCGTTTGAGCATTCGTGTACGGGACCCTTGCAACATCTTTGTTTCCACTGCTGTTCCTTTCGGGAAGGTGCCATGGGGTGCGAGGAGAGCCCACATAGGACGTCCCACCTCTTGGAAACAAGACCGTAGATCACGTCCGGCGGATTCGTCAATAGCTTCTTTGCAGCAACCTGGGGCTTCCCCGTTGACGCGCTTCCCGCGCTTTGCAATACTCTCATGGCAGTAAGACATCCCACGTCCTATCACCGTGGGTCTCAAAGGAGAATCGTGACGAACGCCACCATCGCGGCGAGTACCGCCGCTGCCCACGACACCGCCCACCGCTTCCGCGGGATCATCCCGCCGGTCATCACGCCGCGCACCGCTGCCGGCCGCATCGACCTGGAATCACTCCGGCGTGTCACCTCGCATCTCCTCGATGGCGGCGTCGACGGGCTGTTCATCCTCGGCTCCTCCGGCGAAGTCCCCTACCTCACTCAGGAGGAGCGGGACCTCGTCGCCACCACCGTCATCGACGCGAGCGACGGCACGGTCCCCGTGCTGGCCGGCGCCAACGAACAGACCACCGAACGAGTCGTGGCGGAGTCGCAGCGGCTCGCCGACCTGGGCATCGACGCACTCGTCGTCACCGCCCCCTTCTACGCCCTGTCCGACCAGGGCGAGATCGCCCGGCACTTCCGGACCGTGAAGGAGCGCCTGGACCTGCCTCTCTTCGCCTACGACGTCCCCGTTCGCACCCACGTGAAACTGAGCGTCGACGTGGTGCGCGATCTGGCGGAAGACGGTGTGCTCGCCGGCGTGAAGGACTCATCCGGAGATGACGTCGCCTTCCGCCTCCTGAAGCTGGCGACCGAGCAACTGCCGGAGTTCCGCGTCTTCACGGGTCACGAAGTCGTCGTCGACGGAGCCCTGCTCGGCGGTGCGCACGGCGCGGTGCCGGGGCTGGCCAACGTGGACCCCGCCGGCTACAGCCGTCTCTACGCCTCCGCCGCCGACGAGGATTGGTCGGCGGCGCGGCGAGAGCAGGACCGCCTCGCACGACTGTTCGGCATCGTCGACGTCGCAGAGGCCGGCATCTCTGCCGGCGCGGCGGGCCTCGGGGCGTTCAAGACCGCCCTGCAGCTCCTCGGGATCATCAAGAGCAACCGGATGAGCGAGCCGATGCGCTCGCTCGGGGCGTCGGAGACCGACCGCATCCACCGCCTCCTCGTCGAGGCCGGCCTGCTGTGACCCTGCATGCTTCGGCGCTCGAGACCCTCGCGATCGCGGAGGCGACGGAGCACGGTGTCGCGGCCGGCTGACGGCCCCCTCGCGGTCGGTGTCGATCTCGGCGGGACCAAGATCGACGCTCGCCTCCTGGACACCACTGGAAGAGTCTTCGCCCACACCCGCGCCGCAACACCGCGTACCGGTGGCGACGCCGTGATCGACCGGATCGTCGACGCCGTCGCCACCGTCACCGAAGGCCTCGACCGCGACGCGCTCGCGGGTATCGGCGTCGGTGCGGCGGGAGTCATCGACCCGGCCGACGGCAACGTCGTCGACGCGACAGACGCGATCCCCGGTTGGAAGGGAGTCCGCCTCGCCACCGCCTTGTCGCAGCGCACCGGGCTACCGGTACGCGTCGTCAACGACGTCCACGCGCACGCATTGGGTGAGTTCGCGGCGGCAGGACTCCCCGGCGATGCGTCGCTGCTGTTGATCGCAGTCGGCACCGGCATCGGCGGTGCCTTCGTCCGCGACGGCGGAGTGATGGCCGGCGCCCACGGCGCAGCAGGGCACTTCGGGCACATCGCGTCTCCTCACGCGGCCGGTCTGGCGTGCTCGTGCGGCGGCCTCGGCCACGCGGAGGCGAGCGGGTCGGGCCCCGCGATCCTCGAAGCCTTCCAGCGCCTCGGGGGAATGGCACCGGACACCTACGCGGTCGCCCGGTCCGCTGAACAGGGCGACGAGCGGGCCCTCACGGCCGTCGAACTGTCGGCCCGCACCGTCGGCTCGCTCGTCGGCTCCCTCGTCAACTCGTTCGATCCGACCCATGTCGTAGTCGGCGGAGGTGTGCCGCACATCGCCGGCTGGTGGCAGGCGTTCGAAGCCGCCGCCCGCCACGAAGCGCTCCCGCTGCTCAGATCCTTCACCGTGAGCCCGAGCTCGAGCGAGGCGGCAGCCTGCATCGGCGCGGCGAGCCTCATCCTCGGCTCCGTCCGAACCTCATCCACGAACAGGAGCACTCCCCATGACTGATGTCCTCGGCCCCCTTGCCGGCAAGCTGATCGTCTCGGCGCAGGCATACCCCGGCGAGCCGATGCGCGACCCGACGATCATGGTCGCCGTTGCGGAGTCCGCGATACGCGGCGGAGCCGCCGCCATCCGGCTGCAAGGGCTCGACGACATCCGAACGGGCGCCGCCGCCCTGGGCGTTCCCGTCATCGGCCTCTGGAAAGACGGTTCGGATGGCGTCTTCATCACTCCCACCCTCGACCATGCGCGTGCAGTCGCCGCAGCCGGTGCGGACATCGTCGCGCTCGACGGCACGCGGCGCGTTCGACCCGACCTCCGGACCCTGAAGCAGGTGGTGACCGCGTTGCATGACGAGACCGATGCGCTCATCATGGCGGACTGCGGCAGCGCCCTCGACGCCGTCGCGGCTGCAGAGGCGGGCGCCGACATCATCGGCACGACACTCTCCGGATACACCGGGGAGCGCCCGCAAGGCGACGGGCCCGACCTCGACCTGATCGCCGAGATCCGGGAGCTCCAGCTCGACCGGTTCCTCATCGCCGAGGGGCGCATCCACACTCCCGCCCATGCCCGACTGGCGATGGAGGCGGGCGCCGACTCGGTCGTGGTCGGAACCGCGATCACCCACCCGGCGACGCTCACATCCTGGTTCGCGTCCGCCGTCGAGGCGCGTTGAAGACCGTCGTCAGCGCGTACGCCGCCTCCCCGGCGCATACGACGTGGGATCCGGTTTTCGAGGAGCGATTCCTCGCCGGGCTCGTCGATATGGACGGCGTCGACGCACTGGAGATCCCATGGCTCGGCCGGCTCCACCCCCATGATGAGGACTGGTTCGTGACCCGGCTGCCGCCGGCCGAACTGATCGTCACGGCGTTGCCGTGGACCGTCACACGCTCCACCGCATCTGCCGCGTACGGGCTGGCATCCTCCGACGAGAACGGCCGAGCGGCCGCTGTCTCCGATCTCGCACGCCTGCACCACGACATTCGACGACTGCCGACCGCGCCGACCGTCATCATGCTGCACACGGCCCCGCGGGGCGGCCACGGCTCGGTCGACAGCCTTCGTCGGTCGCTGGCGACGCTCGCCTCCTGGGACTGGTGTGGTGCCGGTCTCGCCATCGAGCATTGCGATACCGCCGTGCCGGGGCACAGCTATGAGAAGGGGTTCCTCGGCCTCGACGACGAGCTCGCCACGGCCGGGGTATTCGAGAAGGTGGGCATCTGGATGAACTGGGGCCGCTCAGCCATCGAACTCCGCGACCCCGGAGCAGTCACCGCGCAGATCGCCGCTGCCGCCTCGACCGGCCTCCTGATGGGTCTCACCTACTCCGGTGCGTCTGCAGCGGCGGGACCGTACGGCCCCGCATGGGCTGACACGCACCTTCCCTTCATGGAGACGGACGCCGCGTCCGGCTCGCTTCTGAACCGATCGCGAGCCGAGGAGGCCGCTGCGGCAGCGCCAGGTGTCCCGTGGCACGGGCTGAAAGTGAGTCGGAACCCGAGGGACGAATCAGTCGCGGACGTGCTCGCGACCGTGCAGGCGAACCTCGAGGTCATGCACGCGGCCGGGTCGGCACCCGTCGAGGAGAGGCGACCCAGGTCCATTCCGTCGGGTGCGATGGCCCCCTAGCCTCGGCACTGACCCCGCCCGAAAGGTTGGAACCCGTGCCGCACTCAGCCCCGCCCGCTTCCTCCGAGAGCGACCCCGCGCTCACCGCGCTGCGCAGGTCGTCGATGGACCGGTTCGCCGAGATGTACCGTGCGCGGCACTTCGATGTCGGGCTGTTCGAGCTCGAGCGCGGCTACCTGCAGACGACCCTCTCGGACGACGCCCGCATGCCGTTGCGGTTCTTCGTCGAGTACAACAACGCGTGGTGGTTCGAGATCATCACCGCCGTCGAGGTGCCCACCGCGGCCTACGATCCGGCGAGCGGATCCGGCTTCATCGTGCTCGACATCCACTACGACGACGACGTCCTGCGGGCCGCCCAGCACGTGCACTTCGATGGCGAGAAGATCTCGCGGATCCGCACCTACGCCTCGTCGACGTTCTTCTCGACGCCGACGCAGCGGGTGCGGCTCGACCAGCAGGGGAACGCCATCTGGCTCGAGACCGGGTACGACCTGGCGGCGTCGACCTCCGAGGCGCGACGGTTCCTGAGCAGCGCGGTCGGCCGCGAATTCGCCCGGTCGGAGCCGACGGCGGGGGCGGTCGCCCGCATCGAGGCGAATCTGACCGACCTGGATGCGCGGCTGAGCACGTTCTAGGCGGGCGGCCGGCCGCTCGGCGTCGCGTGGCTCAGCGGCGTGCGGCTCAGCGGCGTGCGACTCAGCGGCGTGCGGGCCTCCGGCGTGTGGACAGCAGCCCGGCGCCGACCAGAAGAGCCAGGAGGGCGATCACTGCCGGCGTCGCATCCCGGGACGATCCCGTGTCCGCGAGTGCCGCCGCGTGGGCTGCGCCGGACGACGGATCGGCGACCGGCGCGGCCGTTCCCGGCTGGGCCGCCGGAACGGAGCCGCCTCCCGACGCGGGCGGCTCTTCGCCGCCGATGGACCCCTCCAACGGCACCAGCACCGGGGTGAGGGTCGCGGCGACGCCGGCGACGGGGAAGTCGGCGGTGACGTTCGGCAGCAGGTAATACGTGTCGCCGTCGCGGACGATCACGTCACCGACGGCGTGGACCATCTGGGTCGACATCGCCCACCAGCCGGTGGTGTGCGGCGGGATGTTGATCGACGCTCTCTGCGAGTACGTGTTCGACGTCGCGATCGCGACCGACAGGCTCGCCGCGGCGGTCAGCTTGAAGAACTCGCCGATTCCGGCCTCGAGCGAGAGGCTGACCCCGACGGTCGTCGTGACGGTGCTCGTGTGCGATGCCGTGAGCTGCTCGTTGATGGGGAGGTCGGTGGGATTGCTGATCCGGCTGCTCGCCTCGACCGGGTCGGCCCAGGTCAGGCTCGTCACGGCGTGGTCGACTCCGCAGTCGTCCATGCTGGTCGTGCACAGCCGGTTGATCAGGTCGGCCTGGTCGTAGGTGCCGGTGACGACGTGCAGATCCCGTGCCGAGACGGTGAACGTCACCTGCCAGCTGCCCCGGCCTCCGATGTCCGTTCCTGCCATGTCGCACGCGTACGGACTGACGGCAGCCGGTTTCGCCGGGTCGCCGGAGAGCAGGGTGGGGATGGGGTCGACGTCGTAGATGTCGCAGTTGGACGTGTGGTCGTACTCGATGCCGTCCGTGTTCGAGGCCATCCCCGCGACCCAGAAGGAGGACGGCACGCCGCCGTCGAGGATGCGGTAGGCGAAGACGCCGCGGGCGGTGCCGGGAGTCGTCGTCACATCGCCGGGGCGCAGGATCGCGTCGAAGTCCGCCGTGTAGGGCGGCGCGATCGTGGTGCTGCCCGGCACCGCGTGCACGGTGCTGAGGTCGAAGTACCCCGAGTCCATCGACACCGTCCCGACCGGCTTGATCACGCCGAGCACCTCGGCCTGGATGTTGTCGCGGACGGTGAAGGTGACCGTCGCGGAGCCATCCGCCCCGCCGGAGTCGGTCGCATCGGAGTCGCACGAGTACGGCACATCGGAGTCGGGCGCGACGCCGCCGGCGTCAGGATCGCCCCGGAAGACCGTGCAGTCGTGATCGGCGAGCAGGCTTTCGCCGAAGGTGTCGGGACTGGCGGCGACCGTCGCCCGCACCCAGTAGTCCGTCGGTGTCCCCTGGAGGACGATGCGGTAGGTGATCACCTGGGCCGTCCCCTGCGCACTCAGGGTCTGGACGAGCGTGCTCCCCGCCTCCCCGACACTGGCATCGCCCGGGGTCTCGCCGCCCACACTGGTCAGCCCGAAGCGGCCGTCCGCCAGCCCGACCTTCTCCGTCGTGATGAAGGTGTCGATCGCCAACGTCTCCCCTGCGGCCACCGCGGCGGGCGCGGAGACCAGCGGAAGGACCACGGCTGCGATCGCAGCGACGGCGGCGACGGCAAGGGGGACGCCTCGGCGACGGGCGGATCGGCGGTGGGACATCGGGACTCCCTCGACAGGTGGGAGCCCCTCGCGGACTCCCCTCCCAGCCTGACGAGAGCGCGCCGCCCACTCCATAGACCTGGGTCGCCAGAGTAGGCGGCGGGTTTGGCCGAGTGCCGACGACCGGGTAGTGTGGGCGACAGTTCCGCACCCCAGCGATTCACTGGGATTCCGGGGCCACGCGAGTGTAGTTCAATGGTAGAACTTCAGCTTCTACTACTCCGAATATCAGAGAGTCGCACTCGGCCTCGTAAGCCCCGTTGATCGGGGTTTTTCCCACTATTGGCGTACTCGTGTGATCTCAGCGACACGCCGTGGATCACACCCAAAGCGGTGAGTAAACGGTGAGCTATGCTTCTGGCTCTCACCGAATCCTCAACCCACGAAACCGCCCCATAACCGCCAACGACACGATTGCATCGACGCACCTTGCCGGGGTTGTGAAACCACGGCCTCTGACGTGCCCGCGACCGGCACTCAATGGAATCAAGGGCAACGCACAATCAGCTCCAGCAGGCCAAACGCTCAAGCGTGCCCATCGCCTGAACCGTTCGTTAGCACTGACGGCCTACTGATTATGGCCGTCGCCTTCTTGCCGCGCCTCGTCGTCTCGATGAGAGCTGAGCGTTCACGATTTTGGTATGCCAGCACGTGCGCGGTCGCGTCGTCTCTACGCACGTACTCGCGCACTCTCGTTGGCATGCTCCAGCTTTGCCCAACGACATTACGGATTTCGATTGGCTTGGGAGAGTAGCGCCGGCCTAGAGCGTCCAAGACGCCAAGGAACGTGAGGTTGTCGAGCATGTCAATTGGCTCTTTCTGCATCGTGATCTCGATACGTGTCCCTGGATCAAGAACGTGAGGCAGCGGCTCGGGGCTGAATTGGCTAATCGCGAGATCACCATTTCTCTTAAGGGACTCGATGACCACAGCGACAATCTGAACCGGCACGCCACCTTCGTTCCTGACGGAGAGGTGAAGCAGCACCTCTTCCCAGTGCGAGTCATGATCGCGCTTGACCCGAATAGGCGTGCCGTGCGACGCTTCGCGGTCGCTCGCGTTGAGTTGGGAGTAGTGCAGGGAAGCACTCACGCCGACGCGCACTCGACGTCGAAGCGCATTGACCCCTTGTGCGACGGCAATTGCCGTCGCTAGGACGGCCCCGTAAACGGCGATGATCGTGTCCATGCGGAATGTTTATCGCGGATTGCGCATATGCCGCGGACGGCACGTCAATAAGCGCGATGAACGCGCACGGCTTTGTATGCCCCACTACGGTATGCATCGTGACCAACTACAGCCACGAACCGGGCCGCCGATCCGCCGCCGTTCGCGCGCACGGCGGCGCGCGTCTTGATGCCAACCCGAATGGACCAGCCCGGCCCGCGCCCGTCCAACCGTCTTGCAGCAGTGAAATGAGTTCATGACGATGGATCTTGGCTGGTGGATCAACGCGATCATCGCCGTCGTGGGGATAACCCTTACTGGGCTTGCCCTAGTGCCTCGACGAGGGCCAAAGCGACGCGTTCAATACCTCTGGGCTTCTATTCGGCCATTGGTCACCCTGGGCGACCGCTCGCGGATCCGAGTCGCTGTCGATGGAGTTGAGGTGAGAAACGCGTGGATCCAAACGATCCGATTCGCGAACACTGGCCAGGATTCAATTCCGATCTCGGATTGGGACCAACCCCTCAGCGTTGACTACTCGCAAGGAATTCGCGTGGTGACCGCGCATATCTCTGCAGTGCATCCCCGAGGGTTGGATCCCGCCCTGCATCTCGGCAGCTCCTCCGTGGAGATACAGCCGGCCCTGTTGAATTCCGGTGACATGTTCGAGATACAAGTAGTCGGGGAAGGCTCGTTCTCTTACCCGTCTGTCGTCTCTCGTATCAGAAACGTGCCACAGATAACCCGGAAGAATTCCGTGTACCCGCCCGGGTCGGGGCCTGAGGGAGAGTTTGTCACCCAGGACAAGGTCATCTACGCCGTGCTAGGTGTGGTCGTCCCGGCGCTCTTGATCGTACTGATGGTCCTCTCCCCGGTCCCTATTGTTTGGAAAGTGGGCATCACTCTTGTCGTAGGGTTCGCTGCTGCTGCCTTCATTCTTTGGCTCCGGCGCGCGGACCGACGACGAGCAAACTGGCGACCGACGTACCGATTCAGAGGTTAGGCCGCTCGATAGAGGACTTGCGTCTTTGAGCAGTGTCACCGGGGCGCCAGCCTCTCGCGAGCGGCTACTGTATCTCGGATCCTGTGCCTCCGCGCACATCAAACCGCTCTAGAATCGCCGTCGAGTCGGGCACCTGCACCACCCGTGGGAGGTAGGCCTGCTCGGTCGTCGCGTACGTCGAGTGGCCCAGCTGGTGCTGCGCGCGCTCGAGGCCGGCCGCGTCGCGGATCGCGGTCGCGACGGTGGATCTGAACTCTTTCGGCACTCGTCCTTCGAACCGCGTTCCCTTAAGAGCGATATGCCACTGAAGTCGGAAGTTGTCGGGGATGCGCGGCGTGAGCGTCGAGGACGGGAAGACGAGCTCGGAGAACGACTCGACCCGTCGACGGAGGAGCATCTTCCCGACGAACGTGGGCAGGAACAGGCGGCGTCCGCCTCCGGTTTTCGTCTTGTTCTGAACGGTCCAGCGGCCTTCACGGTTCTTCGCCATTGTCCGGTGGATGTCAACGGTGAACGGTTGGATGGTGAAGTCGACGTCCTCCCACATCAGGGCGAAGACCTCACCCGGTCGGCAGCCTGTGCCGAGGAAGAAGTCCACCGGATCCGCAAGGTCGGTACCGCGGCGACGGCCGGACGCGTCGAGGCCGGTGTCCCAACGGGCGAGGATCTCCCTCAGCTCGGCGACATCCTCGAGCGTGAACGTGGCCACCTCGTGATCCGGCTCTTCGACGGGTGCGACGGACTTCATTGGGTTGGCTTCGATGGCATCATGCCGGGCCGCCATGGCGAACATCCCGGTCAGCAGGACGACGGCGATGCTCGCGTTCGAGTAGCCGTTGAGTCGGGCCGTATGTTTGATGAACCGGTCGAGCTTGGAAACCGATGCTTCCCGGATCATCCAGCCACCGAGGTTCGGGACGATGTACTTGTCCAGGACGGTCTCGTACCGGCGAAGCGTGCCATTCGAGCGTGATGAGTGGCTGAACTCGTCCCACCAGACGATCGCCAGATCGGCCAGCCGAGTTTCCGGGTTAAGCTCACCATCGCCCAGCGGCTTGATGCGATCGCGCATTGCTTCGCGCAGAAGAGCCTCTGCCTTTTGCTTGGTGCGGCCGATGCGCTCGATCTGCCGCGTCCGGCCGTCGACATCCCGGTAGCGGGCGCGCGCGGCCCAGCGGTCTTGCGTGAGCATGCGGGTCGTGACTGTGCCCCATGTTTCGGAAACAAGCGGAGGACGGGACATGATCACCGACCCCCGTTCTCGATCCGCGGGCCGGACGACCCGATCCCGCCGATGGGTGTCTCGGGCATCTGCGCGGGAAACGGCGATCCGTCGAGGTCAGCGGAATCCCGCACGGGACCACGCGTGGCGCCAATGGTACGCGCGGCAAGCCCAACCAGGCGACTGTCCTTAAGACTCACGAACGGCACGCACGCGGCTTCCGCGGTGAGCGCCGCAAGCTGTCCGATCGGCGTGAACGGATCGGCCGCGATGCCCCATCCATCCAAGGCGTACCGACTCACCGTGTCGACGCATTCACTCTTCTCGCCCGAGCTCGGCCTGGTCGAACTGACCACTCCGATTAGTCCACCCCGCAGTTCCGGCCCCATGTGTCTGGTGTCAATGATGAAGACCCGCATCACAATCACTCCCCTGTCTCTCGTTCTTGTTTGCCTTCCGGCGGAGAGATCGAGAGCGAGCGGGAGGGGCGCAGTGCCGGGACCGTGGAATACCGCAACGGAGCGCAGCGGAGCGAGGATATGCCGCGAAAGCCCGGCACGGAGGACCGGGAGCGAGCTACGATCGGCCGGCGGAAAGACAAACAAGGCAGCAAGTGCAGCGCCGCCGCAGGCGGCTCCGCGCCACCCGCGAGGCGCCCGTCAGCGGTTCCAGCCGATCTCCGACGCACGCGACACCGTTATCTGGTCGGAGATCGGCTGGTCGGAGATCGGCTGGCCGGCTTCCGGCTGTTTCGGCTACGAATGGGACACTCAAGGACACAACACGAGCGGGCGAGAAGCAGGACCTATTTGATCGCCGTCTCGATCTCCTGCCGCGCGTCGAGGATCAAGGCCTGAGAAATTGCTTCTATGGCCGGCCCATTCGCTCGGATTTCGGTGACGAGTCGCCGGTGGAGGTCTAGCCCGCGAAGCACAACTTCCTCGAGCGGGAACTGCAGCGTCTCTCTCGTGCTGACCGCGGAGGCGACGGGCGACACGAGTGAGCGGAACATGTTGTTCTCGCAGGATTCGAGGATGTGGGTGTGGAAGCGGACATCCGCGGTTGCGAAGGCGTGGAGGTCGCGCCGATCGAAGGCCGCCTGCATGTCTGAGATGAGCCCATCGAGCCGGTCCGCCGCAGCCGCATCGGTCGTCTCCGCCATCAGGCGGCAGGCGACGGGCTCGACCGCGAGCCTGAGAGCGAAGAGCTCCTCCACCTGGTCCTCTCGGTCCGAGCTTCGTAACCTCCACCGGATGATGTCTGGATCCATGTAATCCCAGTACTCTGGCGGCGCGACGAGTGTGCCCTGCCTGGGCCGCGCTGTGATGAGGCCTTTGGCCTGCAAGACCCGGAAGACTTCCCTGAGCACCGCGCGTGAAACCTGCCGCTCAGCGCCCAACTCGTCTGGGTTCAGTTTGTACCCCGTAGCCAACGCGTGCGTGACGATCTGGGTTCCGAGCCATTCCAGGACGTCGCCGTGCAGGCCGGCTCCGCCCTGGTCGTGTGATGGTGACAATTTCCCGCCTCAGGTCACCAACAAGATACAAGGAAGCCGCCCAGTCGAGCATCAGGCTCTCGGTTGGTCGGTTGGCTCCTCAGATGACGGGTTTTTCCCGAGGTCGCGTGTCTCCGTCCTGAAGATCCGCATGGACTGGCCGATGCTGCGCGAAAGCGCGGGCAGCCTCGAGGCCCCGAACAGGAGCAATACGACGGCGAAGAGGATGAGCAGGTGCCATCCGGTGAGATTGGCGAACATATCGGTGTCCCTTCGTTAGTGCTCTCGCCCGCGGACGAGCGCTTCTTCGACGATGTCGAAGAGTTCCGACGCCGCCGCTGGTGACCGGAGAGCGGAGCCGACTCCGAGCGCGACGGCCCCTGCGGCGAGGAACTCTGCGGCGTTGCCCGCGTCGACGCCGCCGGTCGCGACGCAGGAGACCTGCGGGAACGGACCCCGCATCTCGCGCACCCACCGCGGTGACAGGCTCGATGCGGGAAAGGCCTTCAGCACCGTGCAGCCGGCTCGCACGGCCGTCTGGACCTCGGTCGCGGAGGCGACGCCGGGCAGATGCGGGACGCCGGCCCGGACGCTCCCGTGGAGCACCTCCAGGTCGAGCCCGGGAGCGACGGTGAACGAGGCACCGGCGTCGACGACCTTCCGAAGCAGTTCGACGTCGACGATCGTGCCCGCCCCGACGGGTTCGCCACGTTCGGCGCCTCGGGTCAGGAGTGCGTGGAAGGTGTCGAACGAGGCGGGATCCTGGACCGGGACCTCGACGATCCCGATCCCCCGATCCCACACGCGCTCGGCGATGGCAATCGCGTGCGACACCTCCATGCCCCGGAGGATCGCGACGAGCGGTCGCTGACGGAGAACGGCGGCGAAGCCGAGGGCTTCAGTGGTCATGGACGGTCCTTTCCGCGGACGCGGCGAGTTCGGTCGGGACAGGCCCCAGATCGCCGGGGCTGGAGAGGCTCGACGAGGCGAGCAGGTGTCCGAAGCGAAGGCACGCCGAGAGCTCCAGCCCCTCGAGCACCCCGTGCAGGAAGCCGGCGGCAAAGGCGTCGCCTGCCCCGACGGGCTCGACGACCTCCACCGAGAGTGCCGGTTCGAACCGGGACGACGAGCGCTGGAAGCCGGTCGCGCCAACCGAACCGTCCTTGACGATGAGGAGCTCCGGCTGAGGAAGCACCTCGCGCACGTCCTCCGGGGTCGGGGTATCCCACAGCTCGTGCGCTTCGTCGAGTCCGACGAAGACGATGTCGGACCGGTTCGCCAGGGCCGCCAGCGTCCCCGCCGCGTCCTCTGCGCGCCACAGGCCACGCCGGAAGTTGACGTCGAAGGAGACCCGGGCGTGCGCCGCGTGGGCGTCCCTGATCACCGTCTCGACGAGTTCCGAACACGTCGATGAGAGTGCAGGTGTGATGCCGCTCAGATGAATCAGGTCGTCACGCAGATAGCGGAAGTCCGCGAACGTGTCGGTGCGCATTCGCGACGCGGCCGACCCGTTCCGGTAGTAGTGCACTGCCGTCGGACCGCCGACGCGCGGGTCTTTGAAGTAAACCCCGCTTGGGGCGGACGGATCCCGCTTCACATGAGCCGTGTAGACGCCGGCCGAGCGGATCTCCGAGACGATCCGCTCGCCGATGGGATCGTCGCCGACAGCGCTGAGCCAGATCGCGTGATGTCCGAGCGTGGCGAGGTAGCAAGCCACCGTCGACTCCGCGCCTGCAACGCTCAAGGACGCGGTGCTCGCCTCCGCCAACGGGCCGATCGGTGCGGGGGTGATCTGCAGCATGGCCTCCCCCACCGTCACCACGCGACGACGGGTGTCAACCGCCATGGTGCGCACCCCATCCGCTCCGGAGGTCGACGGCCTCCGCCACGCGCAAGGCCCGGTCGTAGATCCTCAGTGCCCGCACTTCGCTACGAGCTAGTCCGTGGACCGACAGCGGACGTGCACTGTTGACATCCCGGAGGTCGTCGCTGAACCGGCCCCACCCGTACGGGCGGGCGTCGCCGCCGTCCTGCAGCCGCCCGTCGATCACGAACAGGACGATCTTGGGCCCTCCGTCGACGATGACCGCGATGTGCGTCTCGGCGCCCGCAACGAGGGTGCGGGCGTCCGATGTCCACGAGCACTCCCTCCGGCCATCCGACATGGTGAAGCGGAGCCGGCCTTCGTGCGCGATCTCCAGGCAGATCCCGCGGCCGGTCGAGTCCCGATTGTCGAGGAGTATCCGGCCGGGGGCCAGATCGTGCACCTCGGCAACGAGCGAGAGGGTGAATCCCGCTCTGGCATCCTCGATCCGCCAGTTCCCCCGACGCAGCTGGAAGGGCGTGACGGTGAACGCCGCCTCGGCCGCCCCGTGGACGTAGTCGAGGACGATGTCCTCCTCCAGGTGCCGCGAAGGCGCGCCCCAGAGCCCCTGGATCAGCTCGTCATCGACGTCGTGGATACGCGCCGTGCGCTTCTCCGTCTCGGTGAGGGAGAACCGGCCGTCGAACTGGACGAGGTCCGGGTAGCTCATGCTGACCTGCGGGTCGTCCGCGTAGATCGCGATCTCGGGCTCCGACCACTGGATGACGCCGTCGACCTCGATGCCGCCGCTCAGCCAGGCCGGATTGCGGTACGCGCCGAACCAGGTGTTGCTGTTGTTGTGGAACCAGAGCAGATGCCGGCCGTCACCGCACGACCACGCGAAAGTCGCCGCCCGCGGGTTCTTGATCGGCCGGCCGGAGGAGAAGGTCGCCCATTCCGGTGTCGACCAGGTGTGTCCGCCGTCTCGGCTGGTCGCGCTCGCGACGTAGCCCTTCTCGCTTCGGTAGACGCAATAGAGGTCGCCGTTGCGGAGGCCGACGACCTTGTGCTCTTCAGCGACGTCGCCCTCTGGTGCCCGGAGGCCGAACTCGCCATCGGGGAGGGTCTCCCAGCTGATCCGCGTCGGGTCCCGCTCCTCAAGGAGGTTGTCGCTGCGGAGCAGGAAACCCTCGCTGGTCTTCTGGAAGCCCTGCGACTCCTCCCGGAACTCACCGACCTTGGACGCCGCGATGAAAACGCTCGTGCCGACGACCTCGGGTTTGCCGACCGACCACCAGAACTGGACGTCACCGCCGAACGGGTTGCGGCGGTCGATGTCGAAGGTGCGGATCGGGACGTGGAAGCGATCGACGGACCAGGACCGCCCCTCGTCGTCCGAGTAACGGAAGACCATGTCGCCCAGGGTGTCGACTCGCGGGCTGCTCCCGGTGTCAGTGGGGACCTCGCGGATGTTCTGCGTGTTGTAGGTGTAGAACACATAGATCCGGCCGGACGGCGTGACCAGCGGGACGGCCCAGGACGCCTCCGGACCGTCGGCGGGTTCGATGTCGATCGGGGCCGACCAGGTGCGGCCGCGATCCGTGCTCCTCCGTGCGACGATGCGCTGCGAGGAATCCCCCTCGTGGGCGTCGGAGCTGGTCACGACGCACAGCCACGATCCCGATCGGGTCACCACGACGTACGGCTGATCGCTGTAGCCGTTGGCCTGGATGACGTGACCGCTCTCCAGCAGTCGAGGGTCGCGACGGGCGAGCTGCGGATCGTCGGGCAGCTGCGGCCCGGATGCGGTGGTCACCATTCTGCGAAGCTCCCGTCCAGGTGTCGCCAGATCGCGTTGTGCCAGTTGTGCGGCGACTGGGCGGCGCGGCGCACCTCCTTCTCGTCGATCTCGATGCCCAGGCCCGGGCCGAGCGGTCTGTCGATGTACCCGTCGGTCGCCGAGAAGACGGAGCGGTCGACGAGATAGTCCAGCAGATCCGTCTGCACGTTGTAGTGGATGCCGAGACTCTGCTCCTGAATCAGGAAGTTCGGCGTGGCCACGTCGACCTGGATGCACGCGGCGAGAGCGATCGGGCCCAGTGGGCAGTGCGGTGCGAGGGAGACACCATACGTCTCGGCGGCCGTCGCGATCCGGCGCACCTCGGAGATGCCTCCCGCGTGCGACAGGTCGGGCTGAGCGACTGCGATCCCGCCCGCGAGGACCTCGCGGAAGTCCCAGCGCGAATAGAGCCGCTCGCCCGTCGCGATCGGGATGGGCGTCTCGTGGGCGAGCCGGCCGATCAGGTACGAGAGCTCGGGGACGACCGGCTCCTCGACGAACAACGGGAGGAAGGGCTCCAGCAGCGGCAACGCGCGCCGGGCCATCGCGGGCGAATACCGGCCGTGGAAGTCGATGGCGATGTCCCGGGAGTCGCCGAGGACCTCGCGGACCTCGGCGACCCGATCGACGAGCCGGGCGAGGGAGCTCGGGACGTCGATCACCGCGAGCTCCTCCGACCCGTTCATCTTGACGGCAGTCAGGCCGGCCGCGACCTGGCGTTCCGCATCCGCCGCCAGATCGCTCGGGCGGTCGCCGCCGATCCAGCCGTAGATGCGCACCCGGTCGCGGACCGGGCCGCCGAGGAGCTCGTAGACCGGCACGCCGAGGCGCTTTCCCGCGATGTCCCAGAGCGCTTGGTCGATCCCGGCGACGGCGCTCGCGAACACCGGGCCGCCCCGGTAGAAGCCGCCCTTCGTCAGCACCTGCCAGGTGTCTTCGATCCGGGTCGGATCCGAGCCGACGAGGTACTCGCTCAGCTCGGCCACGGCCGTCGCGACGGTCGCCGCCCGGCCCTCGACGACGGGTTCTCCCCAGCCGGTCAGGCCGTCGTCCGTCGTGATGGCCACGAAGAGCCATCGAGGCGCGACTTGGAAGGTCTCTACTCGTTCGATTCTCACTGTCTGATTCCTGTTGATCCTTCTAGACGATGGTCAGGTTGGCGATCTTCGCCTGCTGGTCGGTCGCGATGAGCACGTTGCTGCCACCGACACTCGTGAATGTGTTGCCCGAGATCGTCAGCGAGTTGATCTGGCACAGGACGGTGCCGATCGGCGATTTGCCACCCACCCAGACTCCCGAGAACGGAGTGTTCGAGATCGTGTTCCCGGAGACGGTGAACGTCCCTGTCGTCATCCCTGCCGTCTCACGGATGGAGTGGATCGAGATGGCGCCGGGCGTGTACGTGTAGGCGCCCGTGCACGCGTTCGTCACGGTGTTGTTCGTGATGTCCGCGCTGAACAGCGGGAAGCCGGGGGCGCGGCCCCACAGGTAGATTCCGGCCTGGCAGGTGTTGCTCACGGTGTTGCTGTCGATGAGCAGACCCGCACCGCTGCTCGCGAGGATGCCCGCGCCTTCGACGGAGCCATCGACGGTGTTGGCGTCGACGTGCACGAACTGAGCTTCACGGAAGACGGTTCCCACCCAGCCGATCTGGATTCCCCCGTCGCGGTTGTCGTCCGCGGTGCAGCCGGTCACTCGCACCTGGCGCGAACCCTCAACATCGATGCCGTACATGTTGGCGTTCGTGCTCGTGACGCCTCCGACATAGACGCCCGTGCAGGTGTCGATCACGAGGTTCGAGCCGCTCGCGCCAGACAGCGACACGTCCGTGACGGAGACGTCCTTGGCGCCGCTGATGTCCAGCAGCGCGCGGTTGCGGCGGAGGTCGGGCCGGTCCGGGAGAGAGAACGCGACGTTCGAAACCGAGCACCCCTCCCCGCCGATGATGCGGATGCCCTGGGCGTCCGGGCTCGTGCAGACGATCACGGAGGTGCTTCCCGCGCCGACGATGTGCACGTTGTCACGCTCGGTGATCGCGAAGTGATGGGTGATCTTGGTGTCCCGGAAGGTCGACGAGGACGGGTCCACCACGAGGCGGAACTGACCGGCGGGAACAGCGATGATGCCGCCGGTCGCCGGCAGCGCGGCCAGTGCGGCTCGGAATGCCGGGGTGTCGTCGTGGACGCCGTCTCCCACCGCCCCGTAGCTGGTCACGCTGACACTCGGCAGGCCCGCCGTGCTCTGCGGCTGGGGATCGGTCCACGCTGTCTCGCTCGGTTCGGCGCGACGGGGCGCATACGGATCGCTGTACGGGGCGGAGGTCGTCGTGGTGAAACCGGTCAGGTCACCGGTGACCGACCCCGTCACGGAGGGTAGCGTCGTGACGTTGTTGCCGCCCGAGGTGACACCGGTCGCCGTGCCCTTGACGGTGACGGAAGGTCCGGTGTTCTCGATGATCCTGTTCTGGCTGATGTCGAGGCCGGTGATGGTGCTGTTGACCGGGATGTTGATCCCTGTTCCGTCCGCGGCGTAGAGATGGTTGCCGAAGACCTCGATGTCGTTCCCGGTGACCCCGAGCCAGTTCGTGATCCCGATCGCGATGTCGTTGTCCTCGGACGCTCGGACGCTGTTGTTCTTCACGGTGAGGGTATCGACCTTGTTCAGGAACGCGACGGCGCCGTGATAGCCGCCCCCGCTGGCCAGGGCACGGTTGTCGGGTCGCATCTCCATGCTGGAGCGGACCATCGTGTTGGCGAGCACGGTGGCGTCGATCAACGTCGCCGGCGTCGCGGTGTTGCTGATGTCGCTGAGGACGGCGGCGCCCATGGTGTTCTCGATCCAGTTGCAGTCGATCGTCTGGTGCGAACCGCCCAGGGTCATGCCACGACCCCAGCACGCGCTGATGACCGTGTTCCGGGTGAACCGGACGTTCGGGATGGTGGTGCTGTCGGGGAACAGATTGCTGTCCTGGTAGTTGGCGAATCCGTCGTCGCCAATGGACTCGGCCCAGTTGTACGCTGCGACGCTGTTCTTCGCGCCGCCGTAGTTGAAGGCGTCCGCGCCGCTGTTGCGGAGGACGTTGTCCACCATCCAGCTGTTGTTCGCGTGAGGGAGGATGATGCCCGGCTGGCAGTGATCGACCGTCATCCGCAGGATCTGCATCGACTCGGGAACCCGGACGAGCAGAGCGGTCGCGGTGGTCGTGTGCCGGATCATGTTGAGCGGGATCCACTGCATCGCGAAATCGCGCAGCGAGACATTGGTCGCGTTGACGAAGGTCCATCCCGCCCCCGCCGGGTACAGCGGCGCTTCCTGGCCGTTGGTCGTCATCTTGGGCCGCCGGAAGACGACGACACTCCCTTCGCCCTCCCCCACGAAGTGGACATTCGCGATCGTCGTCTGGTTCCACCAGTTAACGTTCCCCGCCGCGTTTGGCGGAAAGAGGTAGCGGCCCACGGGAAGGTAGACGATTCCGCCGCCGAGGGCGTTCACAGCGGCGACCGCGCTGTCGAAGGCGGCCCGATCGGAGGTGAGCCCGGTCCCGGTCGCCCCGTGGTCCATGACATTGACGACCGGCATGCTCTCGTAGTCGATGACGGGCATGCCGTCCAGGCCGGGCCGAGCATAGAACGACGCGGGGAGGTTCGCGATCGTGCCGCTCGGCGTGAGGTTCCCGATGGCTCCCGGCGCGGTCAGCCGGGGCCGGACGGGAAGCCCGAATGCGGCGCCGGACCCGCTGACGAGCGCGGCCGCGGCGCCCGCCGCGGCGGCAGCGCCAATCAACGAGCGACGTGTGAGTTCAGGTGACATCGTGTACTCCGTTCTCAGTGCGGTGCATGGTCGGATGGTGCGATGGATGCTGCGCGCCAGCTCGTGGTGGGTCGCCAGCCCAGTGCAGCGGTGGTCGGGGCGAGATCGAGGAGCGATCTGTGCTCGTCGTCGTCGAGCGAGGCGTCGAAGTCCGCTCGGACGGGAACGGGCCAGCGGGGGAGCAACCGGCGGGTCGGCTCGGCTGAGCACGTGTCGGCGGCCGAGAGGAGGTATGGGCCCGGGTCCGCCCCGCGCGACTCACCGGCGAGGACGAACGCGCGCGCGCAGTCGTCGAGGTCCACGTAGGCGAAGAGCTCGCTGATGGAGCGGGGCAGGCCGTCGAAGGTCGGCGACCTCCACGTCGCGTACAAGTCCGCATCTGCGATGTACGACGGCCGGAGGATGACGACCTCGAGGTCCGTCGCCCGATGGAGGTAAAGGAGGTAGTCCTCCGCCAGGAGCTTCGAGATCTGGTACGGGGTTGCGGGGTGGGCCGGCTGCGCGGCATCGACCGGGAGCCGGTCAGGACGGCCGGCCCCCGTCACTCCGAGGGCGTTGATGCTGGACGCATAGACGAAACGCGCACAGCCTGCGCGAAGCGCGGTATCGGCGAGCGAGATGGTCCCGAGAACGTTCGTCTTCAGGATCTCTTCGGGCGACCCCGCGCTATCGCTCGGGAGCGCCGCGAGGTGGATGACCGTGTCGATCCCGTCGACGGCGGCAGCCGACGCCGCAGGATTCGTAAGGTCGCCTGCGAGGTGCCCCGGCCGGTCTCCCTGCGCTCGATCGAACGTCCGGAAGGTGATGCCCTGCGCCTGGAGCTGCTGCGTCACGGCTCGACCGAGCCGGCCTTCGCTCCCCGTGACCAGCCAGGTCATGCCGCACCCTCCACTTCGGGAATCCAGTCCGCGAGCTCAGCGGCGACTGCGCTGCCCGCGCGCACGAACGCCGGGATGCCGTCGAGGGGCACGCGGATTCCGGTGGTCGTGGGTCCGTGGACGCTCTCGCCGGTCTGCAGGGAGGTCCACTCCCCCTCGGGGACGAAGACATCGCGCGTCTCGACACCGGATTCGGTGAGCGGGGCGACGAGGAGGTCGGCCCCGAGGAGGTACTGGTCGTCCACCTCCCAAGCCCGCGGCTCGTCGGGATGGTGGAGGAAGAGCGCCCGCATCGCCGGCAGCCCGGAGGCCGTCGCCTCCGCCATCACGCGATGCAGGTAGGGACGCAGCGTTTCGCGGAGGTTCAGCAATCTCGTCGCGATGGCGAGAACCTGGTCGCCGAAGCTCCAGACTTCGTTGGGTGCGCCGTGCTTCAGCTCGCCGGGGACGTCGGGGACGCGGTGGCCGTGGAGTCGCATGATCGGGCTGAACACCCCGAACTGCAGCCAGCGCGCGACGAGCTCGCGCAGGTATTCCGAGTCGTTCGTCTCGTCGCCGTGGAACCCGCCGATGTCGCTGCACCACCACGCGATTCCGCTGAGCCCGGCGTTGATCCCCGCCGGAATCTGGGCGCGAAGAGAGGCGAACGTGGAGGGGACATCTCCCGACCACAGCGCGACACCGTAACGCTGCGTGCCGTGCCACGCCGACCGCGTGAGGTTGAGGGCGTCTCGCGGGTTGTCCCCGGTTAATCCGTCGCTGAAGGCGAGCGCGTTCCAGTGCGGGTACAGGTTGCCGACGGCGTCCGCGCGGCCGGCCGCGTACTCCCATTGCGACGGCTCCTGGGGAACGATCTCGGGTTCGCAGGCGTCGAGCCAGAAGCTCTCGATGCCGTGCTCGCGGTAGCCTCGGGTGACGGCGTCCCAGACGAACGAACGCGCCTCCGGGTTGCTCGGGTCGTAGAAGTGCAGGAACGCCGGCCCGTCCTGACCCGTGTCGAGGAAGCGAGCGGCGACGCCCAGGCCCTCCGACCGTGTCATCAGGAATCCGGAGCGGTCCATCGTGCGGAAGTTGGCACTGTTCTCGTTGACCGCCGGCCAGACGGAGACGATCGGTTGCACGCCGAGATCGCGCAGTTCGGCGACCATCGCGGCCGGGTCGGGCCAGAGTGCGCGGTCGAACGACCAGTCGCCGAAGAAGTTCCAGTGGAAGTAGTCGATGACGATGGAGGCCAGTGGAAGACCGCGTCCGACGTGCTCGCGGGCGACCGCGAGCACCTCCTCCTGCGAGGCATACCGCAGCCGGGACTGGAAGAAGCCGGAGGCCCAGTCGGGGAAACGCGGGGCGCGTCCGACCAGTCCGGTGTAGCGGGCGAGGATGTCGCTCGGGGTCGCCCCGGCGATCACGATGTAGTCGAGCTGCTCCGAGTTGTGCGCCGACCACTGCGTGCGGTTCCGGCCAAGCTCGACGCGGCCGGGGCTCGGGTCGTTCCACAGGAACCCGTAGCCGCGGTTCGACAGCAGGAACGGGATCGTCACGTTCGAGTTGTGCTGGATCAGGTCGATGACGGCGCCCTTCTGGTCCAGGAGGCCGTGCTGCTGCTGGCCGAGACCGAAGAACCGCTCCCCCTCGGTGGCAGCGAAGCGCGCGTCGAGTCGCGTTGCACCGGCTTCGCGCCTGCTGTACCGCGGCGGAGTCGACGCGAGCGTCTGCGGATCCTCGGCCAGCAGGATGCGATCGTCGACCGTCGAGGTGAAGGTGAGATCACCGCGGGCGCCGACTCCGACCCGAAGTCGTCCGTTCTCGAGAACGACGCCGTCGCCGTTGGGACGTGCGACAGCATCCGTTCGCAGTGGCTGCTGGTGTTCGAGCCCGCCGGGACGGGTCTGGTCGATCGTTCCTCGGCGCGTCGACCGCACGCGGATGGCGTCAGGCCCCCAGGGTTCGATTCGAAGTGTTTCGCCACGAAGGCGGCGTTGAATGACGGTCCGGTCGTTCTGGTCCACGCCTAGCCCTTCAGCCCGCTGAAGCCGACGCCCTGTACGACCTGGCGCTGGAAGACGATGAAGACGATCAGCGGCGGGATCGTGGAGATGAGCATCCCGGCGAGCAGAAGAGCCTGGTCGGCGTTCTGGGCGAGTCGCGGCAGCGCCACCGACAAGGGCTGCCTGGTGGGATCGCTCATGGCGATCAGGGGCCAGATGAAGTCCTTCCAGGCGCCGATCAGCGAGAGCAGGCCGATGGCGAACATCATCGGGCGGGAGAGCGGCATGGCGATCTGCCAGAGCATCCGGAGGGAGCTCGCGCCGTCGACGGAGGCGGCCTCGAAGAGCTCGCGCGGGAGGGTGTCGAAGAACTGCTTGGCGATGAGCACGTTGAACGCATGGGCTCCGGCGGGGAGCCAGATCGCCCAGGGGGTGTTGGCGATGTTCACGTGGAGGCCGGGGAGGTCGATGATCGTGAGGTAGAGCGCCACGAGCGAGACGGTTCCGGGGACGAACAGCGTTGCGAGGATCGCGCCGTAGACGACCGGGCCGAAGCGGGGGCGCAGTACGGAGAGCGCGAAGCCCGCGGTCACGGCGACGAGGACCTGCGTCAGGGCGGCGCCGACCGCGTAGACCACGGTGTTGAGCAGGTAGTGGCCGATATCGAGCTGAGTCCAGGCGTTGCCGAGGTTGGACCATTGCGTCACGGCCGGCCAGAACGCAGCCGGGTTCCGCAAGAGCTCCTGTGTCCCTGAGAGCGCCCCCTTGATCAGCCACCAGAGCGGTCCGATCCCGGCGAGCGCGACGAGTAGGAGGAGCACGCCCTGGGTCACCCGCACGCCGATGCGGACACCGGGCCGACGAAGATCTGCGGGCGAGATGACGCTGCGCGTCGGGGTCTCGCGTTCGCGCGAGCCGCGGCGGCGGCGGGTCGCGACCGGTACGGGGAGTTGCGTGTCGACTGTCATCAGTTCTTGCTCCAGGAGCGGGTGAGGCGGAGGTAGACGGCGGAGATGATGCCGAGGGCGATGGCCAGCAGCACGCTCAGCGCGGTCGCGTAGCCGAAGTCCCCGTTGAGGAACGCCGCCCGGTAGATCAGCATCAGGATGGTGACGGTGGAGTTCTCCGGGCCGCCGTCGGTCATCACGTACGGCTCGGTGAAGATCTGCAGCGTTCCGATGATCTGCAGAAGCAGGAGGATCAGCATGATCCCCCTGAGCTGCGGGAGGGTGATGTGCCAGACGCGGCGCCAGATGGAGGCGCCGTCCACCTCCGCTGCCTCGTACAGCTCCGGCGGCACTCCCGACAATGCTGCGAGGAACAGCAGGACCGTGCTGCCGGCCCCCGCCCACACGATGAGCAGGACCAGGCTAGGAAGCGCGGTCTCCTGAGTCTGCAGCCACGGGAACGGACCGAGTCCGAACGTCGCGAGGACGGTGTTGAAGAGCCCATTGTCGGGGTCGTAGAAGAACTTCCACAGCAGCACGGACACGACAGGGGGGATGATCACGGGGATGTAGACGAGCACGCGGAACACCCCACCGAGCCGCCGCAGTTCGAACATGACGATCGCCAGGAGCAGCGGGAGCGGGAAGCCGATGAGCACCGACAGCGCCCCGAACTTGAGCGTGTTGCCGACCGCTGTGAGCAGCATCGGATCCGCGAAGACGTGCGCGAAGTTCTCCAGGCCCACCCACTTCGGCGCATCGACCAGGTTGTTGTACTGGAGGCTCAGGAGCAGGCTGCGCAGGATCGGCCACCAGGAGAACACTCCGAAGAGCACGAGCGCCGGCAGCAGGAAGAGGAGCGCGCTCAGGTCACGCCGCCAGCGACCTGCCCGCTTCGTCCGCCGGGCGGGGGATGCTGGCAGCTTCGGGGCCCCTCCCGGGGAGGCCGCCGGCGGCGTGGCCACCGGCGCCTCCCCGAGGATGTCGATGTCCACGGTCACTGCTGCGCTTGCGCGACAGCCTGCTCAGCGGCGGACTGGGCCTTCTTCAGCTCCGTCTCGGGATCGGCGTCCTGACGGGTCAGGACCGCCTGCATCACCGGGTCGAGCGCCTGGTAGACGAGCTGCGCAGCGACAGGCGGTTCGGCTTGGAGCTGGAGTTTCGCCGTTCCGTTGATGAACGGCGCGAAGTTCGCTGTCTTGATCGTGACGTAGGGATTGATCGCCGCGGCGATCTTGTCCTGGGTCGCGGTGTTGAACAGCGGGACCGCCGGGATACCCACCGGGATGTTCGCGGCAGCATTCGACTTCGCCAGGCTTGAGGCAGCCTTAGTGTCGTACTGCGGCCGGAGCCAGCGGTAGTCGATCCACTTGACGGCCGCGGCCGTCTGGGCCTTCGTGGCCTTCGCGTTGACCATGGCCACGCTTCCACCGGCGAGCGTGGTGTTGCCTCCCGCCTGCGGGTACGCCGTGATGCCGAACGAGTTCGGGTCGCCCTGATACTGCTGGATGTAGTTCGTGTAGTAGTCCGGCGCAGAGATGATCATCGCGTACTTCCCGGCGGCGAACCCGCTGTTGATGTCGTCGTAACCGAGCAGCGCGTTCTCGCTCATCGACTTGTCCTTCCAGCGCATCGTCTGGAGCTGCTTGAGATACGAGACGGCGTCAGGGTTGTCCACCTGGACGGAGTACTTGCCGCCCTTGCCGAGCGTCTCCATCGTTCCGCCGTAGGAATAGGTGCCGGCCGTCAGGTGCCATCCGCCGGAGCTCTTCGCCGTCATCTCCGCGAAGCCGGGGACGCCGGTGGCCTCTGTGATCTTCTTGGCGGCGGACTCCACCTGCTTCCAGGTCGTGGGCGGCTTGTCCGGGTCCAGGCCCGCCTTGGTGAAGAGGTCACGGTTGTAGGCCAAGCCGAGCGCGTACTCCGCGGTCGGGATCCCGTACAGTTTTCCGTCGCCCTTCAGCGGCTCGAGCGTCTTCGTGTTGAACTGCTTCGACGCGGGCAGCTGGGCGAAGTCGTCGGTGAGGTCGGCCACCTGCTTCCGGGCGATCAGCCCGGGCGGATCGGTGAGGGGCACCCACAGCAGAGTGGGAGCCGTCCCGCCCGCGAGCTCGGTGACGTAGGACTGCGGGTTCCACTTCTCGTCCGTCGGCGTCACGGTGATGTTCGGGTTCGCCTTCTCGAACGCGGCGATGTCGTCCATGAACGCCTGCCGGGCAGCCGGCTTGGTGGTGGCAGGGATTCCCATCACCGTGATCGTCACCGGCCCGGATGACGTGCTCGTGGCGGTGCTGCCGGACGCGGTGCATGCGGAGAGCGCCAGCCCGACGGCTGCCGACGCGGCGAGGGCCGCTCCCCATCTGAGGTTCATCTTCATCGATTGCTCCTGTTGTGTGCGGTGTGGTGCTCGGGTGTTAGTGGTGCGCCGGGAAGACGACATTGCGAAGCGGGAGGCCGTCTCGCAATGCCGCGATGTTCGCGGCGACGTCTTTCATGCGATTGCGGAAGACGTCGGTCGTCACCCCGGAGGTATGCGGTGTGAGGAGGACATTCTGAAGCGTCCCGAATGGCAACCGGGAGGGTTCACCCCGGTTGCCGTCGGTGGGGTACTGCCACCAGACGTCGATCGCGGCGCCGCGGATCGCACGGTCGCGGAGCGCCGCGTACAGCGCCTCCTCGTCGACGATCGGGCCCCGGGCCACGTTGATCAGCACGGCGGTCGAAGGCATCGCAGCGAGTTCCTCCGGCCCGATCAGCTTCGTCGTGGCCTCGGTGAGGGGGACCGTGACCACGACGAAGTCCGAAACGCGTAGCAGGTACGGAAGCTGATCAAGCGACCCCACCCAGTCGACGTCCGAAGAGGGTGTGGCGTGCGGTGTGCGGCGCACGACGGCGACCCGCATGCCCAGCGCGCGTGCGAGCCGTCCGACCTCGCTGCCGATCTCGCCGTACCCGATGATTCCGACGGTGCGGCCGGCGAGCGTGTCGTGCACGGGCGACCCCGGGTCCTGGAACACGGACAGCCACGTCCCTTCCCGGAGAGCCCTGTCCTCCGCCAGAAGGCTACGGGAGAAGACCAGCATCGACATGAGGCAGTACTCGGCGATCGCCCGCCCGTGATGCGACGTGTTGGCCACGGTGACTCCGCGAGGAACGGCGGACAGGTCGATTCCTTCGTAACCCGCGCCGGCGACCTGGATGAGTCGCAGACGCGGGCGCTCCCGGATCTGATCCGAGCTCAGCCGGGATCCGACGAAGACATCGGCGTCCCTGCTCGCCGTATCGATGTGCTCGGGCCGGTCGAGGAACTCCCAGGTCACGCCCGCGCCGAGCTCGGCGCGCAGGTCTGCGGCCAGGCGTACCTGCATCGGGTCGGCGACGACAACGCGCAACGGGTTCTCCTCGGTGAGTTTGTGAGTATGACTAATCTGATTATTCTGATTTACTAGGCCTACGTCAACTCCCATTTCTTGGGGGCGACGCGAACCGGACTAAACGAATGGAGTGACGTGAGCGTTGTGACCATCTCGCCCACCTCGGGCGCGCGACTGTACGACCAGACGGTCGAACAGCTGGGCCGTTCGATCGTCCAAGGCGCACTGGGGGTCGGAGAGACGATCCTCCCCGATCAGCTGGCGGAAGATCTAGGCCTGTCCCGATCCGTCCTCCGCGAGGCGTTCCGTGCTCTGGAGTCGAAAGGGCTCGTTCAAGCCCGCCCCCGGATCGGCACCCGCGTGGCCCCGCGCGACCAGTGGAACTTCCTCGATCCGCAGGTCATCACGTGGCGGTTGCAAGGGGAGGACCGTCTCGAGCAGGTCGAGGAGCTGTATTCGACCCGGCTGGCCGTGGAACCTGTCGCGGCCCGGCTGATCGCCGGACTCTCCGACGGCGCAGCGGTCCGAGACCTCCGCCGTCTCATCGCACGGATGCGCGAAGCGATGGTCGCGCGCGATCTGCACGCCTTCACCGAAGCCGACGTCGAGTTCCACACCGAGCTGCTCCTCCGCTCAGGGAACAAGATGTTCAGCTGCTTCAGCACCGTGATCGCCGCGGCGGTGAGGACCCGCGAGACGCTGGTATTCCCGCTCGTCGAGGAGACCCACAAGGGGCTGCAGATGCATGAGCGCCTGGTGGAGCAGATCGCGGCGGCGGATCCGGAGGTCGAGACGACGTCTCGCACCCTCATCCGAGACGCGCACAGCGAAGCCCGCACGGCGCTCGGGCACTGGGACCACCGCGGGGCGCTCTCGTGACGCCGGCGACTCCCTTGCGACCCCGGACCTTCGTGTTCTTCGGAGACAGTGTCACGCAGGCTAACCGACACCGACCCGAGGTCGGCGCGCTCGGGGAAGGGTACGTCCGAATCATCGCCGACGAGCTCGCTGACGTCCCCGCAGCGCCGGACGTCATCAACCTCGGCATCGGCGGCAATCGCGTCCGCGATCTTCGCGCGCGCTGGGGCGAGGTCGTCGCAGCACGCCCGGATGTGCTCACGATCCTCGTCGGGATCAACGACGTCTGGCGTCACTCCGACCGCGACGACTACACACCGACCGACGTCTTCGCCGACGACTTCCGCTCGATCCTGGATGGCGCTGCCGCGTCCGGCGGCGAGGTCGTCCTCATGGAACCGTTCCTCCTGCCGGTCGCAGACGGCCAACAGGCGTGGCTGCCCGAGCTCCGCGAGAAGATCGACGTAGTCAACGAGCTCGGCGTCGCCTACGGCGCCCCGGTCGTGCCGCTGCACCAGCTCTTGAACGAGGCGGCGTCCGAGCTCGGCGCGAGCGAACTCGCGCCGGACGGCGTCCATCCCTCCCCTCTCGGCCACCGCCTCATCGCGGAAGCCTGGCTCGCCGAAGCGTCAGCCGGATTCGGTGGCCGACGCACCGGCTGAGCGGCACGTAGTTTGGGTCGGCAGCTATACGGCCGATCTCGGCGGAACTGGAGTCGGCGTGAGCCGCCTCGTCCTGGAGCGGTCCGCGGGGACGATCATCGATGGGACGCTCTTCCGGTGCAACTCGCCCGCGTTCGTCGCGGCCGCACGCGCTGGCGGGCCTGGCTACGCCGTCGAGGAACGGACGGGCCTCCTGCGCACCCTCATGGTCGGCTCGGCCGGTGAACTCGAGTGCGTCGACGCTCGCTTCGTCGGGCGGCAACCGTGCCACGTCGCCATTGATCCCGCCGGCCGGTTCCTTGTCGTGAGCGACTGGCACGCTGGCGGCGTCACCTTCGTCCATCTGGACGAGGGGGGCGTTCCTCGCATGGGCGGTGTGGTCAGATTCCCGGGCGGAGGGCACGGCTCGCGCGCACACGCGGCGTTGGTCTTGGACGACGCGATGATCGTCACGACGGACCCGGGGCTCGATCGCCTGCGGGTTTGGTCGGTCAATGACGCAGGAGCCGTGGCGGCGCGGGGGGATGTCGACCTGCCGACCGGGTGCAGGCCCCGGCATCTGACTCAGGATGCCCAAGGTCGCGTCCATGTGCTCACCGAGCAGTCGTCCGAAGTCCTGACGCTCGAGCCCTCCCGCCGGCACGGCCTCGCCGTGATCGCGTCGTCACCGGTGCGAGCCAATCCGAGCCCGGCGGACTCCCCCTCCTCCATCACGTCGACGATCGTCGCGGGCGAAACCATCCTGCACGCCGCGGTGCGCGGCTCCAACGTCCTCGTATCACTCCGCTCCAACGCGCAAGGCGCGCTGACGATCATCGGCGAGACGCCGACGGGCGGCGACGAGCCTCGCGACCACTGCCTGGTCGGCGACAGGCTCTTCGTGGCCAACCGCAGAACCAATACCGTCGGGGTCTTCGACCTGAAGCAAGGAATCCCAAAGCATGCGTTCAGCATCCCGGCGGGGACACCAGCCTCCGTCGCGGCGTTCATACCCTGACGTCGATGCGCGATCTGGTCTTGTCCTCGAGCGTTCGACATGAAGCTGGGGCGGGAGTGATGAAAGCGCGGGAGAGACCACCAAAGGAAGGCAACGAGGATCCAAAGTGCAAGAAACTCAATGGGAGACCAGAGCAATGAGCGAAGAGGCCGAATGGATCGAAGCAAGACACAATCGAAGACGATGCACGCAGGCACTTAAGTGAAGGTCGCCCGCCTTGGCACTCTCTTCAGCGCCCGTCGGCGACCTCAAACGCAGATGTCTCCGGGTAAGTGTCACCCGTTTTGGCGGCTTCGGGCGCCTGGCCCCGGTCGCTAGCCTCGCTGAGGGGGTGACGCATGGGCAAAGGGTTCGCAGTCGTCGATTTGGAGACGACTGGCCTGTTCCCCACGAAGCATGACCGCATCGTGGAAATCGGGATCGTCTTGGTGTCACCGGAGGGCGAGATCGAGACTCGGCACGAGACTCTTGTGAACCCGAATCGCGACATGGGTCCGCAGCACATCCACGGCATCACGGCCGCGGCGGCGGCGCGGGCGCCTCTCTTCGAACAGATCGCGCCGAGCGTCGCTGACCTCCTAGATGACCGCGTCCCAGTCGCGCACAACGCATCGTTCGACTCGAGGTTCCTCGGCTTTCAGATGGCTCAGGCCGGCCTGCGCGTAGCGGAACCGGAGCGCTGGCTCTGCACAATGCGGATGAGCGAAGGCGTATCTGGCTATCGAAGGTTGGCTGAATGCTGCACGGCTGTCGGAGTCGAACTGACCGCCGCCCACAGCGCGGGCGGGGACGCCCTTGCGACGGCGCAGCTCCTCAGCCTTTACATGCGGACCGTGTCGAATCGGCCCTACTGGGACTCCTGGCTTGCCTCAGCTGGACACTACGGTCCGTTCGCGGTCGACCCGAGCGTCCGATGGACCGCTCGAACAGAGGCCTTCGAACAAGACCACACCTTCGTCGACCGACTCGTGGGTTCGCTCACTGCCACACGTCTCGGAGCGCAGCTCAACGTCGACTATCTAGCCCTCCTCGACCGGGTTCTCCTTGATCGGGTCGTCTCGGTGTCCGAAGCCTCGGCTCTGGAAGCGCTCGCACAGGGACTCGGTCTAACCCCCGAGGATGTTCAACTCGCACACCGCGCATACTTTGATGGGCTCGTCGCGACGGCATGGGAGGACCACGTCCTCACCGATGCCGAATCCGCAGAGATCCGGAGCATCGGCGACGTTCTCTCCATCGACGAAGACGTCGTGGTTTCGTCGCTGGCCGAAGCGCCGGCCGTACCCGCGCCACCGATGACGACCGGCTTCCGACTGGAGCCAGGCGACATCGTCGTCCTCACCGGGGAGATGTCCAAGCCACGAGAGGCCTGGGCGGAAGTCCTCACCCGTCTCGGGCTCATCGTGAAGAACAACGTCGTCAAGAAGACCAAGCTCCTCGTCGCCGCCGATCCCGACTCCCTCTCGGGAAAGGCCAAAACGGCACGCGACTACGGCATCACGATCGTCAACGAGGCCGGCCTCGAGAGGCTCCTCGATGTCTAACAAGCGCCCGAGTTAGCCGGCCCATGGCAGGACTACCGAACGACGTCAAACGGCATATCCACCGTGACACCAACGTCACACTTCCGCGAATCCGAGATCTGAAACGCGAACCTCTCAGCTTGCGCCTTCAGGTCCAGGCCGAGCTGCAACGTCGGGCGTCCGATGATTCATCGAACATTGAGCTCGCACTCGCTGGACTCGTGATCGCGTTCATCGCGCTCCTAGTCGCGCCGACAAGTCCGATACACCTGGAACAGGTCCCCTGGCCGAGCAACCTCCTCACCGGGGTTGTGCTCGGAATCCTCGCGGCAATCGCACTCACACCTTTCGCAGCACACGCGCTAATAACTCAGGAACGACGCGTACGAGCGACCGTGTGGCTCGCGGCGTACGCCGAGGAAAGCGGTGCCACAACACAGATTGCTCGGCGCGGACGCACCCTCCGGCGTACCCACCGAGGGGTCCCTCGATAACTCTGGTGCACTGCGACCTCGCCATCGTTGTCGCCGTACGCGGCGCTGCCCTGGTGAGGTTTGAGGGCCTTTCCGTCGCCCGATCGTAGCTCCCTCCCGGTGCTCCGTGCCGGGCTTTTCGCGGCGTATCCTCCCCCGCTTCGCTCCCCCGGTACTCCACGGTCCCAGCACACCACACCTCCCACTCGCTCTCGATCACCCGCCGGAAAGGCACTCAAAAACGATCGACTCTTGGGAGTGAGTGGGATGCGGGTATTCATCATCGACACCAGCAACATGGCACCGGAACTGCAAGGCGGACTCATCGGCGTGCAAGGGTCCTCGACCCCAGATGCCTCAGAGAAGCACGAATGCGTGGAAACCGTCAGCACCTACGTGACGGACGGATGGTCGATCGCCGCCGACCCGCACACGCCGATCGGGTGGCTCGCTGCTCTGACCGCGGAGACGGCGTGCGTGCCGTTCGTCAACCTCACCCGCCTGGCCATCGAAGAGAGCGAGCCGCAGTCAATGCGCGACGGCGTCAGTGGCTAGACGCACGATGGCGGCGCGATTCCCCAGCACGGTTCGAGCCGAGCTTCCGCCACGATTCCCGCGATTCCTAGCGGGTTCCGGACATTTGAGGGGTTCGCGCGTCAAAACCGGCTCGGAGACACAACGTGTAGGTATGAGGGCATTCGATTCGGACAGGACAGCACAGCGCGGCTCTCTGACAGCCGCGCGGGGCCTCCTTGGCGTGAGCCGTCGCCGCTGCGAAACGGCCGGATTTGCACTCGATGTGCGCTCAGGAATCGTCACAGGCTGCAAATTCACAGGTGTGACGGCGGGTGGCCCGCTCAAATGCCCGGAAAGACAGGCCAGATCTGGCCTGTCATCGTTGGCCGGGGAGGGGACGGATTCGGGGAAAAGCAGCAGCGCGCGCCATTTGCGCGCCAAAACGCTCGCCGAACCGGAAGTAATAAGTAGAGGAACTCTTTTCGAAAGGACAAGACCGTCCAGTTTCGGGAAGCCCAAGGCGAGGTTAGCGGGAGGTGAGTGCAGGTGCGAGGCGGAGTAGCCAGATGGAAGCGGGGACAGCAGTCCCACGGCGTCAAGCAAGCGGTCAATTACGCCTTCTCCGGAGTCTGTGACGCCACCCTCACCGCCAAGACCGCGGACGGTGTGATCGCCGCCGTCGGCTACGCCGACGCCGTGATGACCCGGTACATCGTCGAGAACGGCGCCATCCGCGACGACCTCCTCACCCGCCACCAACTCAATGCCTGGGTGGACGGACTCGACCCCATCACCGGCGAACGCCGCGGTCGGGACCTGGAGTCTCCCGTCGCGGACCTGATTCTGGATGCGACAATCAACGCACCGAAGTCGTTCTCGATCGCCGCCATGCTCGACCCCGAGCTGTCCGCCGCATACGAAGACCTCCAAGACCGCCTCCGGGACCGGATTGTGAAGCTGTGGCAGTCCGAGCTCAACGCCCGCCGCGGCAAAGGCGGCGCCATCCGCGAAGACCTGGCCCGGATCGAGGTCGTCGAACTCCGCCACGAACGCTCCCGCTCCCTGGACCCGCACAAGCACCGTCACCTCTGGCTGAACGTCAAAGTCCAAGGCGTGGACGGCAAATGGTCCAACATCGACACCCGGGTCGCGTTGCGGTTCCAGAACGTCATCAACGCCGAAGGCGACCTCGCCTCCCGCACCGACCCCACCTGGATCAACGCACTCGCCGCCAAAGGGTTCACCCTCAACGACGACGGGGAGATCAGCCAGTTGCAGCATCTGGTGCGTCCACTGTCGAAGCGGTCCGCTCAGATCGAAGCCAACAAGGTCGCCCGAATTGCTTGGTGGAAGCAACAGCATCCGGGACAGGAGCCCTCCCACGATGTCCTGAACCAGATCGACCGATGGGCGTGGGCCGCCGGTCGACCCAACAAGCCCGCCGACTTGAACGAGGAGGACTGGGCAGAGCTCATCCAACAAGAACTCCTGACGACGGACCCCGCTCTCCGACAGGAGCGCACCTCAATCGATGTACCCTCAGCGTCGCTCGCGGATCTCGACCTCGAACTCCTCGCCGCGAAAGCCATCGTCGACGCAGACGCCCGATCGACCGGCACCGGTGGACGCTTCAGCATGATGGACCTGCGAGCAGGGACCATCCGTGTTATCGCCGCCACAGGCGTTGTCGCCGAGCGCGCAGAACTGGCGGAGTTAGCTGACCACGTCGTCGCCTCAACACGTGCGCTCACTGTCACCCTGCTCGACGAACCCGATGTCCCTGGACACACCAAGTCCCGGATGGCTACCTCTACCGCAGCGCTGAAGGCCACGATCGCCAGCCGCATCGAAGCGCTCTCGGCACCCGGCGTACCGGCCCCAGTCGAGGAGATCACGGCGATCGCCCACGCCCTCGACCCGAACCGCGTGCTGGACAGCGACCAAACCGACGGAGCCTCCGCCATCGCAGGAACTGCTTCCGTGGTCGCCATCACGGGGGCCGCCGGCACCGGCAAGACCACGATGCTCAAGGTCGCCGTCGCCACGCTTCGCCGCCATGGACGCAACATGATCATCGTCGCCCCCACCAAGAAGGCGTCCACCGTCGCCGGACGCGAAACCAACAGCGCAGCGTCTAGCCTCCACCAGCTCTTGCACGACTTCGGCTGGCGATGGAACACAGGCGCAGCCGGCAACACCGAATGGACCTGCCTCAATCCCGGCGACACCGACCCGTCAACGGGACAGCCGTATCGGGGTCCGCGAACGCGGATTCGTCCTGGTGATCGGATCGTCGTCGACGAGGCCGGCGTGCTCGACCTCGAAGCCGCCAACGCCCTCATCGAGGTGATCCACCGCACCGGCGCGACCGTCGCCGTCGTAGGCGACGACTACCAAGCCCTGCCCGTTGGGCACTCCGGGGCAATGGCACTCTTCCGCCGGTCCGCGTTTGAGAAGATCGAGCTCACCGAGGTTCACCGCTTCCGCGACCCCGAATGGGCAGACCTATCTGCCCGCTTGCGCGACTCAAGCGGCCCCGCCGAATCGAGGGCAATCGCGGAGGAGCTTGAGCGGACAGGGCATCTCAAGCACGTGACCACTGAGGCAGAAGCTCGCGATTCGATGATCACCGCTTGGCTAGAGTCTTCGCGGAAGGCGGAGACAATCGCCCTCGTAACCGCTACGCACGCAGAAGCACAGCAGGTCAGCGAAGCCATTCAGGCTCGACGCATCCAGTCCGGCGAACTCAGTACTCTCCGCTTTGCGCTTGGCCAATCGGGACAGCCACTCTTCGTCGGGGACGTGGTGCAGACCCGCCGAAACGACAACAGCTCTAGTGTCGAGAATCGGCAGAACTGGGTCGTTCGGACCATCTCGGACGAGCACGTCACACTCGCATCGATCAGCGACTCGTCTGCGCTCCGTCGGATCACACGCGACTACGCAAGTTCACACGTCCACCTCGGTTACGCCACCACCGTCTACGGTGTCCAAGGGGAAACCACCGAACGCTCCATCGTTGGCCCGGGCGTCGACGCGGCCGGCCTCTATGTAGGGCTCACCAGGGGACGGGCACAAAATGATGTCGTCGTGATCGCGGGTTCCGCCGATGCAGCCAAAACGGGACTCGCAACAACTATGCAGCGCCAGCTGAGCGAAGAGACGATTGAGAAGTCCCGCGCCGCAGCTCGGCTGGAACTTGGACGAGCCGCGCGAATCGATGCCACAGGTCCGATCACATCAACGGAGTCGACGACGCCAACGATCACGCGCTGACGCTCTAGGGCTATCGCCGTTCGAGGCCGGTTGCGACGATCTCTCTGCCGAGGTAGCTCCTACCATCGAGCGCACTGTCCCTCGCGCGGTAATTCAGGAGTGCGACACCGAGGGCGTCAGCTCGCTGTTGCGCCACCGGCCGCACACCTCCCCTGATGAATATCAGCGCGCGACGTCCATCCGCCGCTGCCAGCTTTGCCGCCTTTTCTACCGTTTCGACCCCCAGGTTTCCGCGGGTGTTGTCGACCCAACCAAGGTATTGAGAGCTATAGAGATCGCACGATTCGCGCGCCGCCCCCACCGAGATGACCGTATCCGAAGCGCCAAGGTAGACCATCCACTCACGGCAAAGTTCTAGTGCTTCCTCATCTGAGACCCCGAACGGTCTGGGCGCTGGTTCTTGAGACGTCACGACTTAAGTGTCCAGCAGGCCCCCGCGGTTGTGACGCACTCCGCCTCTAAACGAAAGCCGTGAGCAGCAGCGCTACCTAAAGACTGCGGCGCCTCGTACGTGATAAGAGTTGCCGGCAACGCTAGCCTTTCGGCAGGAGGGGTGCCTTGCAGATCAGAACGTTTAATTTCCATAAGTCGATTGTTGAAACGCCGACCACAGATGATCTTCCGGGCTTCACGCTCATCACCGGAGAGAACGGGGCTGGAAAGACACACCTCCTGGAGTCGATGCGCGAGCTTGTGACGCAGTGGGTTGACTTCGATTACACGAACCGGCGACCCCGGATGCTGTCGACCGCCGACCTCCAGGCGGTCGATCAGGTTGCCGTCGCGCATGAAACGCACGAGCAGCGGGTGGATATGTTTCGTCAGCAGATCATTGGGCACCTCGCCCAGGTCCGAGGCCGACCGGAAGCGAGAGAACAGCTGACCGCCTTCGTTCTAGGGCAGGGGCTCCTGAATGCTGACGGGTTAAGCCGCCTCGAAATACGTTCGGGTAAGTGGCTGGGCGAATGGACCAACAGCGACTTCGAGAAATTCACCCCAATCGAGACTGGCAGACGCGACCTATTCAGCGTTTTCATGGCGGATATCTTTTCGACGTACACCTACCTGCACACGATCAACGGGTTCAAGCGATTCAGAGCAGAGAAATTCAGCGATGAGGTGGACTTTCTGAAGGAGGACGAGTTCGTCGATTCCTATGGGTCCCCGCCGTGGGACGCGCTCAACGACGTTTTGGCCGACGTGGGGATGCGATACAGATTCGAGCGCCCCGAACCCTTCGTATTGCCGCCGTACCCTCAGCCCCGCCTACTCGACATGGACTCCGGTTTCGACGTACCGCTCACAGAGCTGTCGTCGGGCGAGAAGACACTCCTGACGATAGCGTTGGCCGCGTACTCCGCTGACCATCGACGCCTGGCGATCGAGAAGCCGGCGGTGATCCTTCTGGACGAGCCGGACGCGGCGCTGCACCCGTCGATGGTGAGGAGTTTGCTCCGCCTCGTCTCGGACCTCATTGTCGAAGGCTTGGGAGTGCCGGTGATTATGACCACCCATTCCCCGACCACGGTCGCGCTGGCCGACGAGGCATCGATCTACCTGATGTCCCGCACGGGAAGCCCGAGGCTGGCCAAGGCAACGAAAGACGCCGCACTACGCTCTCTGTTGGTCGGCGTTCCAACATTGAGTGTTCGGGCGGATCATCGTCGGACCGTGCTGGTTGAAAGCCCTGTCGACGAACGGCGGTACTCCCAAATGCATACCCTGCTCGCAGCACGGATCGGTTCCGAGCGGTCCCTCCAGTTCATGGCGGCCGGGGGCAGCGCGAACACGAACGGGTGCGACGCGGTCATCGACCTGGTGGGCAGGCTGCGCAAGAACGGGAACGATCTGGTATTCGGCTTGATCGATCGTGACTACCGGAGCAAGGAACCCGAGACGGCGATCGTATTCGACGGCTCTCGCCACTCAATAGAGAATGTCCTTCTGGACCCGCTGCCGTTAGCACTTCTAATGCTGGAGGACAGACACAAGCGGTTGATCGGGCGGTTCCCGGATATGACGACGACGTCGATAAGACCGGAGGAGGCTCAGGAGCTCGTGAATTGGCTCACAGCGGCGGTCGCTCACGATGATTACGACACCACGGAACGGACGACAGCGTATGCAGACGGGCTCGAACTCCAGGTGCAGGCCTTCTGGTTCGAGCTGCGCGGGCACGACCTGAACGACCGACTTCTACAAGTTTTTCCAGAGCTCAAGTCCCATCGTCAGCTTCTCGGGGACCATGTGATCAGCCACGCCTGGTTCAACCATCCGTGGGCTGTTCCGAGGGCAATTGTGGATGTCTTCGAACGCCTGCTGTCAGACGAGATTTCCGAGCCTAGTTGAGTCCCTCGACGCCCCACCGTGTTCACTTAGAGAGCAAGCACGGAGGCGTATAGTGCCGCCGGGGCTGGCTTCCGTATCAGGAGGTCACGACGGCGGCATCGAAAACAAGGCCACCGACATCATCCTGTGAACGACCCGCGACTCACACCGTCGTACGCCGGCTAGGGCTGATCAGGTGGAGCGGCCGGTCGATGCTGATCGGATGAGGCAAGTGGGCCCTCCGGTAAGAGAGCGGATGGCCTCTGGCTAGATCGGAACACCGTCGCTATTTGACTTTGATACAACCACAGCCTTGAGCCGCTCTGCCTTGCTTGGGTAGCTGGAGGGCGGCCCGAGGTTGTTCTTCCTCATCTGGTCGAGCAACAAACCGATGGCGCCGTCTGTCCAGGCTGGGTCTCCGATACCCCAACGCAGCAGCGGTTCCGCGAGGTAGGTCGAGAAGATGTGTGGATCGAGCCACTGGAGACGTGCGGATTCGATTTGCTGCTTCACCAGTTCGACGTACACCGCGACGGGGGACGTCGTGTCGATGTTTGCGCGGAACAGCGCCGAGTCGGCCTCGAAGGTGCTCACGACTTCGCGCGCACGATTGGCGTTAGCGGTCGGGTTGGCCTGGACGTCGCGGAAGTGTTCGAACGAACGGACGAGCGAGACGGTGAGTTCGCGCCTCAGCGCCGCCGTGTTGCTGTCACGCTGTCGCTTTCGCTCAAGACCGAATACCAAGAGGGTGGTCAATGACGCGATCAGACCACCAATGATTGCGCCGATCAGTCCCGAAAGCAGGTCCATCCGCGCAGCCTAGCGGCCGAGACCTCAGGCGGCTGGCTGCATAAGCTCTGATCGCCCGACGCCCAATGCGAGGGTCAGCGTTGTTGCCGCCGCGGCCCCGAGTGTGCCGGCTTCAGAGCACCGACAGCAATGACTAAAGAGCTCAGGCCAAGGAGCCAAATCCCAAAGCGGTGAGTAAACGGTGAGTTTGGCCAAAAACCATTGACCGGGTAGTCTGGGCGGCAGCCTCACTTCCCAGTGTTTTGCTGGGATTTCAGGTCTCGCGAGTGTAGTTCAATGGTAGAACTTCAGCTTCCCAAGCTGATAGCGCGGGTTCGATTCCCGTCACTCGCTCCACTTGTTCCGGCTAGCGGCCACTCGCATACGCCCCGGCACCTCGACGCGATGTCAGACCAGCTGATCCCACTCCCCTGCCCGGGGCAGCACCCCCGCCATGTCAGGATGGGACGCGTGCCACCGGACGGGCCGGCGGCCGAGGCGAGCCGTCCGGCGGGGCGGAGGACGGCGGGGCAGGTGGGAGTCCGCGTTCGGAACCGGCGGCAGGGTCGGGCCGGAAGACTGGTCGCGACCATCGTCGCGGCCGCGCTGTGCGTGCTCGTCGCGACCGGGGGCGTCCTGAATGCGAACGTCGCGCCGGCGCAGGCCCAGCACGCGGGGCACGCCGAGCGCGTGCCCTCCGCCATCGCCCCCGCCGGCGTCGACGACTTCACCTTCGCCAGTTTCGACGGGGACTACCGGCTGGGCCGCGACGCCGAGGGGCACTCGACGCTCACCACCGTCGAGACGCTGGTCGCGCGCTTTCCCGAGACCGACCAGAACCACGGCATCCGGCGCGAACTGGTCGAGGACTACGACGGCCAGCCGACCGGCCTGCAGGTGGTGTCGGTGACGGATGAGAACGGCACCCCGCGCCCGTACAGCAGCGACTCCGACGACGGGATCCTGTCGCTGACGATCGCGGCGAAGGACTACGTGCACGGCGACCAGACCTACGTCATCACCTATCGGCAGACGAACGTCACCCGCTACTTCCACGACACCGACGACGACGAGTTCTACTGGGATGCCAACGGGACGGCGTGGGCGCAGCCCTTCGACCGCGTCACGGCGACGGTGCACCTCGGCGCGGGGCTGGCGGGAGCCCTGCAGGGCACCGCGTCCGCGTATCGCGGCGCACAGGGTTCGACGGATGCGGCGAGCGTCGAGCGCACCGACGACGGATTCCGCTTCACAGCCCACCAGCTCGGCGCGCGGGAGAACCTCACGTTCGCGATCGGGTTCGCACCGGGCACCTTCACCGCGCGCGCCGACGGGCTCTTCGACACCGGATGGGGCTACGCGGCCGTCGGCTTGCTGCTGCTCTGCATCCTGACGCTGATCGGCGCGATCGTCGTGCGTGTGCGCCTGCTGCGCGACGCGCCGGGGCGCGGCACGATCATCCCCGAGTACGTCCCGCCGAAGGAAGGGCTGCTGCTCGCGGCGGACCTGACCGGGCGCACCGCGAAGGCGGTCGCCGCGCAGACGCTCGATCTCGCCGTGGCGGGCCGGGTGCGCATCCTGCAGACCACCGGATTCCTGGGCCGCCCGAAGTACACGCTCGAACTCGTCTCGACGGAGGCCACCGGCCGGCAGGCATTGCGCGAGCCGCATCCGACGCAGGACGAGCTGCAGTCCCTGCAGGCCCTCTTCGGCGACACGGTCGCCCCGGGCACGACGCTCGAGCTCGGGTCGTCGAACCCGCGGGTGGCGCGCGCCTTCACCGCCCTGCTGAAGCGGGTGCACAAGGACGCCACCGGCTACGGCTACCGCACCACCGGCCCGCGCGGACCGGTGCGCGCAGTGTTCTTCACCGGGCTGGGCGCAACCGTGCTGGCCGTCGTCAGCTCGGTGCTCTGCATCGTCGGGGTCTACGGCGGCGGGGTGCCCATCGCGATCCTGATCGGCTCGGCCTTGCTCTTCGTCGGCACCGCCATCCTGCTGTCGCACGCGCCGCTGACCAGCACGGGGACCGCGCTCCGGGAGTACGTGGACGGTCTGCGGATGTACGTGGAGCTCGCCGAGGCCGATCGCATCCGCTACCTGCAGTCGCCTCAGGGGGCGGAGCGCGTGCCGGTCGCCGCCGACGACCCGCGCGAGATGCTGAAGCTCACCGAGCGCCTCCTGCCGTGGGCCGTGCTGCTCGGCGAGGAGAAGAAGTGGCTGGCCGAGCTCGGGAGGTTCTACGAGCAGACCGGCCAGACGCCCACCTGGTACGCCGGACAGACGGCCTTCAACGCCGCCGTGCTGTCGCAGATGGTCAGCGGGATCTCCTCCAGCACCACCATCGCGAGCAGTTCGTCGTCCGGCGGCACCGGAGGCGGCGGGTTCTCCGGCGGGGGCGGCGGCGGAGGAGGCGGCGGGGGCGTGTAGCCCGCCGCCGCTAGAGCATCCCGGTCAGCACTCCCCCGTCCGCGCGGAGGGCCGCGCCGTTCGTGGCGGAGGCCAAGGGGCTCGCGAGGTACGCGACCAGGTGTGCGATCTCGTCGGGCGCGATGAAGCGCTCGAGGAGGGAGGTGCGGTTCTGGCCGATGATCGCCTCCTTCATCGCATCGGCGGGGATCGACTGCGCGGCCGCGATCGCTTCGACGGTGGCGGCGACGCCGTCCGAGTACGTCGGGCCGCCGAGGACGGTGTTGACCGTGACAGCCGTGCCGCGCGTCCGCTTGGCGAGGCCGTTGGCGAGCGCGAGCATCGCGGCCTTCGTGACGCCGTAGTGGATCATGTCCGCCGGGACGTTCACGCCGGACTCGCTGCTGATGAAGAGGACGCGCCCCCAGCCGCGTTCGAGCATCCCGCCGAGGAGGTGGCGCGACAGGCGCACGCCGCTCATCACGTTGACCTCGAAGTAGCGCCCCCACTCATCGTCGTCCACGGCCTCGAAGTCGGCGAGGCCGAAGAGGCCGACGTTGTTGACCAGGATGTCGACCGGTCCGAGCGCGCCGAGCAGCCCCTCCACCTGTGCGGGATCGGCGAAGTCGGCGACGAGGCCGCGCGGCTCCGACCCCGGATGCTCGCGACGCAGCCGCTCGACGGCCGCCTCCACGCGCCCGGCGTCCCGGCCGTTCAGCGTCACGCGCACGTCTTCGGCGGTCAGCGCCGAGGCCACGGCGTACCCGATGCCCTGGGTCGATCCGCTGATGAATGCCGTCCTGCCCTGCAGTCCGAGGTCCATGCCGTCTCCTGTCCATGCGGACGCCCGCAGCGCCCGTTCACTTGCTCAGGCACGTCAATGTACGCCGATTGACTTGCTTGAGCAAGTCAGGAGCGCCTAGGATGGTGCCATGTCGTCACCCTCGGACCAGGCCGCGCTGAGCGGGCAGAAGCTGAGTGGCGAGAAGCTGGAGGCGTGGGCATCCCTCGCCACTCTGCTGGAGCGCCTCCCGGCGGCTCTCGATGCCCAGCTGCAGCGAGACAGCGACATGTCCCACTTCGAGCACGGCGTGCTCTACGCGCTCGACACCGCACCGGATCGCACGCTGCGGATGAGCGTGCTCGCGGGATACGCGAGCTCCACGCTCTCCCGGCTGTCCCGCGCCGTGACCCGGCTGGAGAAGAAGGGCTGGGCCCGTCGCGTCATCGACCCGACCGACGGACGTTTCACGCTCGCGATCCTCACCGATGCAGGCCACGACGCGGTCGCCGCATCGTCCCCCGGGCACGAGCAGCTCGTCGAACGGCTCGTCTTCGACGCGCTCACGGCCGCGCAGGTGCGGCAGCTCACGGCCATCAGCCGGCGGATCTCCGAAGCGATCGACGCGGCACCGGCCTGGCGGCCACCGGCTCCCTGACGAGCGGTCGCCGGGTACGGGACCTCAGCGCGCGTACGTGACGTGGACGACGCCGCTCTCGGCGATCTCCGACGTGACGGTGTAGCCCAGGTCGAGGTCGCTCAGGCCGTCCCAGAGCCGGGTCCCGGCTCCGATGACGATCGGGGTGACGGCGACATGGAGGCGGTCGACCAGCCCGGCGGCCAGGAAGTCGCGGGCGAGGGTCGCACCCCCGCCGACGCGCACATCCGCGTCGCCCGCCAGCTCCTGGGCGCGAGCGAGAGCGGCCTCGGGAGTGGTCGCGAGGAACTCGAACCGGGTGCCGTTGTCGAACTCGAGCGGTGCGCGCTCGCGATGCGTCAGCACCAGCACCGGGTAGCCGAACGGCGGCTCGTCGCCCCACCAGCCCTTCCAGTCGGGGTCGTCGGGGTAGGTGTGGAGGCCGAACATCCCGGCGCCCATGACCTCGGCGCCGATGCCCTCGAAGTAGGCGGCGGCGTAGCGGTCGTCGACGCCCGTCGTCCCGGCGCCGGTGGTGTCGTGGAAGACGCGTTCGCGGAAGGTCCGGGTGGCGGTGTAGTGCTCGACGAGCCGCCCCCACTCCGCGCCCATCGGGTCCTCGGGAACGGCGACGCCGTCGAGTGAGATGTTGAGGTCGATGCGAACGGCCATGGAAGCCTCCTGGGAGTTGAGCGGACGCACCCCAACCTGACAGAACGGCGCGAGCGGGTCAACCGCCTCCCTGCTGCGGCACGCGGATCGTCAGCGCGTGGTGCTGGACGCGCAGGCTCGCGGAGACGACCGAGCCGTTGGGGTCGCCGTCGAGCTGGATCTCCTGCGGCTCCGTGAAGCGGACGCGGAGGGTCTTCGCCTGCGCGAAGAGGATGGCACGCGGCTTCGGCGTGAGTCGACGGATGAACCGGCCGAATCGCGTGCGGTGCAGCACGCGGTTGAAGGCGAGACGGTAGCCGATGTTGGTCCAGCCTCCCCCGCCCTTCGGGCGCATGACCACGGCGTCGAGCAGGCCGTCGTCGATGACCGCGTCCGGGATGAGCAGCATCCCGGCGGTGAGGCTGCCCGAGTTGCCGACGATGACGGTGTGCGCCCGCATCGCGACGTCGGGCTTGTCGTCCAGCCCGTAGACCATGTCGAACCGGCGGTTGCCGAGGATGCTGCGCGCGATCGGGTCCGAGTACGCCAGCCAGCCGATCCGCTTCTTGAGCTTCTGGTTGGTGTGCGCCGCCATGTGCGCGTCGAGCCCGATGCCGGCCATGACGAGGAACGCGCGCTCCTCGCTCTCGCCGTCCGCCCGCTCCAGACGCGCGAAACCGAGATCGATCGGCCGGCCGTGGCCGCCGAACGCCGTCGCCGTCGCGGACCCGAGGTTGTTCACCGGCAGGCCGAGCTCACGCGCGAACAGGTTGCCGGTACCGGAGGGGATCACCCCGATCGGGATGCCCGACCCGGCCAGGACCGCGGCGGCGGCCCGCAGGGTGCCGTCCCCGCCCGCGACGACGATCAGCTCGGGGGAGGTCGCGGCGGCGCGTTCCACCGCGTCGCGGCCGTCATCGTCCGCGCTGGTCTCGAACCACGCGGATTCCGCCCAGCCGGCCTTCGCCTCCTGCGCGGCGATCGCGGTCTCGAGCGCGGACATCCGCACCTTGCTGGGGTTCACCACGATGGCGGCGCGCGGCCGGCGCAGCGGTCCGGCGGAATCGGCGCTCATCCGCCCAGGCTACGCGCGCCGCCTCCGACCGGACTGTCAGAGGTTCGTCTGCTGCTCGAGGAAGTCCGGGTACCGCCCGCCGACGATCTCGGCACGATCGGAGGCGTCGGTCAGCCGGTCCACGTCGTCCGCCGTGAGAACCAGGTCGGCGGCGGCGATGTTCTCCTCCACGCGATGCGCTTTCGTGGTGCCGGGGATCGGGACGATCCACGGTTCGCGAGCCAAGAGCCAGGCCAGCGCGACCTGGCCCGGCGTGGCCCCGTGGGCCGTCGCGACGTCGGTGACCATGTCGAGGAGGGACAGGTTGTGCGCCAGGGCCTCCGGCGCGAAACGGGGGATCTGCGCTCGCAGGTCGTTGCCGTCCTCGAAGGTCGTCGTCGTGTCGATCGTCCCGGTGAGGAAGCCTTTGCCGAGCGGGCTGAACGGCACGAACCCGATGGAGGCGGCCGCGCAGACGGCGAGGACGTCGTCTTCCGGGCGTCGCCACCAGAGCGAGTACTCGCTCTGCACCGCCGTCACGGGTGTGACCGCGTTCGCCCGTTCGATGGTGGCCGCCGACGCCTCGGAGAGACCCCAGCCGCCGATCTTGCCCGCTTCGATCAGTTGCCCGACGGCGCCGGCGAAGTCCTCGATGGGAGCCGCCGGGTTGACCCGGTGCTGGTAGTAGAGATCGATGGAGTCGGTGCGCAGCCGGCGCAGCGACCCCTCGACGGCGGCAGCGAGCTCATCGGGGAGCAGCATCCTGCCGCGCGGGGTCCGCGAGACCGGGTCGATGTCCTGCGCGTACTTCGTGGCGATGACGACGGAATCCCTGACGGGTTCGAGCGCCTCCCCCACGAGCTCCTCGTTGGCGTGGGGACCGTAGATCTCGGCGGTGTCGAAGAAGGTGACGCCGCGGTCGACGGCTCCCCGGATGACCGCGATCATCTCGTCCCGGTCGGGGCGCCCGCTGTAACCGCCGGTCATCGACATGCAGCCGAGACCGATCGCCGAGACCTCGAGCCCGTCCGCACCCAGTGTCCGCTTGCGCATGGTCGCTCCTCCTCTGTCAGTCCGCGTCGCGCGGTGTGATCGTCGCGGTCGCGGAACGCGGATCGTCCCGGACCGCAGGGATGTGCAGCTCCTCCTGAGTCGCCGCCCAGCTCGAGAGGAGCCGCATGGCGTCCTCCGTGGGGGTCCCCGGCTCGGCCAGGTACACGTTCAGATGCCAGCCCGGCGTGCCCGGGAGCTCGGTCCCCTCGAAGAGGAACTCGAGGTCGCCGACCACCGGATGCAGGAACCGCTTCACGCCGGTGACATGGCGGCGAACGTTGTGGTCGCCCCACTTGGTGCGGAACTCGTCGCTGCGGGTCGAGAGCTCGCCGATCAGATCCTGCAGGTCGCGGTCGTACGGGTCACGGCCGGCCTCCACGCGCAGGATGGCGACGATGATGTCGGACGCGACATCCCAGTCGGGATAGAAGCGCTCGGCGCTCTCGCGGTGCAGGAAGGCGAAGCGGGCCAGGTTCACCGGACGCTCGGGCACGGCCGCGTACGCCTCGACGTGCACCGCGCGAGCGAGCAGGTTCGTGGCCAGGATGTCCATCCTCCCGTTGCGGATCAGCGCCGGGCCCCCCGTGACCGCGTCGAGCAGGAGCTGGAGGGACGGCCGCACCGTCGTGCTCCGGGACCGTGCGCGCGGGCGACGCGACGGCGACCCGTTCGCGGTGCGCGCCAGATCGAACAGGTGGTCGCGCTCGGCCTCGTCGAGCAGGAGCGCCGACGCCACCGCGTTCAGGACGGACTCCGACGCCCCGGCGAGGTTCCCCCGTTCGAGCCGGGAGTAGTACTCGACGCTGACGCCGGCCACGATGGCCACCTCGGTGCGGCGGAGGCCCGGCACTCGACGATTCGGCCCGGCGGGCAGATCGACCTGCTCCGGCCGCACCTTCGCCCTGCGGGTCGTGAGGAACTCACGGACCTCGTCGCGGTTCTGCGTGCTCATGTCCCCACCGTACGAGCCGATCGGCCTCCGTGGGGTGCCCTGCTGGAACACCTCTCACCGGGGACTCCCGCCCGTCGGTGCTCCGCCGCGGCGGGGCGACGGGTGTCGCCCTCGTCCCGCCGCGACGGTGTCCGTCGTCCGGGTCAGCCGTGCCGCGGGGTCCGGCGGCGCAACCGCGTGGCCGCGAGGCCGGCGGCGCCGGCGACGAGCAGGCCGAGCGCCCACAGCATCCCGGTGCGCTGGTCGGAGCCCGTGCTCGCGAGACCGGCCGCACGCGGCGGGTCGATCACGACGGCGCAGGCCACACCCGGGTCGCCGCAGCCTCCCTCGCCGGTGGACGGCGTCCACGGCCCGGGCGGCGTGGTGACGGTCGCCCGGTTGGTGGTGTCGAGGGGCTGGTCGAGCACGGTGGTCACGGTGAAAGTGGTCGATGCTCCGACCGCCAGCGCCGGGATCGTCCAGGTCAGTCTGCCGGCCGAGGCGGTGGAGCTGGGGCTGGTGCTGATCACTCGGAGGCCCTTCGGCAGGAGGTCCGTGACCGTCGCGTTCACCGCGTCGATCTCGCCGTCGTTGGTCACGACGATCGTGTAGACGATGGTGTCGCCCACCGACACCGAGGGCCGGTCCGCGCTCTTCATGATCGACAGGTGGCCGACGTCGAAGCGGTTGGTCACCGTGACGGTGGCCGCCGAGCCGGACGGGATCGTCACCGTGCCGTCCGCCGGGTCGAGGGTTGTCTTCGTCGCGAGACCCGCATCCGTCTCGTCCACGGAGCAGGAGGCGCCCGCGATCAGACCGTCGATGGTGGCGGTGTACCCGTTCGCCTTCGACAGCGTCAGGGTCCCGTCCGTGCCGAGGTCCACGGGCGTGGTCACGCCGTCGACCGGGTAGGTGCAGGTCACCTGGACCGTGAACGGCCCGGCACCGAACAGGGCGACGCCGGAGCCGACGCGCTTCTTGTCGATCGTGAGCGACCCGGTGTCGAACGTGTTGGTGATCGTCACGGTCGCCGGGTCGCCCGCGGGGACCGTGACCCCGGCGGCCGGAGCGATGGCGACCGAGGTCGCGCCGCCCGAGGCCGTCTCCGTGGTGTAGCAGTGCGCGCCCTGGATGAGGCCGGTGACCGTCGCCGTGTAGCCGTTCGCCTCGTCGAGCACGACACGGCCCGCATCGGGCAGCGGGATGGTGAGGGTGACGCCGTCCTTGACCCAGGTGCAGGTGAGCTGGGCGGTGAACGGCCCGGCTCCGTAGGTCGCCGCGCCGTCGCCGGTGCGCACCTTCTCGATCGTGACCGAGCCGGCGGAGAAGGTGTTGGTCACATCGACCGTCACGTTCTGGACGCTGCCGTCGAGGTCGCCGGGGATCGTGACGGACGGCTGGTCGACGGTGCTGCCCGTCGCGCCTCCGGTCGCGGTCTCCTGCACGTCGCAGACGGTGCCCGCCGGGTACACGCCCGGGATGGTGACGGTCTCGCCGCCGCGGATGGTCACGTCGCCGTCGAACAGCGTCTGGTCCCCGTCGTACACGCAGGTGGCGTGGACGGTGAAGGGGCCGGTGCCGTAGTCGCCCGCGGCATCTCCGTCGACCGTCTTGGCGATCGTCAGGGTGCCTGCGGCGTAGTGGTTGTTCACCACGGCGGTGTCGCCGCCGTCCGCGCCCGTCAGGATGACCGTGGTCGAGTCGCCGGTCGTCTCCGCAGCGCCGTCGAACGTGATGCCGACGTGGTTCGGAGTGGTCGCGGCGCCGTCGGCGTCGGTCTCGCTGATCACGCAGCTCGCTCCCACCGGGAGGCCGGTCACGGTGCGCGATGCGCCGTCGGCGAGCGTGAAGGCCGCGTCGCCCGCCGCGAGCGGGATCGGCGTGCCGAGCGCGCTCGTGCAGACCAGCGTCATCCCGAACGGCCCGAAGGAGCCGGCGGTCGCCGCGGTCTCGACGTGCTTGGTGACGGTGAGCTGGGTCGTCGCGTAATCGTTCGCGATGGTCACGCTCTGACCGGCCGGGACGGCCGCCGACGCGTCGGCCGCGGTCGCGATGACCACGCTCTCCGGGCTGACCGTGCGGCTGGACTCGCCGTACGACCCGGCGGCGCCGTGCTCGGTGACCGCGCACGAGGCGCCGACCGGGATGCCGTCGACGCGGGCCGTGTACCCGCCCGCCTTGCTCAGCGTCACCGACGAGGCGCTGCCGAGGGCGACCTTCACGCCGTCGATCGTGCAGGCGATGTCGGCGACGAAGCTGGTCGGCGCGTATTCAGCCGCCGCACCCGTGATCGTCTTGCTGATCTGCAGCGGGCCTCCGGTCAGGATGACGCCGGACTTGATCGGCTCCTGCGGTCCCGCCGGCTGCGAGCCCGACACGTAGGTCGGGTAGAAGCCGAACGAGTTCCAGGCGCGCACGCCCGTGACGGGGGCCGTGACGGGGGCGCCGTTGTCACCGGCGACGGTGGTCGGGACGTTGGTCGTCGAGTAGGTCACCTTGAGGGAACCGCCGGCCGGGAGGACCGCACCGGGGGCGCCGGAGAAGTCGAACACCAGCTTGACCGCGGTGACCGCGGCAGCGTCGACGGTCGTGCCGACCGCGCTCGACGGCAGCCACGAGCCCGCCGGGCAGGCGGCTGCGCCGGGGGTGATCTCCTGGGTGCACGGCGTCTTGGAGGTGGTGACGTACCAGTCCATGCGGGTGCCGTCCTCGCCTCCCGAGCTCTGGAAGGCCAGGTCGCCGTTGAACCGCGGCGTGTAGACCGAGCCGCGCAGGGAGGGGTCGACCACGCCGACGTCGCCCGGGTAGGGGAACACGTCGATCGCCGTGAGGTTCTTGGCGGCGACGTTCCCGCCGTTCACCATCTCGAGCTTCCAGTGGTCGGTGTCGCCGATCGCGCTGACGGCGGCGCAGGGGTAGCGGTAGTAGCCGTCGGCGTCCGAGGTGCACGGGAGGGCCGGGTTGTTGATGTTCTGCGCGGCGCCGCTGTCGGAGCGGACGCCCTTCGAGGCGGTGAACGAGCCCTGCGAGAGGGTCGTCACGACGTTGCTCGTCGAGCAGGTGTTCGCGGCGAACGTGACGGGACGGCCGTTGCCCGGGTTCAGCGCGGTGCAGACGCCCGAGGTCAGCGTGCGGTCCGTGCTGACGCCGAAGCGGTTGGTCGCGACGCTGCCCGGCGCCAGGCCCGGCTTGATCTGGAGTGCGATCGTGATGCTGTAGGTCTCACCGGGGGCGAGCTGCGATCCGGCCGGCCAGGTGAAGCGGATCGTCCCCGCCGCCTGGTCGTACGTACGGGTCACCTTGGTCGCGTCGGTCGGCAGCGTTCCTCCGGTCGAGGTGCTGAAGATCGGCACGTTGGTCGGCACGTAGAGCAGCGAGCCGTCGGCCGGCAGCGTGTCGGTCACGACCGGGTTGGGCAGGTAGCCGGTGCCGGTGTTCTTGAAGCGCAGGGTCCAGTTGACCTCCCTGCCGGAGGCGGCCTGACCGGGGCTCGTCTTCTCCACCGCGATGGCGGCGGTGCCGGGGTTGACCGTGAACGTCGCCGTCGCCTTCGCCTGGGTGGCGTGCACCTCGTTGTAGGCGGCGTCGGCGAGCACCGTGTCAGTGATGGTCCCGGTCGCGGTCTCGCCGGGCATCGGGGTGCTGACCGCGGTCGACGCGACCGGTCCGGACCCGTCGCGCAGCAGCGAGCGCAGGCTCACGCTCAGGCGCACGTTGTCGGCGTTGTTGGAGGCGGCGAAGCTGGAGCCGTCCGCCTTCGTGAACGTGAAGCGGAGGCCCGTGACGTCGGCCGCCGCGGTGCCCGCGGGCAGGGAGGCGGTCGCGATGGTGGTCGCGGTGCCGAGGTGCCAGTTCGCGGCGGCGCCCTGACCGGTCTGCGCGTCGATCGTGACGCGATCGGCCCCGGTGGGCACGTTCGGGATGGCGAAGCCGGTGAGGGTGAAGGCGTTCCAGAACGTGGGCGCCGAATCCTCGATGACGAGCGTCTTCGGGGCGATCGTGCCGGTCGCCCGGGCGCGCAGGTTCACCTGGATCGGGTTCGTCGGGTTGGCCTGCAGGGTGCTGGTTGGCGTGAAGGTCTTGGCCGTGGCGACCTGGAGGTTGCCGTTCGCCAGCGTGACCGTCGCGCTCTGCGTGTCCGCGGCCTGCACGGTCGGGTAGACGTCGTCGTGCAGGGCGCCGTAGACCGTGTTGACGAAGGCGCCGGCGGTCGGCGCGGCTCCCGCTGCACGGCTGGTCGGCCGCAGCTGCGTCGTCAGCGTGATGGTCGCCTTCTGCCCGGGCGCGATGGTGGCGCCGGTGCCGTCCGCGCCCTGCGCGTTGGTGCCGCGCAGCAGCACGCTGACCCCGACCACGTCGGAGAGCTGGGCCGCCGTCATCGCGACGGCCTGCGCGATCGTGTGCGTGGTGGTCGAGAGCGTGCCGTCGGCGGCGCGGTGCTGCAGGGAGACCACGCTGAGCGAGGTCTGCACGCCGGCCGCGGAGCCGAGATCGATCGCGAGCTTCGTCAGGTTCAGCTTGTCCAGCGGGTTGGCCGCCGGGTCGTAGGCGCCGAAGACGCAGGGCGCCGTGGTGGCCGCGTTGGTGCAGTCCGCCGGGTCGCTGAGGCGCAGTTGCCAGGTGCTGCTGGTGGAGGTGTTCGCGATCGTCGTCGTGTAGACGGTGCTCGGGTACGAGGCGGCGGGCACGTCCGGCTGCGGGATGACGAGCGTCGTCGGGTTGGCCGTCTTCGTCACCTTGGTGGTGAAGGTCGGGTCGATGATCGTGACGTGGTCGGACGCGGTGCGCTCGAAGGGGTCGCCGGTCACCGGGACGCCCTGCACGAGCACGGTGTTGTCGACCGCACCGGGCGAGCCCGCGATGTTGTACTCGCGGGTGCCGGTGACCCAGTCGGTGGCCGTGCTGCCGCGCACGGTGTTGCGCAGCTTGAGGTCGAGGTGGATGGTGCGCGCGTTCGCGTCGGCGCCCGGGAAGGCCCCGGCGGAGGCGCTGGCGACGCCGCTGCCCACGGTCGGCGCGGTCGGGTCGGCGGTCGCGGCGATCGCGGCGGCACGGTTCGGGCTCTCGACGAAGGTGAGGCGCACGCCCTGGGTCGTGCTGCGCTCGGCGGTGCTCAGCGTGTAGCCGGGGAAGGTCCCGTCGCACGCGTTCGCGCTGGTGCACGCCTTCGCGGTGATGTCGTTCCAGGCGGTGCCGTCGAACAGCTCCACCTTCGAGACCTTGTCCCAGCGGATCAGCGGGTCGTAGGTCGCGCCTCCCGTGGAGGTCGGAGTGATCGCGTCGATCCGGACGAGATCGAAGGCCGAGAACACGCTGCTCGAGACGGGCGACGGGGTCGCCGGGTCCTGCACGGCCATCGAGCGGATGCCGGTGGTCTGGGTTCCCCAGCCGAGGGTGACGCCGGTGGTCGTGCCGGACTGCGCCTGCAGGACCTTGGTGCCGTCCCACGACTTGCTCGCGATCAGGGGGCCGGGGCCGCCGTCGGTGGCCTGGACGTTCGCGCTGGCGCAGTCCACGGCCGGCTTGCTCGTGATCGTGGCGCCGCCGTTCACGTTGCCGCTCGCGCTGCTCACGGAGCAGTTCTCGTAGGCGGTGAGCGCCGGGTAGGTTCCCGGGTTGGTCGGGCCGGTGCCGTCGCGGAGGGTGCCGCGGGCGACGAAGACGATGCCCGGCTTCACATTGGTGGCCTGGCCGAATCCGGCCGGGTCGGTGAAGGTGAAGCGCAGCCCGCGCACGTCGGAGTGGCTCGTGCCGCTCGGGAGCACGTCGTCGAGGACGGCCGAGTAGCTCTTCGCCCCGGAGGTCGCGTCGACGGTGGTGAGCGTCTTCCAGGTGGTGCCGTCGGTCGTGTACTCGATGGTGAGCTTCGAGCCCGCGGGAACCGACGTGGGTGCGATCGCGGTGGCGTCGAACGCGTTCCAGTAAGGCGCGGCAGCGGTGTCCTGCGGTTCGGTCACGACGATCGTGTCCGGGCGCACCGAGCTGGTGCCGGAGGGGGTCTGCGCCGAGAGCTGGACGAGGCTGGCACCGCCCGGGATCACGGTCTGCGGGGTGATGGTCTTGTCGAGCGTCAGCATGACCTCGGGGAAGTAGACCTCGAGGTTCGCCGTCGCGGCGTCCTCGGCGGTGCCGGCCGCGTTCGTGCCGGTCACCGTCGCCGCGTTCGGATAGGTGACGAAGCCGGAGCCGGCAGGCCCGGCATCCGTCGTCGTCCCGACCCGGAACGGCAGCGTCGCCGTCGCGCCGGTGGCGATCGTGCCCGTGTAGGTCACGGTGAAGGCGGTGATGTACTGCCCGGGCGCGAGCGTGGGCGTGCTGGGGACGCCGGAGGAGGAGGTGAACGACGAGTCCGCGGGGGCGGCACCGGTGTTGACCGACCACGAGACGGTCGCGCCGGTCGCGCCCTCCGGCCACGCGGATCCGGAGGCGAAGCCGCCGAACGAGATCTTGTCGGAGAAGAACGTGCCGGTGCCGGGCTCGCGCACGGACAGGCTCGTCAGCGCACCGGTCGAGGTGTTCGTCGCGGTGAGCGTGGCGGTCGTGGACTGACCGGCCGGGAGCTGCTGGACGCTGAAGCTCTTGTCCGCCGAGACGCTGACCGTGAGCGGCGCGATCTCCTGGGACGCGCTCGCGGGAGACGAGGTGGCGTCGCCCTTCGGCGTCGCGATCGTGGAGGTGATCGTGTTGACCCGGGTGCCGCCGGCGACGAGCGCGGCGCCGGTGTGCCGGTCGGTCGCGCGCTGGGCGAAGACGATGCCGGCCGACCCGTGCGCGCCCGGGGTGATGGTGGGGCCGCCCTGCGACGAGCTGAAGACGATCTTGAGGCCGATCACGTCGCCCGCGGCGACGGTGGCGGGCAGGGCCGGGCTGGCGCCGACCGGTCCGGCGACCTCGCCGCCGGCCGTCACGGCCACGATCTGCACCTGGTCGGCGCCGTCCGGGAAGGTCACGTCGCCGAAGCCGGCGAAGTCGTAGAAGTCGAAGACGCCTCCTGCTGCCGAGGGGTCGGCCGGCTCGGAGATGGTCAGGGTGCTCGCGTCGATGTTCGACGCGCTCGCCGCCTTCAGGGTGGCGGTCGACTGCTCGCCGGCGGTGTACTGCGTGGCGGCGGGCGTCCAGGTCTTGGAGGCCGTCGCGCTCAGCACGTCGGGCACATGGACGGTCACCGGGACGGAGGCCTGCACCGTCGCCGCGTTGGCGGCCGTGAACGTCGCCGTGTTCGTGAGCGCCTTCGCGTCGTACGACTTGGCGATGTCGTCCGGCACCTTGACGATGAACTGGACCGTGCCGGTCGCGCCCGCGGCGAGCCCGGTGCTGGCCGGGGTCGTGTTGGGCACCGCGTCGCCGAAGACGACCTTCAGGGTGCCGCCGTCGACCGTGACCGTGCCGCTGCCGCCGACGACCGTCGGCGTGCCGACGACGGTCAGCGGCGCCGGGATGGGGTCGGTGATCGTCGCGTCCACGCAGCCGGTCGTCGTGGACGAGCAGCCGAAGTTCAGCGTGTAGACGAACTGCTGTCCGGGCTCGACATCCGTGACCGTGGTCGTCTTCGACAGGTTCAGGACGCCGGAGCCGAGGTCGTCGGCGTTGGCCGCCTGGACACCGATCGCGGAGGTGCCGAGCAGCACGAGGGCGAGCACGGCGGCGACGCTCGCAGGCGTCCGCAGAGTGAGTCGGGCGGCGGTGTGACGGCCGCGCGGGCGCGCAAAAATAGCGCGGATTCGGGTAAGCAAGACAGTCCCCCAGGCAGGACGAAGGATCCCAGTCCGCTCGACACACGATCCGGGTAGATCGACGGGTGTCGGTTCGGGTAGCGGCTCGCCGGTCGGGTCCGGTGAGAAATCCTTCTTCTCTTTCCTATCGGAATTTCGATCACAGCTGTAGCGGATCGATCACCCCATTGCAGGGGCCAGTCCGTTGCTTGGGGGACTATCTTGTACCCCGAATGGGGAAGCGGTGCGGGTCGAGCGAGGCGGGTCAGGCGACGGAGGAGGTGCCCCGCAGCTCGGCGATCTCGCGTCCCGACCGGCGGGCGCCGGTCTCCGCCTCGGCCTTCATCGCCTGGGCCGTCTCGGTGAACGCATCCAGCGCCGGGTTCACGCCGACGAGGGTGAACGGGCGCTCCACGACGCGGAGGTCGAGCCCCCACACGTCCGCCAGCACGCGGCGCAGCCACCGCGTCGAGTGGTCCCAGCCCTCCTTCGGGCTGCCGGGGTTGTAGTTGCCGCCGAGGACGGTGACCAGCGTGGCCGGCTTGCCCTGCAGCGCCGTGCCCTGCGGATTGGTCCGCGGGTCGGTGTACGCCAGGTCGAACCAGGTCTTGAAGTGCTGCGAGACGCCGTAGTTGTAGAGGGGAACGGCGAAGAGCAGCGCCTCCGCCTCCACCAGCTCGTCGGAGAGCGCGGCGGCCAGTTCGATCGCGGCACGCTGGTCGGCGGTCCGGTCGCCCTCGGGGGTGAATCCTCCGGTCACGGCGTTCTGCCACGCCGTGGCGGGGATCGGGTCGGCGGTCAGGTCGCGGCGCACCACACCCGAGTCCGGGTGGGCGGTCACCCACTGCTCCTCGACGAGGTCGGCCAGCGCACGACTGGCGGAGGTTGCGGGGAACAGGCTGGCGTCGAGGCGGAACAGCGACACGGGGGGGATCTCCTATCGTCTTTTCGTAGTCACTCTGTTTTTCAGAGTGACTACGCGAACATTAGCACGATAGGATGGCGGGATGGATCCCGAGACGAACGGACTGCATCAGTGCGATGCCGCCGTCAGCCTCGCCTTCTCGATCCTGGGCAAGCGCTGGAACGGGATGATCATCGACGCCCTCGGCGGAGGCCCCACGACCTTCACCGGCCTGAGCAGGACGGTCACGGGCATCAGCGATGCGGTGCTCGCCGACCGGCTCGCCGAGCTGGCCGAGGCGCAGCTCGTGACGCGCACCGTCGATCCCGGGCCGCCGGTCGCCGTCACCTACGCACTCACGCCCGGCGGCGAGAAGCTCCTCCCCGTGCTCGGACAGCTGGGCGCCTGGGCGTCCGCCAACCTCGTGGCGGACACGGGCTCCTGACCACGCTCAGCCGCGGCGCCGGGCGTGCGGCAGCAGCTCCGCCGCGCCGTAGCTGTTGTCGTCGGGGTTGAGCGTCGTCCCCGGGGCGACGAGCGCGTCGATGCGGTCGAGCACGTCGGCCGACAGGGTCACCTCGGCCGCGGGGAGGTACGACTCGAGCTGCTCCATCGTGCGCGGCCCGACGATCGCTGATGTCACGGCCGGATGGGTGAGGACGAACGCGATCGCGAGCTCGATGAGGGTGAGCCCCGACTCCTCGGCGAGGACGGCCAGCCCCTCCACGATCTCGAGCTTGCGCTGGTTCGCGGGGCTGCTCAGGTCGAACCGTGCACTCGGCCGGGCGGACGAGGTGGGTGCGGAAGCCGCGTCCTTGCGCCAGCGGCCGGAGAGCCAGCCGCCCGACAGCGGGCTGTAGGTGAGCGAGCCCATCCCGTGCCGCTGGATGGTCGGCAGCACGTCCTCCTCGATGCCGCGGACCAGGATCGAGTACGGCGGCTGCTCGGTGACGAACCGCTCCAGGTTGCGCTCGCGCGACGCCCACTGGGCCTCGACGATCTGCGATCCGGAGTACGACGACGACCCGATGTACCGGACCTTGCCCTGGCGGACGAGGTCGGTGAGCGCACCCAGCGTCTCCTCCACATCCGTGTCCACGCTGGGGCGGTGCACCTGGTAGAGGTCGATGTGGTCGGTGCGCAGCCGCCGGAGGGAGTCCTCGACCTCGCGCATGATCCACCGGCGCGAGCCTCCCCGCCGGTTGGGGTCGTCCCCCATGGGCATGAAGAACTTGGTGGCGAGGAAGACGTCGTCACGGCGCCCCTGGAGCGCTTCGCCGACGATCTCCTCGGACGCGCCTCCCGAATAGACGTCGGCCGTGTCGACGAAGTCGATGCCCGCATCCAGCGCGCGGTGGATGATGCGGATCGAGTCGGCGCGATCGTCGTTGCCCCAGGGGCCGAACATCATCGCGCCGAGGCAGAGCGGGCTGACCTGCACGCCGGTGCGGCCGAGGGTGCGGTGCTGCATGGGGGTCCTTCTCTCCGGACGGTCGGGCGCGGATCGCCCGTGATCTCCACGCTAGGAGCCGGTCCCGTGCGCAGGGAGGGCGCGTCAGTGCCTCCCTCGGCTGCGGCCCGCGGCGTAGGGTCGGCGCATGGCCCACACCGACGATGTGCGGGAGTTCCTCACCTCCCGCCGCGCGAAGATCACCCCCGAGCAGGCCGGGCTGCCGGCTTACGGCGGCAACCGCCGCGTCTCCGGGTTGCGCCGCGAAGAGGTCGCGATGCTCGCCGGCATGAGCGTCGACTACTACACGCGGATCGAGCGCGGCAACCTGTCGGGAGCCTCCGACAGCGTCCTCGAGGCCCTCGCGCGCGCCCTGCAGCTGGACGACGCCGAGACGGCCCACCTGTACGACCTGGCCCGCGCGGCGACCGCCGCACCGCGGGTGCGGCGCAAGCGCAGCCCGACGACCGTGCGGCCGGGGCTCCAGCGCGTCATCGACGCGATCGAGACCGCCCCCGCGTGGATCCGGAACGATCGCGGGGACGTCCTCGCCGCCAACCAGCTCGGTCGGGCGCTCTACATCGACCTCCTGGCCGAAACCGTGCAGCCGCCGAACAACTCCCGCTTCACGTTCCTCAACCCGAAGGCGCGCGAGTTCTACGCGAACTGGGAGCAGGCCGCCGACGACATCGTGGCGATCCTCCGCTCGGCCGCGGGCCGCAACCCCTTCGACCGCGACCTGACCGACCTCATCGGCGAGCTGAGCACGCGCAGCGAGGAGTTCCGCATCCGCTGGGCGCGGCACGACGTGCGCTACCACCGCACCGGACGCAAGCGGGTGCACCACCCGATCGTCGGCGACCTCGACCTCGCCTTCGAGGCGTTCGAGCTGCCGGGCGAGCCGGGCCTGCGGATGAACGTCTACACGGCGGACCCGGGCACCCCCTCCGAGGATGCGCTCAAGCTGCTCGCCAGCTGGGCGGCGACCCAGGAGCAGGCGACGGCTGCGGAGGCGCCGGAGCGCTAGAACCCCATCAGCGCGACCGCCGTGCAGGCGAGCCACGTGAGCATCCCGACGTAGATGAGGCGCTCGGCGAGGCCGAAGACCGGGCGGAGCGCCCGGGTCGCCGCGGCGAGGATGGTGAGGGCGCTCGCCACCGTCATGACCCAGCCGCAGGCCGTCGCGATGGGTGCGGCCGCGGTGAGGCCGTCGGTCGAACCGAAGGCGATGCCCACCATGAAACCGCCGACCGACGCGGCGGCGAAGGCTCCGAACGCCAGCAGGTTGTGCGCGCGGCCGGTGGAGGTGGTGGGTGCACCCCCGGCGTCCATCGGCACCCAGCTGATCACGCCGCGCGCCACAGCGAGCACGATCAGCGCCGCGACGGCGGGCGTCGCCGCGGTGACACCGCTGCCCGCCAGCGCGATGGCGAGCGCCGCGGCCGCGACGGCCGTCCCCAGGGTCTGAACGCGGTAGAGGACGCTGAAGCGCGAGATGCCGTAGGCGCTCACCGGGTCGCGCAGCGGCGACAGGCCCGTCGGCGCGAGATGGAGCACGACGAGGGCTCCGAGCGTGACCGCGACGCCGGCGAAGGCCAGGACGGTGAGGACGGCGAGCACGGGCTGCCTCTCAGGCGGGGGCGACGGGGGTCGCGTAGCCCGACGGCGGCACGATCGGAGTGTGCTTCGGGGCCCAGCGCGAGCCGTCCCAGGCGAGGATCCCGTACCAGACGGGCGTGATCAGGATCGCGAGCAGGTAGAAGACCCCGGGCTTGCCGAAGCCCGACTGGATCCTGACGCCCGCGATGATGAGGAACACCAGGTAGACGAGGGTCCCGACGACCGGGATGAGCCCGATCAGCACCAGCCAGCCCCGCTGGCCGCCGAGCTGGAGCACCCGCCACGTGTTGAAGAACGGCACCCACGCGGGCCACGCCTTCAGCCCCGCCTTGCGGAAGATCCCCATCAGCGCGAAGCCGTAGAAGAGGTAGAACACGAGCCCGCTGACGCCCGACCACGCGTAGGCGACGCTCATGTCCGTCGTCGTCACTGCATCCACCGGATCCCCCACCCCCGGGCGTGCCGCGTGCGCGCCCTCCCGACCAGTATGTCGGAGCCCGGGCGTGTCGCGTGGAGACCGGGCGACCGCGTGTCAGGCGGAGAGGACCGTCTGCAGCCAGCCGCGGGCACGTGCCATCAGCTCGATGGCCGGCGCTGTCTCGCGCGCCCAGTTCTCGAAGCCGTGCGGTGCTCCCGGGACGACGTCGAGCTGCACGGGCACCCCGGCACCCGTCAACCGGCGTGCGTAGTCGACGTCCTCGTCGTGGAAGAGCTCGATGTCGCCGACCGCGATGAAGGCGGGCGGGAGTCCGCTGAGATCCGCCCGCCGGGCTGCGGCCGCGTAGGGCGGCAGGTGCTCCACCCCCGGCTCCTGGGCGAGATAGCTCCGCCAGCTGTAGCGGTTGGCCCGGTTGTTCCAGATCCAGTGATCGGTCTCGTCCTTCGAGGGGTCGGCCGCGGTGCGATCGTCGATCATCGGCGCGAAGAGCCACTGCCCGATCGGCTGGACGCCGCCCTCGTCGGCCAGCCGCTGCACCAGCGACGCCGCGAGCCCGCCGCCGGCGCTCTCGCCCCCGGCGACGACGCGGTGGGGTCGGATCGCGAGCTCGCCCGCGTGCGCCTGGACGGCCCTCCACGCCGCGTGCACGTCGTCCAGAGGCTCCGGGAAGTGGTGCTCGGGCGCGAAGCGGTACCGCGCGGAGACGACCGTGATGCCGAGGTCGGCCGCCGTCTGAGCGCACAGTGCCTCATCCTGACGCGGATTGCCGAAGACCAGCCCGCCGCCGTGGATCCAGAAGAGGCCGGCGTCGCTGCGGTGCGCCGCCGGGCGGTACACGCGGAGCCTGACCCCGCCGACATTCTCGTCGGCGACGACGACGCCGTCGACGCGGGAGGAGGGGAGGAAGCGCGTCGCCGTGCGGATCAGCGTCCGCGTCAGGCGCTTGGAGGCGTCGGGGGCGGGAAGCCTGCGCGTCGCCTCCCGGAGCGCCGGGTCGACCAGCTCGATGTCCATTGCTCGGTATCGTCGCAGCATGACCCTCGCATCGCCCTCCACGACCCGCCGCCCCTTCGATCTGACCGGCTCCCGCGCCCTCGTGACCGCGGCGAGCCGCGGGCTGGGCCGCGAGATCGCCCTCGAACTCGCCGGCCAGGGGGCCGACGTCGTCCTCGGCGTGCGCGACCCCGACGGATCCGCCGGGCTCGTCGACGAGCTCGCCGCCCTCGGCGTCCGCGCGACGGCGATCAGGATGGACGTCCTCGACCTCGACGCCAGCAGGGCCGCCATCGACGCCGTCACGGCCGAGCTCGGCCCCATCGACATCCTCGTCAACAACGCAGGCGGCGGCATCGACGCACCCGCCCTGGAGATCACCGAGGACGACTTCGAGCGGGTCTGGAACCTCAACACGCGCTCCACCTTCTTCCTCTCCCAGCACCTCGCGAAGAGCATGCGGACCACCGGCGGCGGCGCGATCGTGAACGTCGCGTCGCAGGCCGGACTCGTCGCGCTGCCCGGTGAGGCGTCCTACTGCGCGGCCAAGGCCGCCGTCGTGCACCTCACCCGCTGCCTGGCGGTGGAGTGGGGACAGTACGGGATCCGCGTGAACGCGGTCGCGCCCACCTTCATCGAGACGGACGGCACCGCGGCGGCCCTCTCCGACGACGGCTTCCGCGCCGACACCATCGAGCGCATCGCCGCGCTGCACCGCATCGGCGTGCCCGCCGAGGTCTCGGGCGCCGTCGCGTTCCTGGCCTCGCCCGCGGCCTCCCTCGTCACCGGCCAGACGCTCGCGATCGACGGAGGCTGGACCGCGCGGTAGCCTCGCCACGTGAGCAACCGTCCGGACGATCCCACCCCGCCGCGCCGTTCGAGCCTGCTGCGGCGACGGGGCCCGGCGGGCAAGCCGCTCGCGGTCGTGGACGAGGACGACGTGCATCTCACCCGGTACGTCACGGGCGGTCGCCCGGCGCCCGCACCCGCGGACGACTCGGTCGCCGACGGCCTCCGCTTCGCCGGGGCCGCACCCGGCCGGATGACCATGTCGCTCTACCCCGCCCCCACGGAGTCGGGGATCCGGGAGCTGGCGGACGCCTGGCAGCTGCATCCCCTGCTGGTGGAGGATCTGCTCCACGCCGGGCAGCGCCCGAAGCTCGACCGGTACGGCGACGTGCTCTTCCTCGTCGTGCGCTCCGCCCGGTACATCGATGAGAGCGAGGAGGTCGACTTCGCCGAGTTCCACATGCTCGTGCGCCCGGGCGCCGTCGTCGTGCTCTGCCAGGACCGCCGCTGGATCGACGGGACCGCCGGCGCGAGCTTCGACGAGGCCGAGATCGAGAACTCCGCCCGCCCCGAGCGCACCCTGCTCTCGGACGAGCACCTGCTCCGGCTCGGACCAGAAGCGGTGGTCTACCGCCTGCTGGACGCGATCGTCGACGGCTACGCACCGGTGCTCCAGGGGCTCGCCATCGACAAGGAGCAGATCGAGCGCCAGGTGTTCAGCGGCGACGCGGCGGCCGCCGAGCGCATCTACCGGCTCAGCCAGGAGGTCATCGACCTCCAGCATTCGACATCGGCGCTGTCGGAGGTGCTCGACGCGTTGACCGGCGGCTTCGCCAAGTACGACATCCCGGACGAGCTCCAGGCCTACCTCAACGACGTCTCCGACCACCTCACCCGCGTCAACACCCGTGTGACCGAGCTGCGGGACGCCCTCTCGCAGATCGTCGGCGTGAACTCGACCCTGGTCGCTCAGCGGCAGAACGAGGACATGAAGAAGATCTCGGGCTGGGCCGCCATCCTCTTCGCCCCGACGCTGATCGCCGCCGTCTACGGGATGAACTTCGACGTCATGCCCGAGCTTCACTGGGCCTTCGGGTATCCGCTCGCCATCCTCCTGATGGTCGCGTTCGCCGCGCTGCTGTACTGGATTTTCAAACGCAGCAAGTGGATGTAGGCCCGCTGCGCCCGGCCGCGCATCGTGGTAGATCTACGGGAGGACGAAAGATCGGATACGCCGTGGCCAGAGAGACCCGCCGGTTCGCCGAAGGCGACGCCGAGCCCGCGCAGGGCCCCTTCGTGCTCGATCTCGAGCGTGTGCAGTTCTCGCCGTACTTCTCGCGCCTGTCGGCGGTGACGCAGGTCATCTCGCCGTCGACGGCGGGGGCGCCGGTGCACAACCGGCTGACCCACACGCTGAAGGTCGCCTCGGTCGCCCGCTCGATCGCGGACGGCATCGGGACGACCGCGGCCGGACCGTGCGACCCGAACGTCGTCGAGGCGGCGGCCTGCGCTCACGACCTCGGGCATCCGCCGTTCGGGCACCTCGGCGAGGCGGTGCTCAACCGCATCGCCCGCGACGAGCTCGGCCTGACCGACGGGTTCGAGGGGAACGCGCAGACCTACCGCATCATCGCGTCGCTGGATGTCGTGGAGCACTCTCCGAGCGGGCTCGACCTCACGGCCGCCACCCGGGCGGCGATCGCGAAGTACCCGTGGTCGCCGCGGGCCGACGCGCGGGAGCTGCACCACGCGGACGGGGTGCCGCGCGGCATCCACCGGGCCGGGGCCGACTACGACGTGTTCAAGTACTCGACCTACTTCGTCGACGAGGCCGACCTCGACGAGGCGCGCGGGCAGGTCGGCGCCCGGCCGCTGCGGCAGACGGTGGAGGGCGCCGTCATGGACATCGCCGACGACATCGCCTACTCGGTGCACGACATCGACGACTTCTACCGCGCCGGCGTGCTCGACCACGCCTCGGTCACGGCCGAGTTCCACGGCTGGCTGGACGACGTGCCGACCTGGGCGTCGGCCGACGGCCGCGACCTCGCAGCCAGCTCGGCGCCCGGCGCGGCACTCGAGCGCCTCCGACGCAAGATCGACCGCGACGACCCCTGGATCGCGACCGACGACGCCTTCTACGACGCGGTCTGGGCGGTCAACGCCGAGCTGGTCGACGCCCTCCTGCTGCGACCGTTCGACGGTTCGCTCGCACTCGAACGCGAGCTGGCGGCGTTCACCGGCCGGTGGATCCGCTCGTTCGTGGAGTCCGTCGGCGTCACCGAGGTGGGCTCGCTGCGGACCGGGCCCGTCAGTCTGGGCACCGCCGCGTGGCACCGGGTCGAGATCCTGAAGTTCCTGCACCGGCAGTTCGTGCTCAGCCGCCCGGACCTGGCCATCCAGCAGCGCGGTCTGAGCACGGTGATCTCGCGGACCGTCCGCTCGCTGATCGAGTGGATGGAGGACGAGCGCGACCGCCAGCGCGTCCCCCGCAGGCTGCGCGAACTGATCGAGCTCGCCCACGAGGACTACGCGGCCATGGACCAGGCCCGCTACCGTGCGATCGCCGCCTGGCGCCCGGTCGACGACCTCGCGCGCGGGCGCGGCGTGATCGACTACGTCGCGTCGCTCTCGGACGCGCAGGCGGCCGACCTCTCCGACGCGCTCTCCGGGCGCGGAGACCGCATCTGGTCCATCGGGCACCGGGTCTGACGCCCCTGGCGGGGCGGATGCCGCAGTAGGTAGATTGCGACCACCAGCCGTTCCGCGAGAGGACCCGACGTTGAGCGATCAGACCGAGACGGCGACAGCCGCGTACTTCTATTACTACCCCCTGGTCGAGAACCTGCGGCAAGTGCAGCGGTACGTCACCACCGGGGTGGGGTCGAACCCGGCGGCGCCGTTCAACGCGTTCTCGCACGCCCGCAAGCTCGCGGGACCCGAGGACACCTTCGTCACCATCAACAACGACACCGTGTACTCGATGGCACAGCTCGACCTCTCCGGCGGGCCCCTGCGGCTGGAGGTCCCGGATGTCGGCGAGCGCTACTACGTCCTCCAGTTCGTCGACGCGTGGACGAACAACATCGCCTACATCGGCACCCGGGCCACGGGCAACGCAGCGGGCGCCTTCCTGATCGTTCCGCCGGGATGGGAGGGCTCCTCCGAGCTGCCCGTCGTCCGAGCATCCACCGACATCGTGTCGATCGTCGGCCGATTCGCCTGCGTGGGCCCGGACGACATCCCCGCCGTCGTCGCGCTGCAGGACGCGGTGCGACTCGAACGCCTCGAACCGGAGCGCGCGCTCGCCGGCATCCCGCATCCTGCCGCTGATCCTCGTGATGAGGCCGCCGTGTTCTGGGCGGAAGCGCGCGAATGGTCGGCCGTCTTCCCGGCCCCCGCTGCCGAGAGCGGGTACGCGGAGCGATTTCGGCCGCTGTGGGCGGACGACGCTGCGGACGCACGTGCCGCCGGATACGCGGCAGGGACCGCCGGGCTCGAAGAGGCGACGAAGGGCGGTCACGCCCCGGTGTTCGACGGCTGGACGGTCGGACTGCACACGTTCGACTACAACACCTACGCTCTCGGGCTCGGCACTATCGACGAGCCCGAGTGGACGATCCCGGACGAGAAGGAGCGCATCCTCGTCCGCGCGATCGCGTGCCGGCTCGGTCTCTGGGGCAACCACGCCTACGAAGCGGTGTACGCCCAGGCCTTCACCGACATCGACGGCGCGCCCCTGACCGGCGATGCCACCTATACGATCACCCTGCCCTCGCCGCCCCCGGTCGGCGCGTTCTGGTCGATCACGCTCTACGACATCCCGAGCTACTACCTGGTCGACAACCCCATCGACCGGTACTCGCTCGGCGACCGCACCGCTGGGATCCGTCACGACGACGACGGCTCGCTCACGATCACGATCGCGCGCGACGAGCCCGTCGGCGCCACGGCGCGCGCGAACTGGCTGCCGGCACCGGATGCGGCGTTCCGGCTCGTCTTCCGCCTCTACGTGCCTGGCGAGGCGATCCTCGATGGTGAATGGTCGTACCCGCGGATACGGCGGGCCGCATCCGCGAACGGTACTGCGGTCTAACGGGCCGGTCGGGCCGGGCGACGGCCGCGCCCGAAGCCGGGCGGGTTCGACAGCGAGATCACACCGGTGCCCTGGGCTCCGCGGGTGAAGACGACCCACCGTTCACCCTCGCCGGTCTCGAGCACCCACTGTCGATCGGATCGCGGGTCCCGGGTCCACGCGCGCTCGAGGTCGTCGGCGGAGCCTCCCGTCGCCGTCTTCCACGCGTCGAGGAGCTCGCGCGGCACGGCGGCGGCGATCTCCGCCGCTCCGGAGACGACCTGCGACCCGCCGTGCGGGCCGCCGTGCTGGCCGCTCTCCCGCCGTGTTCGACCCGGGACGGCGGGACCGGGTGCGGGCACGGGGGCAGGGGCAGGAGCAGGAACAGGAACAGGTGCGGGCGCAGGAGCAGGTGCGGGCTCAGGAGCGGGTGCGGGCGGCCGTTGCGTCGCGGGCTCCCCCACGGCGGACGACGACGCCTCCTCGCCGGCGCTCTCCTCCTCGCCGTCGCCCGCATCCTCGTCCGGCGACGCCAGCGCGGTCGCGAGCTGTTCGTGGAGATCCGCGATCTGCTCGAGCACCGTGTCGGTGTCGCGGGCCGTCAGCAGGTAGATCATGACGGCGAAGAAGAGCGCCCAGAGCGTCGCGACGAGCCCGACGACCGTAGTCGGGCTCCCGTCGCCCCCGAACAGCACGACGACGACGGTGACGATCACGCCCGCGACGAAGGTCACCACCGTCACGCGCCCGGGGAACTTGGCCAGATGGTCCAGCACCCAGTGATACAGCCGGGAGTCGCGCGTGGACGGGCCGTCGGTGACGACGACCTGGTCGTCGAAGGAGGCGCTCATACGCAGGACGTTACCCCCGCGCCGGCCGAACGCCGCGACGCCCGCCGATTGCGACACGCCCGGGATGCAGCGGCACGGAACCCCGGAGGCCGTCCGGACATTCCTTGATGAGAGCGAGCCGAGAGGGAACGCCGGCCTCGCTCGCGGCGCCCTCGACGGGGGTCCGGCCCGATGTGGCCGGGGCGCCGCCGCGCGACCGCGGGCCGATTCGGGGGGATCGGCCCGCGGCTCCGGCCCGCGCCGACGGCGATGTGAGATCGTGTCGGGATGGCCTCCCCGCAGTCGTTGAGCGAGTACGAGCGCCGCATCGTGGCGGTGTGGGCGGCGGACTGCGCCGAGCACGTCCTGCCCCTGTTCGAGGCGGAGGCGCCGGAGGACGACCGCGCCCGCGACGCGATCGAGCGCACGCGGGCGTTCTCGCGCGGCGAGCTGGATGCGGCGGGCGAGGTCCGGCGCCGCTTCGTCGCGGGACGTGCGGCGGGCAGCGCGGACTCGACGGCCGCGGTGGCCGCCGCCCGAGCCGCCGCTCAGGCCGCCGGCGTCGCCCACATGGGAGCGCACGCGCTCGGCGCCGCCGCGTACGCGGCCAAGGCGGCAGCGGAGGCGAGCCCGGGCGACCCCGATGCCCTCGACGCGGAGATCCGCTGGCAGCTCGACCGGCTGCAGCCGGAGGCACGCGCGGCGCTCGCACACCTCCCGGCACTCGGATCGGACCCGGCAGGACCATTGGGGTCCGGGCTGCTCGCGACCGGGATCCTCGGAGCCGTCATCGCGCGGCTGCAGACGGAGATCGGCGCCGGGCGGAGCTGACCCCGGGCCTCCGCCGACGGTCGCTCAGACCAGCGCCCGCGCGGCCTCCCGGTGCCCGGCGAACACGCGCGCTGCCGCGAGGTTCCAGAGTCCCGCGAACAGCAGCGCTCCGCCGACGCCGTTGAGCACGGCGCCGACGACGTCGGAGCCGTAGTGCACCCCGAGGTACAGCCGCGACCAGGCCACCACGACGACGAAGACCACGCCGAGCACGAGCACGACGGCACGCGCGGCGGGACGGCGGCAGGCCAGGACGAGCGTGGTCGCCAGGGCGGTCGCGAACACGACGTGGCCGCTCGGGTAGCTCAGCGTCGCCGGGCTGACGTGGAGGATGTGGGTCAGCCCCGCGGTGGAGGGCCGCGGTTCGGCGACGATCGCCTTGACGACGAGGGTGGTGATCCATCCCAGGCCCGTCACGGCGCACACGCCGAGCGCGAGCCTCCACCCGCGCACGAACAGGAGCACGACGAACACGACGGCCAGGATCGCCGCGACCACGACCGGTCGGTCGAGCCCGTCCAGCAGCAGCGCGACCTGATCGAAAGCGGGGGAGTTCAGCCGGTTGAGCGCATCGTCGAGACCGGCGAAACGGAGCGCAGGGGCGGCCTTGGCCGCGAACCCCAGCGCGAAGGTCGCGGCGAAGAGCACCACCGCCCACACGATCCAATGGCGGGGGATGCGCAGCAGAGCGGTGTTCACGTCAGGTCCCTTCGACGGCTTCTCGATCGTGACAGTCAAGCGGAGCGCTGCTGAGGAACCTCTAAGGACGTCGCCCGGGTGCCTGAGGATTCGCGAGGACGCGCGGAGAGCACGGCGACGCAGACCAGGATCGCGGCGAACAGCACGAGGCTCACCGGCCCCGTCCCGAGCCCCAGCCCGCCGAGCGCTGGCGACCGCGAGAACCAATCGGCGAAGGAGGCCCCGAACGGGCGGGTGAGCACGTACGACGACCAGAAGGCGGCGGTCGCGCCCATCCCCCACCACCGGTAGGCGACGCCCGGGATCGCGAACAGCACGCCGAACAGGATGCCCGCCGCCAGGAAGCCGAGGCCGAACGTCACCGCCGTGAGATCGCCCACCGCCGTGCCGAGCGCGAAGGTCGCCAGCACCGCGCACCAGTAGAAGAGCTCCCGTGCGCGGGTGTCGATGCGGTGCACGGAGAGCGTGCGCTGCGTGCGCCACCAGAGCACGAACACGACGGCGAGCGCGATCGCGAACCCGGCGGTCGAGACGAGGTAGGGCACGCCGAGCTGCACATGCAGGACGTCGGCGACCATGGTCCCGAAGACGGCGACCATCGACACGGCCAGCCAGTAGATCCACGGGATGTAGCGGCGCACGGTGAGTTGGAGGACGAGCGCGCCGGCGAAGACCAGGGAGGTCAGGCCGACCACCAGATACGGGTCGAACGTTTTGACGAGGAAGTCGGACGCCGTCTCGCCCATCGCCGTGGTGAGCAGCTTGGTCACCCAGAAGAGCGCGGTCACCTCGGGTACTTTGTTGCGCAGCATGGTCGCATCCTGGACGAGGGGTTCCCAGAATTCTCTGAGATGGAGGGGCGCGCTTCCTCCGAGGTGCCCGATCCTCAGAGGAGTCTGGGAGCGTCTCCGCCAGACTGGAGGCCCGAGCGGCAGGAGGTGGGGCGGATGGCGACAGCGAAGCTGCGCGTGCTCCTGATCGAGGACGACCCCCGGCTCGGACCACTCATCGAGCAGGTGCTGGCCGAGGTCTACGAGGTGACGCGCGTCGTGGACGGCGACGCGGGGCTCGCCGCCGGGCTGGCCGGCGACTACGACGCGCTGGTGGTGGACCGCCGCCTCCCGGGGCTGAGCGGCACGGAGGTGGTGACGGCCCTGCGGGAGCGGCGGGTGGTCGCGCCCATCCTGATGCTCACGGCCCTCGGGGCGGTCGGCGACCGGGTGGAGGGGCTCGATGCCGGCGCCAACGACTACCTGGTGAAGCCGTTCGAGTTCGACGAGCTTCTCGCCCGGCTGCGGGCCCTGACGCGCACCTTCACCGGCGAGGGCAAGGAGCTGCCGATCGGCGGCTGGCGGTTCCACCCCGAGAGCCGTGCCATCTACTCGCCGTACGAGGGCCGCATCCTGCTGACCGATCGCGAGAGCGCCCTGCTGCGGCTGCTGGCGGAGAATCCACTGCGCACGTTCTCGCGGCGCCAGATCCTCGCGGCGGTGTTCGAGGCCGACGAGCAGGACGGCACCGTCGACACGTATGTCCACTACGTGCGCCGCAAGACGGATCAGGACATCATCACGACCGTCCGCGGCCAAGGCTACCGATTGGGCCAGCTGTGACGGGGCGCCGCCCGGCGGACCGCGCCGGACAGGACGCCGATCTGCGGGAGGTGCGTGCCGCCTCCCGGTCGGTGGGTCTGCAGCTCGCGATCGCGTCGGGCGCCCTCGTCGTCGCCGCCATCGGGGTGGCGTTCTTCTTCGTGCTCGACCAGCTGCGGCCGGCGGAGGTGAACGAGGCGCCGAAGCCCGGCGAGCACAAGATCTACATCGACACGACCGAGGCGATGATCGCGTTCGTGGTCGTCGGCCTGCTCGCCGTGGCGATCGCCGGCGTGCTCAGCATGGTCGTGACGCGGCGGGCCGTGCGCCCGCTCGGCAGGGCCCTGCAGCTGCAGCGGGACTTCGTGGCGGATGCGAGCCACGAGCTGCGGACTCCGCTCGCCGTGCTCGACGCCCGACTGCAGGTGCTGCAACGCGGGCTGGCCGACGACGACCCGTCGACGGCGACGGTCGCCGAGCTGCGTGCCGACACCCGCACGCTGATCGACGTCGTGAACGACCTCCTGCTCGCCGCCGACCCGGAGCGGGAGGCGGCGGTCGCGCCGTCCCCGCTGGCCGATCACGTCGAGCGCGCCGTCGACTCGCTGCAGGTGCTCGCCCACGATGCGGCGGTGGAGCTCGTGCTCGAGACGGAGCGCGACGTGCTGACGACGATCCCTCCGGCGAGCCTGCAGCGCTGTGCGACCGCGCTCGTCGACAACGCTCTGGCCCACTCCCCCGCGGGCGGCCGGGTGACCGTCGCCGTGCGTCGCGACGGCGCGAGCGCGGTGCTCGTCGTCGCCGACCAGGGGCCGGGCATCACCGGGATCGATCCGGCCCGCATCTTCGACCGCTTCGCCCATTCCCAGCCCGAGTCGCCCCGGCGCACGGGCGCCGGCTTCGGGATCGGCCTCGCCCTCGTGCGCGAGATCGCCGCCCGGCACGGCGGCACCGTGGTGGTGGAGGCCACCGGGCCGGAGGGGACCGTGCTGGCGATGCGGGTCCCGGCGGCCTGACCGCCGCAGGACCCGCACCCGGTGACCCGCACCCGGCGTCCCGCACCCGGCGTCAGTCGAGCCCGACCTGCCTCGACGGCGCGTCGACCGAGAGCGTCCGCGACCGTCCACGTCGGGACGAGGTGAGGAACACGACAAGGGCGACGATCGCCAGCAGGAAGAGCACGCTGGTCACGATCGTGCCCAGCCCCAGTCCACCGGAGTCCACCGGCTGGGAGAGCAGGTCGCCCAGCGACGCACCGAGGGGACGCGTGAGCACGTAGGCGATCCAGAACGCGACGACCGCGTTCAGCCGGAACACGAAATGAGCCACCGCGACGAGGGCGATGGCCCCCGCGAACACCCCGACCGAGGCCAGGTAGCCGAGGTTCAGCTGCTCGGCCAGCAGGTCGCCGGCGGCGGTGCCCAGCGCGAAGGTGAAGAGGATCGCGAGCCAGTAGAACGCCTCCCGCCGCGGCGTCACGATCTCGTGGATGGAGAGCGTGCGCTCCACCGCGAACCACACGGCGAAAGTGGCGATGAGCGCGACGGCGAAGACGGTCGTGGAGACGGCGAGCGGCACGCCGAGCCCGTCCGTCAGATTGTCGGTGATGAGCGTGCCCACCACGCTGATCAGCACCACCGTCAGCCAGTAGAGCCAGGGGACGTACCGGCGGCTGCGGAACTGCAGCGCGAGCACGACGAGGAAGAGCGCGGCCATCACGATGGAGGTGAGCTGCGTCCCCAGGTGCAGGCTGGTGGCGAGCAGATCGGCGGCGGTCTCGCCGACGGTCGTGGCGAGGACTTTGATCGTCCAGAACGACGGTGTCGGCTCCGGCACCTTGTTGGCGCGGAGGCGGTTCGGCTCGGTCACGGGGATCCCTTCGGTCGATCGGGTCGGACCCGTCGAACGCTACGAGGCGCGTCCCCAGCCGCCGCTAAGAATCGGCACGCGCCCGGCGGCGCAGCACGACGACCCGCACGAGCACCGGGACGACGGAGACGACCACGATGCCGATCAGCACGAGATCGAGGTACTGGGCGACGAAGTCCGCGACGCCCGGGATGTGCCCGAGCCCGTAGCCGAGGAGGATGACGGCCGTCGCCCAGACCGCGGCGCCGACGACGTTGAAGACGGTGAAGAGCGTCCAGTGCATCCGGCCGACGCCGGCGGCGACCGGCGCGAAAGTGCGCACCACCGGCACGAAGCGGGCGACGGTGACGGCGGCGCCGCCGAAGCGGTCGAAGAAGCGCTGGGTGCGTTCCACGCTCGCGCGGCTGAAGAAGCCGGACTCCCGGCGCTCGAACACGGCCGGGCCGGTGCGCCTCCCGATCGCGTAGCCGACCTGATCGCCCACGACAGCGGCCGCGATCACGGCCACGATCACGACCCAGAGCGGCTCGGAGAAGTGTCCCGTGAGCGTGAGCACCCCGGTGAAGAAGAGGAGGGTGTCCCCCGGCAGGAAGAACCCGATCAGGAGGCCGGTCTCGACGAAGACGATCGCGCACACTCCCAGCAGTGCCCAGGGGCCTGCGGCCTGGATGATGCCCTGCGGGTCGATGAGTCCCAGATGAGTCATGGGCCCAGTCAATCCGCGCCGTCCCCAGAAACCTCCAAGAGGGCGGCCCTCAGCCGTCGAGACTCGTCAGGGCAGGCGGCCGAAGGCGGCGCTGTGCAGCACCGACCCTCCTGCGGTCGTGGTTGCGAGCAGGGCATCCGCCTCGGCACGATCGAACCGGCCGATGGTGCACGCACCGATCTTCTGGTGCTGCGCGACGAGGAGCATGCTCTGGATCAGCTGCCCGGCCTCCAGCATCAGGAACCGCTGGGCGTCGGGGCCGAAGTGCTGCTCGGCGGCGTAGCCCTCGCCGACGGCGAAGACATGCGCGGCCTCGGTCTCGGCGATGGCGCGGTTGGCGAGAGTGCGGGTCAGCCACTCGCGCGGGGCGATGTCCAGGCCGAGAGGGGAGAGCGCGTGGCCCCTCGCGTCGTACCGGTAGAAGGCGGGCGGCACCCCCTCGACCGCGCACGCGGCGACCACGCACGCGACCGGATAGGCGCGTCCCGGCGACGGCGTGCCCCGGCCGAAGAGCTCCGTGACGCCCGCCGACTCGTTGAGCAGCGTGCCCAGCGCGGTGAGGGACAGCGCCCCGGGGGCGAACGCGTGCTGCGACCGCCGCTCGCGCAGCGCGGTGACGACGCTGACCCCGGAGGCCGGGTAGTACAGCTCGGGCGAGGGGAGGGGGATGGTTCGCACGGTCGTCACGACCCCAGTCAAGCCGTGCCGCGCGACCACTGCGCCCGCGTGTCCCGGAACTATCCCCGCGCACGACGAAGCGCCCGGCACGGGTCCGGGCGCTTCGTCGTTTCGGTCAGCTCAGGGTCACTGGGCCGGCGGCATCAGCACGGAGTCGATGAGGTACACCGTGGCGTTGGCGGTGTGGACGCCTCCGCAGATGACGTTGGCGTCGTTGACCTTGATCGAGTCGCCCGAGCCGGTCACCGTGACGTCGCCGCCCTCGACCGTCTTGTGGGTGCCATCGATGTCAGACGGGGAGATCTGGCCGGGGACCACGTGGTACGTGAGGATCTTGCTGAGCGTTGCGGCGCCCGCGTCGGTCTTCAGGGTGTCGATGGTCGCGGAGTCGATCTTCGCGAAGGCGCTGTCGACCGGGGCGAAGACGGTGAACTCGCCGCCGTTCAGGGTGTCGACCAGGTTCACCTTGGGGTTGAGCTTGCCGGAGACGGCAGCGACCAGGGTGGTGAGGAGCGGGTTGTTGGAGGCGGCGGTCGCCACCGGGTCCTGCGACATGCCGGCGACGGAGCCGGCACCGCTCGGGACCTGCTTGGCGTAGGCGGCGCAGCCGGAGCCAACGAGGTCGGCGGCCGGGTCGGCGGTCGCGGAGGCGGACGGCGTCGTCATCGACGAGCCCGAGGACGAGGTCGAGGACGAGCCCGTGCTCGAGCCGGACGAACATCCGGTGAGGGCGAGGGCGAGGGCCGCGACCGTTCCCGCCACGGCGAGTGAGATCTTGGAAGTGCGCATTGTGAGACTCCTTCGTGCAGTGATGTGACGTACTTCGACGTGCTTGCTACGACGGGGCTTCGGAGCCTCGCTCACGATCGGATTGGACGGATCCGAAGCCAATCCGATCGGCGCGCCTCCGCCGAACGCAGGGCATGTACCTGACACTCGCGCTGATCGGATTCCTCGGCGGCCTCATCACGGGGATCTCCCCCTGCATCCTTCCCGTGCTGCCGGTGATCTTCTTCTCCGGCGGCGCGCAGAGCGACCGGGCGGCGGGCGCATCCCGCTGGCGGCCGTACCAGGTGATCCTGGGCCTGGTGGTGTCGTTCAGCGTGTTCACGCTCCTCGGCTCCCTCCTCCTCGCGCTGCTGCACCTCCCGCAGGACGTGCTCCGCTATGCGGGCATCGTCGTGCTGGTGCTGATCGGCATCGGCCTGATCGTGCCGAAGTTCGAGGAGTACCTCGAGAAGCCGTTCTCGTGGATCCCGCAGCGCAACGTCGGCACCGACCGGGGCGGGTTCGTGCTCGGCATCGCCCTCGGCGCGGTCTACGTGCCGTGCGCGGGACCGGTGCTCGCGGCCATCACGGTCGCCGGTTCGACCGGCAGGATCGGCGTCGAGACGATCGTGCTGACGCTGGCGTTCGCGATCGGCGCGGCCATCCCGCTGCTGATCTTCGCGCTCGCCGGCCGGCGCGTCTCGGAGCGGGTGAAGGGGTTCCGCAAGCACCAGAAGGGCATCCGCATCACGGGCGGCGTGCTCATGGTGGCGCTGGCGGTCGGGCTGTTCTTCAACATCCCGCAGGCGCTGCAGCGGCTCATCCCCGACTACACGTCGGCGTTGCAGGACAACTTCTCGTCGTCCGACCAGGTGAGTCAGGCGCTGAACCTCGGCGGTCTGGTCAACGACCAGAACAAGGACCTCTCGAAGTGCAGCAACGACGCCTCCACGCTGCAGTCGTGCGGCACGGCTCCCGACATCACGGGCATCCAGCAGTGGTTCAACACGCCCGGCAACAAGCCGATCGCGCTGGATCAGGAGAAGGGCAAGGTCGTGCTGATCGACTTCTGGGCGTACTCCTGCATCAACTGCGAGCGCTCCATCCCGCACGTCGTCGCATGGGAGAAGGCGTACAAGGCGGCGGGCCTGCAGATCATCGGCATCCACTCCCCCGAGTACGCGTTCGAGAAGGTGCCTGCCAACGTGGAGTCCGCCGCGAAGGGCTTCGGGATCACCTACCCCGTCGCGATCGACAACAACCTCTCGACGTGGACCAACTACCGCAACCGCTACTGGCCGGCCCACTACCTGATCGACGCGAAGGGCACCGTGCGCAACGTGCAGTTCGGCGAGGGCAACTACGCCCAGACCGAGTCGCTCATCCGGCAGCTGCTGCAGCAGGCCAACCCGTCGGTGAAGCTGCCGGCCCCGACCGAGGTCGCCGACTCGACCCCGCAGGTCAGCAAGATCACGCCGGAGAGCTACCTCGGCTACACCAAGGTGCGCAACTACGACGGCCCCGAGAAGTACACCAGCGGCACGCAGACGTTCAGCCTTCCGGCGAAGCAGAACGCGAACACCTTCGCGCTGGACGGCGGCTGGAACGTCGGGACGCAGTCCATCACCCCGTCGGCCGGACCGGCGACCATCCGCCTCTCGTACACGGCGAAAGTGGTGCAGATGGTCCTTTCGGGAACCGGAGACGTCACCGTCGAACGGGACGGCAAGAAGCAGACGGTCCATGTCTCGGGAGTGCCGAACGCGCGACAGCTGCTGTCGACGAAGGACACGGGCTCCGGGACGCTGACCGTGACGGTGCCGGCCGGAGTGACCGCCTACTCCTTCACCTTCGGATAAACCGGCGCCTCCGCGACCGAGCGGTCAGGCGATGGACGGCAGGCCGCTGAGGTCCAGCAGTTCGCGCCGGGCCTGCGGATCCGCCAGCAGGAGCAGCACCTCCGACACGGGGACGATCGCCCCGTAGCGGTTGCCGCCTCGCCGGTCGAGGACCGCCGTGGCGAGCTCGCGGAGCTCGCGCACGGCGGCCATCTCGCGGTCCAGCGGTCCGAGCCGGAGGGAGGCGGCCCGACGCCACCAGGTGCTCCGGCTCCACTCCCGCTGCCGCTGCTCGAGGGCGACGACGACTCGCTCGGCCTCGGCCGGGAGGGCGGGGAGCACCCACGCGTACGGGCGCTCCCCCTCCCCCGCCGAGGTCTCCGTCGCGGCGTCCGCGGAGTGCTCGAGCACTCCGACGGCGGTCGCGCTCCGGTCGTGAGTCGTCGCCTCCATCACTCGGCCGTCCCTCCCCGCGTGCGGCGGATGCGGCGGCTGACGACGTACCCGCCCGCCGCCAGCAGCGCGCCGGCGAGCACGAGCCAGGCGCCGACCGTCGCCGCCGTCTGCGCGCCGTGCGCGTCGGAGCCGGTGTCGGCCAGCCCGTTCCACGTGCCGCCCTGCGCGGGAGCGGTGCCGTGGTCGACCGGGAGGGCGTCGAGCACGGTGAACGCCACCCGGACGCTCACCCCGCCGGCCGTCGCCTCGATCTCGTGCGCTCCACTGGCCGCACCGGCCGGGACCACGAGGGCGGCGGTGAAGACGCCCTGACCGTTCACAGTGGCCGTGCCGAGCGCGATCGGGTCGGAGTGGAGGGTGAACGACACGGTCTCACCGGCCGGGAAGTGGTCGCCGTAGGCGACCACCGTCGCGCCGCGCACCGCGGAACCCGCCGAGAGGCTCAGCGTGGCGTCCGCACCGGGCGCGACCGGGGCCGTGACGACGACCGAGGTCGTCGCGTCGGTCTGCGACGTATCACCGCGCGCCGTCACCGGATAGGTGGCGTCGGCCGCGCCCTCCGGGATCGTGACGGTGGCGCTGACGGCGCCGGACCCGTCGGCCGTCGTCGCCACCGGGGCGGCCGGCGTCGTGCCGAGGGTGACCGTCACCGGCTCGCCCGGGGCGAACCCGTGCCCGGTGATGGCGACGTCCGCTCCCGGCAGGAAGGTGCCGGCTACGGCGTCGAGCACCGGCTGGTAGGCCTGCTCGACGTGGACCGTGGTCGTGACGACCGCGCTCTTCAGCCCGTCGTCGACCGTGACCGACACCGTGTGGTCACCGGCGGCGACGTAGGTGTGGGTTCCCGCGATCGTCGCCGGGTCCGTCCCGGCGCCTGGGGTGACCGTCGCGTCGGCGACCGGAGAGCCGTCGCCCCAGTTGACGCGCGCGGTGTAGGCGCCCCGGGCGCTCGGAGCCCCGCCCGTCGCCGTCGCCAGCGAGGCGGTGAACGCCACCCCGGTCTTCTGGGCGTCGAGCGCGGCCGCCGTGGCCGTCAGCGCCGGCAGCGCGGTGCGCACACCGTCGGAGGCGAAGGCGAACACGTGGATGCGGCCCGCCGATCCCGGGTCCCCGGTCTGCACCGGAAGCGTGATCGACTGCACCGTCTTGCCGGCCGGGATGCTGACCGGCGCGGTCGAGAAGATGCCAGCGGTCTGGCCGTCCGCCGCGCTCGATCCGCTCAGGCGCCCGGCCGACTTGCCGACCGAGATGCCGCCGTTGATCGGGCTGTTCGCCGCGCCCACCCAGTCGCCGTAGTCGATCGCCAGCGGCGCGGTGCTGCCGTCGGTGAAGGTGATCGTCGCGGTGACGTGCTGCGCCGTCTGGGTCGCGGTGCCGATGACCGACAGCTTCGTGGCGCCCTGGCCGAGGTCGACCCGGATCGTCTGGCCGTTGCCGGTCGCGTTGTCCGGCTGGCCGGCCGCCGCGGCAGGCAGGTCGAAGGTGAGCGCGGTGCCGGGCACCGTCACCGTCGTGCCCTGCACGAACCCGGTGTTCTTCAGCAGGGCGCGGTTGAAGGCCCACGCCTTCGCGTCGCAGTTCGCGCCCACTCCCGCATCGCCGATGCAGGTGCTGTCGAAGGAGCCGACGAGGGTGTTGTCCCTGCTGACCGAGACCGGCACGTCGGCGCTGACCTGCGAGGTGCCGTCGCCCGCCGTGACGGTGACGGTGTACTCGCCGACCGCGTCGAACGCGTGCGGCGCGGTGATCGCCCAGGTGCCGAGCGGGGTCTTCGAGACGGTGGCCGGCTTCGGGCCGGACCCGTCGTGGAAGTCGGCGGTCACCGTGAGATCGGTCGCGTCCTTCGCCGCGCCGCCGGAGACGGTCGCGAGCGTCGCCCCGACCGAGGCCCCGACGGACGCCTTCACACCCTCAGCAGGCGTGATGGCCAGGTCGCCCACCGTGCCGGGCGTCGCGAGCAGCTCGAGCTCGGCCAGCGACGCGGGAGCGCCGGTGGTCGTCGCGTCGATCGTCAGGCGGTAGTGCGTGAACGATCCGGGATGCGCGAGCTCGAACGGCCGCGTCTGGGTCGCCCACGTGAACGTCTGGTCCGTGCGGGTGTCCAGCGGCATCCAGCTGGCGCCGTCGGAGGAGCCCTCCAGGTGCCAGGCGGTGGGGACCGCGCCGGTGGCCGGCGAGGTCAGCGTGTACCCGCTCACCGAGACCGAACCGCTGGCCGACGTCCACTGGATGGCGGGCGTCGCCGTCGCGAAGGTGGTGACGCTGCGCGAGTTGTCGTCCGTCAGCGAGCCGATCAGGCTGCCGTCGGAGACGGTCGTCGTGCCGTAGCCGGTCTTCGTGACGTCCGTCGCCGGAGTCGGGACGGGCGTCGAGCTGGTGTGCGCACCCCACGAGGTCGGAGTGGCGCTCATCGTGAAGTCGACCGTGCCTCCCGTGCTCAGGATGTCGTGCGGCAGCGCGGCCGTGTCGAGCGCCGTGCCGTTCAGCTTCGCCGAGGCGACGTAGACGTTCTTGTCGCTGTTGTTCGGCGCGTTGACCACCAGGGACTTGCCGCCCGCGAGGTGCACGGTCGCCTTGGTGAAGAGGGGCGAACCGATCGTGTAGTCACCGCTGCCGAGCTGGAGCGGGTAGAAGCCGAGGGCCGAGAAGATGTACCACGACGACATCTCGCCGTTGTCCTCGTCGCCCAGGTAGCCCTGGCCGATCTCGCTGCCCACGTACAGGCGCTTCTGCACCTCGCGCACGACCGCCTGGGTCTTGCTCGGCGCACCGGCCGCCGCGTACAGATACGGGATGTGGTGCGAGGGCTGGTTGCTCATCCCGAGCTGGCCCATGCGCACTGCGCGGGCCTCGATCATCTCGTGGATGGAGCCGCCGCCGCCGTCCTCGGGCGTCGCGAAGAACTGGTCGAGCTTGTCCACGAGACCCTGCGAGCCGCCGTAGAGCGAGGCGAGGCCGTCGACGTCGAACGGCGCGTGGAAGGCGAAGTTCCAGGCGTTCGTCTCGGTGTACGGGCCCCACCAGGTCTTCGGGTCGAAGCTCGCGTCGCCCGAGACCGCGCCGGAGGCGGTCTTCGGCCGGAAGAAGCCGGTCGCCGGGTCGAACATCTGGACGTAGTTGGTGGCGCGGTCGAGGAAGTACGTCGACTCCTCCTTCAGCTGCTCGCGCCGGGCGTCCGGGGTGGCCGGGTCCTCCGCGAGCTTCGCCGCCATCTGGCCGATGCCGTGGTCGTTGATGTAGCCCTCGAGCCCCCACGAGACGCTCTCGCCCTGCGAGTCGGGCGTGTAGCCGAGGAAGATCGACGTGTCGAGCGACTTGCGGCCGACGTTGTTCGACGGGGCCAGCACGGTCGCGTTCTTGACGGCCGCGTCGTACGCGTCGAGCGCGACCGCTGTGGAGACCGAGCCGTTGATGTAGGCGTCGGCGAACGCGACGTCGGAGCTCGTGCCGGTCATGATGTCGGAGTAGCCCGGCGACGACCACCGGGAGACCCAGCCGCCCTCGCGGTACTGCTGCACGAAGCCGTCGACCAGCTCGTCGGTCAGCTTCGGGTAGAGCAGGGAGTAGAGCGGCCAGACCGTCCGGTAGGTGTCCCAGAATCCGTTGTTGACGTAGATCTTGCCGTCGACGACCTTGGCGTTCGTCGCGGTGTCGGTGGCGCTGCCGGTCTGCGGTGCGACGGGGCTGGCGTGCTTGTAGACCGGGGCCCCGGCGGTGCCGGTGTTCTCGAACTGCGAGTTCGGGTAGAGGTTCATGCGGTAGAGGTTCGAGTACAGGGTGGTCAGCTGGTTGGCCGTCGCACCCTCCACGTCGATCACGCCGAGGCGGTCGTTCCAGGCGTTCGCGGCCGCCGTGTTCACGTCGTCGAAGCTCTTGCCGGTGACCTCCAGGTCGAGGTTCTTCTTCGCCTGCGCGGCGGAGATGAAAGAGGTCGCGAGACGCAGCTGCACCGTCTCGCCCGCGGTGGTCGAGAAGGCCGCGTAGCGGGCGCCGGTGCGGCTGCCCGCGGCGGTGCCGACCGCGCTCGGGGTCTTGTCGAAGGCGCCCGAGACGAACATCCGGCTGACACCGCTGCCGCTGCCGCCGTCGGTCCAGCCCGAGACGGTGCCGTCGGCGGCGACGCTGAGCGAGGAGGATCCGCCGACGCGGTCGACGATCACGCTGCCGGTGGTGCCGGGGAACTGGAAGCGGAAGATGCCGCCGTGGTCGGTCGGAGTGACCTCGGTGACCAGGTTGTTCTGGAACTTGACGCTGTAGAGGTCGGGCCGGGCGATCTCGTCGGAGTGACTGAACGCCAGCTGCCTGTTGGTCAGGTCGCCGTTCGGAGTGCTCGAGGTCGACGGCATGATGCCGAGCTGATCGCGGTCGCCCATCCAGATGCTCGGCTCGTGCGAGATGCCGATGGCCTGCAGGGTGGGGAGGTTGTCCGAGTTGTTGGCGCGCTGGTACTCGTAGAGCGTGCCCTGGCTGCCGCCGTTGGTGAACGGGGTGAAGAAGTTGAAGCCGTTGGGCCAGGCGGTCGCCGGGATGTTCGTCCCGCGCGAGAAGGACGAGCTGGACAGCGTGCCCCGGCGGGTGTCGACGAGCTTCACCTTGCTGGAGGCGTCGGCGGCCGGGGCGGCGTCGCCGATGCGCACGTCGTCGATCCAGCCCGAGAAGACGGTGCTCGCGCTGCCGGTCGGGTAGTCGTAGCTGAGCAGCACCTTCTGCACCGTGCGGCCGGCCAGGCTGGAGAGGTCGATCTGGATGTTGTTCCACTCGTTCTCGAACAGCGACTTCTGCTCGCCGTGCGCGCGGGCCGTCACGCCGAAGCCGTTGGCGTCGGTGAGGTTCTGCTTGCTCGACAGCGTGGTCCCGTCGTCCAGCACGAGGTCGATGGCGACCCACGACGACGGCACGGCGAGGTCGGTGCCGCGATCGGGGAAGACCAGGTACGAGAGCTCGGTCTTCGCGCCGATGGTCGCGCCGACGCCGTCGTAGAGCAGGCTCGTCGCCGCGGCGGCGCCGTCGGCGAGGTGCTTGCCGCCGTAGCGGAGCGCATGGGTGCCGTTGAAGCCGGCGCCCGCCTTGGCGTTGTAGCCGTTGGTCGGGCCCGAACCGACGACCGAGAGCATCGGGGTCGCGCCCGGGGTGGCGTCGCGGAGATCCCAGTCGGCCAGCTGGAGGTACGCGTCGCCGCTGTTGAGCGTGACCGTGAACCGGTACTGCGAGAACGTGGCCGGGGTCGCCAGGTGGTACGTGTTCGTCGTCTGGCGGTCGGTGAAGGTCTGGCCGGTCTGCGCGTCGACCGGGCTCCAGGTGCTGCCGTCGTTCGAGCCCTCGACCGTGAAGTTCTTCGGGTCGCGGCCGGGGGAGTCGTTGCCGGAGGTGAGCGCGTAGTCGGTCACCAGCGTCGGCTTGGCGAACGTGTAGACCACCCAGCCGGTCGCCGCCTTGGCGAGCCACTTGGTGGTGGAGTTGTTGTCGGTCAGCTTGACCGCGGCCTCCCCCGGCGCGTTCTCGGCCGAGGCGGTGACGCCGGCGATGTAGGCCGACTGGCTGCCCGTCGGCGACTTGCCGGTGACGTTGGTCTGCGTGCCGTAGGGGACGCTCGCGAGCGGCTGCGGGTCGGCGGTCTCGAACGACGAGAGGAACGGCGTGGACGCGGCCGCTGCGGGCAGCGCCGCGAGGCCGGCACCGGAGCCGACGAGGGCGACGGCGGCCGCGACGGCCGCGGTGCGGAGAAGGGAGCGGCGGGCGCGATGCGCAGACCGGTTGTGCGAAATGCGGAGCATTCTGGCTGGACTCCTGGCTGGTGAAGGAACGATCGAACTCTGGTGACCCCGCATGTGACAGCGCTGTCACTGGTAGATTTTGTCCTACGCTGTCACCGCGGTCAAGCACGAATTTCCGACACCCGGTCCGTGCGGCGCATCCAGCTGGACGAGGAAGGCGACGCCCATGGCCACGGACCCCTCCGGTGCGACCTCCCCGAAGCACTCGTCCGAACGCCCGCATTCCGCGCCGACACTGGCCCAGGTGGCCGAGCGCGCCGGCGTGAGCCTGAAGACCGCCTCCCGCGCCGTCAACGGCGAACCGCGCGTCGCCGAGGCGACCCGCGAGCGCGTGCTCGACGCCGCGCATCAGCTCGGCTTCCAGCTCAACCGGGCGGCCAGCCTCCTGGCCCGCGGGCTCACCTCGAACCTGGTCGGCCTCATCACCGGCGACCTCGCCAACCCGTTCTACTCGGCCGTCGCGAAGGGCGTGGAGCAGGAACTGCGATCGCACGGCATTCAGCTCACCGTGGCCAGCTCGGACGAGGAGCCGGCCCGCGAGCGCGGACTGATCGGCGAGTTCGTCGACCGCCAGGTGCGCGGGCTCATCCTCGTCTCCACCATCACCGACCACAGCGACCTGTCGGCCGTGCAGTCCCGAGGCATCCCCGTCGTCTTCGTCGACCGCCCCGGCGTCGGGATCGACGCCGACTCGGTGCTCCTCGACAACCGCCGCGGCGCGCGGGATGCGGTCGAGCACCTCATCGCCGCGGGCCACACCTCGATCGGCTTCGTCGGCGACCTCTCCCGCCTCGAGACGCACCGGGAGCGCTTCGCGGGCTTCGAGGACGCCATGGGCGCGGCCTCCCTCGACGCGACACGGTGGGTCCGCCACGACGCACACGACGTCACGGCGGCCCTGGAGGAGGTGCGCGCCCTGCTGACCCAGCCGGACCCGCCCACCGCCCTCTTCACCAGCAACAACCGCATCACGATCGGCGCCCTGCGCGCCATGATCGAGCTCGACGCCTGGCCGGCACTGGTCGGCTTCGACGACTTCGAGCTCGCCGACGTGCTCGGCGTGACCGTGATCGCCCACGATCCCGTCGAGATGGGACGCACCGCCGCCCGTCTCGCCCTCGGCGCCATGGACCGCCGCCACGAGGGCCCCTCCGGCATCGTGCTGCCGACCCGTCTCGTGCAGCGCGGCTCGGGGGAGCGGCTCCCGCGCAGCTGAGGGGCGCGGGGCGTGGGTGTCGGGGGCGGTCGCCGGTCGCGTGCGCCTGGGTTTTGCGGCGCGTCGCAGGCCCGCTCGTGATCCAGTGGTCACGACACGCCGCCGCGCAGGCCCGCTCGCGATCTACTGGTCACGACACGCCGCGCGAACACGTGCA
>NZ_JBHVVL010000001.1:1053458-1186563 GCF_042883605.1 Leifsonia sp. NPDC058194 | reverse complement strand
CGTGCAGCCGCGGCGTGTCTCGCCACATGGATCACCACGGAGAGCGCCACCACCGGCGCACAGCAGGGCGAGCATCCAGTCGTCACAACACGCCGCGCCGCAGGCCCCCTCGCGATCTACTGGTCACGACACGCCGCGCGAACACGTGCAGCCGCGGCGTGTCTCGCCACATGGATCACCACGGAGAGCGCCACCACCGGCGCACAGCAGGGCGAGCATCCAGTCGTCACAACACGCCGCGCCGCGGGTGCCCGTGCGATCCGCTGGTCACGACACGCCGCGAAAGCATGCGTTCGCGCGGCGTGTCGCGACCAATGGATGGCGGCGGGGCTCGCCAGCACCCTTCTACCGACGGCCGGCCCGACCGCGGGCGGCCCGGCCGCAGGCTACAGCCGCGGCGCCACCGCGCCTACGGCAGCGCCGGCGCGGTGACGCAGCGGCCGACGGCGCTGCGTTCCAGGAGGTGCGCGGCGCCGTAGAGCGGCGCGTCCGCGAGCAGTCGCGAGGGCGCGATGACGAGCGTCGCCGCCAGTTCGGGCGCGCACGCGTCGAGGCCGGAGCGGAAGCCGCGCTCGAGCACGTCCCACGAGCGCGAGATGGAACCGCCGACGACGAGGGCGGTCGCTTCGAACTCCCTCAGCCACGGGCCGACGGCGAGGGCAAGCGCCTCCATCGCGGTGTCGAACTCGTGCTGGGCGCGTGCATCGCCCGCTCGGGCGAGCCCGGCGAGGTCTTTGACGCTGAGCCCGGGGTCGGACGAGGCGTACCGGGCGAGGAGTGCGCGGGTGGAGACCGTCTCCTCAAGGTCACGGCCGTCGAACGGCAGACGGTGCACCTCCCCACCCGGCGGAACGTCGGCGCGGTCGAACACGAGCGACCCGTCGTCGACGAACGCGGAGCCGACGCCGGTCCCGAGCGTGACGCACACGAATCGGGCGTGGCGGGTCGGGGCGCCGAACCTCCACTCGCCGATGCCGTAGGCGCCCGCGTCGTGGACGAAGCGGATGCGGTCCGGATGCGCGCCCAGCCTCTCGGACAGGGCGGACCGGATGTCGACGCCGGCCAGACGCTCGAACTTGCCCACCCCGGCATAGTGGCCGACGCCACGCTCGTAGTCGAACGGGCCGGGCATCGCGAGCCCCCAGTCGCAGCCGCCCGGGTCGATCCCGGCGCCGGCGGCCGCCTCGACACAGGCAGACGCCCACGCATCGAGCACGGCCGCACTGGAGGCGTGGGAGTCGACGAGCCGCTCCACGCGGCTCAGGAGTCGCGCGCCTCCGGAACCGGCCCTGCCGACGGCCGCGGTCCCGACGGCGGCGGCGGTGACATGGCTCCCGCCGACGTCGACCACCATGTGCTGTCCGCCCTGCACGACCACCGCCTACCTCCTCGACTCGCGCCCAGTTCCGCCATGACAGCGCTGTCGCATCGATAGATCATAGTCATAGGCTGGTGGCGATGCCCGCACGCCGACCCGCCTCCCCCGTCGACGCCTCCGACCCCACTTCCGGCTCTGACTCCGGCTCCGCCACCGCCGGCTCCGGCTCCGGCTCCGGCTCCTGGCGGCGCGAACCCGACACCGTGGTGCGCCGAGCCGGGCGCATCCCGGACGGCACCGCCGAGGGCTCCGTGATCCGAGCGGAGTCGGAGGTCCCCGACGCCCCTCTGGAATGGGAGTCGCACGCGCACGACCAGCACGAGCTGGTCTGGGTGCGCGGCGGGACGATGACGACACGCGTCGGCGATCGCGTGTTCACGGTGTCGGAGGGCTCCGGTCTCTGGCTGCCCGCGGGCGCCGAGCATGCCGGACGGCTCACCGCCGGAGTCGAGTTCTTCGACGCGTTCTTCGCACCCGACCGCACGCCGGTGACGTTCGACGGGCCGACGGTCATCGCGATGTCACCGCTGCTGGAGTCGCTGCTGACCCACCTCGCGCGCACCGACCTCGACACCGGGTCACGGGCGCGGGCCGAAGCCGTCGTCTTCGACGTGCTCGATCCCGCGGAGGAGCCGCTGGCCCTGCGGGTTCCGGGAGACCCGCGGATCGACGCGATCGCCGAGGCGCTGCTCGCCGACCCTGCGGACGGCCGCGGGCTGGAGGAGTGGGCGCGCGAACTCGAGGTGAGCGAGCGGACCATCACGCGCGCCTTCCGCCAGTCGACCGGGCTCTCGTTCGTGCAGTGGCGGCAGTCGCTGCGCGTGCACCACGCTCTCGCACTGCTGGCGGAGGGATGGGATGTGCAGGCGACATCGGAGCGCCTCGGCTACGCCCAGGCGAGCACCTTCATCGCCGCCTTCCGTCGTGTGATGGGAACGACTCCGGGCGCCTACACCGGCAGTTCCTGAGCGACAATCGGATCCTGCGTGTCCGGAAAACCGTATCGATTGTCCTTAAGTCCGGATTGCAGACACCCCTCACGGAAACATAGTCTGACTTAGGCAATCCTTACCTAACATCGCGACGCGTCCTCCCCCCGGGTCGCCCCACCGAGGATTCCGCACCGACGCCCCCTCCCTCCCGGACGAGATCCCCTATGCCCACCACACCTTCCCCGCGCGCCGCCACGGCCCTCCGCGGAGAGCGGCTCGTCCTGCGGTTCGGCAAGACCGCTGTCGTCGACGGCGTGTCGATCGCCCTGGAGCCCGGCCGCGTGACGGCGCTGGTCGGGCCGAACGGCAGCGGCAAGTCCACACTGCTGCGGTCCCTCGCCCGCCTGCACCGCGTGGACGACGGCGAGGTCACGCTCCGCGACGCCGGCTCCGGCTCCGGCTCCGGCTCCGGCTCCGAGCAACGCGCGTCCCTCTTGAGCGCGCGCCAGTTCGCCCGGGAAGTCACGCTCTTCGCGCAGTCACGGCCGGCACCGCAGGGCATCACGGTCCGGGAGGTCGTGGCCTTCGGGCGGCACCCCTACCGTCGCGGGTTCTCCGGGCTGTCGGCGGAGGACCGCCGCGCGGTCGACCACGCGATGCACGCGACGGGCGTGACGGACATGGCCGGCCGTGCGGCCGGCGAGTTGTCCGGAGGCGAAGTGCAGCGCGTCTGGCTCGCGGCCTGCCTCGCCCAGGAGACGGGGGTCGTGCTGCTCGACGAGCCCACCAACCACCTCGACCTGCGCTACCAGATCGAGACGCTCGACCTGGTGCGCGATCTCGCCGACGAGCACGGCGCCGCGGTCGGCATCGTGCTGCACGACCTCGATCACGCCGCCCGCATCGCCGATTCCCTGTTGCTGATGCGCGACGGCCGCATCCACGCCGCCGGCGACCCGCACGCCGTGCTCACGGCGGAGAACATCGGCGAGGTCTACGACCTGCGTGTCGACGTGGAGGTGGACCCGCGTTCGGGCCGTCTGCGCATCGATCCGATCGGCCGTCACAGCGCGCGCGCCGCGCGAACCTCGACGGCCGCCTCCTCCGCTGCCGCCACCTCCACTGCCACCACCCCCACTGCCACCACCCCCGCATCCCCCCTCAGAGAGGACCACCCATGATCCGAGCCCACCGACTCGCGACCGTGGCGGCCACCGCCGCCGCCGTCGCGCTCACCCTCACCGCCTGCGGCACCACCGCCGTCAGCGACGCCGCGAGCACCGCCGCACCGAAGGCGACCTCGCAGGCCTGCGCCGACGACACGACCGCCACGTCCACCGGCCCGGTGTCCCTGACCGACGGGGTCGGCCGCACGGTGAAGCTGGACGCGCCGGCGAAGCGGGTCGCGGTGCTCGAGTGGCAGCAGATCGAGGACGCCCTCACCCTCTGCGTCGGTCCGGTCGCCGTCGCCGACCCCGCGGGCTACGGCACCTATGTGAGCGCGGAGAAGCTCCCGAAGGCCACCGTCGACGCCGGCCAGCGCGGCGAGCCCGACCTCGACGCCCTCTACGGCGCGAAGCCCGACCTCATCATCGTCGAGGGCTTCACGGCGGACGACGAGATCGTCGCCCAGCTCGAGAAGCGCGACGTGCCCGTGCTCGTCACCCTGGGCGCGAACGCCGCCGACCCGATCGGCAACATGAAGAGCGTCTTCACCATGATCGCGGAGGCGACCGGACGCACCGAGCGCGCCGACGTCGTGCTGAAGCAGTTCGACGAGCACCTCGCGGAGGCGAAGCAGAAGGTCGCGAGCGTCGACCTGCCGACGAAGAGCTTCCTGTTCTTCGACGGCTGGATCGAGAGCGGAAACGTCGCCATCCGCCCGTACGGCAAGGGCGCACTGTTCACGGCACTCGGCGAGCAGCTGGGGATGACGCCGGCCTGGACCGACGAGATCGACAAGGCGTACGGCAACGGCGGCGTCGACCCGGCGTACGGGCTGGCGCAGACCGACATCGAGGGCCTCACCGCGGTCGGCGACGCCACCCTGTTCTACTCGGACGACAAGACCCCGGACAGCTATGTGACCGAGCTCGACAAGAGCGCGATCTGGACCTCCCTCCCCGCCGTCAAGGACGGGCGCGCCCACGCTTTCCCGGCCGGCGTCTGGGGCGCGGGCGGACCGATCTCGAACGAGCAGGCGATCGACGCCTACGTCGACGCCCTCACCCGGAGCTGACCGCACGGTGACCGCACAGTGAGCGCATCCGGGATCGCCACGACGGGGCGCCGCCCCGTCGCCGATACCGGGCTCCGCGGCGGGGTGGGCGGGGCGGCCGTGCTGGCCGCCCTGCTCGTCGCCGTCGTCCTCGTCGGGATGTGGCACGTGACGCAGGGGACGTCCGGAATCGGGATGTGGGACCTCCTCCGCTACGCCGGCGGCGCCCGCGAGACCGTGGGAGGCGTGACGGTCGCGGACGTGCTGACCGGCTCGCGCCTCCCGCGCCTGCTGGCGGGGGTCGCCGTCGGCGTCGCCCTGGGGGCCGCGGGCGCGCTGCTGCAGTCGGTCACCCGCAACGTGCTCGCGTCGCCGGACACCCTGGCCGTCAGCGCCGGATCCTACTTCGCTCTCACCGCGGTCGCCGCCGTCGGGTTCTCCGTGCCGCTGTGGGCGTCGGGAGGCGTCGCGTTCGTCGGGGGCCTGGCCGCGGCAGCGCTGGTGCTCGGAGTCGCCGGGCGCGGTGCCGGGACGGGCACCACGCGCCTCATCCTCGCCGGGTCTGCCATCGCGATGGCGCTCGACGCCGCCACCGCGATGCTGCTCATCTTGTTCAAGGAGCGCACCACGGGCCTCTTCGCCTGGGGCAGCGGCTCCCTCGCCCAGCTCAACCTCGACGCCTCCACGCGGGCCATCCCGCTCATCGTCGCCGTCGTGGCTCTCGTGATGCTCCTCTCGCGCCGGCTCGACGTGCTGCGGCTGGGCGACGACACGGCAGCGTCGCTCGGCGTCCCCATCCGCTCGACCCGGCTGCTCGCCGTTGTGAGCGCCGTGCTGTTGACCGCCGTCGCCGTCACCGTGGCGGGCCCGATCGCCTTCGTCGGCCTGGGCGCGCCGGTGCTGGTGCGCCTCGTGGCGGCGCGCGTGCCCTCGCTCAACCGGCACGTGCTCCTCATCCCGGCCTCCGGTCTGATGGGCGCGCTGCTCATCCTGCTGGCGGATGCCACGCTGCGCGCGATCCTCGGTGCCGAGGCTGCGGCGTCGATCCCGACCGGCATCCCGACCGCCGTGCTCGGCGCGGTCATCATCGTGGCGCTGGCGATGCGCCTGCGCGACTCGGGATCGGTGCGCCGGCCGCCCGGCGCCCGCATCGCGGTGCGCTCCCGTCGCCGGTTCGTCGTCGTGCTCGTCGTCGCCGCCGTGCTCCTCGCCGTCGCGGCCGTGATCGGGATGCTCGCCGGGAGCCTCTGGCTGCGCACCGGCGACATCGCCCTGTGGGTGCAGGGCGGCGCCCCCGACCTGGTCGCACGCGCGCTCGACGAACGACTCCCTCGCATCCTGGCCGCCGCCCTCGCCGGGGCGGCCCTCGCTCTCGCCGGCTGCGTCGTGCAGAGCACGGTGCGCAACCCTCTGGCCGAGCCGGGCATCCTCGGCATCACCGCCGGCGCCGGGCTCGGCGCGGTCATCGTCGTGACGTCCGGGATGGCCGGCGGCCGCCCGATGCTCATCGTCATGGCGGTCGTCATGGGGCTGGCCACGTTCGGCCTGATCGCCGTGCTCGCCTGGCGCGGAGGCCTGCTGCCCGACCGCTTCGTGCTGATCGGCATCGGCTGCGGCTACGGCCTCACCGCGATCACCGCCTACCTCCTGCTCCGCGCGGACCCGTGGCAGACACCGCGCATCCTCACCTGGCTCTCGGGCACGACCTACGGGCGGACCCTGCCCGACGTCGCACCCGTCGCCGTCGCGCTCCTGATCGCCGTCCCCGTCCTGTTCGGGATGCGCCGCCGCCTCGACCTGCTGGCCGTCGACGAGGACACCCCGCGCATCCTGGGCATCCGGCTGGAGGGCACCCGGGTGACCGTGCTCGCGATCGCCGCCGTGCTGGCCGCCGTGAGCGTCGTCGCCGTGGGCGTCGTCGGATTCGTCGGGCTCATCGCGCCGCACCTGGCGCGCGGCCTGGTGGGCGCCCGCCACGGCCGCACGATCCCGGTCGCCATGCTGCTCGGAGCCCTGCTCGTCTGCGTCGCCGACACTCTCGGCCGCACCCTCATCGCCCCGTCGCAGCTGCCCGCCGGGCTCATGATCGCACTCGTCGGTGCGCCCTACTTCGTCTGGCTGCTGCGCCGGTCGCGGGCGTAGGAGTACCCTCCCCAGCAAGGTCCCGACGACGAGGGAGCGGCCCCATGACGAAGTTCCTGATCTCCTTCCCCAGCGGGGCGATGACGTTCCCCGCGGAGGAGCTGCACGCCGTGTCCGAGGCGTCGCACGCGGTGATCCGCGAGGCGAAGGAGGCGGGCGTGTACGTCTTCGGCGGCGGCATCGACGAGGACGTCGACCCGGTGCTGGTCGGCGGCGACGGCACCGTCACTCCCGGAACCTATCCGCAGACCGGCCAGCTGAAGGGCGGCTTCTGCGTGCTGGAGCTGCCGTCGCGCGACGCGGCGATGGAGTGGGCCGCGAAGATCGCGACCTCGTGCCGGTGCGCGCAGGAGGTCCGCGAGTTCATGTACGACCCGGAGTCGTGACTGCAGCCCCACCTCCGTGCGCCCCCGCCAGTCGCGCCGCCATCGCCTCGGCCGCTGAGACGAGCTCCGGGGGCTCGACGATTCGGAAGGGCGCGTCGAACCGCAGGATCGACGCCAGGAGGCCGGTCCACGACCACGACCCGAGCGTGACGCGGCACGAGCGATCCGACAGCGCCTCGACCTCCCCATCACCCACCCACAGCGTGACTTCCCGCACCGGCAGGTCGAGCTCGAAGCGGCCGATGCACGGCCAGCGGTCCGCCTCCGTCGACCCCTTGAAGCGTGCGGAGAGGAACGTCTCCACGTCGCCGGTCGGGACGGCGCGCGGCTCGAACGACGGTCCGGACGGGATGCGCGGCACCAGGCGGTCGAGGCGGAACACCCTCCAGTCGCCCCGCTCCACATCCCAGGCCACGAGGTACCAGCGACCGTCGCGGGCGACGAGGCCGTGGGGTTCCGCGTGGCGTGCCGGCGCATCGTGGTCGGCCGCGCCGTAGTCGAACCGCAGGGTCCTGTGCAGCCGGACATGCTCGCTCACCGCTTCCAGCACCGCCGGGTCGACCCGCACCGGCGCGTTCGCGCCGGTGAACCGCACACCATCGATCCGGTGCCGCAGCCGCGACGGCATGACCTGCCGCACGGTGAGCAGGGCGCGCTCCGCCGCGTCCGCGATGTCCGCACCGCTCGCGGGGGCGTTCTGCAGGGCGACGGCGATCGCGACGGCCTGCTCGTCGTCGAGCAGGAGGGGAGGGAGCTCCGACCCGGCAGCGAGCCGGTACCCGCCGTCCGGCCCTTTGACGGCATCGATTCGGTACCCCAGCTCGCGGAGCCGGTCGACGTCGCGCCGGATGGTCCGGGAGGTGACGTCGAGCCTCTCGGCGAGCGCGCCGCCCGGCCAATCGCGCCGCGTCTGCAACAGGGACAGCAGCGCGAGCAGCCGTGACGAGGTCTCGATCATGCGTCCATCATCCCCGTAGTAGAGGACTCTAACTGTCCTCTACTGCGCTGATGATCGGTTCTGCGGGCCGACGGCACCGCGATCACCGATCAGGAGGACTCATGCTCACCACCACCACCCACCTCAACCTGCCGGGCACGGCGCGGGCCGCACTCGACTTCTACCAGGGCGTCTTCGGCGGCCAGGTCTTCGCCACCACCTACGGTGAGCTGGGGATGCCGGCCGAACTCCCCGACGCGGGCAAGGTCGTGTTCGGCGCACTGCAGGCCGAGAACGGCTTCCGCATCATGGCCTACGACATCCCCGGTCGCACGGACCCGGTCGCCGGCTCCACCCGCCGCGAGAACGGCACGACGATCACCGATCAGCCGTTCTTCGTCTCCCTCCGCGCTGGAAGCCTCGACGAGGCGACCGGGTACTGGGAGGGCCTCGCCGACGGCGCGTCCGTGATCGAGCCGCTCGCGGCCTCGGCGTGGAGCGCCGGCTTCGGGATGCTCACCGACCGGTTCGGCATCACCTGGGCGTTCGACGTCGAGGCGGCGCAGGCCGGGTGAGGGCGCCGGCCAGGCGGGGCGGCGCGCCGTTCAGCGTGCGCGCCGTCCCGTCCGGCCCTCGTCGAGGAAGCCGCGCACGATCGTCGCGATGAGCTCGGGCCGTTCGGCCACGAGCCCGTGGGTCGCGCCCGGCAGGATCGCCAGCTGCGCGCCCGGGATCGATGCCGCGATCAGCAGGCTGTGGTCCGGACGGATGGTGTCGCGGTCACCCGACATCACGAGGGTCCGCGCAGTGATGCCCGCCAGGTCGGCCGGGTCGATGCGGGGCTCCGACGTCCAGAGCCGGAACAGCTTCGCCAGCACGACCTCGGCGTGCTCCGGGCCGTCGGGCGAGAGGCGGTCGTAGTGCATGCGCTCGACATCGGGCTCGGGCTCGCCCGCGTCGGCGACATGCGCCGGTGTCCCGAGAGGATCGAGCACCACGGCCTCCGCCGCCTCCGCCGAATGGGTGAACGCCGACGGGTCGAGGTTCGCGCTGATCGCGACCAGCGACCGCACCCGCTCGGGGTGCGCCAGGGCGAGCAGCAGGCCCAGGATGGCGCCGTCGCTGTACCCGATGACGTCCACGCGATCGAGGCCCTTCGCGTCGAGGTACGCGATCGTCTCCACCAGCCCGCGCTCGTAGCTGTAGTCGCCCTCCACGTCCGCCGAGCGGCCGTGACCCGGTCGTTCGAAGGCGTGCACCCGGTGGTCGACGGCGAGCGCGTCCCCCTGTGCGCGCAGCGATTCGAGCGAGCAGAACCCGCCGTGGAGCAGGAGCACGGGATCGCCCGCACCGGAGACCTCCTCGTAGACGTCGACATCGGCGATACGCAGGTGGGGCATCCCCCCACCCTACGCGCGGCGGGATTCGCAATCGCCTCTTCGGGATCGCCCGTCACCCCAGTAGCTTGAGCCGTGAATCACGGTTCTCGAGGAGGCGCACATGATGTCGAAGAGGTCCCTGGCGGTGCTGGCGGGAGTGATCGGTGCGGCGGTGGCGCTGGGGCCACTGCCGGCCGAGGCGGCACCCGCAGCGCAGGCCGCGCCCGCAGCGCAGGCCGCCCCCGCAGCGCAGGCCGCGCCCGCGACGCCCGGCGCGGGATGGGATGCGGCCTCGGTCGCCGCGCGAACGAGCGAACAGGCGGCGTTCATCCGTGGCCAGCAGCGCCCGAGCGGTGCGATCCTGCACGGCAGCGGCGGCGTGAACCCGTACTTCGGCAACTATGCGGCGCTGGGGCTGCTCGCCGAGGGGTCGCAGCCCTCGGTCTCCGCCGCCGCGCGCTGGCTCGACTGGGTCTTCGCCCACCTCAACACGGCGTCGGGCGCCGATGGCGGCCGGTTCACGATCGACGACTACGCGATCGTGGCGGGCGCCGAGGTGTCGACGGGCGGCTACGACTCCGTCGACAGCTACGCCGCGACCACGCTGATGGTCGCGGCCGCACTGTGGAAGAAGACCGACGCCACCGGCAGGAGCACGCTGGCGTCGCGGATCGGGGCGTTCGAGAAGGTCGCCGCCCTGCTCGGTCCGGCTCCCACCGGCGTGCGGAAGGCCTCCGGCCTGACCCAGGCGACCTTCACCTACAACGTCGCGTATCTCATGGACAATGCGGAGGTCTACCAGGGCCTGCATGACTTCGCGGCGCTCGAGGCCGCGCTCGGCCGCAGCGCGCAGGCGGCCGCGTACGCATCGTGGGCGACGACGACACGGAACGCCATCGTCGCGAAGCAGTGGAACCCGCAGAAGAACCTCTGGAGCTGGCACGACTCGGTCGCACCCGACCTCTCCGGCCCCTTCTATGCGCAGAGCATGGCCCAGTACTTCCCGATCGACTTCGGGGTCGTGCCGCCGACCGACTCCCGCGCGTCCACCTCCTGGGCCGCGCTCACCGCCCGCTGGCCAGGCTGGAGGTCGAACGAGCTCGACCGGGCGGAGGCGGCCACTCCGCTGGCGTACGCCGCCGCGCTGATGGGCGACGCCGCCGGCGCCCGCGCCATGCTCGACGACATCGCCATCCAGTACGCGCCCGGGTGGAACTATCCGGTCGTGAAGACCGGTTCACTCACCACCTGGTGGAGTCCCGCGCAGGCCGGGTGGTACATCCGGACCCTTCAGCTCCTCGGCACGAGCCGGTAGCGACTGCGCCACACGTGCGACCCGCACCGGCCGGTGCCGACGTAGTCGCCGATCCCGGCCCAGTACACGTCGGCCATGCCGTAGCCGAGGTCCACGAGCCCGGTGACGATCACGCGCCGGAGGTCGGTCCTGCGCTCCCAGACGGATCCGAGAAGGACGGGTTCGGTGTCGGCGGCCATGCCGCAAGGCTTGCACGCCGGATCGCCCGCCTCAGTGGAACGACGAGGAGTTCAGTAGCGCCGGGCGGGATCCTCAGATCCCGCGGATCACCCGCGCCGGGTTCCCCACGGCGACCACGTCGGCCGGGATGTCGCGGGTGACGACCGAGCCGGCGCCGATCACGCTGTTGTCGCCGATGGTCACGCCCGGGCACACGATCACGCCGCCGCCCAGCCAGACGTTGTCCCCGATGACGATCGGCTCCGCCGCCTCGAGCTTGTCGCGGCGCGGCTGCGGGTCGACGGGGTGCGTCGGGGTCAGCAGTTGCACGTTCGGGCCGATCTGGCAGTCCTCGCCGATGGTGATGCTCGCCACATCGAGCGCGACCAGGTTGTAGTTGACGAACGTGCGGGCGCCGATCGAGATGAACTCGCCGTAGTCGACGAACAGCGGAGGCTTGACGAACGCGTCGTCGCCCAGCGACCCGAGCAGCTCGGCCAGGATCGGCCGCGCCGTCGTGTCGTCCGCGAGCCAGGCGCGGTGGTACGAGTCGGCGAGGCGGGCGCCCCGCAGCGCGCGGCGCTCGCTCTCGGGGTCGTCCGAGATGTAGAGGTCGCCGGCGAGCATGCGCTCGCGGTTCGAGCGGGGGTCGCCCGCGAAGTAGTCGTGACTCATAGGTACGATCGTACATTAGGTGTGTACGCCCGTACACACCGGCGAGTCAGCTGGTCGAGCCGGCGACCCGATCGATCGCGGCGCGCACGGCGGAGGCGTCGTACGGCTCGATGTCCAGCGCCCGATGCAGCGTCATCCCCTCCACCAGGGCGTCCAGGATGCCCGCCGTCACGGGATCGAAAAATCGTTCCAGCACCGCCCGGCTGCGGCCCATCCAGCCGTTGGTGATCGTCCGGTAGCGCGGGTCGCGGGCGGCCAGCGTGTACAGCTCCTGGGTCAGCACGAGCTCGCGCGGGGTGTCGAACACCTCCAGCAGGATGTGCCGCGCGAGCGCCTCCCGCGCCTCGGCCGCGGAGCCGCAGTCGGCCATGCTCGCCTCGAACGCCGTGCTGAACGTGTGTGCGAACCGGTCGAACGCCTCGGCGAGCAGAGCATCCATCCCAGTGAAGTGGTAGGTCATCGACCCCAGCGAGACATCGGCCGCCTCGGCGACGCGCCGATGCGTCGTGCCGGCGACCCCGTACTCGGCGATCACGTCGAGGCACGCGTCCACGATCCGGTCGCGGCGCGCAGGGTCGTGTCTGCGCGGGCGGCGCGCGTCGGCGGTCGCGCGGGGTGCGGAGGCGGCGTCGGGGCTGTCGGCCATCCCGTCAGCGTACACACGTACGCATCGAGCAGCCTCCTCCGCGATCCGGCTCCCGCTCCGGCCCGGTCCGACGTCAACCCGGTTCACAACCCCCGGCGATCGGCCTACCGTCCGCCGCGAATCGAATCCGAGGAGCGAAGCAGATGGCCACCACCACGAAGAAGACCACGAAGTCCGCCGCCGGCGCGGCAGCACCCCGCACCACCCGCCCGCGCGGCGAGTCGACGGCCGAGCACTCGACCCGTCGCGAGAACGCCGAGCACGGGTTCGTCGCACCGCCGTCGCTCGCGGGCGACTTGCAGCGCGTGCTCGTGGACCTGATCGAGCTGCACCTGCAGGGCAAGCAGGCGCACTGGAACATCGTCGGACACAACTTCCGCGACCTGCACCTGCAGCTCGACGAGATCGTCGATGCCGCGCGTGGGTTCAGCGACGATGTCGCCGAGCGGATGCGCGCCCTGCACGCCACTCCCGACGGCCGCTCGCAGACGGTCGCCGAATCCACGGCGCTCGAGGCGTTCCCGAACGGCGAGATCGATACGGCCGCGGCCATCGATCTCATCACCGCCCGGCTCGAGACCGCGGTGCGCACCATGCGCTCGGTGCACGACGACGTCGACGAGGCCGACCCGACATCCGCCGACCTGCTCCATGCGTTCATCGAGCGGCTCGAGCAGCTCGCCTGGATGGTCAGCGCCGAGAACAGGACGCCTGCCACGGCCTGACCGCCTCCCGCGTGGCGCCGTCGGTCAGCGATCGAGGGTGTCCCGCGGGCTCTCCCCGAACGTCTCGCGGTAGTAGGTCGCGAAGCGGGGGACGTGGGCGAAGCCCCAGCGATGTGCGATCTGCGCGACCGTCACGCCGTCCGACCGGTCGCTGCGCTGGAGCTCCGACCTGGCCGCCTCGAGCCGGATCCGGCGCAGATAGCGGGTCGGAGTGTCGCCGACCACCCGCTGGAACGCCTCCTGGAGCCCGCGGGCCGACAGCCTCGCGGCATCGGCGATGTCGGCCACGCTGATCGATTCGGCGACGTTCGACTCCATGTACGCGATGGCACGGCGCACGGCGGCCGGTGTCGCCGTCGCACCGTCGCGGCCGCCCGAGAGGTCGAGCAGGTTGCTCGGGAACGCCGCGACCAGTGCCGCGGTCAGACCGCGGAAGAGGGCGTCGCGCATCAGGGCGTTCTCGAAGAGCTCCGGGTCCGCCGCCATCCACCGCGCGTGCGCGGCCGCCGCCGACCAGACCTGCGCGCGCTCGGCCGAGATCGGGGCCGTGTCGCCGAAGCGGACCGGCAGACCGCCGCGTCCATAGTGATGCGCGAGCAGCCCCCGGACGGCGACGTCGTCGAGCTGGGTCACCGTGACGAGCAGCCGAGCCTCCCACGACGCCTCGGCCGGCGCGAGCGGGTACAGGTAGGGCTGCGCGGTGTCGAACTCACGACGTTCCGCCGACACCTGGACCGGCCGCGCGGCCTCACCGATCACGAAGGCGCTCTGCGCATCCATCACCGCCCGCCCCGACGACCGCTGGTCCACGCTCAGCAACGAGAACCGCTCGTCGCCGACCACGGAGAAGTCGTAGCTGAAGGGGGCGCCCTTCGGCACGCTGAGGTCGCTCCCGCGGTACACCTCGCGCAGCAGTTCGTGCGCCACTGCGGGGTCGGTCGTCTTCACTTCCAGACGCATCACTGACATAGAAGCTCCTCCATGCCGGCGGCTCCGGGGGCGAGTCGCCGACGTGGAATCCACTATCGTCCGTTCCGCGCGGATCGCCAGCCGCGCATTCTCGCTGTGATGTCAATGGGTGCCGAGGCCCTTCACCAGCGCCTTCCCAGGCCGATCATCGGCGACTCCCAGCCACCGACGCCGCTCGGGTCCGTAGGTTTGTTGACATGTCCCCGATGAAGAAGTCCTCGAAGATCTGGATCTCCGTCGCCGCCGGAGTGGTCGTCCTCGGCGTGGCCGGGGCGATCGCCGCCCCCTACGTCTACCGCGACCTCATCGCGGCGCCGGCCGACGCCGTCCCGACGATCGCTCTCACGACCGACCCGGAGGCGAAGACGACCATCGACACCTCCGATCTCAGCGGCGACTGGCAGGTGGGAGCCTCGTCGTTCGCGGGCTACCGCGTGGACGAGGTGCTGAACGGGGTGAACGTGACCGTGACAGGTCGCACCTCCGACGTCACCGGCTCCTTCAGCGTCGACAAGCTGACCCTGACGAAGGCGACCGTCACGGTGAAGGTCGCCACGATCGCCACCGACGAGCCCAACCGCGACGACTACTTCCGTTCCACCGCGCTGCAGACCGATCAGTTTCCCGAAGCGACGTTCGTGCTCGCCGAGCCGATCTCGGTGAGCGCACCGGAGTCGGGGGCGGCGCAGACCGTCTCGGCGACCGGGACCCTCACCCTGCACGGCGTCTCGAAGACGGTCACGGCCGACCTGCAGGTCGGTCTGAACGGCGACGGCGGACAGCTGAGCGGCAGCATCCCGATCACCTTCTCGGACTTCGGTGTGACCGCGCCGAGCCTCGGCTTCGTGACCGTCGAGAAGACGGGATCCGTGGAGTTCCTGCTCAACCTCGAGAAGGCCGCGGGCTGACTCAGCCCGGCGCCGCCAGCCCGAGCAGCGGATAGAGGTCGGCGAGGCCGCCGTCGAGGCCCCCGTTCAGCGCGCCGATCCCGTGGCCGCCCCGCGGGATGTTTACGAATGCGGTGTTGATGCCGGCGGCGCGGGCCAGCTGCGAACCGCGCAGTGCGACGTGGTGGTACACCGGGTCGTCCGCGCACGCCGTGAAGATCACCGTCGTGCCCGGATGGGCGAATGTCGGGATCCAGGTGAACGGCTTCGCCCGGTCGTACGCCGCCTGATCGCCGCCGAACTCGTCGTGCAGCGTGGCGTCGGGATGCTCCGCTCCCGGGAACTCCTCGCCCGAGATGTCGAGGATGTTCGCGAACAGATCGGGGTGGCGGAGCCCGAACGAGAGGGCGCAGAGACCCCCGTTGGAGTAGCCGGCGACGGTCCAGAAGCGATGATCGTGCGTGATCGCCAGGTTCTTCTCCGCCCAGGCGGGCACGTCCTCCGTGATGTACGTCTCGACGTCGCCGAAGCGGGTCGTGTCGCGGCACAGCGTGTCATGCGTCGCGTCGCCGAGCTGGTCGGGCACGACCACGATCGGCGCGAGCCCGTGGTGGGATGCCGCGAAGCGGTCGAGCACGGTGGCGATGGGCTCCGGATCGGGGTTGCCGGGCTGCCCCATCATCATCACGACCAGCGGCAGCACCGGTGGATGCGCCACTCGGGCTGCGGGAGGCAGGTAGAGCCCGGCCTCGCGCGCGTGGAAGCCGCTCACGGTGCCGGGGATGCGGACCGTCCCGACTTCGCCGTGCTCGGGCATCCCTGCCGGCGCCTTCCAGTGCTTCCACAGAGTGGAGTCGTACCGGAGATCGGCGCTCGTCGGCGGGGCCAGCGCGACCGGCTTCGGGACGGTGATGGCGAGCAGACCCCCGAGCGTGCGGTTGAGGCCGTAGTTCGCGTTGATCCCGAGCGTGGCGGAGAGCAGGAACACCGGGATGCCGACGATCGCGACGATCGTCCGCCACCGCGGTCTGCGCGCGATGCTCACCACGCAGAGGGCCACCCCGCAGAACGCGGCGGCGACCCACAGGTAGTTTCCCGCGCCGAGCGACTCGCCGAAGAGGTTGAGCCAGCGGATGCAGACGAGCCAGACGGCGACGGCTGCAGCCAGTCCGACGACGAGCGCGAGTGCCGCCCGCAGCAGCCAGCGCTTCGTGGGGCGCCGAACGAGCAGCGCGACCAGGATGGCCGCAGCGCACCCGTACAGCACCACCGGCAGCGGACCGCTCAGCACATCGAGCGACAGCACTCCATCGAACACGCGGCGACCCCCGTCAGAACGGGCCCGCGAATGCCCGGCCCTCACGTAGGACCCGCTTTCGGATCCCTCGCTCATTCAACCGGATGCCGCGCCGACAGGCGCTGAGATTCGCCCGCCTGAACCTGCGCGTCCCCTCAGAACGGAGCGTGGGGCCGCGAACCGTGTCGCGGCCCCACGTTGTCACCGGCCGGGGTCAGTGGCCGCCTGCGAGCTGTCGGGCGATCTGGCCGGCGAGCTGCTGGATGCCGTCGCCGTAGCCTCCGCCGATCGCGGTCGTGGCGATCTTCTGCACGTCGGTCGTGCGCTCCGCTGAGGGAGCGGCGGCGAGCGTCGCGAGGTCGGTCCGGAGCGCCTGCGGGAGCTTCGCCGAGAGCTGCGCGTCCGCGGAGATCTCGGAGGCGACGACCGCGCCGTCCGCCCCGAGGGACGCGCCCGAGAGATCACCCGAGCGCAGGCTGTCGAGCAGGCCCGTCGCGTCGGCCTTCGCCGAGCGGTCTCCGGCCGAGGCCTTCAGGTGCTTCGCGAGATCGGCGATCGCGGTGCCGTACCCGCCGTCGAGGGCGGTCGTGACGACCTTCTTCGCATCGGCCGTGCGCTGCTGCGCCGTCGCGCCGGCGAGCGCCGTCAGATCGTGCTGGAGCGCGTCGGGGAGCAGGTCGTAGAGGGCCTTGTCGGCGATGACGCGCTTGGCGAGGGCCTGCGCCTGCGCGCCATTCACCTGGCCACCGCTGCCGAAGAGACCGTGGCCGAGCTGGCCGGTGCCGTGGCCGGCCGGCGCCGACCACGAGGCCGACCCCGTTCCTCCGGAGCCGTGGTCGGTGGTGGAGGCGAACGCGCCCTGCGCGCCGACTCCGACGAGCGCGCCTGCCGCGAGGAGCGAGGCGGCCCCGACGGCGACGCGCTGGGCGGCGCCCTTCTTCTTCCGAACGGAGGTGTTCATGCTGTCGTTCACGTGGATCCTTTCCGTCGCCCGCGATGGTGCCGGCAGGGTGCCGGCGCCGCTCGGTCCGCGGGCATCCGGCGACCATACGGAACGGTTCTGGACCTCCGGTCCGTACCCTCTGCGAGGATGCGAAGGGGGGTTCACGGGGTGCGGAGGGCGCGGTACAGCGTCGCGACCGATCCGAATCCGACCGCTCGGGCGATCTCGGTGGCGGGCATCCCGGGATGTCGTTCACGCAGGTCCTGGGCTGCTCGGACGCGGGTCGCGCGCAGCTCCCGGGCCACCGTCGTTCCTTCCGCGGCGAAGGCCGCCTGCAGACTGCGCGGGGAGACACCGGCCAGCGTCGCGAGCTTCGGGACGGTCAGTCCGGCATCCGCGCGGTTGTCGACGATGAGGCGGATCGTCCGCGAGAAGAGCGTGAGCTCGCTGGGGTCGCCTTCTGCGATCAGCCGGGCGAGGGCGCGGGCGATCTCCAGCGCGACCGAGCGCAGAGGGCCGATCACGATCGAGTTGCCGACGGTTCCGGAGCTCAGGGAGGTCGTGAAGGCGAGCAGCGGCGCCAGGACGTTCGCCGGCACCTCGGGACGCGCGCCCGAGGACCGCCCGCGCACGTCCAGTTCGTGCACGAGCGACGCGGGCGCACTGATGTAGAGGATCTCGTTGAGCGCATCCCGCGTCTCGAACACCACGGGAGCGGTCCCGGGCGGGATCAGGAACAGGCCGGGGCCGCGCTGGAGGACCGTCGAGCCGGAGGTGACGGTCACGCGCCCGCGCACGCAGAGGACGATGGCCGCCCGCGTGAGCGAGAGCTCGTCCCGCGGCCATTCGACGCGCGACCGCGGCAGGTCGACGTGGGCGAAGGTGAGCTCGGGGAACCGCGTCATGTGGACCTGGAGGTTGTCAGACTCCTCCAGCTCGACGACCTTCAGGTTCGCGGAGGACAGGTATTCCACCAGCGCGTCGTTCGCCGCCGCGCCGCCGACACCGCGTGCCGTGAACCGCAGGCCTTGGACCGGGGGCATGGCCTCCCATTTCGATCGCCGCGACACCACGAGGTCCCTTCGATTCCCGCGCCCCGCATCCAGTGAACCACTGCCGGGCGACGGAGGACAGGAGGAGACGTACGAGCCGAACATCACGGATCTGAGCAGAACTCGCATTCATGCTCGCAAATCGCGCAGTGCAGCCGGTCGTCTCCCGCGCACCGGCGAGACTCGGTTGCGCAGTGCCCACCCGGTGAGAGGAGCCGGCGATGTCCGAGAAGGCGGTCACGTGCACCCTGCTGGTGCCCGGCTTCGGGTTCGTGACCTGCGTCACGGAGACGGCCTGGAGCTCGTACGGAGGGTCTCCGTACACGGTGCTCCGTTCCGCGGTCGACGAGGGCCGTCGCCGGGTGGATCAGCGCACGTGGGTGCGTGTCGAGCGCATCCTGGGCGCGCGCTGAGGCGACGCCCGCTCGCGGCGGCGGGCGCGGGTCAGCCCTCGTCGATCCCCGTGACGTCGTGCACCCACGGGGAGACCTCGGTGCCCGTGGGGTCCGGATCGCCGTCGAAGCCCTGCAGCTGCACCCGGAAGGCGGTCCCGTCGGACACGGTCGTCTGCAGCCAGGAGCCGCCACTGCACGAGGTGAGGGTCGTGTCCGCCGTCCCGGCCGTCACGACGAGGCAGATCTGCGACGGCGGTTTCCCCTTCAACAGGTACACGTCATAGCCCGACGACTGCCCCTGATAGCGGGAGCTGGCCGCGTCGGCCCCCTCCATCGGCGGGACGATCGCCGGCAGCTCGTCCGCGTTCGATCGTTCCCCGTCGAACGGCGACGGCATGGCCGTGCACCCCGCTCCCGCACCCGCGATCACCGCGAGCGCCAGCGCGGCCGTCATGATCCTCCGGCATCCCCTCATGCCCCCACCCCCGCCTCCACCCTAGCCACAGGAGAACCTCCGTCCCCGTCATCGAAGTTCACGTCGTGGCGGTCAAACGGGGTGGAATGGGCGCCACATCGTGAACTTCGACGCTCGCGCGAGATGCGCTCGCACGGGATCCGCCCGCGCGGGTGGCGCTGTCGGCGGGCGGTGGGAGACTGGCGGCGTGCTCCTCGATGCGCTCGTGACCACCGCCGACGCCGTCTCCGCCACGCGGTCTCGGCTGGCGAAGATCGACGCGCTCGCGGGGCTGCTGGTGCGCTTGGCGCCGGACGAGATCGCCCCCTCGGTGGGGATGCTGGTGGGCCGGCCGCGGCAGGGCCGTGTCGGCATCGGCTGGCGCGGGCTGGGCGCGGCGATGGGCGAGCCCGCCGCGGAGCCGACCCTGTCGATCGGCGACCTCGACACCCTGCTCGACCGGCTGCTCACCCTCTCGGGCGCGGGCTCGGCGGCCGAACGCACCGCCGCGCTCCGCGACCTCACCGCGCGGGCGACGCCCGCCGAGCAGGACTTCATCGGGCGCGTGCTGCTGGGCGAGATGCGCACGGGCGCGCTGGAGGGCGTGCTGCTGGACGCCGTCGCCCGCGCCTCCGAGCGGCCGGCGGCGAGCGTGCGACGGGCCGCGATGCTCTCGGGCGACCTCGGAGAGACGGCACACCTGGCCCTCACCGGGACGGCCGACGAGCTCGACGCGGTCGGACTGGTCGTCGGCCGGCCCGTGCTGCCGATGCTGGCGTCCACGGCGGCCAGCGCGAGCACTGCGCTCGAGACCACCGGCGAGGCGTCCGTCGAGTTCAAGCTCGACGGCGCCCGCATCCAGGTGCACCGCTCCGGCGACGAGGTGCACGTCTTCACGCGCACCCTCGCCGACATCACCCATCGCGTGCCGGAGGTCGTGGAGGTCGTGCGCAGCCTGCCCGCGCGCACCCTCATCCTCGACGGCGAGACCCTCGCGCTCGACGAGGACGGCGGCCCGCGGCCCTTCCAGGAGACGATGTCGCGGTTCGGCTCGGAGTCGGCGAGCGAGACGGTGCTGCACCCGTGGTTCTTCGACATCCTCCATGTGGACGGCCGCGACCTGCTCGACGAGCCGCTCGCGATCCGGCGCGCCGAGCTGGAGCGGGTCGCCGGCGGGCACCGCATCCCGGGTCGCGTGACGGCGGACCCCGCGGTGGCCGAGCAGGTCGCGCGGGAAGCGCTCGAGGCCGGCCAGGAGGGTGTGGTCGTCAAGGCGCTCGGGGCGCCGTATGCGGCCGGGCGGCGCGGGTCCAGCTGGATCAAAGTGAAGCCCGTGCACACCTACGACCTCGTGGTGCTCGCGTGCGAATGGGGATCGGGCCGTCGGCACGGGCTGCTCTCCAACCTCCACCTCGGAGCGCTCGACCCAGGCGGCGAGTACGGCGATCCCGGCGGCTTCGTCATGGTGGGCAAGACGTTCAAGGGCCTCACGGACGAGATGCTGCGGATGCAGACCGAGCTGTTCCAGGAGATCGAGGTGCGTCGCACTCCCGGCACCGTGTGGGTCGCCCCCACGACCGTCGTCGAGACCGCCATCGACGGGGTGCAGCGGTCGAGCCGCTACCCGGGCGGCATCGCCCTGCGGTTCGCGCGGGTCAAGCGCTACCGCGACGACAAGACGGCGGCCGAGGCCGACACGATCGCGAACCTCCGGGGACTGTTGCGGGGCACCGCGGAGTAGGCTCGCGACCATGACGAACAAGACCCCGCGCGAAGAAGAGATCCAGAAGGCCGAAGAGGCCAAGGTCGCCGAGAAGGAGCGTCTGGAGCGCGAAGAGGACGAGCGCCTGCGCTGACTCCGGTCGGTCCGTCCGTGACGATGGTCATAGACAGGCGGGTGGGCTGAGCGCTAGCGTCCGAAGCATCCACGGAAAGGATGCTCGCGATGTCCACTTCTCAGCCTTCGGGTTTCGCCGCCTTCTCGCTCAACGGCAAGGACTTGACCTCGTCGCTCATCAGCAGCGTGCGCGTCGCGCTCGGCATCAGCGGCACGGTCGCGCTGATCATCGGCGTCATCATCGTGTTCTGGCCGAAGACCGCGGCGGTCGGTCTCACCATCCTGATCGCCATCTCGCTGCTCGTGTCGGGCCTGGCCTACCTCAGCATCGGGATCTTCGCCAAAGGCCTCAGCGGAGGCGCGCGCGCACTCGACATCGTCTTCGGGGTGCTGCTCGTGATCGGCGCGATCATCGCCTTCGCGAACCTCAGCGGGACCACCGCGTTCCTCGCGGTCTTCCTCGGCATCCTGGTCGGGATCGCCTGGATCGTCGAAGGTGCCGTCACGCTCGCTCAGCTCGGCGACTCCCCGTCCCGCGGCTGGGCCATCTTCTTCGGCATCCTGAGCATCATCGCCGGCATCGTCCTGCTCTTCACCCCGCTGTGGGGGATCGTGGTGCTCTTCGTCCTCACCGGCATCAGCCTGATCGTGCTCGGGATCATCCAGATCATCCGGGCGATCACCTTCGGCCGCGGGGTCGCGACCCCGTCGACCGCCGTCTGACGTCCCGCGAAGAGGCGGTCGCTCAGGCGACCGCCTCTTCGTATGTGTGCGTGCGGCCGATGGAGCACCAGCAGCCGACCTTGATCGGCTCGTGCGTCAGCCTGCTCTCGTACACCTCCGCGTGGAAGTCGAGCGGATTGCCGAGCTCCTCGATCTCGTCCTCGCTGCGCTCCCCGGTCGTCGGGGTCGTGGTGCTCGTGGCGTCCGTCATCGGTGATCCTCTCTCCAGCTGAGGGACTGCGCCCCTCCACCTGGTGAGACGCAGCAGGTGCCGATCCATGACGCTCTCGGACGATCTTCGTCGAAATCGCGTCATGACAGGAGCTCGGCGTCGTCTCCTCCACGTGATGATGCTCGCCCTCGCCCTGTTCGCCCTGCTCGCCGTCGGCGCGGTGCTCGCCGCCGGCGCGATCGGCGCGGACCGGCGGATGCCCACCGCCCCCGTCGCCGTGCGCCGGGACGACGACGGCTCGCCGGCGCTCGACGGCGGACTGTTCGCCGGGACGCCGGCTGCCGATCCCGCGCCGCCGGTGCTCTGGCCACTCTGACGCCGGGTCGCCACGACGCAGCCGCGACGGACCGGGCTCCGGAGGGTACGGGGAGCCCGGGTCCGCCGACGACGGCGGCCGCTCCGCATTCGGGTTGTCGGAGCGGGACCGGGGAGAGGTGGGGGCGCAGGGCGCCGCGTCCACCGGAAGGAAGTCTGCCCCCAGGGGATGCCGACTGCTCCGTGTCGGGTTGAGACGTCATCGCTATCGGATTTCGAATCCACATCGCGGCAGGCATCCCCGGGCTGAGACCAACGCTATTGCCCCGCACCCCGTGTCCTCAATCTGGAGGACAGAAACCGTCAGCAATTGACGGTGGACCGCTCCGTCTACTGTCGATTCACGCGGCGACGAGCACCGCGACGATGCCCAGCGCCACCACCACGAAGACCAGCAGGTCGGTCCAGGTCGCAACGTTCTCCTCCGCAGCCTTGCCGCGCTTCGCGACGTGCCGCACGCCGGCGAGACCGAGGTAGATCGCGCCGGGAAGCGCGCCGAGGACACCCCACGGCGGGACGAGCGAGGTGACGACGGCCGCGACCCCGAGGCTGAGGTTGGCGAAGGCGAGTTCGTGCACGATCTGCGCCGCAGCGGGATCGCCGATGCCGAGGATCCCCTTCGACGTGCGCGCCGGGTTCACCAGCTGGCTGACGCCGGCGACGAGGAGCCGGGTGCCGACACCCCAGAATCCCCACCACATCCCGAACACCACGAGCGGGTCTCCCCCGGCCACGGCGAGATGGACGACACCCGAGACGAGCGGGAGGATCAGGGTCTGGAGCAGCACGAGGGCGATGTACACGCGAGCACCGTAGCGCTTCGCGCCACTGCCCGGTCAGTCGCGAGGCACGAAGATGTCGTCATGCTTGACGGGCACGTGCAGCAGCCGGGGGTCGGAGGCGAAGCCGTGACGCTCGTAGACCTCGACGGCACGGGGGCTCGAGTGCACGGTGACGCGCTCGATCCCGTGCTCGGCCGCCCGCGCGAGCACCGCGTCGATGAGACGCCCGCCGATGCCCCGACTGCGGAACTCCGGGACCACGTAGGCGCACTGGAGGTCGCCCGACGCCCGGTCGAAGCTGCGGGCGCTCGGCACGCGGAGCGTACGGGCGAGCCAGGTCATCCCGATCACGACACCGCCGGCGACGGCGACGAAGCACTCGTGCGACGACCGGTTCGCCGCCGCCCAGTCCGCGAAGCGCGCGGCGAAGACGTCCCGCGGATCGTCCGGGAGTCCCCCGAACTCGTGGAGCGAATCCCAGCGCAGGCCGCCGACCGCGGCCCACTCGTCGGGGCCCGCCGGGTGCACGTCGACGTCGGTCATCCCGCCACCCTACGGCCGGATGCCGCGACTCAGAAGGGGCGGCCCACGCCTTCGCGCAGCGCGCGGAACAGACGGAGCACCCGCTCGCGGTGGCCCTCGGCGACCGCGTCGGGAACCTCGCCGGAGATCAAGCGCCGGGCGGTCTCCACCAGCACGGTGCCGTAGCCGGCGATGACGAACGTGGAGAGCAGGACGGCGTCACCCTCGAAGGACGCGTCCGCGGCGAGTGCATCGCGGAGGACGCCCTGAAGTTCCGCTCCGATCTCGCGCGTGCGGGCGACGAGCACCGGCGAGGCCGCGACGGTGCGGAAGAAGATCGGCGAGCCCTCGGCGAGCCCGGAGAGCGGGCGGCGGTCGTCCAGCACCAGCAGGGCCGCGGCCTCCAGCGCGTCGAGCACGTCGATGCCCGGGGCGCGATCGACGACGGTCGAACGGAGGAGCGCCACAGCATCGTCGGTGCGGTCGAAGAGCAGGTCCTCTTTGCGCGGGAAGTGGTTGAAGACGGTGACGCTCGAGACGCCGGCCTCGCGCGCGACCTCGGCGACGGTCACCGCGTCGAACCCGCGCTCCTGGAAGAGCCGGGTGGCGATCTGCGAGATCCGCGCGCGCGTCTGCGGGCCGCCGCGCTCGCTGGTCCTGGGCATTCCGATCACACACCTTATCTTGTGTCACTAAACTTAGTCGCATAAGCTAGTCGTATGTCCATCGATCAGACCACCACCGCGACGGGTTCATTCAACCAGGGTCGCCGCTCCCCCCGGTCGCTCCGGGAGGCCTGGCTCGCACTGACCGGCCTCTCCGCCGTCTTCCTCTTCGAGATGCTGGACAACTCGATCCTGAACGTGGCGCTGCCGACGATCGGCCGCGAGCTGCACGCCTCCACCACCGGCCTCCAGTGGGTCACCGGTGCCTACGCCGTCGTCTTCGGCGGATCGATGCTCGCGTTCGGCGCGATCGCCGACCGGTTCGGTCGACGGCGGGTGATGCTCGCCGGCCTGGTGCTGCTCGGGCTCGCCAGCCTCGCGACCGCCTTCGTCAGCACGGCCGAGGAGCTGATCGCGGTCCGCGTGGTCATGGGCGTCGCGGCGGCCATGACCACGCCCGGCTCGCTGGCCCTGGCCTTCCGGCTGTTCGCCACCGACGAGCTCCGGGTGCGCGCGACGACCCTGATCTCCACGGTCGGGCTCGTCGGGCTCGCCATCGGCCCGACGGTGGGCGGCCTGGCCCTCGCGGTCGCACCGTGGCAGGCGCTGCTGCTCGTCAACGTCCCGATCGCGGCTCTCGCCTTCGCGGGCATCCGGGCCGGCGTGGCCGCCGACGCTCCGGCGGACCTGCACCGCGACCCGATCGATGTCGCCGGCGCGGTGCTCGGCACCGCCACGATCGTGCTCGCCCTGGTGGCTCCGACGCTCTTCGTGAACGAGGGCGCGGGCTCCTGGCAGCCGTGGACGGCGACCGCCGCCGCGGTCGTCGCCGCCATCCTGTTCGTGCTGCGCGAGCGGACGGCGCGCTACCCGCTCCTCGACCTCGCCCTGCTCGCCCGCCCCCTCGTCTCGAGCGGACTGGCGTACAAGGCGGCGTCGGGTCTCGCGGTCGCCGGCCTCGGCTACCTGGTGACGCTTCAGCTGCAGCTCGACTGGGGCTGGCCTCCGGCGCTGGCGGCGCTCGGGATGCTGCCCCAGGTCGTCGTCCTCATCGCGGGCGGCGCAATCGTGAGCCCGTTCGTCCGCTGGGCCGGGTTCCGGCGTGCAGCATGGATGAGCTCCGCCGCGGTCGTCGCGGGACTCGCGGTCTACGCGACGCTCGGGCGGTTCGGCTACGTCTGGGTGGCGCTCGCCCTCGTGCTCGTCGCGGCCGGCATGCGCGTGGTCGGTGTGGTCGCGGGCGTGAACGTGATGCGCGGCCTCCCGGAGAACCGCACCACCATCGGCGCGGCCCTCACCGACACGGCCAGCGAGGTCGCGTCGGGCGTCGGCCTCGCGGTCGCCGGGACCCTCCTCGCCGCGCTCTTCACGGGCAGCCTCGCCTCCACGGGCTGGACGCCGGAGCAGACGGGAGAGTTCCGCACCGCGGTGACCCTCGCCGCGGGCGCGATCACCGTGCTCGCCGCCGCGCTCGTCGCCTACGGCTTCGCGCGCTCGCGCGCCCGCGCCGCGGCCTAGGCGCGGCCTAGCCGTCGAGACGGCGAGACGGCGATAAATGGCGCGAATCCTGCCGAGGCGGCGCAGAATCCGCCGCCTCGGTGGACCTGTGGAGCCTAGGCGCGGCCTCGGTTGCGGCGGCGCACGTCACGGGGTGCGCGGCCGCCGAGGAACGAGGAGCCGGGATCGACGAGGAAGCCCTGACGGAGCGCCTCGCGGCCCACCAGCATCCGGAAGCCCATCTGGTCGCGGTTGCTCAGCGTGGTCTCGGCCTGGACGACGCGCCCCGCCAGCGTCAGATCGAGGAGGACGACGATCCGCTCCTCGGTGTGCCCGGACGAGCTGCGGACCACCCGGCGGTCGTGGATGTCGCACTCGACGACGAACTCATCGGACTCAGTGTCCTGCCACGGGTGCACCTTGAAGCGCACGCGGTCGCCGTCGAGCTCCTCGACATCGAACGCGTGGAGCGCGGAACTGCGGGCGCCCGTGTCGATCTTCACCTTGATCCACGGCACGCCGATGCCCGGCAGACCCACCCACTCACGCCAGCCGACCGCCACGGTGTTTGAATGGAGGTCGTCAGCCATTCCCCCATCTTGGCAGGAGCACCGGTGAAACTCGCCATCCTCTCGCGCGCCCCGCACGCCTACTCGACGCAGCGCCTGCGCGCGGCGGCCCTCCAACGCGGGCACCGGGTCAAGGTGCTGAACACGCTGCGCTTCGCGATCGACCTCTCCGGCGACGAGCCCGATCTGCAGTACCGGGGAAAGCTCCTGTCGGACTACGACGCCATCCTGCCGCGCATCGGCAACTCGATCACCTACTTCGGCACGGCCGTGGTGCGGCAGTTCGAGCAGATGGACGTCTACACGCCCAACACGGCGAACGGGATCACGAACTCGCGCGACAAGCTCCGCGCCAGCCAGATCCTCTCGCGACACAACATCTCGATGCCCGCCACGACCTTCGTCAACAACCGCAACGATGTGCGTCGAGCGATCGAGCAGGTCGGCGGGGCGCCCGTCGTCATCAAGCTGCTCGAGGGCACCCAGGGGATCGGCGTGATCCTGGCGCCGGAGGTCAAGATCGCCGAGTCGATCATCGAGACGCTGCACTCCACCAAGCAGAACGTGCTCATCCAGAGCTTCATCAGCGAGAGCCGCGGCCGGGACATCCGCGCCCTGGTCGTCGGGGACCGCGTCGTGGCGGCGATGCGGCGCGTCGCACACGGCGACGAGTTCCGCTCCAACGTGCACCGCGGCGGGACCGTGGAGAAGGTGGAGCTGACGCCCGAGTACGAGCAGGCGGCGGTCCGCTCCGCCCAGATCATGGGCCTCCGCGTCGCCGGCGTCGACATGCTCGAGGGCAACGACGGACCGCTGGTGATGGAGGTCAACTCGTCGCCCGGGCTGGAGGGCATCGAGCGAGCGACCGGTCTCGACGTCGCCGGGGCGATCATCGACTTCATCGACAACCAGGTCGCGTTCCCCGAGATCGACGTGCGGCAGCGCCTCACCGTCTCGACCGGCTACGGCGTGGCCGAGCTGCTCGTGCACACGAACGCCGACCTGGTCGGCAAGACGATCAAGGAGTCGGGTCTGTGGGACCGCGACATCACGGTGCTGACCGTGCACCGTGGCAGCTCCGTCATCCCGAACCCGCGCAGCGGCGTGCTCCTGGAGCCCGGCGACCGCCTCCTCTGCTTCGGCAAGCTGGAGGAGATGCGCTCGATGATCCCCGACCGCCGCAAGCGTCGCGCGAAGGTGCGCAAGCTCCCGAAGGAGCCGCTGCCCGAGACCGAGGCCGCGTCCTGAGGGGCGTCAGCCCGCGCTGAGGCTAGCTCGCCTCGGCCCGGGCATGCTCCAGGTCGTAGCGCATCTGCATCTTGAGCCACAGCTCGGCCGTGCCGATTCCGTTGCGCTCCAGAGAGAGGGCGAGCTTGGTGCTGATCGCGGCGTGCCCGTTGAGGACCCGGGACAACGCGGGCCGGGACATCCCGAGCGTCATCGCCGCCTCGACGGTGGTGAGATTCAATCCCTCCGGGCCGAGCTGCTCGTCGAGCACCTCGCCAGGATGCGGTCGGTTGTGCATCGTCGGATCAGCTCCCTTCATCAGTGGTAGTCGAGGTAGTCGATGAGGATCACGTCTTCGCCCTCGAACGCGAAGATCACTCGCCAGTTCCCGCTGACGCGCAACGAGAACATCCCCGCGAAATCGCCCTTCAACGAATGAAGACCGAAGGCGGGCAGGTCGACGTCGGCCGGCACCGCGGCGTCATCGAGCACCGAAAGGATCAGCCGCAGACGCTTGGCGTGCTGAGGCACGATCCCCTTGACAGATCCGGAGCGGTAGTACGCCGCCAAGCCCTTGTGGGTGAAGCTCCGGATCATCGGTCAAGTGTAACGCGTAACGTTACGCGTTACAACGAGGCTGCTGCCTCCTCGTCCCACCACCGGAGGACGCGGAGCGCCCGAAGGGTGACCCAGCGGCTCGGGTGCCCTTCGCCCTCGCCCGCGTCGTTCCAGGTCGGGCCCTCGTGGTGGTTCTCGAGCATCCAGAGCCCCCGGTCGTCCGCTTTGCCGCGCAGCAGTTCGATCGCGTCGGCGAGCCGGGGGTCGCGACGGCCGGAGAGCCGGAAGTGCTCGAGGCCGCGCAGCACGTCGTGGTACCAGCGCACCGGGTACGACAGCATTGTCATGCGGGGGTCGGCGACCGCTCCCGTCGATCGGCGACGGTAGAGGCTCCGTTCGAGGAGGTACTCCTCGCCCGACGCGAGTGCGTCGGCGGTGGCGGGGTCGGCGCGGCCCGTGCGCTGCCAGGCGGCCAGGCCCTCGACCGCGCAGATCGTCGAGTGGAACGAGGAGACGCGCGCCCCGTACTCCGCCCAGCAGTTCCAGGCTCCATCGTCGAGCCGGCCGTCGGCGAGGATGCGCGCGATGCGCGACCCGTCCTCGCCGAAGTAGGCGGCCGAGGCGAGCGCCATGCCGTTGATGCACGGCTCCACCTCGCCGTCGAAGTACGGCTCGCCGGCGTGCTCCCAGCGCACGTTCTCGCGCACGCGGCCGATCGCCTCCCGGACCTGCGGCGCCTCGGGGTCGACCCCGTAGTCCGCGAGCTGCTGGAGCACGAAGTGGGTGGCGGTCCAGGCGTCGAAGAACGGGCGGCTCTCGTCGGCCCAACCGGGGCGGTAGGTGCCGCCGTCCCACCGGCCGTCGGCGTCCTGAGCGGCGAGGAGCTCGGCGCCCCACCCCTCGCGGGCGACGCGGGAGCGCTCGGCGGCCACCTCGTCGTCGGCCGCGTCGGTCAGATCGCGCAGCGCCTGCCAGCGGATGGCCGGATCGGCGTCCAGCAACCAGTCGACGGCGTCGGCGCGCGTCATGCCGCTAGCGCCGGGCGTTCTCGAGGTCGAGAGCGGAGTAGACCGCGCCGTCGCACTCGGTGCACGATCCTCCGGCCGTCAGCTTCAGGATCCCGCCCACCGTGCGCCCGATGACGACGATGCGACCGCCGCACCGCGGGCACGGCACCACGACCGGCATGCTCGCGGGCACGCGTCCGGCAGGTGGAATGGGGGGCATGTCTGCCACTGTCGCCCCACTCGGGGGCATCGCGCAAGGCCGCATCGGCAATTTCCGTGTCCTGGTTGCAGGAGCCCGAGGGGATGGGGCAGGCTCGGACGCGCGATCACCGACCAGGGGAGATGACGATGTCGTTCCAGGCGTACCTCGACAACATCGAGGCAAAGACGGGGCTCACACCCCGGCAGTTCATCGAGCTCGCCCACGAGAAGGGCCTCGACGCCCCGGGCACGAAAGCGGGCGAGATCCTCGCCTGGCTGAAGGACGACTACGACCTCGGCCGCGGCCACGGGATGGCGCTCGTCCACGTGATCACCAAGGGCCCGCAGATCAGCAGGAAGCACGTCGGCACCGACGGCACGCACGCCGACGAGTCCGAGACGCTGTGGCTCGACGGGGTCGCCACGAAGCCGAGCTGAGGGTCGCCCGCGGATCGCGAATATGATGGCCGGATGACGGACGAGGAGGCTGCCGTCGCCACCCCGCACCGGCCGGCGACCCTCAAGGACATCGCCGCGCTCGCAGGCGTCTCCATCGCCACCGCCTCCAAGGCGCTCAACGGGCGCGAGCACGTGCGCGACGAGACGCGCCGACGCGTGCAGCAGGCGGCCGAGCAGCTCCACTTCTCGCCCAACGCCCTCGCCCAGGGGCTCTTCGCCGGGCGGACCGGCACGGTCGGCCTGATCACGAGCGACCTCGACGGCCGGTTCTCCATCCCGATCCTGATGGGCGCGGAGGACGCGTTCGGCGCCGGCAGCATGTCGGTGTTCCTGTGCGACGCCCGCGGCGACGCGATCCGCGAGCAGCACCACCTGCGCGCCCTGCTCTCGCGCCGGGTGGACGGCATCATCGTGCTCGGCGACTCCGCCAACCCGCGCGACTCCATCGGCCACGACCTCCCGGTGCCGGTCGTCTACGCCTACGCGCCCTCGACCGACCCGGGCGACGTCTCGGTGGTGAGCGACAACCTCGGGGCCGGCCGGATGGCCGCCGAGCATCTGATCTCGTGCGGGCGCTCGCGCATCGCCTACATCTCGGGCGACGTCACCTACGAAGTCGCGCGCGAGCGGGTTGCGGGCGCGGTCGCGGCGCTCGGCGACGCCGGGCTCGAGCTGCTCGGCGGCGAGGCGCTCTACGGCGCCTGGAGCGAGGTCTGGGGGCGCGGAGCGGCGCGCACTGTGCTGACGCGCTTCCCGGAGGTCGACGCCATCTTGTGCGGCTCCGACCAGATCGCACGCGGCGTGCTCGATGTGCTGCACGAGACGGGCCGGGCGGTGCCGGACGACATCGCGGTCATCGGCCACGACAACTGGGAGCCGCTGGCCACCCAGTCGCGTCCCCCGCTGACGACGATCGACATGGAGCTGCAGGAGGTCGGCCGCGTCGCCGCGCACCTGCTGGTCGAGGCGATCGACGGCCGGCCGGGGCAGGGGACGCACCGGGTGGCGTGCCGCCTGGTGACCAGGGACTCCACCGCCCCCGCCGGCTGAACACCGCCGGTCAGGCGAGCTGCCGCTGCCAGTCGGAGGGGACGCGACCGGCGGGACCCGGAGTCGGCTGGTCGAGCGGATGGCTCTGCGGCGCGGCGAGCTCGGGGCCGGCGGTGAAGCGCTGGGTCGTGTAGTCCCAGAACCAGTCCTCGCCGGGTTCGAAGCTGCGGATGAACCGGTGCCCGGTCTCCTGGGCGTGCGCGGTGGCGTGTCGGCCGAGCGACTGGTCGCAGCAGCCGATGTGCCCGCACTCCGCACAACGCCGCAGATGGAACCACCACGATCCGTCGCGCGTGCACTCCACGCAACCGGGGCCGGAGGGCGGGACGGCGGGGTCGATGCCGTCGCGTCGGGTGTCGGTCATGGGATCCTCCTCGAGGGTGCGTGGTCGGCCGGCCCGCACTGCGCTGCCCGTGCCTGCGAAGCCCAAGCTACTCGGAAGCCGGTCGTGTCAGAACGGCGTCCGGCGGACGGGACTGCCGCGGGGCCTCCGGTCCGTCCTACGCTCCTGACCGTACGCATCGCATCGGAAGACCCGGGCCGCGCCCGGGAGACAAGGGGTCGCAATGTCGGAGTCCAGGCACGTCGCGCAGCTGATCGGCGGCGAAGGCGTCTTCGAGAACGAGTTCGGGAGCATCACGCAGGTGACCTCGTCGTCGCTGCCCATCCTGACCGGGCTGTCGGTCAAGCGCATCGTCCTCGCGCCCGGCGCCGTGCGGGAACCGCAATGGAACGTCAACGCCAACCAGATCGCCTACGTCGTGAAGGGCTCCATCCTCGTCTCCACCCTGGGCGACGGGGACTCGTTCTCGACCTTCGTGGTGCAGACCGGGCAGATGTACCACGTCGAGTCCGGGGCGGTCTACCACATCGAGAACGTCGGCGACGGGGAGGCCGAGGTCATCGCCGCCCTGCGCACCGACCGCCCGCAGCACTTCTCCCTGCAGGACAGCGTGAGCGCGATGTCGAACGCCGTGCTCGGCAACACCTACGACCTCCCCGCGTCCGCATTCGCCGCCTTCGACCGGCAGCACTCGTCTCAGATCGTGCACCGCGACGGCCCGGCGCGCATCCCGGACACCGCCGGTCTGCCCAACGCCCGCCTCTTCGACATGGAGGGGCAGCATGCGCCCCTGTCGTACCAGTGGGGTCAGGCGCGGCTCGCCCGCAAGCAGTTCTGGGCCGCCCTCGACGACCTCTCGATGTACGAGCTGCAGATCGGCGGCGACGGGATGCGCGAGCCGCACTGGCACCCCGTCACCGGCGAGCTCGGCTACGTCCAGAGCGGCCACGCCCGCATGACCGTGCTCGACCCCGACGGCTCGCTCGACACCTACGAGCTGCACCCCGGCGAGGCGTACTTCGTCCCCCGCGCCTACCCGCACCACATCGAGGCGCTCGGCGACGAGGGCATCCGCTTCCTCATCTTCTTCGACCAGCCCACCCCCGGCGACGTCGGCTACCGCGCGACTGCGTCCGCCTTCTCGCGCGAGGTGCTCTCGGCGGCGTTCAAGGTGCCGGAGCGGGAGCTGCCGGCGTTCCCGTTCACACCGGTCGACCCGCTGATCGTCGCGCGCGCGAACCCGCGGGACCCGGTGGAGGGGTAGCCGCGGGTCGCGCCGCGCCGCAGGTCGCGCCGGTCAGTGGGGGCCGGCCTGTGTCCATCCTTCGCCGCAGGCACCGCCGTCGGCCGACTCGTCGAGGGAGACCTCGGTGCCGTCGAGGCGGAGCAGCGGGTCGTAGAAGCGGGCGATCTCCACGCTCGCCTGCGGGACGTAGTGGAAGATCAGCGACCGGCGGAACCGGTCGGCGGAGCGGTTCGGGCCCGAGCCGTGCACCATGCTCCCGTGGAAGAACAGCATGTCGCCGGCTTCGAGCACGGTCTGCTCGGCGGCCATCCCCTCCGGCAGCTTGACCTCGGCGTTCGTGAACGACTCCTCCGGGTCGGCCTCCTCGGGGCAGACAAGCTCGTACCGGTGCGATCCCGGGACCATCTTCAGGCCACCGTTCTCGCCGTCGCAGTCGTCGACCGCGATCCATGCGGCGATGCAGGTCTCGGGGTGCGCCTGGAGGAACAGGTTGTCCTGGTGCATCGCCTGACCGCGGGCGGTGGGCGGCTTGAAGTAGAACATCGACTGCGCGGCGTGGACCGGACCGACGAGGGACTGGACGATGCCCGTGATCCGCTCGTCGAGCATCCACTGCCGTGCGAGCCGCCCGACGGCGAGATCGGGATGCCGATGCGGATGCACGAAGCGCGGGTAGCGGGCGAGGATGTCGTCCGCGCCGAGGTTGTCGTCGTGGCCGAGGGAGCGGTCGGCGTCGACCTGCTGCATGAACGCCTCACGGATCTCGGCGACCTCGGCGGGCGTCAGCACTCCGCGGACATGGACGACTCCGTCGGCGTCGTAGCGATGGGTGAGGCCGGTATCGAGCCCCGTGTCTGTTGTGGTCATGGCACCATGGTGTCGATCGAGCTCGGATCGGGGAATGGATTCTCGCGCCGCACACATGGATAATCACGCTATGTCAGAGCCGATCGCCGACCGGGTGGAGTCACCGCATCCGACCTTCGCACGAGTGCTCGCCGGCGAGTTCCGGACGGATGCCGACTACGCCACCTATCGCCGCGCCGGGACCGACGACTGGCTGCTCATCCACACCGTGGGCGGCGGCGGGCGGATCGTCGGCTCGCAGGGCGCCGTCGCGACGGCCCCGGGCGACACCGTCCTGCTGCGCCCGCGGCAGCCGCACGACTACGCGGCGACGGGGTCCGGCTGGCATCTCGCCTTCGCGCACTTCCACCCCCGCCCGGACTGGCTGGGGCTGCTGGAGTGGCCGCAGCGCGCCGGCGACGTCCGGGTGCTCGCCTCCTCCGCCGACGGCAGCGCCCGGGTGCTCGAGCACCTGCGTCGGGCCGCCGCGACCGGGCCGCGCACCGCCGACCTCGCCGCCGTCAACGCACTCGAATCGGCGCTCCTGGTGCTGGACGCGGCCAACACCTCCCCGGCCCGCGCCGACGAGCGGGTCCTCGCGCTGCTGGACCACATCGCCGAGCACCTCGACGAGGCGCTCGACCTCGACGCCCTCGCGGCGGTCATCCACCTGTCGCCCTCCCGCGTCTCCCACCTCTTCCGGGATGCCACGGGCGAGACCCCGCAGCGCTACGTGGAACGTGCGCGGCTGCAGCGGGCGTCCCTCCTCCTGCGCGTCACCGATCTGACGGTCGCCGAGGTCGCCCGCCAGACCGGATGGGGCGACCCGCTGTACTTCTCGCGCCGGTTCCGCAAGCAGTTCGGGGCGGCGCCGACGGGGTGGAGGGACGCGAGCCGGCCCTAACTCTCCGGGATCCAGACGCGCATGGTCGAGGGACCGCGCTCGGCCCACTCGTTGTAGGGCACCAGGGCGACGTCGGCGGGCTCGGTGGACGATCCCGCGGGAGCCGTCACGTAGGGCCACGGGCCGTCGCCGGAGACGCGGTGCGCGAGACGGACCAGCACACGGCCGCCGGCGTCGCGCGGGGGGACCCCCGAATCCAGCACCGCGTCGTCCACTCCGTCCCAACCGGCCGGGAGGTCGACCGACTCCAGCGCGTAGACGACGGGGCCGCGCTCGACGGCGAGGCTTCCGCGCACGGCGTCGATGCGAGGGTCGGCGCGCACGAAGTGCGGGTCCACCGGCAGGTCGAGGAGCACGACGTCACCGGCCCGGAAGGCACGACGCACGTCGGCGTACCCGGGAGCGACCTCCTGCGTCTCGCCGTAGACGGTGACCGTCGCACCGGACGCCCACGCGGGCACGCGCAGCTGGAGCGTCCACGGCTCGACCGCGTCGTCCTCGATGGTGACGGCGATCCTCCCCTCGGCGGGGTACGCGGTGGCGACGGTCAGCGCGACCTCCTGCCCGTTCCCGAGAACGGTCCGGATGCGCGCGGGCGCGTACTGGTGCAGCTGCAGCGCGTCCGTGCCGTCGCCGGAAGCGGCGGTCGCGAGGTACGCGTCGAGGCTGGCGAGCGTGCGCGCCACATTGGGCGGGCAGCACGACACCTCGAACCACGGGGCGCGCAGCGAGGCCTCCGCACGCGGCGAGACGACGTCGGGATCGGCGGCCTCGCCCGGGGTGCGCCGATGGAGGGTGTTCGCATAGTAGAACGCCGTGCCGTCGGCCGACGGAGAGGTCGCGACCACGTTGTAGAGGGTGCGCTCGAGAAGGTCCGCATACGCCGCGTCGCCGTCGGCGAGCAGCATCCGCCAGCTGAACTGAACGGAGGCGATGCCCGCGCACGTCTCGGAGTACGCGCGGTCGGAGGGCAGCTCGAAGTCGTCGCCGAACGCTTCGTCCTGGTGATGGGACCCCTGGCCTCCCGTGATGTAGGTGCGGCGGGATGCCGTGTTCGCCCACTGGCGGCGCAGGGCGTCCGCGAGACCGGCGTCACCGGTCTCGTCGGCGACATCGGCGGCGCCGGAGGCGAGATAGTTGGCGCGCACGGCGTGGCCGCGCAGGACCTCCGCCTCCCGCACCGGGATGTCGTCCTGGTAGTAGGAGCGGCCCCACTCGATGTCGCGCAGCACACCGGTCCCACGGCGCTCCACGAACAGGCGCGCCTGCTCGATGTAGCGGCGCTCGCCCGTCACCCGGCCGAGCTCGACGAGAGCCGTCTCGACCTCCGCGTGGCCGCAGACCGAGGGGATGCCGTCGGGGCCGAACACGTCGCAGACGAGGTCGGCGACGCGGGTGGCGACGCCCAGCAGCCCGTCGTCCGCGCCGGGCCGGGTGCGCTCGCGGGCGACCGCGGCCTGGAACAGATGGCCGGCGCAGTAGAGCTCGTGACCCCATTCGAGATCGGACCAGCGGGCCCCTTGCCCCGGGCGTCCGAAGTTCGTGTCGAGATACCCGTCGGCCTCCTGAGCCGCGGCGACCCGGGCGACGGTGCGCCGGAAGCGTGCCTCCAGCTCGGGGTCGTCGCCGTGGCCGAGCTGCCAGGCGACGGCCTCCAGGTACTTGTAGACCTCGGAGTCGGAGAACTCGCGTCCCCGGCGCCCCTCGGGAAGCCCTCCCGCAGCGGCGAGGTCGAAGTTGGGCAGCCAGCCCTCGCGCTCGAGCCAGTGCTCGATGTGCGCCAAGGTGGCCGTCGCGTTCACGCGCTGCCGATCGGCCCAGTGGCCGCCCGTGATGCGCACCTCGTCGAGGCCGAGCGGGCGCAGTCGTCCCCCGGAAGGGACCGCGGGCGCGACGGGGATGCGCACGCGAGGTGCGGCGGCGCTGCGGTCGGTGTCGGTGAAGGTCATGTCTATCCCTTGAAGGCGCCGGACAGGAAGCCGCGCACGTAGTGTCGTTGCAGGAGCAGGAAGAGCAGGACGCACGGCAGCGCGAGCACGATCACGCCGGCCTCCGTCGCGCCGTAGTCGACGACGCCCTGCACCTGACCGCGGAGGTTCGAGACCGCCAGCGGCAGGGTCATCCGGTTGGAGTCGTTGATGAGGATCAGCGGTGCGATGAAGTCGTTCCACGCCGCCAGGAAGGCGAACAGCCCGACGGTGATCAGCCCCGGCTTCACGGCCGGCAGCAGCACCCGCCACAGCGCCCCGAACGTCGAGCAGCCGTCGACCATGGCGGCCTCGTCCATCTCTTTCGGGATGGACTCGAACGAGATGCGCATCATGAAGGTCGCGAACGGCAGCTGGAACATGGTCAGCACCAGGGCGACGCCGACGAGCGAGTTCGACAGGCCGACCAGGTTGAGCAGCACGTAGAGCGGGATGAGCAGCGTGGCGTACGGCACCATCAGGATGGCCAGGGTCGCCATGAAGAGCACGTTACGGCCCGGGAACCGGAACCGCGCGAACGCGTAGCCTCCGAGCAGGGACACGACGAGCGTGAGCAGCACGGTCAGCAGCGACACGAACAGCGAGTTGCCGATGTAGACCCAGATGCCGGCCTGGTAGTTGGCGAGCGACGCGTAGTTGCCGAGCCCCCAGCCGTCGGTCTGGCTCGTGCCCGCCCGCGGGGCGAGCGACGACACGGCCGTCCAGATCAGCGGGTAGAGGAAGATGAGGGTCAGTCCGCCGGTCAGCACCCAGTAAGGGGTGCGGGTGGCGATGCCGAGCAGGCGGGTGGGCTTGCGGCGCCGCACGGAGCCGGGGCCATCGGTGCGCGACGCGGTGCCGCGGCCGGCATCCGTCTCCCGCGCGAGGGTGTCTGCGCTCACAGGGCGTCCTCCTTCTGGCCGAACGCGCGGATCTGCGCGATGTTGACGATGATCAGGGCGACCAGCACGATCACGGATAGCGCCCCGGCGACGCCGAGGTTGTTCGGCCCCTGGAAGGCGACGCTGTAGATCAGCTGCACGACGGTGATGGTGCTGTTGTCGGGGCCGCCCTTGGTGAGGATGTAGAACTGCTCGAAGGCGAGCAGCGAGCCGGTCACGCAGAGCACCGTGGTGAGCGCGAGCGTCGGCCGCAGGAGCGGCAGGGTGACGCCGCGGAAGGTCTGCCAGCGGCTCGCGCCGTCGATGCGGGCGGCTTCGTAGACCTCCTCTGGGATGCCCTGCAACCCGACCAGCATCAGCAGCATGTAGAAGCCGGCGTACCGCCAGACGATGAGGAAGACGGTGGACCAGAGGGCGCCCTCCGGCGTGCCGAGGAACGTGAAGCCCCACGCCTTCATCAGATCGGCGAACGGACCGGCGATCGGCGAGTACAGCACGTAGAAGAGGAGCGACGCCGAGGCCAGACCCAGTGCGCTCGGGATCAGGATCGCGGTGCGCAGGAAGCCCTTCCAGCGCGACGACTCCTGCACCAGCATCGCCAGCCCGAGGGCCAGGCCGAGCAGGATCACCGTGGTGATGACCGTGTAGAGCAGGGTGAAGCCGACCGACTCCATGAAGAACCGGTTGCTGAAGGCCTTCACGTAGTTGTCGGGGAAGTTCACGCCCTGGTTGCCGCCGAGCAGCGGCCAGTCCGATCCGGACATCTGCAGCACCAGCAGGAGCGGCAGGAGGAAGAGCAGGACGACGAACAGCGCCGTCGGGGAGGCGTACAGCCAGCCCAGCCAGCGACCGGAGCCGCGCTTGCGGGAGCGGGCGGGACGCGGGGGCCGCTGGGCCACCGTTGCACCGGCGGTCATGGGGAGCCTTTCGTCGGGGAGGGAGGAAGAGGGAACGGGGCGGGCGCGCAGCACGGCGCCCGCCCCGCGAGGTCGGTCCGCTACTGCGAGAGGACCGAGGTGATCTCCTTGTTGTCGGCGTCGACCGAGTTGCCGTCGCCGAGCACCGCGTTGCGGATCAGGGTCAGCCACGGGCTGTTCGGCGCGTTGAACGCCTCCTGGAAGTTGAGCGAGAACGGGGTCTCGCCCTTGCCGGCCACCTCGTTGATGGTGACCAGACGCGGGTCCTTCTCCGAGTACTCGTTCTTGGCGAGGTCGGAGCGGGAGACGACGTCGTTGTCCTTCGCGAGCACGCCGACCTGGGCGTCCTCGGACATCATCCAGTTGAGGAAGTTCCAGGCCTGCGCGGACTTCTTCGAGTCCTTCGAGATGCCGATGCCGTCACCGCCGACGAAGGTGGAGCCGCCGCCCTTGGGGCCGGGGATGCCCGCGACGCCGACGTCGAACTTCGTCGAGGAGAGCAGGGTGGCCGGGTACATCATGACGCCGACCTTGCCCTCGGTGAAGGCCGCGGTCCACGTGGGACCGGTCTCGTCCTTCGAGGCCGGGAGCACGGCGCCCGCCTTCCACATGTCCTGCCAGGTGCTGTAGACGTCCTTCGCGGTCGAGCTGTTCAGGAGGGACTCGGTGCCCTTCTCGTTCATGACCTGCTGCCCGTCGGCCCAGACGCTCGGGAACCAGGTGAAGACCAGGCAGCCGCCGCAGGCGAGGCCGGTCGCGGTGCCGTAGGTGTCCGGCTTGTTCAGGGCCTGGATCTTCTTGGCGTCCGCCGCGTACTCCGCGAGGTCGGCCGGGGCCTTCTCGGAGTCGAGGCCGGCCTCCTTGAAGAGGTCCTTGTTCCAGAACATCATCGACAGGTCGAGCACGAACGGGAGGACGTGCTCCTTGCCGTCGGCGGTCCCCGCCTTGAGGTGCCCCTTGTTGATGGAGTCCTTGTAGCTCAGGCCGTCGATCTGGGAGCTGATGTCCTGGAAGAGGCCCTGTTTGACCCAGTTGGGCACGTAGACGATGTCGGCGGCGAAGAGGTCGGGCAGTCCGCCCGAGCCTGCTGCCGCGCCGACCTTGGCCACGTAGTCGTCGTTGGGGACGACGGTCAGCTCGACCTTGTTCTTGTGGCTGTCGTTGTAGGCCTCGACCAGGAGCTTGGCCTGCTTCTCCAGGGGCGCACGGGTCCAGAGGGTGATCGTGGAGCCGTCGTCGGTGCCGTCTTTGCTGATGGACTGCGGAGCGGTCGAACCGCCCCCGCCGGAACAGGCGGCCAGTGTGATCGCCAGCGCGCCGGCGACGGCTACCGCCGCCAGGCGTCGCGTGCGACGAGTGAGTACTGTCATTGCATCTCCTCGGTGCTCTTCATTGAGTCGGTGCTCATCGTTGAGTGTGGTGCGGGTAACGTCATCGGCTGGTGAAACATCCGAAACGGGTTTCGGAATGTGCTGCACAGTCAACCGCGAAGTCCGCTTCCCTGTCAAGCAGTTCTTGGGTGTATGGTTTCGAAACAACCGAAAACCTCGGAAAACTGATCGACACATCGTCAAGACAAGGGGGGCGCGATGGCCGACGGCAGCACCGGCACGGGCCGCGCGGCGACGCTCGGCGACGTGGCCCGCCTCGCGGGCGTCTCGATCGCGACCGCCTCCAAGGCCATCAACGGCCGCGACGAGGTCGCCCAGCGCACCCGGGCCCGCGTCCTCGCCGCCGCCGAGGAGGTGGGCTTCACCCCCAACGCCCTGGCGCAGAGCCTCACCGCCGGTCGCACCGGAACCGTCGGGCTGCTGACGAGCGACCTCGAGGGCCGCTTCGTCATCCCCATCCTGATGGGCGCGGAAGACGCCTTCGGGGCCGGCCAGGTCAACGTGTTCCTGTGCGACGCCCGCGGCGATGCGATCCGCGAGCAGTACCACCTCAAGGCACTGCTCAACAGGCGGGTCGACGGCATCATCGTCGTCGGCCGACAGACCGACCCGCGCCCGTCGCTCGGCCACGACGTGCCCGTCCCGGTCGTCTACGCGTACTCGCCCTCCGACGACCCGTCCGACCACTCCCTCACCCCCGACAACCGCGTCGGCGGCAGGATGGCCGTGGAGCACCTGGTCACCTGCGGGCGCTCGCGCATCGTGCACATCAGCGGCGACCCCTCGTACGCGGCCGCGCAGGACCGCGCGGTCGGCTTCCGCGAGGCGATGGCCGAGGCGGGCCTGCAATCGCCCGCCGAGCCGATGTTCGCGAGCTGGACCGAGAGCTGGGGCCGCGACGCCGCGACGCTGCTCTTCCGCCGCCATCCCGACATCGACGGGGTGGTCTGCGGTTCGGACCAGATCGCCCGTGGCGTGATCGACGCCCTCCGCGACCACGGACGCAGCGTGCCGGACGACGTGGCGGTCATCGGCTACGACAACTGGCAGGTGCTGGCCACCAACTCCCGGCCCGAGCTCACCAGTGTCGACAACAACCTGGAGGAGCTCGGGCGACTCGCTGCGCGCCGGCTCTTCGATGCCATCGATGGCCGCGGCCTCGAGGCGGGCACGGAGCGCCTGCCGGTGCGACTCGTGATCCGCGGGTCGACCATCCCGCACCTCTAGGCAGCGAGCGTGACGCGGCGGCCGGCGGCGAGCAGTTCCGGACACCTTCTGGTCAGACGCACGAACCTCCGTTCGTCCGGAGGAAGGGTCGGCGGGTCGCCGAAGAAGTCCGTCCGAACGGAAATCTCGACCGACACGCGGCGTGCGGCGCCGTTCGGACGGAGTTTCCGGTCGACCCGTGAGGATTCTCCGTTCGAACGGAGAAGGCCGGGGCACGCACGAGTAGCCTGACCGCATGAGTGAGACCGGGCAGGAACCCACCGCCGACGAGGCGCGGGCGGAGGTGCGGCGCCGGTTCGACGACCGGGCGCCGACGTACGACGAGAGCGCGATGCACCGCGGGCTGGCGGATGCGGTGGCCGACTTCATCGTGGCCGGCGGCACCGCCGCTGCGACCGGGGACATCCTCGACGTGGCGACCGGGACCGGCCTCGTGCTGCGCGCGCTCCGCGACCGCGGTGCGCGCGGCCGCATGATCGGGGTCGATCTCGCGCCACGGATGCTGGAGGTCGCCCGCGGCCACCTCCCCGACGCCGAGCTGTTCGAGGCGGACGCCGCCTCCCTCCCGCTGGCCGACGCGACCGTCGACCTGGTCACGTGCGTCACCGGCCTCCAGCTGTTCACGGACGCGGCCGCCGCGATCCGCGAGTGGGCGCGTGTGCTGCGCCCGGGAGGCCGCGTGGTGACGGCGACGTTCGTCGCGTTCGACCCGACCCGGCACCGCGCCGCCCCTCCGGCCGCGATGCTGCACCACGAGCCCTTCCGCAGCGTCGAGGCGCTGGACGCGACGTTCGCGCCGGCCGGCCTGCGGGTGCGGCGCACGACGCGCTGGACCGACGGCGACGACGACCTGCTCATCGCGGAGCTCGCATCGGGTCACGGCGAGGCAGGGTCCGGCGAGGCGGGTGCCGGCGAGGCGGACGCGTGAACGGCATCCACCCGTCGGCGCGCATCGCCGACTCCGCGGTGATCACCGGCGACGTGACGATCGCGGCGGGCGCGCGCGTGCTAGCGGGCGCGGTCGTGGACGGGAGCCGCGGTGCGGTCGTGATCGGCGAGGACTCGCTGGTCATGGAGCACGCGGTGCTGCGCGGCCGGCCAGCCCGTCCACTCGTCGTCGGCGACGCCGTGCTGATCGGCCCGCACACGAACGTCACGGGCGCGCGGATCGCGGACGAGGTCTTCATCGCCACCGGAGCGTGCGTGTTCGCCGGAGCGGTCGTCGGAGCGCGGTCGGAGCTGCGCATCCACTCGGTGCTGCACGCCGGCTCCGTGCTGCCGCCGGACTCGGTGGTGCCGATCGGATGGATCGCCGCCGGCGACCCGGCTCAGCTCTTCTCGCCCGACCGCCACGACGAGCTGTGGGCGGTGCAGAGCACGCTCGACTTCCCCGGCCTGATGTACGGCGTGCCGCGCGGGACCTCGATGCGGGAGATCATGCGGCGCCAGAGCGAAGCGTACGGATCGCCCGCCGCCGGATGACGAGCGGCACCACGATCCAGAGCACGACGACCACCAGGAACACCGCCGCCGCGGCGATCGCGCCCGCGCCGGGCGAGAGCAGGAAGTCGACGATGAACATCACGATGCCGGTGAAGAGCAGCGAGGCGGCCGCCAGGCAGACGATCAGGAGGCGGCTGCCGTAGGCGACCAGACGCTCCTTCAGCCGGTGGTGGAAGAGCATGCGGTGCAGGGCGACCGGCGCGAGGGCCAGCAGGGTGATCGCGACGGCGAGCAGCACGAGCACGAGGTACACGCCAACGTCGAACGGCGGCAGCTCGCCGAAGCGCTGCTGGAACGGCAGCGTCAGCAGGAAGGCGGCGACGATCTGCGTGCCGGTCTGGAAGACGCGGAACTCCTGGAGGAGCTCGTTCCAGTTGCGGTCCGCGCGCTGGCTCGCGGTCTCGGGCCGGCCGTCGCCGGGATCGATGTCGCGGTCGTCGGCGACGCGGGGTTCGTCCATGAGTCGAGCATCGGTGCGTTGCGGCCCCCGGTCAAGGGAGCGGGGCGCTCAGCGGGTCACCCGGTCGATTCGCGTTCGCGTTCCGGTTCGGGCTCGGCGTGCAGCGGGCCGTCCTGCCGGAAGCCCGCCGTGGCCTCCTCGTAGGTGGTGTGCTTGCGTGCGGGATGCGACTCCGCCGGCGGCGGCACGTCCGTCTTGCTCAGCGCGTGCAGCACCAGCTGCTCGACGAGAGCGGCGGCCGTCGTGTCGCGATGGCGCGCGATGCGGACGAGCGCCGCGTACTCCCGCTCACCGAGGCGGACGGTCAAGGGGATTCCGGAGGGTGCGCGACCGGGACCGTGCGCCGAGGCCGGTCGAGCGGCCTCTCCACTCTGAGAATCCTTCATGTCTACAGGATCGCACGGAACAGGCGATTTGTACCCTTATTCGATCCAGAACTGTATCCGCTCGCTGAGAGCCCGTTCATCCGAAGCGGCCGTTGACGTAGTCGAAGGTGCGGGGGTCGAGCGGCTGCGAGAACATCGCGTCGGTGTCGCCGTGCTCGACGATCGCGCCCGGCTTGCCCCCCGCCGCCAGGAAGAACGCGCAGTTGCTGGAGACCCGCTGGGCCTGCTGCATGTTGTGCGTGACGATCACGATCGTGACCTCGGACACCAGCTCGAGCATGGTCTCCTCGATGACACGCGTCGACGTCGGGTCGAGGGCGGAGCACGGCTCGTCCATGAGCAGGACACGCGGCTTGACGGCCAGGGAGCGTGCGATGCACAGACGCTGCTGCTGGCCGCCGGAGAGGCCGCCGCCCGGCGAGCGCAGCCGGTCCTTGACCTCCTTCCAGAGGCCCGCCTTCGTCAGGCACGACTCCACCAGCTCGTCCTTCTCATCGCGGCTGACGCGGGTGCCGGTGAGCTTGAGACCGGCGACGACGTTGTCGTAGATCGACATCGCGGGGAACGGGTTGGGCTTCTGGAACACCATGCCGATGGACTTGCGTGCATCGACCAGGCGCTTGCGCGGGTCGTAGATGTCGTCGCCGTCGAGCAGGACCTCGCCGGCGAGCGAGGCGCTCGGGATGAGCTCGTGCATGCGGTTGAGGATGCGCAGGAAGGTGGACTTGCCGCAGCCGGACGGCCCGATGAGGGCGGTGATCTCGCCCGCCTCCATCGTCAGGGAGACCCGGTCGAGCACCTGGTGGTCACCGAACCACGCGGTGATGCCCCGGGCCTCGAGGGCGGCGAGATCGCCGGGAAGCGGGGCGAGCAGCGGCAGCTGCGCGGTCTGGTCGAGGGGGGCGGCGGGGCCGGGGAGGACCGCCGTGCGGTCGAGGGGGGCGAAGAGGTCGGACATCGGGGAGTTCTCTCTCAGAGCAGATTGGGCAGGAGACGGGACACCTGGTCGGCGACGATGACGCCCGCCGCGACCACGATGGGGGTGAAGACGATCCAGGTGCGCTGGGCGCCGAAGCGCTCGAGCGCGCGCGTGCCCACGAGCAGGGCGACGACCAGCGCCTGCAGCGCGAACACCAGCAGCCACGCGGTGCTCGGGTCGCTGGCGAGCTCGCGGTCGGCCAGCGGCAGGGTGTTGGCCGTGGTCTGCCGGAGGCCCCGGTCCTTGACCGGCGTGACGAGCTCGGCGTCCACCCGCACCACTCCGGCCGGGACGTACGGGAGGCCGCGGGCGGTCTCCAGCGTCATCCGCCCCTGGGTGCCGCGCAGCGCCGGCAGGTCGGGATCGCCCGCGTAGCGCACGCCGATCACCCGGTAGACGCTCTTGCCCTGGCCGGTGACGACGTTGATCGTCGCGCCGGGAGCGAGTTCCTGGATGCGCGAGAACGGTCCGCCGTAGGCGGCGGCACGGCCGAGGATCACGCTCGTCCCCGGCTGACCGGGGAGCACCGTGTCGCGCCGATGGCCGGGGCCGTCCGCGGTGACGCCCGACGATGAGCCTTCGAGCACGTACTCCGCCACGTCGATGGAGGGGATGGAGATCTTGGCGACGGGCGCCCCGTCGCTCACCAGGACGTCGTCCGTGGTGCCCTCGCTGACCGGCGCGGTGGCCGCCGCCAGCTGCTCGCGGAACGCGTTGCCCGCGATCTGCTGGCCGATCAGGTGATGGAGGTGGCTGACGACGAGCATGTTCGCGGCGAACGCGATGAGGAGCACGGCGCCGAGGGTGACCATCCCGCGCACGAGGCGCTGACGGGGGGTCTGGACGACGGGCTCGCGCGGGGGCGCGGGCGGCCGACGCGGCGGCTTCGGGGGGCGCGGGGGCCGGCCGGAGCGCGGCGGCAGGTCCGGGCGGCCGCCGTCGGGCGCCGGCGGGGCGAACTGCGGCCCGGGGGCGCCTCCCGGGCTCCCGAGCGGATGGGAGATCCGGCTCATGCCCGCACCGCCAGCACGGCGGCGGGGACGGCAGCTGCGGCGCGCAGGGCGAGCACGATCGCGAGCGCGGTCGCGGCGAGCACGGCGCCGACGCTCCCCAGCCACGGGAAGGCGAACACCGTCGCCTCGCGCAGCGCGGGCTTCGTCGCGATGCCGTCGATGGTGGCGGGCGGGGTGAACTTCGCGTGCGCCGTGACGACCGCCCACTGCCCGACGCCGGTCAGGGTGCGGCTGTAGGTGACCGTGTGGCCGGGCTTCAGGTCCGTGACCGCGATCGCGCCGGAGTCGTCGAGTGCGTTGCCGAACGGTCCGGTCAGCCAGACGCGCACCGTCGACGACCAGGTCGACGCCGAGCCGTTGTGGACCGAGAAGGAGACCACGATGGAGCCCGCGCCGGGGTTGAGCGACGGGACGAACTTGGCGTTCAGACCGCTGACGTTGAAGGGTCCGTTGTCGACGGCGACGGCCGGAGCCGGGGTGGCGCCGGGGCCGGCGACATCGCTCGGCGGGGCGTCGGTCGGCACGGTCGTGCCGGGATAGCCCGAGCCGCCGGTGCCGGACGAACCGGTTCCGCCGGTCGAGGTGTCGTCGGTGGACGGGATGTCGATCGAGATCCCGATCCCGCCGTCGTCCGCCGAGGCGGCCCCGGCGCCCGCGAGGAGCATCCCGAGCCCGAGGACGACGGAGAGGGCGAGAGTGCGGGCGAGGGTGCGGGCGGTGCGCCTCATCGGTGGTCCTCGTCAGGCCCCGCGGCCGGCGAGCCGGACACGGCAGCAGCTCCGACCGGCTCGGCCGTCTGCTCCTCGCGCGCCTTCCGGCGGGCCTCCTCCTCGGTGTAGGCGATCCACGCCTCGGCGCGCTTGCCGTCGCTCCGGCGGCGCCAGCGACGGAACAGGAAGAAGCCGGCGACGAGGGCCGCGAGCACGAGGATCCACCACGGCACGGCCGCGATCACGGTGTCGCGCGAGACGAGCTCCAGCGGGCCCGGGTTCAGCGCGTCCTTCTCGACGGTGGGCTGGAGCTGGACGTAGGGATTGAGATACCCGACCTGGGCGGTGCCGGGGACGACGACGGTGAGCGTGCGGGTGCTGCCCGGGAGCAGCTCCGGCAGTTCCTGCCGCACGGCCGTTCCCGCGGGGATGCCGAACAGCGCCTTCGCACCGACGAGCATGGTCGCGCCCAGGGCGACGTTGCCGCTGTTGCGGACGGTGAAGGTGACGGCGGTCGAGCCGGCGAAGGGATTCCATTCGGCCTGGTAGTCCGCGGACACGTTCGCGATCGTCAGGGCCGGCTGCAGGTCGCCGGGGACGCGCACGTAGAGGCGGGTGGCGACCCGGCGGTCGACCAGGATCTGCCCGTCGCCCTTCTGGCTGGAGACGACGATCCCGCCCGCGTGGTCGCCGGGACCGGCGTCGGCCGGCACGGTCAGGGTGAACGGCACGGTGCGCTGCTGGCCGGGATCGAGTGCGAAGGCCTCGGTCGGCTGCGAGCCGTCGAAGAGCACCCAGGTGCCCACCGCGGTCGGCTTCTTCGCCGTGTCGAGGAGGGCGTACTCGCCCTCGTCGGTGTTGAAGGCGTCGGTGGCGAACAGGGTGACGTTCTGCGGGGTGGTGCCCGTGTTGCGGACGACGTACTCGTCCTCCACGTGCTGGCCGGGCTGGAGCTGGTAGCTGAGCCGGGTGCGGTCGTCGCCGGGGCCGGCGGAGATGGCGTCGACATCGTCGGCGAAGGCCGGTCCCACGCCCAGGAGGGCGGCGGCCAGAGCGGCGAGCAGAGCGGCCGCGGCACGAACGGGCCGCGGCGGCAGGGTCTGTGTGGAGGGCACGCTACATTGATCCGAATCCGGGTGGCCGGGGTGTGTCCCCGGCATTAACTGGGTGAAAACAGGACGGTCGAGGTGTGCGGGAAACGGGCAGGAGGGGCCGCCTCGCGACGGCCCCTCCCGATTCCCACGGCTACTTCGAGACGAGCGTCAGCGTCATCGTCGAGGCGTAGGTACCCGCCGGCGTGCCGGCCGGAGCGACGAGCTTCAGATCTGCGCTGAGGCTGGTCGCACCGGTTCCGGTGCCTGCGGGGGCGGACGCGAAACCGCTGAACGCGGTCGCGTCTCCGGCGACGTGCTCGGTCCCCGCGACCACGCCTCCCGGGTTCGTGGCGATCGTCGGCTTGACGCCGAGCTGCTTCGCGTCGATGGTCTTCGACGCGTCGGCGCCGTTCACGAAGTTCGCCGTGCTGGCGGTGAGGTTCCAGCCCGGCTTGCTCACGACGCGCTGGTCGTCGACCGTGAACGCCGGCAGGGTGCCGGTCGAGGTCGAGAGGCCGCCGACGAGGCTCGCCGTGCCGAGGGTCGCCTTGGCGCCCGACGGGACGACGAGGCTGAGCGCGCCGTCCTGCGCGGCGACCGTGGTCGCCTCGAGGGCGATGTCGCCCGTCTGCGACGGGTTGCCCGGGTTCGTCGGGGTCTCGGTCTGTGCGTCGAACGTGTACGCGCCGGTGCCCGCGGTGATGTGCGCCGTGAAGTACCAGACGCCGCTCGCCGCGAGGTTCACGCCGTTGTCCTTCAGGCAGGCGAAGCCGATGGAGTAGTTGCCGCCGTTCGCCTTGATCTGGTCCTTCGCTCCGAGCTGGCCCTGGGGGCGGGTGTTCGGGCCGATGACCGTCTTGCCCGGGTTGAGGGGCAGGAGGGACGAGTAGGCCTTGTAGCCGAGGGGCTGGCGCTCGGTGCCCGGGTCGGTCCAGAACGTGCGGTAGCCGGTGGCGTCGGCCGAGCACTGGAACGCCGCGTACGGGTCGGAGGTGACCGGCGTGAGCGAGATGTCGTCCAGCCACTGGACCGTGGATCCGTTGGCGGAGAACTCACCCGCATCGTTGTTGAACAGGTACGCCGGGCCGTCCGAGCCGTTCGCCTGGGTGGCGGCGAGGGCCGGGGAGGCGGCGACCGCGACCAGCGCCGCGGTGGCGGCCATCGTCGTGGCGACGATGGCGATCTTCGACTTCTTCATGATCGTCCTTTTCTCAGTTCGGGTCTGGACTAGGAGAGGTTGGCGCGCTGGGGCGTGGTCGACGACGGCGCGAGGAAGCCGAACTTGGACTTCACCGCACCGGAGGTGCCGGCGAGGGTGCCGAAGTTCGTCAGGCTCTTGGCCTTCGCCGGGTCCACGAGGGCGGCGAGGGTCGGGTCGTACGTGGCGCTCGACGAGTCGATGCGTGCGTACTCGACGACGACGAACGTGTCACGACCCCAGGTGGAGTTGTTGTAGTACGACGCGTTCGGGACGAGGGCGTTGCCCGTGCCGGTGAACGGCGCGGTGGCGCCGAGGGCGCTGCCCAGTGTGGAGGTGCCGGTGCGGTTCTGCGCAGCGCCGTTCTTCTGCGCGACCCAGCTGGCGACCGAGAACGGGATGATCTGGCCCGGCTGGGTCAGCACGGTGCCGTCGTTCTCGGCGAGCGTGCTGTCGTTGACGCAGGAGCCGAGGGTCGAGACGCCGATCGCGGACAGGAAGAACTTGCGGGTGCCCGAGGCCGACTGCGGCAGGACCGGCTTGACGGCCACGCCGTTGACCGTGGTCAGCGTGCAGTTGTAGATCTGGGTGAGCTGGGCGGTGGTGAGCTGCTCGAGGCCGGCAGCGGTGCCCGGGGCGATCGCGAACGAGACGGCGTCACGGCCGAAGGGGACGTAGGCGAGCGGGCCCGACGGGTTGGCCGCGGAGCCGGGGCCGGAGGACGAACGGGCGATGTCGACCTGGCCGCTGATCGCGGTGGCCGGGGTGGTGTTGCCCGAGACGGAGAAGTTGGCGCCGTCGATCGAGCGGCTGAGGGCCTTCACGCCGTCGCCGGAACCGGCCGGGCGGGCGAAGTAGGGGCCGTTGGGCTTGACCTGGATGGCGGCCGAGCCGAACGCGTCGTAAGAGGCGATGGTGCCGTTGTCGGCGACCGTCCGCACGAACGGGCCGGTGAGCTGGGTGCCGTTCGACAGCGCGTTGCTGACGTCCTGCAGGGTGTCCGAGCCGGCCAGCACGTAGCTGCTCGACACGGGATCGGCGTTCGCCGGCGTGGCGAGCACGAGACCGGCGACGGCGGTGCCGACGACAGCGCAGAGAGCCGCAGCCTTCTTGATCTTCACTCTGGTTCCTTTCGGGTTGGGCGCGGACCGGTCGGAACGCGCTCGTCGGGCCGGTGAGGACCCGAGCTCTGGTGCCGTCACGGGAACCGCCGGAGGCGGGCGATGACGGGAACGGCGCCGGCGGCGGCGAGGCCGCCGATCAGGCCGCCGGGGAGGACGGCGGCGAGGGCTCCGGTGTTCGGATCCTTCGCGGTCTTGCCGTCGCTCAGGCTGCCGGCTGCACTGCCGAGGGCCTGGGGTGCGGTGGGAGCGGAGGCGAGGTCGACCGTCGTCCCGGTGGAGCCGTCGGTACCGAAGCCGCCGCCGGAGTCGCCGCTGCTGCCGAAGGATCCGTCGCCCGAGCCGTCGGAGGGCGAGTCGAGGGTCGCCCCGCTCTGGATCGCGGCGGCGGCGGCGATGGACTGCGCCTTCCAGGCCGCGGGGATCGGTGCGTATCCGGGCGGGAGCTGGCCGGACTCGACGCCCGGGGTCTGGCCGGTGGTCGCGGCGAAGCGGATGAAGGCGGCGTAGTCGGCCCGTGTGGCCGCATCCCCCTGCGCCGGATTGGTCGCTGCGTAGACCGGCATGGTGAGCGGGTAGGCGTCGGCCGCCGACTTCGCGGTGGCGCCGGCGGGGTCGTACTCGACCACCTGCGGCTGCCCGGCGACCGGCGTCATCGCCGTCGCGGCCGCCGTCATCGTCTGGGTGGACGGCGTGACGAACTTCCCGGCGGGGTTGCGCAGTGCCGCAGTGACGACCTGGTACTTCGCGGCCGAGCTGGTGTCGGTCAGGCCGAGGACCTTCTGGTAGCCGGGCAGGCTGCGCGGCGTCTTGCCGTACTTCGCCGGCGACGAGGTCGGGTCCCACTGTCCCAGCACCTGGCCGTCGCCGCGCAGCGTCAGGTAGGCCGACTGGTCGAGGTCGTTGGTGTACGGGCGCCAGGTGACGAGGTTGACCTCCGCCGCTCCGTTGATGACGGGCTGGACGACCGGGTCGGCCTTGGGGAAGTCTTCGCGCGGCAGCTCGAGTCCGGCCCCCGACGGGTTGACCGCGGCGGTCGTCGACGCGGTCGGGTTGACCTTCATGCCCCACGGGTCGGCCGCCCCCGCCAGGAACGCCTTCGCGTCGGCGTCGGCGAGCACGTAGCGCCAGAGCTGCATCGCGGCGTCCGACCGGCCCTGCGGCACGAGCAGGTCGGCGACCGACGGCGCGACGATGGCCTGGAACTTCCAGTCGGGGATGTCGGAGTTGACGTCGAGGAAGTCCGGGTCGAGCAGCAGGTTGCGGGCGTTGGCGCCGAGATGGGCCTTGTCGGCGTAGGTGGGGAGGGAGTCGGTGTAGGACGCCGTCAGCAGCTTCGCGATGAGTCGCGGGGTGAGCTTGATCGCATCGAACGAGAGGCCCGCCTTCTCGAGCTGCTCGGCCGGGGTGTCGTCCGCTGCCGAGGGGGCGCGGTCGACGGCGAACGAGATCGCGAGGCCGCCCACGGCGACCGGGGCGTACCTGAGGTCGTCCTGGTCTCCGCCCAGAGCACGGGAGGTCAGGGCCAGGGGTGCTGCGTCCGTCCCGTTCGCCGCCTGCACCGCGTCCGACTCGGCACTGTTGCTCATGGTGTAGATGGCGCCGCCCTGCGAGTTGCAGAGCACGGGCTGCCACGATGCCACGGCGCCCGCGACGAGCTCGCTGCCCCGGAGCTGGCGCTCGGCCGCCCCGATGTTGCACGAGACGCCGAGCGGCTTGAACGTGAGCTTGAAGGCGATGTTGTGCTTCCAGGCGTCCCAGCGCAGACCGGACTGCGTGATGTGCGGCTCCCCCGAGTCGGCGGTCCCGCGGGGGATGACGACCAGCCAGCACGACTGCGGCGCCGTGGTGCTGCCGGTCTTGACCGGCGTCCCGCAGCCGAGGCCGTTGGCCTGCAGCGCCGTCTGCACCTCGAAGCGCACGGAGCCGGCGCCGTTGGACGCCGAACCCGCCCAGGGCACCTCGTTCGACTGGCTGGGGTTGAAGAACTCGTTGACGTTGACGTTCGTGGTCGTCTGCTTGCCGTCGACGATCGAGGTCACGGTCTTGCCGTCCACGCTGGTGAACGGGACGGACGTGTAGCCCGGGGTGAACGGGCCGCGGCGCGGGAGCGAGAACTTCGCATCCTGCGGCGCCACGGTGTCGTCGGTGACGTAGCCGTCGCGGGTGGCGCCCGGAGTGTTGAACGCGCCGTACTGGCACGTCGTGCGGTCGGGGTGGCCGGGGTTGTCCGGATCTTCCCCCCAGCACTGCGCGAACTGGAGGAAGTTCTCGCCGCCGTTGGTGCCGCTCGGCGGCGTGGAGAGCTTGCCGCCGGTCCAGCTCACGGTGATGCCCTGCGAGATGAGGTCGGTCGTCTGCGAGACGGTGACGGCGAGGTCGGGGAACGGCGCGTTCTTCGCGTCCGTGTCCTGCTGCGCGGCCGTGGCGGTGACGGCGGTGGAGTCCTCGGCTCGGGCGGAGGACGAGCCGGCACCGGCGACTCCGGAGAACACGGCGGTGGCCGCGACGCCCACCAGGGCGCCGAAGACGAGGGCTCGCGCGATCGTTCCGCGAGGCCGCACGCGACCGCTCGATTCCATGTCTCTCCCGGGTTTCTCCTGGCCGAACCTGCCTCGACCGGGCGCAAAGCTATGGGCGGTTCGTGACATCCCGATGAACGATGCGGGAACGGGCTGACGACGGGAGCTTGTCCAGCGGAGACCGCCCCGGGACACGCCGCGGGCATGCCCGAACAGCCCGCCGAGAGGTGAGTAGTCGCGGGTGTCCCGGAGGGAGCACCCGCGACGTTCTCACCTCTCGCGGGCTGTGTGCGGGAGGGGGCGGTGCGGGAGGTGCGTGCCTAGGGCTGCGAGCCCCGCGAGCGGCGCAGGCGGCTGAAGAGCAGCGGCGGGAGCACGATCGCGAGCACCAGGAAGCCGGCGGCGATGAGCATCACGGTCTGCTGGCCGCCCCATCCGTCGTCGGCCAGTGCGAACGGCGTCGCGCGGGCCGCGTTCGCGCTCGTGAGCTGGGTCTCGTCGGTCGTGCCCGTCGACCCGTCCAACGCGGCCGTGCCGTCGCCACCGGTCCCGCCCGCGGCGGCACCGCCCGCACCGCCTGAACCACCTGAACCGCCGGCCTCGGCCGAGCTGCCGCCCTTGCCCCCGCCCGTGGTCGCCGTGGGCGTGTTGCGCGCTCCCGCGGTTCCGGTGGTGCACTGGTCCGGTCCCTGCTTGTCGCAGGCCGCAGGCTGCGGGGCCGTGGCGGCAAGCTGGTTGCTGGACGGCGAGTCGCCGGGCTTGAACGTGGGGTTGTTGCACTTGTTGAGGTCGACGCCGCTCACATCGGCGCCGGGGATGCGCTTGATCTGCGCGAAACCGGCCTGCACGAGGTTCATGGGCAGCGGCGAATACCCGAGGGTGGCCGCCTGCTGCTGGCCCTCGCACAGCATGTAGTTCGAGAATGCGCCGAGGGTCTTGCCCTTCTCGGCTGTGAAGATGCCGGCGACCTGGGTGGGCACGATCATGTACGAGTAGCTCGACAGCGGATAGGTGCGCGGGTCGGCGCCGTTGTAGACGCCGTCGAGGATCTGCGTGAGGTAGTCGGGCGAGGACGCGTTGTCGTTGATGGCGGCCCTCATGAGCGCGACCGCCACCGAGGGGGCGGTGGGCTCGATGTAGTAGCCCGCCGCGTTCAGCACCTTCGCGACGGGGAAGCCCGACTTGAGCGCGTAGGAGTACTCGACGTAGGTGATCGCACCCTCGCCGTAGGACTGGCTGACGTATCCCGCGACGCCGAGCGAGCCGCTCTGCGCCTTGAAGTTGCCGTACGACGGGTACTGCGAGGTGAGGCCGCACGGGTTCGGGCGGCCGACCTTGCTGCAGAACGAGTTCCAGAGCGCGGAGTGCTGCTTCGACATCCAGAGCGTGAACTGGGCGGTGGAGCCGGAGCCGTCGGAGCGGACCACGGGCACGATCGGCTTGTCGGGCATCGCGAGGCCCGGGTTGTCCTTGGCGATCTGCGGGTCTTTCCAGTTGGTGATGACGCCCGTGAAGATCTTGGTGATCGTGTCGCCGCTCAACCGGAGGTTGGTGACCCGCTTGCCGCCGATCTTGAGGTTGTACATGAACGACGTGCCACCGGCCACGATCGGCATGTACGCGAAGCCGGAGGTGGGCTTCTCGGGCGCCGAGCCGTCCTCGGGCGAGGACTGGAAGGGGATCTCGCTGACCGCGAAGTCGACCGTCTGCGCGATGAAGTCGCGCCGGCCGGCCGACGATCCGGTGCCGGAGTAGTTGACCGTCATGCTGTAGTTGGTGGCGACGTTGCGCCGCCACTGGTCGAGCGCGTTCTGCGACCAGGTGGAGCCGGTGCCGGTGATGGGCGCCCAGTTCGCGGCTTGTGCCGACTGCGCCGTCTGGGGGGCGAGCGGCGCGGCCAGGGCGAGCACGGCGGCGGCAGCGGCCAGCGCGAGCCGCACGATGCGGCGGGAGGATCGGGGCGTCACGGCGTGGGGTCCTTCTGGTCGGGTGCGGTGGCGGGGTGAGCGCTGGCGGGGTCTGCGATGCCGGGGTCTGCGGCGAGCGGCGCGCGGGTCTCGATCCGCTGCAGGTCGCGACGGCTCGCGTCGGCCGTCCGGCGTCGGTTGCCGGCCGACTGCTGTCCGGGTGCCTTGCCGCCGAGGATGCGCGCGGCGAAGAACAGCGCGAGCACCAGCAGGATCAGCACCACGGCGGTTCCGAAGCCGCGGGCGATCATGTTCGGCTCGGGGCTCTTGACGAAGTCGAAGACCTGGAGCGGGAGGGAGATCATCGGGCCGCTGAACGGGTTGAAGTTCATCACGGCGGTCACCCCGCTGGTGAGCAGCACGGGCGACGTCTCGCCGATGCCGCGCGCGGTGCCCAGGATGACGGCGGTGACGAGGCCGGAGCGCGCGGTCGGCAGCACGACGTGCCAGACGGTCCGCCACCGCGTGGACCCGAGCGCGTACGACGCCTCGCGCAGGTTGCCCGCCACGAGCCGCAGCACCACGTCGGAGGCGCGGATCACGATCGGGAGCATCATCACCGTGATCGCGAGCGAGGCCGCGAAGCCCGAGCGCTGGTGGGTCACGAACGTGATGATCGCCGAGTAGACGAACAGGCCGGCGACGATCGAGGGCAGGGCGGTCATGGCGTCCGCGATGGTGCGCACGAACCGGGCGAACCTCCCGCCGATCTCGTTGAGGAAGACGGCGGTCGCCACTCCGAGCGGCACCGTGATGGCCAGCGCGATGGTGATCTGGATGAGCGTGCCGACGATGGCGTGCAGGATGCCGCCCTTGGTCAGCGGGTCGAGCGGGCCCGCGAACTCCATCGTCTGGCCGAAGAAGTTGAAATGCATGACGGCGGACGACCCGCGCACGAAGGCGAACACGAAGACGAACACGAGGGAGGCGAACAGCACCAGGCCCGCGCTCACGAAGAGCACCGTCATCACCCGGTCGGCGACGGTCTGGCGGTTCGAGCGCAAGGAGACGAGCAGGGCGTAGATGCCGAGGAAGGACAGGAAGGCCACGACGGCCCAGCCGACCTCGCCGGTCAGCGGCGCGAACCAGCCGAAGAGCAGCAGGGCGAGCGCCATGCCCGCGACGAGCGCACCCCACAGGTTGAAGCGGTCTTCGGAGGTGGTCTGGCTGAGGTCGCGGCGCGGGCCGATCTCGCCGCGGTCCTCGGGCGGGATCGCGGTGTGCGCGACGGCGTCCGGGACCGTCGGCGCGGAGGGGAGCTCGGCGGGAGCGGCGACGACCGTGATGTCGTCCACCAGCAGGGCCGGCGCGTTCCAGTTCTCGGTGGTGGTCATGGTCCCGGTCAGTTCGTCTGGGCGCCGGACCGCGAGCGGGCGACGATGGAGGAGGCGGTGAAGTTGACGACGAGGGTCATCAGGAAGAGCACGAGGCCGGCGGCCATCAGCGCCGAGAGTCCGAACGAGCTCGCCTCGCCGTACCGGTTGGCGATCAGGGCGGAGACCGAGTTCGAGCCGGTCTTCAGCACCTGCAGGTTGATGCTGAACACCGGCGAGATGATCAGGTAGACGGCGATCGTCTCGCCGAGCGCGCGGCCGAGGCCCAGCATCGTGCCGCCGATGATCCCCCCGCGGCCGAAGGGCAGGACGACGCTGCGGATCATGCCCCAGCGGGTCGAGCCGAGCGCGTACGCGCCCTCGCGCTCTCCTGCGGGCGCCTGCGAGAACGCCTCCCGCATCACGGACGTCTGCGTCGGAACGACCATCAGCGCGACGACCAGGCCGGCGATGAAGGCGGAGGAGGTGAACGCGCTCGCCTCGGTGAGCGCGTGCCCGCTCCCGTCGGTGACGGCGAAGAAGGGGATCCAGCCGAAGTGCGCGGAGATCCAGCGCGCGACCGGGATGATGTTCTCCTGCAGGAAGAACAGGCCGAACAGGCCGTAGACGACGCTGGGCACCGCGGCCATGAGGTCCACGAGGCTGATCAGGGCGGTCTTGACCCGCGGCGAGACGATCTCGGAGATCAGCAGCGACGTCCCGAGGGCGAGCGGGACGGAGACGCACATCGCGATGATCGCGATCGTGACGGTGCCGCTCAGCACTGCGGCGATGCCGAACTTCTGCGTCTCGGGCGACCACTGCTGCTCGGTGAGGAACGAGAAGCCGGTGACGCTGAGCGCGTCGCCCGCGCGGACGGCGAGGAAGAAGCCGACCGCCAGCATGATGCCGACCGTGGTCGCGCCGGCCGCGTAGCTGGCGGTGCGGAACACGGAGTCGGAGCGCGAGGGGCGCGAGGCCAGCGAGCGGGGTCGCTGGCGCGTGTCCGGCTCGGACGGGACGGTCATGGTGTGCTGTGACATTCGGGTTCCTCGGGTGGGCGTGGGCCTCGGCACAGCGTGCTCAGAGCGGGTGAACGCCGGGAGACGCAGGGGTGAAGGGGCTGCAACCGTGCGCGGATGGGGGTCATGGCGCGGGTGGCCGGGTCGGCGACGGCGTCGCGGTCGGTGTGGGGGTCGGGGTGGCGCTGGGCTGGCCGGGGAGGCGGCTGACGACGACGGTGACGGTGCCGCCGAGCGGGATCACGACGCCTGCTCCCGGCTCGCTGCCGAGCACGGTGCGGTCGGGGACGGTGGAGTCGACGACCGCGCGTTCGACGACGGCGAAGCCCGCCGCGGAGAGTGTCGCTCCGGCGGCGAGCATCGTCTGCCCCCGCAGTTCGGGCACGGCGTTGCGGCCCGAGGCGACGACGAGGGCGACTGTCGTTCCCGGGGTGGCGGCGGTGCCCGGAGCCGGTGTGATCTCGAGCACCGTCCCCTCGGCCGACGTCCCGTCGCGAGTGGTGATCGCGCCGCCTGCCAGACCGGCCGACGCCAGCCGCGCCAGCGCCTCGGCGCGGGAGAGGCCGGCGAGCTCCGGCACGGGCACGGTCTGCGGGGCGGCGACCGCCGGTGCGGTCGTGCGGGTCGGCGCCGGCGTGGCGAGCGGCGGAGCGGACGCCGACGGCGGCACGGCGGCGAGCGTCGGCGGAGTGGTGGGAGCCGCGTTGGCGGCGACCAGCCAGATCGTCGCGGCGACGGCGACGGCGCCCGCCGTGACCGCGAGCGCGGTGCGCCCCGGGCGACCGGCGGGATGCTGCGTGCGGGCCGGAGCCGATGCGGGCCGCGCCGGCGCGCGCAGCTCCGCCCGGTCGCCGAGCGCCGGCCCGGGAGGGGTCGACGTGGCAGACACCGACGTGGCAGACACGGTCGATCCGATCGATCCGATCGATCCTCCGCCCGGCCTGCGCCCGGGAGACCGCCGGACGCGCGGGATCACGTCCGTCGCCGCCTCCCGATCGATCCGCGCGCCTCCCGGGCCGACGAAGACCGAGGGCGACGCGGGAGCTGCGGAGGCGAGGAGCGCGGTCGACGGTTCCCCGCCGAGACGTGCCGGCGCCGCCTCCCCCAGCAGCGCACGCACCGCGGCCGCCATCGCCGCGGCGGTCGCGAACCGGGCGGCGGGCTGCTTCATCAGGCCGCGGACGACGATCTCATCGATCGGTGTGGGGATGCGGGAGTCGAGCGCCGAGGGCACCGGCGGGGGCGCCGAGACGTGCGCGGCCATCGTCTGCTCGGTCGTCGCGCGCGGGAACGGCGGACGCCCGGTCAGGGCGAAATGCAGGAGGCCGGCGACCTGGTACAGGTCGCCGCGCTCGTCGACCGCGGCGCCGAGCGCCTGCTCTGGCGACAGGTAGTTGACGCTCCCGATCACGCCGCCGTCCGCGCTGCCGGATCGCAGCACGTCCCCTCCGGTCGCCGGCCGGCCCGGGGCGTCGGCGAGCCCGAAGTCGAGCAGGGAGACGGTGCCGTCGTCGGCGACGACCACGTTGCCCGGCGCGAGGTCGCGATGCACCAGCCCCGCGGCGTGCACCGCGCCGAGCGCGTCGAGCAGCCGCGCGGCGACGGCGAGAGCGTCACCGGGCTCGAGCGGCCCGTCGCTCTCGACCAGCCGGGCGAGCGTCCGGCCCGGAGCCCGTGCGGTCGCGATCCAGGCCCGCGGTTCGCCTCCCTCGTCGTCGACGCCGTGCCCGAGCACGGCCGGCACGCCGGGATGGTCCACGCGTGCCGCCGCGGCGGCCTCAGCGAAGAAGGCGTCGCGTTCGGCGATGGTGCCCGAGAGGCGGGGATGCAGCACCTTGACCGCGACGGTCGACCCCGTCGTCGTGTCGTGCGCGCTGTAGACCGAGGCGGTCGCCCCGCTGCCGAGCAGACCGTCGAGCTCGAACCGGCCGGCGAAGGCGCTCATCCGGCGCTCGCGCCGCGCGCGCTCGCGGCCGCGGCATTGGCGGCCGCGGCGACCGCGTCGACGTACGAGTCGAGGTGGTTGTACGCGAAGATCGCGCTCCGCCAGGAGGCCGGCCGCGAGAGGTCGCCGTACGAGCACAGGTAGCGTCCCGCCGTGAGGGCCGCGTCGTCGAGCTGCTGCGGGTCGGCGACACCGTCGCCCGATCCGTCCGCTCCCCACTGCTCCCAGGTCGACGGGATGAACTGGAACGGCCCGACGGCGCGGTCCCAGCGGGCGTCGCCGTCGTAGCGTCCGCCGTCGGTGTCCGGGATGGCGTCGTAGTCCGTGCCGTCGAGGCGCGGTCCCAGGATGGGCGGCTGGACGGTGCCGTCGGGCTGCGGAGCGGAGCCGCCGATGGTGCCGTGGTGCGACTCCACCGCGCCGAGGCCGGCGAGAGTCGTCCAGCCGAGACGGCACCCCGGGGCCTCCGCGGCGAGCGCGGTCGCAGCGCCCGCGTAGGCCAGCACGGCGCGCAGCGGGATCCCGGTGCGGCGCGCGACATCGGCCGCCCAGGAGCGCGAGACGCGGGACGCGTTGCCCCCGGTGACCGTGACGGTGCCGGGTGCAGCAGCAGCAGTCGAGTCCGCGCCGGGTGCGCCGTCGGCGAGCGCCGCGCCCTCGCCCGGGATCCCCTCCCCCGCGATCCCCTCCCCGGCAGGAACGGCATCGGACGGCGGTACGCTCCACCCGCGCGGTGCGGGCGCCGAGCTCAGGGCGCACACCCCGACGACGGCCGCGATCGCGACCGCCCCGGCGACGAGCAGCAGTCTCCGCATCACCACACGACGTCGTCCGCGACTGCGCCGGTGCGGCGCGGCGGCTCGAGACGGCGCACCGTGTCCTCGATCTCGGCCTCGCGCAGCGCGTCGATGGCGGCGAAGGCCGCGGTGGTCCCGGAGGCGGCGGCGCCGTACCAGCGGCCGCAGGTGATGACGGGCTGGCGGCCGTGCGACAGGTACCAGCCGTGCATCCCGGTGCGCTCCCCGCTCACCGTCGTCAGGCGCAGGTCGTCCACTCCGGCGCGCAGGGCGATGACGTGCGCCCGCGCGCTGGCGTACGAGGTGTAGGCACGCGCGCTGCGGCCGAGCTCCCGATTGTTCGAGGCGAGGATGCGCCAGACTCCGCACGCGCCGTCCGCCACGACCGGATGCGCCATCGGCCCCCGCCGGACCACGCTCGCCGCCGCCGCCGTTCCCGGGCGGGAGACGGAGATCGACCCGGTGCGCCGGGCGGCGCCCTCCACGGTCTGGAGGAAACGCGTCCAGGCCAGGAACATCGGGTCGGCGCTGGAACGGAACGTGGAGAAAACGATGCGCGGCGTCGCGGACATGGCTGTGCCTTCGGGAGAGGGGACGGAGCCGGCACGCGGGGTCTCGTGCCTCTGGTGGGCGACCGTCATCCATACGCTGAGGCTCCCTCATGAAGGGACGGCGACGGGAAGGTGAAGGGGAGGTGTCGCGGGTGCCCCCAGTCTGTGGGGATTCTCACCAGTCCACGCCGCGTCTCCCAGCCCGCTCCGGGTCAGGACCCCCCGTTGGGGGTCACTCCCGTGACCGTCCGGTGAACAAGGGGTGACCCCCGCTGACCCCGCGCACAGCAGGCTCCTAGGATCGCTGCTGCCGGAGCGCCGCCGGCACCGGAACCTCCCCGCGAAGGACACCCGCGATGTCGAAACGCAGCCGCCTGACCGCGATCCTCGCGGTCGTCGGCGTGCTCGTCGCGGCGGCCGTCGCCTTCGCGATCGTCGCCCGGCCCGCGGCCGTCGCGTCGGCGTCTGGGACGTACGCCGTCTCGGCCGGACTGGACGACTGCGGCGCGGGCTGGGGAGCCGGCGGCCGTGCTCCGGGCGGCGACGAAGACCTCACCGTGACCAACCCGACCGTCGCCGGCATGGAGGTCTACCTGCAGGAGGCCGTCGGCGGCAAGGTCTACCTCGACCTCGAGAACCTGGGCGCGGGTGCTCACACGAAGGCGCACGTGGTGCTCGGCAGCGGGAGGTACCGCTTCGTCTGCCTGCCCGCGGACGCCGACCCGGTGCGCGGCCCCACTGTCACGGTCGGTGCCGCGCCCCGCTCGGCGCAGCTGACGCCCGGGCTCGTCCCGGTGACCCGGGGCGACCTCATCCCCGTCGCGCTGACGTACGGGAAGTGGGTGGGCACACGCCTGCCCGTGCTGCAGCAGCAGGTCGCCGCCCTCTCGGCCGACGCCGAGGAGGGCGACCTAGCGGCCGCGAAGCGCGACTGGCTGGCGGCGCACACGACGTATGAGACGCTCGGCGCCGCGTACGACGCGTTCGGCGACGTGGGCGACCGGATCGACGGCCTCCCCCGCGACGGCCTCACGGGCTTCCACCTCGTCGAGTCGCAGCTCTGGGGCGGAGCACCCGCTGCGACGGTCGCGACGTCGTCCGCCGCGCTCCTCGCCGACGTCGGCACCCTGGCGAGCACGTTCGGCGACGCCGAGATCGATCCGGGCGCGATCGCGCTGCGGGCGCACGAGATCGTGGAGGTCGCCCTGCAGGATGTGCTGACGGGCGCGGCGGACGCGGGCTCGGGCACCGAGCTCGCGACGATCGACGCCAACCTCGCGGGCGCGGAGCAGGCCCTCGCGCCCCTCCACGACATCCTCGCCTCGCGCTACGACGCGCTGGACCGGACCACGCAGGCGCTGCAGCAGTCGCAGGCGCTCGTGGAATCGTTCCGCGCGGCGGACGGCACGTGGACGCCGCTGGCGTCGCTCGACCGCGACCGGCGGGAGCGGCTCGACGCCGCCCTCGACCAGGACGCGGAGCTGCTCGCGCCGGTCGCCGCGATCTGCGACCCGAGGAGGGACTCATGACCGAGACCGGACGGACCGCCGCCGACGCCGGGCTGGGACGACGCGGATTCCTCACCGCCGCCGGCGCCGCCCTGCCCGCCGCCGCCGTGGTCGCCGCCGGGGCGGGAGCCGGGATCGGCGCGGCGCCGACGACATCCGCCGCCGCCTCCGCCGCCTCCGCCGCGCGGTCCTACCCGTTCCACGGCGCACACCAGCAGGGGGTGCTCACGACGCAGCAGCGCGCAGCGGCCTTCATCGCCCTCGACACCATGACGACCGATCGCGCCGAGCTGGCCGACCTCCTGAAGACCATCACCGAGCGCGCCCGCTTCCTCACCGCAGGCGGCACGCCTCCCGACCCGGGCCTCACCGCCCCGCCACGCGACTCCGGCGTGCTCGGACCGACGGTCGAACCCGGCGCGCTCACCGTCACGCTCTCGGCGGGCGCCTCGCTCTTCGACGGCCGTTACGGCCTCGCCGCCGCCAAGCCGGCCCGGCTGCGGGCGATGGATGCCTTCCCCGACGACGCGCTGCGGCGCGAGGTCTGCGACGGCGACCTCCTGCTCCAGGTCTGCGCCGACGAGCGGGACACGGTCACGCACGCCGTCCGCGAGATCGCCCGGGCGACCCGCGGAGGGATGCAGGTGCGCTGGCGGCAGGACGGCTTCGTCTCCCCTCCACGCCCGAGCGGCACCCCGCGCAACCTCATGGGATTCAAGGACGGCACCAGCAACCCCGACGTCACGGATGCCGCGCTGATGTCGAAGCTCGTCTGGACGCGGGGCGGCGACGGCGGCGAGCCCGGGTGGACGACCGGCGGCAGTTACCACGTCGTGCGCGTCATCCGGATGCTCGTCGAGTTCTGGGACCGGGTGAACCTCCACGAGCAGGAGAACATGATCGGCCGCCGTCGCGACACCGGAGCGCCGCTGACCGCCTCGCACGAGTTCGACGACCCGCACTTCGAGCTCGACGCGACCGGCGACGTCATCCAGCTCGACGCCCACATCCGCCTCGCCAACCCCCGCACCTCGGCCACCGACGACCAGCGACTGCTCCGCCGCGCCTACAACTACGACGGCGGCACCGACGTCAACGGCAACCTCGACATGGGTCTCGTCTTCGTCGCCTTCAACCAGGACCTCGACCGGCAGTTCGTCGCCGTCCAGAAGCGGCTCGCGGGCGAGCCGCTGGTCGACTACATCCAACCGTTCGGCGGCGGCTACTACTTCGCGCTGCCCGGCGTCCGCGACTCCTCCGACTGGCTCGGGCGCAGCATGCTCGCCTGACCGGCCGCAGGACGGCCGGCGCAGCCGCGCCGGCCCCACCACCATCAGCAGGAAAGAAGGAACCGTGTCCAGACTCTCCCGTCTGCGCCGCTCCACCCTCGCCGGAGCGGGGGCCGCCCTCCTCGGCGTCGTCGCGCTCGTCGCCGCCGGTGTGCTCGCGGGCGCGCCGGCCTCCGCCTCCGCGAACGGCTACGGGGACCACGGAGACCACTCCGGTCAGACCGTCACCCCGATCAAGCACCTCGTCGTGATCTTCGACGAGAACATCTCCTTCGACCACTACTTCGGCACCTACCCGAAGGCCGCGAACACCGACGGCACGCCGTTCACCGCCGCGCCCCGCACGCCGGCGGCGAACACGCTCCTCAGCAGCGGCACGGTGACCCGCAACCCCAACCTCTACCCGCCCAAGCGGCTCTCGCCGAGCCAGGCCGTGACCTGCGACCAGAACCACAGCTACGCCGCCGAGCAGGCCGCCGTCGACGCCGGGAAGATGGACATGTTCGTCCAGAAGACCAGCACCGACACCTGCACCGGCGCGTACGGAGCACCCGGCCTGGTCATGGACTACTACGACGGCAACACCGTCACCGGTCTGTGGAACTACGCCCAGAACTACGCCATGAGCGACAACAACTGGGACACCGAGTTCGGCCCGTCCACTCCCGGCGCGCTGAACCTGATCTCGGGCCAGACGCACGGCGGCACCGCCTACGACCCGAAGACCGGCGCGGTGCTGCCCGCCTCCACCGCCGTCCAGTCGCCGAACGCCGCCGGCGTCGGCACCGTGATCGGCGACCCCGACCCCGCGTACGACGACTGCTCCGACAACGACCACACGTCGACCTCCGCGGTCGTCGGGATGGCGGGCAAGAACGTCGGAGACCTGCTCAACGCCCGCGGCGTCACCTGGGGCTGGTTCCAGGGCGGCTTCACGCCGACCACCGCGTGGAACGGGCAGTCCGGCTCGTACGCCGCCTGCGACAAGACGACCGCGAACGTGGCCGGCGCGACGCCGAAGGACTACTCGCCGCACCACTCGCCCTTCCAGTACTACAAGTCGACGTCGAACCCGCACCACCTCGCGCCCTCCAGCGTGAAGGCCATCGGGCACACCGACCAGGCGAACCACCAGTACGACCTGACCTCGTTCGACGCGGCCCTGAAGGCGGACAACCTCCCGGCCGTCTCGTTCCTCAAGGCCCCGGAGGCGCAGGACGGCCACGCCGCCTACTCCGACCCGCTGGACGAGCAGAAGTTCCTCGTCAACGAGATCAACGCCATCCAGAAGTCGGACAGCTGGTCGAGCACCGCGGTCGTCGTCACCTACGACGACTCCGACGGCTGGTACGACCACGTGGCGCCGAAGGTGACCAACGGGTCGAACGACTCCGCGGTCGACTCCGCCGTGTGCACGAGCGTCTCGCACACGGCCGGCGGCTACGCCGACCGCTGCGGCCCGAGCCAGCGCCTCCCGCTGCTCGTGGTCTCGCCCTGGGCGGCCCAGAACAAGGTCGACCACACCCCGATCGAGCAGGCGAGCGTGCTGCGCTTCATCGAGAGCAACTGGCTGGCCGGACGGATCGGCGACGCGTCGTTCGACACCCGTGCCGGATCGCTCGGCGGCCTGTTCGACTGGTGGCACCCGCAGCAGCGGCAGGTGCTGCTCGACCCGACCAGCGGAGCGGTGACGAAGATCGTCTCGACCCGGCCGCACTGGCCCACCCCGCCGCGCGGCGGCTGGCAGTCCCAGCCGTAGCGACCTCCGGTCTCCGGCCCGTCGAGGTTCACGAAGTGGCGACCATTCCATCCCGGATGAGCGCCACGACGTGAACCTCGGCGGGCCTTCCGCGTGTCAGCGGTCGCGCAGGAGCTCGTCCAGCGAGAGGGGCGCCCGGCCGGTGACCCGCTCCACGGCGTCGCTCACGCCGGCGAGCTCGCCCGCTGCGATGGCCGTGTACGTCGACACCCAGGCGTCGTACTGCCACTGGGGAGCGTCCCACTTCTTCCGGGACTCGTACGCCTCGGGGACGGTCTCGTCGTGGAACGACACCGCCCGGCCGAGTCGCCGCGACAGCGTCTCGGCGACCTCCGCCATCGTCAGCTCCTCGGGCCCGGTGAGGTCGTAGGTGACGTCACGGTGCTGCTCGGGATGCTGCAGGGCGAGGGCCGCGACCCGCGCGACATCCGCCCGCGCCACCAGCGCCGCGCGCCCGGCGCCGGCGGGGCCGCGGATCACGCCGTCCTCGCCCACCATGTACTCGACGAAATCGAGGTAGAGGTTGTCGCGCAAGAAGGTGTGCGTCATCCCGGTGCCCCGGATCCGCTCCTCGGTCGCGTAGTGATCGCGCGCGAGTGTGAACGTCGCGTCGGGAGCCGCGCCGAAGAACGAGGTGTAGACGATGTGCTGCACTCCCGCCTCGGCCGCCGCGTCGAGGAACGCGAAGTGCTCGCTCAGCCGCTCGGCGTTCTCGGCAGCCGAGACCATGAAGAGGGTCTCGACCCCGGCGAGCGCGGCCCGGGCCTGCGCCGCGTCGCTGTAGGAGCACTCCAGCGTCACGGTCCCCGGCAGGTGCGGCGCCTTGGCCGGTGTGCGCGCGAGCATCCGGAACGGCACCCCCGCATCGGCGAGCCCCGCCGCCGTCAGTCGCCCGACCACTCCCGTCACGCCGGTCACCGCGAGCGTCGGCATGCCTCTGCCGTCCTGATCCCTGCCGTCCAGATCCGTCATGCTCCCCATCCAACCCCTGCACCCCCGCCCGCCGCCAGAGTGGGCGACCCAGGCGGCGAACTATCCGCCTTCTCGGCACGTTTTCCGCGATTTCGTGCCGTCTCGATGGGCGCCCTGTGCAGAAGTCGCGGCTGGAGAGCATCCTGGCCGCCGTGCCGATGACTGCCGGCGGCCAGGACGAGGAGGCCCGGGTCAGATGCCGCGGGCGAGCCGGTAGTACGCGGCGTTCCAGTCGAGCTCGCGCTCGAAGCCGCGCAGGGTGGTGTCGCCGTCGATCACGAGCAGCTCGGTGCGGGCGATGCGCGCGAAGTCGGCGAACGCCTCCACTCCGACCGCGGTGCTCATCACGGTGTGGTGGGCGGCTCCGGCCTCGAGCCACGCCGTCGCCGACGTCGTGAAGTCGGGCGCCGGCTTCCACACGGCGCGGCCGACCGGGAGCTTGGGCAGCGGGGCCGACGGCTCCACGACCTCCACCACGTTCGCCACGAGGCGGAAGCGGTCGCGCATGTCCGACAGCGCCACCACGACAGCGGGGCCCGGGGTCGCCGTGAAGACCAGGCGCACCGGGTCGTCCTTGCCGCCGATGCCGAGCGGGTGGACCTCGAGGGTCGGCTTCGTGGTGGTGAGCGTCGGCGAGACCTCGAGCATGTGCGCGCCCAGGATGCGCTCGTCGCCCGGCGTCATGTCGTACGTGTAGTCCTCCATGAGGGAGGCGCCGCCGGGCAGCCCCGCGCCCATCACGTTCGCGGCGCGGACGAGGATCGCCGTCTTCCAGTCGCCCTCGGCGCCGAAGCCGTAGCCCTCGGCCATGAGCCGCTGCACGGCGAGCCCGGGGAGCTGCTTCAGGGCGCCCAGGTCCTCGAAGCTGGTGGTGAAGGCGCCGAAGCCGCCCTCCTCGAGGAAGGAGCGCAGCCCCAGCTCGATCGCGGCGCCGTCGCGCAGCGACTGGTGCCGGTCCCCGCCGCGGCGGAGTTCGGCGGCGACGTCGTAGAGGTCTTCGTACTCGGCGACGAGCGCGTCCACGTCGGCGGCCGACACCGCGGCCACGGCCTCGGCGAGCTCGTTGACGCCCCAGGTGTTGACCTGCACTCCGAAGACGAGCTCGGCCTCGGTCTTGTCGCCCTCAGTCACCGCCACGAAGCGCATGTTGTCGCCGAAGCGGGCGAGCTTGAGCGACCGGGTGGCCGCCCAGCCGGCGGCGGCGCGCGTCCAGGTGCCGATGCGGGCGGTGACGGTCGGGTTGCTCACGTGTCCGACGACGGTCGTGCGCGGCACGCTGAGCCGGGTCTGGATGTACCCGAACTCGCGGTCGCCGTGCGCCGCCTGGTTGAGGTTCATGAAGTCGAAGTCGATCTCGCCCCACGGCAGCTCGACGTTCGCCTGCGTGTGGAAGTGCAGGAGCGGCTTCTGCAGCGCGTCGAGGCCGGCGATCCACATCTTGGCGGGGCTGAAGGTGTGCATCCACGCCACGAGGCCGATCACGCGGTCGTCGGCGTTGGCCTCGAGCATCACCCGGCGGATGGCGTCGGAGTCGGTCAGGACCGGCTTCCACACCACCCGCACCGGTACGTCGGCGGACGCGCCGAGCTCGTCGGCGATGCCGCGGGACTGCTCGGCGACCTGCGCGAGCGTCTCGGGACCGTACAGGTGCTGGCTGCCGGTGAGGAACCAGATCTCGTAGCCGTCGAGGGTGGCGGAGTTCGGGGACGGGGTGAGCTTCGGCATCAGGAATCGGTACCTTCCGGGGTCTGTCCGTAAACGTTCTGGTAGCGGTCGAAGAGGCGGTCGATCGCCTCCTGCGGGATGGGCACGAGCGGCCCGCCTTCACGGGCGAGGTGCACCGTGCGGGCGACGTCTTCGGCCATGACGGCGGCCTTGACCGCGTCGCGGGCGTCCGTGCCGATGGTGAAGACGCCGTGGTTCTGCATCAGCACGGCGCGGCTGCGGTGGCCGGCGAGGGTCGCGACGATGCCGCGGCCGATCGAGTCGTCGCCGATGATCGCGAACGGCCCGACCGGGATCTCGCCGCCGAACTCGTCCGCCATGGCGGTGATGACGCACGGGATGGCCTCGGCGCGGGCCGCCCAGGCGGTCGCGTAGGTGGAGTGCGTGTGCACGACTCCGCCGACCTCGGGAAGCTCGCGGTACACGTAGGCGTGCGCGGCGGTGTCGGACGAGGGGGACCGGTCACATCCGTGGGAGCCCGGCACGACCTCCCCGTCGAGCGTGCACAGGATCATGTTCTCGGGAGCCAGATCGTCGTAGTCGACGCCGCTCGGCTTGATGACGAAGAGGTCCTCGCCGGGCACGCGGCCGGAGACGTTGCCGCCGGTCCAGACGACCAGGCCGTAGCGCACGAGCTCGGCATGCAGCGCGGCGACCTGCTCGCGCACCCGCCGCACGGCGGGGGTCTCGGGATGGTTCGGCTCGGCGTGGTTCGGCTCGGCGGCGGATGCGTCGGTCACCGGGTGGCTCCTTCCAGAGGGGATTCGTCGGATGCGTCGGATGCGTCGGATTCGTCGGATGCGGGGCCGGCGGCCTCCAGGGGGACGGCGACGACGGCCGCGCGCTCGATGGCGAGGCCGGCGCGGTACTGCTCGATGTAGGACGCGAACCCGGCGACGTCGTCCAGGTGCGGCGTGGTGGTCTCGAACGCGAAGCCGCCGAAGACGTGGCGGCGCAGATACTCCGCGAGGCTCGCTCCGCGCTCGGCCTCCTCCCGGTACGCGGCCAGCACCGCGATGCCCCAGGCGCCGCCCTCCGACGCCGTGTCGGCCACGGAGACCGGGGCGTCGAGGGCACCGGCGAGGAACCGCTGAGCGACCCCTGCCGTGCGGAACATGCCCCCGTGGGCGAACATCCGGTCGAGCGCGACGCCTTCGTCGGCCAGCACGCGCATCCCGAGCGCGAGCGTGCCGAACACCCCGTAGAGCTGAGCGCGCATGAAGTTGCCGAGCGTGAGACGGCTGCCGGGAGTGCGGACCACGAGGGGGCGCCCCTCGTCGAGTCCGGCGATCGGCTCGCCCGCGAGATGGTTGTAGGCGAGCACGCCGCCCGCGTCGCTGTCACCGGTGAGTGCTTCGCGGAAGAGCGCGTCGTACGCGGCGTCGGATCCGATCGGCGTGCCGGCGGCCTCGGCGAACCGGCCGAACATCCCGACCCATGCCGCGAGCTCGCTCGCCCCGTTGTTGCAGTGGACCATCGCGACCGGGTCGCCGGCCGGCGTGGTGACCACGTCGAGCTCGTGGTGCACGCTCGCCAGCGGGCGCTCGAGCACGACCATCGCGAAGATGCTGGTGCCGGCGCTCACGTTGCCGGTGCGCGGCGCGACGGAGCTGGTCGCGACCATCCCGGTGCCGGCGTCGCCTTCCGGCGGGCAGAGCGGGGTGCCGGGCGCCAGCTCGCCGGACGGGTCGAGCAGGGTGGCGCCGTCGGCCGTGAGCGCGCCGGCCGGCTGCCCCGCGACGAGCACCTCGGGCAGGATGCCCGCGAGCGCCAGTCGCGGGGCGAGCGCGGGTGCGGTCTCGGCGAGCAGAGCGTCGTAGCGGGCGACGAGCCCGGCATCGTAGCCGCGGGTCCCGGGGTCAATCGGGAACATCCCGGAGGCGTCGCCGACCCCGAGCACGCGACGGCCGGTGAGCCGTTCGTGCACATAGCCCGCGAGGGTCGTCAGGTGGTCGAGGCGGCCCAGGTGCGGCTCCGCGTCGAGCACGGCCTGGTGGAGGTGCGCGATGGACCAGCGCAGCGGGATGTTCACGCCCAGCAGGTCGGAGAGCTCGGCAGCCGCCGGGCCTGTGCTCGTGTTGCGCCATGTGCGGAACGGCACGAGCAGCTCCCCCGCTGCGTCGAACGCGAGGTAGCCGTGCATCATCGCCGAGACGCCGATCGCTCCGTAGGTCGTGGGCCGCACGCCGTGGGTGCGCTCCGCGTCGGCGACGAGCGCGGCGTAGGCCGCCTGCACGCCGGACCAGATCGCGTCGAGCGAGTACGTCCACACCCGGTCGACGAGCTCGTTCTCCCACTCGTGCGAGCCGACCGCCAGCACGAGGGACGGGTCGTCCGCATCGATCAGGCAGGCCTTGATGCGCGTCGAGCCGAACTCGATGCCGAGCGCCGTGCGCCCGTTCTGGATGGCGTCGCGCCCGTTCGCGCGCTCGGATGCCGTCATCTGTTCCTCACCACGTTGTGACCGGTCACAATTCGACTCCAGTATGCGTCGGCCAGCCGGTGCACGTCAAGCGGCGGCGATGCACTCGGTGCCCGCGCGCCCTCGCCGCCCACCATCCACTTGTCACGACCAGCCGCACGAACCCGCCGCCCACCATCCACTTGTCACGACCCGCCGCGCGAACACACTCCTCGACGGCGTGTCTCGACAACTGGATCGGCGCCTGTGGAGAGAACCGCACCGCACCTACGCCGACGCGCGCTCCACCAGCACCGGCGCGACGGGCGCGCCGAACGCGACGGCGCCGCCGTCCGCGCCGCCGCCCTCGATGAGCGAGACCAGGCGTGCCACGCAGCGGCGCCCGAGCTCGGCGAAGTCCTGCCGGACCGTGGTCAGAGGCGGCGCGAAGAACGCCGCCTCGGGGATGTCGTCGAAGCCGACCACCGCGAGGTCCTCCGGCACCCGGCGGCCGGCTAGACGGGCGGCGTGCAGCACGCCGAGCGCCATCTGGTCGTTCGACGAGAAGACGGCGGTCACGCTCTCGTCGGCCAGCAGCTCGGCGGCGATCTCGGCTCCGGAGGCCGCGGTCCAATCCCCCTCGCGGGTCACCACGCCGTCCGCCCCGCGGTCAGTGATCTCGGCGAGGAAGCCGTCGCGTCGTGCACGCGCCTCGGCCCAGTCGCCGGGGCCGCACAGGTGCGCGATGCGCCGGTGCCCGCGGTCGAGCAGGTGGCGCGTGGCGAGGCGTGCGCCTTCGACCTGGTCGACGAACACCCCGTCGTCGCCCGCGGCGCCCGCCCCGTGGAGGGTGACTGACGGGACGGCGAGGGAGACGGCGGCCATCGCATCCTGGACCCGCTGCTGCGGGGCGATGACGACGATCCCCTCGACCGCCTGCGCGAGGAGGTGGTCGAGCGCCGCCTCGACGGATGCCCGATCGAGCGCCGTCGTGTGCGCGACCGTGACGAAGTAGCCCGCGTCCCGTGCAGCGTTCTCCACCGCGTCGATGCTGGAGGCCGGCCCGAAGAGGGACGAGGTGGAGGCCGCGAGCACGCCGATGGTCGTCGAACGCGCCGTCGTCAGCATGCGCGCCGCCCGGTTGGGACGGAAGTTCAGGTCGGCCATCGCGGCGAGCACGCGCTCGCGGGTCTCCGGCCGGATGCTGGGGTGGTCGTTCAGCACGCGCGACACCGTCTGCCGGGAGACCCCCGCGGCGGCGGCGACCTCGCGCACCCCCGGGGCGCGTCCGCTCTCGATCATCCCTTCACCCTAGCGGCGCGCATGGCGTTGCAACCGTCGGGAGTGGTGAGACGAACGCGGATGAGGCCCGGGACGCGGTCGCCCGCGTCACACCGGGGGAGGCGGGGTGAGCGGCGGCCCCTGCGGGTCGGAGGTGACGATGGCCTCCCGGTCGCCGAGGGCGGCCCAGACGGCGTCGACCACCGCCGCGGTCACGGCGGACCCGTCGCCCGCGTGGTGCCAGAACTGCGCGCGCACGGTGTAGCGGTGCGGTTCGTGCGCGACGCTCAGCACGCGGATCGGCTCGCGGCGGTGCACGCCGTCGACGGCGGCGCACGCGGCGGCGATCAGGTCGCGCACATCCTCACGGGTCTCGGCCGTGGCGGCGTGCGGGTCGATGGCGACCCGCACCTCCACCTCCGAGCGGCGACCGCCCGCCTCGGACTCGTTGACGAAGGGGTTGCCGATCACGTCCGCGTTCGGGATGTGGGCGATGCGACCGTCCGCCGTGCGCACCACCACCGTGCGGCTGGTGAGCTCGCGCACGGTGCCCCGGTAGCCGGCGACGTCCACGACATCGCCGGCCTTGAACGGCCTGCGCGTCTGCAGCACGAGTCCGGCCGCGAAGTTCTCGCTGATCCCGCGCAGCGCCAGCCCCGCCACGACGGCGACGATCACGGCGACGGCGAGCACCGGCTGGATGGGCGCGCCGAGGAACGCGATGCCGACGCCGATCCCGAGCACGATGACGGTGAGCCGCACGACGCGGGCGATCCGCCGCCCGGTATCGGGTGTGACGCCCGGGATGCGCGCGCAGAGCCTCAGCGTGGCGCGATGGGCCAGCACGCCCAGCACGATGCCGGCCGCGACCGAGATCAGGGCGAACAGCACCGACCACGTGTCGAGGCCCGCGAAGAACCCCGCCGCGTCACCGGCCGTCGCCGTGCGCATCATGCCGATCCCCTCGCCGTCCGTGCCGCGACAGTACCGGCCGGGCGGCGCGGGCGTCTAGGGGCGCGAACGGGCGGGCCGGGGTCGTCCCGGCCCGCCCGTTCGATGCGTCTCGCGCCCCGCGCCCCGCGCCCCGCGTCCGCGCCTCAGGCGACGAGCGTGAAGCCCGCCGTCCAGGAGACCCGCTCGGCGGCGGCGAGGGTGATCTGCAGGAAGCCCAGCGACTCGAGCTCGCGGGCGCGCTTGAGCGAGCCGGCGTCGACCGCCTTCAGGCCGCCGGCCGTCACGATGCCGGCGAGCGTCGCCTTCGCGTCGTCGTCGTCTCCGGCGATGAGCACGGTGGTGGTCTCGGCTCCGACCGTGCCCGAGGCGAGCGTCGCCCCGAAGTTGGTGTTGAACGCCTTGACGACCTTCGACTGCGGGAGCGCGGCGGCGATCACCGCGGCGGCCGAGCTGTCGGCCGGGACGGCCAGACCGTCGAAGGTGGCGAAGTCGACGGGGTTGGTGATGTCGACGACGATCTTGCCGGCGAGCGCCTCTCCGTAGGTCGCGATGACCGACTCCACCTCGGGGTACGGGACGGCGAAGACCACGACATCGCCGGCGACGGCACCGCCGTCGCGACCGAGGTACTCGACCGTGCTGCCGCCGGCCGCAGCAACGCCGCCGATCGCCTTCGCCATGTTTCCGTTGCCGATGATGCTGACCGAGCTCATGAGGTTCCTTTCCGGCTGACGCCGTGATTAGTTGATGCTTCAACCAATGTACGACGGGTTGGTTGAAGCGTCAAGTTATTTGCTAGAATCGCCGTATGACGACGAGCGACGACCTCGCCGGGCGCGAACGCGACGCCTGGATGGGCCTCGTCGCGCTCACGCAGCTGCTGCCTCCCGTCATCGACGGCCAGCTCTCGCGCGACTCCGCGGCGACGCACTACGAGTTCTTCGTGCTCTCGCGTCTGGCCGAGTCGCCGAACCACCGGCTGAGACTCAGCGCGCTCGCCACGGCGACCAACGCCTCCGTCTCGCGTCTCAGCCACGTGATCACCCGCCTGGAGGCCCGCGACCTGGTGAAGCGGATGCCCTGCGAAGAGGACGGCCGCGCGACCAACGCGGTGCTCACCGATGCGGGCGCCGAGTTCGTCGCGACCGCCGCCCCCGGCCACCTCGACACGGTGCGCTCCCGCGTGCTCGGAGCGCTCACGCCCGAGCAGGTCGAGCAGCTGGCTGCGATCTCCGCCTCCATCGTCGGCGCCATCGACCCGTCACGGCGCCCCAGCGACGCCTGCGCCTCGATCGTCGCCGCCACCACGACGTAGGCACCGCGACGTCAGCATCGCGGCGTCAGTCGATCAGGTCGCGCCCGGCCAGCAGGCGGAGCACCTCGCGACCCGCGGGCGGGCAGCGATCGGCGTCCGCCGTCGTGACCCAGTGCAGCGCGCCGACCTCCGCCGACGGCGCGGGCTCGGCGTCGGTGAACGCGCGGAACACGCGCATGTGCACCATCCGCCCCTCGGCCTGGCCGTGCGCCAGCGTGCGCACCTCGAACAGCTCCTCCAAAGCGTCCGGATCGAGAGACAGCGCCACCTCTTCCGACGCCTCCCGCGCCGCCGCCTGGGCGGGGGTCTCGCCGGGATCGATCTTGCCGCCGGGCATGTAGTGCACGTCGCGACCGCGCGCCGTCACCATGAGCACGGTGCGATCGCGCACCAGGGCGATCGCGGCGACCTGCAGCGGGGGGAGCGTCATGCCTCAACGCTAGGCGATGCGGCTGCCGGCGACGGCTGCCTCCCGACGCCGCTACCCCTCGACGACCTGCTTGAGCTGCCGCAGCCCCTTCTCGAAGTCCTTGCCGACCAGCTTCTCGATGTTGAAGAGGCGCGACATGAACGTCGTGGGGCTCTCCATCCGCCAGATCACGCGGGTGCGACCGCCCTCGGGAGTGAGCGCGAACCGCAGATCGCTCGCCGAGCGGAACGGCCGGGTGAACTCGAGCGCGATGCTCACGCCGTCGGCGTCCACGGCCGTGACCTGCATGCGGCCGGCTCCCGCCTTGCGGTTGCCCGACCAGGCGTAGCCCGATCCGACGGAACCCGCCTCGCCGCTGTACTCGCGATGGAGGTCCGCATCCAGCCCCTCCCACGGCGACCAGTCGATCCACGCCGGGAGGTCCGCGATGCGGCGCTGCAGGTCTTCGGGGGTCGCGGCGATGAGTTCTGTGCGTTCGACGACGGTCGTTCCGGCCATGCGGCCAGGGTAGCGCCTCTGGTCCCGGCGCGGACGGCTGCGTAACGTGGGGGCCGGAGGTGCCGCCCATGTCCCCGACCACGCCCCCGTCCGCCGCCGGGCGGACCATGCTCCTCGATTCCGCGTCGCTGTATTTCCGCGCGTTCTACGGGGTCCCCGACACGGTGCGCTCGCCGGAGGGCGAGCCGGTCAACGCGGTGCGGGGGTTCCTCGACATCATCGCCCGGCTGGTCGCCGACTACGGCCCCGAATCGCTGGTCGCCTGCTGGGACGACGACTGGCGCCCGCGGTGGCGCGTCGACCTCATCCCGAGCTACAAGGCGCACCGGGTGGCTCGGGAGGTGCCTGGCGGCGTGGATGTGGAGGAGACGCCGGAGGCGCTGGTGCAGCAGGTGCCGGTGATCCGGGAGGTGCTCGGCGCTCTCGGCCTCGCGATCGTCGGCGCCCCGCAGCACGAGGCGGACGACGTGATCGGCACGCTGGCCTCTCGTGGCGACGGCCCGGTGGATGTCGTGACGGGTGACCGCGACCTCTTCCAGCTCGTGGACGACGCGCACGACGTGCGGGTGATCTACACCGCGCGCGGGATGAGCAACCTCGAAGTGCTGACCGACGGAGTCGTCGAGGGGAAGTACGGCGTGCGGCCCGACCAGTACGCCGACTTCGCGGCCATGCGCGGGGACACGTCCGACGGCCTCCCGGGCGTCGCCGGCGTCGGCGAGAAGACCGCCGCGGCGCTCCTGGCCGAGTACGGCTCGCTCGACGCGATCCGGGCGGCGGCGGCGGACGACTCCAGCGCCATGAAGCCCGCGGTGCGTGCCCGCTTCGCCGCGGCGACGGACTATCTGGATGTCGCCCCGCGCGTCGTCGAGGTGGTGCGAGACCTCGATCTGCCGCGCGTGGATGCGCGGCTGCGGCGACCGGATGCGGCACAGCGCGACGCGCTCGACGCCCTCGCCGCCCGCTGGGGCCTCGGCGGCTCGCTCGACCGCCTCCTCGCGGCCCTCCCGGACTGAGCCCTGCGCCGCCTCGCCATCCGTTCCGGACTTCTGCACGCTTCGCGACGGCGTGTTGCGTGCACAAGTCCGGAACGGATGGCGAGGGCGTGACAGGGCGGGGCGGGCGGGGCGCGGTCAGACGCGGTCGGGCTCCCAGCGCCAGAGCTCGCGCTGGGCGAGCAGAGCGAGCTCGCGGAGCACATCGAGGTCGAACTCGCCGGTCTCGGCGTCGCGCGGGGTGCGGCCGAAGACGCAGAGCGCGCCGATGCGCGTGCCGTCGGGCGCCTCCACGGGATAGCCCGCGTAGTAGCGCAGGTGGGCGGGGCCGGTCACGACGCTGCTGGTCGCGAACCGCTCGTCGAGCCGCGCGTCCGGCACGACCAGCCCGTCGGCCGACGCGATCGTGTACTGGCACGCGGACTGCTCCAGCGGGAACTCACGCGTCGCCGTTCCCGACGCCGCGATGGCCCACTCCTTGTCCGCGTCGAGGATCGTGAACATCGCGATCTCGGTGCCGAGCGTGCGTTGCGCCGTGCCCACGAGACCGTCGAGGCGGGAGTCGCGCCCGCGCTCCGCCAGGCGCAGGCGCTCGATGGCCTCCACACGCTCCGCAGTCGTCCGCGGCGACGGAGGCTCCGCCTGCTCCACCGGCAGCTCGCCGAGGGCCGGCACGATGACGTCGGCGATCCGCCGCGCCCAGAAGAGGTAGTCGGCCGGCCCTCGGTGCCGGGTCGACTCCGAGTGCGGAGGCGCGGGCAACGGCGCGAACAGCGCGCCCTCCTCGCGGCAGATCCGCTCGGCCACGTCGTTCAGCAACGACGCATGGTTCTGTGCTATTCGGGTCGGGCCGTCGTCGTCGGTATCGAGCGAGCGGAGGGGCTGGGCGCCGAGCCAGACGATCGCGCCCGTCCCTCCGCGCGCCGCGCGCACCTCCCGGATGGACGTGCGCATCCGTTCGCCCCAGCGCACCGGGTCCGGCAACCTCAGCGAGTCGGCGAGCGCCGCACTCAGGACCACAACCTCGTAGCGCTCCGGGCCGGCCGAGGCGACGAGCGATCGCAGCCTGCCGACGCCGGCCGAGGGATGCGCCACCACGTCCACGACGGCGCCGCGCCCCGTCGACGAGGCGATCGCGCGGGCGAGCGCCCCCGGCAGCGCGAGGTCGTAGCTCGCGACACCCCAGCCGACGACCGGGCCCGAACCCGCCAGCAGCACCCGCACGCTCCGCCGCCCGGCAGCGAATCCCTGAGGTGAGTCCGCGGGCCGCGTCAGCCCGCTGCGCACGCCGACGACACGCAGCAGTCGCGCTCGAGTCACGAGGCGACGCCCCGCCGTCACGCGTTCTGCATCCATTCGCTTGACGGTATCCCGGCATACCGCATAGGCCAAGCGGCGGCTCGCCGGGTCACCCGGAATGTGTGAGGGCCGTCATCGCACCCCTACGGCAGCGTGTGCCCCGCCGCGCGGAACAGGCGGTACCACTCCTCGCGGGTCAGCGGGAGTTCCGAGCCGGCGGCGGCGTCGCGGACGCGCTGCGCGTTGGTGGTGCCGAGCACGACCTGGATGCCGGCGGGGTGGCGGGTGATCCAGGCGGTGGCGATCGCCGTCGGGGTGACGCCGTAGGCGGAGGCCAGCTCGTCGATGACGTCGTTGAGCTCGGCGAAGTGCTCGCGGTCGCCGAGGAAGACGCCGTCGAAGAAGCCCTTCTGGAACGGCGACCACGCCTGCAGGGTGATGTCGTTCAGGCGTGCGTAGTCGAGGATGCCGTTGTCGCGGTCGATCGACTGGGGCAGACCGGCCATGTTGGCGGCGACCCCCTGCGCGATGAGCGGAGCGTGGGTGATGCTGAGCTGCACCTGGTCCGCCACGATCGGCTGCGTGACGTACCGGCGCAGAAGCTCGATCTGGCCCGGGGTGTGGTTGGAGACGCCGAAGGCGCGCACCTTGCCCGCCGCCTGCAGCTCGTCGAACGCGGCGGCGACCTCCTCCGGCTCGACGAGGGTGTCGGGGCGGTGGAGGAGCAGGAGGTCGAGGTAGTCCGTGCGCAGGGCGGCGAGCGACTCGTCGACCGTGGTGAGGATGTGCTCGCGCGAGAAGTCGAAGTAGCCGTCGCGGATGCCGACCTTGGACTGGATGACGACCTGGTCGCGCTCGGCGGCGGGAACGGCTCCCGCGTCTCCGAACCGGCGCTCGCTCCCGTGCCGCTCCTCGCCGTAGATGTCGGCGTGGTCGAAGACGGTGACGCCTTCGTCGCGGGCGGTGCGCACCAGCGTGCGGATCTCCTCGTCGGTCAAGGGCTCGATGCGCATGAGGCCGAGGACGATGTTGGACGCGTCGACGGCGACGCCGGGGAGGGTGAAGGTTCGCATGACACCCATCCTCCCCCCGTCAACCCCCTCCCCGCCGGTCAGAGCCAGGACTACCGTGCGAAATCCAGGAGAAGACACGCGGAAGATGCGCGGAAGACACGCGGAAGACCGAAGACCCACGATCGAGAGAGGCCGTCCCATGACGATGACACCCGAGATGCAGCTCGCCGTCCAGGACTTCCGCGCCGAGACGCGGCTGGGGAGCCGCCGTTCCCCCGCACTCCCGCGCTATACGGTGCACGCGCTCGGCAGGGACTTCCGAGTGAGCGACGAGATGGCGCAGATCTTCCTGCGCCAGGTCGAGCGGGTCGCCGCCGACGACAGTTCCGCGCTGGTGGTGCTGCGCCACGAGGAGGGCGTGGAGCTGCTGATGGTGACGGACGACAACGCCTTCAGTATTCGGACGATGCCGTAGCCGTACCCTCGGAGGGTGACGGATACCGGCGACGAAGAGGCGGTGCACGCGCTGCGCGCGGCGGTCGCCGAGGCCGTCGGCCTGCTCGGCGAGGCCGGCGCCCGCGACGAGGCGCTCGCCCACTACGAGGACAGGCAGCGCAAGCTCCTGATCATGCGCGAGCCCGTGCTGCGGCCGGCCGGGCGGGTGTGGCGGCTCGGGGTGCTGCTGCTCGACCGCGCGGGCGGCCTGCACGCGACCGGGTCGATCGTCCGCGCGACCGAGCCCGGTCGCACACAGTACGTCTCGGTGTCGGCGGAGACCCGTCGGGCGTATCGGGCGGCTGCAGAGCGCGGGCATTTCCGCGACGGCGAGACGGTCAATTTCGACACGGAACCGGTGGTGCTGGAGGTCGACGCGTTGCGGGAGGCGGCCGGCGCACGCGGTCCGCTGTTCCTCCACGACGGGCGCGTGCTGGTGCGGTGGAGCTCCTCGGTGTCGGATGCGGACGCCCGCGACGCGGTCGCCTACCTGCGGGAGCGGGCCGACCTGCTGGCGAACCCGCCCCAGGGCGCCTGAGGATCAGCTCGCGGTCGCGGCGCCGCCGCTCTTCTTGCCCGTGAGGTCGTCGATCTTCGCCGCCGCCTTGTCGGTGGCCTTGCCCACCGCGTCGCCGACGGTCTCGCCGATGTCGGAGGCGGCCCGGGAGGCGAAGTCCTTCACGTCGTCCTTGACCTGTTGCACGGGGGCGGATTCGGTGAAGCCGCGGACTTTCTTGCGCATGTCGTCGTAGGCGCCACGACCGGCGCGCGAACCGATGACGAACCCGAGGGCGACGCCCGCGACGAAGATGAGAAGTTTCATGTCGCGAACCGTACCCGCGCCCGACAGGAGGCGACAGGGGGCGCGGCGGGGCAGAATGGCGGCGTGACCGAGACCGCTCCCGTCGGGGAGGAGGCCGCCGTGGCGGCCCTCGAGCGCGCGACGGCCGAGTGGGCCGCCGGCGGTGACGAACCGCGCCCCGCGCAGATCGCGTCGGTGCGGGTCGTCGTGCTGGTGGAGGGTGCCAGCGACCGGGCCGCGGTGCACGCGGCGGCAGGGGTACTCGGCCGCGACCCCGCCGCCGAGGGGACAGCCGTCGTCCCCATGGGCGGGGCGATGAGCATCCGCCGTTTCGCCGGGGTGTTCGCCAAGGGCGGGGGCCCGACCGGACCGCGAGGGGCTCCCGAGCTGCGCGGTCTGTGTGACGTCGCCGAGCGGCGGTTCTACGAACGCGCAGGGTTGGCGGACTCCGCGATCGCCGTGTGCGACCCCGACCTGGAGGGCGAGCTGATCGAGGCGCTCGGCCTGCCGGCGACCGAGGAGGTGCTGGCGCGGGCGGGCGATCTGCGCCTGTTCCGCACGTTCCAGAACCAGCCCGCCCAGCGCTCGAGGCCCGAGGCGGCGCAGCTGCACCGGTTCTTCGGCACGACAGCCGGGCGCAAGGAGCAGTACGGCCGTCTGCTGACGGCGGCCCTCCCGCCGGCGCGCCTCCCGCGCCCGTTGCTGACCGTGCTCGGGGCGCTGCGGCCGCGCGCGTAGGGTGGTCGGCATGCCTTCGCTCGACGACCGTCTCGCCGCCCTCTTCGACGCCCGCGACCGCGCCGACATGGCGCCCACGATCGCGGCGCTGCTGGAGGTGCTCGCCGAGCATCCCGACGACGCCCGCGTGCTCTACGAGGTCGGCGGCGCCTACGACACGGCCGGCGAGGAGGAGACGGCCGCCGGCTACTACGAGCGGGCGCTCGACCGGGGCCTCGACGGCGAGACGCTGCGCAAATGCCTGCTGCAGTACGGGAGCACCCTGCGCAACCTCGACCGCTTCGACGACTCGCTGGCGGTGCTCGACCGGGCGCGCGCCGCCTTCCCGGAATCGGAGTCCGTGCAGACCTGGCACGCCCTCTCGCTGCACGCGGCCGGGCGCAGCGACGCCGCTGTGGCCGAGCTGATGGAGCTCGTCGCCGACCGCCTCCGCACTCCGGACCTGCTGCGGTACGAGCCGGCGCTGCGCGGAAACGCCGAGTACCTCCGCTCGCTCGACGGCGCGCGGAACGTCTAGTCGGGCGAGGCCACCGCGAGGCGGAAGCGCTCCGGCGCCCGCTCGCCGTGCAGAGCGAGCCGGGAGAGCACGTCGCCGAGCGCCGGCCCGAACTTGAAGCCGTGCCCGGAGAAGCCGGTCGCCACGGTCACCGGGCCCACCCGGTCGAGCACGAAGTCGGAGTCGGGGGTCGTGTCGTAGAGGCAGCTGATGGCGTCGGGATGGGAGGCGTCGACGCCCGGCACCCATTCGGCGACGTACTTCTGCAGGCGTTCGAGCCGCGCCGGGTCGATCGTGCGATCACGGTCGTCGGGGTCGACCACCGGGCCGTAGCCGTGCGCGCCGACCTTCACGCCTTCGCCGGGGGTGAGCAGCCCGTAGACGCTCGGGACCTCAGGGTCGGTGGGATGGTGCACGAAGCTCGGCCAGAGGCTCTCGTCGTCCGCCGGGCCCGGCAGCAGGGGGAAGTGCGCGGGCTGCTCCTCGGTGACGCGCACGTCGGGCAGCTCGGCGCCGTGGCGCGAGAGCCAGGCCCCGGCGAGCGCCGGCGTCCACGAACCGGCCGCGACGACCAGCCGGGCCGCGCGATGCTCCCCGTCGGCGGTGGTCACGACGACCCCGTCGCCGTCGGAGTCGATGCCCTCGACCCGCACCCCGAACCGCAGGTCGGCGCCGGCCGCCGCAGCCGTGTCGAGCAGGGCCTCGATCGCCTCGTGGGCGTGCAGCCTCCCGCCGCCCGGGCTGAACAGCACATGGTCCTCGAACCGGAGGCCGGGCCAGCGCGCGGCCGCCTCGGCCCCTGCCAGGCGCTCGGACGGGAGTCCCTCGGCCGTCATCGCCGCTTCGATCGCCGCGAGGGCCCGGGGGTCGCCGTGGTCGAGCGCTCCGGTGCGGTCGAAGAGGGGCCGCCCGCACTGCTTCTCGAGGCGCTGCCAGCCGGCTGCGGCGTTGACGGTGAGCTGCACGTAGTCGGCGGAGTCGTATCCGTGCCGGAAGATGCGGGATGCCCCGTGCGAGGAGCCGCGGTCGTGACCGCGCTCGAACGCCTCCAGCAGCAGGACCCGGGAGCCGGCCTCGGCGAGCGAGCGAGCGGCGGCGGCGCCGACGACGCCCGCGCCGATGACGATGGTGTCGACGGTCATGGCCGCCACGTTACCCGGCGGCGCCGTGAGGATCATCGGTGCGTTACGTCGCCTTTCGCCGGGCGGGCGAGGACTACCGAGCGGTCTCGGCGGCCGGTGCTCCCTCGCGCGTGACGATCGCGGCGTCGCCGTCCTCGTCCAGCTTCACGCGCAGCGGCTTGCGGAAGGCGCGGGTCAGCACCAGGAGCGTGATGATGCCGATGGTGAGCCAGACGATCCCGTACTCGAGGGCGTCGAGGTGCAGGTTGGCCCACAGCACGCCGGTCAGCAGCATCCCGATGCCGGGAAGGACGATGTTGCGGACGATCTGCGCCGCTCCCTTCCGCTCCTTGCGGCGGATCGCGAAGTGGATGATGACCGTCGCGTTCACCACGGTGAAGGCGATGAGCGCCCCGAAGTTGATCATCGACGAGACGAACTCGAGGGTGAACGCCGCCGCGAGCAGCGACACCGCGCCGACCAGGAGCACGGCCGTCGACGGGGTGCGGAAGCGCGGGTGCACGTAGGAGAGGAGGCGCGAGACGCGTCCGCTGCCGTTGCGCGCCATCACGAAGATCATGCGGGAGACGCTGGCGTGCGAGGCGAGGCTCGACGCCACCGCGGCCGCCACCGCTGCCGAGATGAAGAGGATCTGGAAGAGGAGGCCGCCCGTCTTGAGAGCGATCTCGGGCAGGGTGTCGTCGGTGAAGTCGAAGCCCGCCAGCGTCGGGAACCGGGACTGCGCGAACCAGGCAGCGACGAAGAAGATCGTCCCGCCGATCATCAGTGCGAGCACGATGGCGCGGGGGACGGTGCGGGTGTCCTTCGCCTCCTCGGTGTACATGGTGATCGCGTCGAAACCGATGAACGAGAAGCAGACGACGGTCGCGCCGCCGATCACGGCGGCCAGGTGCACGCCCGAGTGGAAGAGCGGCGTCAGGCTGAAGGCGGTCCCGGTGCCGGCGCCCGCGTTGAGAGCCGCCCAGGTGAGCGCGACGAACACGCCGATCAGCACGATCTGGAAGGCCACGAGCACCCCGTTGACCTTGGAGGTGGACGACATGCTGAACAGGTTCATCGCCGTGATCGCGGCGACGTAGCCGACGACCCAGATCCACCCGGGCACCTGCGGGAAGAACGACTCCAGGTAGAGCCGCACGATCAGCGCGTTGACCAGCGGCAGCAGCAGGTAGTCCAGGAGCGACGACCACCCGACCAGGAACCCGACGTTCGGGTGGATGGTCTCGGAGGCGTAGGTGTAGGCCGAGCCCGCCGACGGGTAGACCCGCGTCATGCGGCCGTAGCTGAGGGCCGTGAACACCATGGCCACGAGGGCGAAGAGGTAGGCGGACGGCACCACCCCGTTCGTCTCACCGGTGACGATGCCGAACGTGTCGAAGACCGTCATCGGCGTCATGTACCCGAGCCCGAGCCCGACGATCGCCCAGAGCCCGAGGGATCGGCGCAGTGACGTGGGTGCGGTGGGTGAGGACACGCGAGCTCCTTCGCTCAGTCGACGAGACGTGTCATCGTACGCACGGCGACGCGCGATCGCCGAATCGCTTGACGACTGATCGCATTGCGAAATCGGCATTCGACCACTGAAAACATTGCGGATCCGCCGTTTGGCGGCGGAATCCGTCTGTACGGACTCTCAGAGTCGAGTCGTGCGCGCGGGCCGGGAGGGGCCGGCGACCCGTGCCGCGATCGCCACCAGCGCGATCAGCGCGGCGGCCGCGAACGCCGCCACTGCGACGGGGGTGGAGGGCGTCGCCCCCTCCAGCCGGGCGACACCGACCCAGGCGAGCCCCCAGGCCGAGGCGGCGGCGGGCGCGAGGCGCCCGCGGTCCCAGAGCGCGAGGGCGCAGCCGATCAGGGCGACCCCCGCGACGACGGCAAGCCCCCACGCGTGGATGCTCCAGCCGAAGCCGTCGAATCCGGCCGCGGTCAGGGCCGCCGCGATGTTCGCGACCGTCGCGACCATCACCCAGCCCAGGTACAAGCCCACGACGCCGTCGAAGAGGACGGCGTCGGCGGTCGTTCCGCCCGGTCGCGCGAGCAACCGCACGAACGCGACGATCAGCACCACCAGGAGCGCGACGATCACGGCGACGCTGACGCCGAGCAGTCCGGCCTGCACCGAGAGGATCCACGCGGCGTTGAGCAGCAGTGATGCGGCCATCCAGTACCCCGCACGGCGCTGGCGGTCGCGGCCGGCCTGCGACGGGAGCGCCTGCCAGATGGCGTAGAGCACGAGCCCGGCGTAGATCACGGACCAGATGCCGAACGCGGGGCCGGCGGGGGCGAGCAGAGTCGCATCCGCGCTCAGCGCCCCTCCGGCGGCGCGCGCGATCGAGGTCCCGCCGAGCAGGCCGGATCCCACCACGGCGCCGACGACCGCGGCCACCGTGGACCCGATCACCACCGTCTGCCGCACACGATCGGCGGCGACGGGCCGCGCGGGAGCGGGGGCGGACTCCCGGGTCAGAGTGCTCATGCGCCACACGGTAGACCGCGGTCCGCACGCCGAGAAGGGTGCGCGTTTCGCGTTGTCAAGGTAGCCTTGACAACGATGACGACGGAACGGGATGCGGTGGAGGCCCTCGCCACAGCGGTGCGGGCCCTGGTGGAGCAGTCGGGCGGCCCGGTCGATCGCGCAGCGGCGCTCGACCTGATCGCGCGCGCGTCCACCGTGCGCGAGCGCTCGGACGCCGCACTGGCCGCGCTGGTCGACGCCGCTCGCGACGCCGGGGCGACCTGGCACGATGTCGGGCGCACGCTCGGCACGAGCAGGCAGGCGGCCTTCCAGCGCTTCGGGCATCCCGTCGACCCACGGACAGGAGCACTCATGGACACGACACCTCTGGCCGGCGCCGACGAGCTGGCGACGGAGATCTTCGGCGAGCTGGCGGCGACGCGGTTCGACGCGGTCACGGCGCGCTTCGACGAACGGATGGCGGAGGCGCTGGACGCCGACGCGCTCGGCGCGGTCTGGGCGCAGGTCGCCGCGGCCGTCGGAGCGTTCGAGAGCGCCGGCGCACCGGCCTCCCGCCGTCTCGGCGATCTGACGGTGGTGGACGTGCCGCTGCAGTTCGAAGCGGGCGACATGGTCGGCCGGGTGACCCTGCATCCGGACCGTCGCGTCGGAGGCCTCTTCGTCCTCGATCCGGCACAGCTCCCCGACGCTCCGGGAGGAACGGCATGAGCGCCGCGCAGCCCGTGGCCGACGCCGTCGACACGGTGCGGCCCGACCGGCCGGCCCGGGTGCCGTGGTTCGCGGTCGGCGCCTACGTGCTCGTCGCCTTCGGGCTCGCCTGGCTCGTCGCCCTGCCGCTCTGGCTCGACGGGGGTCTGAGCAATCCCCTCGCTCCCGTGCTGCTCGTCGTGATGATGTTCACGCCCACGATCGGCGCGCTCGTCGCGGTGTTCCTCGTGCAGCGCCCGCGGCCGCGCTCGGTGCCCGAATACCTCGGGATGTGGCCGTTGCGACCGGTCTGGCGGATCCTCGGGCTCACCCTGGCCGGTATCTTCGGTTCGATCGCGGTCTCGGTCGCGTCCGTGTTCATCGCGGCGGCCGTCGGCGCCGTCCGGCTCGATCTGACGGGGTTCTCGGGGTTCGCCGAGCTCCTGCACGATCAACTGGCCGCAGCCGGCGTGCAGCAGGAGCTGCCCATCCCGATCGGCGTGCTGGTGGCGCTGCAGCTGGTGGCGATCCCGGTGGGCGCGCTCTTCAACGGCTTCGCGACGGTCGGCGAGGAGCTGGGGTGGCGCGGCTGGCTCCTGCCCAGCCTGCGCCCGCTCGGCACCTGGCCCGCCCTGCTGCTCAGTGGCGCGATCTGGGGCCTCTGGCACAGCCCGATCATCCTGCTCGGCTACAACTTCGGCGAGCCGAACCTGCTCGGAGTGCTGTTCATGACGCTGGGCTGCACCGCCTACGGCGTGCTCATCGGCTGGCTGCGTCTGCGGTCGGGCTCGGTCTGGCCCGCGGTGTTCGCGCACGGTGCGTTCAACGCATCGGCCGGCGTCGGCGCGCTGCTGCTCGCGGCGGGCTCCCCCGCCTCGCCGCTCGCCCTCCTGCCGCTCGGCTGGACGGGATGGATCGTGTGCACGATCATCGCGGTCGTGCTCGTGCTGTGCGGCCAGTTCCGCCGTCAGCCCACGCTGGTCAGGAAGACGCCGCTGACCGCGCGATGACGACGGTGGAGCCGCGCTCGTCGTCCTGCTCGATGACGACGGCGAGCCCGCCGGCGGTGAAGAGCGCGGCGCTCACGGATGCCTGCTCGTCGCTCGCCTCGATGAGCAGCACGCCGCCCGGCGCAAGCCAGTCCGGGGCCCCGGCGGCGATCCGCCGGTGCACGTCGAGCCCGTCCCCGCCGCCGTCGAGGGCGACCGCGGGCTCGTGGTCCCGCGCTTCGGGAGGCATGCGCGAGATCTCGACGGTGGGGACGTAGGGCGCGTTGACTGCGATCACGTCGATCCCTCCGCGCAGCTCGCGCGGCAGCGGCGCGAACAGGTCGCCTTCGAAGACCCGGGCGGCCGGTTCGAGGTTGGCGCGGGCGCAGCGCACCGCCGCCGGCTCGACATCGGCTGCGAGCACGCGCGCGTCCGGCACCCGGCGCAGCACGACCGCGGCGATGGCGCCGACGCCGCAGCAGAGATCGAGGACCGTCGGGCCGGGCCGGGCCGCCGCCTCCTGCGCCGCGCGCTCGGCGAGCAGTTCGGTGCGATGGCGCGGGACGAAGACCCCGGGCTCGACGCGCAGCCGCAACCCGGCGAACTCCGCCCAGCCGAGCAGGGGCTCGAGCGGCTCACCCGCGACCCGGCGAACGACGAGCCGCTCCAGCTCGTCGGGGTCGCCGCCGGCGGCCTCGGCCAGCAGCAGCGCCTCGTCCTCCGCGAAGACGCAGCCCGCCGCGCGCAGCCGCAGCACGAGCGCGCCGTCGGGCTGCCCGTGGTCGGGCTGCGGAGCGGGGTCGGTCATCCCGTCATGCTAACCGCGACGTACTCCCGCGGGTTCAGCACCGGCTCCCGGGCTCAGTACGGCGTGACCGCGAGCAGCCGGGCGAGGTGGGCGGCGTTCTTCGCCGCGATCGCCGTCGTGCCTGCCGTCGTCTCGGGCGTCTCGTCGAGGTCCTTGTAGTCGACCGTCTGCATCGCCTCTCCGTTCCAATACGTCGCGCCCTGCGACGGGACGGTGAAGCCCACGTCGTTCAGGCCCTGGAACAGGTCGGCGATGATGGCGTGCGCGCCGTCCTCGTTGCCGACGACGGCGGCGATGGCGACTTTTCCCTCCACGAGGGGACGGCCCGAGTCGTCTGTCTCGGAGAGCTCGGCGTCCAGGCGCTCGAGCACCCGCTGCGCGATGGACGAGAGATGGCCCATCCACGTCGGGGTGACGATCACGAGGATGTCGGAGGCGATGACCTGCTTGCGGATCTGCGGCCACTGGTCGCCGTCGCCCTCGTCGAGTCCGACGCCGGGCTTGATGTCGTAGTCGGCCAGACGCACGGCCGTGCCGGTCACGTCGTGCGTGGCGAGCTCGTCCAGGAGCTGGGTCGCGAGGAGCTGGCTGCTGGACTCGCCCGGCGAGGGCTTCAGCGTGCAGACGAGGGCCAGCGCGGACAGGGGGCGTGCGGAATCGGTCATGCCTGCACGAAACGCCCCGCGCGCCGTGGACGCAACCGGCTTGACAGGCACCGATCGCAGGACGGACGGTCCGGATGCAGGACTGCACTGGCGGATCATCCAACCCCGCGTACTATCGGCCGGGACATCCATTTCCGCGCACCCGGGCGGAGCGAGACACATAGGAAAGCGAGCGGGAGAGGGCATGCAGGTGTTCCACGTCTACATCGACGATCTCCGCTTCACCTTCGTCGACCGTGCTCCCGTCGACGAGCTCAAGGAGCGGGTCGTCCAGGCGAGCAGGAGCGAAGGGGACTTCGTCTCCATCACCCAGTCCAGCCGGCCGCCGAGCGAGGTGTTCGTCACCGCCCAGACCCGGGTGCGGATCGAGACGGCGACGATCCCCCGGGAATCGGGCCCGGCGCACGCCTCGGGAGACGACGAGGACGACGCCTTCTGGTTCGACTTCGACTCCCTCTCCTGATCCGCGGCCACGATGACGTCGCTGTGGGTCGAGACCGCTCCTCCCATCCCCACTGATCCGTTCGAGTGGGACGCCCGCTTCGACACCATCGTCGTGGGAGCCGGGCTCACCGGCCTCGCGACCGCCCTCATGCTGGCGCGGTCCGGCAGCCGTGTCGCTGTGCTCGAGGCCCGGAGGGTCGGGGCGGTGACGACCGGCAACACCACCGGCAAGGTGAGCCTGCTGCAGGGCAGCACCCTCGCCGGCATCCGCCGCCGTACCTCCGACCGCGTGCTGTGCGCCTACGTCGACGGCAACATCGCCGGCCAGGGCTGGCTGCTCGACTTCCTCGACGCGCAGGGCGTGCGGTACGAGGTGCGCGACGCGGTGACCTACGCGACCACTCCCGACGGACTCGACCGGCTGGACGCGGAGCTCGCGGCCATGCGAGCGGCCGGGCTGGGCGCGAGCCGCCAGGAGGGGGACGGCGAGCTGCCCTTCGCCGTGGAGGGCGCGCTCACGCTCCCGGCGCAGGCGCAGGTGCACCCCCTGCGCGTCCTCGCCGCTCTGGCCGCCGAGTTCCGCCGGCTCGGCGGGCGCGTGTTCGAGGGCGAGCGGGTGACCCACGTCTCCGCGTCCGCCCCGGCCGAGGTGACGAGCACCTCCGGGCGCACGCAGGCCGATCAGGTGGTGCTGGCGACGGGGACGCCCATCCTGGACCGCGGACTCTATTTCGCCAAGACCGCGGCGGAGCGCTCCTACGTCGCCGCGTTCGAGGTCACGGAGGGCATCCCCCACGCGATGCACCTTTCGGCCGAGACGCCGGTGCGGTCCCTGCGGCAGGCGGGCGATGCGGGCGAGCTGCTCCTGGTCGGCGGCAACGGGCACCCCGTCGGTCGCGCCGACTCCCCCGCCCGGCACCTCGCCGAGCTCACCGCATGGGCCGAGGAGCACTTCCCCGGAGCCCGGCGAACCCACTGGTGGGCGGCCCAGGACTACCGGTCGGCGAACCACGTGCCCTTCGTCGGCTGGCTCCCTCGCGGTCGCGGACGGATCTTCCTCGCGACGGGATACGCGAAATGGGGGATGACGAACGCCGTCGCCGCCGCCCTCAGCCTCTCCGCCGACCTGACCGGCGAGACGCTGGAGTGGGCGCGGGTGCTGCACCATCGGGTGACCCGACCGGGCGACCTCGCCGAGGGCGCGGCGATCAACGCGGCCGCCGGTGCTTCGGCCGCGACCGGGTGGACCGCCGCCGGCACCGCGCCCGCGTACGGCGCCCTCCCCGCCCCCGCCGAGGGCACCGGGAGGCTCGTGCGGCACGGGACGACGACCGTCGCCGAGTCCACCGTGGACGGCGCCGCCTGCGCGGTCTCGGCGATCTGCAGCCACCTCGGCGGCGTGGTGCGCTGGAACGACGCCGAGCTGTCCTGGGACTGCCCGTTGCACGGCTCCCGGTTCGCCCCCGACGGCTCGGTGCTCGAAGGTCCGGCCACCGAACCGCTCGCCGCGGCTCCGTCTCCGCTGGGCCACGCGGGCGACGACGGGGATCCGGTGTCCCGCGTGGGAGGCTAGTCAGATCAGTCCATCCGGCAGTAGGGTCACGGCATGACAATTCCGAACGACGAGAACACGCCGCACGAGCCGGCCGGCGCCCCCGCCGGGTCGGACGCCGTCCCGCCGGTCCCGCCCGTCCCGCCGGCGCCGCCGGCCCCCGACGCCGCACCGGCCGCCTCCCCCGAGCCGCCCGTGGCACCGCCTGTACCTCCGGCCGCGCCGGCCGCGCCGGTCCCGCCGGTGGCCCCGCCCGCGCCCGCCGCGGACCTCCCGCCCGCGCCCCCCGCGCCGCCGGCCTTCCCGGCGTACGCCGCGACGCCCGGTGCGCCGGTCGTCGCGCCCAGCGCTCCCCCGAGCACCGTGAACACGGCCTTCTGGCTGTTCATCGCCTCCGCGCTCCTCAGCGTGGTCAGCGGCATCATCGCGGTTGTCGCCGTCGGCAACTCGCGTCAGCAGCTGATCGACACGCTCCAGAACGGCAGCACCGAGCTGCACGGCGTGACGACCGACCAGTTCGTCGATGCCGCGGTCGCCGTCGGCGTCACCTGGGCGATCGTCACGCTGATCTTCTGGGCGATCGTCTTCGTGCTGTTCGCCTTCTTCGCCCGCCGGGGAGCCAACTGGGCCCGGATCGTCCTCACGGTGCTCACCGCCCTCTCGCTGCTGAACGTTCTGGCGAGCTTCGGTGTCGGCGGCCTGCAGGTGGTGGCGTCGATCATCGCCGTCGTGCTGCTCTGGCTGCGCCCGTCGAGCGAGTACTTCGCCGCGGTGAAGGCCTCGAAGGCGCCGCGCGCCTGATCCATCCATGAGACGCCGAGGCGGTGAGCTGCTCACCGCCTCGGCGTCTGTGCGTTCACTCCGCTTCGCCGCGATGCGTCAGGGTTCGGGGCGGGCATCGCGCAGGTCGCGCTCGGCCGCACGGACCGCTGCCTGAGCCGCCGTGATGCGCTTGCGCAGGTCGCGCTCGGCGGCCCGCGCCTCCGCGAGCTCGTCCGTCGTCCGCTCGAGCCGGCGTGCGAGCGTCTCGCGTTCCGCTTCCAGGTCGGTGCGGCGGTCGACCTCGGCGTCCAGTTCGTCGTCGAGTCCCTCTGCGTCGGCCCGGGCGCGTTCCAGCGCCTTCTCGGCGGTGCGGATGCGCCGCTCGCGCTCCCGGCGTTCGCTCGGCGACTCGCGTGGAGCCGCATCCGCCTCTGCGTCGGCGGCGGGTGTCGGCGCGGTCGCTCGAGGGCGATCGGGAGGGGGAGCATCCACGTCGACGGGCAGTGCGACCGCGTCCGAGACGTCGACCTGGTCGACGCCGGTGGACTCGAGCGCGCGCAGCAGCAGCCCGCTCCGCACCGCGGCCGCCGCCGCGGCGTCGACGACGGCGGCCTGCAGGGTCTCCTCGACCTCCCGCGCGACCGTCGCGCTCAGCCCGAGCCCGCGCGTCGCCTTCTGGAGCAGGCGCTGGCGCTCCCGCGTCAGATCGCGGATCGCCGCCCGGTCGCGATCGGCGAAAGCCGCACGCATCCGGTCGCCGATCTCCAGCACGTCCTCGACGGCGTCGGGATGCTCCCGCACGAGCGCGTTGATGGCGGCCGCGGAGGCCGTCGGCTTGCGGAAGGCGCGGATCCGCTGCGCGAGATCGCGATCGGCACCGGATGCCGCGGCGCTCCTGCGCTCGACGAAGTCGCCGGGCGCAGCGCCGTAGAGCTCGTCGGCGACCTCCCGCAGATCCATGCCGCGAGCATACGCGCGGCGGGCGCCGGCGAGCGTACGGGCTCCGCCCAGGCTCAGTGGTTGCGCAGGGCGTCGATCAGCTGCGCCTTGGTCTTCTTCGAGTAGCCGGTGAGGCCGAGCTCCTTCGCCCGCTTCTTGAGGTCGGGGACGGTCCAGTCGTCGTATGACCCGGATTCGCCGCCCTTCCGGCCGACCGACGACCGGCCGCGCGCAGCCGCCGCATTCGAGATCCGTGCCGCCTTCTCTTTCGAGTCGCCCTCGTCGCGCAGCTTCTCGTACAGCTCCTCGTCCTTCAACTGCGGCTGTCCCGGCATCGTGCGCTCCTTCCGTCGCGTGCTGTCATCCAGGTGGATGTGCGGCGCACGGTACTCCGCGTCAGGGGGCCGCGTCAGAGGGTCCGCGTCAGGGGGTTCGCGTCAGCCGGTCTCAGCGGGTCGTCACGCCGCCGACTCCGCCCGCACCTGCGCCAGCAGCGCCGCGGCGACGGTGTCGAACGGCTCCAGGTCGCGCGTCGCCCGGCTGAGGATGACACCCCCTTCGGCGGCGGCGAGCAGGAGGGTCGCGAAGCGCTGCGCATCGGCCTCCGTCATCCCTCCACGGGCGAGCAGTGCGGCGAGGTGCCCGCGCCACACCGTGAACGCCGCCGCCGCACGCTCGCGCAGCACCTCGGTGTCGGCGTCGACCGTCACGGCGACCAGGGCACAGCCCGCCTCGAACCCGGAACGGGTCAGCAGCAGTCGCCACGCGTCGAGGAAGAGCTCGGCGACCCGCTCGGCGGACTCTCCGGCCCGCTGGTCGAGCAGCGCCACCGCATTCTCGGCGGAGCGGTCGACCGCCGCGGCGATGAGCTCGTCTTTGCCGCCGGGGAAGTGGTGGTAGATCGAGCCGCGCGGGGCTCCCGTCACATCCAGCACCTCCGAGAACGAGGTGCCGGCGAGGCCTCGGGTCGCGAGCAGGCGGATGGCGCCGTCGACCATGCGCGAACGGACGTCTGCGGGCACGGGCGTGCTCCATCCCGACGGTGGGTCTTGACTATGACGACCGTCATAATCTACCGTCTATGCATACCATCATAGTTTTGACAGGAGCAGCCACCATGCCCATGATCGACGTCTACGCCCCCACCACCCTCTTCCCGGCCGACGCGGACGAGCGACTCGTCGACGAGCTCACCCACGCCGTCCTGCGTGCGGAGGGCGTCGCCCAGCCCGGCGCGTTCCACCTCGACAACACCGCCGCCTTCATCCACCGCCTCCCCACGACGGCTCTCGGCACGGCGGCGACCCCGTCCGCACCGGTCGTCCGCGTGCAGATCGTCACGCCTCCCGATTCGCTCGATCGCGAGGGCCAGCGGACGATCACGCGGGAGGCGACCGAGATCGTCCGTGCCACCGCCGGTTCCGACGTGCGGACCTGGGTCATCCTCACCGAGGCCGCCGAGGGCGGCTGGGGCATCCAGGGCACCGCCTTCGGCGTCGAGGAGTTCACCGCGCTCGCGAAGGCCGCGGCCGCGGCGTCCTGACCGACGGCCGCACGACGGAAGGGCCGCCCGATCGTCGGATCGGGCGGCCCTTCGTGCACGAACCGGGACTACTCCGGCGAGGAGCCCTCGGTCACGGCGCGAGTCGCCGACCGGCGACGCCAGGCCGCCACGATCAGCGCGGCCACACCGGCCAGGAGCACACCGCCGGCGATGCCGAGCGGCAGGGTCACCGACGATCCGGTGCTGGCGAGGGCATCCGAACCCGTCGCCGCAGGGCTCGTCTCCGGATCGGCCGGTCCGGCGGCGGCGACCAGCGTCAGGTCGTCCCAGCCGATCAGGGCCCCCTGCGCATCCACGATCGCCAGCTTGTGCGCGCCCAGAGCGGCGTCGGCCGGGATGGTGACCGAGAAGGCTCCACCCTCGACGACCGCGGTGGCCAGCGGACGCGGGGTCGAGAAGAGCACCGGGGTGACCGTCTCGCCTTCGTTCGCCCCGTCGAGCAGGGTGACGTGCACCACGCCGCCCGGAACGGCCGTCGCCGGCACGCGGACGGGGCCGCGGGTCTCGTCGGTGAGGTCGTCCTCGGTGATCGGCTCCGGGCCGGGGATGACCGGCGTCGTGAGCGTCGACGAGCACGTCGTGCACGTCGAGCCGAGGGCGCCGACCGTGGCCGTCGCGACGAGCGAGCCGCCCGACGACGTCTTCGAGACGACGGCGGTGAACGCCGTGGTCGCCGATCCGCCGACAGCCGTGTCCGGCACGCTCCAGGTGAGGGTCGTGCCGCTGAGAGCCAGGCCTGCGGGGAGGGCCGACGTGTCGATCGCCGCGTCGTCCAGCACATCGGCCAGGTCGACCGTCGCCGTCGCGCCGGTCAGAGCGATCTGCCCGGTGTTCGCGGCGGTCAGCGTGTAGGTGATCTCCTGCTCGGGTGCGACCCCGCCGTCGACGGGGTCGGAGGCGAGACCGAGCGTCCACGTCGACGGCCACGCGGGCTTGTCGGCGTCGAACAGCCAGTCCTGGAAGAACGCGCCCAGGTCGCGGCCCGAGAGCTCCTCGGCGAGCGCGACGAAGTCGGCCGTCGTCTTGCTCTGGCCCGCGTAGCGCTGCACCCAGGTCTTCATGATGTCGTCGAACGCGCTCTGGCCGACCGACTGGCGCAGTGCCTCCAGCGTCATCGCGCCGCGGGTGTAGACCTGCCAGTCGAACAGGTCGGCCGGGTCGGTCATCGCCGCGGGCGGGATGCCCCAGCGCGCATTGCTCGCCGCCGTCGTGTTCCAGGTGTTGAAGAGGCTCGACGCGGTGGTGGTCGTGCTGCCGTGGTCCTGGTTGTACTGGGTGGGGATGAAGGTGGCCGGGCCCTCGTTGAGCCAGATGCTGTTCCAGTCGGCCGGGGTGACCGAGTCGCCGAACCACTGGTGGGCCAGCTCGTGGATGAACGTGCTCGCCGACACGGAGCGCTCGAAGTACGGGCGGTCCTGGGTCTCCAGCGCATAGCCGAGGGTCGTGATGTCGACCACGAATCCGGTGCTGCCGCCCGGGTAGGCGCCGTACTTGGATTCGAGGTAGTTGAGGATCTCGGGCAGCGCCGCGCGGCGGGTCTGGATGGTCGCCTGGTTCGACGTCGACACGGCCGGGTCCACGAAGGTCCACTCGTGGATCGTGCGCCCGCTGACCGCGAGGGCAATGTCCGACTCGTAGACGAGGTACTTGCCGATGGTGATCATCGCCAGCTCCGTCGCCATCGGCCGGCTCTGCCGCCAGTGCCAGGAGGTGCGGGTGCCGTCGCCGCTGACCGTCTTGGCGACCAGCTCGCCGTTGCTGACCGCCGCGGCCGAGACGCCGTCGATGGTCGTCGGGGCGTCGATGGTGATGTCGTACGTGGCCTTGTCGGCGGGCGTGTTGTTGCTCGGGAGCCAGGTCATGTTGCCGACGGGCTGGCCGAGGGCGGTGGCGCCGTCGGAGGTGGAGACCCATCCCTCGCTCGAGCCGTCCGGGTCGACGTGGGTGACCGGGGTGCCCGAGTACGCGACGGCCACGGTGAAGTCGCCGGTGACCGTCGCCGCCGGGGTGACGATCAGCTTGTAGGAGCTGATGCTCGGGTCGCTGGTGCGCGTGAACGCGGCGGGCGACCCGTTCACGAGCACGGACGAGACCGTGAGCCCCTCGAAGTCGAGGGAGAACGACGAGAGCGCCTGGGTCGCGGTGGCACTGATCACCGTGGTGGCGGTGATCGTCTTGTCGGCGTTGAACGCGAGGGCGGCGTCGTAGTGCTTGACGTCGTATCCGCCGTTGCCGATGCCACGGAAGAGGGAGTCGCCGATCGACGTCGCACCGGGGGTGCCGTCAACGGCGACCGCCGCGCTGGCGAGAGTGATCTGGCTCGCGCCGAGGAGCGCGGTGACTGCGACGGCGGCGAGCGAGCGCATCAGCCTCCGCCGCGTGGGGATCGTCCGGGTTTTCAACTGTGGTCCTCCAAGGGGGCGCGTCTTCCGATCGCGCGATCGGCGATCGCACGGGTGGGGCAGGGGAGGTGCAGAATGCGTGACGAAGATTCATTGCGCGCCCATGGCGCAGCAGCGCATGCTTATTGCATGAGCACGTGAACATTCGGTGAAGAGCACCGTATCGAACGTTTGTTACGAACATGAGTCTTCTCTCACGGATCACTTCGATCTTCCATGCGCCCCCCGCTTGCGGCTCTTGTCCTCCCCGCCCTCGACCCGCAAACCTGGCTGCATGACCGCTCACGACATCCCCGATACCACCGAGATCCGCGAGAAGATGGCGTCCGGCCAGCAGGACGCGATGTCCGCTCTCGGACTGACCGCCGTCGTCGAGGTATGGGAGGACGGCTACCGGGCGGCCGCCGCCGCGGACAGCACGTTCGAGTGGTGGTACTTCGACTGCCAGTTCGACGACGGCTCGACCCTCGTCGTCACGTTCTCGAACAAGCCGCACACCGACCCGTCGGGCCCGCTCGCGCCGAGCCTCCTCATCATCCGCCAGCTCGCGGACGGCACCCGCCTGCACCTCGAGCCGCACTACGAGGCGACCGACTTCAGTGCGGCGACCGACCGCTGCGACGTGCGCATCGGGCCCAACAGCGTCACCGGCGACCTGGACCACTACCGGATCCACATCGAGACCGAGGGCATCACCGCCGACGTCACCATCGACCGCGCGGCGCCGTCGTGGCGACCGGGGGCCGGAATCAACTACTTCGACTCCGCGCGCACGCACTTCCTCGCCTGGGTCGTGCCCGTGCCGTATGGCACGGTCTCCGCGACCATCACCCAGGACGGCGCGACGACGTCAGTGACGGGCAGCGCCTACCACGACCACAACTGGGGCAACCATCTCATGGGGTCGTTCCTCGACCACTGGTACTGGGGCCGGGCCCACGTCGGCGACTACACGGTCGTCTACGTGCGGATGACGACCAAGGGCCTCTTCGGCTTCGGTGAGATCAACATCCCCACCTTCTACCTCGCGACCGCCGACCGCGTGATCACGGACGACCTGCTCCCGCTGCGCCTCACCACCAGCGGCGACGTCGACGGCCCGGGCCACCAGACCTACCCCACCCGGATGGAGTGGACGTGGAGCTCCGAGCGCGGCACCATCACGATGACCGCGACGAATCCGGCCCTGATCGAGTCGATCGACATGCGCACGCCGCGCCACGGCCTCGCGAAGGCGCTGCACGCCGGCGAGCACCCGATGTACTACGACTTCAACGCCGATCTCGAGCTCGACATCGCGCTCGACGACCTGAGCGATCACGTGGCGGGGCGGACCCTCTACGAGAAGATGATGTTCCGCTGAACCGCCTCAGTCGGGCAGGTGCGCCTCGACCTGGTCCTCGGTCATGACGACCATCCCGCCGGTGCGCTGAGAGGTGTGCATGAGCGCCTCCAGCCACTGCGGGTTGATCGCCGGGGGGCGGCTGCCGCTGAACTGGAACGCCAGCGGGACCTCCCGGCTGATCCAGAGGGAGACCCGGCCCGAGCCCTGCTCGACCGGGACGTCCCAGTTCAGGAGGAAGCTCTCGTGGCGGCGCAGTTTGGCGACGACAGCGAGCTTGACGTGGCTCAGCACGCGGTCGTCGAGGTCGTATTCCTGACCTGCGCCGTAGACGAGTTTTCCCATGATGTTCATAGTGTGCCTTACCGGCATCACGGCTGCGCGCTGTCGTCAGGGGGATTGACGCGATTCTCGCGCCGCGGTATTTTGCACGCCTTCATCCCGGATCGGCGCCGAACCTGGGAAACCCCTCAATCGGGGGACATTCCGCCATCCAGTCGCCGACCCGGCTCCGGAGCACTCCCGACGGCCGGCGATCGCCGGTCGCACGAAAGTAGGGAGTTCACCATGCAGAACGTCACGAAGCGAGTCGGGATCATCGGTGCCGGAGCAGCTGCGGCCGGACTCATCGTGGGCGGGATCGCCCTCCCGGCGAACGCCGCGACGAACGACAGTGACACCACCCGCACGACCACGACGGTGCCGACCTCCGTCGCAACGGACGCCCTCGACTACCTGAGCGTGTCCGACATCCTGCACACCGTGCACGTCTCGCCGACCGTCGGCGACGTGAACGTGGGACCGCTGGTCGGCGACGTCGCCAGCGGCAACACCGTCGGCGACGTCGCGAGCGGCAACCCGATCGCCAGCGGCAACGAGGCGAACGGCAACTCCGTCGGCAGCGGCAACTCGACCCCGATCGGCTCGGGCAACGACACCAGCGCCCCGATCGGATCCGGCAACGACACCACCGCCCCGATCGGCTCGGGCAACAGCACCGGCAACGGCGCATCGGTCGGCAACGGGACGGACGTGGGCACCTCGGTCAGCGACCTCGGCGCGTCCATCTCCGACTCCGTCAAGGGGACCGTCGACGACGCCCTCAAGGGCCTCAACGGCACCAGTGACCTCGGCGCCGTGCTCGGTCGCTGACCCGCACCAGCCGCAACGCACACGCCCCGGGCCCACGGCCCGGGGCGTTCGCGTGGGCCTTGATCGCAACCCGGCCGCCGGATAGCCTCGGCCTGACGGCCGGCCTGCAGGGCCCTGCAGTACACGTTCTCCAGAGCTGAAGGCGCGAATGCACGACGACATCCCCCTCACCACCGGTCGCGTCCGCCGCGTCCTCGACGAGCGCGTCCTCCCCGCGGTGCACGGCGCCGCCGTCCCGCTGGAGGTCGCCTGGAACGAGCTGCCGGGGGAGCCGATCGCCCCGGCGGACGGGCTGGCCCTCGAGTATTCGCCGTACGCCGTCGGCACGCCGTGGGGGCCCGCCTGGGGCACCACCTGGTTCCGGCTGACCGGGGCGGTGCCGGCCGACTGGGCGGGACGGCGGGTCGAGATCGTCGCCGATCTCGGATTCGACGTGAACATGCCCGGATTCCAGTGCGAAGGCCTGGTGTACCGCGCCGATGGGACTCCCGTGAAGTCCATCAACCCGCGCAACCAATGGGTGCTCGTCACCGAGAGCGCGGAGGGCGGCGAGACCGTCGAGCTGTACGTGGAGGCGGCTGCCAACCCGGTGCTGCTCGACTACCACCCCTTCCTGCCGACCGAGCAGGGCGACATCCTGACCTCGTCGTCGAAGCCGCTGTACACGACCCGGCGGTTCGACCTCACCGTGTTCGAGCCCGAGGTGCACGAGCTGTCCCTCGACCTGCAGGTGCTGCTGGAACTGCAGGCCGAACTGCCCGAGGGCCCGCGGCGGATGCGCATCCTGCAGGCCCTCGACGACGCGCTCGACGCGCTCGACCTGCAGCGCATCCCGGAGACGGCGGCCGCCGCCCGGGCCGCTCTCGCGCCTGCTCTCGCGGCGCCCGCCGACGCGTCCGCCCACCGCATCTCGGCCATCGGGCACGCCCACATCGACTCGGCCTGGCTGTGGCCGGTGCGCGAGACGATCCGCAAGGTGGCGCGCACCACCTCCTCGATCGCCGAGCTCATCGACCAGACCGACGACTTCCTCTACGGGATGTCCAGCGCCCAGCAATACGCCTGGGTCAAGGAGCACCGGCCCGAGGTGTGGAAGCGGATCGTCGCCGCCGTCGCGGCCGGGCGCTTCCTGCCCCTCGGCGGCATGTGGGTCGAGTCCGACACGGTGATGCCGACGGGCGAGGCGCTCGTGCGCCAGTTCAGCCAGGGCCAGCGGTTCTTCCGCGAGGAGTTCGGGATCGCTCCCCGGGGCGTCTGGCTCCCCGACAGCTTCGGCTACTCCCCGGCGCTGCCTCAGCTGATGCACCGCGCCGGATTCGAGTGGTTCTTCACCCAGAAGATCTCGTGGAACCAGGTCAACACGTTCCCGCACCACACGTTCCTCTGGGAGGGCATCGACGGGTCGCAGGTGTTCACGCACTTCCCCCCGATGGACACGTACAACTCGCGTCTCTCAGGCGAGGAGGTGGCCACGGCCTCCCGGAAGTTCCGCGAGAACCGGCGGGCGACCAGCTCGATCGCGCCCGTGGGCTGGGGCGACGGGGGCGGCGGCACCACGCGGGAGATGGTCGGGACGGCCGCCCGCCTCGCCGACCTGGAGGGGAGCGCCCGGGTGGCCTGGGAGCACCCCGACGACTTCTTCGCGCGGGCGCGCGCCGAGCTGCCCAGCCCACCCGTCTGGGTGGGCGAGCTGTACCTCGAGCTGCACCGGGCGACGCTCACGTCGCAGCACCGCACCAAGCAGGGCAACCGGCGGTCCGAGCACCTGCTGGTCGAGGCGGAGCTCTGGTGCTCGGCGGCGGCGATCCGCACCGGCGCCCCGTACCCGTACGAGCGGCTCGACGCGCTCTGGCAGCAGGTGCTCCTCCTGCAGTTCCACGACATCCTCCCGGGCACCTCCATCGCGTGGGTGCATCGCGAGGCGGTGGCGAGCTACGCGCGCGTGGCCGCCGAGCTGGAGGAGATCATCCGTGCGGCGCTGCAGGCGCTCACGGGCGACGGCGACGTCCCCCTCGTGGCCAACCCTGCAGCGGCACGGCTCGGCACGGTGCCGGCGCACGGCATCGCCGCGGCGACCGGCCACGCCGCCGCCACGCGCCTGACCGGCTCCGGCGACGACTGGGTGCTGACGAACGACCTGGTCTCGGTCACGGTGTCGCGGGAAGGCCTCGTGACCTCCGCCGTCGACCTCGCGACGGGCCGAGACGCGATCGCCCCCGGCCGCGAGGCGAACCTCCTCCAGCTCCACCAGGACTTCCCGAACATGTGGGACGCATGGGACGTCGACCGCTTCTACCGCAACCGCGTGGAAGACCTCCGCGGCGTCGACGCCATCGACGCCCGCGTCGACCCGGACGGCGTCGCCCGGGTCACGGTGCGCCGCTCGTTCTCGGCGTCGACGGTCGAGCAGACGCTGGAGCTCGCACCCGGTTCGCGGACCCTCGCCATCGCCCAGTCGACGGACTGGCACGAGACGGAGAAGTTCCTCAAGGCGGCCTTCCCGCTCGACGTGCGCGCCGAGCACACCATCGCGGAGACCCAGTTCGGCGCGCAGAAGCGTGTGACGCACACGAACACCTCGTGGGAGGCGGCGAAGTTCGAGACGTCGATGCACCGGTTCGTGCTGGTCGAGGAGCCGGGCTTCGGGGTCGCGCTGGTCAACGACTCGGTCTACGGCTACGACACCGAGCGCGTGGTCGCGGACGGGCAGGTCACGACGACCCTGCGGCTGTCGCTGCTGCGCGCCCCGCGGTTCCCCGACCCGGAGACGGACCAGGGCGTCCAGACGCACCGGTACGGCCTCGTGATCGGGACGGACCTGGCAGGGGCGACGGAGGCCGGCATCCTCCTGAACCAGGATGAACGCGTCGTGACCGGGGCACGGGAGGCGGCCCCGCTGGCGACGGTGGAGGGCGGCGCCGTGCTGTCGAGCGTGAAACTCGCCGACGACCGCAGCGGCGACCTCGTCGCGCGCCTGTACGAACCGGTCGGCCGTCGGGCTACGGCGCGGCTCCGCGTGGACGCGCCGGTCTCTGCCGCAGCCACCGCGACCCTGCTCGAGGAGCCGCTCGCCGGCATGGAGGCGGCGGCCGACGGGGCGTTCGACCTCGCGCTCTCCCCGTTCGAGGTGCGGACGCTGCGCTTCACGGTCGGGCGGGGGTAGGGCGCAGGACGAGCGCAGGGAACGCGCCGCGCAGCGGGCGCCGCATCGCCTGCTGCGCGGACCACCCGTGCCGTACGCTGACACCGTTGCGAGAGCGGAGGGGCGCATGGGCGATCAGGTGGTCGCGGAGACGGACGGGCTGACGCAGGCCGAGGTGCGCGAACGCGTCGCGCGCGGCCAGACGAACGCCTTCGACTCCGCGTCGAGCCGGAGCGCGTGGAGCATCGTGCGCGCGAACGTCTTCACCCTGTTCAACGCCATCATCGCCGCCTGCTTCCTCGTGCTGCTCGTGCTCGGGCACTGGAAGGACGCGCTCTTCGGCATCAGCGCCCTCGCCAACACGATAATCGGCTCCGTTCAGGAGTTCCGGGCGAAGGCGGCCCTCGACAAGCTCGCCCTCCTGCACGCTCCGGCGGCGCGGGTGCGGCGCGACGGAGCCGCCGGCGAGATCCCGGTCGCCGAGGTGGTGCTCGACGACCTGCTCCTGCTGCGCGCGGGCGACCAGGTGCCTGCGGACGCGACGGTGACCTCGTCCTCGCGGCTGCAGCTCGACGAATCGATGCTGACCGGCGAATCGGACGCCGTCGACAAGTCGCCCGGCGACCGCGTGCTGTCCGGCTCGATCGTGGTGGGCGGCGAGGGCGCAGCCCAGGTCTCCGCCGTCGGTGCCGACTCGTTCGCGAACCGGCTCGCCAGCGAGGCCAAGAAGTTCTCCCTGGTCGCCAGCGAGCTGCGGTCCTCCATCAACCGGGTGCTGCGCTGGATCGCATGGATCGTCGGACCGATCGCGCTGCTGGTGCTCAACGCCCAGATGATCGCGCTCGGCGGCTGGACGCAGGCCATCGACGACGGTCGCTGGCAGCAGGCCGCGGTCAACACCATCGCCGCCGTGGTCGCGATGATCCCTCTCGGACTCGTGCTGATGACGAGCATCGCGTTCGCCGTCGGCGCGGTGAAGCTGGCGCGCCAGCAGGTGCTCGTGCAGGAGCTCGCCGCGGTCGAAGGCCTCGCCCGCGTCGACACGATCTGCCTGGACAAGACCGGCACCCTCACCGAGGGCGACATCGTCTTCGACGGCGCCCATCCCGTCTCCGCCGAGCCGCCCGCCGGATGGGACGAAGTGCTCGCCTGGTACGGCGCCGACCCGGACGCGAACGCCACCGCCCGCTGCCTGGCCGCCGCCTACCCGACACCGCTGCCGGACGAACCCGCCGCGCGCATCCCGTTCTCCTCCGCACGCAAGTGGAGCGCTGTCGCCTTCCCGGCCGACGGCGAAGCGGGCGGCACCTGGGTGCTCGGCGGTCCCGAGATGGTGTTCCCGGCGACGGGGACCGGCGGGGAGCGTCTGCGTGCGCAGGCGGTCGAGCTCGCGGCCACCGGCCGGCGCACCCTCGTGCTCGCCTTCTCCCCCGCGACTCTCTCTCCCGCCCAGGTCGCCGCAGAGCAGCTGCCGCCCGCACTCGAGCCGATCACGCTGCTGACCTTCCGCGAGAAGATCCGCAGCGACGCGGCGCAGACCCTCCGCTACTTCGCCGAACAGGATGTCGCCGTCCGCGTGATCTCGGGTGACAACCCGCAGACGGTCGCCGCGATCGCCCGCGAGGTCGGGCTGGACGCCCCCACCGGGTTCGATGCCCGGGACCTGCCGGAGGACGACGCCGGCCTGATGGCCGTGCTCGAGGAGCACACGGTGTTCGGACGGGTGACGCCGACCCAGAAGAAGCGGATCGTGCTCGCGCTCAAGGCCTCCGGTCACACGGTCGCGATGACCGGCGACGGCGTGAACGACGCCCTGGCGATCAAGGAGGCGGACATCGGCATCGCGATGGAGACCGGTTCCCCCGCGACGAAGGCCGTGGCGCGCCTGGTGCTCCTCGACGGCCGCTTCTCGCACCTGCCGTCGGTCGTCGCCGAGGGCAGGCAGGTCATCGCCAACATCGAACGCGTCTCCATGCTGTTCCTGACCAAGACGGCCTACGCCACCGCCCTGGCCGTGATCTTCGGGGCGACGCTGATGCAGTTCCCCTTCCTCCCGCGCCAGCTCTCCGTCATCGACGGTCTCACGATCGGGCTGCCGGCGTTCTTCCTCGCGCTCATGCCCAACGCGCAGCGCTACCGGCCGGGCTTCCTGCGCCGGTCGCTCAGCTTCGCCCTGCCCGCCGGGCTCGTCATCGCGGCCGCGCTCTGGTTCTACGCGTGGGCGGCCACCGCGTCGGGCATCGGCGAGCAGGAGCTTCGCACCGGCTCCACGCTGGTGCTCACGATCGTGGGGCTCTGGGTGCTGACCGTGCTGTCGCGTCCCATCGACGGCTGGAAGATCCTCATCATCGGGGCGATGATGGTCGGCCTCGTGCTCGTCTACTCGGTGCCGATCGTGTACGACTTCCTGCAGTTCACGGACCCGTCCCTCGTGACGGCGCTGCTCGTGCTCGTCACCTCGCTCGCCACGATCGGCGCGATCGAGATCATCCGGTTCGCGCACCGTCGCTTCGTGCGAAGAAGCGGGCCACCCGCCCCGTCCACAGCACCGCGATCACCGCAGCCGTGACGGCGACGTCGACGAGCCGGAACCAGAGGTCGCCCGGAGACGTGATCAGCACGTAGACGCCGAGCGCGGCGGACACCGACATGAGCACGGTGAGCAGCACGCGAGCGTCCCGCCGCGCCCGGCCGAGACCGGACGCCAACGACACGACCAGCAGCCCGAGCAGCATCGTCAACGCGCCGACGAGGGTCACGATGAACCGCTCCGTGCCGTCGAGGCCATCGGCGTAGCGCACGAACACCAGCACGATCCCGGCCAGGATCTGCCCGATGCCGACCACGTACGACAGCACGATGGCGACGACCAGCTCCGCCGGGGGCCGCTCCGCTCGGACACGCGTCATGCTCGGATCATACGGCGTACGAAAAAGGGGGACCTCGTGCGACGCTACGGCAGCAGCTCGATCATCTGCGGGCGCGCCTTCATCGCATGGATGATCAACTCGTTTCCGCTGTCGAAGACCAGCACCACGATCTCAAGCAGGCGACCATGAGTGTCGAAGCCGAGTCGCAGCTGGCGCCCGGGATTCTCCTCGTCGAGATCGTCGATCCAGAGCGCCCAGGTCGCAGCCTGAATCGAATCTTCGGGGAGGACGCCATGCCTGCGAGCGGAGTCGTGTACCTTCACGCAGCCGACGACGGGGAGTTGGAGATGGCCTCACGGATGATCTCGGAGCGGCTTTTGCCCTCTTTGAGCGCCCGATCGTCGATTGCAGCAAGCTCGCTGGTCGTGAGCCGGAGGGCGACGACCTGCGACGGCTCGGCGCCGCGTCCCGGGCGACCCCGGCCGCGTTTCTTCAAGGCCGAGACGTCGAAGCCTGCCTCCGCTTCAGCCGCCCACGCCGCGATCTGCTCTTCGCTGACGGGGGCGCCGTTCATCGTCTCCTGCGGATCCATGACCCTTATCGTAATACGATAATAGGTTGGTCGCTACGGCGTACGAAAAAGGCCCGCGGTCGCGGGCCCGGACTCTGCGCGTCGTGCGCTGCGTGTCAGCGCTTGGCGATCGCCGCCGTCCAGACCGCCTGCAGGGCCTCGACCTCTTCGGGGTCCAGCTGCTCCCGGTACGCCTCGCCGAGCCCTGCCCAGCGGACGGCGGACTGCGCCGCCTGACGCGCGCCCACATAGCCGACCGAGCGGGCCGACTCGAGGAAGGCGGTGTCGATCTCGGCGACGAGATCGTGATCCGCATCCAGACGCGAGACCTTGACGCGCGCGGTCTTCTCGAGCGCGGCTCGACCATTGCGCTGGGCGGCGAGCTGCAGTTCGACGAGACGCGCGATCTCATCCGCGCTCAGCTTGCCGACACGACGAACGAACGCCTTCATGGCAACCTCCGGTGATTCGGTGACGGGAATCTGACATCTTACCGCGACACCCTCGGAGAACCCTCGGAAGCGCGCCGACGCGCGGCGTCGCCGGTCTGCTGCGTCAGCGCGCGTCGAGATGGGCGAGCAGGAAGGGCAGCGTGCGGCGCAGCGGCCCGGCATCCCCTGCGGCGGCCAGCAGCTCGCCCAGATAGTCGCCATGGGTGCCCGGCACGACGAGCAGGCGGGCGTCCGGGAGCAGAGCCGTCAGCGCGACGGCCTCCTCCACCCGCACGACGTCGCGGTCGGCGACGACCACGAGCGTCGGGGCGGCAATGGAGGCGACGAACGCGTCCGGGAAGTCCTCGAAGCCGAGCATCAGCGCCCGGTCGAGCTCGAACATGCGTCGGGCGTGCTCCGGATCGTGGCTGACGGCGGCATCGGCACGGCGATAGGGCTCGGGGAGGTCGTCGAAGGTGCCGGCGGCCAGCCCCTCCCAGAAGCCCTCGACCATCCCGGAGCGACGGAAGGGCGCCGACGCGGCGATCAGCCGGCGCACGGAGCCCGGATGCCGCCCGGCGAGCTGCAGCCCGACCTGCCCGCCGTTGCTGAACCCGAGCACGTCCACCGGCCCGCAGTGCAGCGACGACAGCAGCGCCGCGACGTCGTCGGCCGAGCGCTCGAACGACGCGGGGCCGTCGCCGGCCGACGTGCGGCCGTGCCCCTGCAGCTCGATCGCGAGCACCGAGCGCGCCGGCGTGAGCAAGGGGAGGAGCAGACCCCAGTTGGAGTCGATGGTCGATCCGCCGCCGTGGATCAGCAGCAGCGGTGGGTGCGGCGAGTCCGGGTCGCCGTGCCATTCGTGGTGCAGCGCAGTGGGGATCACGCGGGAAGGCTACACCCGCCGGTCCCCCTCGCGGCCGGCCAGGCCTAGAGTGGGGAGCGTATGACAGAGCATCCTCCCGCCGCCCTCTCCGACCAGCCCGAACCCGTCGTCCTCACCGGCGCCGCCGACACCGCGATCTCCCGCTTCGCCCGCGCCGACATCGTGCGCCGCAAGGGGCTCTTCACCCTCGTGTCGGGGCCCTTCACGCCGCGCGAGTCGATGATCGAGGACCTGCTGGCGGTGCACGACGCCCTCGAGGCCGCCGGCTTCGACTTCCTCCTCGTGCGCGACGACGACGGGCGCCTGATCGTGGCCGTCGACCGGCGCCGGCGCAAAGAGCTCGAGGCCGTGCTGGCCGAGGCGTTCGCGCGCGAACCGTTCTACTCGCGCGCCGTGGATGCGGACGGCCGGGCGGCCGACGAGGCCCTGCTCATCGCCGACGGCCGGCTCTCCCGCCGCAAGGCCGACGTGGTCCGCCTCTACCGCCCGCGCCTCGAACCGGTCGGACGGCTGCGCTACGGCTCCGAGACCGCCTTCCAGCTCGAGCTCTGGCGCTTCGGCGACGACGAGATCGAGGCCCCGCGACCCAACGCGCTGATGCGCACCCGGCTGCCCCGCAGCGAGGCCGTCGAGGCCGAGGTCGAGCTGTACGGCCGGCGCTGGCGCACCCTCCAGCACATGTTCGACCCGATCGCCAGCGATGTGGCGTTCGACATCGACATCGTGTTCTCGTGGGTCGACGGGTCGAGCGCCGAGTACCAGCGGCAGCGTGCCGCGCAGATGGCCTCCTACGTGGTCGGCGACGGCGACGACAACGAGGCGCGCTACCGGCAGATCGACGAGCTCAAGTACGCGCTCCGCAGCGTCCACATGTTCGCCCCGTGGGTGCGCAACATCTACATCGCCACCGACTCCCCCGTCCCGGCCTGGCTCGACGCCGAGCACCCGCGCATCAACGTGATGCGCAGCGAGGACTTCTTCGCCGACACCTCCACACTGCCCACCCACAACTCGCACGCGGTGGAGGCGCAGCTGCACCACATCCCGGGCATCTCGCAGCACTTCCTCTACTCGAACGACGACATGTTCTTCGGCCGTCCCATCGCGCCCGACGTGTTCTTCTCCCCCGGCGGCGTCACGAAGTTCATCGAGGCGGGCACCCGGATCGGCCTGGGCGAATCCGACCCGGCACGCTCCGGGTTCGAGAACGCCGCACGCGTCAACCGGCGGCTGCTGTGGGAGCGGTTCGGCGCGGTGACGACACGGCACCTGGAGCACTGCGCGGCCCCGCTGCGCGTCGACGTGCTGCAGGAGATGGAGCGGGAGTTCTCCGACGAGTTCCGGCGGACGGCCGCCAGTCCGTTCCGGTCGGCGACGGACATCTCGGTCACCAACTCGCTGTACCACTACTATGCGCTGATGTCGGGTCGCGCGGTCACGCAGACCCAGGCGCGGGTCCTCTACATCGAGACCACGCTGCGACAGGCGCCGGACACGATGAAGCGCCTGCTGAAGCGCCGCGATCAGGACATGTTCTGCCTCAACGACGGCTCGAAGCCCGAGATCCCGGCCGACGTGCGCACGCGCGTCGTCACCGACTTCCTCGAGCGCTACTTCCCCTTCGCAGCCCCGTGGGAGATCACACCGGGAGAGTGACCGGCTCAGTCGGCGCATCCAGGCGCGGACGGGCCGGCGGGATGCGGATGCCGTCGGCGGCGAGGCGGCGCGCGGACTCCTCCGCGTCGATGTAGTCCAGCGTCGGGTGGTGCCCGAGCGGCACGACCGAGTGCAGCACCGTCGTCGGGTACACGTGGACGAGGTTGAAGGCGAGCGCGCCGTCGCGCCCGCGCGTGCCGCCGACCGGCACGTTCAGGTCTTGCGTGTAGCAGCTGGCCGACGCGACCGAGACGGGGATGCCCGCGAACGTCGCGGTGGACGAGTAGTGCAGGTGGCCCGCCAGGATGCTGCGCACGTCGCTGCCCTCCAGCACCTCGGCGAGCTGAGCCTGGTCGCGCAGCTCGACCGAGACGGCCAGGTCGAGCACGCTGGGAACGGGCGGGTGATGCATCGCGAGGATGGTGCCCTCCGGGGCGGGGCTCGCCAGCTCGGCGGCCAGCCAGTCGAGCTGCGACTCGCTCACATCGCCGTAGTGGTGGCCGGGAACGGAGGAGTCGAGCACGATGATGCGGAGCCCGTCGATCCAGTGCACCTCGTCCACCGGCTCCGCGGTCGGCGCATCTCCGCGCAGACCGGAACGGAAGGCACCCCGGTCGTCGTGGTTGCCCATGACCCAGACGATGCGCGAGCCGAGGCGCGCGGCCACCGGCTCCACGAGCTCCCGCAGCCGCCGGTAGGCGTCGGGCTGGCCGCGATCGGCGAGGTCGCCCGTGAAGATGATCGCCTCGGGCCGGCCGCCGGAGGCCTCGACCTCGTCGAGCAGGGAGCGCAGGTGGGCGTCGCTGTCGACGGAACCGTAGAGTTGCTCCCCGCCTGCGAGCAGGTGGGTGTCGCTGATGTGCAGCAGGAAGTGGTCGGGCCGCGGGTACTCCGCGATTCGCGTCTTCACGCGGCCAGTCCACCACCGCAGCCTGAACGGATCGTGAACGCGCGCGGCGTGGCGCGATCACGCCTGCACGGACCGCGAGACCACCCTTCCACCGCGCGCGACGGCGGAGTTAGCATGCACCATGACGATCGCCAAGCACGATGAGTTCGTCGCCGTGCCGTACCTGCGCCAGGGGCAGCTCATCTCGCTCATCCAGTGGACGAAGGCGGACGGCGAGTGGACGTACACGACGCTCCTCGTCGAGTACCGTCACCGCGACGACACCAGCTGGCACGTCATCGTCGACGGCGAGCCGGCCGTCATGAACCGTGCGGAGTGGTCGATCTTCAACTAGCCGGATCTTGCCAAGCGCCGCCTCGCGGGCGTTTGATGCTGGTACGAGAGACGGTGAACGACCGAAGGGGGCCGCCATGTCCGCCAGCGAGCTCGAGATGTCCAGCGTGCGGTACCCCTACCGGGACCGCATCTTCCACGTGGAGAAGAAGTCGCCCGGGGTGTGGGTCGTGCTCGACGAGTCGCACGCCGAGCTCGGCACGCTCGTGCGCGTGGCGCCGGAGGGCGAGGAGCACGAGCCGGTGTTCGGCACCATCCCGCCCGGGCAGACCGAGACGCTGCGCGAGGGGTCGGACTGGAAGACGCTGGTCGGGTCGATCATCAACGAGGCCATCGATGCGGACGCCGAGCCGTCCGGGACGGGCAACCTCGGCGGGTCGTGATCCTGGTGGCCCGGCGGCGGACGATCGCGGTCAGCCCACACGGAGCCGCGGCGAGTACGATACCCGGGATGAACGCGGCGCTGCGCAGGACCCTCGGCTGGATCGCCGCGGTGCTCCTCAACGTCGGCGCACTCCTCTTCGTGGTCGGCCTCATCGTCCCACGCGCGGGCGGCACGATCTCGGTGCTCGCGCTCGGCATCGGCCTGTGCGTGGCGGGCCTCGCCATCGGGGCGGGCTGGATGTTCGGCGGCCGCCGCGACGCCTGAGCGCTCGCGCTGCGGCGATCCCGCGACCCACGGCGACGAGAGGGCGAATTGTTCGCCTTCTCGGGTCGAGAAGGCGGACTATTCGCCGTCTCGACGACGCAGACAGCACGAAGAGCGGCCCCGCCCGGGATGACGGGGCGGGGCCGCAGCTGGGACCGGACGGCCAGGGCACGGGCACCGAGCGGTGCGAACGCGCGCAGGAGCCCGGTGGCTCTGATCAGTCCGGCGGCTCGGTGTTCTTCACGAGGTCGGGGTTCGACGGCTGCTGAGCGGGGTCGAACTCGGCGGGCGGCGGTTCGGCGCCCTCGTTGTCGCCGTCGCCGTCCGCGTTCTGGAGTCCGCTGGTGTCGCTCATGGGTCCCACGAAACGCCGAACCCCCCTGCTCTCGCAAGGGGGTTCACCGTGCCGCAGGAGCGGCGTAGGTTAGGCGTTCGCCGCGGCGACGAGCTGGTCGAGCTGCTCGGCCGAGACGGCGTTGCCCGAGAACCCGACGGCACGGACGAGGGGGATCCCCTCGGCCATGCGGCGCAGGCCCGGGTCGGCCAGCATCCCGGCGATCGCGGCGTCGCCCGACTGGGCGAGCGCGGCGCCGAGCACCTGCGAGCCGACAGGGTGGTCAAGCCATTCGCCGATCGTCGACTCGATCGAGAGGGGCGCGGCCTTGCCGTCGCCGGCGACCGTCACCGTGGCGGAGCCCCGCAGGTCGCGGGACGACGCGCCGACCGCGACGACGTACTCGCCGCCCTCGACGATCCAGCCCCCGAGGTCGATGTCGTAGTACGCGAGGTCGTCCGCGGGGATGTCGACGACGACGCTCTGCGTGGCTCCGGCGGCGATCGCGACGTTCGCGAAGCCCTTCAGCTCGCGGACCGGGCGCGTCACCGCGGAGCCGGGAACCGACACGTAGACCTGCACGACCTCGCGGCCGTCGCGGTCGCCGCTGTTGGTCACGTCGACGGCGACGCGGATGCCGCCCTCGGCCGTCGCCTCGACCGCCGGGGCGCCGAAGTCGAACGTCGTGTACGACAGGCCGTGACCGAACGGGAAGCTGACCGTCACGTCGCGCGCGTCGAAGTCGCGGTAGCCGACGAACAGGCCCTCGCCGTACCGGACGTGGCCCTTCTCACCCGGGAAGTTGAGCGATGCCGCGGAGTCCTCGAGGCGGACGACCACGGTCTCGGCCAGACGGCCCGACGGGTTGACCGCGCCGAAGAGCACGTCGGCGACGGCGCCGCCGCCGGCCTGGCCGAGCAGCCAGCCCTCGACGATCGCCGGCACACGGTCCGCCCAGCCGGAGACGCGGACGACACCGCCGTTGGAGAGCACGACGGCGACGCGGGGGTTCGCGGCGAGCACGGCCTCCAGCAGCTCGGTCTGCGCAGCGGGCAGCTCGATGTGCTCGCGGTCGAAGCCCTCGGACTCGTCCTCGCCCGGCAGGCCGAGGAACAGCAGGACGTCGTCTGCGGCGGATGCCGCCGCGACGGCCTCGGCGGTGAGCGCTGCGGCGTCCCCTTCCGCGCCGAGCGCGTAGCCCGCCGCGAAGGTGACGTCGGCGCCTCCGGCGAGCGCACGGATCTCGTCGAGCGCGTTGTCGAGACGCGTCGGGACGATCTGCGACGAACCGGCGCCCTGGTAGCGCGGCGTGCGGGCGAACTCCCCGATGACGGCGATGCGGCGGCCGGAGTCCGTGGAGAGCGGGAGCACCCCGTCGTTCTTGAGGAGCACGATGCTGCGGCCGGCGACCTCGCGTGCGAGGGCGTGGTGCGCGTCGGCGTCGTAGGAGGCGTTCGCGTCGGCGTTGTCGACGGCCTTCTGAACGAGGTCGATGACCCGCTGGGCGCCGGTGTCGAGCACCGACTCGTCGAGCGAGCCGTCGCGGACGGCAGCGACGAGCTGCGCGTCGGTGACGCCGCCGGACGACGGCATCTCGAGGTCGAGGCCGGCGGCGAGGGCGGAGACACGGTCGTTCACCGCACCCCAGTCGGAGACCACGAGGCCCTCGAAGCCCCACTCGTCGCGGAGGACCTTCGTGAGCAGCCACGGGTCCTCGCTGGCGTAGACGCCGTTGATGCGGTTGTAGGAGCACATGACCGTCCACGGCTGGGCGTCCTGAACGACACGCTGGAAGCCGCGCAGGTAGATCTCGCGCAGCGGGCGCTCGTCGACGTCGGCGCTGACGCGCATCCGGTCGGTCTCCTGGTTGTTGGCGGCGAAGTGCTTGAGGGAGGCGCCGACGCCCTGCGACTGGAGGCCGCGGACGAGGGCGGCGCCCAGCCGGCCGCTGACGATCGGGTCTTCGGAGAGGTACTCGAAGTTGCGCCCGCAGAGCGGAGAGCGCTTGATGTTGATGCCCGGGCCGAGCAGCACTCCGACGCCTTCGGCCTTCGCCTCTTCGCCGAGGGCGGCGCCGACGCGTTCGAGCAGGTCGGCGTCCCACGACGATCCGAGGGCGACGGCGGGCGGGAAGCAGGTGGCCGGCACGCTGTCGCCGATGCCGAGGTGGTCGCCGCCCTGGCTCTGCTTGCGCACGCCGTGCGGCCCGTCGGTGAGGTAGATGGAGGGGATGCCGACGCGCTGCACGGCCTCGGTCTCCCAGAAGCTCGCGCCGGAGGTGATCGACGCCTTCTCCTCAGTGGTCAATTCGGATGCGCGGACGAGACGGTCGACCATGGTTCTCCTTCGATGTGGTCGGGTGGTGGGCAATACCTTACAACACTCGGTTTTAAGAGCGGGAGGGTTTCACAGCGACTTCACGTCAGAGCCGGCGGCTCAGATCGCGCAACGCCGTCATGTACTGCGCCGATGCCGGATAGCCCGGATGCGTCGCCACCTTCACCAGGTAGCGGGTGGGCCCGAACTCGTCCGCGCCGCGGTCGATGTCGTTGTCGTCGTAGGAGTCGTCGGGGAAGCCCAGATAGTCGGTGCGGCGCCAGAGGTTGATCCAGGCGATCTCGCCGTCCGGCTGGGTGAGCAGCTCCCGGAGCGTCGGCTCCGGGCCGTCGCCGGGCCGCTGGACGGGCGGCGCGCTCTGGTCGCGGTTGACCTGCCGCAGCCAGGGGTCCGCGCTCCACAGCGACGGCCCTCCGCTCTTGCGCACGCCGAGCACCTCGCCGCCGAACAGCTCCGGGAAGAAGCGGCCGAAGAAGGCCCGCAGCTGCGTGCCGTACGTCAGGAGTCCGACGTTGCGCAGGCCGTCCTTCGTGTCGGCGCCGAGGGTGAACAGGCACGAGACGGCGAGCACCCCGCCGAGGCTGTGCGCGCTCAGGACGACCTTGCGCCGTTGCGGAGTGCCCAGCGCCGCCAGCTCGTCGTCCGCCTTCTCGGCCTCGGTGCGGATGTCGCGCCCGTCGACGATCTTCCCCTTCAGGAGGTCCGTCTCCAGCCACGCGACGACCCGGCTGCGCAGCTCCGGGATGACCCGCTCGGCGTAGCAGGGCGGCCCATAGGGGTGTCCCGCCCGCGGGAGGAAGCACATCAGGTCCCACATCACCCCGATCGGCCGCTCCTTCGTGGCGATGGCGTTCTCGGCGATGGTGACGATCGCCGTGACGGCGATCAGCCCGAGCGCGGGCAGCGCGAAGTCGAGCAGGGCCGTCGGCCGCCAGGTGTCGGGGAACGACACGGCCACGGCGCAGCCGAGGGCGAGCAGGCCCGCGAGGGCGCCGAGGATCGGCTCGCCCCGGTGGAACAGCCCGGCGAAGCGGCGGGCGTGAAGCATCCGGGTCGTGAGCTTGCCCGCCGACGTCGTCACCGGCACGTGCCCGTCGCGGTACCGGCGCAGCGGCGCCCGCAGCGGCCGACCGCCCTCGGTGCGCGGGGTCGTGAACTTGGGCGTCGTGCGCATCCTGACCACGGCGACGACCGCGACCAGCAGGAGGAGGAGCACCGCGAGCACGGGCACGGTGCTGCCGAAGTTGCGGTACGCGCCCGGGGTGACGAGGGCCGCGTCGCCAGGCGAGAGCGGGCAGATCGGCACCGCACCGGGCGAGCTGAGCCAGCACTGGGCGCCGAGCACCAGCAGGGTCGACAGCAGCATGGCCCCGCCGAGCGAGAGCAGCAGCACGACCCCCGGGCCGGTGCCGCCCCATCCCTCGTAGCGCAGCACATCCCGCCGTCGGGCCCGCGAGGGCTGGAACGCGATGATCAGGAAGAGGATCACGAGGGCCGTGGCGCTGACCGCGTACGCGACGATCGACGGCGGCTCGGGAGGCATCCCGTCCGGAGTGAGGAGCACCGCGAGCGCGACGGAGAGCCCGGCGACCACCACCAGCACGATGCACGCGACGGCGGGGAACCACTCCCGCACGCGCGCGGCGGTGGACGGCCACTCGGGCAGCCGGCGCCAGCCGAGGGCGGACAGCGCGATGGCGAGCAGCACGCCCGTCACGACCGCCGGCGAGACGACCAGGCCGAGGAAGGGGATGCGCGCGTAGTTGAGACTGCGGTCGGGCACCGCGACCGAGACGAACACGACGACGTAGACGGCGACGGCCGCGAGCAGCGTCCATCCCGCCCACGTCTCCCGACGCCGCAGCTTGCGCCGCACGAGGTTGCGGCGGGCGGCGGACGAGATCTCGGCCGAGCGGCGCGTGACGGTGTCCGTGTCGGCCATGACCCGCGCGATCGTGACGACGAGGCCGAGGACCGCAGCGACCACGGCCGCCGAGACCCACCAGCGCGCGAGCGGGGCGGGGTCGGCTCCCCAGCACGCGCCCGGGATGCGGCTGCTGCCGCCGGAGCACGCGGCGAAGACGTTGTCCCAGCCGAGCAGCACCGTGACGAGGAAGAGCGAGCCGGCCAGATGCAGCAGCTCGGAGGGGAGCTTCACGCGGGTCATGCCCCAGAAGCCCTCCGTCGCGAGCGGGGTGCGGCCCTGGGGGTCGGACGCCGCCGCCCCGCCGCGCTCCTCGGCATGGCGCATCTTGTCGACGGTGCCGAAGATCCCGGCTTCGTAGCGGGTGCGCGCCGTGTGCGAGACGACCAGCAGGACCACGACGCCGAGCACCGGGACGAGGGACAGCATCGCGAGACGGATGCCGCGGCGATCGAAGTCGGGCAGGGCGAAGAAATCGTTCAGCCAGTTCGGCATGCTCGGGCACGAGGCGGTGCCCGCGAGGCACTGCGAGCCGATCAGGTCGAGCGCCACCGAGGCGAGCGCGCAGACGTAGAGCAGGGTCAGGCAGAGGGCGAACACCCGGAGCGACGCCGCACCCCGGCCGGCCCTCCACTCCCCGGCGACCGTCTGCCGGGGGATGCGGCGCGTCCAGTACGCGGTGTTGCACAGGCCGAACGGCAGGATGAGCAGCCAGGCCAGCTGCACGAAGAACTGCCCGATGACGACGAGGGCCCCGCCGCCGTACCGCGCCATCAGGCCCCACGAATAGCCTTCCCGCCGGATGCGGGTCGGCGGGTACGCCGGATCGGTCGGGTCGACCGGGTCGACGGTCGGCACGAAGAAGCCGCCGTTCTCGTCCGCCTGGTCCGGCCGGACATCCCCCGGCGGGACCCCCAGCATCTCTGCGGGCGGCGTGTTCTTGATGCCGTGGATGCGCAACTCGAGGATGTTCTGGTCGCGGGTGCCGTCGCGGCCCGCGCCGAACAGCGTGGTGAACCAGCCCATGAGACCCTCCCGCGCGATACCGCCGACGCGCGCAGGGTACCGCTCGGCGACCGGCCGCGGCCAGACTCCGCGTCGCCCGCGATAGATCTCGCTCTACACGCAGCGGCCCGCGGGGCGTAATGTCTGCTGCATGAGCACCCCAGCAGAGCCGGCCGACGAGCCGCGGGAGAACCTCGAGGGCAGCTACACCGAGGTCGACGGCGAGGCCCCCCACGAGCGCACCGTCCACGGTCAGTACACCGAGACCGAGGACAACCCCGGCCCGGAGACCGACGTCGAGGGCACCTACACCGACGTCGAAGAGGCCGCAGACGCCCCGCAGGGCGAGTACACGGACACCGACGAGCCGTGAGGAAGGTGTCGCCCTAGCGGGTCGCCTTCTTGATCTTCTTGCGCGTCTTCTTCACGTTCGGGTCGTTCCAGAACGACGTCACCGCGCCCACGATCTGCTGATAGCGTTCGCGGCCCGCTCGCGCGCCGAGCACGTAGGCCACGGCGATCACGATCAGAACGAGGAAAGTCTTGAAGCGCATGCGGTCCTCCTGAGTCCGTCACGGCCGAGAGTAGACCGCACGCCGCCCGGCTGGAACCCCGGGCGGCTCAGGAGTTCGCGCCGGGCCTGCGGCGCAGCGCCTTCGTCAGGCCCATGAGCGGACCCTGCAGGAAGAGCAGGAACAGCCACCAGATCCCGACGTGGGGGAAGATCACGGCGAAGATCAGGGCCAGCAGCATCAGCACATCGGCGTACCAGCCCTTGGCCGCGTCCATCTCCTGCTTCGCGTCGTCGCGCACCAGTGCGGGCGAGCGCCGCAGCACGATGGTGATGAACTGCATCGACACCGATGCGACGAGCATGTTGCCGATGTAGAGCGCGTAGACCGCGGGCTGACCGGACTGGCTGGCCGCGAGCACGTTCGTCGTGAACGGCATCACCACGATGGAGGCCAGCCACAGGAAGTTCAGCCAGATGATGCGGACGTCGTAGCTGACGACCCACTCGAAGATGCGGTGGTGGGTGATCCAGAACCGGGCGATCACGATGAACGAGATCGCGAACGCGATCAGCTCCCAGTAGTTGTCGCGCAGCCAGGCGCCGATGTCCGCGGCCGCGTCGTCCGCCTGGTCGACCAGCGGCAGGATGAGCAGGGTGATCGCGATCGCGACGGTCGCGTCCGAGAAGTTGACGAGGCGGTCCAGCCCGCGCTCGGTCCTCACCACTGCCATGCGCTCATTCTGTCGCGTCGCCGAGCAGACCGAGCTCCAGGGCACGCCGGACGGCGGAGGTCCGGTCGGAGGCGCCGAGCTTCTCGTACGCACGGCTCAGGTAGGTCTTGACCGTCGCCTCGCCGATGAACAGCTCGGCGCCGATGGCCGCATTGGTGCGGCCGTCCGCTGCGAGCCGCAGCACCTTGACCTCCTGGGGCGAGAGCGCCGGAGCCTGCTGACCGCCGCCGCGCAGCCTCCCGAGCAGGGCCGACGCGGCCGAAGTCGCGAGCACCGTCTCGCCCGACGCCGCGGCGCGGACCGAGCGGGCCAGTTCGGCCGGGGCGATGTCCTTGAGCAGGTAGCCGCTCGCGCCCGCCTCGATCGCGCGCAGGATGTCCTGATCGGTCTCGTAGGTCGTCAGCACGACGACACGGGTGGCGGGATGGGCGGAGGTGATCGCGCGGGTCGCCGCGACGCCGTCGCCGCCGGGCATCCGCAGGTCCATGAGGACCAGGTCGGGGTGGAGCACGCCGACGAGCGCGACCGCTTCGGGGCCGCTCGCCGCCTGCCCGACCACGTCGATGTCGTCGTAGCCGGTGAGCATCCCGCGGATGCCCTCGCGCACGACGGGATGGTCGTCGGCCAGGACGATGCGGATCATGCGGACTCCTCGGTCGGGGCGGCCGGCGTGGTCGGTGCGGTCGCGGTCGGGGCGGGCAGCTCCGCGGTGATCGCGGTGCCGGCGCCGGGGGCCGACTCGACGGCGAAGCGGCCGCCGGCCTCGCGGACGCGCGCGGCCATGCCGTCGAGACCGTAGCCGTCGCGCGGGGCGTCGCCGTCGAAGCCGCGGCCGTCGTCGGCCACCCGGAGGCGGACGGCGTCGGGCAGGTAGGCGAGTTCGACATCCACGGTGCGCGCCCCGGCGTGCTTGCGCACGTTCGACAGCGACTCCTGGAGCAGGCGCAGGGCGACCACGTCGACGGCCGGAGGCGCCGGGCGCGCGTCGCCGTCCACGACGAAGCCCGCCTCGACCCCGGTCTCCTCGGCGAACTGCGCCACCACCCGTTCGAGCACCTCGGGCAGGGGCGAGCCGTTCAGCCGTCCCGGGGTCATCGCCGCGATGATGCGCCGCGACTCCTGCAGATTCTCCTGCGCGGTCTCGGTCATCAGCTCCACGTGCCGCCGGGCGGAGGCCGGATCGGCGTCCAGCTCGCCCTGCACGGCGTGCCCGAGCGTGACGATGCTGGTGAAGCCCTGCGCGAGGGTGTCGTGCATCTCGCGCGCGATGCGCTCCCGCTCCGCAGCCGCGCCCTGCTGCTCGGAGAGCTGGGCGATCTCCTTCTGCTGCTGCCGCAGACGGTCGATGAGCCGCCCGCGCTCGGCGCTCTGCTTGCTGACCGCGGCGACGCGGTGGCCGAAGAAGACCGAGAACGCGATGACGAGCAGCGTCATCCCGGCGACATCCACGAGCGAGGCGGGCGTGATGTCGCCGATCGCCCAGCGCACCACGACACCGCCCGCGTTGACCAGCACGATCGCGCCGGCCGCGGGGAGCAGGGAGAGCAGCAGGAAGAACTGCGGCGACAGGACGAACAGCGCGACGTTGACCCAGTCGTTCAGGGAGAGCGCGACCAGGTAGCCGACGGAGGCGATGACGCAGTACGCGATCGATCGGCCGGCGTCGTCCGGCACGGAGCCGCGGCGCACCAGCAGCCAGAACAGCGGGAGCAGGGCGAGCACGATCGCCGCCGCCACGATCGACTTGGCGACGCCGGTGTACGGGTTGGCCAGGATGATCACGACGGTGGCGACGGTGGCCGCGGCCGAGTAGACCAGCCAGGCCCGGAACTCGAGGAACTCGCTGTCCCTACTGCGCTGCTGCTGCACGGTCAGACTGTAGCCGCTCGCTCGGCCTCGGCGGAGGAGGCCTCGGCGACCGAGGTGCGACCGGCCGGGTAGAGCACCCCGATCACGGCGACGATCAGCATCGCGCCGGCCATCCCCCAGAAGGCCCACTGCACGGCTCCGGCGTAGTCGGAGGCGACGGCGTGCATGATCTGGTCGCGCACGGCGGTGGGCAGCTTCGCCAGGGATCCGCCGTCTCCCGACGCGCCGCTGATGCGGTCGACCGCGCCCTGCGCGTCCGCCGCGGTGCCGCCGATCTTCTCGAACGACGCGGTCAGGAGGTCGGTGAGGCGCGAGGTGACGATGGTCGTGAAGACCGCGAGCCCGAGGGCGCCGCCGAAGTTCTTCATCGTCTGGGAGATGGCGGTCACTTCGCCGTAGCTGGCGCCGATGGCCCGGTTGACGGCATCCGTCGACACCGCCGAGAACATCAGCCCGATGCCGGCCCCGGCGATCATGATCGGCCAGGTCTGCTGGTTGAAGAACGACTCGGCGTCGAAGTCCAGATCGGTGGCCTTCAGCGCCAGCCAGGCGAATCCGACCGCGCCGACGAGTCCGCCGGCGAGTACGACACCGCGCGCTCCGTACTTGTCGAAGCGCACGGAGCCGACCCGGCTGGCGACCACGAAGCCGATGAAGAACTTGAGGAAGAGCACGCCGGTGAGGCCGGCGGAGAGCCCGAGCGACACCTGGCCGTACACGCTGAGGAAGAAGAAGGTGCCGATGAAGGCGACCGACGAGAACAGCGTGGCCAGGGTCGAGAGGGTGAACCCGCGGTCGCGGAAGGCCGCCAGCTGCACAAGCGGCTGCGCGGCACGGCGCTGGAGGAGGACGAACACGACGATCAGGGCGACGCCGGCGACCAGGGAGCCGAGCACGGCCGGGCTGGCCCAGCCCCACGGGCTCGCCTGCTGCAGGCCGAAGACGATCAGGCCCATCCCGGCGGCGACGACGAGGGCGCCGACCCAGTCGATGCGCTCGCGGCGCGCGGTGGAGGGCCGCGCAGCAATGGCGACGATGACGAACGCGGCGATCGCGATCGGCACGTTGACCCAGAAGATCGCGCGCCAGGTCCACTGGGTCAGGTAGCCGCCCGCGATCGGGCCGAGGGCCGTCATCGCTCCGGTGATGGCGAAGAAGATCGCCATGGCGCGACCGCGGCTCTCGCGGGCGAAGCCCTCCACGACGATGCCGATCGCGGCGGGGAACATGATCGCCCCGCTGATGCCCTGCAGTGCGCGGGCGGCGACCAGCCACGGCTCGGCGAGGTCACCGGTCGGCGCCAGCCCGCACAGGAGCGACGTGATGCCGAAGCCGGCGATGCCGATGAGGGCCATCCGCTTGTGGCCGACCACGTCGGCGATGCGGCCGCCGAGCAGGAAGAACGCCGCAGTGGCGAGGAGGTAGACGTTGACCGCCCACTGCATCCCGTCGTGGCTGAGCCCGAGGTTCTGCTGGATGGTAGGTGCGGAGAGAGCGACGATCGTCTGGTCGATCGTCGTCATCGAGACGGCGAGGATGAGGCCGGCGAGCGCCAGTCGGGACGAGGATGCGCCGGACGAGCTCGAGAAGGATGTCATGCTCCCAGCCTCGCGACCGGCGGCCGTGCGCGGCACCGGCGCCCGGTGGTCACCCGTGTCCACCGATCGGTGGACACGGGTGACGCCGGCGGGTCAGGAGAGGGCGGCGACCAGTTCGTCGATCGTGACGACGGCGGCCTGCTGGTTGGGGTAGACCTTCTCCGTGAGGACGCGGTGCACCTCCGGGTCGCGGTCGAACGTGCCGTCGGAGAGCACGACGAGGCGGTAGTCCTTGTCCACCGCGTCACGGGCGGTGGAGAGCACGACGCCGCTGGTCGAGATCCCGGCGAGCACGAGCGTGTCGACACCACGGGCCTGCAGCTGCTCGTGCAGGTCGGTGGTGCTGAAGGCGCCGTAGCGCGACTTGCGCACCACGATCTCCCCGTCGGCGGGCGCGATGCGCGGGTCGACCGAGACGGCGGGGTGGTCGGGTCCGATCTCGTTCACGCGCTCGGCGGCGGTCGCGAAGCGGGAGTGCGGCGGGACGTGGGCCGCATCCTCCTCCGAGAGGGCGACGCGCACGTAGCCGATGGTGGCGCCGGCTGCGCGTGCGGCCTCCCGCGCACGGCGCAACTCGGCGAGGAACGCGTCGGCGTCGGGGAGGGAGGCGAGGATGGAGGGCTGCAGGTCCATGAGGAGCAGCGCAGTACGGGACGGGTCGAGGACGAGATCGTTCACACGTATAAACTACCTCGCCTTCCTGGAAGGCTTGCATCACTTGGCTGCCTACTGTATACAGAATACAGACCACCACAGCAGAGACTCTCAAGGAACGAGGTACTCATGTCTCGCGTCGACTCAAAGGTGAGAAGGGCGCTGGCCATCACGGCGGCAGCCGCACTGGCCCTCAGCATGGCAGCATGCTCCGGATCGGGAGGCGGCGGATCCAAGACCGTCGTCTGGTCCACCTGGGGCACCCCCGAAGAACTGACCAGATACAAGGAATTCGACACTCAGTTCATGAAGGAGCACCCCGACATCAAGGTCGTGCTCCAGCCGGTCGCCGATTACGGCGACTACCACACGAAGCTCCTCGCGCAGCTGGCCTCCGGCACCGCCCCCGACGTCTTCTACATCGGCGACGACAAGATCGGCCAGTTCGTGAACTCGAAGGCACTGATGCCGCTGACCTCGCTCATGAACTCCTCGGCCAGCAAGACCAAGCCGGCGGACTTCGCGCAGGGCCTGTTCGGAGCCACGAAGAAGGGCGACGAGATCTACGCGGCGCCCAACGACTCCAACCCGGACGCCCTCTGGTACGACAAGGAGGCCCTGAAGAAGGCCGGTGTGACCGAGGACCCGGCGACGCTCGCCGCCGAGGGCAAGTGGACGACCGAGGCGTTCCTCGACATGAACGCCAAGCTCCACGACGCGGGCCTCACCGGCTCGATGTTCTGGAACTACTGGTCGACCCACTACAGCTGGATCTCCTCCCAGGGCGGCACGGCGTTCGACTCCTCCGGGAAGTTCGTCGCGAACACCGATCCGACCAGCGTGAAGGCGATGGACGTGCTCGCCAAGAACTTCCAGGACGGCACCTTCGTCGTCGCCGACACCCTGCCGGAGGGCGCGGGCGCGGACAGCGTGTTCGTCACGCACAAGGCCGGCTTCTTCATCCAGGGCCGGTACACGATCGGAACGGTGAAGGCCGCGGGCGACCCCGAGAACTACGACGTGGCCCCCTGGCCGACCCCGAGCGGCAAGGCCGCGCCCACCGGCGTCGCGGTCAGCTATCTCGCCATCAACGCGAAGACCAAGAACAAGGATGCGGCGTTCGAGTTCTGGACGAACTTCCTCTCGGCCCAGGGCCAGACCTTCCGGCTCAAGGGCGGCGGCAACGCGGTCCCGTCGATCTCGGGTGCCGACTCGGTGGTGCTGGACGGCTATCCCGCCCACGCCCAGACCCTGCTCGACATGCGCGACATCGGCTTCGAGGACAACGCCACCGAGGCGTCCGTCCCCGGCCTCTCCAGCGACATCAGCGACAAGATGCTCGCGCTCTACCAGGGCAAGGCGTCCACCAAGGCGACGCTGGACGAGGTCGCGAAGATGATCGCCGACAAGACCGGCGGCAAGTGAGGCATCGAGCGTGAGCGCAGTCAGGGAAGCACTGGTCGCCCGCGAGGCCGACACCCCTCCCGCGACGCCGGGCGGGCTCCGCAAGGAGTCCGCCTGGCGGCGTCGCGACCGCCGGTGGGGCTACGTGTTCGTCGGGCCCCAGCTGTTCGGGATGGCCCTCTTCGTCGTCGTGCCGTTCATCGCGAGCCTCGTGCTGGCGTTCGCGCAGTGGGACGGCCTCAACGACCTCAGCTGGGTCGGCTTCGACAACTTCCGCACCGAGATGAGCGACCCGCTGTTCGGGCGGTCGATCGTCAACACCCTGCTCATCGCCCTCATCACCGTGCCGATCGGCCTCGCCCTGGCCGTCGTGCTGGCGGTCGCGCTGGAGAAGCTGAAGACGCGCACGCTCTACCTGATCCTGTTCTTCGCGCCCGTCGTCACTTCGTCGGTCGCCGTCGCGATGATCTGGCAGCAGCTGTTCCGCAAGGACGGCGTGCTCAGTGGGTTCATCGCGAACGTGTTCCACGTCGCCCCGCCCGACTGGCTCGGCGACCCGCACCTCGCGCTCATCGCCGTGTGCATCGTGACCATCTGGTCCTCCGTCGGGCTGAACGTGATCATCTTCCTGGCCGGACTGCAGAACATCTCGCCGGCCGTCATCGAGGCGGCCCGGCTCGACGGCGCGGGCGCGCTCACCCTGTTCTTCCGCGTGCGGCTACCGCTGCTGTCGCCGATCATCTTCTTCTCGACGGTCATCGCGTTCATCAGCTCGCTGCAGACGTTCGACACCGTGTTCATCCTCACCGCGAACGCGGGGCCGGACAACGCGACGCGGACCATCGTCTACCACATCTACGATCTGGGCTTCGGCAAGTTCCAGTTCGGCCCGGCCAGCGCCGCGTCGATCATCCTGCTGCTGATCACCCTCGTGATCACGGGCATCCAGTTCGCCGCCCAGAAGAAGTTCGTCCACTACGAGGATGGTGCCGCATGACCACCGCCACCGCCCGCCCCGACGCTGCCACCCGCAGCGCCGGCGCCCACCCCGGGCGCGCCGCCGCACGCACCCGCAAGACGCTGCTGCACGTCGTCCTGCTGCTCGGCGGCCTGGCCATGGTGTTCCCCTTCCTCTGGATGCTCATCACGTCGTTCAAGTCGCTGCCCCAGCTGCTGAACGACCCGCTGAGCGTCTGGCCGAAGCCGTTCACGCTGCAGAACTACGCCGACGCGTGGAACGACGTGCCCTTCGGGCAGGCGTACTGGAACACCATCTACATCGCCGTGCTCGTCGTCGCCGGCACCTTGATCACCGCCGCCATGGCCGGGTACGCGTTCGCGCGCATCCCCTTCCGCGGCAGCAAGATGCTCTTCGTGCTGTTCCTCGCGACGCAGATGATCCCGATGCAGGTGACGCTGATCCCGTTCTACTTCCTGATGGCGCGGCTCGGCTGGGTGGACTCGCACCTCGCGCTGATCGTGCCGGCCGCGCTCGCCAACCCGTTCGCGGTGTTCCTGATGCGCCAGTTCGTGCTGTCGCTGCCGCGGGAGCTGGAGGAGGCCGCCCTCGTCGACGGCGCGGGACGCTGGCGCATCTTCTGGAGCATCATCCTGCCCAACCTGAAGCCGGGACTCGGGGCGCTGGCGATCATCGTGGCGCTGAGCACCTGGAACAACTTCCTCCTGCCGCTCGTGCTGCTCAACTCGCAGGACCTGTTCACGGTGCCGCTGCTGCTGCAGAGCTTCCGCGGGCAGTACGGATCGATCAACTACGGGCTGATCATGGCGGCGTCGGCCATCGCGACCATCCCGATGCTGATCGCGTTCGTGATCGGTCAGCGGCGCATCCTGAACTCGATGGCCGCCTCCGGGCTGGGCGGGCGATGAGCCGCGCCGCCGCGACCGCCGCGCGGGTCTCCCCGTTCCTCGACCTCGAGTCGGCGCCGTTCACGTTCCCGGGTTCGCGCATCCTGGTGCAGCGGGCCGGCGACGGGGTGACGGTGCGGCTGGCCGAGTACGAGCGTCGGCTCGACGACTGCGTGCTCGTGCGCACCCTGCGCGTCCTCGGCGCGGAGGGGCGCCCCGCCGCCGTGACCGCCGTGCACCCCGACCGCATCGAGTTCGGGGAGGCGGGCGTCATGTTGACCTTCGACGGCCCGGACGCCCTCAGCCTGGGCGGTGACGGCACGGTCGCCTGGTCGGCCGACCTCGACCTCCCCTTCGCGCCGGCCGTGCGGACGTCCTCCGCGGTGCGCATCGCCGTGGTTCCGGCCTCCACCGAGCTTCGGCCGGGCGCGCGATTCACCGCGCAGGTCTCGGAGCATCCCGGCGTTGACGGGCATACGCGGGCGCTCGAGGCGACGACACGGGTCTGGGATGCGTGGTTCGATCGCACGCCCGTCGTGCGCGACGACCTCGCGGACATGACCGCGTTCTGCTGGTGGGTGCTCGGCGCGAACATCGTCTCGCTGCCCGGCCGCGGCGCTCGCGCCGTCGTCCCGTCGAAGATCGGCTACGTCGGGCTGTGGCAGTGGGACGCGTACTTCATCGCCTCCGGCCTCCGCCACGGCGACCCCGAGCTCGCCCGCGAGCAGCTGGAGCTCGCCTTCGCCTTCCCGACCGCCGACGGGCAGCTGCCGGACGTCGTGCACGACGAGGGCGTGCTCGCCTCCAGCGACGACCTCCCGCCCGGCGACCGCGACAACCTGCGCCGCGCCGGCTCGGCCATCGCCGACCCGTCCGCGCCCATCCCGCTCACCAAGCCGCCGCTGGCCGCGTGGGCGTTGCGCCGCCTGGAGGGGTTTGTCTCCGACGACGCGTGGTTCGCGGCCGCATGGGAGACCGTCACGCGCAGTCAGGACTGGTGGTTCGAGCGCTCCGACCTCGACGGCGACGGCATGCCCGAGTACGGCCACCCCTACTCCTCCGGCCTCGACGACAGCCCCGTCTTCGACGCCGAGCTGCCGGTGGCCTCCCCCGATCTCGCGGCCTACCTGATCCTGCAGGACGACCTGCTGGCGTCGCGCGCACGGTCGGTGGGCGACGTCGACGCCGCCTCCCGGCACGCTGCCCGCTCCGCACGCACGCTGGAGCTGCTGGAGGGCATGTGGGACGAGTCGGCCGGCTTCTTCCGCTCCTCCGGCGCCGGAACCCCCGTCGCCGCGGAAGCGGTCGTCTCGCTGCTGCCCCTGCTCACCGGCCGGCTGCCGGGCCGGTACGTCACCAGCATCCTCGCCGCCCTCGACGACCCCGACCGCTTCGCGACGACCTGGACGGTGCCGACCGTCGCGCGCCACGACCCGTCATATTCCGATGAGCGCATGTGGCGCGGACCGGTGTGGGTGAACGTCAATTCGCTGCTGGCCGAGGGTCTGGCCGTGTCGGGGCAGGCCGAGCGTGCGCGTGAACTGATCGAGCAGACGCTGCGTCTCGTGATCCACGGGGGCGGGCCGCACGAGTACTTCAACCCGGCGACGGGCGAGAAGGCGCGCACGGCCACGACCGCGTTCGGGTGGTCGGCGGCGCTGTTCGTGGATCTGGCGGTGCAGGTGTCGCGGGGGTGAGGCGGCAACGATGCCACTCGGTCATCGCTGACAACCACGAGGATAATCTCGCCGCCGAGCCGACCACCAGGGCGGGTCGACTTTGACAACTCATGGCGGGAGAACTCGAGACCGCGTATTTCGCCGCCTTCGACGCGCCATCCGAAGCTGATATGGCACGTGCACAGAAGTGGCGAGAACCGGGGACGGTTCACGCGACATGGGCTAGCCCCTGTACGAATGGATTTCAAGCGAACGCGCGATACCTCTGAGTGTGAGAGTCGAAAGGCAACAGGCACTCAATGTGAGGCCTGTCGGGACCAGGACATCCCGCGCAAGTTGAAAGTAGAGGGCTGCGCTAGCGGAGATCTGTTGCCGGCCCTGCTCTCCAGTCTGAAAGTACGTATCACCGGCTTGCTCCAACCCCGTTCCTCGCGGAAGCACGATCGCCCCCGCCACGAATACACCGACACTTACAAGACACATGACGGGGAGCACGACGCTCAACGCCGACTTATCACGATGGAAACCCGCCGCTAGGGTGCGGAAGACGCGCAGTGAGCTGACAGTCGACTTCGTTCGATCGCTGAGAGAAAGCCACACGAGGGCGCCTCCCCACGCGGCTATGGAGACGATGAGGCAAGCAATCAGGAGTCCCGGTGCCCGAATCCAACCAACAGCCGTGAGCACCGACACGAGCAGCACCCCCGCCCAGAGGGCTGCAGCTGCCCATGCGAATGCACGCAACCGATTACCACGCACAGCTGTATCCAACCGTTCCTCCCAAGAACACTCCGGTAGCTCGCAGTGTGCCGCATTTACCACGGCCCGGGACCACTTTCGCGTTGAGCGACAGGTCCGATCCTCTTTGCCGCCCTCGACACCAGCCGAACCGCCCGCTCACGAAATTCTGCGGATGGCCGCCCGGATCGGCTTCGGCGCACGGAGGCACAGGAATCTCATCGATCAACTCTGGTCCTCCCCCGCGTTGCCCAGAATCGGGACCCTATGCGCGTGCAGTGAATTGCACGGCTCGCGCTGCCTGGCCTGGGTGTCGAGCCGAAGGCCGCCGCAGGAATCTACCGTGAAGGGCGGCGCGTCCTCAGTCGAAGCGAAGGCAAGCCGCGCACGCACGATGTGGTGCTCCCGGCCGACCGAAACTGGCCTGACACCGCGGGGCATTCTAATCGCCCATGCCCGGCGACGGCCTGCCTCGGTCAAGGGTGGTGGGTGCTGACAAAGGGTGTGCTCGACGTCGTCGCCCGCAGCGGCGGGCGAGTCGGCGGGCTGAGGCGCGGGGCGCCTCCGGCGAAGACAGCCGCTAGGCCAGGCGCTCCCACTTGATGCCGGCGTCGGCGAGCAGACGGCGCATGCCGTTCGTCCAGTTCTCCGCCAGCGCGGCCTTGGCCGCGGGCACGTCGCGCTCGACGAGGTGCTGGGCGATGATCGCGTGCTCGGCGGCGGAACGCTCCACGAGCACCTCTCCACCGACCAGCAGCGACTCGTAACGGTGGATGGCGCTGCGCACCTGGGAGATCTGCTCCAGGAGCTTGCGGTTGGGGCAGGCGCTCAGCATCAGGTTGTGCCACTCGTCGTCCTTGCGGTTGACGACCGCGTGCTGGGCGACGTCGTCTGAGAAGTCGGCGGCGAGGGAGCCGAGCCGCGCGCCGAGGGCGGCGAGCTCGTCGAGGGGCGAGAGGTCGAGGGCGAGGCCTTCGAGGGTGACGATGATGGGGCAGAGCTCTTCGAACTCGCGTGCACTGAGGGGCACGAAGCGGAACCCCTTGCCGTTCTCGCTCTCGATCTGGCCTTCGCTCTCGAGGGCGATGAGGGCCTCGCGCAGCGGGGTGCGGCTGACGCCGAGCTCGGCGGCGAGCTGGACTTCGTTGATGCTCTCCCCCGGGCGGACGTCCCCCGCGCGCATGCGCGCGATGAGCTCCTCGCGCACCTGGGAACGCAGATTCTTGCGTTCGATCGCCATGTGACCCCTCCCGGCCGGACCCGTGGTCGCCAGCTTAGGGGTTGACCCGCGGTGGCGATCGTCTTAGCGTTACTGTATACAGAATACAGTCGACACGGAATCGACACAAGACGCGAAGCACCAGAGGAGACCGATGACGATCCCCGCGCCCCGGAGCATCCGGCTCGACGCGCTCGCCTACGGCGGCGACTACAACCCCGACCAGTGGCCCGAAGAGGTCTGGGCCGAGGACGTGCGCCTGATGGTGGAGGCCGGGGTCAACCTGGTCACGCTCCCGGTGTTCTCCTGGCCGCTGCTGGAGCCGGAGCCGGGCGTCTGGGACTTCGCCGGCCTCGACCGCGTGATCGACCTGCTCTGGGAGCACGGGATCCGCGTCGACTTGGCCACGGCCACGGCGACGCCGCCGGCCTGGCTGGTGCGCGAGCATCCCGACGTGCTGCCGTGGAACGCGGACGGCGTGCGACTCGAGTTCGGCTCGCGGCAGTCGTACTGCCCGAGCTCTCCGGTGTTCCGGGAGGCGGCGCTGCGGCTGACGCGGGCGCTGGCGGAGCGCTACGGCGCGCATCCCGCGCTCGCGCTCTGGCACGTCTCGAACGAATACGGCGACCACGTCTCGCGATGCTGGTGCCCGGAGTCGGCGCGCCACTTCCGTCGCTGGCTGGAGGACCGTTACGGCAGCATCGCCGGGCTGAACGACGCCTGGGGCACGAGCTGCTGGGGTCAGAACTACCTGAGCTTCGACCAGATCGAGCCGCCTCGCACGGCGACCGGCCCGATCAACCCGGCCGAGGTCGTCGACTTCGAGCGGTTCTCGTCGGACGCCCTCCTGGAGCTGTTCCAGGCGGAGGTCGACGTGCTGCGGGAGGTCACTCCCGAGATCGCCGTCACCACCAACTTCATGAGCCTCTTCCGCGAGCTGGACTACTGGCGCTTCGCCGACGCCGAGGACCTCGTGACGGACGACGCGTACCCCGACCCCGCCGACCCGCGCGCCCACGTCGGTGCGGCTCTCAACTACGGCCTCATGCGCAGTCTCAAGGACGGCCGTCCCTGGCTGCTGCTCGAACAGGCCCCGAGCGCCGTCAGCTGGCGCGACGTCAACGTGCCGAAAGCGCCCGGCCAGATGCGGCTCGGAAGCCTGCAGGCCGTCGCCCACGGGTCGGACGGCGTCATGTTCTTCCAGTGGCGGCAGGCGAAGTTCGGCCCGGAGAAGTTCCACTCGGCGATGCTGGGCCACCGCGGCGAGCGCAGCCGCTCCTTCCAGGAGACGAAGGCGCTCGGCGCCGAACTGCGGCTGCTGGAGGCGGTGCGCGGGACCCGCGTGCGGGCCGAGGTCGCGCTCGTGGCCGACTGGGACGCCTGGTGGGGCGTCACGCAGACCGAGTCCATGCCGTCGCAACGGCTCGACTGGCTGACGGAGGCGCGTGCCTGGCACGCCGCCGCGTTCGCCCTCGGCCAGCCGGTGGATGTCGCACGCGCCGCCGGTCCGTTCGGCGACCACCGGGTCGTGCTCGTCCCGAACCTCTATGCGGCCACCACCGAGCAGGCGGAGGCGCTCACGGCCTTCGTCGCGGCGGGCGGCCAGCTGGTCGTCGGCCCGTTCTCCGGCGTCGTCGACCACAGCGAGCAGGTGCACGAGGGAGGCGCCCCGGGTCCGTTGCGCGACCTCCTCGGCATCGAGGTGGACGAATGGTGGCCGCTGGCCGACGGGCAGCAGCGCACCGTCGAGCTCGGCGGCCGGGTGCACTCGACCCGCGTCTGGGGCGAGTGGATCGAGCCGGCCGACGGCACCGAGGTGCTCGCCCGCTTCGCCGACGGCGACCTCGCCGCGCTCCCCGCCCTCACCCGCCGCACGCACGGGGCGGGAGCCGCCTGGTACCTGGGCGCCGGTCTCGACGAGGAGGGGATGCGCTCCGCGCTCTCCGCCGTCTTCGCGGCGGCCGGCGTCGTCACCCGCGAGCCCGACACCGCCCTCGAGATCGTCACCCGCACCGACGGGGTCACCGACTTCACCTTCGTGCTCAATCACGGCCGGGAGGCGCGGAACGCACCGCGCATCCCGGGCGGCACCGACCTGCTCACCGGCGCGGACGCTGGAGCAGGTCTGCCGCTGGACGCGTTCGGCGTCGCCGTGGTCGCACATCCGACGAACCGCCCTGCGAACACTGAGAGGCCAGCATGACCCACCCCTTCGTCCATCCCTACGTGCCGAACACGGCGCCCGCGTCGCGGCAGGCGATGCTCGACGCCGTCGGTGCGGCGAGCGTCGAGGAGTTCTACGCGGACATCCCGGCGGATCTGCGGCTCGGTCGCGACCTCGACCTCCCGGAGCCGCTGGTCGCCGAGCAGGACCTGGTGCGTCACGTCGGCGGCCTGCTGCGCCGCAACCGCGCGGTCGAGCCGGGCCGGCTCTTCCTCGGCGCCGGCACGTACAACCACGCCGTCCCCGCGATCGTCGACGAGGTGATCAACCGCAGCGAGTTCCTCACGGCCTACGCCGGTGAGCCGTACGAGGACCACGGGCGCTTCCAGGCCCTGTTCGAGTACCAGTCCCTGATGGGCGAGCTGCTGAACACGGACGTCGTGAACGTGCCCACCTATGACGGTTACCAGGCGGCGGCGACCGCGCTGGCCATGGCGACCCGCATCACCGGCCGCCGCGGCATCCTGCTGGTCAGCGACGCCCACCCGGACAAGCTGAGCAAGGTGCGCGACTACGTGCGGCCGATCGCCGACCTGACGATCGTGCCGACCCTGCGCGGCACGGCCGACGTCACCGCCGCGACCGCGCTCATCGGCGCCGACACCGCGGCCGTGTGGATCGAGACCCCGAGCTTCCACGGCGCTCTCGAGACCGCGATCGCCGAGCTGGCCGACGCAGCCCACGCCGCAGGCGCCCTGCTCGTCGCGGGCACGGACCCGATCGGGCTCGGCGTGCTGGCCTCCCCCGCCGACGCGGGCGCCGACATCCTGCACGGCGACATCCAGTCGCTCGGCCTGCACCCCTGGTACGGCGGAGCGCACGCCGGTTTCATCGCCGTCGCCGACGACCCGCGCCTGGTGATGGAGATGCCGTCGCGCCTCTTCGGCCTCGCCTCCACCGACGTGCCCGGCGAATACGGCTTCGGCGACGTCGCCTACGACCGCACCTCCTTCGCCGTGCGCGAGGAGGGCAAGGAGTGGGTGGGCACGGCAGCCGCGCTCTGGGGCATCGCCGCGGGCGTGTACCTGGCGCTGCTCGGGCCGCAAGGGATGGCCGAGCTCGGTGAGACCCTGCTCGCCCGCACCGCTTACGCCCGTGCCGCCCTCACCGCACTGCCGGGCGTGGAGGACGCCGACGACGCCGTGCATCTGCGCGAGTTCGTGCTCGACCTGAGCGACGCCTCCCTCACCGCGCCCGCGCTCGTGACCGCGCTGCGCGCCCGCGGCTTCGAGCCGGGACTCGCGCTCGACGACGCCCGCCTGCTCGTCTGCGTGACGGAGCAGAACACCCAGACCGACATCGACGACCTGGCCGAGGCCGTCCGCACCGCCCTCGAGGAGACGTCACTGTGAGCCTTCCCATCGCACCCAAGCCGGCGCTGCGCCGCTTCCACCAGGCACGCTGGGACGAACCGATCGTCTTCGAGCTGCACACGCCCGGCGAGCGCGGGGTCGTGCCGTCGCAGGTCGAGGCGGGCGTGGGGGACGCGGTCGGCGACGTCGTCGCGGCGCTCCCCGCCTCCCTCCGCCGGCCGGCGCCGCCTACTCTCCCCGAGATCGGGCAGATGCGCGTGCTCAAGCACTACCTCCGCCTCAGCCAGGAGAACCTCGGCGCCGACCTCAACGTCGACGTGGGCCAGGGCACCTGCACGATGAAGTACGCGCCCAAGGTCAACGAGGCGATCATCCGCACCCCCGACCTGACCGACCTGCACCCCCTGCAGGACCCGGACTCCGCACAGGGCGTGCTCGAGATCGTCTGGCGCACCGAGCGCATGCTCGCCGAGATCTCGGGGATGAGCCGCGTCTCGCTGCAGACCAGCGGCGGCTCCGAGGCGATCTGGGCCAACATCTCGATGATCCGCGCCTACCACGCGTCGCGCGGCGAGGGCGAGCAGCGCGACGAGGTGATCACCACGATCTTCTCGCACCCCTCCAACGCGGCCGCCGCGAAGATGGCCGGCTACCGGGTCATCACGATCTTCCCCGACGCCGACGGCTACCCCGACGTGGAGGCCCTGCGCGCGGCGATCTCGCCCCGCACGGCTGCCATCATGGTCACCAACCCGGAGGACACGGGCATCTACAACCCGCGCATCCGCGAGTGGGTCGACCTGGCGCACTCGGTCGGCGCTCTGGCGTCGTACGACCAGGCGAACGCCAACGGCATCCTCGGCATCACCCGCGCCCGCGACGCCGGGTTCGACGTGTGCCACTTCAACCTCCACAAGACCTTCGGCACCCCGCACGGCTGCGGCGGGCCGGGATCCGGCGCCAACGCGGTGTCGGAGGCGCTCGTGCCGTTCCTGCCCGGGCCGGTGGTCGAGAAGGTCGGCGACCGGTACGTGCTCGACGGCGACCGGCCCCAGTCGATCGGGACGGTCGCGCCGTTCTACGGCGTCATCCCGAACATCGTCCGCACCTACGCGTGGATCCGCGCACTCGGCGCCCCCGGGCTGCGCGCGGTCGCCGAGACCGCCGTGCTCAACAACAACTACCTGATGAAGCGCATCCTCGAGATCCCGGGCGCGAGCGCCCCCTACGCGACCGGCCGCCGCCGCATCGAGCAGGTGCGCTACTCGTGGCAGGAGCTGTTCGAGGAGACCGGCATCAGCTCGGAGGAGATCGGCGTCCGCGCCTCCGACTTCGGGATGCACTACTGGACCAGCCACCACCCGTACGTCGTGCCGCAGCCGTTCACCCTCGAGCCGACGGAGTCGTACTCGATGGCGGAGCTCGACGAATACGCGGCCGTGCTGGCCGAGGTGGCACGGGAGGCGCGCCAGACACCGGAGGTCGTGCGCACCGCCCCGCACAACCAGACCGTGCACCACACCCACCACGACGACCTGGACGACCCGGAGCGGTGGGCGGTCACGTGGCGGGCGTACCAGCGCAAGTACTTCGGCGCAGGTGCGACCTCATCGGCAGAGGCGTCTACACCGGAGGATGCCGCCGCATGAGCATCGGGCTCGTCGTGAACCCGGTCGCGGGGATCGGCGGGCCCGCGGGTCTGGCCGGGAGCGACGGCGCCGCGGTGCAGCAGGAGGCGCTGCGTCGCGGCGGCGTCCCCCGGGCGTCGGTGCGGGCGGAGGAGGCGCTGGCCGTGCTCGCGAGCGCGCATCCCGGAGCCGAGGTGCTCACCGCGGCGGGGGCGCTGGGTGAAGACGCAGTGCGGGCGGCCGGTCTGGTCCCCCGGGTCGTGTACCGGCCGGCCGATGTCGCGGCGCGCGCGGCCGCCACCACCGGGGACGACACCGCGCGCGCGGCTGCGGCCCTGCACGCCGCGGGCGCGACGCTCGTGCTCTTCGCGGGCGGCGACGGCACGGCGCGGGATGTCGCCCGCGGCCTCCAGGCCGGCGTCCCGGTGCTCGGCATCCCGGCCGGGGTCAAGATGTACTCGGGCTGCTTCGCAGTCGGCCCGGCTGCGGCCGGCGCACTCGCCGCCGCCTGGACCGGCGGCCCCCTCCCGACGGCGGACGCCGAGGTGCTCGACCTCGACGAGGAGGGGATGCGCGCCGGGCGGCCCGATCCGCGACTGTTCGCCCTCGTCCCCGTCCCCGCGGCTCCCGGCCGCACTCAGGCCCGCAAGGCGTCCACCCCCGCGAGCGAGCGGGAGTCCGTGCACGGCGCCGCCGTCGGCGCGGTCTCCCGGATGCTCCCCGGCGTGCGCTACCTGCTCGGCCCGGGCGGCACCACCGCCGAGGTCGGCCGGGTGCTCGGCCTCGACACCACACCGCTCGGCGTGGACGTCGTCGAGGACGGCCAGCTCGTGGCGCGCGACGTGACCGCCGCTCAGGCGCTCTCCGCCGTGGACGGGCGGCCCGCCCAGGCCGTCGTCACCGTCATCGGCGGCCAGGGCTTCGTGCTCGGCCGCGGCAACCAGCAGCTCTCGCCGCGCGTCGTCGCGGCGCTCGGGCCGCACCCTCTGCTCGTCGTCGCGACGGAGCAGAAACTCATCGACCTCGCCGGCCGGCCCCTGCTGGTCGACACCGGCGACCCCGCGCTCGACGCTCGGCTGGCCGGCCACCTCACGGTGGTCACCGGGCCCGCCACGGCGAGCATCTACCCTGTCAGTGCCGCCACCGCGGCCCCCATCGAAGGAGATCCCGAATGCGTCTAGCCGGCAAGTCCGCCATCGTCACCGGAGGAGCGGGCGGCATCGGCCGCGCCACCTCCCTCGCCCTCGCCGCCGACGGCGCCCGCGTCGCCGTCGTCGACCTGCAGCAGGAGGCAGCGGAGGCCGTCGCCGCCGAGATCCGCGCGGCCGGCGGCGAGGCGATCGCCATCGCGGCCGACGTCTCGGCCGAGCCCGACGTCGAGCGCGCCGTCGCCTCCGCCGTCGACGCGTTCGGCGGCCTCGACATCGCGTTCAACAACGCGGGCATCATCCGCCGCACCACCGCCGTCGAGACCACCGTCGAGGAGTGGGACCGCGTCTTCGGTGTCAACGTGCGCGGCATCTTCCTCATGTGCAAGCACGTCGTGCCGGTGATGGCGGCGGCCGGGAAGGGCTCCATCATCAACACGGGCAGCGGCTGGGGGCTCAAGGGCGGCGGCCAGGCGATCTCCTACTGCGCGTCGAAGGGCGCCGTCGTCAACATGACCCGCGCGCTGGCGATCGACCACGGCCCGCAGGGGATCCGCGTGAACTCGGTCAACCCCGGGGACGTGAACACCGGGATGCTGCGCGACGAGGCCCGCCAGCTCGGCCAGGAGGCGGGGTCGTTCCTCGCCGAGGCCGCCGACCGGCCGCTCGGCCGCATGGGTGAGCCGACCGAGATCGCCGCCGCGGTCGTGTGGCTGGCCAGCGACGAGTCGTCGTACGTCACCGGCTCGGCCCTGGTCGTGGACGGCGGCGGCATCGCCTAGCGATCACTCCACCCGCGCCGCGCGGCCGACCTGAGACGTCACAACACGCCCTTCTCCGCCCTGAAACGTCGCGGAAAAGGGCGTGTTGCGTCGTTTCACGAGCGCGGGAGGGGCAGGGCTGTGGATAGCGTGAGCGCGAAGCGCTCGAGGACCACGTCGGTTGCGTCGTCCACGGTGAACTCGGGGTCGCCGATGGTGGCGCGGAACTCATCGCCGTGCCAGAAGCGCTCGTGCGACGCCCGCCATTCGGCCACCGTGCGATCTCCTTCGCCCTCTGCGACCGCGTGCGCGACATCCACCCGCGCGAGCGGCACGACGCGGACCTCCGTCACCACGATCTCGGCCACGGCCCTTCCGTCCGAGTCGGGCACGACCGCTCGGGCACCGACCACGGGCAGCGGCTCGCCTTCACGTTCGTACTCGACCAGGAGGGAGGACGTCGCGGTCTTCTCGCCCGCGAGGATCGCCGCGACCAAGCGGTCGCGAAGGGTGCCCGGGAACCCGAATTCGGCGAGGGGAAGGTCTGCGATGTCGTCCACCCCGCCAGTCGCCAGGCGCGTCAGAGCCCGAGCGACTTCTTGATGAGGGCCTCGGGGTCGGCGGTTCCGGCGGCCTGCTCGGTGGCCTCCTGGTTGGCCTCGGTGACGGCCTTGACAACCTCGTCGCGCTGGATGCGGATGCCGCGCGGGGCGTCGATCCCGATCCGGATGCCGTCGCCGCGCGCGTCGAGGATCGTCACGACGATGTCGTCGCCGATGAGCACTCGCTCACCGGGTTTGCGCGTCAGTACCAGCATTGTTTCAGCCTAGCCGGGGCCAGCCGTCGAGGGGTGGGTTTTTTGGGGGGTTACACCGCCCAACAACACCCAAAAAAAAACCCCCCCCGGGGCGGGGGGCGGGGGGCGGCGGGCCGGCGGGGGGGGGGGCGGCCCCCACGGGG